>NZ_PYNW01000009.1 GCF_003026105.1 Photobacterium sp. GB-56 | reverse complement strand
GGAATCGATAACCGCTGAAAGCATCTAAGCGGGAAGCGAGCCTCAAGATGAGTCATCCCTAGACCTTTAAGGTCTCTAAAGGGTTGTTGAAGACTACAACGTTGATAGGTCGGGTGTGTAAGTGCTGCGAGGCATTGAGCTAACCGATACTAATTGCCCGTGAGGCTTAACCATACAACACCCAAGGGGTTTTTATCTCGTCAAGAGAAACGTGGACTCCAAGTACACTTGAACGTGTAGAGAACACTAGTTAGATAATTTCCAGGTTTAGTGTTAGGTCACATCGCTCCTTGCCATCCATGGCATCGCGATATTAGTGAATCCTTTCACGTCGAATTTGCTTGGCGACCATAGCGTTATGGACCCACCTGATCCCATGCCGAACTCAGTAGTGAAACGTAATAGCGCCGATGGTAGTGTGGGGTCTCCCCATGTGAGAGTAGGACATCGCCAGGCTTCAAATTTTAGTTTTTGTTGTTATAACAAGAACGCTAAAGAATTTACTTAGCAACCATAGCGCAGCAGAACCACCTGATCCCATGCCGAACTCAGAAGTGAAATGTTGTAGCGCCGATGGTAGTGTGGGGTCTCCCCATGTGAGAGTAGGACATTGCTAAGTTCTAAATTGCATTATGCTGAATAGACACGCTGCGGAGCGGTAGTTCAGTTGGTTAGAATACCGGCCTGTCACGCCGGGGGTCGCGGGTTCGAGTCCCGTCCGCTCCGCCACTTATATTAAGCCCTAGTCGAAAGACTGGGGCTTTTTTACATTTTCAATATATGAGTTAAATTTATTTGAGTGAGTTGGCAGTTCAGTTGGTTAGCCTCTTTATTGGAGATCTTAGCGGCCTGTCAGACCTGAGTCGCGTCCGCTCCGTCACTTCTAAAGAAGCCTCGCTAGTCATAGTGGGGCTTTTTTCGTCTAGTAAATATATTAATTATCTATTAATGAAAAAGCCCTGCTTGAAGTCACAGGGCTTTGGTTTTACTTAGTTGTCATTGAAAATAGTTAAGATGATGTGAGACCTCCTTTCCTACTTTATCTGAGCTTTAATAAGTGAAGCTCTGAGCGTTGGTAATACTATCGTTGTTGGTTATATTTACCTCCTTGCTCTTATTCAATGTTATGCCTTAAATTTGTTCATAGAGACCTGTATGTAATATCTCCTTTTGCTGATTATCACTACGATCACGACGATATGCACGGTAACGTGATGCTAGGTAGGTAATGAGAGCTGAAAAAACAGTATAAGCCACTAAGAAAGTGATTGGTGAATGAATAACGTTGTTAGAAAAGACCCAAATAACGCCACTGATAGTGATAACTAATTTTGTCAGTACAGCAAGTACAAGGTAGCTCATGACATATTGAGGTTGGCGAATTGCCTGATAAGCAATGAAATAGCTTATTCCTACCGCGACAATGGCAAGGCTAAAACCCACTGTAAATGAGTGGAAATGTTCGGTGAAAAGTATAGCTAAAACAATAGCTATGATACTAAAGATAATCTTTTTCATACCGATTTCCTTGAGTGCGATAAATTTAACGCCTTTTAATCATGGACCTCAAATCGATATTTTTATGTGATTGGGCTATCTATTTTTATTTTTAGATGGGGTTATTACTGTAAATGGGCTCGATATCAAATTTTTATATGGAGGTAAATAGAATGGCAAAATATAAAAGAAAAGGGTAACTGAATGGTTACCCTCTAGCAAAGATCAGCGGTGTGATCTGCTAAAACAACAGCTATGTTTTTTAAACAGAAAGGAATGCTTTTAATTGAGCAAGTACTGCTTCTGCCTGTGGTTGATCTTCCATTTCAACAAAGATACGGAGTAATGGCTCAGTACCAGAGAAACGTGCAATCGCCCAACCGCCATTTTTAAAGTAAACTTTAGCGCCATCGGCATAGCTTACTTTTTCGATTTCATAGTCAAAATCAGGCAATGCTTTTTCTACATAGATCTTGTTGTACAGACGCTCACGTTCAGCAGGTTTAAAGGTACAATCGCCTTCTGCTGTGTAGGCATAGCCAAAGCGCCCATAAATTTCATCAAGTAATTCAGATAACTTCTTACCTGTCACGCTGATCATTTCGACCAGTAAGCTTGATGCAAATACACCATCTTTACCTTTGATATGACCACGGATTGTTAAACCACCTGAGCTTTCTCCACCAATGAGAGAATCATCAGCTTCCATTTGTGAGCTAATGTGCTTAAAGCCTACTGGCACTTCAAATGATTTCTCACCATAAGCTTCTGCAACTTTATCTAAAAGGTGGGTGGTTGCGATATTACGTACTACCGATCCTTTCCAGCCTTTATATTCAAGCATGTAGTAATAAAGTAGAAGTAGTACTTCATTCGGGTGAATAAAGTTACCTTTCTCATCAATAATACCTAAACGGTCAGCATCGCCATCAGTACCAATACCGATATCATAACCTTCGTGAGCGACAAGATGCTTTAAACGGTAAAGCGTTGCAGCACTCGGCGATGGCATTAAACCACCAAAACCAGGGTTTTCACTATCGTTGATCACGTCAACATCACAGCGAGCACTGATCAGGACCGTTTGCAGGGCATTTTTTGCCACTCCAAACATAGGATCGATAAGAACGCGAAGATTCGCTTTTTTAATCGCTTCCATATCGATGAAATCAATAATTGAATCAACGAACTCGTTCATTGGATTGATGATTTCAACTAACTTATCGTTTTGTGCTTGTTCAAAGTCAACACGTTTTACATCCGCATCGGTTAACACTGCGATTTGTTGTTCAATCTTTTGAGTAATGATTTCATCCGCATCACGACCGCCTTCAATGAAGACTTTTATGCCGTTGTAATCTGCTGGATTGTGTGACGCAGTAATACAAGCTGAATATGTCGCACCTGTTTGTTTTGCTTTAAACATCACAACAGGGGTTGGTACGAACTTATCGATGAAGCTACATTTAATGTTGTTACCCGCTAAAACTTCAGCAAACCACGTTGCTGCTTTATCGGATAGAAAACGACGGTCGTAACCAATAATGAAACCATTTTCAGTGACTGACTCTTTGATCATGATGTTAGCAAGGGCTTGAGCTACTAAGCGTACATTTGCTTGAGTAAACTCTTCACCAATGAAGGCACGCCATCCACCTGTTCCAAACTGAATCATGGAGGAACTCCTATTTCTCTCTCAAATAAAAAGAGGGAGGTGAATACACCTCCCTAACCGTTTTAGCCCATTACTACTGTAACAGTATTGGTTGTGCCTTCAGCTTGAGGAGCAATTGCGCCTTCGACTGTTTCACCGTTTAGCGTAATAGATTTAACGCCTTTACTTACCCCATTTGGGTTTTCAACTTTAATGTTGTAAGTCGCGCCACGCCATTCACGAGTCACTTCAAAACCAGGCCAGCTTGTTGGAATACAAGGATTAACAGTTAGACCTGCAAAGCCTGTTTGTACACCTAGGATAAAGTTAGTTACGGCAAAATATGCCCAACCAGATGTACCTGTTAACCATGGGTGGTTTGCACGACCGTGATCTTGGTGATCACGTCCCATGATGAACTGAACGTATGAGTAAGGTTCTGCAATACGTTTTTCAATGATGTCGTTTTGGTTGTATGGGTTAAGTGCATCGTAGAACTTCATTGCACGATCACCACGACCTAGTTTCGCTTCAGCTACCCATGCCCATGGGTTTGGATGCGAGAAGATTGCACCGTTTTCTTTCACGCCTTGATATACGCGCGTAACGAAACCGATATCATCATTAGGGGTTGCGAATGATGGTGCATTTAGGTGTAGACCGTATTCAGAGAATAGGTTTTCATCAACGGCATCCATTGCTTTCTCACCACGATCTTGTGATGCCATACCAGAAAGCACAGCTAGAGTATTTGACTCTAAGTGAATACGACCTTCAGTTTGTTGCGCTGTACCGATCTTGTCACCGTCTTTTGTTAGACCACGGATGTACCAGCCACCTTCGTCATCCCATAGGTGTTGTTCACACGCTTCACGTACGTTTGCTGCCATTTCAGTGTATTTAGCAACATCTGCGTCTTTACCTTGATGCTTAGCAAGCTCGATGAATTCTTGTAATGCCCAGAAGTGAAGGAATGACACCATTGCTGACTCACCGCCACCAAGGTTTAGACAGTCATTCCAGTCTGCACGAAGACCTTTACAGATACCGGTTCGGCCTACGTATTCTGCTGAGAAATCGAGTGCGGCTTTCATGTGCTCATAAACAGATGCATCACCGCCGTCAGCGTATGGGATCACTTCGTCAATGAAGCTCTCTTCACCTGTTTCTGTTACGTACTTACAGATTGTTGGTACTAGCCATAGGTGGTCATCAGAACAGGTATCTTCGATACCGTGGATCTTATCTGCATCACTTGGGGTTGGAACAACTGTTGGTGATTTTGATGGCTCAACATCAGCCATGTCTGGATCGAACCAATCTGGATCAAATAGGTGTAGGCCGTAACCTGCCTTAACTTGACCACGTAGTAAGTCAACAAGACGCTTACGTGTCATCTCTGGGTTTGAGTGAGGAACAGAGATTGCATCTTGTGCGGTATCACGGTAACCAAGACCTGTACGACCGCCCACTTCGATAAATGATGCGAAGCGTGACCAAACCACACATGTTTCAGCTTGGTATAGAGTCCATGCGTTGATCATGGTATCTAGACCTTCGTTCGGTGATGTCACCTTGAACTTGTTACAACGGCTGTTCCAGTGTTCTTTAATTTCAGCAAATGCAGCATCGACTGCAGCGACATCTTGGTATTTTTTACGTAGGCGTTGACCTTCGTTTTTACCGACACCTAGGATGTAGCTAAAGCGTACTTCTTCACCCGGTTGGATAGTGAATTGCTTGTGTAGTGAGCCACAGTGGTTGTAACAGGTTTGTACGTGGTTAGAACAACGTCCTTTTTCAACCGCAATAGGGTTAGCTTCATCACGGTAAGCACCAAGGAAAGTGTCACGTTGACCATCATAGCTATCAGGATCAAATGTAGAAGCTAGGTAGTAGAAACCTTCTTTCTCATTGGTGTTGTAGTAAAGATCATATTCAATCACGCCGTCTTCATAAGATGTGCCGGCTGAGTACAAGCTCATCTGGTGGTTTTGGTTATCAGATTGAATGTGGCTGAAAGAGAACTCAACAAATGAGAATGCACTAATAGTGCGCACTTCATCTGTCGTGTTTTTAATCACAACATCCCAAACCTCTGCATCTTCGCCTTTTGGTACGAATAATGTTTTGGTTGCTTCGATGCCGTTGTAGTCACACTTAAATTTAGAGTAAGACAAACCGTGACGCACTTCATACGATGCTTCGTCTAGGCTTTTTGCTACTGGTTGCCATGAGATTGACCAGTAATCACCTGTCGCATCATCACGAAGGTATACGTAGTGCCCTGGGCGGTCAAATGTCGCATTTGGGCGGAATTTCGTGACGCGATTATACTCTGGAGATTTGTAGAATGAGTAACCACCTGCGTTTTGTGAAATTACTGTACAGAATTTCTCTGTACCTAAGTAATTTGTCCATGGTGCTGGGACATCAGGACGAGTGATAACATATTCTCTGTTGTCGTTGTCAAAATAACCGTATTTCATTGCTTTTTAATCCTTAAAAAATTTCACTCTACTGTGCGTGGTTATTCACAGTGGCGGTAATTAATACCTGCCTTGTCCAGGTAGCTAAGTTGACCTTTTAAACGTGCTTTGAAGTCATCCCAGTTACGATATTTAGGGTCGCTCCAGCAAATCTCCGAGACTGCCAGTAAGCGGGGGTAAATCATATATTCAAATCGGCTTTGGTTATTTACTAATTCTGACCAAAGGGCGGTTTGAATGCCTAAAATGTGCTGCCGCTCAGAGTTTTCCTCGGCGAGATCACTGAGTGGGTAATAATTGTAAACTTTATCGAGGGGTAACTTTCCAGCCCAATC
Organism: Photobacterium sp. GB-56; assembly: GCF_003026105.1. Taxonomy (GTDB): domain Bacteria; phylum Pseudomonadota; class Gammaproteobacteria; order Enterobacterales; family Vibrionaceae; genus Photobacterium. Next base: position 169,040 of record NZ_PYNW01000009.1, on the reverse strand, counting down.
AACACCTGCTTCATCTGCCGAGTAGCCTTGAGCTAAATCTAAGTACGTCGCTTGTGCTGGCTGCATCACAATGTCGTAGCCTTTTTGGATACATTCCAATCCAGCCTGTTCACTTTGCCATGAGAAGATGATGGTATTTTTACTGACCTTCTCACCATGGGTTGCTTCTTCCCAACCCATCATGCGCTTACCTTTACCTTCTAGTACTTCTTCGGCAAAACGTAATAGGTGCCCTTGCAGTTCTTTGGGATCGTGATAGTCATGCTCTGCCATGAATTTTTGGCAAGCAGGGCTATCTGTCCAAACACCGACAGGGACTTCATCTGCACCAATATGAACGAAAGGTGCGGGGAATAGATCGCATATTTCCGAAAGTACATTGCTAATAAAGCTGTAAGTGCCTTTTAGTGCAGGCGATAAGATGTTGTCGTTATAGTTTTGAATGCTGCGATAAACAGATTTATCATCTGGATCAATCAACAAATCAGGGAGTGATAAAATAGCAGCACGACAGTGGCCAGGGATATCTATTTCCGGAATGATCATGATCCCACGATCAGCGGCATACGCAATGACATCACGAATTTCTTGTTTTGAATAAAATCCACCATAGCGCTGAGCAATGTGGCTAAATTGTGGAGCGATCACTTCATTTGGACCACGCCAAGCACCGATACAGGTGAGTTCAGGGTAGGCATCAATTTCAACGCGCCAGCCTTCGTCATCGGTTAAATGCCAATGAAACGTATTAAATTTGTAGCGTGCTAATTGATCGATAAGATGTTTTATACGCTCAACAGGGTGAAAGTGGCGACCACAATCGAGCATCATACCGCGATAACCAAAATGCGGTTTATCATTAATATCTACCATTGGGATCTGGTAAGTGCTATCAGCTTGATGCGATGGTTTACTTGGTATTAATTGAAGTAAACTTGAAGTTGCGTAGACAAAACCAGATGCTGAATTAGCTTGGATCCAGACGTTATCGTTTTCAACGAGTAAGCGATAGCCTTCATCTACAAGGTCTTTATTTACAGTATAATGAATGTTGCCTTGCTGATTAACCGGCACGTGTTCATTCAATAAGGTATTGAGTTCTGCTTGTAACCAATTTACTGCACCTTGCGCTAATGTGGGTGGTGTTGAAATGGCAGTATGTTGATTTATATGAAAAGAGCCCTGTAGTTGCGTTATCTTGCTAGGTTTAGGGATCAAAGCAATATCAGCCGCTTTAACGGGTAGCGGTGTGTTGTAGCGTTCAACAGCAGGTTGATCAAGATTGATAGTACTGATGTCGACTTTTAACGGCTTAATGTACTCAGCGGTTGATGCTAATGAGATAAATGCATCTAAAATACCGTCGTCATAAAGCGTAAATGGTGCAGTACCGACCGTGAACTCGGTATAAAAAAGACCATTTGCAGGTAAATTGTCCGTGGCTGTTAATGTACAGTAACTCCCCGTTTGGCTGATAGCGCCTTTGCTTAACGTCTCGGCTCTAACGAAACGATTAAACAAAAAATGTAATGACCAATTTTGTAGTGGAGTATCGGTTAAATTATGTAAGCTTAATGCAAAACGAGATTCGTTTTCTTTTTTATCGATTACAGTTAAATCAAGGCGGTAACTCATCATTCCCCCTTAAAGTTTATATAAATCGTGATTACTACGTGCCATAGCAATCGCGCCATCCATAGCATCACCTTGTGGTGTTGCTATACGTTGCTGCATAGGTGGTACTAACCATGCATGAATACGTTCTGCAATGCTGCCCATGAGGCAAATTTTGTCAGCGCCACGCACAACTAATGCATTCATCCACATTTCTATATCTCGCGCTGTTTGCGATAGCATATCTATCGCGAGTTTATCGCCTTGTGCTGCATGGGCAAAAATGCTCGGTGAAAATTGACCATAATCACAAGGGCGCGCTGCTTTTGACCACAATACGATATTGTCGATATCATGATTAAAATATGTGAGTACAGAGCGAGCAAGCGGTGTTTGTTCAACAATACCATCAACACTTAATAGTACTTGTTGAATCAAACGCAGACCCATAACAGCACCGCCGCCTTGATCTGAAATCGGGAATTCACGACCGCCAACCACATGCTGTTGACCATCTTTTAATAAGATCCCACAAGAGCCAGTACCAGCAATTAATATCGCGCCATCTTTACCTCCCCAAGCACCTAAACAAGCACCATACGCATCGGTATTTAATGTTATGGCACCGTAAGGATGAGGCTGTTTCATGAAGTTATACCAAGCCTCTTGTTGTTCAGCGCCTGCGAGTGCTAGGCCTACTGACATATAACGAAAATGGCTATTATTAAGATTTGCTTGGCTGGCCGCAGTTGCTATCGCATCATTGATCGATGCCATAGCAACGCTACTGCCTAATAGAATATTCGCACTACCCGTTTTTGCTTCACCTAAAGTATTACCATCGAGATCACAGATGCGTGCACGGCAAGATGTACCACCGCCGTCAACGCCCACTAAGTAACGAATATCAGCCATGACAACGCTCCTTAAATTGCATCGTAATTGCAAGTAAGTACCAGCCACCATGTGGGATCCATTGTTCACCCCAGCGCCAGTTTTGCAGCATATCGTCTTTTTGACCATTAGGGTTGAATGCGATGTCTTCTTCGTTTTCAAAGCCAGATGTGATGCCGTTACAAACACCGCCTTTGGCGTTACTGAATCCTAAGTGAGGTAAGTAATTTGGGTTATTATGACCATGACCATCTAACATACACATGTCATACGGGTTTAAACCAACTATCCAGTCAAGTGAGCGTTGACCAAATTGCATTAAGCCTTGACGTAATGTTGGATCTTGAACATAGTTCTGTGCCATAAAAGCCATGGTTGCTAATGACGCGAGACGTGCATTTTCGCCTTGCCACCAGTAACCTGACTCATTGTTATGGGCAACAAAGAAAGCCGTTTTCTTTTCACCATCGACAGCTTTAGTGTATTGGCGAGGGTAGTGAAATGGGTTATTCACTTCTTTTGTAATCGCTAACTCAAAATTAAGCGCGTTACATAACACTTGTTCAATTGGCTTTTTGAAATTGGGATCCGTTTCTGCACTTAAATATTGCATCAGAGCAATGGCAGGAAGGCCTGCTTCAGCGGCATGGAAATAAGGACGTTCGCCGTTTTCAGTCGCAGACCAGAAATATTCAATATTCTCATCTGACATTTGACGCTTAGCCAAACGTGTAGCCCACTCACGCATTTCTACTAAATAGCGATCTTGGGAAGTACTACGGAATAACTCAACGGCGGCTAATAAGGCACAATACTCATCTATAATATTTTCCGTACTATCGTTTAAGTATTCAGTATTGTGTTGTTTTAAATGCCAATAGCCAAGTTCAGCCGCTTGAAGGTATCGCTCGGTCTCGATGCCAGTAAACGCTCCTAAGCGAGTGCTTGATTCTAGTTGAGCAATACGAGAAAGCGCTGCTAATGCTGCAATGGTAACCCCACCACCTTGACGGAAGCCGGCTTGATAATCGTCTGACTTGATGCCTTCTTGAGTTGAATAAGCACAAATGTCACGTTGTTGCGGGGATTTGCTCCATTTGTCGAATACCGTCATATAGAAATAGCCCTGCGCGTGTTGCATGCGCAGTAAGAAATCGGCACCGAAAGTGGCTTCTTCAAGTAAACGTACACGAGTAAAGTCTGCAATATCGTCTTGCTGATCTAACTCTTCATAGGCTTTTAGCATGTTCCACACAATCATTGGGGTTTGTTGTGGATTTAAAAAATTACTAAAAGATAAATGGCTTAGGTATTTACTTACATCACCTGATGCATCATACCAACCACCGTGAACGTCTACGGTTTGATCTGAATTGAGTACAGCTGCATTTTTATCAGCTTGATCGAAAATACCGCTGCAACGTTGAGATTTAAAGTAGTGCAGAACATCACTAAAGGTTTGTTGCATTAACACACCTTCAGCAATGGTAAAAACAGTTGATTCGCTGTTTGCGTAGCGAATACGGAACTCACCAAGTTGTTGGCAAGAAGAGAAATCAATAAGGTAAATATTACCGGTATGCCATTGTGCTATGTTGTCATAGGCATGTAATGGCAGCTGCATGATAGTGGTGTTCGTCTGGTTACAAACAAGTTCTGCAGTACCGGTTAAAGTCTGAGAGTTGGTTTGTAATAAAGCGTGTTTTACGTTGAAACGCTCATAGCCCAGATGGTTAGTTAACAGCTGCATGGATCCTCCTAGTGTCGCCAAATAAAGGTGGTTTCAGCATTGTGAAACCACCATTTAACAGCTAAGGCGACCAATAACGCAGATAAGTCGTTTTTAGTAACGAGCTATTATTAATTTTCGTATAAGTAACAACGTACAAAGTGATTGTCAGATAATTGAGTCACACCTGGAAGTTTTTCACGGCACTTATCGGTAACGTGAGTACAGCGACCTGCAAATGGGCAACCCGCGCTTTCTGGCGTCCATAGCGGGATCTCGCCTTTATTACCTTTTAGTTTTTCATGAATAGACTTACTTGGATCTGGAACTGCTGATACAAGTAATTGGGTATACGGGTGTTGTGGATCGTGAATGATCTCTTCCGTATCGCCCCATTCAACCATGTGACCAACGTACATAACCGCTAGATCTTCAGCAATGTAACGTGCTGTTGCGATATCGTGGGTGATGTATAGTAGTGCCATCTCACGTTCAAACTTCATTTCTTCCATCAGGTTTAGTACACCTGCACGGATAGAAACATCGAGCATTGAGGTTGGCTCATCAGCAAGTACGACTTCAGCACCCACCGCAATGTTACGCGCTAAGTTAACACGTTGACGTTGACCGCCAGACAGCTGGTGGGGGAATTTCGCAGCTGTCTCCTTTGGTGGGATCAAGCCAACTTGTTCTAGTAGGTTGTAAACCGTTTCTTCTAGCTCTTTTTTATTGCCTGACTTCACTTTGTTGTGGATCAGTAACGGACGAGCAATATGGTGGAAAATAGTATGAGTAGGGTTTAAAGAACCGAATGGGTCTTGCCATACCATTTGCACACCTTGGCGGTAATTCATTAAGTCATCATGTTTAGTGATTGACTGGATATCACGACCAAAATATTCAATTGTGCCATCTGTTGGCGCGTACATTTTTGCAATCATTTTCGCAGTCGTTGATTTACCAGAACCTGATTCACCAACAACTGAAAGACCACGACTTTTGTACATTTTGAAAGACACGTCGTTGATTGCACGCATCTTTGATTTCTTTAATGAATTACTGTTAACGGAAAAATCTTTAATTAGATTTTTACCTTCAATAATTGGATTTCCGACAGGTTTGCTCATAATGCCTCCTAAATACTGCCTATTATTTTATTAACCACGTTTAGTGAATAGGTGGCAGTTTGATAAACGTCCTGGTTCAATTTGTGTCAGCTGGGTTGGTGTTTTAAAACAAGCATCGGTTGTTTTGCTACAACGTGCTTGGAAACGACAACCTTGTGGTACTTCTAGTAAGTTCAATGGGTTACCAGGAATACCTGTTAACTTTGTTTTTGGACCAGTTAGAGGAGGGAATGAGCTACCCAAGCCCTCAGTATATGGGTGGAACGGTGTTTCTAGAATTTGCTTAGAAGGGGCAACTTCAATTAATTCACCTGAATACATGATGCCGATACGGTCAGAGAACTCGACCATTAATGACAAGTCATGAGTGATGAATAGGATTGAGAAACCAAATTCTTCTTTTAATGCGTAAATCTTTTGTAGAATTTCACGTTGAACCACAACATCAAGTGCTGTTGTTGGTTCATCCATGATGATCATCTTAGGATTTAGCGCAAGAGCAATCGCGATGACCAAACGTTGACGCATACCACCAGAAAACTGGTGAGGGTAATCACGTAAACGGCTAGGGTGGATATCAACGATTTCTAATAGGCCTTCAGCACGGCGAACTGCTTGCTGACGAGACATATTAGTGTGGCGCATGATTACGTCACAAAATTGCTCTTCCATGGTTAATACAGGGTTCAAAGCGTTCATTGCACTTTGGAACACCATCGACATTTCGCTCCAACGGAAGGCTGACATTGCCATATCCGATTTCTTTAAAATGTCACCATGGCCTTCAAAAATTACTTCACCACCGGTAATGAATGCTGGCGGCTTATGCAGACGCATCAGTGAGAAGGCAACAGTGGATTTACCACAGCCTGATTCACCTGCAAGACCGAATATCTCACCTTTACCAATGTCAAAGCTGACATTATTTACTGCGCGAACATCACCGGCATCTGTAATGTAATCAACACACAAGTTACGAATTGAGATTTGTGGATTGGTCATTATTTATCTCCCCCTTGTAGGGCTGGCTGAGGAGCGTCCACAGCGTTTGCTTCTTTTTCTTCTTTTGCATTCTTAGCATTTTCTTTTGCTAAGTTTTTCCAGCGGCGCATGCCTTTGTGTGAACGTAACTGCGGGTTGGCAATTTCATCAACAGCAAAGTTAAGCATCGCAAGACCGATAGCAATCAGTGTTAGTGCAATACATGGTGCTAATAGCTCCCACCAAGCGCCAACTAACATTGAAGATGATGTTTGTACGTTGTACAGCATCACACCCCAGCTTACTGAGTTCGGGTCACCTAAGCCTAAGAATGACAGTGTTGCTTCAGTCATGATGGCAAGCATTACCGAGCCGATGAAGCTTGCACCAACGATTGAGATTAGGTTCGGTAGAATCTCAACAAAGATAATACGCCATGAGGATTCACCTAATACTTCTGCTGCTTTTACAAATTCCTTTTCACGCAGTGATAAGGTTTGCGCTCGGACAACACGTGCGCCCCATGCCCAGGAGGTCATGGCAATAACCACCGCAATGGTCATTGGACCTGTTTGACCAATAAAGGCTGCGATAACAAACAGTAAGGGGAGCTGCGGTAGAACTAACATGATATTCATCGCAGCGGTTAAGACTTCATCGACTTTACCGCCAAAATAACCTGCTGAAATACCAATGATGGTTGCTAGGAAACACACCATTAAACCTGCACCAAAACCTACCGCTAGTGAAGTACGCGCGCCATATACTAGCTGAGACCAGATATCACGACCCATACGAGATGTGCCTAGTAGGTGCTCTGCATCTTTGGACATTAATAGACGACGCTTGTTATCAGCTAAGTTTTCAGCGATCCAACCGTCTGGATTATCTTGTGCTGCTTTTACTACAAACGCAGGGTACTCATGAGGTTTTCCTGTTCGTTTGTCTGGTGAAAACTGTGTAATCAGCGGAGCAAAAATAGCCCCTAGAATAAAAATAGTGATGATGCTAAGGCCAAACATAGCCTTAGGGTTACCAGATAATAATTTAAATAAGGCTTTCATAATTATTTGCCTCCTTTACGTAGGCGAGGATCTAGCACAACGATCAGGATGTCGGCCATGAAGTTAAAGAACAGCATGAACATAGTCATAATAAGTAACTGACCTTGAAGAACTTGGTAATCACGTGAGTGGATAGCATTAAGCATTACGGTACCAAGACCTGGGTAGTTAAAGATGATTTCGACAATTAACTGACCACCAATCGCCATACCTAGGGCCATAGAAAGTGCTGTTACACTTGGTAGCATTGCGTTACGTGCTGCGTAGTTAAATACCACACGGTTTTCACTTAAGCCCTTACCTTTTGCCATTGTGATGTAATCTTCGTTTAGCAGGTTGATCATGTTATTACGCATATTGATCAAGAAACCGCCGATTTGAATGACTGTGGCACAGAATAGTGGTAGTGCTGCGTGGTAAAGCACGTCTTTGTAGAAAGCCCAGCTTGACCAGTCAGGAATAACGCCCGGCGTATATGCATTGCCTGTAGGGAACCAACGCAAGCCGATAGCAAAGGTGAACATCACAAGCATTGCAATTACAACCGGTGGAACTGCTTGAATAACCAACATACCTGGTGAAATGAATGCATCATAAGTACTGCCGCGTTTCCATGCCGCAAAAATACCTAGTACAGAGCCAATACAGAAAGAAAGCATTACAGCTGAGCCAGCTAAAAATAGTGACCAGCCTACAGCGCCACCTAACAGTTCATTAACTGATAGTGGATAAAATTTGATTGAGGTACCTAGGTTCCACGTAAACACGTTAGCTAGGTAAGAAAAGTATTGTTCATATATTGGACCATCAACAAAGCCTAATAGCTTTTTCATGGCTTCAATACGCTCAGGGGTTACCTGTGCGGTTGCGTTCGCGAACATCATGGTAACTGGGTCACCAGGCATTGCACGCGGAAGAATAAAGTTTAGCGTTGCCGCGAAAATCAGCGCGATAAAATAAAACGATAAACGACGTAGAAAAAATCCCATAACTCACACCTTACACATCCAGCTTGCCTTCCTGAGCTGAATTCAGGACGTAAAACCCCCTGACGCAAGGCGCCATACCTTTTATAGAAGAAAGGATTGAGGGGAAGAGGCGGTGCACAAGGCGTGCACCGCAAATATTAAGCAGATATTATGCTTTTGGTTTTAGATCCAGTACTTGAAGTAGACGCTCAGGAACACCAGCCCATACCATTGGACGGCCTTGAGGGTTCTTCTCATTCCACCAACCAGTGAAGCGAGTTTCGTTGTATTGGAAGTTGTTTGCACCAGACATCACTGGAATCGTGATTTGATTTTCAGCAATGATTTTCTGGATGCTATGAGCAATCTTCAACTGCTCATCTTTGTTAGCTGTTTTGTAGAAGCTGTCTAGTAGCGAGTCTAGCTCTGCATTCTTGAAGTAGTGCATTGCAAAACGAGGCATACCTTCACCAGATTGTAGGCGTGAGTTGTACGCGCTATCCCAGTATAGGTGTGGATCAGCACCGTGGAAGTAGTTTGTGTAAGCTACATCGTAAGTACCGTTTAGCATCGCTTCGTTGTAAACAGCGAAGTCAGGTGTACTTGCTTTCGCGTTAATTCCCGCTTCTTGAAGCTGCTCTACACCTAGCTGTACAGTGTTGTTGAAGTCAGTCCAACCGTTTGGAGACTGAACTGTAAGTTCGATCTTCTTACCTGTTGGTGTTTCTACGAAACCGTCGCCATCAGTATCTTTAAAGCCTGCTTTCGCTAGTAGCTCTTTAGCACCTTTCACATTGTATGTGTTAAATGCTTTGTACTTGTTGTGTACCGCTTCATCTGACCAAGTTTTGAAACCATCACCTAAGCCCGATGCGTAATCGTTCGGCATACCTGCACCGTAGAATGCGATGTCGATGATTGTTTGACGGTCGATAGCCATTGAGAACGCACGACGGAAATCAACATTGTTGATCGCTTCTTTGTTACCATCTTTTGGCGACTTGAAGTTCAACATGAATGACTGAGTGCCCGCAGCTGGGTACCAGTATTTGTGATTTGGGTTTGCCGCAGCGTAAGTGCTGTCGATGTCTGGAATGAACGATGAAGTCCAATCTAGCTCAGAGTTAATGATCTTTGTTAGCAACTGATCGTTGTTCGCGATCTGAGGAACACGTAGACAGTCAACTTCTAGGTTGTCGTTATCCCAGTAGTTAGGATTACGACATTGAACGTATAGCTGAGGAGTGAATGTATCAATCTCAGTAAACGGACCTGTACCTACTGGATTTTCGTTAGTGAAAGTTGTTGGGTTTTCAACTTTGCTCCAGATGTGCTTAGGCACTACTGGTACGAAAGAAATTTCGAAAGGAACGTTCGAGTTCGCTTCAGTTAGATCGAAGATAACCTTGTTACCGTCTTGCTTAACTGATTTAACCCACTTGTTGATACCACGTTGATCTAGTTCTGGATTCTTCTTAAGTAGGTCAAAAGAATAAACTACATCATCAGCAGAAAACGCTTTACCGTCAGACCACTTAACGCCATCACGGATTTCGAACGTTACTTGCATTAGGTCGTCAGACATGTAGTAGTCTTTCGCCAAACGCATTACTGGCTCGTTACCTTTCATTTGGTTGAAAACAACCAATGGCTCGTAAACGAATTCAGTCGTAGTACGAAGGTTTGTAGCTAGGAATGGGTTAAAGTTACGTACCATTGTAGGGTAAAAGTCTGGTACGACTGTTAGCTGGCTTTTCTCTGCTGCAGACGCTACTGGTGCTGTAAAAGCGGTTGCTGCTGCAACAACGGCAAGTGCTAACTTAGTTTTGTTAATATTGGCAAGCATAGCTGTTCCTTACTCTTTGCTCTGTTTCACTTAATGGAAATTAAAGTTTGCTCCATCATTGGAGCCCTTGAACTTACTTCATCGGAACTGAGTAACGCTGAACCGGTGAATGGCCTTGTAAGCTCTCAGTGCGTTAAATATTCGCTGTAATGGATAAATCGTCAATCAAGCTTCCCGTCAAAATTGTCAAAATAACCAATAACAACGTCAAAAACGTTAATTTTAGGTTTTGTTGTTACTGTTGAGTAGATGTTAAATGTGTGTTACATCACATTTGTATCTATCGGTGGTGAAATAATGCTTTGAATTGGTCTAATCTTAACTTGTTGTTTTTATTTGCTTTTATTGTTTTCGTTTGGTTTTTTTTATGTAATGTGTGTTTTTTGAGTCGTTATTTCCGTGTGTAAAATTTATCGTCAATGTTTGTTGTGATTCGCTTCTCATAAACAAAAACTAATTCCCTCTTCTATCATTATGGAGCTTAAATAGCTTAAATTGCTTTAAAAATAGCCAAAATATAGAGTGTGACTGATGTCATTTTTATGGTTTTTAATGTGATATTTTCTTGTTAAAAATAACAGTTTCATCTGGTGAATAAGAATAAATTTTCGTAAGAAAGGCCATATCGTTATGCTGCTAGGTGAGGCTCTTCTGACGTGAATATTTACTTATGGATGTAATGCTAAAGAGATAATAAGAAGGATGGTTTGACGTTTGTATTTTACTGGCATAAAAAAGGCTCCCGTAAGAGCCTTGATATTTAGGATGTAATAAGACTTAATTAGCTGGTACTAATTGTATGGTGTAGTTTGTCTCGCATTGCCACTACATGTTGGCGCTCTACTGTTGTTTGAGTACAGCGCTCTAGAACGTAATCCATGGTGTTGAGCACTGTACGCCAACGTGGGGTCTTGGGTAACGTATCGATATGTAGATATTTATCAAGAGTACGTGTTTGTAAGGTGCTGCGATCAAGATACACTCGCCACAATCCACTTTCCTCTGCTAATTCAAATTTGGTTTTCTTGGCGTCATTTTCCCATAATGAAAGCGTCATCGTCATCGACTCAACCATAAGTTGACGAATAATATCCCCTTTATTTTGTCCGCTACCATCCAGCTTATCAGCCAAGCGTGTGAATTCACCACCAAGCTCTCTGAGTTGCTGTAAGTTATTCTTGTCGCCGTTAAAAGCAAACTCTGACAACATATCAACGGCATTTTCTAGTAAGCCTATACGATGATCTGCCGAAGGACCTTGGTTATCAAAAACAAACATTTGTTTAAGTCCTGATTCTTCAGGAAGGTTAATAATGTCGGTTGATAATGTTTGGATCTCATCATTTATAACGAAGCTCAACTTGCCATTGTAATGGTGGCTGTCGTTAATACCTATCGGTAGCTCTGTGGCGATAATATCCGAAATAGTATGGCGCTCAAGTTGCTCTGGTGAGCGTTTAAATAACTTACCAGCGGCACTATTAACATAGCGAATACGACCTTCACTTTGTACACAGATAATTGCTTCACTGGTCGTGTCAAGAAGCCCTAGCAAGCGGCTTTGTGCTTCTATTAGGCTGATTTCTACTTGCTCTCGACGATAAATTTCTTGCTGTAAGCTTTGGTTCTTTTGCTTTTCATGTTCAGTCTTACTGGCTTGCAGGTAAGCTTGAATACGAGCAATTAACTCTTCTTTATTAAAAGGTTTAGTTAAGTAGTCATTAGCCCCACACTCAAAGCCTTTGATGCGGTCTTGAATTTGCCCTAATGCAGACAACATCATTATTGGTAATTCAAAAATCGAGTATTGCTTTCTTAATAGGGTGCAGACTTCGTAGCCACTCATCTCCGGCATCATAATATCGAGTAAGATCAGATCTGGACGTTGTTGTTGGACAATATCTAATGCCTGATGACCGCTCTCTGCTGTTTTTACTCGATAGCCAGCAAGTCGGAGAAAATTATTTAAAATCTGAAGGTTTACGGGTTCATCATCAACCACGAGAATAAGATCACCTTCAGGGTTTTCAGGTAAATTGGTGCTTTCACAACTTCTGGAATCTAATGCCGGTACTTGGAAGTGCTGAAGTATAGAGTCATTAGATATCGCATTGATCTGCTCTTTGGTTGCAAGGTTTAAGGTAAAGCTAAAGGTAGTGCCAATCATAGGCTGACTACTTACATATAAGCGCCCGCCCATTAATTCAATAAGTTGACGACTAATTGATAAACCTAGACCTGCGCCTTGTCGGTAGTTGGTCGAATTTGAGTTTGCTTGAATGAGGGGCTCAAAAATATGCTCTAGCTGCTCACTTGGAATACCTTGCCCCGTATCGACGACTTGTACACGTAATTGCTGTTCTAATACTGTGGCAGAGATAATGATCTTACCTTCAGATGTGTACTTAATCGCGTTACCGACAAGGTTATAAAGTACTTGTTCTAAACGTTGCTCATCGGCATCAACGAGTGGCAAATCTGCAGGAATTTGATTAATGATCCTTACCGGTTTGTTACCAAGCAAGTGACTAGAAAGCTCCAGTACTAATCTCACCGCGGCTGACAGATCAATCGCATGGCGATGGATATCTAAATCGCCATAACGCATTTTGTGATAATCCAGCAAATCATCGACAAGGTTAGTTAAACGTTGTCCACTATTGATGATCATTTCTAACTGACGACGTTGAGAATCTTTTACGGGTCCATTCGCTCCAGCAAGTAAAGATTCTGCAATGCCCACCATGCCATGAAGTGGGGTGCGTAATTCATGAGATGTGGTTGCAAGGAATTCATCTTTAAGTTTATCTGCTGTCTGTAGCTCATTGTTTTTCTGCTTGATAATCTTAAGGCTTTGTTCTAATTCGTCATTTTGAGTTTTAATTAAACCTATTTTTTCGCGAATAGAGCGCTGCATACGTGAAAAGCTTATCGCCAGACGACCAATTTCATCACTACGTTCAGTACCTTCGATGACTTGGTCTAAATCGCCACCAGAGGCTTTTTCTGCCGCCCAGGTTAACCGCAGTAAGGGGGCGGTAATTGAATTAGACAATAAGTGAGAGGCAAAGATCACCAAAATAATCGCGCTGATCATTGCCACACCAAATATTTTTTCTAATTCAGTAATACGAGCAAAGGCTTCTTTTTCGGGTAGTTCAACGACTAGTGCCCATTTATTGTTAAGGATATCGAGTGGTGAAAAGGCACTCAATACTGAAATGTTATCGTAGTTTTTAAAGCTACCCACGCCTGATTTGCCAGCCAGTGCTTCCCTGATACTTTCACTTTTTAACGTTGTGGGAACCCCTGTTTCTGCCGCGAAACGCAGTTTGTGATCTTGACCAATCAATAAAGTTTGAACGTAGTTCGCATTATTACCAAGGTCTTGAATAAGCTCAGAAATCGCTTTATTACTTAACTCCATAAAGACGTAACTGTGCAAATAGCCTTGCTGAATGATCGGGGCGGCGAACCATGCGGTTGTGTCGTCTGTGTTTGCAGATTGACTAAAATCGGTAAAAGTAACCGGTACTTGATCAGGTTTAGCCTGACTTTGTTTGGTTTTTGCAGTAATCGCTTCAAAGGTTTGTTTTAAAGCTGGCGATGCTAGGGCGTTGGTAAGTAAATTGACGCCAAACAACTGGTGATTGTGAACGGAGTAAACCACGTTGCCTGAACGATCAACTAACATGATATCTTTGAAGTCAGAGCGTTTTAAATACTCTTTATAAACAGCGTTGTAGCGCTTATACATCAAACGATAGCGCTCATGTCCTACATAAGTCGTTTTATTATGGGACTCATTTTTTTGGGTAAGGGTTTGCGAGAAATAATGAGCATGTCCTTGAGATGCAAGTTGCTGTGTTATGTCACCGAGTTGATGGTAAGCACCGACTAAGCCATAAAAACGACCGCCACTGTTATTCGATAATTCAGAGCGAGCGAAACTCTTCACCTCAGATTCTTTCGCTGCGAAAAAGCTATAAAGCTGCTTTTGCTTATTATCACGTAAAGAAGCTAAGTGATTGATACTTTGTTCAGCAAGATCTTTGGTATGAGAGTTTAGAAAATATAGGGCAGATAAAACCAAAGGTGTGATGCTAAGCACAATAAAGGCCAACATTAGCGTATGTTGGAGACGTTTAAATCGTTTGGTATTCTGCATTCCGGTGCCTGAATAAAATGATTATCGTTCGATTTGGATTGAGGAACAGTGACTAACGTTAAATTATAAAACGTTTTAAAAGTAACGTTTTTGACAATTTTTCCGTTCGTTAGAAATCACTAAGTCCATATATATTAATATAATACTGCTTATACTGACTTATTTGAAGTGATCAAGTACAGCGATAATGAAGCGTGTTGTAAAACACAGAATTAACGGTTTTGACGGAGTTTTGATTATAAAAAAGGGACAACAATGTCCCTCTTTAGATAAATGTTCCGTTAAAATAAATTAACGGTTATTTAGTTGCGGCGTAAATATTAAATTTATTTGTTTTTGCCGTAATGTTGCACTCACCAAGGCTTGCTTCAATTAATGGCGGATATTGTAAGAAGCTGTTGGCGACAATGACGAGTTGACCGTTATGGCTAAGGTATTGCGGCGCATCATTGATAAATAGCTCAGTTGCGGCATAAAACGTTTTTAACCCAGCATGGAACGGTGGGTTGCTGATCAAGAACTGGTATGGGCCCGTTAACGTCTTATAGACATCGGTAGCGGTGAACTTACTCGCTTCAAGGTTATTGACCTTAAATGTTTCTTTTGCCGATTCAATGGCTAACGCACTGATATCACACAGCTCTAAATCAATAGTGGGGTATTTAGCTTTCATCACCGCGCCAATCACACCAGCACCACAGCCAAAATCTAATACTTTGCCGTGTAATTTAGGCAGATTGTTAAGCAGTAATTCTGAGCCTTTATCAAACTCACCATGGCTAAATACGCCAGGTAAAGAGCGAACAGTAAGTTGTACGCCTGCAATATCGATAGGATAACTACGGAACCAATCTGATAAATTAAAGGCTTTTGGCGTGTTATCACAACGTCCCCAGTAAAAACTGCAGCGACGTGCCGAATCATATTTGTTCAGTGGGCCATATTCTGCAAAGAGCTTTTCTGCACTGCGAACCCCTGAGCGGTTTTCACCAACGATACAAATTTCAACGCCAGTACCGAACTTATTCAGTAGCATGGTTAACAAGTAATCAGCTTCTGCTTTTGCTTTAGGCCAGTAAAGCAGGATCATATCGATATCTAATGTTTCTGTTAATTCAGCACCGAAGTAACTACTTACATTATTAAAACGTTCAATATCTGAGTAGAAGCCATAGTTTGTGGTAAATACCGATACCGTTTGAGCGATTTGAGATAGCTCTGATGCGAAGGTATCACTTAATTCGCCAGCGATAAGGACTTTACGGTTTTCAAAAAACTCAGATTGACGAGCAACAACCTGGCTCGCGGCGCAATAAGACATGTAACTGGCCTCAATGTAGACATCATAAATTTGGGAGCGAATTGTTCCATAATTATGTGCCGTTGAAAAGAAATCAGCAGTAGAGAGGAAGATTGAATAGAAGAAAAATGCCGCCCTAGAATCGAAGCGGCATTGTAATGATAGGTTAGTGAGAATCTTGTTGTTCTAAGAAGTCTTTAAATTCAACTTCATACATTTTAAATAACACGAGTGTTACACCAAAAATGATGGGACCGTAAATCATACCGATCAAACCAAATAATTGGATACCCCCAATGATTGAGAAGAAGATCAGTAGGGTATTCATGCTTGAACTGCCTTGCATCAGCAATGGACGGACAACGTTATCGATTGAACCTACGACAAGCACTCCCCAGCCCGCTAAGAATAATGCCCATTCCCATTGACCGACTAACAGTAAGTATAGAGATGCAGGTAGCCAGATAAGTGCGGTACCTACGACAGGGATTAATGAAGCAAAAGCCATCATTGAGCCCCAGAACAGCCCTGGGAATCCGCATAGCCACATTGCAAAACCACCGGCTAAGCCTTGCGCGACAGCGGTTAGGAATGATCCAAGTACGGCAGATTTTGCGACTTGTTCAACTTCTTCCATAATTGCATCTTCTTGACTGCGAGACAGTGGGATCACATGGCGGATCGCGGCAATCATCTTGTCGTTATCACGTAGCAGGAAGAATAGGACAAATAGCATCATCATAAAGTTTACTAATATGCTAGTGGCGTCTCCAAGAATACGTGCACTAATGTTGATTGCTTGAGAGCCGACTTGAGATGCTGTGGTTGCAATTTTCTGAATGATGACCTGAGGATCAAAATCATGGAACGGTGAGTATTTATCTATATAGAACAGTACTTTTTGAGCGTAAGGGTGAGCAAATAGTTCTTTCGGACCGCCGGATGTGATCCATTGATAACTTTCTTTAGAAACGGTTGTACCTTGATGAACAATGGATGAAAACACCACAAGCAGCGGGATCACAATAATGACGGTAAGCACAAAGCAAGATAACATTGCAGCAGTATTTGCACGGGTTGGCATTAACGCTAATAAACGTTTATGTAGTGGTGCAAAGAGTAATGAAATAATAAAGGCGAGAACAATCGGCCCTAAATAAGGTTCAATGAGTTTGTAACTGGCAAATGCAGCAACAAATAAAGCAATAATAAGGAGCCAATGGCGTGGCTCGATTTTAAATGGCTGTGACACGGTATGTTTCCTTTAATTAATAAGCGTCTTCATTACTGCTGTTATTGATAAAGATTATCATTATAATCATTGTCGCTATAACTTATCGATTATACCCTTTATCGCGGAGATGGCTTATGGGATGTTGTAATTGTGGCTGTGATGACAAAAAAAAGCGCAGACCACCGATTGCACTAATTATTTTAGTCATCATGGTACTGCTTGCGTTATATTTTTGGCAATAACCTTAGCCTTGAGCTGTGGCTATAGTTAAATACAATTTCTGTGTTTTAGATACTAAAATAATGTCATAAAAAAAGGTCACTCATTGTGACCTTTTTTATTTTTATTTATTTCAGCTTTCTGAATTATTCAGGGCTGTTTTCATGTGCAAGCGTAGCAAAAGCAAAGTCAGCTGCTTCAAGTGTTGCATCAATGATTTGATCTGTGTGTGCTAGTGAGGTGAAGCATGCTTCATATGCAGACGGTGCAAGATATACCCCTTTTTCTAGCATTAAATTAAAGAAACGCTTGAAACGCTCGACATCGCACTTGGTTACATCTTCGTAGCACGTTACAGTTTCTTGCTCAGTAAAGAAGAAGCCAAACATCGCACCTACTTGATTAATGGCCAGTGGAACACCATGCTTATCTGCTAATGCTTTAAAGCCATCAGCAAGACGTTTAGTGGTATGAGCAAGGCGTTTTTCATTACCATCTTCAGTTAACACGCTTAAACAGGCATGACCTGCTGCCATTGCAACAGGGTTGCCTGATAGCGTACCCGCTTGGTAGACAGGACCTGTTGGTGCAACAAATTCCATCACTTCACGACGGCCACCGAATGCGCCGACTGGCATACCGCCGCCGATGATTTTACCTAGTGTTGTAAGGTCTGGTTTAATGTTGTAATAGCCTTGAGCACCACCTTCTGACACGCGGAAGCCTGTCATTACTTCATCTAGAATTAATAGCGCGCCAAATTCATCACAGATGTCGCGTAGCCCTTCAAGGAAGCCAGGTACAGGTGGAATGCAGTTCATGTTACCCGCAACAGGCTCAACGATAATACAAGCAATCTCTTCTGGGTGAGCTGCAAACGCTTCACGGACAGAATCTAGATCGTTATAGGTTGCTGTTAGGGTATGTTTTGCAAAATCTGCAGGTACACCTGGTGAGCTTGGTTGACCTAGGGTTAATGCGCCAGAGCCTGCTTTAACGAGTAGACAATCGGCGTGACCGTGGTAACAACCTTCAAATTTTAAGATCTTATCGCGACCAGTAAACCCGCGTGCCAGACGAATAGCGCTCATGGTTGCTTCAGTACCTGAGCTTACCATGCGTACCATTTCCATCGATGGTACTAGTTTTGATACCAGATCAGCCATGGTGATTTCCATTGCCGTTGGCGCACCAAAACTTAAACCTTGTTGCGCTGCATCGATCACCGCATCACGAATCGCTGCATGGTTATGGCCTAAGATCATTGGACCCCAAGAGCCAACGAAATCGATGTATGCATTACCATCAGCATCAAAAATATAAGCGCCATCGGCACGCTCAATAAAGAGTGGTGTGCCACCAACACCAGCGAACGCTCTCACTGGAGAGTTAACACCACCTGGAATTTTTTGTTTTGCTTTGGCAAATAAATCAGCCGATTTGCTCGTTTTGCTCATTATGAGGTCCTATATAAAATAATCAGGCGTAGATCCAATCCAGATCGTTTTCTGTCCTTGAGATTGTAGGCCAGAGAAGTGTGTAGATTGTTATTAGTCCATTGTACCTAAAAGGATGCAATTTAGGGAGGGCGATTTATGGTGGTTATTTGCGTGTATTGAACAATTAATTACAGCAATACTGCAGTACAAGTCACAGTTGCAAAGCTATTTTTCAACATTAGCAGTATAATAAACGCCCATCTTAGATTACTCTTCTAAAATCAATAGTTTCATTTATCCTCCCTGCATCCTATATGCAATCTTTTGACAATACGGCCGAAAAATGACTGATAAAACGCACGGGATCCACATGCCTCCTCATCTTCAACCTCGCGTTTTTGTAAGGCAACTGCTTACTCGTGATAAAACGCCAGTCTCTGTTCTATTTTTATCAGCTCTTGTCGGCATTTTAGCGGGCTTAGTCGGAACCTTGTTTGAAATTGGTGTCAACTGGGTAACGGATCAGCGTACAGAGTGGTTACGTGATGAAATAACCAGTGTACTTCCTTTGTGGCTCGCAGCGTTTATTGTCAGTGCTTTTCTTGCCTTTGTTGGTTATTACCTAGTTAGTCGTTTTGCCCCTGAAGCTGGTGGTTCTGGTATTCCTGAAATTGAAGGTGCGATGGAAGAAATGCGTCCTGTTCGCTGGTGGCGCGTGATCCCAGTTAAATTTTTCGGTGGTTTAGGTGCGTTAGGCTCGGGTATGGTACTGGGTCGTGAAGGTCCTACGGTACAAATGGGCGGTAATATTGGACGAATGATCTCTGATATTTTCCGTTTAAAAGATAAAGAAGGTCGACACTCTTTACTTGCAGCAGGTGCCGCTGGTGGTTTAGCTGCAGCATTTAATGCCCCGATGGCGGGGATCATGTTTGTACTTGAAGAGATGCGTCCGCAGTTTCGTTACAGTTTAATTTCGGTGAAATGCGTAATGATCTCCGCGGTGATGTCAAATATCGTATTTCGTCTTTTACGTGGCCAAGAAGCGGTTATATCTATGCCGCAATATGATGCTCCTGCACTGAAATCATTATGGTTATTCTTAGTGTTAGGGATGCTATTTGGTGGTTTCGGTGTCCTATTTAATCGGATGATTATTTTTGCGTTAGATAGCTTTGTTAAAATTCACCGTAATGAGCGTAAGCGTTACCTTATCACTGGCGCTTTAATTGGTGGCTGCTTCGGTTTACTTCTATTGTATTTCCCAGAATTAACCGGTGGCGGTATTTTCCTTATCCCTCACGCGACTAACGGTGATTACGGCCTTGGTATGTTAATGCTGTTGTTCTTTGCTCGTATTGCAACAACATTACTGTGTTTTGGCTCCGGTGCACCGGGCGGTATTTTTGCCCCAATGTTGGCGTTAGGGACATTGTTTGGCACTTTCTATGGCATGATCACACAAGGCATTTATCCTGATTTAGGCATTGATCCTGGACTATTTGCAATCGCTGGTATGGGGGCGCTTTTTGCTGCAACGGTGCGCGCACCAATTACGGGGATTTTGCTGGTTATTGAAATGACCAACAACTATCACCTTATTTTACCATTGATTGTTACCACTCTCGGTGCGACTATGCTTGCTCAGATGTTAGGCGGACAACCGATTTATTCGCAGTTGCTACACCGAACAATTAAAAAAGAGCGTTTACGCCATGATTCTCCAACAAGTGAGCCTAATACTTGAACAACATAGTCAGGTATTGGATAATCAGCGTAATTAACGGAAGTGTGTGAGAGGTTTTGTAATGAGCGATGCTAATTTGCCGCTAACTTTTTCTGATGTTGCAGCGAATAAAGTAAAAACACTGATCGCTGAAGAAGAAAACCCGAATCTAAAGCTACGTGTTTACATCACTGGTGGTGGTTGTAGTGGCTTTCAATATGGTTTTACTTTTGATGAAAAAGTAAATGATGGTGATATGACCATTGAAAATGGCGGTGTAACGCTAGTGGTTGATCCTATGAGTCTCCAGTACCTAATGGGTGGTACAGTTGACTACACTGAAGGTCTAGAAGGTTCGCGTTTCTTTGTTAACAACCCAAATGCAACAACGACTTGTGGTTGTGGCGCATCATTTAGTGTTTAAAATGTTAACTCGATAATCATTGAGTTAAATAAAAGCCGACAAATATTGATTGTCGGCTTTTTTGTATATAAACAATGGCTTAGTTTAATAATATGTCATTATTAACGACCAGTTTGCCCAATTGCTGAATATGATCAAGTTGTTGTTTAGCTTGCTTTTTAAACGTTACTTGCTCGTTGCCTGATAATGAATTGGCTTGCGGTAAATCTACCGTACGAGGGTTTTTATGCTGACCATTAACCAAGAATTCATAGTGTAGGTGTGGGCCTGTGACGCGACCAGTACCGCCTAA
The DNA here is from genome assembly GCF_003026105.1 of Photobacterium sp. GB-56. Taxonomy (GTDB): domain Bacteria; phylum Pseudomonadota; class Gammaproteobacteria; order Enterobacterales; family Vibrionaceae; genus Photobacterium. The sequence goes on along the minus strand of NZ_PYNW01000009.1, from coordinate 148,015 downwards.
AGTACCGACAGTATCTCCCTGTTTTACTCGTTGCCCTTTTTTGACCATACGCTTAGTTAAATGCAGGTATTTGGTGACATATTTAGCGCTATGTTTGATAAAAACGTAGTTACCATTGTATTTGTTATACGCTGATTCTAATACAACCCCATCACCTGCCGCCCAAATAGGTGTGCCAACAGGAGCAACATAATCAGTGCCTCGGTGCGGCTTTACTTTTCCTGTAACGGGGTGGAGACGACGCGGATTAAAATTTGAACTTACATAGCGGAAGTTGACAGGAGAGCGCAAGAACGCTTTACGCATGGCTAGCCCGTCTTTATCGTAATATTTACCGTCGTTATTGCGAACTGCGGTAAAAGTTTGCCCCATATTGGTAAAGGTTGCGGCTAAAATCTCACCGCGATCGACTGGATAACCATCTAAATAGTGCTGTTCAAATAACACTTCAAATTTATCACCCGCTCTAATATCGAGAGCAAAATCAATATCCCAACCAAATAGCGCGGCAATTTCCATGATCTGATTGGCCGTTAATCCTGCTTTATCTGCGGCACTCCAAAAACTGGTTTTAATGGTGGCATGAGAGAAATTGATATGCGTTTCAATTTCCTTTTTATCCATCTCACTGCTAAAGGTGCTGCCATCGTGGCGCACAATCAAGGTTTCTAAATGATTACGAGGTTGGCGAAGCTCAACTAATTTTCCTTCTTTATTAAAGCCAAATTGAAGGATATTACCTGGACGAAGTCTTTCCAATTGTTTGGTATTGGCATCGGTATTGATAAGGGAATGTAGTATTTTTCCATCTAAGCCGATGTTATCAAAAGCGATAGCTAAACTTTCACCACTTTCAATAACGTGCTTTTTCCATATAAGCTCATCTGTTTTATCTTTACCTGAAAGAGGTGTCGCTGAAGCGGTTGCAATATCAATAGGGTAAGGTTTGCCAATTTTAAATTTACGCTCAACATGAGAAGCGGTTTCTTGCTGGGAACTCGGTATCATTGCAAGCCCTAGCATAGCTATGCTGATCAATATGATAAAAAAGAGGTTCTTCCGTGGAAATCGAGGTGATGAAGTTCCTTTCATACTAAATTTTTCACATATATTCCGAAAAAATAAACGGCCTTCAGTCTAACTGGTTTCAAAAAAGCCTGCTATTCAAGTAAGATAGTCGGCTTATTATTTTTGCCAATTTTGTGGGAGCGAACAAGAATGGCCAGCATTGAACAAGCACTTATTGAGATAAAACGTGGGGTTGAAGAACTTATCCCAGAAGCAGAGCTAATAGCAAAGCTAAAAGAAAACCGTCCATTACGTATAAAATTAGGTGCCGATCCTACGGCACCAGACATCCATCTTGGACACACGGTTATTCTTAATAAGTTGCGTACTTTTCAGGAATTAGGCCATGAAGTCACTTTCTTGATTGGTGATTTTACTGGTATGGTCGGCGATCCTACCGGTAAGAACACGACACGTCCGCCACTAACGCGTGAAGATGTATTACGCAATGCGGAAACATATAAAGAGCAGGTATTTAAGATCCTTGATCCTGCCAAAACCACGATTGCGTTTAACTCGACATGGTTATCAGAGTTAGGTGCAGAAGGAATGATCCGTTTAGCGTCTAATCAAACCGTTGCTCGTATGCTAGAGCGTGACGATTTTAAAAAGCGTTACGGCGAGAATCGTCCAATCGCGATCCATGAATTTATGTATCCATTACTTCAAGGTTACGATTCAGTCGCAATGGAAACAGATGTAGAACTAGGCGGTACTGATCAGAAGTTCAACTTGCTAATGGGTCGTGAGTTACAAAAATCGCACGGTCAAAAACCACAGGTTGTACTGACGATGCCATTGCTGGTGGGTTTAGATGGCGTGAAGAAAATGTCTAAATCTGCGCATAACTACATTGGTGTTGCCGATGCGCCAAGCGATATGTTTGGTAAGATCATGTCTATCTCTGACGATCTGATGTGGAGCTACTTTGAATTGCTTTCATTCCGTCCAATGGATGAAATTGCTCAGTTTAAAGCCGATGTTGATGCCGGTAAAAACCCACGTGATGTGAAGTTCTTACTAGCAAAAGAGATCATTGCACGTTTCCATTCAGAAGAAGCGGCAGAAGCGGCATTGCAAGAATTCATCAGTCGTTTCCAAAAAGGTAACCTACCTGATGAAATGCCTGAGTTTGAATTCGAAGCCGGTCTTCCTATTGCGAATTTATTAAAAGAAGCAGCACTGGTTAACTCAACGTCTGATGCAATGCGTATGATCCGTCAAGGCGCTGTGAAGCAAGATGGTGAGAAAGTAGAAGACACGAAACTGGTACTGGCTGCTGGCAATTATGTTTTCCAAGTCGGCAAACGTAAATTTGCTCGTGTGATGATTAAATAATCACATTGCTCTCGCAGCGTTATTCAAATATGAAAGGATGCATTTGCGTCCTTTTTTTATATTTGTCAAATAGTCTTAATTAATAATAACTTGGCTTTAAATCTTAATGTTTAATGGTTTATGAAAGCTTACTTTCTAGCTTTGATCATTATGCCGACGACGAGAGACAAGCTACTATAAAAGATTACTCTTCATTTTTATATCGACTGGCTATGGAATCGATTCAACATATTATTACTGATCTCACCCCGCTACTGCAGCAATACGGGTACTATATTTTAGCATTGGCAATTGCTGTTGAAGGTATGGGGATCCCAGCGCCTGGTCAGTCGTTATTGATCGTCGCGAGTTTATTGGCATCGTCAGGTAAAATGTCGTTACCTATGGTGCTATCCGTTGCTTGGGCAAGTAGCTTTATTGGTAACAGTATTGGCTACTTTATTGGACGCCAATTTGGTCATATCTTAACGAAGAAAGAATGGATTAAACCGCGAACGCTGACCAAGTTACATCAGTTTATTGACCGCTATGGCATGCTAGGGCTTGTGATCAGTCGTTTTGTTGAAGGCATTAAACAGTTCATGTGCATTGGCTGTGGTATTGCGCAAATGCCAGTGCAACTTTTCTTATTAGGTAACTTCTTAGCGGTCACGATCTGGCTATTGGTATTTGGCGTGGCTCCTGCTTATTTACATGACGAATTAGGGCCTATTTTAGCCTTCTATCATAAATATCAGATGCAATGTTGGTCTGTCGTCGTTGTACTTGCTTGTATACTTGGATGGTGGCTTATCCGTCGATTCAAACGCCGTAAAACCTCGATTGAAGAATAAGATAACCTTGTTTGTTTCGGATTAAAAAACCGCCAGTGTTGGCGGTTTTTTTGTTAATTACGCAGTGCAAAAATAGGCAGAGACAGATTCCACTTAATGGCTGCGAGTCTTATGGTGAGTGTGGTAAAGATACCGATCACTGCAGCAACAGAAGGCAGTACACCTAAAGATAAGCCTATGGTGTGTACCATACCGCCTAGAATACAGGCTGTTGCATAAACCTCTGTACGTAATACCATTGGGATCTCACGTCCGAGTACATCTCGGATCACGCCGCCGCCACAGCCTGTTATCACACCCATGATCACAGCGACCATTGGCGATGCGCCATAACGTAATGATTTTTCGACACCGATAGCCACAAAGACTGCTAATCCAATCGCATCAGCGACAGGAAGAAAATACCATGGCATCCGTTTAGGGCGTTGAGTTGCGAGCATCGTGATAATACAGGTAATAAAAATCACCCATAAGTAATTGGTATCTTTGATCCAAAACACAGGGGTAGCACCTAATGCCATATCACGAATAGTGCCGCCACCAATAGCTGTTACGCTAGCTAGCACGACAACGCCAAAAGGATCCATGCGTAATCGTCCTGCCATGAGTACTCCCGAGGCTGCAAAGATTGCAGTACCAAACATATCGAGAATATAGATGAGCATGTTTATCCCTATTTAATAGAAAAGGGGGAAAGTAGGCAGGCGATTGTACTGCCTAAATGGATAGGTACAACTATAAAATCCATCTTTAGTGAGGTTATTCACAGCAAAGGTGAGGCTTTTCTTTCATTATCCAGTAGTTGACACACTTGCTTTACGGCTTTAAGAGTGCGAAGCGTGGGGCGGTTTAACCAATCGCTATTGAGTTGATAAAGCTGATGATTATCAACCGCAGGGAGTTTACCTTGCCACTTTAACCATGGGCTATTTTCTTTTGACGTTGCATGACGTGAACCGAAAATGACGCTGGGTTGGCGAACAACAACTTGCTCTTGATTGACTTGTGGGTATGCCGCGGTGCTGGTGGCAAAAATATTTTCTCCACCGCAAATATCAAAGACAGGACTCGGCCAGTTGCCATCTGAAATCGTCAACATAGGGCTATCACTTAATTGATAAAAGTAACGTACTGGAGGCGCGTGTTGATAGCGTGCTTTAATTTTGGCGAGTTGTGTTCTAAATGTTGTAGCTGCATTAATCGATTGACTTGGATCATCAGCAAATTTACCCAGTTTGATAATCGTATCTGCAATATCGGTTAATTGCGTTGGATTTGAATAAAAGATATTAATCCCAAGTTGCTGTAAACGAGCCATTTCTCGACTTGGGTTCCCTCCTTTCCATGCCAAAACTAAATCAGGCTTTAAGGTAAGAATTCGTTCCATTTTGATGCCGCGATAATTTGCAACACGTTCTAATTTTTTCGCTTGCTCTGGGTAATCACTGTAGTCGCTAGCTGCAATGAGTTTGTTTCCCAAACCAGCGCTATAAGCGAGTTCCGTCATGTGTGGCGATAAGCTAATGATGCGTTGAACAGACTGTGATTGTTCAGCAAAGGCAGAGGTGAATGGGAATAGAACAACAATGAGAAGTAGGAAGCGCATTAAGCTAGTCCGTGAAAAATAATCAGTAAGCCGCTTTCGATAATGATCCAACACCATAAACGACTTGTCATTAATTGCTGAATTTGTGCAAGGTGTAACGATGCGGGGGCAATTTTCCCTCCGATACGCGGTCGTTCCATTTTCACTTGGTTGTACATCGCGGGACCGCCAAGGGATAAAGACAGTTTGTGTCCGGTTGCGGCTAATAACCAACCCGTCCCTGGTAGCTGCCAATTTTCACCTTGCTGCATTAAACCATGAAAAGCATTTTTGGCATTTTGGCCAAGGGTAATTAATAGTGCAAACAGGCGAAGCGGCACAATATCTAAAATAAGTGCGATACGAATCGCAGGTAAACCAAAAAAGCGGAACTGTTCACGGCTTGGTGACCAAGATCGCGCAAGGCTAATCGCTAAACGATACATAATCGCCGCAATACCACCACCTATGGCATACCAGAATAAGACGCCAATGACATTACGGCCGTAACCAAGTAATAGGGTTTCAGCACCCGCTTTACCTAGTCCAAGCAGTGATAAATTTTCAGTATTACGATTAACGTGATCGGCTAATAACTCACGGCATCTGCCTTTGTGTTCAAGGTTATAGGCTTGATTAAATTGTTTGCCTAATTTAGCAGATGTTTGCCAGTCTATTGCCATCCACAACAGGGTCATTTGGAAAATCGTTTGATACCAAACCAGTTGGCTAAAAGCGAACAATAAGATCAGTACCGTGCCTGACATTAAAAACCAAGCAAGTGAGCCTGCGAGAATACGTTGAGAGGGATTTTCTTTCGGGTGATTAACACGCTCTGCAATGAGCAGTGCGAGACGTTGCCAAATAACAATGGGGTGAAGCGGGTAGGGAATGGGTAAAACCCAATGCAATAATAACGCTCCCCACAAAGCGAGTAGGGAGCTATTAGTTGTGAGTAACGCAACAAGTGATTCCATCATCCGTGACAGCTATTCTCGTTTTAGGCTAGATGCGAAGCAAGGCCACTTAAATTAGTTACTACAATGAGGTTACTTAAGTAACTCAACCATTTTCTCAACCATGATTGATGAGCTTTTTGCTGCAAGTGGCAGGAACTCATCAAAGCTCATTGGCGATTCTTTATCTGCAACATCAGAAATGGCACGAACCACAACAAAGGGGACTTTGAATTGGTGACAAGCTTGAGCAATAGCCGCAGCTTCCATTTCAACAGCAACGACTGATGGGAAGTGAGTGCGAATGAAGTTTTGTTTTTCAGCGCTACATACAAATGCATCGCCAGTACAGATCAGACCGCGAACAGCGTGTGGCTTTTTAGGTAAAGCAGATAGTGCTTGCTCTGCTACATCCATCAGTTTTTCGTCAGAGAGGAAAGCGGCTGGCTGCTGTGCCATTTGACCGATCTCATAACCAAATGCTGTCACGTCTGCGTCGTGGTAGCGAACTTCCGTTGAGATCACAACATCACCAACATTAAGGCTTGATTCAAAACCGCCAGCAGAGCCTGTATTGATCACAACATCAGGTTGGAACGTTTCAAGTAATACGGCTGTGCCTACTGCTGCTGCAACTTTACCAATACCAGATTGTAACAAGACAACATCCGCACCATTTAGCGTACCTGTGTAGAGAGTACAACCTGCTTTGTTGTGTGTTTCGCAGTTTTCTAGTTGTGCTTTTAGGATCGCAACTTCTTGCTCCATTGCGCCAATAATGCCGATTTTCATTGATTCGTTCTCTTGTTGTTCAAGCGGTGCACCGAGGGTGCTGTTGTGTTGATTAGTGTACCATGAGCGATAGAATTTATACCAAAAGTTATCGAGCGCTAATTTTTGAACAATAAAAAAAAGCGGAAGGTTGCCCATCCGCTTTAGTTTGTTTAATTAACGTATTTAGACGTTGAGATAATCCAGTATGCCATCAGCGGCTTTACGGCCTTCATCAATGGCGGTTACCACTAAATCTGAACCACGAACCGCATCACCACCGGCAAAGATTTTCGGGTTTGTGGTTTGATAGGCAAAGTGTGCATCGAATGAGGTTTTGATCCGTCCCCATTGATCCAGTTCAACATCATATGGTGTCAGCCATGGCATCGCATGAGGTTGGAAACCAAACGCCATGATCACAGCATCGGCACCTAATACGTGCTCACTACCTGAGACTGGCTCAGGGCGACGACGTCCAGCGCTGTCTGGTTCACCTAGCGCTGTTTTCACAACTTTAACGCCAGTTACTTTGCCTGAATCATCCACTTCAATACCTAATGGCTGAAGGTTAAACATAAAGTTTACGCCTTCCTCGCGGGCATTTTTCACCTCACGTTTTGAACCCGGCATATTGGCTTCATCACGACGATAAGCACACACCACATCTTTTGCACCTTGGCGGATAGAAGTACGGACACAGTCCATCGCGGTATCACCACCACCGAGTACGACCACGCGTTGATCTTTCATATCTAAGAATGTCGATGGACTTTCTAGTTCCATTACCTTATAGGTATTAGAAATCAAAAATGGCAATGCGTCATAGACGCCTGTTGCGTCTTCATTTTCCAATCCTGCACGCATGTTTTTATACGTGCCGACACCTAAGAACACCGCATCGTAGTCAGCTAGTAGCGATTCCATCGTGACGTCTTTACCGATTTCAGTATTGAGCTGAAACTCAACCCCCATTTCAGTAAAGATTTTACGACGGTTAACCATTACATCTTTTTCAAGCTTGAATGATGGGATACCAAAGGTCAGCAAGCCACCAATTTCAGGGTAGCGGTCAAATACCACGGGTTTTACGCCGTTACGCACAAGAATATCAGCACAAGATAATCCGGCAGGGCCTGCACCGATGATCGCAACTTTTTTATCTGTCCACTCGACCCCTGACATGTCAGGTTTCCAGCCCATCTCAAAGGCTTTATCGGTAATGTATTTTTCAACATTACCAATTGTCACCGCACCAAAGTCTTCGTTTAAGGTACAAGAACCTTCACATAGCCTGTCTTGAGGACAAACACGGCCACATACTTCCGGTAAGGTGTTGGTTTGGTGAGATAGCTCAACCGCTTCAATAATACGTCCCTCATTAGCCAGTTTTAGCCATTGAGGAATGTAGTTATGAACAGGACATTTCCATTCACAGTAAGGGTTACCACAATCTAAACAACGATCCGCCTGCGCACCTGCCTGCTGTTTGGTAAACGGTTCGTAGATTTCAACGAACTCAATTTTACGTACATTTAGCGGTTTCTTTGGTGGGTCGATACGTTCGACGTCAATAAATTGGTAAACATTCTGGCTCATTCGGTTTCCCTCCCTTATTGCGCCTGAAGACGTAGTTCAGAAGCTGAACGACTTTGGTGACCCAGCAGGGTATTAATGTCTGCTGACTTCGGCTTCGCAAGATAGAATTTCGGGATCCATTGATCAAAGTTCGCCAAAATTTCTTGTGCTCGACTTGAACCTGTTTCTTGTAGGTGGCGGTCGATTAAACCACGTAAATGTTCTTGGTGGATTTGTAGCTCGTCAAGAGGTAATGCTTCAACTAGTTCAGGGTTCACGCGTCCTGCGAAATCGCCATCTTCATCAAGAATATAAGCAAAACCGCCCGTCATACCGGCGCCAAAGTTAACGCCTGTTTTACCTAAAATAGCAACGATACCGCCAGTCATATATTCACATGCGTTATCACCAGCACCTTCTACAACGGTAATGGTGCCTGAGTTACGCACAGCAAAACGCTCACCCGCTTTACCTGCGGCAAATAACTTACCGCCCGTTGCGCCATACAAACAAGTATTACCAATGATGGTCGCTTCACTTGATTTAAATGCAGAACCTTGTGGTGGACGAATAGTAATGATGCCGCCCGTCATGCCTTTACCCACATAGTCGTTTGCATCACCTGTTAATTTCAGGTTTAGACCGCCTGCATTCCACACCCCGAAAGACTGACCCGCAGTACCGGTTAAGTGCAGTGTTACTGGACTTGCAGACATACCTTGGTTGCCATAACGCTGGGCGATTTCACCAGATAGACGTGCGCCAATAGAGCGGTCGGTGTTACAGATGTCAAAGTAGAAATCACCACCGCTACGACTTTCAATCGCAGGTAAGATTTGATCGACTAAAGTCTGGCTTAGCTCTGCGTTATCAAATGGTGTGTTAGGCTCGCTGCAGTACAGTGTTTTACCTTCTTTCGGTGTTGGGGCAACCAAAATAGGGCTTAAATCAAGCTTGGCTTGTTTCGCTGTAAAGCCTTCCAATGTTTCAAGAAGGTCAGTACGACCAATCAGGTCAGTGAGCTTTTCTACACCTAATTGCGCTAATAGTTCACGTACTTCTTGGCCAACACCGATGAAGTAATTCATGACTTGTTCAGGCAAGCCTTTAAAGAAATCACGACGCAGTTTTTCATCTTGAGTCGCGACACCTGTCGCACAGTTATTAAGGTGACAAATACGCAGGTATTTACAACCTAGAGCAACCATTGGTGCGGTACCAAAACCGAAGCTTTCTGCACCTAAAATTGCCGCTTTTACAACATCAAGGCCGGTTTTCAAACCACCATCGACTTGCAGACGGATTTTGTGACGTAAGCCATTACTCACGAGTGCCTGTTGAGTTTCTGCAAGACCAAGCTCCCATGGGCTACCGGCATATTTCACCGATGTTAGTGGACTTGCACCGGTCCCGCCGTCATAACCTGAAATGGTGATCAAATCAGCATAGGCTTTAGCCACACCTGTTGCGATGGTGCCAACCCCAGGCTCAGATACCAGTTTGACCGATACCATGGCACTTGGGTTAACTTGTTTTAAATCGAAGATCAGCTGAGCTAAATCTTCAATCGAATAAATATCATGGTGAGGTGGTGGTGAGATCAGGGTAACACCCGGTACCGCATAACGCAGTTTTGCGATTTCGGTTGTCACTTTATGGCCGGGTAGTTGACCACCTTCCCCCGGTTTAGCTCCTTGTGCTACTTTGATCTGAATAACATCCGCATTCACAAGATAGTGTGGAGTCACGCCAAATCGACCTGAAGCCACCTGTTTAATCCGTGAGTTTCGTTCGTTACCAAAACGACGAGGATCTTCACCGCCTTCACCGGAGTTTGAACAACCGCCTAAACGGTTCATGGCGATAGCTAATGCTTCGTGCGCTTCTGGGCTTAATGCACCAATCGACATTGCGGCTGAGTCAAAACGCTTATAAAGCTCAGTCGCAGCTTCAACCTGTTCAACCGGAATCGATGTTGTGCCATCTTTTAGCTTAAACAAGTCACGAATAGCAGCTACTGGGCGCTCATTCACTTCTTTAGCAAAGGCTAAGTAATCTTGATAATCGCCTGATTTCACCGCTTTTTGTAGTGTGCCGACAACATCAGGGTTATAAGCATGGAATTCACCACCGTGAACGTATTTCAGTAAACCGCCATGTTCAATCGGTTTACGTTTCAACCATGCTTTACGCGATAAGTTAAAGAGATCTTGTTGGAAGTCACTAAAGTCAGCGCCTGCAATACGGCTCGAAACACCTTTAAAGCAAAGCTCAACGACTTCATCACTTAAACCGACAGCTTCAAATAGCATTGAGCAGCGGTATGAAGCAATGGTCGAGATCCCCATCTTCGACATGATCTTAAATAGACCTTTATTCATGCCGTTTTGGTAATTACTCATCACTTCACGGTAAGACTTATTAATTGCCCCCGCATCGATCAACTTACCTAGTGATTCATAAGCAAGGTAAGGGTAGATAGCGGTAGCACCAAAGCCGAGAAGGACGGCAAATTGGTGAGGATCGCGAGCGGTTGCTGTTTCAACCACGATGTTAGTGTCACAACGTAGGTTATTATCAACCAAACGTTTTTGCACCGCACCCACAGCCATTGCAGCAGGAATTGGCAATTTATCTTTATTGATCCCGCGATCTGATAAAACAACCAGTACAGCACCATCTTTTACGACACGTTCAGCTTCATCGCATAGATCTATTAGTGCTTGTTTGAGATCTTTTTCATTTGGATTGTAGTTAATATCAATAATGCTGTTGGCATAATATTGATCATCTAACTCAAGTAATTGAACAAGATCAGAATACACTAACACTGGCGATCCAAACGCCACACGTTGTGCATGGCTATCGGTTTCACAGAACACGTTAATTTCGCGACCAATACAGGTAGCGAGTGACATGACATGCTTTTCACGCAGTGGATCGATAGGTGGGTTAGTGACCTGTGCAAACATTTGACGGAAGTAATCGGTGATCGGTCGTTCTTTTGAGGATAATACCGCCATTGGCGCATCATCACCCATAGAGCCTGTGGCTTCTTGGCCATTTTCACCTACAACACGTAGTACTTGATCTAGCTCTTCACTGCTTACCCCAAATTGCTTGTGATAAACCGACAGTTCGTCATCAGTGAGCGATCGGCAACCTACTTGCTCATCGCCTAATTGTTCAAAGGGGGTTAAGCGTTTAACGTGACTATCCATCCATGCTTTATAAGGATGACGTCCCATTAGCTCGTTATCGATATCTGATGAATGCCAAATTTTGCCAAACTTTGTATCAATAACTAATAATTCACCGGGACCAACACGCCCTTTTTCAGCGACCTCATCTGGGGTGTAATCCCAAATGCCGACTTCAGACGCTAGGGTGATCAATTTATCTTTGGTGATCACATAACGGGCTGGACGAAGGCCATTTCGGTCAAGGTTACAAGCAGCATAACGTCCATCAGACATTACGATACCAGCGGGGCCATCCCATGGTTCCATGTGCATCGAGTTAAAATCGTAAAAAGCACGCAGTGCTGGATCCATATCAGGGTGGTTTTGCCAAGCTGGTGGAACAAGCATGCGCATGGCACGGAATAGATCCATACCACCAGATAAAAATAGCTCTAGCATGTTATCAAGGCTAGAGGAATCAGAGCCTGTTTCGTTAACAAATGGTGCAGCTGTTTTTAAATCTGGCAGCAATGGGGAGCTAAATTTATAGCCTCGTGCTCGTGCCCATTGGCGGTTACCTGTGATGGTATTGATTTCACCATTATGGGCTAGATAGCGGAAAGGCTGAGCCAACGGCCAGCGTGGCTGAGTATTGGTTGAGAAACGCTGGTGGAATAGACAAATCGACGATTCTAATCGAATGTCACCTAAATCTAAGTAGAATTTAGGTAGATCCGATGGCATGAATAAGCCTTTGTAGACAATCACTTGAGTTGAAAGGCTACAAATGTAGAAATCACTATCTTCGGTAATACGCTTTTCAATGCGACGACGAGCAATGTAGAGGCGGCGATCAATATCGCGAGGCTTCCAACCTGCAGGGGCATTGATAAAGACTTGCTCAATATTAGGTAGGGATTCTTGAGCAATAGGCCCGAGAACGGCAGGATTTACAGGCACTTCACGCCAACCTACTACCGATAATGTTTCTGTTGCCAGCTCTTCATTAATAATAGTTCGAGCTTGCTCGGCAAGTACCGGATCTTGGCTTAAGAAAATTTGTCCTACGGCAAATTCACGGGATAGGTTCCAGCCTTTTTCATCAGCAATGATACGGTAGAAATTATCTGGTTTTTTAATCAATAGACCACAGCCATCACCTGTTTTACCGTCAGCGGCGATACCACCACGGTGAGTCATGCGATCTAGTGCGGATATAGCGGTACGAACAAGTTTGTGGCTAGTTTGGCCTTCGATATGGGCAATCAGACCAAACCCACAGTTATCTTTTTCCAGTGATGGGTTATACAGTGACATTGCAACTCTCCCTTGCACCTGTTTGTCATAAACAGGTTTACTGCATCAATATGATAATCATCCTGATCATCAGTATGCTTCCTGCGATTCATCAAAGTACCCATAATTTACAAAAAGGTCAAATAGACATAACAACTAGCGCTAAATATTATGATGTATCTTAAAATAGTAATAACATCTTAAAGTTCAATTAAATATAGTGAGTAGCAAGTGTTTATCCTGATTGGAAGGGCGTAATTAAAGTCTTAATATTAATAATTAAGTATAGGTTTTCAGGGATGTGTGGGGAAATGTTGAGGCTAACATTGAATATTGAGAGTTATAACAGTAAAAAAGCCAGCTCATTTGAGCTGGCTTTGCATTAAAGATTAACTTTACGTAGAAGTTAAGAAAGCATTAATGAATCAGCTTTTGCTTCAAGGTTTGTATTACCCATAAGGTAAGCGTCAACTGCACGAGCAGACTCTCGACCTTCGTTAATACAACGTACAACCAATGATTGACCTGTACGCATATCACCTGCTGCAAATACACCGGCTTGGTTAGTCGCGAAATCTTCAGTTGCAACATTACCACGCTCATCTAATGCGATATCAAGTTGAGCGAGAACGCCTGTTGGTTCTGGGTGTAAGAAGCCCATCGCTAAGAAAGCAAGATCACAGGCAATCACACGCTCTGAACCTTCAACTTCATCAAACCCTGGGCGCTCACCTGGTTTTGCTTCTTGCCAAACGATATCAGCAATACGTAAGCCTTTCACATTACCGTTATCATCAGAGATAAACTCTTTGGTTAAGATGTTCCAGTAACGATCACAACCTTCTTCATGTGACGTTGATGTTTTCATGATCATTGGGTATGACGGCCATGGCTGATTAGCTGGACGCTTTTCAGGTGGAACAGGCATGATCTCAACTTGAGTAATACTTGCAGCGCCGTGACGATTTGATGTACCCACACAGTCAGAACCTGTATCACCGCCACCAATAACCACTACATGTTTACCTTTGGCATGGATTTCTTCGGTTTTTAAATCCATATCGTTGGCACGACGGTTATTTTGCGCAAGAAATTCCATCGCAAAGTGTACGCCATTTAGTTCACGACCTGGGATTGGCAGGTTACGAGGAACGGTTGAGCCGCCTGTAAGTAATACGACATCAAAGTCTTGGCGTAATTGCTTAGCATTGATATCGACACCAATGTGCGCATTAACTTCAAATTTAACGCCAGCTTCTGCCATTAGGTTGATCTTACGATCTATGATATCCATACCTAGCTTAAAGTCAGGAATACCAAAGCGAAGTAGACCACCGACTTTTTCATCACGCTCAAACACTGTCACGGTGTGACCAGCGCTGTTTAGCTGCTCTGCTGCTGATAAGCCCGCAGGGCCTGAACCGATAATTGCAATGGTTTTACCGGTTCGAGAACGTGGTGTTTTAGGCTTGGCATAACCTTCACGATAAGCTGTTTCAACAATCGTTTTCTCGATATTACAAATCGTGATGGGATCTTGGTTGATACCTAACACACAGCCACTTTCACAAGGGGCAGGACACACACGACCAGTAAATTCTGGGAAATTATTCGTTGAACTTAGGATGTTCCACGCTTCTTCCCAGCTATCGCGGTAAACCGCATCATTAAATTCAGGAATAATATTCCCAATTGGACAAGAGTTATGGCAGAACGGTACACCACAATCCATGCAGCGTGATGACTGTTCATTGATCTTGTCACCAAATTCATCGTTTAAAACGAATTCTTTGTTATCTTGAATACGAACACTCGGGTCCAATTTTTTTGGCAATTCACGGCCAAATTCTAAAAATCCTGTTGGCTTACCCATTGATTGCCTCCAACGCTTCCTTGTCTTGAGCTTCAGCTTCAGCTTTACGCTTTAGTAATACGGCTTTGTAATCCCTTGGCATAACTTTCACCATCTTCTTCAAGTTATCTTCGAAGTTAGATAGGAAAAGCTCTGCAACCGTACTACCTGTTAATGCAACATGTTTAGTTAGCATGTTCAGTAGCAGTGCTTGATCTTCTTTTTCGATTGGATCTAAATCGACTAACTCAGGGTTTAATTTGGTTTCAAAGTCATCGAACTGATCCCAAACATAAGCAACGCCACCACTCATACCCGCAGCAAAGTTACGACCTGTTTGACCAAGGATAACGGCAACACCACCAGTCATGTACTCACAACCGTGGTCCCCGACACCTTCAACCACAACTTGAGCGCCTGAGTTACGAACACAGAAACGCTCGCCAGCAAGACCGCGAATGTAAGATTCACCAGAGGTTGCACCGTAGAAACACACGTTACCCACAACGATGTTATCTTCAGCAACAATGTCTGATTTCGCATCAGGGTAAAGTACTAATGTACCGCCTGATAGGCCTTTACCCCAGTAATCGTTAGCATCGCCTTCAACTTCAAATTTCACGCCTTTAGCAAGGAATGCACCGAAGCTTTGACCTGCTGAACCAAAGAACTTCACGTTCATCGGCTGTGGTAAGCCGCTGTCTTTGTATACTTTCGAAATTTCATTCGACAGCATAGTACCTGCACTTCGATCGGTATTGATGATAGGCAACTCAGCATTCACTGCTTTACCTTCCGTCAGTGCTGGCTGTGCAAGTTCAATCAATTGACGGTCTAGTACGTTATCCAAACCATGATCTTGAGGACGTTGGTTGTAAATACCATCTTCAGCACGTGGCTTTTCAACGTAAAGTACAGGGCTAAGATCGAGGTTCTTGTATTTCCAGTGACTGACATTATCACGGACTTTCAGCTTGTGAGATTGCCCTACCATTTCTTCAATAGTGCGGAAGCCAAGCTCTGCCATTACTTCACGTAAACCTTCTGCCATGTATTGGAAGAAAGTCACAACGTCTTCTACGCGACCATCAAAGCGTTCACGTAATGTTTTGTTCTGTGTTGCGATACCAACAGGACAAGTATTCTTGTGACACTTACGCATCATGATACAGCCTTCAACAACCAGTGCAGCTGTTGCTACGCCCCATTCTTCAGCACCCAGAAGAGTGGCGATAGCAAGGTCACGTGGTGTTTTCATCTGACCATCAGACTGAACAACGATACGGTTACGTAAACCATTCTTCAGTAGCGTCTGGTGCGTTTCTGCTAGACCTAATTCCCACGGTAGACCTGTGTGGCGAATAGATGACATTGGTGATGCACCTGTACCGCCATCAAAACCTGCAATAAGAACAACATCGGCTTTGGCTTTAGCAACGCCTGATGCAATCGTACCTACACCGGCTTCTGATACCAGTTTAACGTTGACACGACCTGCGCGGTTAGCATTTTTCAAATCGTAGATCAGCTGGGCTAAATCTTCGATTGAGTAAATATCATGGTGAGGCGGTGGAGAAATTAAGCCAACCCCTGGTGTTGAGTGGCGTGTTGCGCCAATCCAGTCATCGACTTTATCACCTGGAAGCTGACCACCTTCACCGGGTTTTGCACCTTGAGCCATTTTGATTTGCAGCTCATCAGCGTTAGTTAGGTAGTAAGAGGTGACACCAAAACGACCTGATGCCACCTGCTTGATAGCAGAACGTTCCCAATCACCGTTATCTTTCTTCTCAAAGCGAATTGGATCTTCACCACCTTCACCTGAGTTAGATTTTGCACCGATGCGGTTCATCGCAACAGCCAGTGTTGAGTGCGCTTCGTAAGAAATCGAACCAAAGCTCATTGCACCTGTCGCAAAGCGCTTAAGGATATTCTCAATTGGCTCAACTTCCTCAAGTGGGATAGAGCCTGCAGGGTTTTTGATGAAATCAAGTTGGCTACGCAGTGTTGCAGCGTTATCACCTTGATCATCAACCGCTTTCGCATATTGCTTAAATTGCGCGTAATCTTTTTCACGGGTTGATTGTTGCAGTAGTGAAATGGTTTCAGGGTTAAACAAGTGTTTCTCACCACGTTGCTTCCACTGATATACACCACCAACATCAAGTACTTGTACTGGGATTTCACGAGTAGGGTAACCAACACGATGACGGACTAAGACTTCTTGCGCGATATCATCAATCGTTAGACCTTGAATACGCGTTACAGTACCGGTGAAGTACTTATCAACCACAGATTTACTGATACCAAGCGCTTCAAAAATTTGTGCGCCGTGGTATGACTGTAGCGTTGAAATACCCATCTTAGAGAAGATTTTAAGCAGACCACCGTTAACCCCTTTACGGTAGTTATCAAATAGAGTGTCTGTCGGTAATTCAGGATCCAGTTTACGCTTGCGTTGTAAATCAACCAGTGTTTCAGTGACTAGATATGGGTTAACTGCGTTAGCACCGTAACCAACTAGGGTTGCAAAATGGTGGGTTTCACGTGCATCACCGGTTTCAACTACGATGTCACACTTCGCACGAAGACCTTTGCGGATCAGGTGGTGGTGAACCGCACCAACAGCCAGCATTGCAGGAATAGCCGCATGGTTAGAATTAACTGCACGGTCAGTTAGAATGATGATTGAATAACCATCAACGACTGCATCTTCTGAATACTGACAAATACGTTTAAGTGCACGTTCTAGCTTGCCTGGTTCGCCACTTGCATTAAAGACAATATCCAATGTTTTCGATTGAAGATGTTCATTATCAATCTCACGGATTTTCTCAAGTTCAGCATTAGAAAGAACAGGAGATTCAAGTTCAACTTTTTGGCAATGCGCAGGTGTTTCAGCTAGCAGGTTTTGATCCTTACCGAGGTAAGTATTCAATGACATAACCATACGCTCACGAATTGGATCGATTGGCGGGTTAGTCACCTGTGCAAATAGCTGTTTAAAGTAGTTTGATAAATGCTGGGATTGATGAGAAAGCACGGCTAGCGGCCAATCTGCACCCATCGCGCTTAATGGCTCATAACCTGTTTTTGCCAGTGGAACAATAATGTCATTCACTTCTTCTGAGCTCACACCAAACGCTTGTTGATGATGCAGTAAGCGCTCAGGTGTTGGCTGATGATGCATATTATCAGCTTCAGGAAGCGTCTTTAGGCTTAATAGATTGTCTTTAACCCATTGCTCATACGGTTGTGCTGTCGCAATGCTGTCTTTTACTTCTTCATCAGAAATAATACGACCTTGCTCTAGATCAGCAACGAAGATACGACCCGGTTGTAGACGACCACGGAATTGGACGTTTTCAGGCTCAATTTCAACCACGCCTGATTCAGATGCCATCACAAGGAAGTCATCTTTAGTCACAGTATAACGTGATGGACGTAGGCCGTTACGGTCCAGTGTTGCACCTACTTGAACACCATCGGTGAAACAAACAGAGGCTGGGCCATCCCATGGTTCCATGATATTGGCGTGGTACTGGTAGAAAGCACGACGCTTAGGATCCATGTTTTTGTTTTCTTGCCACGCTTCAGGGATAAGCATCATTAAAGCGTGTGGCAAACTACGACCAGAAAGCACAAGTAACTCTAGTGCCATATCGAAGTTAGATGAATCTGAGCTACCTTCCTGACAAATCGGCAGTAGCATATCGATTTCTTGCTGACTAAATAAATCAGACTCAAGAATCGCTTCACGGGCTTTCATCCAGTTCAAGTTACCACGAACGGTATTGATTTCACCGTTGTGAGCAATGTAACGGAAAGGTTGTGCTAAGCGCCAACGTGGGAAGGTGTTGGTTGAGAAACGAGAGTGAACTAATGCAAGTGCGGTCACCATCGTTGGATTTTGTAGATCAAGGAAGTACTGAGGTACTTGCTCTGTAGTTAATTGGCCTTTGTAAACCAAAGTTTTGTATGACAGAGAGTTGATATAGAAGTCATCGCCAATGTTCGAAACACTTTCCAGACAAACACGTACAGTATAGTTACGTAAAACATAAAGTTTACGCTCTAGTACGGCTGGATCTAAGTTTGCGCCACCAGTGATGAAGACATGCTCAAATTGTGGTTCTGTGCTCAATGGATCTTCACCGATCATTGAGTTGTCAACTGGAAGTACACGGTAGCCGATCACTTCAAGATCAAGGCGTTTAGCGTTACGCTCTAAGATCTCACGACATTGCTGGCGTTTATGCTCATCTTTTGGAAATAGCACAACACCGACGCCATATTTATCGAAGGCGGGTAATTTAATACCGAGTGTCAGTGTTTCTTCTAATAAGAACTCGTGGGGCTTTTGCAGCAAAATGCCTGCACCATCACCACTGCATGGATCACAACCTTGACCGCCACGGTGCTCCATACGCGCTAGCATATCGAGAGCCTGAGTAACAATCTGGTGAGACTTACGGTTTTTTAGGTGGGCGACAAAGCCGATACCACAGGCATCGTGCTCCATTTCAGGCACATAAAGTCCCTGATCGTTCAGCTCTTGATCTGTCATAGATACATCCTTCCAGTTGCATCAAGCCATATTCCTAAGGCTTGGTTATCCCTAATTTATTGTCACAATCCTGCGGTATTGAAATGAACTATCCTGTTCTACCCAACATGATTGAGTGTCTGCACAAAGATAAAATCGTCCTGTATTGGCAAACTTAATTTTGTTGTTTCGTTTTGCTATGAACGAACACACTGTATTTCTTGAGAAAGGGCGACACAAATCACTTTACAGTAGGGTGATGGCATCGCTTTTATTGTTCAGAAATTGCACACAAGTGTAACTATCCTACAATTTTGATACATTAATTACCAATAAAAATTAACATTTAGCTATCATAATATTGCTGTTTTGTTGCATTGTTAAACATGAAAAAGGCTTTTTAACGACGATAATTATTCGCAATTGCGTTTAAATGCAAAAAACGTTTGGTGATCGATTGTTTACAAAAAGGCAACAATACGTAGTTAGGGAAACTTTTTTGTATTTTATTTACGATTAAGTGTCTTTTTTGTTGAGTAAAGGAAAGGGCTTTGTTTGTTGTAGCACAAATTTATTACTTGTAATTGATGCTATCTTGCGACTCTTTTTAATATTGCTCGCTATTCATCGCGGTGTTTACAGCTATTTATTTGCAATCAGGTAAAGCAATGCAACTGCACGAACTCGTTAATACATTTGGTCAAGACTTACAGCGCCGTTATGGTGAAAAAGTCCATAAGTTAACTTTGCATGGCGGTTTTAGCTGTCCTAATCGTGATGGAACGATTGGTCGGGGAGGGTGCACATTTTGTAATGTGGCCTCTTTTGCAGATGAAAAGACTCAGTTTTTACCTATTAAACAGCAATTAGCAGAGCGTGCCGATGAAATTCATCGTGCAAAACGTTATTTAGCTTATTTTCAGGCTTACACCAGTACTTATGCTGAAGTTCAAACGCTAAAGAAAATGTATGAAGAGGCGTTAAAAACGACGGATATTGTAGGGTTATGTGTGGGAACTCGACCTGATTGTGTGCCTGATGCGGTATTAGCACTACTGTCTGATTATGTACAACAAGGCTATGAGATTTGGTTAGAATTAGGTTTACAAACGGCAAATGAAAAGACATTAAAGCGGATTAACCGAGGTCATGATTTTGCATGTTATGCCGCTATCACTCAACGTGCACGGGCATTAGGGATCAAGGTTTGCACTCATTTAATTGTTGGGCTGCCAGGTGACACCAAACAAGATAACCTTGATACGATCAGTAAAGTGGTGGCGGTAGGCGTGGATGGGATAAAATTGCATCCACTACACATAGTTGAAGGCAGTAAAATGGGGCAAGCATATAAAGCCGAACGTTTAGACCCTATTAGCCTTGAAGAGTACACCAACATTGCGAGCGAAATGATCCGATTAACTCCTGCTGATGTGATTTATCATCGGGTTTCAGCCGCGGCACGTAGGCCAACCTTACTGGCACCAATGTGGTGTGAAAACCGCTGGTTAGCGATGACTGAAATTGGACGTAACTTAGATACTTATGGTGGGCAAGGGAGTCTAATTAATGACGCTTTTGTATATCAACGCCCACAATTAAAATAGAATACAAAACAAAGCCTACGTGATGTGGGCTTTTTTGTATGTGAAGGTTATAGTTTCAGCTTTTTATTCTGGCGCAATTGATATCAGCGCTTATGATTAACAAGCTTACACGTCGCTTTGACGGCATCTTTCTTCTTTTGGTATTCAGTGATGAAACAAGTCAAAATGTTAGCTCAGTTTTATGTCGATCTTCTGGTTAAATTAGGGATCGTTCGTTTTAGCCTACTCCTTGCATTAGCATTGGTTGCATTAGCCGTTGTTGTTCAAGTTAGTGTGACGTTAGTACTACATGGCACCGTGAATGATATTGATATCGTGCGATCGGTGACATTTGGTTTATTAATAACGCCTTGGGCTGTTTATTTTCTCTCTGTTGTCGTCGATCAGTTAGAAGACTCACGTCAACGCTTATCGAAGTTAGTCACTAAACTAGAAGAGATGCGCTCGCGAGACATGGAGTTAAATAAACAGCTTCAAAACAATATTGCGCAGTTAAATTTAGAAATAGAAGAAAGGGAAAAAGCGGAAGAAGCACGTGAAGAAGCGATGCATGATCTCGAAAATGAGGTTTATCAGCGAGAAAATGCCCAAGTAGCGGTGGCAGAGCAAAGTGCATTATTAAAGTCTTTCTTAGATGCGTCGCCTGATTTGATTTACTACCGTAATGAAAAAAACCAATTCTCAGGTTGTAATCGTGCAATGTCAGAGTTAGTGGGTAAAACAGAAAAAGAACTAGTGGGGTTAACACCCTGGGATGTTTACCCTGAAGAAGTCGCTAAAAGAATTATTAAAACAGACGAAGAGTTGTTTAACGAAAATAGTGCTATGACAGATGAGCAGTGGTTAGTTTATCCAAATGGTAAACGTGCGCTATTTGAACTTCGTAAAGTGCCATTCTATAACCGCAATGGACGTCGTCTTGGTCTAATGGGCTTTGGCCGTGATATTACCGAACGTAAAAAATATGAAGATGCGTTAGAAAAAGCCAGTAGCGACAAAACCTCATTTATTTCAACTATTAGCCATGAATTACGCACCCCACTCAATGGTATTGTTGGCTTAAGTCGTATGTTACTCGATACAGATCTTACTGATGAGCAGCGTGGTTACTTACGTACCGTACATGTTAGTGCGATCACCTTAGGAAATATATTTAATGATATTATTGATTTAGATAAATCCGATCGCCGTCGTTTAGAGTTGATGCCAAAACCATTGGATTTCAACGAGTTCATTGATGAAATGGGGAATATTTCTCAGTTAATGGCTGAGCAGAAAGGATTGCGTTTTGACCTAGAGTGCTTAACTGAACTGCCAAAAAATATTGAAGTCGACAGTACGCGATTGCGTCAAGTGTTGTGGAATCTTATCGGTAATGCGACCAAGTTTACTAAACAAGGTGGCGTGATTTTATCGGTTAGCAGTGAAATTCATGAGCACGATGCTGATGTTATCTTTGAAGTTGAAGATAGCGGTGTTGGTATTCCTAAATCTGAAATCGATAATATTTTTGCCATGTATTATCAAGTGAAACAAGGTGACGATAATATTCATGCTGTAGGAACAGGGATTGGACTTGCCGTTTCTCGCCAGCTCGTTCAGCTAATGGGGGGAGATATCACTGTTCATTCTGAAGTGGGTGAAGGTAGTACCTTTACGGTAAAAATTCGCGTTCCGCTAGTAGAAGATGTTATTGAAGAAGATATCGTGACTGAAGTAAAACCAGAGCTTACTGGTTTAAGTATCTTCATGGTGGAAGATATTGAGTTAAATATCACGGTCGCTAAATCCTTGCTTGAAAGTTTAGGTCATGAAGTCACTGTTGCAATGCGAGGTGATGAAGCCTTAGCGATGTTTAAACCAGAAGATTATGATTTGGTCTTGTTAGATATTCAATTACCAGACATGACAGGCTTTGATATTGCGCAGAAACTACGAGAAAAATACCAGGATTTGCCAGCATTGGTTGCTCTAACGGCTAATGTTATCAGTGATAAAAGCGAATACCTTGAAAAAGGGATGGATGAAGCGATTAGTAAGCCATTAAGCGTGAAAGCTATCACTAGCGTGATTGAAAACCTCGTTCTAAGTTGTAGTTATGAGGAAGATGAAATTAACGATTTAACCGATACTAACAGTGATGGAACAGGGCCTAGCGATAAAATGATCGACAAGTTGCTCGACTTGGAGATGTTGACCTCTTACGTTGATATTGTAGGGACTAAACCTGTTTATGCGAGCATCGAAATGTTTGAAAAAATGATGCCAGATTACATTGCGATTTTAGATTCGAATATGGTCGCGAAAGATCAAGATGGGATTAAGTTTGAAGCGCATAAAATTAAAGGTGCAGCAGGTTCTATCGGTTTAAAACACATTCAGCAAGTCGCACAAAAAGCACAGTCTCCTGAACTTCCTGCTTGGTGGGAAAACATTAATGACTGGGTTGATGAAATTAAAAATGGTTACCAAAACGATATTGATGTGCTGAAAACATGGTTAAAACAGTACGAGAAATAGAGTGATGGTATTGCATTTAAAATAAAAAAGGCTCCTTAGGAGCCTTTTTATTATGGTCTGAACTTCACGAATTACTCTTCGCCAAGATCACCACAGAAACGGTAACCTTCACCGTGAATTGTTGCAATGATCTCTGGTGTATCAGCAACAGATTCGAAGTGTTTACGGATACGACGAATAGTTACATCGACGGTACGGTCATGTGGCTTAAGCTCACGACCTGTCATCTTCTTAAGAAGATCTGCACGAGTTTGGATCTTGCCTGGGTTTTCACAGAAGTGAAGTAGGGCGCGGAATTCAGAACGTGGAAGCTTGAATTGATCACCGCTTGGGCTTACTAGTGAGCGACTGTTGATTTCAAGAGACCAACCGTTGAACTCGTAACGCTCAACCAATTTCTTATCTTCAGTAGGAAGACCTTGGTTCATAGCACGAGTCAATAAGTTACGTGCACGGATAGTAAGTTCACGAGGGTTGAAAGGTTTAGTGATGTAATCATCAGCACCAATTTCAAGACCTAGGATCTTATCAACTTCGTTGTCACGACCTGTTAAGAACATTAGTGCCATATCGCCTTGCTCACGAAGTTCACGAGCAAGTAGAAGACCATTTTTACCTGGTAGATTAATATCCATGATCACTAGGTGAACAGGATTGTCAGAAAGCATTTGGTGCATTTCTGCGCCATCGTTAGCTTCAAAAACTGTGTAACCTTCCGCTTCAAAAATACTTTTTAGGGTGTTACGTGTTACGTGCTCGTCTTCTACGATAAGAATGTGAGGGGTTTGCATTGGCAGTACCTAATATCAAAAAACAAATCTGCATGAACAGAGTAAGTTAAATTCTATAAAAAAAATTCACATATAGGCAAAGTATTAACAAGAATACTTATTTGTTACGAAATCGCTGCCTATGTTGGTACACCATCCTTTTCCCGATAATTAAAACTATCGGAATACCTCATATATTGAGGTGTTGGCTACACTCTCCCTAATTGATGCAGCGATTGTATTCACTTAACAGCTCTCTAACAATGTTGTGCGTTTGTTTAGTATAGCTATTTATATGTTTGTTGATTTATATCAAACAGAATGAGCAAAGATAGATTATTCACTCTTAGTTTTAACAATATCGTCGAAGCTATAGTGGGTTGATTACTTCCAAGTTAAATATTCATGAAAAACATACCGATTGTGTGTTTTTCAGGCTATAACTTACATTAACTACAACATGTTATTTACGTTATGTTTTTAATTGTAACATTGACGTCGTTATGTTGCATGTTTTATATGTGATGAATCTAAACCTGATTCGATATTAGATTGACGCTAAAAGTTGTTAATACGTCTTCTACATAGCTATTTTGTTTATAACATTACCTTGTTTCAAGTCGTGTTGATTTCTGCGTTTAACCATTAAGGGGTAGGTAACATTGTTAATTTACTTTTTGATGTTAGACAAGATGAGTATTGATGACGTTAACTGATACTAAGAAGAGTGAATGATGAAAGATTTACTACCGGATTTATGCGATCACTATGAACAAGATATCCATTTTTTGCCAATAGGATGTCATGATTATGGTGGGAAAAACATTTTTTACGGCCAATGTGTCACGCTCCGATGTTTTGAAGATAATAGCTTAGTACGTGACATATTATCTCAAGACGGCACTGGTAAAGTGTTATTTATTGACGGTCATGGTAGTTGTCGACGAGCGTTACTTGGTGATCAATTAGCATTGTTGGCGATTAAGAATCATTGGCAAGGGATCATTGTTAATGGTGCGGTTCGTGATATAGCAACATTAGCGACATTAAATTTAGGTGTAAAAGCATTAGGGGGATGTCCGATTAAGACAGTGAAGCGTCAAATGGGAGAGCTCAATGTGACATTAAATCTCAGTGAAAACCTAGTTTACCCTGGTGATTATATTTATGCCGATTTAAATGGAATTATCTTGTCTAAGCACGCGTTGGATTTATCTGTCTTAAGTGACTAATAGCTAACTTTTACTTAGAAGCTAAATCCTAATCCAAACTCAATGACTTGTTCGAGTTCTTCATAATCAACAGTCGCTCTAAGGTTTAGTTGATCTGATACATCATATTGACTACTGACCTCTATCCCTAACTTTGTATTCTCTTTAGTCGTTGCCGTATTTATTTCACTTTGTAGGCTGACTTTGGGCGTGAGATTATATTTAACACCTGATGCAATACCTCTAGACCCTCGCTGGGTTACTGTACCTGATGTTAATTGGGTACTTAAATAAAGTTGAGTATTTTTGGTAATGGTATAAGCGTATCCGCTGTCAATTTGCCAAACATCAAATGCTTGTTGATGACGTGATTGTGACGAGAGAAACCACCCTGATGATTGTTCTTTATTGCGATTATAAGTGGGTTCGAAGTCATCGAATTCAGAGGCAAATACAGGCTGAATCCCTAATAATACAATCATCCCTAATAATAATCTCGTCATACCATTATCTCTAATTATTATTTTATGTTACTAACTTTAGGGTATTGGTAGATAAAATGCATTTCAGATTTAAGAAATAGACACCCTGTTTTACATTATATGAGCCAGTACGCTTATTTTATGTAACTAGTGTTTTAATTATTACAATGTGATGATGTTTTTTGTTGATTGTTAATGCTGATGAAATCGATATTCAGATGGATAAGGGAACACATCGGGATAATTTTCCTCCGTAATATTCTGTTGTAGCTTTTGCCAATAGCTCGCTTCAAACAAATCACTATGTAGCTCGTCAAATAATGCGCGTACTTTGGGGTTTATTAATAAAAAGGTACGAAACTCTTCAGGAAAGACATCATTGATTCCTACGCTATACCAAGGCTCTGCCGCCAGTTCATCTTCTGGGTATCGAGGTGGTGGAATTTTACGAAAATTCATCTCTGTCATGTAGGTGATTTCGTCATAATCGTAAAACACTACACGCTTATGTCGAGTCACACCAAAGTTTTTAAATAGCATATCACCTGGAAAAATGTTGGCTGCGGCTAACTGCTTTATAGCGTTGCCGTATTCATTAATAGCAAAGCGTAGATCACCATCGTCTGCTTTTTCTATATAGAGGTTAAACGGCACCATGCGTCGCTCCATATATAAATGTTCAATCATAATCGTATCATCAGTTAGCGTAATGATAGAGGGAGCGATAGACTGTAGCTCTTGGATTAATGCTTCGCTAAAACGCTCTCGAGGAAAACAGAAATTACGATACTCCTGGGTATCCGCCATTCGACCAACACGATCATGTCCTTTTACTAGCTGATACTTTTCTTTGACAGTGTTGTGGCTTATATCTTTTTGAGGTGCAAATTTGTCTTTAATGATCTTAAAGACAAAATCATAAGATGGCAGAGTAAATACCGACATCACCATGCCTTTTATGCCGGGCGCTACGACAAATTTGTCATCAGTTGTCGCCAAATGGGCTAAGAATTCACGGTAAAGCTCTGTTTTTCCATGTTTTTGGCAGCCAATCGCAGTATAAAGTTCAGCAAGGGTTTTATTGGGAATTAACTGTGAAAGGAAACGAACTAATGCAGCTGGCGCAGGGGCATAAACCATAAAATATGAGCGTGCAAAACCAAAAATAATACTGACATCGTTAGCGTCACAAATACACGCATCAAGATAAATTTCATGACTACTGTCGTTTAAAATCGGAACGACAAAGGGACAGAAATCGCCATTAGAGAATGTGAGTTTTCCGATTAAATAGGCGGCTTTATTTCGATAAAAAGGCTCACGAATAAGCTCAAGCGTTGTATCTTGATCGAACTTATTACCCAGATCCCGTTGTAAGTGTTTAAGTAATAGTTGGATATCTCTCGATTTATCTTGCCAAGTTAACGTAAAGGGCGTGTCATCAAGTATTCTTTCAAACATCGCACTCAGTGTTGTTTTAACACGATAGTGGCGCGTTAGTGATGTTGGGTAAGGGGGAACACGATCTTCTTGTGAAGTATGAACAAACAATTTATCGCGATTAATATTTCGGTGTTTGAATATACGGCAATATACCGAATTGAAGAAGCTCTCAGCAATATCGTAACGAGGATAGTCTAAGAGTAAATCTTGGTAGGCCATTTTCACAGCCATTAAAAAATCATGATTGGCGTAACGTTCACCTAGCATAATTTGAATTTGGTTTGTGACTAATTCAACATGATGATCATAAAAGCTGATGCGCTTCTTTAAAGCATTATGAACAAGTCCCCAATGCTGTTTTTCAAAACGTTCTTGTGCTTCAGCTGTTACATCGAGAAAGCGGCCGTACATGGCATCAAAGCCTTGTAAGATGGTATGGGCAATTAATGATTCCATGGCAGCGCTCATTTGGTACTCCTCCCGATGCAATATATTCACGCCTAACTATGCAACGTAGTCCGCATGACTGCAAATAGAATAGTCGCTTTTGTTAATTAAAATGGCTGATAATTGATTCATTTTGCTGTCTATTGTGTTGTGCAATTGTAAAGATATTATTGACTCTAATGTATGATTGCTGTAAACGTAAGCTATTAGCAAAAAAGAATTTGTAGACCAATGAAGAATGTATTCAGCTCTCACGCCATTACACGCATTATTATTACCATTAACATCTTCGGTGTTGGTGCGGGCTGATATACGCAAGGATTAACAATAAGCCCGCAACTCATATTGAGCTGCGGGTTTTTTTTTAACGATTTTAAATTCACATATTTGAGTATATCTAGATGCGATAACTAGATAGATCAGGATAGTCACTCGGGAGTAGGGAATGCGAGTATTTAAATTTGGCGGTTCATCATTAGCCGATGCAGAGCGATTTTTAAGAGCAGCAGATATTATTGCGAGTAATGCTCAGCAAGGTGACGTTTCTGTTGTGCTATCAGCACCAGGGAAGGTAACAAATAAATTAGTTTCAGTGATTGATAACACCGTGAAAACCGGTGAATCATCGCTACAGTTGGCCGATCTCGAACAGGTATTTACTGAATTGTTTAGTGGCTTAAAAGCCTTAGAGCCTCAGTTTGATAAAGCCGCTTTAGATGTCAAGTTGGCGAGTTCCCTAGGACAACTAAAAGAGTATGTTCACGGTATTAAACTATTAGGTTTATGTCCTGATAATGTGTATGCGACGATCATCAGTAAAGGTGAACGTCTTTCTATTGCAGCGATGAAAGCTTTACTTGAAGCGAAAGGTCAGCCTGCAAGCCTTATCGATCCGGTTAAATATCTCTATGCTGAAGGTGATTACCTTGAGGCGCATGTCGATATTGAAATTTCAACGCAGAATTTCCGTCGTGATCCATTACCTGCCGGGCATGTTTGTATTATGCCGGGTTTTACCGCAGGTAACAGCAAAGGTGAGCTAGTAACACTGGGTCGTAATGGTTCTGATTATTCTGCTGCAGTGCTTGCTGCATGTCTACGTGCGGATTGTTGTGAAATTTGGACAGATGTTGATGGTGTCTATAGCTGTGATCCTCGTTTAGTCCCTGATGCACGCCTACTGAAATCTTTAAGTTATCAAGAAGCGATGGAATTATCTTATTTCGGTGCTTCTGTTCTTCACCCTAAAACTATCGCCCCTATCGCCCAATTTCAAATTCCATGCTTGATTAAAAATAGCTTTAGCCCACAAGCGCCAGGGACACTAATTGGTCAAGATACTGGTGAAGATCAATTAGCCATAAAAGGGATCACAACTCTAAAAGATCTTACGATGGTGAACGTGTCTGGCCCGGGTATGAAAGGGATGGTCGGTATGGCTGCTCGCGTATTTGGTGCGATGTCATCTGCTGGCGTATCGATTGTATTGATCACTCAATCATCATCTGAATACAGTATTAGTTTCTGTATTGAAACGGCAGATCATGTTCAAGCTGAAAAAGCGTTAAACGAAAGTTTTGAACTGGAATTAAAAGAAGGTCTGCTTGAGCCTGTTGAATTTTCAGATAACGTATCGATCGTAACTTTAGTTGGCGATGGTATGCGTACATCTCACGGCGTAGCATCGCGTTTCTTTACCTCTTTAGCGGAAGTGGATGTCAATATTGTTGCGATTGCGCAAGGATCATCTGAGCGTGCTATTTCAGCGGTTATTCCACAAAATAAAGTCCCAGAAGCTGTTAAAGCGTGTCATGAGAACTTGTTTAATAGCCAGCATTTCCTAGATGTTTTTGTGATTGGTGTTGGCGGTGTTGGTGGTGAGTTGATCGATCAGATCCAGCGTCAACAAAGTAAACTTGCCGATGACGGTATCGTGATTCGCGTCTGCGGAATGGCGAACAGCAAAGGGTTACTCCTGAGCCGTGATGGCTTTGACCTAGATAACTGGCGTGATCAAATGGGAGCGGTGAATGAGCCACTCAATCTTGCTCGTATGATCCAGCTAGTTCAGCGTAATCACATTATCAACCCTGTGATCATTGATTGTACGTCAGATCAAACCATTGCGGAGCAATATACTGATTACCTTGCTGCTGGCTTCCATGTTATTACACCGAATAAGAAAGCAAACACGGCTAGCATGGCTTATTACCAACAATTACGCCAAGCGGCACGTTTAAGCCGTCGTAAGTTTATGTATGACACTACGGTGGGTGCAGGTTTACCTGTTATTGAAAACTTGCAGAACCTATTAGCCGCAGGTGATGAACTACAGCGCTTCTCTGGCATTTTATCTGGCTCAATGTCATATATCTTCGGTAAATTGGATGAAGGCATGAGCTTTAGCGAAGCAACAACCGTTGCACGTAATAATGGCTTTACTGAGCCCGATCCTCGTGATGATTTATCAGGTATGGATGTGGCACGTAAGCTGTTGATCCTTGCCCGTGAGTCTGGTTTGGAGCTAGAGCTTTCAGACGTGGATGTTGAACAAGCACTACCACCAGGTTTTGATGCTTCAGGCTCTGTAGATGACTTCATGGCGCGTTTATCACAAGCGGATGCATATTTTACTCAATTAGCTCAAGAAGCGGCAAAAGAGGACAAAGTACTGCGTTATGTTGGTGAAATCGATAACGGCCATTGCTCGGTGAAAATTGTTGCGGTGAACCCTGATGATCCAATGTTTAAAATTAAAGATGGTGAGAATGCCTTAGCTTTCTACAGCCGTTACTACCAACCGATCCCACTGGTATTACGTGGTTACGGTGCGGGTACGGAAGTAACTGCAGCGGGTGTCTTTGCCGATTTAATGCGTACATTAGGCTGGAAGCGAGGGGTATAAGATGAGTGTTGTTGTTTATGCTCCGGCATCGATTGGTAATGTGAGTGTTGGTTTTGATGTTTTAGGCGCGGCAGTATCGCCAATTGATGGCACCTTATTGGGCGATCGAGTAAAAGTGGCTGCGGGTCAAACACCTTTTAGTTTGCAATGCGTTGGTGCCTTTGTTGATAAACTGCCGCAGCAGACAGAAGAGAATATTGTCTATCGTTGCTGGCAAGTATTTGCACGAGAGCTGGATAAAAAAGGGGTCACGTTACTCCCAGTTGATGTGACATTAGAAAAAAACATGCCGATTGGATCTGGCTTAGGTTCAAGTGCTTGTTCGATTGTTGCCGCATTAGATGCACTTAACCGTTTCCATGATCAACCGCTTAATGAAACAGAGCTATTAGCGCTCATGGGTGAGATGGAAGGCGAGATCTCAGGGAGTCTTCACTATGATAACGTCGCACCGTGCTTTCTTGGTGGACTGCAGTTCATGGTGGAAGAGCTTGGGATCATAAGCCAGAAAGTCCCTTGTTTTGATGATTGGTATTGGGTGATGGCTTACCCTGGGATTAAAGTTCCAACGGCTGAAGCGCGTGCAATTTTACCGGCACAATATCGTCGCCAAGATGTGATCACTCATGGTCGTCATTTAGGTGGTTTTATTCATGCCTGTCACTCAAACCAACCGCTGTTAGCTGCGAAGATGATCAAAGATGTCGTGGCTGAACCTTACCGTGAAAAGCTGTTACCTGGCTTTGCGCAAGCACGTCAGCATGCGTTAGATGCAGGGGCGATTGCGAGTGGTATTTCAGGCTCTGGACCAACCATGTTTAGTGTTTGCACCGATTTAGAGGTCGCTAAACGACTTGCACGTTGGCTCGAAGAACATTATGTTCAAAATGATGAAGGATTTGTTCATGTTTGTCGATTAGACAGCTTGGGCGCAAAAGTAACAGGAAGTGAGCTATAACAATGAAATTGTATAATCAAAAAGAACATCAAGAGCAGGTTTCATTTGGTCAGGCTGTACGTCAAGGATTAGGACGTAACCAAGGTCTATTCTTTCCATCAGAACTCCCTCAATTTAGCGATATTGATGCATTGCTAGAGATGGATTTTGTCACACGTAGTAGCAAGATTCTTTCCGCGTTTATCGGTGATGAGCTAAGTGAAGAAACTGTTAGCCAAATGGTTGATAGTGCATTTCAGTTCCCAGCACCTATCAATAAAGTAAAAGACGGCGTGTATGCGCTAGAGTTGTTCCATGGCCCAACATTAGCATTCAAAGATTTTGGTGGTCGTTTTATGGCGCAATCACTCGCAGCAGTAACGGCTGATAGTGAAAGTGATATCACGATTTTAACCGCGACATCAGGCGATACAGGTGCCGCTGTTGCGCATGCTTTTTATGGCATGGATAACATCAAGGTTGTGATTTTGTACCCGAAGGGCAAGATTAGCCCATTACAAGAAAAGATGTTCTGTACTTTAGGTAAGAACATTACAACAGTTGCGGTAAATGGCACATTTGATGATTGCCAAGCATTAGTGAAACAAGCATTTGATGACGCTGAGTTGCGCAAAGAAGTGGGTTTAAACTCTGCTAATTCCATCAATATTAGCCGATTAATGGCGCAGATCTGTTACTACTTTGAAGCTGTTGCTCAACTGCCTAAAGCGGAACGTGAGCAATTAGTTATTTCAGTACCAAGTGGTAATTTTGGTAATTTAACGGCAGGCTTATTAGCTAAATCGTTAGGTTTACCTGTTAAACGCTTTATTGCGGCAACGAATGAAAATGACACTGTTCCACGTTATTTACAAACGGGTGAGTGGTCTCCAAAAGTCACTGTTCCAACTATTTCAAATGCGATGGATGTTAGCCAACCGAATAACTGGCCACGTATTGAAGAGCTTTGTCAGCTAAAAGGTTGGGGGTTAAATGAATTAGGTTATGGTGCTGTTACGGATGAGCAAACAGCTGAAACCTTAAAGCAAATGAATGAAGAAGGCTATTTATGTGAGCCTCATGGCGCGATTGCTTATCGTATTCTTAACGAGCAATTAAATGATGGCGAAACAGGTTTGTTCCTTTGTACTGCGCATCCAGCGAAATTTAAAGAAGTGGTGGATGAGATCTTAGATAAAGATATTCCATTACCTGCACCTTTAGCGAAGCATAATGCGATGGAATTATTATCTTTAGAACGTGATAATGATTTTGAAGCCGTGAAGGCGGTATTACGTTCAGTACAGTAATAACGAATAGTATTTAGCGCTAAAAAGGAGCCGAGGCTCCTTTTTTTATTACTCTGTTATTACAGATAATAAAAAACGGCACATTGATCGTGCCGTTTTTTTATTGTTACGTACTTAATAAGGCAAGCTAGCAGGAAATTATAGGCTGCTAGTGAAAGTACGTGCGATAACGTCTTGTTGCTGTTCACGAGTTAGTGAGTTGAAACGTACAGCGTAACCAGAAACACGGATTGTTAGCTGTGGGTATTTTTCTGGGTGCTTAGCAGCATCTTCTAATGTTTCACGCTTAAGAACGTTTACGTTTAGGTGCTGACCGCCTTCGATTTTTGCTGGTGCTTCGATAGCTAGCTCACGGTATTCGATGTCACCTAGATCTGATTGAGCAATAACTTGGTCAGCTTCAAAACCAGATAGTGCACATACACAACGAGCTTGGTTTGTTTCGCTGTCTAGGATCCAAATAGTGTTTAGTAGATCGTCGTTTGCAGCTTTAGTAATTTGAATACCAGTAATCATAACTTATCTCCGAGAAAGTGGTGTTAATTTAATCTTTTTGCTGAGTCTTTAATGCTATAACTCAGCACGGCTACTTGTGTATTGATCTAGATCAAATTACAACAAAAAACCTTAAATAAAGTAGGGCTGTTTTATTGAGCTAAGTCAATCTAACGCCATTTTAAGGGTTAATCAACAACAAATTTTAAGCGATAAAAAATAGTTTAGTTTAATAATGTTGTATTTTTACAACATTATTGAAGTGTAATTGTGATTATAATGTTTGTTAAATGTTTCTCTTTGGCTTGAAATGCCAAATAATATGAATAAGGTGAAAATTGTTATGAAACTGATTGGTGCTCATGTTTCTGCTGCTGGTGGTGTATTTAATGCGCCAGTAAATGCTGACAAAATTGGTGCGAATGCTTTTGCCCTGTTTACTAAAAACCAGCGTCAGTGGGTGGCTAAGCCGTTAGAGGCCGATGTGATAGCGGCATTTAAAGCGCGTTGTTCTCAATTAGAATTTAATGCCAATGCTATTTTGCCACATGACTCTTATTTGATTAATTTAGGTGCACCAGAGGCTGAAAAGTTGGAAAAATCGCGTGCTGCTTTTATTGATGAAATGTCGCGTTGTAAACAGCTTGGATTGCACCTTTTGAACTTCCATCCGGGGAGTCATTTAAAAAAAATTTCTGAAAAAGAGTGTTTAAAATTGATTGCTGAGTCCATAAATCTTGCGCATAAAGAAGTCAGTGATGTGGTTGCAGTGATCGAAAATACCGCGGGACAAGGTTCAAATTTAGGTTGGCGGTTTGAACATTTGGCAGAAATTATTGATCAAGTTGAAGATAAAACGCGGGTAGGTGTCTGTATTGATACCTGTCATACCTTTGCGGCGGGATATGATTTACGCACTGAAACTGCAACTGATCGAACTTTTGCTGAATTTGATGACGTTGTTGGAATGCAATATCTCCGAGGGATGCACTTAAATGATTCCAAAGGTGATTTAGGGAGTCATTTAGATCGCCACCATAGTCTAGGTGAAGGAGCGATCGGTTGGGATTGTTTTCGTTATATCATGCAAGATGATCGTTTTAATCATATGCCTCTTATTTTAGAAACGATTAATCCTGATATTTGGCATCAAGAAATTGCGACATTGCGAGATTTTGCCGCTCAAAAATAAGTGGCTATAAATGAAGGCGTCGATTATTTATCTCGCTTGTGATCTGATTTTGATATTCTTACTGAGTAAATTCTATTTATGAGGAAGTATTTATGACCGCTAGCTGGTCTACATTTATCGAGCAACAACGAGCACAAGCGTATTTTTCTGGGATTGAACAGGCGGTTGACGCTGCTCGTGCATCAGGAAAAGTGGTATTTCCTCCTCAACAAGATATCTTTAATGCATTCACTTCTACGCCATTAGAGAACACCAAGGTCGTGATTTTAGGACAAGATCCTTACCATGGGCCAAAGCAAGCTCATGGATTAAGTTTCTCTGTACTTCCAGGAGTTAAAACGCCACCGTCATTGGCGAATATGTATAAAGAATTAGCCACTGACATTGAAGGCTTTGTAGTACCTGAACATGGTTATTTACAGCCGTGGGCAGAGCAAGGTGTTTTATTACTTAATACCGTCCTAACAGTAGAGCAAGGGAGCGCGCATTCTCACGCTAAGATTGGTTGGGAAACATTTACCGATCGTGCGATTGAGTACATTAATGATAATACAGAGGGAGTGATCTTTTTACTGTGGGGCGCCCATGCTCAGAAAAAAGGTAAAAAGATAGATACCGAGCGTCATCATGTTTTACATTCAGCGCATCCTTCACCGTTATCTGCATACCGGGGGTTCTTTGGTTGTCAGCATTTTTCTAAAACCAATCAGTTACTCGCTGAAATGGGGAAATCAGTGATTAATTGGCAGCTATAAGTGAATTTATTTCTAAAAACAAAACGCCAGCAAAATGCTGGCGTTTTGTTTTTTTAGTCTGGAACTGTCTGTTAAAAGTCGAATTCATCGGCATTGTAACTACCGCACATATCCATATCTTGAAGTTCACGACGAAGTCGTTGACGATCTTTTAAGGCTTCGATTTCACGCCATTTACGTTTTTCAGGTTTTGCTCGAGAGCGACGAGAGACGGTTTCTGTGGTGAACATATCATCAAATGCAAAGCTATCCATAAAGCACCTCTTCCTATGATCTAGCTAAATATAAGCTACAAGGTCATTAATTATCACACTATGGGGTAGAGTAAAATTGAACTGTTTCTCATTTGTTGCTTAAAGATGAAATTTTTATGTGCTAAAAGTCAAATATATCCTTTTTATGACCGAAAATGTAAGAAAACAACTCGCGATTAGGCTTTATTTATGTTTGGATTTAGTGGGAAGTTTTTAGATATTTACTTAAAAAATATACCCTTAGTGTATTTCATGTGATAATGAATGAAATTTTTTTGATATATCCCCTCATAATAGACTTACAAAAATAAGAGAGGGAATATCCATGTGTAATCACTCTGTTTGGTTACTAAATTGTAATGATTTAGTTTGCGCTGCTTGGGTGGATACCACATCCATTGCCATTATTTATTCGATACGTACGGTGTTGTAGAAGGAACCCACTTGTCTAGCCAAATTACCTTTTTAAATGACTTACTCTGGGGCTCGGTATTAATTTATTTACTGATAGGAGTCGGTATTTACTTTACCTACCGTTTGAGCTTTATCCAGTTCCGTCATTTTGGACATATGTTTAAGGTGATGAAAAACAGTCGCAAATCAGACAGTGCCGGAATTTCTTCCTTCCAAGCATTATGTACGAGCTTAGCGGCTAGAGTCGGCACAGGTAATATGGCGGGAGTCGCCGTGGCCTTAACTTTGGGTGGCCCCGGCGCGATTTTTTGGATGTGGCTGATTGCTATGCTTGGTATGGCGACTGCTTTTGCAGAAAGTGCATTAGCTCAGCTTTATAAAACCCGCGATAATGATGGTAATTATCGTGGTGGTCCTGCGTATTATATGGAAAAAGGATTAGGCATGCGCTGGATGGGCGTTATGTTCTCGGTCTTTTTGATCATTGCTTTTGGCTTAGTGTTTAACTCGGTTCAAGCTAACTCGATAAGTCAGGCGGCTCATGTCGCTTTTGGCTGGTCACCGATATATGTTGGTATTGGGCTTGTGATCATGACTGGAGTGATCATCTTTGGTGGTTTGCGTACGATTGCAAGAACCGCGGAAATTTTAGTTCCTGCAATGGCATTATGTTATCTAGTGCTTGCCCTTTATATTATGGCGATCAACATAGAAAAACTGCCTGATATTATCATGATGATTTTTCGCAGTGCTTTCGGTCTAGAAGAAGCGGCATCGGGAGCACTGGGATATACCATCGCGCAAGGAATGATTAATGGGTTAAAGCGTGGCTTATTTTCGAATGAAGCCGGCATGGGATCGGCACCGAATGCGGCAGCCTCTGCAACACCTTATCCGCCCCATCCTGCCTCGCAGGGATATGTGCAAATGCTGGGGGTATTTATGGATACAATGGTGATCTGTTCATCCACTGTCGCGATTATTTTGATGTCTGGCGAATATGTTCCCCATAGTGAAGTGACAGGGATTGAGTTAACTCAGCGTGCCTTGAGCTCGCAAGTCGGCGATTGGGGCTCTGTGTTTATTGCCGTTGCAATTTTCTTCTTTGCGTTTACATCGCTCGTTGCTAATTATTCCTATGCTGAAACCAACCTTATTTTTCTTGAGCATAACCATAAAATTGGCTTGAATATTTTTCGTGTTGTGGTGCTCTTTATGGTGATGTTTGGGGCGTTAGCTGATCTGCCAACGGTATGGGCAATGGCCGATGTCTCAATGGGAATGATGGCACTGATTAACTTAGTCGCGATTGTTTTACTGTCAGGCACTGTGGTGAAGTTGGCTACTGATTACAATAAACAGTTATCGCTGGGTAAGGTGCCGACGTTTGATAGTAATGATTACCCAGAGCTTCATGCCCAGTTAGAAGAAGGCATTTGGGATAAGAGTAAATCATAGTGAACGCCTATTACTGAAATAACCAAAGCCACTTAGTTTCTAAGTGGCTTTTTTGTTGTTTAGTGATAATCTTTTCAAGTCAGACTTTAAAGGAAAAAGCCTTATGTTAATTGTGGTTTCCCCCGCTAAAACCCTTGATTATGAATCGCCATTGGTAACATCAACCTATACTTTGCCAGAGCTAACGGATCACTCTGCTGAACTGATTGATGTATGTCGTGAGTTAACGCCAATGGATATTGCGAGCTTAATGAAAGTGAGCGATAAAATTGCAGGTTTGAATGCAGCTCGTTTTGCTGAGTGGCAGCCACAATTTACGCAAGACAATGCTCGTCAGGCAATATTGGCTTTTAAAGGAGATGTTTATACTGGTCTTGCGGCTGAAACCATGACAGAACAACAGTTTGCTTATGCTCAACAGCATTTACGTATGCTTTCGGGTTTATATGGTTTATTGCGTCCATTAGATTTGATGCAACCTTACCGCTTAGAGATGGGGACGAAATTAGCGAACCCTCGCGGTACTAATCTGTATCAATTTTGGGGGGATATCATTACCGATAAATTGAACCAAGCATTAGTAGAGCAGGGCGATGATATTCTGATCAACCTTGCATCTAACGAATATTTTAAATCGGTGAAACCGAAGAAGTTGAATGCTCAACTTATCACACCTGTTTTTAAAGATTGTAAGAACGGTAATTATAAAGTGATCAGCTTTTACGCCAAAAAAGCCCGTGGCATGATGGCGCGTTACATTCTTGATAATCAAATCACATCGATTGAAGCTTTAAAAGAA
This sequence comes from Photobacterium sp. GB-56, assembly GCF_003026105.1. Taxonomy (GTDB): domain Bacteria; phylum Pseudomonadota; class Gammaproteobacteria; order Enterobacterales; family Vibrionaceae; genus Photobacterium. Next base: position 110,011 of record NZ_PYNW01000009.1, on the reverse strand, counting down.
TTTGATACCGCGGGTTATTATTTTGTTGAAGCAGAATCAACAGCGAAAGAATTCGTATTTAAGCGTGAAGAACAATAGTAATAAATAATTGTTTTTAAATGAAAAAGGCCAACTCGTGAAAGTTGGCCTTGTTGTTTTATCTATGTGGTAAAAGAGAAATTACGATTTAGCTTGGCCTTTTTTTGCCGCTTGTTTGATTTTCTTTTTCGCTTTCGCTTCTTTTACTTTTTTACTCACTTTTTTCTTTTTCTTGGCAGTGCTTGCTTTTTTGGTCTGTGGACGTAGGCCATGAATAAAGCGTTCTGGCACTTCTTCTTTCATGTAGCGGCTGATACGTTCAATCATGCTTTGATCATGTGCTTCAACCAAGGAGATTGCCGTTCCTTTCTTACCCGCTCGTGCAGTACGACCAATACGGTGTACATAAACTTCAGCTGTACGAGGTAGATCAAAGTTGATCACATGGCTAACATCAGGTAAATCAATACCACGTGCAGCAACGTCTGTCGCAATTAATACGTTCACAACACCATCACGAAAACGAGTGATCATGTTTGTACGTGCAGCCTGTGCCATTTCACCTTGGATCCAGTTACAAGGGATGCCCATGGCTTCTAGTTGACCACGAAGTACAGCTAGGCGCTCACGTGTTTTGACAAAGATGATCGTGCGTTCAGCTTGCTCTTTAATGATGTTTTCTAACAGAGCAAGCTTGTGATCCATATTGTCACAACGAAGGTACATTTGGTGGATCTTTTTACGTTCGCGGCGAGAAGGATCTGCATTTACTTCAACAGGCTCATTCAAAATTGTTTCTGAAAACTCACGTACACCTTTACCTTCTAAGGTAGCGGAGAACAATAAGCTTTGACGACGCCAGCGACACTCATGGTTAAGACGCTCAACAATTTTACCAAAGCCCATGTCTAACATGCGATCGGCTTCATCAAGGATCAAACACTCGATAGCACGACAGTCAAATTTCTCAGCTTCAATGTACTCCATAAGACGACCTGGTGTTGCTACCACGATATCCTGAGTTTTACCCAGCATTTCGGCATGTTCGTCATATGAGATACCACCTGTGATGGTAAATACTTTTAGTGTTGTATATTTTGCTAATGCTCTTGCTTGATCGGCAACTTGAATGGCAAGTTCACGCGTTGGCGTTAAGATCAGAATACGTGCAGGTCCCGGTCTTTTACGTGGGAAATCTTGCAAGTGTTGGATCATCGGTAGAAGAAAGGCTGCTGTTTTTCCGGTCCCTGTTGGCGCAGAAGCCATTACATCTTTACCGTCAAGGGCATGAGGGATAGCCTGCGCTTGAACCACTGTTGGGCGGCTATAGCCGATTTCTTCAATTGCTCGTAACAGCTCGCTATCTAACTCTAATTCGGAAAAGTCTCTCACCAGTTATCTCTCCCAAGACAAATGCTATGTGTCATTATCGTATGCCAATTACAAAGAATAACAACAAGGGTATTAATATTTAAGGGGCGGCATTATAGCCACTCTTGGCGTAAGTGACACCGATTAAAACATAAAAACGTTAATCATTGATGATTATTACAACGTTTACAGGGGATATAAATGTCGTATTCGGTTACATTTTCAGATAGAAATCTTTCGTTAATGCTTTGAATTCAATTGAATAATCACCATTGTTATGAATGCAAAGGTGAGATGAATAACAGGTTTGTTTCTTTTTACTCAATTGTAGAAGTAATCGAATCGGTGCTTTTTTCTCGGTGCTTTGGACATCACAACGTTCAATACAATGTAAATGATATTCAGCAGCGGCTTCAATTAAACGCTGTCCTTCGTAACTTGGCAAGATAATACTGGCGATCCCTTCTTCTGTAAGAAGCCATTGAAGCGTTTTAAGTAGCTGTTGATGGCTAAACGTATCGGTATGTCGAGCAGTAGCACGGTGTGATTGCTCTGCTTGCTGACCAAAATTGAAATAAGGGGGGTTACACACAATCGCATTAATACTATTAGGGGGCTGTGTATGTCGCCATTCAGTGACATCTTGTTCAATACACTGTAAGCGTAGATGCCAAGGTGAATTTGTGAAATTTTGGCGTGCTGCCGCTGCGGCTTGTGGATCGATTTCGATAGCTTCGATAGTAATAGGTAAAGCTAACGTGCTTGTCCGCTGTGCAGCCATGAGTGCTAATAAACCACTGCCTGTACCAATATCCACCACTCTACCTTGTCGAGGCATAGCTGCCCATGCTCCTAGCAATACACCATCGGTGCTGATAGGCATTCCGCAGCCTAAATCATTGACGTGAAATTGTTTAAAACTAAAGCCGCGTGACATGGCTATTTTCCCTTTTCTTGTGTTTTGAGCTAAGTAGTTTGAGCTAAATATGGAATAAACGATTAACCGTAATGGTTATAACACTAATCATCACAACGGCTTGGTTATTGCGCTTTTATTGTTTTGACATAGTTAACTACTATGTTTGCTTTTTGTTTATATTTTAATCTTTTGTGTTTAGTTGGTTTTATATTCTATTCCTGTTTCTTTTATTGGTTTTATATTCTGGTTTTAATGCTTTGTTTATGTATTATGTGGTGTTTATTTCTACACTATTGCCAAGAATGCTGTTTTTATCCATTATGTTTTCGTTGGTTATATATGTTTAATTTTGTAATCAACGTGGATAATTATAAAAACACAACACGTAACCCATAAGAAGAGTGGAAGGTGCAGTTTGAAAAAGACACTCAAAGTAACAGACATTATAGCGTTAGGTTTTATGACTTTCGCTTTCTTTCTTGGTGCTGGGAATATTATTTTTCCACCATTAGCAGGTCAACTTGCCGGTGAAAATATGCTTTCGGCCATGTTTGGCTTTTTAGTTACAGCCGTTGGTCTACCTTTAATTGGCATTATTGCCGTTGCAATGGCAGGTGGTGGCTGGCAGGGGTTAACCCGTGATTTACCCTCAAAAATAGCAACGTTAATGGCGGTGCTGATTTTTATTATTATTGGTCCTGCTTTTGCTGCGCCGCGAACAGGTTTAGTCGCTTATGAAATGGCAGTAAAACCATTTATGGCGGCAGATGCTGGTCAAGCAAGCTTAACGACTTTTTCTGTGATCTTTTTTGCAGTCGCCCTCTTTTTTGCTTGGTCTCGTGGCCAGCTGATCGACATGATTGGTAAGTTCTTAACACCTGCACTGTTTATCGTATTGGCTATACTGGCTATTGCAGTATTTGTAAATCCACAAGGTTCGATTGTTGCAGCGCAAGGTGAGTATGTAACACAGGCGTTTACGAAAGGTTTCCTTGAAGGCTATAACACCATGGATACTTTCGCGGCCTTGATGTTTGGTATGCTGATTGTGGATGTGATCCGCAGTAAAGGTGTTAGTGATGAAAAAACAACCTGTACCTACCTGATCTACGCCGGTCTTATTGCTGCAGCAGGCTTAGCCTTTGTATATATCTCATTATTTTACTTAGGCGCGACCAGTACAGCGATTGCACCTAATGCGGCTAATGGTGGCGTTATCTTAACTGGCTATGTGATGGCGTTATTTGGTGCGCCGGGTCAGGTGATCCTATCTGCAATTGTATTACTTGCCTGTTTAACGACAGCGATCGGTTTGATCAGTGCATGTGCAGATTACTTCAGCTCTTTAACGTCACTGTCTTACAAAAAGTGGGCGGTGATTTTGGCGGTAATTTGTGCGGTGGTAGCCAATGTGGGTTTGAACCAGTTGATTGCGTTATCTGTACCTGTGTTATTTGCTTTGTATCCAGTTGCGATTGCACTGGTCGCATTAACCTTAGTACGTAAATGGTTACCGAATCCACGTTTATCATACCGTGTTGTGTTGTTGGTTTCTTTTATCTTTAGCATGATTGATGTGGCGAAATACTTGAAGTTTGATGTATCAATGTTCAGTGATTTACCACTATTTAATTATGGTATGGCTTGGGTATTACCGACTTTGATTGCGCTTGCGATCACGCGCTTTGTCGGTGGCAAAGCGATGGGGCCACAAGATAAGCTAGCGTAAATTCACTGTTGAGATAGAGATAGAAAAGGGATGCCATGTGCATCCCTTTTTGTTGATATATGCAATGTGATTGCTCACAAGGTTTCGGCGTACTCAAGCATAATTTGCTCACACCACTGGGTGATACGTTGATCGGAATGTTCGTATTGTGAGTCTTCATCCAGCGCAAGACCGACAAAGAATTTTTTATCGTCAGTAAGGGCTTTTGATGCTTCAAATTGGTAGCTATCATCATTGGGCCAGTAGCCAATAAATTGAACGCCTGCTTCTAATAGCTTGTCATGCAGCATTCCCATCGCATCAAGGAACCACTCGGTGTAACCTTCTTGATCGCCTAAGCCAAACAATGCAATGGTTTTATTGGTTAAACGTAATCCATCAAGCTGCTGCCACACGGCTTCCCAATCTTCTTGCAGTTCACCAAAGTCCCAGGTTGAAATACCTAAAATAAGCATATCAAACTGGTTCATCTCATTGATGTCTGCTTCTTTAATATTACGCAGTTCAATCAGCTCGGGACCAATACAATCACGGATCTTTTCTGCTGCCATTTCGGTATAGCAGGTGGTTGAGCCATAAAACAAACCGATTTTCATGCTGAGTATCCTAGTATTTTTATTTATTGTTTGAGTGTACCTGTAATGACCTTACAAGCTCAATAAAGTGAATAAAAGCATCCGATATTTTTTCACTTATTGTCTGTTGTAATAAGCCTCGTTACTTTTGCTTTAAAATATCCTATGATGAATGAAAGTACTGTGTTTTTATCCATGTGTTGAAGCTTTGCTAACACAGATTTTGGAGTGAAAAATGGAAAACGATGACGTTATTATCGAACGTTTTCTGGATGCGATGTGGATGGAGCGAGGATTATCTGAAAATACCTTGTCGTCTTACCGCAATGATTTAACCAAGCTATTACGCTGGTTAAAACAAGAATCACGTAATGTCATCAGTGTTTCAGTTGATGATTTACAGCGTTATCAGCAATGGTTATTTGATAAAGATTATAAGCAAACCTCACGTGCACGTATGGTTTCTGCTATTCGCCGTTTATTTCAATATTTACATCGTGAAAAGATGCGTGATGACGATCCGAGTGCGATGCTAGTGACACCTAAATTACCCAAACGCTTACCCAAAGATTTAAGTGAAGCACAAGTGGATGCGTTATTAGAAGCGCCCGATGTTAATGATCCGATTGAACTGCGCGATAAAGCGATGCTTGAATTGTTGTATGCAACAGGCTTGCGTGTAACCGAGCTTGTGACATTAACTATGGAAAATATTAGCTTGCGCCAAGGTGTCGTTCGCATTACTGGTAAAGGTGATAAAGAGCGATTAGTCCCGATGGGAGAAAATGCTGTCGATTGGATTGAACAATTTATTGATACGGGGCGTCCGCAACTGCTGGGAGAAAAAAGCTCTGATGTGTTATTTCCGAGTCGTCGAGCAAGACAAATGACCCGTCAAACGTTTTGGCATCGGATTAAACACTATGCTGTTTTAGCGGGAATTGATGCAGAAACATTATCACCTCACGTGATGCGTCACGCCTTTGCAACGCACTTATTAAATTACGGTGCTGATCTTCGTGTGGTACAAATGTTGCTTGGACATAGTGACCTATCAACCACACAAATTTATACCCATGTTGCAACGGAAAGGTTAAAACAATTACACCAAACTCACCATCCTCGCGCATAATTGTGAGAGAGTGTTAGGTAAATTCGTGAATACTGTTTGCGTTCCGTTAGAGTTGACTTATTCTTGCCTAGCAAATGAGAGTAGAAAATTTGAAACTATTTTACGATGAATTAGGTCTCATAAAGATTGAGAGTATCATCATTAATTAAGGATAAATTAAATGCACTTTATCAGCCGAACAATTGTGGCAACAGCGGTTGCTTTAACGGCTTTTTCAGCGGCAGCGAAGCCAGATGAAGCGGCGATTAGTCAGCAACTTGCGAAAGTCGGCTTAACCCCTTCATCGATTGAAGCGTCTCCGATTTCAGGATTAAATGAAATTATGACAGAGCGTGGCATTGTTTATGCTTCTGATGATGGTAAGTATTTTGTCGTTGGTCACTTATACGAAAATAATGGTGCGCAGCCTGTTAACTTAACAGAGCAAAAAATGGCAAAAATGAACAAGGATAAAATTGCAGCGATGGAAAAAGACATGATTGTCTATCCTGCAAAGAACGAAAAATATGTCGTTACCGTGTTCACCGATACAAGCTGTGGCTATTGTCGTAAATTACATAATGATATCAAAGGTTATAATGATGAAGGCATTACTGTTCGTTATTTAGCCTTCCCTCGTGGTGGTGAGCGTTCTGGCAACTTTAATCAAATGAGTGCGATCTGGGGTGCTAAAGATCGTGCAAAAGCGATGGATGATGCGAAGAGCGGCAATTTTGATACAAGTAAGATCACACCTCGTCCAGATTTAGTGCGTGCACAATACGAGCTTGGTGTTGCAATGGGTGTGAACGGTACGCCTGCTATTATTCTCGCTGATGGTACGATGATCCCTGGTTATCAGCCGCCTGCAGCATTACGTCAGCTACTTGATAGCCAACCAAAAAGCTAATTTAGCGTCGTAGATGATGGAATAATAGAAAGCCTGAGCATTATGTTCAGGCTTTTTTGTTATAGGCTATTTCGTTACTATGAAAAGATAATAATACTGATAAGAAGCCTGATTATGATTGAAATTAAACGTCGCCCTTTAGCAGATACTGAGGGGTTCTCAGATCAAATCCCTCCGATCTTACAACGTATTTATGCTAGCCGTGGGATCAAAAATGATGCTGAGTTAGAGCGTAGTGCCAAGGGGCTACTTAATTACAATCAGCTTCATGGTATGACTAGCGCAGTTCAGTTGTTAGTGGATGCGCTTTTGCAAAACACACGAATTATCATTGTTGGTGATTTTGATGCTGATGGCGCAACAAGTTCAGCATTATCTGTGCTAGCGCTTCGTATGCTCGGCTGTAAAAATGTTGATTATTTAGTACCTAACCGTTTCGACGATGGATATGGCCTGAGCCCTGAAGTGGTTGAACAAGCCATTGAACGTGGCGCAGAGCTGATTATGACCGTGGATAACGGAGTTTCTTCGATTGCTGGCGTTGCGGTAGCGAAAGAAAAAGGCTTGACCGTATTAGTTACCGATCACCATTTGCCAGGCGATTGTTTACCGATCGCTGATGCGATTGTTAACCCAAATCTTAATGAGTGTGGGTTTCCATCTAAAGCGCTGTGTGGTGTCGGGGTAGCTTTCTACCTCATGCTGGCACTGCGCGCTGAATTACGTCAGAGAGGTTGGTTTGAACAGCAAGGTATCGCCATGCCTAATCTGGCTGAATTACTCGATTTAGTCGCACTGGGAACTGTTGCTGATGTCGTTGCACTTGATGGCAATAATCGTATTTTAGTGCATCAAGGCTTACAACGTATTCGTGCGGGTAAGTGTCGACCTGGTATTCAAGCGCTCATTGAGGTTGCCAATCGCGATCCGGCGCGTTTAGTGACCAGTGATTTAGGGTTTGCCTTAGGGCCTCGCATTAATGCCGCAGGACGATTAGATGATATGTCGTTTGGGGTTGAACTCCTGTTGTGTGACAACATTCAATCAGCGCGTCGTATGGCATCAGAGCTAGATGGCTTAAATCAGACTCGAAAAGAAATAGAGCTGGGCATGAAAGATGAGGCCTTAGCGATTTGTGAGCGTTTGAAGTTTAATCAGCAAGATATGCCTTATGGTTTAGTGCTCTTCCAGCGCGATTGGCACCAAGGTGTGATTGGTATTTTAGCCTCACGTATTAAAGATAAATATCATCGTCCTGTGATTGCTTTTGCCGATGCGGGGAACGGTGAAATTAAAGGCTCATGTCGCTCAATTCCTGGATTACATATGCGTGATGCGCTAGATCTGGTCGATACCCAAAATCCTGGGATGATTTTGAAATTTGGTGGTCACGCGATGGCGGCAGGACTTACTATCCCTGAAGATAAATTAGATACTTTTAGTAAAGCTTTTGATGCGGTGGTTCGTAATGTACTTGATGAAGAAGCGCTAAAAGGGGTATTGATGACAGATGGTGAGTTAGGCAGTCATGAATTAAACCTAGATGTGGCTGAAATTCTTCGTGCTGGTGGTCCTTGGGGACAACAATTTCCTGAGCCAGCCTTTGATGGTACTTTCCGATTATTGCATCAAAAGTTAGTGGGCGGGAAACACCTTAAGATGATGGTAGAGCCGCTAAGTGGCGGTAGCGTAATTGATGCGATTGCTTTTAATGTTGATGTGAAACGTTGGCCTGATGCATCGGTTCAACAAGTTGAATTGGTTTACCGTTTAGATGTTAATGAATACCGAGGCAATCGCAGTGTGCAATTGATGATTGAACATTTGAACGCGAAATAAGTATTATTTTCATTTTTTGATAACGAATATCTTAGTGGCGAGGTTTTCAAGGCTGATTAAGCCTAGAATCTCGCCATTTTATTATTAATTTTCTTATAACCTTTCTCTCCCTCTGTATATTCTATCTACAATTCGATAGAATCTTTCGGTTATGTCCATTTCGACAATGAAGAGTGGCAATGTTCGAGATTAATCCTATTAAAAACCGACTTGAGGATGTGTCAGCACGTACTGATACCCTTAGGGGGTACCTTTGACTACGATGCTAAGAAAGAGCGTCTAGAAGAGGTAAACGCAGAATTAGAGCAACCAGATGTATGGAATGAACCTGATCGCGCACAAGCGTTAGGTAAAGAGCGTGCATCACTGGAAGCGGTAGTTGAAACCATTGACTTACTAGATCAAGGCGTTGAAGACGTTGAAGGTTTATTAGAGCTGGCGGTGGAAGAAAACGATCAAGAAACATTTGATGAGATTGAACCTGAGTTAGCTGAGCTTGAAGCTAAGTTAGCTAAGTTGGAATTTCGTCGTATGTTTGCAGGCGATCACGATGCGTCTGATTGTTACCTTGACCTTCAAGCAGGTTCAGGTGGTACAGAAGCACAAGATTGGACTTCAATGATGCTACGCATGTATTTGCGTTGGGCTGATGCCAAAGGTTTTAAAACCGAAATCATTGAAATCTCTGATGGTGATGTTGCCGGTCTGAAATCGGTTACCGTTCGAATCAGTGGCGAGTATGCTTATGGCTGGTTACGTACTGAAACAGGTGTTCACCGTTTAGTGCGTAAGTCACCGTTTGATTCAGGTGGTCGTCGTCATACTTCTTTTGCTTCAGCATTCGTTTATCCTGAAATTGATGACAATATCGTGATTGATATTAACCCATCAGATCTACGTATTGACGTATACCGTGCATCAGGCGCGGGTGGTCAGCACGTTAACACCACGGAATCTGCGGTACGTATTACCCACCTTCCAACTAACATTGTGGTGCAGTGTCAGAACGATCGCTCTCAGCATAAAAACAAAGATCAGGCAATGAAGCAGTTAAAAGCGAAATTGTTTGAATATGAAATGCAGAAGCAAAATGCTGAAAAGCAAGCCAGTGAAGATACCAAATCCGACATTGGTTGGGGTAGTCAAATTCGTTCATACGTATTAGATGACTCCCGCATTAAAGATTTACGTACTGGGGTGGAAAATCGTAACACCCAAGCAGTACTGGACGGTGATTTAGACCGTTTTATAGAAGCAAGCCTGAAATCAGGTCTTTAACCGAATTCCGGTAAAAATTTAAGGGTTACCCCATGACTGATCAATTACAAGATGAGAATAAGCTGATTGCTGAGCGTCGCGCTAAATTAGATATGATCCGCGAAAACTGCAAAGCAAATGGCCACCCCAATGATTTCCGTCGCGATAGCTTAGCGGCAGATCTCAATGCAAAATACGGTGAAATGACCAAAGAAGAGCTTGAAGAAGCGGGTCATGTATTTGCAATCGCGGGTCGTATTATGGCTAAGCGTGGTCCTTTCTTAGCTATTCAAGATGTATCTGGTCGTATTCAAGCTTACGCATCAAAAGATGTGCAGAAAGAGCTAAAAGAGAAGTATTCAGGCTTAGATATCGGTGACATTATCGGTATTAAAGGTGCTCTTCATAAGTCAGGTAAAGGTGATCTTTACGTGAATATGGATGAGTACGAGCTGCTAACAAAAGCACTGCGTCCTTTACCTGAAAAATTCCATGGCTTAACTGACCAAGAAATGCGTTACCGTCAGCGTTACGTTGATCTTATCGTTAACGATGATTCACGTCATGCTTTTGTGGTTCGTTCAAAAGTGGTATCTGCGATCCGTAGCTTCATGGTAACGAAAGGCTTCATGGAAGTTGAAACACCAATGATGCATGTGATCCCAGGTGGTGCAACAGCACGCCCATTTATCACACACCATAACGCACTCGATATCGATATGTACTTACGCGTTGCACCAGAGCTTTACCTTAAGCGTCTAGTGGTTGGTGGTTTTGAGCGTGTATTCGAAATCAACCGTAACTTCCGTAACGAAGGTCTATCTCCTCGTCATAACCCTGAATTCACCATGATGGAATTCTACATGGCGTACGCAGATTACAACGATCTGATGGATCTGACAGAAGAAATGCTAAGCAGCATTGCGATTGACGTTCTTGGTTCTTCTAAAATGCCATACGGTGAGTTTGAAGTTGAATTTGCAGGTCCATACACACGTATGAGCATGCTAGATGCTATCAAGCAGTACAACCCAGAGCACGCAGAGATCCAAGCATTAACTTACGAAGGCGTTGCTGATCGTGAGCTAATGGTGAAGATTGCTAAGTCTGTACACGTTGATGTTGAAGATTTCTGGACTTGTGGTCAGTTGCTAGAAGAGATCTTCGGTGAAACCGCTGAACCTCAACTGATGCAACCGACCTTCATTACTGAGTACCCAGCAGATATTTCTCCACTTGCTCGTCGTAACGATGAAAATCCATTCATTACAGATCGTTTTGAATTCTTTATCGGTGGTCGTGAAGTAGCGAATGGTTTCTCTGAGCTTAACGATGCACAAGATCAAGATCAACGCTTCAAAGCGCAGGTTGATGCTAAAGATGCGGGTGATGATGAAGCAATGTACTACGATGCAGATTACATTACTGCGCTAGAGCACGGCTTACCACCGACAGCGGGTCAAGGTATTGGTATCGATCGCCTAGTGATGTTATTTACCAATACACACACAATCCGTGACGTGATCCTATTCCCAGCAATGCGTCCTCAAAGCAACTAGTTCTAAGCTCTGATATAAAAAACCACCGCTAAGCGGTGGTTTTTTTTGCTAAAAACAAAACTGAATAACCATTTCCTTATATTTAATGGTGCTATTTTTTAATTTGTTGCATTAAAAATGAATGTGATTTTTAGAATAATTCATTAAGATTGTGATGTATTTCGATAAAATGTAACTTTTAAGATAAAAAATAGATGCATACTTTGAATTTAATAGTAAACATGTTGCTCACTGGTGTGGCGTACATATAGTATTGTTAAGTATTTGGTGCGGTTACTATTAATACACATTAAAACAACAGTCGTGCTACGTAATAACGTTATCAAGGGCGATTAGGGATGGATAAACGAAATAAGATCGGGGCAGCGAATTCAATTGTTGTCTTTGGCGGAGTAAATCAAAAGTGGCTTCCATCAATGGAGGCGGCTGGGTGGTCATGTCACCGTTGTTATGATTTACGCGCAGCAGAATCTTTATTGTTAGAAATGGGCCCCTGTGTAGGTGTTGTAGATCTAAGTAATGATGATTTCAGTTTACATAGCTTAGCCGCACTTGTGAATCGTAATAAGCAAGTACGCTGGATAGCGATTGTGCGTGATGAACAATTAAATAATGAAGCAATAAGTCAATTAATTGTGAATTTTTGCTTAGATTATTTTTCTACTCCTGTTCCTTGTGAGCGACTAAAGCAAACCATTGGTCACCAAAGTGGAATGCTAGCATTAGAACGTCAAGTTTGGCCTCAGTTAGGCCAGTTTGGGCAACAAGGCTTGCAAGGCAATACGCCAGTGATGAAGAAACTTCGTGATCAAGTTAAGCGTGTTGCATTAAGTGATGTACCTGTTTTAATCAGTGGTGAAATTGGTACTGGAAAATTAGTAGTAGCAGAAGCCTTACATCAAGCTTCGGTTCGAGCCAAAAAGCCGCTAGTACGTGTTAATTGTGAAAATTTACAAGCCGGGTGGATAAATGAGGTTGGACAAAATTCTTATCTCGATTATGCCAATAACGGTGTGTTAGTACTTAATGAGTTTACTTTACTTGCAGATGATCGAAAAAAAGAAGTACTGAAAATACTCAGTGATGGTGTCTATTATCATCCTGATGGCAGTATTTTAACGTTAGATATCCGTTTTATAGCCACCAGTAGTCACAATTTTGAAGATCTATCAGAGTTAGATACATTAACCCGTGATCTGTATTTTAGATTAAATGTGGTGTCACTAACGGTACCTGCTTTACGTGAAAGAGGCGGGGATATTGTATTACTAGCAGAGTTTTTACTCTTAAAATATGCTAGGCAATATAATAGTGTTGTTAAGACGTTTTCTGAACAAGCCAAAGCGATGTTGCTTCAATATCAATGGCCTGGCAATGTCCGTGAATTAATTAGTCAAATCAAGCGTTCTGTATTACTGGTTGAAACTAAGTGTATAGAAGCGGAGCATTTAGACATTCCCCGAGTGACTGAAGATAAGCAAAGTTTAAAGAAAATTCGTGAAGAATCGGAACGAACGGCATTATTAACAGTATTAGAAAATAACAAAGGTCAAATCTCTGCAGCAGCGAGAGAATTAGGTGTATCTCGCGCCACTATGTATCGATTGCTGAATAAACATGATTTGATCCCACCTCCTCGTTGTTTCCGCCAAGGTTAATATCATTTAACGTTGATTGATTAATACAACAGCGACTGCAAGGTGGCTGTTTTTTTAGATCTAAATATCATTCTCTCTACCAATACTACATAAATGTTTCTGCTGATATTTCATGAAAATATTGGTTTTAAATTAGTCTATAGCGAATAAAAGTAGAGTCTTATAGCATAAAAACATGCAGTTACATTGATGGCATAAATTTACTTGTTATATGTTAATGATTCGTTAGTATTGGTTTTAAGCATATCTTTCCAATTTGAAAATGTCCGATCCTTTAGCAAAGAACAGCGACATGGTTAGAGTGTGAATCTTAATTTAAAGCCAAGGAGAATGTCATTATGCGCCAGTCTGTGTATATCCGATTTGCTATTTTTTTAATCCAACAAGATGTGAAACGAGAAGAGGCGTTATGGCGACATCAGCAACGCCGAGTCAGTGTCTATTTACCTGTTCTTTCCCCTCACTTAATGCGCGATGTGGGGGTTGAAAGTGATGGACGTATTGCATTGAGTCATCTTGTTCATGCCGAGCGTAAAGTTCGTCATCTCAGACGAACATTAAGATTTAGACACAACACGTAAGGAGTAAGGCCAGCAAGTATTTTTACTTGCTGGCCAACCGTTACGTAATACTCAAACACTAAGGGCAAGGGTTTGAGTATTGAATACCAACTCGCTCTAAATCTGTCATAACTTCTTCAGAAAGCATGAGATCAATACTGTTTATATTGTTTTCTAACTGCTCTAGTGTAGTGGCACCGATGATATTTGCCGCAACAAAAGGACGTTGGTTAACAAACGCGAGTGCCATTTGGACGGGATCAAGTCCGTGCTTATTAGCGACATCAATATAAGCTTGTGTGGCTTGAATTCCTTGCTGATTAAAATAGCGTGAAAAGCGAGGAAACTCAGTGCATCGCGCCCCTTTAGGCTTGGCATTATTTAAATATTTACCGCTTAATGCGCCAAAAGCTAACGGGGAATAGGCGAGTAGCTCTACACCTTCATGATGGCTAATTTCAGAAAGTCCTACTTCAAAACTACGGTTAAGTAAATTGTAGGGATTTTGAATGGATACGATTCTTGGTAAATTGTGTTTTTCTGCGAGCTGCAGATAAGACATGACTCCCCAAGGGGTTTCATTGGAGACGCCGATATATCTGATTTTTCCTGCTGTGACTAACTCACTTAATGCCTCTAGTGTTTCAATTAACGTAACACCACAATGATCTTCTTCATAATGGTAGTTTAACTTACCAAAACAATTGGTTTGCCGTTGAGGCCAGTGCAGCTGGTAGAGATCGATATAATCGGTTTTTAAGCGTATTAAACTATCATTCACCGCATCATGAATATGACGTCGATTAAGCGACATATTGTCACGAATATAAGGCACATTACGGGGGCCTGCCACTTTTGTTGCAATCACAACTCTATCTCGTAATTGTGTTTTTTCTAGCCAATTACCAATATAACTTTCTGTTAAACCTTGGGTATTAGCATTCGGCGGGACGGGATACATTTCCGCAGTATCAATGAAGTTGACGCCATGCTCAAAGGCGAAATCTAATTGGCTATGGGCTTCATCCTGATTATTTTGTTCACCAAAGGTCATGGTACCGAGGCAGATCTTACTGATCTCTAAACTAGAATGCGGGATCGTATGGTATTTCATTCGCTGTCCTTGCCATTAATGTCTTTTATTTGACTATAGCTTGAAGCGTTTGGACTGAGAAGTGCATTAAATATGAAATGAATATTATATTACGAACTTGATAGGAGGAGAAAACTGACACATAGTTAATGTTAGATCTTTTATTTTTTTAGTGTAGATAAACAATGAAGCTATCTCAATTAAAGCCGTGGCTTAAAGCATCACCGAATAAGATCCCACATTGTGTATTAACCTGTTATGCGGGATATTCTGATTATCTGATGGAAATTGAATATAAGCATCAGTTACAGCCACTTAAAGATGAGCAAGATAACTTACTGCATTTTAAGACGATTGAGCAGGCGCAGGTATTATTGAAATCTATTGGGATCAGTAATATGACGTTACGTTTAACTGATCCCTATGATGAATTCTTACCGGAAGGGCTCACGACTGCTTGTGAAGAAGATATGGTGTTGCATTTTTAGTCCCGCGGTTTAACGCAGCACATAGCTTAAATAAAGTATCGAGCTAAAATTTCTGCCGTGAAGTGTGTTTTTAAATAAAAACCACGAGGTAAGGTTTTGATAGGCTGTCCATTTGCGCCGTAAGCTTCTGTGAGTACTTTGCTATTTGCCGCTTTGGGTCGTAATTGCAGTACCTCGCCATGGCGTGCTGTGATGTGTTCGACTTGGCCGAGTACGATCATATCCATTAACTCTTCCCAGTCTTGTTTTAACTGCGCATCTTCGTCTATCGATGGACTCCATATTAACGGTGATCCAACATGGCGTTCTGCTAAGGGAATATCACGTTCACCTTCGACAGGGATCCATAATACCCGTGAGAGCTTATGACGAATATGACTGGTTTCCCATCGTAATCCTTGTACTCCAATTAAAGGGGCGACACAGACAAATG
Organism: Photobacterium sp. GB-56; assembly: GCF_003026105.1. Classification (GTDB taxonomy): domain Bacteria; phylum Pseudomonadota; class Gammaproteobacteria; order Enterobacterales; family Vibrionaceae; genus Photobacterium. Next base: position 94,491 of record NZ_PYNW01000009.1, on the reverse strand, counting down.
TGGTTTCTAATGGTTTGCCATTATAGCCAATAGGGATCGTTTTAAGTTCAATCCCAAGATCGATAAAGTCAGGAACGGGCTTACTTCCCGCTGTTGCACCTAAATGCCACTCCAACAGCTGCCCAACCCATCCTTTATCTCTTTTTAGATCTGCAGGTGGAATAATGCCAGCAAGATCGGCTAGTTCTCCAAGCGTTAACCCTGCTAGTTGTTGGGCTCGATAGAGGAGTTCGTGTTCAGTGAGAGGGGGGGATGGTTGCTCAGGCTTTGGCATAGTGCTACGCGATGATCATGATCTAAAATAAGAAGAGTCAAGATCATAACATAGCTTTTTCCTGTTTGAATGGATAAATCTAGAGAAAAGGATCATTTTAAAAGATATCCACAGATTATTTTTATTAAATATTTATTTTGATGCTAACTGTTTAAATAGACAGGCTTGAGTTGGTGTTTTATTCATCTTGATTATCTTGTGTTCGATCATTTTTATTGTATGGTGTGGATAAAGTCAGAATTGATTGATCTTTAACCGATCGTTTTTTTGAGATGTGAATATTCTATTTTTTAAAATTTATTATGTATCTTTATTGATTTTAATATTTTGATTTTTATGTGTTTTTCGTTTTATCTTTTGACGTTTCATTGCTATTTATCAAATGATAATTACATATAAAACCGAGGTTTTTTTATCTTCTGCACAAATCTATCCACAGAAAGAGTGAATAAATGTGGGGAATGTCTCATTTAGATGTTTATAACCTCTAGTAGAGAGAGGAGTTATCCCTAATTTGAGGTTTAGTTAGGAAAATATCACGATCTGATCGAATCTTTGTTTACCGATCACGTCTACTATGAAAAAATCACTATTAATAGATATTTATACTTGAGGTCGTCCAGTGATTGATGGCGATGGATACCGCCCTAATGTAGGGATCGTTATCTGCAATAGCCATGGCCAGGTATTTTGGGCTCGACGATATGGACAACATTCTTGGCAGTTTCCGCAAGGTGGTATTGATGATGGTGAAACACCAGAGCAAGCCATGTTCCGTGAATTGTACGAAGAAGTAGGATTAACCAAAAAAGATGTCAGGATAATTGCGTCAAGCCGTCATTGGCTACGTTATAAATTACCTAAACGTTTAGTGCGGTGGGATTCGAAACCTGTTTGTATCGGGCAGAAACAGAAATGGTTTTTGTTGAGCTTGGAGTGCGATGAGTCCAAGGTCAATATGCAGCGAGGTGCTACTCCTGAATTTGATGGGTGGCGATGGGTAAGTTATTGGTATCCAGTCCGACAGGTCGTTTCGTTTAAGCGTGATGTTTACCGTCGCGCACTGAAAGAATTTGCACCTGTAGCCATGCCTTTTAAAGAATGGAAAGAGCGAAAATTCAAGCGTAATAATAAAAAGTAAATAAGGTAATACAGTAATATAGAGGTTATTGGCAATATAGAAGGATAATAAGGCTCGTTATGCTGACACAGCTTAGAGATATAGTTGACAAGGTTGTCAGCGCCCAGACCTTGATTGAAGCGCTAGATCAATTAGTGATGAGCACTTGTCAGGTCATGAAAACAGACTGTTGTTCGGTCTATATTGCTAATCATGAGCGTCAGCTTTATACATTGATGGCAACGCAAGGGCTGCATAAATCGCAGCGGCGTGTAAGTTTACGCTTTAATCAAGGTCTAGTTGGCCTTGTAGGGCGTAGTGCTGAGCTTGTTAATGTTGCTGATGCTCGTGTACACCCCCATTTCAAACATCTCCCGGGGATCGGAGAAGAATCCTTTCGATCTTTTTTTGGGACTCCTATCATTCATCAGCGCCAAGTTCTTGGTGTTCTTGTTATACAGCAACGAGAAAAGCGGGAATTTAATGAAAGTGAAGAATCTTTCTTAGTTACCCTTGCCGCTCAATTATCAGGTATTTTGGCTCACGCGAAAGCACAAGGAATGTGGTTTGAGCAAGGGAATAAATTACACCTTACTGGATCTGCGGCTTCTGCTGGTGTTGCTGTTGCTAAAGCATGGTGGGACGATACCCAACCGCTATTAGAGCATGTTGCTCCCACGTCTTGCCTTGATGTGAATTTTGAGCAAGAACGTTTAGCTATTGCGATAGAAGCGGCCAGTACAGAGTTTCGACGTTTACGCAAACGTTTTGATAGTGAACTGCAAAAAGAAACCCTCGCCATTTTTGATTTATTCAGTCATTTACTCAATGATCCTATGCTGCGCAAAGATCTGAAAGCCCGGGTTGCTTGTGGTGATCAGGCTGAATGGGCAGTGCGTCAAGTGGTCGAATCTTATTCCGCTCGTTTTGCGAATATGAAAGATCAATACCTTAAAGAGCGTGCACAAGATATTCGCGAGTTAGGCCAGCGCTTATTGTTCTTTTTACGTGATGAAGAAGTCGATGAGTTGCAGTGGGATGAACCTGTGGTGCTATTAACTCGAGAGTTAACTGCAGCAATGCTTGCAACAGTCCCTTTAGGAAAGTTAGCTGCGGTTGTTGCTCAAGAAGGTGCCGCTAACTCACATGCTGCTATTTTGTCTAGAGCACTCGGTATCCCTGCTATTATGGGGGTCGACTTTGTTCCTCATATGGTACATAACAATTTAGTTATTGTTGATGGTTATCGTGGTGACTTTCTTGTTAACCCTAATCGTCATGTATTAATTGAGTATCGTCGTTTATTGCGGGAAGAGCATGAACTAGCCAAAACCGTTGAAGGTGATCAGGATAAAGAAGCCTATACCAAAGATAATCAACGGATCATGGTGCACTTAAATGCGGGTTTAAGTGCCGATACCAGTATTGCGATTAATAAAGGGGTCGACGGGGTCGGCTTATATCGCACTGAAGTGCCTTTTTTACTGCAACGTAGCTTCCCTTCAGAAGATGAACAAATTAACCAATATCGTTCTATTTTGCAGACCTATCCCGAGCAAACCGTTGTGATGCGAACGCTCGATATTGGAGGCGATAAGCCGTTACCGTATTTAACGATAGAAGAAGACAATCCTTTTTTGGGTTGGCGTGGGATCCGTTTTACCTTAGATCATCCCGAAATTTTTTTAATTCAAGTCAGAGCGATGTTACGTGCCAGTATTGGCTTGAATAATATGGACATCTTGCTCCCTATGATCTCAGGGATAGCTGAGCTTGATGAAGCCAAAATATTAATTGAGCGCGCCTATCAGGAAGTGTCAGCTCAATATGATGGTGAATTAAGAAAACCTCGCTTAGGTATCATGATTGAAGTACCGTCAATGCTTTATCAGCTCCATGCGTTAGCCGATAAAGTTGATTTTATTTCAGTGGGTAGTAATGATTTAACTCAATATTTGCTTGCCGTGGATCGTAATAACTCTCGGGTCGCCAGTGTTTATGATGCGCTTCATCCTGCTGTTTTAAATGCGTTAAAACATATTATCGATAGTGCAGAGCGGTACCAAATTCCAGTTTGCGTTTGTGGTGAATTAGCAGGAGATCCGATAGGTGCAATTTTATTAGTCGGAATGGGGTATCGATCATTGAGTATGAATACCCGTAATGTAGCCAAAATAAAATATATATTACGTCATGTGTCAGCACTTGATATGACGCAATTGGCGGATGATGTTCTCGCGGTACATTTATCTTGTGAAGTAAGAGAGAGAACAACGTTATTTGTCGAGCAGCATGGTTTAGGTGGGTTTATCCGCGCGGGTAAGTAGAACACTTTTTTATATTGGTTACGTATTATGTATGAAACAACACTTTGGCTATTTAGCATGTGTTTGCTATTGGGATCTGTCGTCGGATTATTGGCTGGTTTATTAGGCATTGGCGGAGGCTTATTGGTTGTACCTGCTCTAGTTTGGTTATTACCGAAAGCCGGCATTGCATCGCATCTTGTGATGCATATTGCGTTAGCGACCTCACTTGCCAGTATTGTTATGACGTCAATGGCCTCAGCCCGTAATCACTTTAAGCTTGGAAATATTGATTTTTCAGTGGTGAAAATATTAGCGCCAGGGATCATTGTTGGTGGATTGGGAGGGAGTGTTGTTGCTGAGATCATCCCTTCACATTACTTACCTAAAATTTTTGCTGTCATCGTATTATGCTTAGCAATTCAGATGTTGCTCTCAATGAAAGTGATAAACAAGAAGCCTCTGCCAAACTCACTCGCATGTATAGCAAGTGGTGGCATCATTGGTTTGATCTCAAGTCTTGCTGGCATTGGTGGAGGATCATTAACAGTACCGTATTTAAGTTATTATGGTATTGAGATGCGACGTGCCATCGGTACCTCTTCGCTCGTTGGTTTCTTAATTGCTGTTTCTGGAATGATTGGCTTTATTTACGCAGGTGTTGGCAGTGAAGCGTTACCAGCGTTTAGTGCAGGTTATGTATATCTACCAGCTTTATTCGGTATTGCTGCAACATCGATGATCGCAACTCGTTACGGCGCGGCGTTAGTGAGTCGACTACCGACCCCGACACTGAAAAAGCTATTTGCGGTGTTATTGTTATTGATCAGTATAAAAATGTTTTTAAGTTAACAGTAAGGCCAACAGGCTTCTGATAGAATAACGATTACTAATTTTCGCGCCTAGCTTTTGCTGGGCGTATTCAATTTACGAGTAGGACTATGAAACAATATTTAGCCTTATGCCAACGCATTGTTGATGACGGTGTATGGATTGAAAATGAACGTACAGGTAAGCGTTGTTTAACGGTTATCAATGCTGATCTGACTTATGATGTTGCTAATAATCAGTTTCCGTTGATCACTACTCGTAAAAGTTTCTGGAAAGCAGCAATTGCAGAGCTTCTCGGCTACTTACGTGGCTATGATAATGCCGCGCAATTTCGTGCGATTGGTTGTAACACTTGGAATGCTAATGCCAATGATAACCAAGCATGGCTGAACAATCCTTATCGTAAAGGTGAAGATGACATGGGGCGTGTTTATGGTGTTCAAGGTCGTCGTTGGCAAAAATCAGACGGTACGCCAATTGATCAATTAAAGATGATTGTCGATGATTTAACCAAAGGTATTGATAATCGCGGTGAAATATTAACGTTTTATAACCCAGGTGAGTTTGATATGGGGTGTCTGCGTCCTTGTATGCATACACATACATTTTCACTACTGGGTGATACGTTATATTTAACGAGCTATCAACGCTCATGTGATGTACCGCTAGGGTTAAACTTCAACCAAGTACAAGTGTTTACCTTGCTAGCGTTAATGGCGCAAATAACAGGTAATAAAGCGGGTCAGGCTTACCATAAAATTATCAACGCACATATCTACGAAGATCAACTAGAGCTTATGCGTGATGTGCAATTAAAGCGTACTCCATTTTCTTCACCACAACTTAAAATCAACCCGAAGATCAAATCATTAGAAGATTTAGAAACATGGGTAACGCTAGATGATTTTGACGTGGTGGGTTATGAGCATCACGATCCGATTCAATACCCATTCTCTGTTTGAACTCATAAAAACATATATGAAAAAGTAAATATAATCAAAGTGATAAGAAATAAATAAAAAGCCCAGCATAAGCTGGGCTTTTTTGTTGCGCAGTATTAATTAAGCAGTTAATGCTAAAATTGTACCTGGGATAGCAATGAATATTAAGACAAGGTAACCTGCGACAGCTACTTTGTTTTTAGTTGCTAAGTCACTTAAGAAGAATGCGCACTTTAACGGAATTTCACGTAAGAATGGAACACCGTAAATCAGTACTGTTGCCATTACATTGAAACATAAGTGTACCAGTGCAATCTGTAATGCAAATACTGCGTTATCACCTGATACTGCTGTTGCTGCTAATAGCGCAGTAATACATGTACCGATGTTTGCACCAAGTGTGAATGGGTATACATCACGTACTTTTAGTACACCTGTACCTACTAGCGGTACCATCAAACTTGTTGTTGTTGATGACGATTGCACTAAAATCGTTACTGCTGTACCTGACGCAATACCATGCAGTGGGCCTCGACCAATTGCACTTTTTAGAATATCACGAGCACGACCAACCATTAGGCTACGCATTAGCTTACCCATAACCGTAATCGCGAAGAAGATTAATGCGATACCAATGAAGCTAAGCGCGACACCACCCATAGAACCAAATGCTTCTAGAGGACCTTTTACTAGCTCTACTGCAGGTTTAGTTAATGGCTTCATAAAGTCCATTCCCTTCATGCTCATATCGCCAGCATTTAAGAATGGAGACACTAACCAACTAGACATTTTATCTAGCAGACCAAACATCATCTCTAGTGGCAAGAAAATTGCTACAGCTAGTAGGTTGAAGAAATCATGGACGGTTGCACTGGCAAAAGCACGACGGAATTCATCCTTACAACGCGCATGTCCTAAGCTCACTAACGTATTAGTTAGTGTAGTACCAATATTTGCACCCATTACCATTGGGATTGCTGTTTCAACAGGCAAACCACCGGCAACAAGACCAACAATGATTGACGTTACCGTACTTGATGACTGAATTAATGCTGTTGCGATTAAGCCAATCATGAGTCCTGCTACAGGGTGAGAGGCAAATTCGAATAAGGTTTTAGCTTGTTCGCCAACAGACCATTTAAAACCGCTGCTGATCATGGATACAGCAACAAGTAAAAGATAAAGCATGAACGCTAGGTTGGCCCAGCGGACCCAACGCATAGAGCTGAACTTAGATACAGCAGTAGTGGCTTGGGTTGTCATAATCATTTCTCCATGACAATAGTATGTCGTTTTGGTGTCATTTGGTTGAAATCTGTGTGGATAGTAGATGGCTTTTATTTCAGAAATATTACACTGATTGTCACAAACATAATTTGTCGCTTTTTTGTGATGGCAAGCGATTAACTGGCACTATTTTATTTTTGTTTTTATATGATTAACTATCTGTTATATATAGATTATTAAGAGGCTTTTGGTGAAAAAGGAAATTTAAGTTTTTTTTTTATATGGTATATCGAAAGGTTGTCTTTTTTTACGATAAGTCGTAAAAATCGGTCAATTATGACAGTTTGCCTATATTTAATAGGGAAGCACATGACAGGGAAATGCGCGCTAATGTCAAAGGTTCGTTAATACAGCACGGTTATTATATTGTTATAGCTCTAATTATTCGGTATTTCCGAGTTATTGTATCTAAACAAACGATTTCACAAGTGCTGATAATGACGTTTACACTGCATTTAATTGATTAATTCATATTGTTTTATAGGAGTGACGGTCGATGACCGATGCTATTCGTAAGTTTCTTAAATTAGAATCAGCTGGTGGAATTGTGCTGATTATTGCTGCGCTTATTGCGATGATCATTGCTAATTCACCGCTAGCATCAGTGTATACCGATACATTGCACAGTTATGTTGCTGGCTTATCTGTTTCTCATTGGATCAATGATGGTTTAATGGCTGTTTTCTTTTTGCTTATTGGCTTAGAAGTAAAGCGTGAGCTAATTGAAGGAGCACTAAATACTAAAGAGAAAGCGATTTTCCCTGCTATTGCGGCAGTGGGCGGTATGGTTGCACCTGCATTAATTTATGTTGCGTTTAACTATAATGATCCAATGGCTATTAAAGGTTGGGCAATCCCTGCTGCGACAGATATCGCATTTGCATTAGGTGTGATGGCACTACTGGGTAATCGTGTACCGGTAAGCTTGAAAGTATTCTTGCTTGCACTTGCGATTATTGATGATTTAGGTGTGATTATCATTATCGCGCTGTTCTATAGCTCTGATCTATCAACGGTTGCTCTTGCGGTTGCTTTTGTTGCTACTGCGACCTTGTTCATCATGAATGCGAAGAATGTTACTAAGCTTTCTTGGTACTTAATTGTCGGTGCTATTTTGTGGTTCAGTGTATTGCAATCAGGCGTTCACGCTACGTTAGCTGGTGTTATCCTTGGTTTTACTATTCCACTAACGGGCAAAGATGGTCGTTCAGATAAACACTCACCATTGAAGCATTTAGAGCATGTACTACACCCGTATGTTGCTTTCTTGATTCTGCCTATCTTTGCTTTCGCTAATGCAGGGATCTCATTAGATGGCGTGTCTTTAGAAAGTTTGTCAGCAATGTTACCTGCAGGTATCGCAGCAGGTCTGTTTATTGGTAAACCATTAGGTATCTTTACTGCATGTATTATCGCTGTGAAATGTGGTTTTGCGAAATTACCTGATGATATTAACTTTAAGCATATTTTTGCGGTATCGGTACTGTGTGGTATCGGCTTTACGATGTCGATTTTCATCTCATCATTAGCATTTGTTGGGGCAGGTGAAAGTTTTGCAACTTACTCACGATTAGGAATATTGTTAGGCTCAACAGTAGCGGCAGTTGTGGGTTACGTGTTACTGAGTCGCTCTCTTCCAAAGGAAGCACAAAAAGTAGAGGCGTAATATGTATAAATACCTATTAGCTATACTGTTTTCAACTTTCGCAACCTCAAGTGTTGCAGCTATGAACTATCAACAATGTACAACGGCTGATAGAACTGAGGTTTGTCAGGCTTATTTGCAAGGTTTAAATGATGGGAAAGAAGAGGTAAAAAAAGTAATCACCTCTAAATCATCTTTCCAAGATCGAGCACTTGAGCAGCGAAGCGGTGAGCTATATCGCAATCTTGAACGATTTAATCGTCAACCTGCGAGTTAATAGGTTTCTATTACGCGCTTATTAGAAATAATAAGATAAAGATTGAAGACCCCAGTGGCACTGCGTAAGCTTTGTCGTTGGGGTTTTTTTATGGGTTGGTAAGGGTATGTCTCACTTAAACTATAATCACTTATATTATTTTTGGATGGTGTGTAAACAAGGATCTGTGACCAAAGCAGCGGATGCTTTATTTTTGGCACCACAGACAGTTACTGGGCAGATCCGTGCTTTAGAAGATCGTTTAAAAGGGCGATTAACTAAGCGCGTAGGGCGTCAGATTGAGCCAACTGAATTAGGACAAATGGTGTTTAAGTATGCCGATAAAATGTTTGATTTAAGTTATCAAATGCTAGATCGGATCAACTATACCCAGCGAGATAATCAGCTTTTTGAAGTAGGGGTTGCTGATGCGTTGTCTAAACGGTTAGTTAGCCAAGTGTTATTAGAAGGCATGCCTGATGATCAGCGAATTCATTTTAGCTGTTTTGAATCAACCCATGAGATGTTGTTAGAACAATTATCCCAGCATAAGCTCGATATGATCCTTTCTGATTGCCCCGTAGATTCAACCCAAAGCCCTGGTTTATACAGCAAGAAATTAGGGGAGTCTGGAATGAGCTTTTTCTGCTCAGATAAACTATCAGAATCGACGTTTCCCGCATGTATTGAAGATTATAAATTGTTAGTGCCAAGCCGCCGCTCTGCGATGGGGAGAAAACTGCACCAATGGTTTGATCAACAAGGGATCACACCTAATATTTTAGGTGAATTTGATGATTCAGCTCTGATGAAAGCGTTTTCATCTTATCAACAATCTATGTTTATTGCTCCCTCTAATTATGCTGATGAGTTAAAGGAATCGTGCCAAGTGCATGAGGTTAAACGAGTGAGTGATATTTCAGAAGAGTATTATGTGATTTTTGCGGAACGGATGATTATGCATCCATCGGTCACGCGTATCTGTGAGGCGGATTTTAGTCGGTTATTTGTTTAAGTAGCCTCATACCCATTTATGAGGCTACTAAAGTTGCAGGCTGATGGATAGCGCGCTTATGAGGGGCTTATTTATCAGCTATCAGAAAGCGTGTCTGTTTCTTCTTTGGTGTTTTTATCATTTTTTCCTTTGGGTGTAGAGATCCCTGCTGTTAGATTGTAGCGCATCGCTTCTTCGAAGGACCAATCAACAAGTGTCAAGTCTTCACGCTTAACCAAGGTTGTCACTCCAGCAATTTGATAGCTTAGTGGGAATAATACAGGAACCCAATCCCCCTCAGGGAGCGCATTAGCGAGCGGTTCTGGCATGTCGTCAGACATAATAAAGCCGATTACATAACTATCATTGGCTTGATGCACTAAAACCGTCTGCTGCCCTTTATTTTTATTATCGCTGCTGATGAGTGAGGCAATGTCATTGATGCTGCTGTATACCGTTTTAAAGAACGGAAAACGCATTAATTGTCGAATAATGAAATCATACAGCCAAGCAATAGGGCTAACAGAGAAAAGAAGACCAGCAATAAATAATAAAGTCAGGATCAATAAAAATCCTGCGCCTTTGAATAACTCAGTTATATGGAATAAACCAAATAAAAAGTTACCGACTTTGTCTAATGACTCAAATAATGACCAAAATAGCCATATGCTCAAGACTAAAGGTAGGACGTTGAGCAAACCTCGTAACAACGTTTTTTTCATGTTTTGCTCTTAATGAAGATAAGAATGAGAAGACAGTGTGCCACAAAAATAGCAGCTGAGAGTCAGAGGAATATAAATTTCAGGTATAAAAAAACCGACTCGAGGTCGGTTTTTTTAAATCTAAACTCAAAAATTAAAAATTAAAGAGCTTTGATTTTAGCAGCTAGACGAGCTTTATGACGTGCAGCTTTGTTTTTGTGGATCAGGCCTTTAGTAGCCATGCGATCCATAACAGGTTGCATTTCAGCGAAAGCTTGTGTTGCAGCTTCTTTATTACCAGCTTCAATAGCGATAATTACTTTCTTGAAGAAAGTGCGCATCATAGAACGACGGCTAGCGTTGTGCTGGCGACGTTTTTCTGAAGTTAGTGCACGTTTCTTAGCAGATTTGATATTTGCCAAGGGTGTAACTCCCAAATCTTGGTACGGTGACAATTTAAGGCCGAGGACTATGCCTTGGTTCTTTGTAATTGTCAAATGATTTGTGCGAATAACCGCCAGACCAATCAAGTTGGCACTTGCGGATTAACACGGTTAATATGGCGGCAGATTTTACCAGTATTTGGAATCAGAAGTCACCTTTCTGAGTCATCTTTTATGAGGTTTTTTTGTGAGTAAGCGTCTTTTACGCTCTGGAATGATAGTTAGCGCCATGACTTTGGTCTCTCGCGTACTCGGTTTAGTCCGAGATGTGGTGGTTGCTAACCTTATGGGAGCAGGGGCTGCGGCCGATGTTTTTTTCTTTGCAAATAAAATTCCCAACTTTTTACGTCGCCTTTTTGCCGAAGGGGCTTTTTCGCAAGCATTTGTACCTGTATTGACTGAATATCATGCGGCAGGCGATGTTGATCGAACACGAGAGTTGATTGCAAAAGCGGCAGGAACGCTAGGCGGCATTGTAACGATAGTGACATTGTTTGGGGTGTTAGGCTCCGGCGCTGTGACGGCGTTATTCGGATTTGGTTGGTTCTGGGATTGGCTACATGGCGGGGCTGATGCGGAAAAATTTGAACTAGCGAGTTTACTGCTAAAAATTACTTTCCCGTATTTGTGGTTTATTACTTTTGTTGCATTATCTGGCGCGATATTAAATACGTTAGGTAAATTTGCGATATCGTCATTTACCCCTGTTTTTTTAAACATCTCTATTATTGGTTGTGCGTGGTTTGTTTCTCCACATCTGGCTCAACCAGAGATTGGTTTAGCTATCGGTGTTTTCGTTGGTGGCTTAGTGCAGTTTAGCTTCCAATTGCCATTTTTGTATCGCGAAGGATATTTAGTTCGCCCTAAATGGGGTTGGAATGATCCGGGTGTGACAAAAATTCGCAAACTGATGTTGCCAGCGCTGTTTGGTGTTTCTGTTACCCAAATTAACTTATTGCTTGATACCTTCATTGCTAGTTTCTTAATGACGGGCTCAATCAGTTGGTTGTATTACTCTGATCGTTTATTAGAATTTCCTCTGGGTTTATTTGGTATTGCAATAGCGACGGTAATATTACCCGCGCTTTCACGTAAACACGTTGATAAATCGCCAGAACAATTTGCCCAGACAATGGACTGGGGCGTAAGAATGGTGCTACTGCTTGGTATTCCAGCCATGCTGGGGATGGTCACACTGGCTAAACCAATGTTGATGGTAATGTTTATGCGTGGGGAATTTAGCGTTTATGATGTAAACCAAACCGCAGCATCGCTATGGGTTGTATCTGCCGGTTTATTAAATTACATGCTAATAAAAATCTTCGCGCCGGGTTATTACGCACGACAAGATACAAAAACACCGGTGAAAATTGGCATTATTGCGATGGTGAGCAATATGGTGTTTAACGGTATATTTGCACCATTTTATGGTTATGTTGGTTTATCTATCGCTAGTGTATTATCGGCATTTTTAAATGCTGCATTACTATATCGTGGGCTGCATGTTGGCAATATTTATCGCATTAGCCGTCAAACGTTATTTTTTGTTCTGCGACTTGCTGTGGCTGGTGTTTTAATGGTGGCAAGCTTGTTATGGTTAAGCCCTACAATTGAACAGTGGTTGGGTTTTCATTTGCTCGAACGTGTCGGCTGGTTGTTTGGTTTAATTGCAATAGGCATTGGTGTTTATCTAATAATTGCGATGATTTTAGGCATTCGCCCACGACATCTGCGTACAGATAGCTGATTGAAAGCGTTGAGTAGTATATAATCCGCCAGCTTTATTGTAGAAAGAGAACATTTTTCGCAGCAATAGCGGCGGAGTTATTAGCTTAAAGGCGGATTTTAATTGGTTGCATCTTTTTGCGTGTAAACATTGATGAGTGGTAAGTAACAGAGCACATGGAATTAATTCGAGGTATACATAATATTCAACCCCAGCATCATGGCTGTGTGTTGACTATCGGCAACTTTGATGGTGTTCATTTAGGGCATCAAGCATTGCTACGTCAAGTGGTAGCTAAAGCCCATGCGATGCAACTTTCCGCAACGGTAATGACATTTGAGCCTCAGCCGTTAGAATTGTTTGCAGGAGATAAAGCGCCAGCACGCTTAACCCGTTTTAGAGATAAATATTTACAGCTAAAAAAGGTCGGTATCGATCGTTTATTGTGCGTAAATTTTAATCATCATTTTGCTACCATGAGTGCTGAAGATTTCGTTGAGTGCTTGTTGGTTAAGCAATTGGGTGTTAAGTTTCTTGTTATTGGCGATGATTTTCGCTTTGGACAAGGTCGTAGTGGCAGTTTTGATATGTTAGTTGCCGCTGGTCTAAAACATGGCTTTGAGGTGGTAAGTACCCAAAGCTTTTGTGTTTCGGAGCAGCGTGTAAGCAGCACAGCCATTCGTCAAGCACTGGCAAATAACGAACTTGAACAAGCGGAGATGATGCTTGGTCGGCCTTACAGTATTCGCGGACGTGTCTCACACGGACGCAAGCTCGGTCGAACTATTAATTTCCCTACCGCCAATATACCTTTAAAGCGACGTGTAGCGCCGGTAGCTGGTGTTTATGCTGTTGAAGTGTATGGTGCAGATAGTCGCCCTGTGATGGGGGTGGCTAATGTTGGTCATCGACCAACCGTAAAAGGTGTACGCCAACAACTTGAAGTACACTTATTTGATTTTAATGCTGATCTCTACGGACATCAGCTAGAAGTCGTGTTACGCCATAAATTGCGTGACGAAAAGAAATTTGAATCCTTCGATGCGCTTAAACGCCAAATCGAGCGAGATGCTCAAACAGCACGGGTGTGGCTGTCTGAGCGTAATAATGTCCAACTTCGCCCAAGTAACGGAATCTAGAATCAATGAGCGACTATAAAGATACCCTGAACCTGCCTGAAACAGGGTTTCCGATGCGAGGCAACCTAGCTCAGCGTGAGCCTGCAATGCTTAAGCGTTGGTATGATGAAGATCTTTACGGTGAAATCCGTAAAGCAAAGAAAGGTAAAAAATCTTTCGTATTACACGATGGCCCTCCATACGCTAACGGTGATATTCACATTGGTCACGCACTAAACAAGATTCTTAAAGACATTATTATTAAGTCAAAGACTCTGTCTGGTTTTGACTCACCGTATATTCCTGGTTGGGACTGTCACGGTCTACCTATCGAATTGATGGTAGAGAAAAAAGTGGGTAAGCCGGGTCAAAAAGTGACAGCAGCTGAATTCCGTGAAAAGTGTCGTGAATATGCTGCAGGTCAAGTTAATGGTCAAAAAGAAAGTTTCATTCGTTTAGGTGTACTAGGTGAATGGGACAAGCCTTACCGCACAATGGACTTCGATACCGAAGCCAACATTATTCGTGCATTAGGTAAAATTGCAGATAACGATCACTTGTTGAAGGGTTTTAAACCTGTTCACTGGTGTACTGACTGTGGTTCAGCACTGGCTGAAGCTGAAGTTGAATACCAAGATAAAGTATCGCTATCTATCGATGTGAAATTTAAAGCGGTAGATGAAGCGGCTGTATTAGCTAAATTTGGTTGTGTGGCTGATCAAGGTCAAGGCGATGTATCGATTGTTATTTGGACAACAACGCCTTGGACAATGCCTGCTAACCGCGCAGTAGCTGTAAGTGCTGATCTTGAGTACGCATTAGTACAAACACCAGTTACAGAAGCACATCCTCAGCCGCAACGTTTAATCGTAGCGGCAGAGCTTGTAAAAGATGTAATGGGTCGTGTTGGTTTTGAAGAATCAGAAATCCTGGGTTTCTGTAAAGGTGAAGAGCTTGAGCTACTTCGCTTTAACCACCCATTCTACAGCTTTGATGTGCCAGTAATTTTAGGTGATCACGTAACGACTGAATCAGGTACAGGTTGTGTACATACCGCTCCTGGTCACGGTCAAGAAGACTTCGTGGTAGGTCAAAAATACAATCTTGAAATTGCAAACCCTGTGGGCAGTAATGGTGTTTACCTACCAGATACTGAGATCTTTGCTGGTCAACACGTATTTAAAGCAAATGAAGCTGTTGTTGAAGTACTACGTGAGCACGGCTCACTATTGAATTTCTCAAAAATCACACACAGCTACCCACACTGCTGGCGTCATAAAACGCCAATTATCTTCCGTGCTACGCCGCAATGGTTCATTTCTATGGACAAAGCAGGTCTACGTACGAAAGCATTGGGCGAAATCAAAAATGTTCAATGGATGCCTGAGTGGGGTCAAAGCCGTATTGAAGGTATGATCGAAGGTCGTCCTGAGTGGTGTATCTCGCGCCAGCGTACGTGGGGCGTGCCAATTGCACTATTCATCCATAAAGAGACGCAAGAACTTCACCCTCAAACCTCTGAGCTAATTGAAAAAGTAGCACAGCTTGTTGAGCAAAAAGGCATTCAAGCTTGGTGGGATCTAGAACTGACTGATGTAATGAGCGCAGAAGATGCCGCAAATTACGAAAAAGTACTCGATACACTAGATGTATGGTTTGACTCAGGTGTTACGCATTTCTCAGTGGTTGATAGCCGTCCAGAATTTAACGGTCATTCAGCGGATCTTTACCTTGAAGGTTCAGACCAACACCGCGGTTGGTTCCAGTCTTCATTGATTTCATCGGTAGCGATGAAAGATAAAGCACCGTACAAGCAAGTGTTAACTCACGGCTTCGTGGTTGATGGTCAAGGCCGTAAGATGTCTAAATCTATCGGTAATGTCGTTGCACCAAAAGATGTCACGAATAAGCTTGGTGCTGATATTTTACGTCTATGGGTTGCTTCGACTGATTACACTGGCGAAGTAGCTGTATCTGATGAGATCTTAAAGCGCTCTGCCGATGCTTACCGTCGTATTCGTAACACGGCACGTTTCTTCTTAGCTAATTTAAGCGGTTTCAACCCTGAAACTGACTGTGTTCCAGCTGAAGAAATGGTAGCTCTTGATCGTTGGGCTGTTGGCCGTGCAATGGCAGCTCAAGAAGAAATTATCAAAGATTACGAAGATTACAACCTACACGCAGTAACACAACGCTTAATGCAGTTCTGTTCTATTGAGATGGGTTCATTCTACTTAGATGTAATCAAAGATCGTCAATACACAGCAAAACGTGGAAGCCATGCTCAACGTAGCTGTCAGACTGCGCTTTACTACATTGTAGAGGCATTAGTTCGTTGGATGGCACCTATCATGTCATTCACAGCAGATGAAATTTGGAACGAAATGCCAGGTCAGCGTGACAAGTTCGTGTTTACTGGTGAGTGGTTCGATGGTCTATTTGGTCTTGCTGATAACGAAGAGCTAAGCAATGAATTCTGGGCTGAAATCCAACAAGTTCGTGGCGCGGTGAACAAGTTACTTGAAACGGCGCGCAGTGAAAAAGTGATTGGTGGCTCACTACAGGCTGAGGTTATTCTTTCTGCTAATGCTAAATTGGCTGAGAAGCTGAATAAGTTAGAAGACGAACTACGTTTTGTTCTATTAACATCTAAAGCTCAAGTTGTTGTTGCTGATAGTAAGCCTGAAAATGCGCAAGAAACCGATATTGAAGGTTTATTCGTAACGGTTAAAGCATCTGAAGCTGCGAAGTGTGAGCGTTGTTGGCACCATGTTGCTGATGTTGGCACAATTGCAGGTCATGAAGAAATTTGTGGTCGCTGTGCAACTAACATCGATGGCGAAGGCGAAAAGAGAAAGTTTGCATAATGACAAGTACAGCACTGAAGCAATCGCTAACAGTTAAACAATCTGGCATCCGTTGGCTATGGTTAGCGGTTCTGGTATTTATCATCGATAATGGTACCAAACTGTTAGTGATGGACACGATGGGCTATGGCTGGCCAAACCGGATCGAAGTACTGCCGTTTTTTAATTTACTTTATGTGCACAATACCGGTGCAGCGTTTAGTTTTTTAAGTGACGCAAGTGGTTGGCAGCGTTGGTTATTTGCAGCTATTGCCTTTGGTGTTTGTGGCTTATTAATGTACTGGATGCGTCGTACACCTGCGACAAATAAAATCGCTAATATTGCTTATGCATTAATTATTGGTGGCGCATTAGGTAACTTATTTGATCGTATCTATCATGGTTTTGTGGTTGATTTTCTAGACCTTTACTATGGTAGCTACCATTGGCCTGCATTTAATATTGCTGATAGTGCAATATGTGTCGGTGCGGCTTTGTTGATACTTGATGGTTTTAAATCAGACAAGCAAGCTAAGTCGTAATTAGTTACCTTTAACTGGTATTAATAACACGTCAATATTAAACGCAGTTCATTTTATGAGCTGCGTTTTTTTATCTGTGCATATTGACGTCTTATTCTTGATTTAACAAATCAAGTGGTACAAATGTAAAACCTTAGTGCCTGTCCGTTGATACGCACGATGGTTTATTGTTAAATGGGAACATTAAAATAAAATGAGCGACTTGTTGTTAGATCAATAAGCGATCATACAAAAGGATGTGCTATGTCGGTGATTAAAGATAACAGCGAAGTGCTGATGCATTTTGCCATTAAACTTGATGATGGATCGGTTGCTGAATCTACTTATGCCGCAGGTAAGCCTGCAATGTTTCGCATGGGAGATGGCAGTTTAACTGACAATTTTGAAAAGTGTTTATTAGGGTTAACTATTGGTGAAAAAGGTACGTTTGAACTATCGCCAGAAGATGCATTTGGTTTACCTAACCCCGATAATATCCACCATCTTGATTTAGCTAAATTTGGTGCTGATGCTCCTGCTGAAGTGGGCAACATTATCGCCTTTGCAGGTCCCGATGGACATGATATTCCCGGAATAATTACAGCCGTTGTGGGTGACTCTGTTACTGTTGATTTCAATCATCCACTTGCAGGGCAAGCTGTCACCTTTGAGGTGGAGGTTGTCTCCATTGAAAGTTAAGAGCAATTGTTGATGAAAATCTTACTCGCAAACCCACGAGGTTTTTGTGCTGGTGTTGATCGTGCGATCAGCATTGTCGAGCGTGCGTTGGAAATGTACCAACCGCCTATTTATGTTCGCCACGAAGTCGTACATAACCGTTTTGTTGTTGAAGGGCTAAAGCAGCGAGGGGCGATTTTTGTTGAAGAGCTTAGCGAAGTGCCTGATGACAATATCGTTATATTTTCAGCTCACGGTGTCTCTCAAGCGGTGCGTAATGAATCTAAGCAACGTCAATTAACCGTGTTTGATGCAACGTGTCCATTGGTGACAAAGGTACATATGGAAGTGGCTCGTGCTAGTCGAAAAGCGATGGAAGTGGTGCTGATTGGACACGCAGGACATCCCGAAGTTGAAGGTACAATGGGGCAATATGCTAATCAAGATGGTGGTATGTACCTTGTTGAAAAACCGGAGGATGTCGATAAGCTGACCTCCATCGTTAAAGATCCAACTAATCTTCACTATGTTAGCCAGACGACATTATCTGTGGATGAAACGGCAGATGTCATTGATCGCTTGCGCCAAGTGTTTCCAAAAATCCAAGGGCCACGTAAAGATGATATTTGTTACGCGACTCAGAACCGCCAAGATGCTGTGCGTGAAATGGCTGAAACGGTTGATGTAATGATTGTGGTTGGCTCAAAAAATTCTTCCAACTCTAACCGTTTACGTGAGTTAGCTGAAAAGCTTGGAACACCGGGTTATTTAACCGACTGTGTTGAAGATATACAAGCTAGCTGGTTTGAAAATAAAACCAAGGTTGGAGTGACTGCGGGGGCTTCAGCGCCAGAAGAACTCGTTAATCAAATTATCGAGCAGATCAAAAAGTTAACAGGCTCTGAAGTGGAAGAGCTTTCAGGTCGTGAAGAAAACATGTTCTTTGAAGTACCTAAAGAGTTACAAGTAAAGAATATCTAATAGCATATTGATTTGTACAGAATAAGCCTCAGTGAAAGCTGGGGCTTTTTTATCGTCTGTAAAACCGCTACAGTATTGAGATAATTATATATTCATCAAGGGAGAAGCACGCAATGGTAAGAATTGCGATAGCCGGAGCTGCTGGCCGAATGGGGCGTCAGCTATTAAAAGCAACACAACTATCAGAAAAAGCAGAATTAGGTGCCGCGACTGAGCGTGCAGGTTCTACATTAGTAGGTGCTGATGCTGGTGAGTTAGCAGGAACGGGTGTTGCCAATGTGATCATTGTTGATGATCTTAACCAGGCTCTTGATGATTTTGATGTGTTAATTGACTTTACTGCACCTGTCGCAACATTGGCGAATATTGAGTTTTGTCAGCAACATAATAAAAAAATTGTAATTGGTACAACCGGCTTTACAGAGCAAGAGCGAGAGTTAATTGATCTTGCTGCTCGTGATATTTCTATCGTGATGGCGCCTAACTATAGTGTAGGGGTTAATCTGGTTTTCAAATTGTTAGAAAAAGCTGCCAAAGTGATGGGCGATTACTGCGATATTGAAATTATCGAAGCGCACCATCGTCATAAAGTGGATGCACCATCAGGAACAGCAATTGGGATGGGAGAAGCGATTGCGGGCGCGATGGGCAATAAATTAAGTGATGTTGCAGTTTATGCTCGAGAGGGGATCACGGGTGAGCGTACTCGTGATGAGATTGGTTTTGCTACGATTCGTGCTGGTGACATAGTAGGTGAACACACCGCCATGTTTGCAGATATCGGTGAGCGTGTGGAGATCACTCATAAAGCGACAGACAGAATGACATTTGCCAATGGTGCGGTGAGAGCGGCGGTATGGCTCAATGATAAATCGCCTGGTTTTTATACTATGGAAGATGTCTTAGGGCTTGATTCATTATAATCGAGACAAAAACCTGCTAATAAGCAGGTTTTTTTATATCTGAATAAAGTGGGAATAAATATTGTAAATACAAATAGAGATGAATTTATTCGTGTTATATCAGTATATTTTTGAGGTGGTTAAATATCGCACTGAGCTGGGTTTATTTACTGTATAAAATAGATGGTTGGTTGTGTTTTTTTTGTTAGATGGTTATTTGTGTTTGCTTAGTTATCATTTTTGGCTTTTTTGATGGGTGTTTGTATTTGTTAATGGTTTGGTTTTGATTGCAAACGGTTGCGTTCTCATTTGATTTGATGTTGATACTAAAAAATACGACTAAACATGTTATTTTAGCATTTTGGATACTTAATTGTGTTGAGATAGTTATTTGTTGAATTTATTTCTGCTCTTATGTTGACAGATTGCTAACAGATCAATAGAATTTGCGCAATTTGTCAAAAATCAGTAAGACGTGGTTTTTGATATGAAAAGGAATGGGTAATTGCAAGTTTATCTGTTTTAATTGCATTTTTATTTAATTGGAGGTTGTCTTGAGCAAATCTGCGCTATTAGTCCTTGAAGATGGGACTGTGTTCCGCGGCGTGTCCATTGGAGCAGATGGTTCGGCCGTTGGTGAAGTCGTTTTTAATACTTCGATGACGGGGTATCAGGAAATTCTCACTGACCCTTCCTACTCACAACAGATCGTTACCCTTACTTATCCCCACATTGGCAATACCGGTACTAATACCGAAGACGAAGAATCCACGGCAATTCATGCACAAGGTTTGGTTATTCGTGATCTTCCTCTTATCGCTTCAAACTTCCGCTCTGAACAATCTCTTTCTGACTATCTAAAATCACAAAACATCGTTGGTATCGCTGATATCGATACTCGCAAGCTAACCCGTATTCTTCGTGAAAAAGGTGCGCAGAACGGTTGTATCGTTGCAGGTAACAATATCGATGAAGGTTTTGCACTTGAACAAGCGAAAGCGTTTCCTGGTCTGAAAGGCATGGATTTAGCGAAAGAAGTGACAACAAGCGAAACTTACAGCTGGAAGCAAGGTTCTTGGACATTAGAGAATGGTTTACCAGAAGCACAAGAAGATAAAGAACTGCCTTACCATGTAGTCGCTTATGATTTTGGTGCTAAACGTAATATTTTACGTATGTTGGTTGACCGTGGTTGTCGCTTAACAGTTGTGCCTGCACAAACGTCAGCAGAAGACGTGCTTGCGTTAAATCCAGATGGCGTATTCTTATCAAATGGTCCTGGTGACCCAGAGCCATGTACTTACGCGATTGAAGCAACCAAAACATTCCTCGATAAAAATATTCCAATCTTTGGTATTTGTTTAGGTCACCAAATTCTTGCCTTAGCAAGTGGTGCAAAAACAGTAAAAATGAAGTTTGGCCACCATGGTGCTAACCACCCTGTTAAAGATTTAGATCGTGATGTTGTGATGATCACCAGCCAGAACCACGGTTTTGCTGCTGACGAAGCAACGTTACCTGAAAATTTACGTGCGACACACAAATCCCTGTTTGATGGCTCGCTACAAGGTATTCATCGTACCGACAAGCCTGCATTCAGTTTCCAAGGCCACCCAGAAGCGAGCCCTGGTCCACATGATGCAGCACCATTATTTGATCACTTTATCGAATTAATTAAGAAACACAGCGCCTAAGCCGGGAGTAGTAAGAAATGCCAAAACGTACTGATATAAAAAGTGTACTAATTCTAGGTGCTGGACCGATCGTTATCGGTCAGGCCTGTGAGTTCGATTACTCTGGTGCACAAGCTTGTAAAGCACTTCGTGAAGAGGGTTACCGCGTTATTCTGGTAAACTCTAACCCTGCGACTATCATGACTGATCCTGAAATGGCTGATGCAACTTACATAGAGCCAATTCACTGGGAAGTGGTACGTAATATCATTGCTAAAGAGCGCCCTGATGCGGTACTACCAACCATGGGTGGTCAAACCGCACTTAACTGTGCGTTAGATCTTGAAAAATATGGCGTATTAGAAGAATTCAATGTTGAGATGATTGGTGCAACAGCGGATGCAATTGATAAAGCTGAAAACCGTTCTCGTTTTGACAAAGCAATGAAAGCCATCGGCCTTGAGTGTCCTCGTGCTGATACTGCAACAACGATGGAAGAAGCTTACAAAGTTCTCGAAATGGTTGGCTTCCCTTGTATTATTCGCCCGTCATTTACTATGGGTGGTACAGGTGGCGGTATTGCATACAACAAAGAAGAATTTGAAGAAATTTGTTCGCGCGGTATCGACCTATCACCAACCAATGAATTATTGATTGATGAATCACTGATTGGTTGGAAAGAATATGAGATGGAAGTGGTTCGTGATAAGAACGACAACTGTATCATTGTGTGTGCAATTGAAAACTTCGACCCAATGGGTATTCACACCGGTGACTCAATCACAGTCGCACCTGCGCAAACACTAACAGATAAAGAATACCAATTAATGCGTAATGCATCGCTTGCAGTACTGCGCGAAATTGGTGTTGAAACCGGTGGTTCAAACGTCCAGTTTGGTATTAACCCGAAAGATGGCCGTATGGTTATCATCGAGATGAACCCACGTGTATCTCGTTCATCGGCATTAGCATCAAAAGCAACAGGTTTCCCGATTGCAAAAATCGCGGCAAAACTGGCGATTGGTTTCACCCTTGATGAACTGATGAATGACATCACAGGCGGCGCAACACCGGCATCATTTGAACCAACTATTGATTACGTAGTAACGAAAATTCCTCGCTTTAACTTCGAGAAATTTGCTGGCGCTAACGATCGCTTAACGACACAAATGAAGTCGGTAGGTGAGGTTATGGCGATTGGCCGTAACCAACAAGAATCATTACATAAAGCACTACGTGGCCTAGAAGTTGGCGCGAACGGCTTTGATGAAATGGTTGATCTTGATGATCCAAATGCGATGAGCAAGATCCGACATGAACTGAAAGAAGCAGGTGCTGAGCGTATTTGGTACATCGGTGATGCTTTCCGTGCGGGTATGTCGGTTGACGGTATCTTCAATCTAACTAACATTGACCGTTGGTTCTTGGTTCAAATTGAAGAAATCATCAAACTTGAAGAGCAAGTGAAAGCTGGCGGTTTTGCAGGTCTTAATGCTGACGTATTACGTAAGCTTAAGCGCAAAGGTTTTGCAGATGCACGTCTTGCTAAATTATTGGGTGTTAGCGAAGGCGAAATTCGTAAACTACGTGATCAGTTTGACATTCATCCTGTCTACAAGCGTGTAGATACGTGTGCCGCTGAATTCTCATCAGATACTGCTTACATGTACTCATCATACGATGAAGAGTGTGAAGCAAATCCAACGGACAAAGACAAAATCATGGTACTGGGCGGTGGTCCAAACCGTATCGGTCAAGGTATCGAGTTTGACTACTGTTGTGTTCATGCATCACTGGCGCTACGTGAAGATGGTTATGAAACTATCATGGTTAACTGTAACCCAGAGACTGTATCAACTGACTATGACACATCAGATCGTCTGTACTTCGAACCTGTAACACTTGAAGATGTACTGGCTATCGCACGTGTTGAAAAGCCAAAAGGTGTGATTGTTCAGTATGGCGGTCAAACACCACTGAAACTCGCTCGTGCACTAGAAGCGGCAGGTGTGCCAATTATCGGTACAAGTCCAGATGCGATTGACCGCGCAGAAGATCGTGAGCGTTTCCAACAAGCCGTTGACCGTTTAGGTTTACTGCAACCAGAAAATGCAACGGTAACAACGATGGAGCAAGCGATTGAGAAGTCGCGTGACATTGGTTACCCATTAGTGGTACGTCCATCGTATGTACTTGGCGGTCGAGCAATGGAAATTGTTTACGACGAGCAAGATCTACGTCGCTACTTCAATGAAGCGGTAAGTGTTTCAAATGAATCACCTGTACTACTCGATCGTTTCTTAGATGATGCGGTGGAAGTAGACGTTGACGCGATTTGTGACGGTGAGCAAGTGGTGATTGGCGGTATCATGGAGCATATCGAGCAAGCGGGTGTTCACTCAGGTGACTCTGCATGTTCATTGCCTGCGTATACCCTAAGCCAAGAAATCCAAGATGTGATGCGTGAGCAGGTGAAGAATCTAGCGTTTGAATTAGGTGTTCGTGGATTAATGAATACCCAGTTCGCCGTAAAAGATAACGAAGTGTACCTTATCGAGGTTAACCCTCGTGCTGCACGTACCGTACCGTTCGTATCTAAAGCGACAGGTGCACCGCTGGCGAAAATTGCTGCACGTGTAATGGCTGGTCAATCACTTGAATCACAAGGCTTTACCAAGGAAATTATTCCACCGTATTATTCCGTGAAAGAAGTCGTCCTACCGTTTAACAAGTTCCCAGGTGTTGATCCACTGTTAGGCCCTGAAATGCGCTCAACAGGTGAAGTTATGGGTATCGGTAATACGTTTGCCGAAGCATTCGCTAAAGCTGAATTAGGTTGTGGTAAAGAGTACCCTGAAGGTGGTCGTGCGCTATTATCTGTTCGTGAAGGTGATAAGCAACGTGTGGTTGATTTAGCTTCTAAGCTAATTAAGCTTGGCTACCAATTAGATGCAACACACGGTACAGCAGTTATTCTTGGTGAAGCGGGTATTAACCCACGTCTAGTGAACAAAGTACATGAAGGTCGTCCTCATATTCTTGACCGTATCAAGAATAATGAATACACCTACATTGTAAATACTGCATCGGGTCGTCAAGCGATTGAAGATTCAAAAGTACTTCGTCGTGGTGCGCTAGCTGAAAAAGTTAACTACACCACAACTCTAAATGCGGGATTTGCAACATGTATGGCGCATACTGCAGATGACCGCAATACAGTGTCTTCAATTCAAGAGCTTCACGCACGTATTAAATAAGTATTACTCAGTACGAAATAAAAAGCCGAACGTTAACGTTCGGCTTTTTTATTGTTAAATACATAATCACATATAACTCATTGAAATTTTATATCATTAGTTTAATCAGTTGCTGTTCAGATTTATTAACGTAAGATACTGGCGTCGCAGCAAGCGATACATTCTTCTTGGAGATTTTAATGAACAATACCGACCATCCCCCGAGTATGAAGCTGGAAAATTAGCTTAGGTAACGGTATTAAATAGTATATTCCGTGCTGCTAGGCTCGGAGTCATGTCTCGTAACCCACTTTTTTGAAATTATTCATTTTCGACATCTCTCCTGTAATTTTCCTCTTTATTTACTTATCAATAATATGAGCTTTAAATCTATGTTTACCACAACAGCGCGACTGTATTGTTATGTGGTGCGCGAGGGTTTATTGCAAATGTTAATGTGGTGGTCGTTACCTTCTCTTTCTAGAGAGACAGCTAATCGGGAGATTCGCCATGGCGGTAATGAATTATGCAGCTTTTTCAGCAACAACCCATATTGCGCAAAAAGAGGCGTTAGCAGTACGTAATGCATTTTTAAAATATGATCTAGTTGAACAAGCGCAATTATTGGCAAAAATGCCAGTCGTAGAGGCTTTAGCTATGTTACAGGAATGCCCATTGCGGCATGTGCAAATTTTATTAGATCGTTTAGATGAATTAGAAGAGGACATACGAGCCCGCCAACTAGCCAGTGGTTTAGGGTTAATTTGCTCTGAGGTTGAACCGAGCGGGCATTATTTAGAAAATAGTGTCTTAAACCATGTTAAGGAACGCATAGGTTGGATTGTAGGGCTGGCTTTAATGGGAATTGTCTCGGGCTTAATTATCTCTCACTATGAAGATACCCTGAGTCAATTAGTCCTACTTGCGATTTATATGCCGGTGATTGCAGCTGCGGGTGGGAATGCTGGCTCGCAGGCGGCAACACTGGTTGTGCGAGCATTGGCAATGGAAGAAATACGCTCAAAAGATTGGTTATTGGTGCTTTGGAAAGAATTTAGAGTTGCGATTATTATCGCGCTGAGTCTTGCAGTAGTGATCATTGGACGGGTGATTTTTTTTAGTGGGGATGTTGTGTTACCTGCAGGAATGGCACTAGACTCGATAGCATTTGCGATTGGGATAGCCATTGCTATTCAGGTGATTATTTCGACTAGTGTTGGTGGGGTTCTACCGATGCTAGCGAGATCATTAAATCTCGATCCTGCGGTATTAGTCAGCCCTGTCTTAGCTTCAATGGTCGATATCACGGGGATGGTGATTTACTTCAAGACAGTCAATTGGATGCTAGGCTTCGGTTAGTAAGATTGTTTGTATTAAAAAAGCCGCTATTGCTCGAATATTTCTAGTTGAAAGTATTTAATAGCGGCTTTTATCTCTCAGGTCTCTTATTTAGTCGTTTTTATACAGTGAGCTATAAAGTTGCTTTTCAAATTGGTAAATAGGCGGTAATGCTGCTTTTTTACCGTCATGCATATGTGGATAGTAATTCGTCACTAGCTGTACAAAGAGTAGTGGTTTACCGTTGTGGGTCTTAATCACACCTGCAAGGTTATAAGTTCCGAATAAAGAGCCACTTTTAGCAATAACCTTACCTTTTAACGGAGCATCACGAAGACTGCGACGGTACTGTAACGTGCCACTTTTACCTGATACGGGTAAATCGTTCATTAAACCTAATTTAGGGTGGTTATAAATGTAAGTGACTACTTTCATTAAATCACTTGCTGTTAAACGGTTGTTACGCGATAAGCCTGAACCATCCACCATCACGGTATCAGAAAGATCGATACCAGCTTTATCTTTTAGTATCGCCTTAATTGCTTCAATGCCATTGGTGTAACTACCGGCTTGGTGGTAATACTTGGCACCAATGGTTTTTGCAATGTTATCGGCAAATAAGTTATCAGAGCGCTTCAGCATAATATCAAGCAGCGTTGATAATGGGGCTGAGCGATGTGTTGCAATGATTTTACCGCTGACTTTATCGTTACGAAGTACCTTACCGTTTAACTTTATCCCTGCACGCTTAAGCTCTTGTTGAATAACTGCAGTTGAATACAAGGTTGTGTTTTGTACTGCAAATTTAAGTGGTAGAGGCTGTTTACGAGGTTGGATACAGCCACTAATTTGATACATATTACGATCATTCGATGTCATTGAAAGCTGGCAGTGCTGCTCTTTTTGCTGTGCTTTTGACACCACAATCGCAGAGGTTTTTACTTGAATTGGCTGGTGGCTAGGCACATTTACGCGTGTAACGTCACCCAAAGATTTATTGCTGTATAGCGCACCTTGAACACAGTTGTGCTCTAAGCTGATACTACTTGATGGCGCACTATAGCAAGAGCCTAAAATATCCCAAGGCCAACCAATAGCACGTTCATAGCCAGTAAAATGTCCACCGTTTAAGTACAGGTTACCTTTAATCGTAGCTATGCCTTGCTGTTTTAGTTGGCGAAGTAAATTGGCAATATCGCTGCGTTTAAGTGTTGGATCGCCATTAAATTTCAAAATGACATCATTACCTTTCGTTTCAAGGTAAGTATCAAAGCGGAAGTTATTACCGAGATATAGCTTTGCGGCAAGGGCGGTGATCGTTTTTTGGGTACTTGCAGGGGCTTGTAATTCATCTGCGCGTTTATCGTATATAACTTTGTTGGTGGCTGGGTTTACAATAAGAAGCGCGACATCACTCCCTTTGGGCAGGTGTTCGATAGCTTGCTGAGGTAAGAACGCAGCAAAAGAAGAAAAGGTCGTTGCCATTAAAGCGGAGCAAAGCAATTTTTTAAACATGTGAAGGCATAATTTTGGTTAAGAGATAGGCCTTAATCATAACGTTTATATGAGAGAGGGTAAAAAAAGAGAGGAAATAAAGACTAAAACTGACACAAAAGTAATAAAAAACGCCGACCGAAGCCGACGTTTCACTATATGTTGCTTTTAATCACAAGGATTAGAAGTCGTAACGAGCACCTAGAACGAATTGGTCAGATGCTGCAACTTTACCTACTTCGTTCTTATTAAGCATGTTGAATGTGTAAGAAGCGTAAGTACGGAAGTTGCTGTTGAAGTAGTAAGTAGCATCAACTGCAGCTGCATTTGCTAGCTCATCGTATACATTGTGAGCGTTTTCATCTTTCATGAAGCCGTAAGTAGTCGTGAATACAGTTTTACCCATAGTGTACGCTGCTGCGAATTCGTAGCCTTGAGTATCTGTTACATCGCCAGTTACTAAGTTAGTACCGTCGCGACGACCGGACTTGTATAGGCCACCGAAGTATAGATCGCCCATTGTGTAAGATGCTACTGCGAAAGTTTGCTCTGAACGTGCTTTGTGAGTATTCGCGTTACCAAGTTGGTCACGTTGCTCGCCGTAACCAGCACCTAGTGCAAGACCTGTATCAGCTACTTTGTATACAGCACCTGTTGAGAAACCGTGTACGTCTGTTTTGTTACCAGCTGTATCATAATCAGCGCCAGCGAAAACGTAGTTAGCTTTGAACGTTAGATCACCAAATGTACCAGCGTATGCTAGGTTGTTAGTTGTACGGTCAGCTACTGCTAGCTTAGTACCACCAACAACAGAACCAGCGTATGCCATGATATCAGTGAAATCAGTTAGCATACCTAGAGAGCCGTCAGCCTTACCGTAAACAATTTGACCGTATTGGTCGCTGTTTACACCAGCATACATGTAACGGTTTTCGTCATCAGAATTGTCGTCTTTGAACTCACGCTCGTAGAAACCAATACCCTGAACGCCATCTGCGATTTGTGTTTTCGCATCAATGTTTACACGTACACGTGAAATATCAGTTACTTCATTTTGTGTTTTTTGTAGTGTTGGTGCTACTACATTATTTTCAGCTTGCTCAGAAAGAAGAGCACGAGCTTCTACACGACCGCCGATAGCAAGAGAAGATGTATCATCTGAATAAACTTGTGCTGCTGATGCTGCGCCAGATAGAGTTGCTGCTGTTACTGCTAAAGCAATAAGGTGCTTGTTCATTACCGAATCCTTTTTTAAATTTTTATGTGTTGCATTTCTATGCCAAATGCATGCTGTTCTTTTTACTTGTGTCTACTGATTTATGTTAGTAAAAAAAACTGAAAAATACCTCATTAGTGTGTCTTTTTTGTTTTTTTTAGTTTTTATTGTTAATTTAATCAGTGTGTTATGTCTATCGATAAAAGTTCTAAATTAATTTTATTTTTTAGTTGTATTTAGGTAATCAATGGGAAATGCCTGAGTGAATATTTGTATAAATATTGTTGAAGTGTGAGATTATAACTTTTCTCAATGAATAAAAGGTGGTAGCGAGAGGCTTATTTCTTTGGTGAATGTTTTAACTATTGATTTGTTACTATGAATTATTGATATAGTATTTTTAGCATATTCATTGTTTTTGACTGTTATTAAAACGAAAAACAGATTAATGACGTAACGAGGATGATCTCTTGTCCATCTTTGTTTAATATGATAAACATCGTGACATATACACTGTTAGCTCAATCACGATTGGGCTAGCTTTTTTATTTCCTGAAATTGGCGTGCGCTATCAGGTTATTGAGGTAATTTATTTATGGAAAAAGTGCCAATGACTGTACGTGGCGAACAAAAGCTACGTAGTGAACTTGAAGTATTGTTGAAGCGTCGCCCTCTTATTTCTCAGGCGATCGCAGAAGCACGTGAGCTTGGCGACTTAAAAGAAAATGCGGAATACCATGCGGCTCGTGAAGAGCAAGGTATTTGTGAAGCGCAAATTCGTGATATTGAATACAAACTATCTGTTGCTCAAATTATTGATGTAACTACGATGCCAAATACAGGCAAAGTGATTTTTGGTACTACAATCACTTTGCTAGATTTAGATACCGAGAGTGAAGTGACATACTGTATCGTGGGTGATGATGAAGCGAATATTAAGGAAAACTTAATTTCAGTGAATTCACCAATTGCACGTGGTTTGATCGGTAAGATGGAAGGTGATGAGGTTGCGATTACCACGCCTGGCGGTCAAAAAGAGTTTGAAATTGTAGAAGTGAAATACATCTAATAATTTTAATGATGATTATATTCATCAGAAAATATAATCACTAAAATAGGTGATATCGATTAGCAATTAATGCATTTTTTTGTATTAATAATAGATACAAAAAAGGCCGCTAGGCGGCCTTTTTTATTTACGAGGAAGCTCGATTTTACGATCTTCACTCTGGCGGTAAAGAACTAACGTTTTACCGATAACCTGCACTTTTTCAGCTTTAGTTTCGCGAACGATAGCGTCGACGATTAAAACTTTAGTTTCACGATCTTCAGTAGCAACCTTAACTTTGATCAATTCATGATGGTTAAGTGCAATTTCAATTTCAGCCAATACAGCTTCTGTTAGGCCGTTTGCACCCATAAGTACAACTGGTTTTAGATTGTGAGCAAGACCTTTTAGGAATTGCTTTTGTTTGGTGCTTAGATTCATGATGACTCTATTTTTTTGGTTATTAGGGTTGAAAACGTGACATTCTACCGCCATCTAGACTAGAAGACTAATTTGTTTGCATTATGACAGCATGAAAATTTGTAGTGTTTGAGTTGTACTGCACATTTTGATTGTACATTTTAATGAATTAGATGCGATAAAGCCTTTGGCAGACGTATACTTAACAAGTATCTCAACTCATTAGGTTAGGCATGAGTAGAAAAAAACAATCCGGCAGTTCTGGCCGCTGGCTAAAAGAGCATTTCGACGATAAATATGTTCAGGAAGCACAAAAACGTGGTTATCGTTCACGTGCTTTCTTTAAAATTGAAGAAATTCAGAACAAAGATAAGTTATTAAAACCGGGCATGACAGTGGTTGACCTTGGTGCTGCACCAGGTGGTTGGTCACAATATGCGGCAGAAATTGTAGGTAGTGAAGGACAAGTCATTGCTTGTGATATTTTGCCAATGGATTCCCTTCCAGGTGTTAGTTTCCTGCAAGGTGATTTCCGAGAAGAGGCTGTGTTAGATGCACTATTGGACCGCATTCAACCAGATATGGTTGACGTGGTGATGTCTGATATGGCACCTAATATGAGTGGTAATCTTGCATCCGACCAACCGAGAGCGATGTATCTTGTTGAGCTTGCATTAGATATGTGTCGACAAGTACTTGCGCCGAATGGCAGTTTTACGGTAAAAGTTTTCCAAGGCGAAGGCTTTGACCAATATCTAGCTGAAATTCGTAGTATGTTCAAAGTGGTTAAAATTCGTAAACCAGATTCCTCGCGAGATCGCTCGCGTGAAGTCTATATTGTGGCTACAGGTTACAAACTGTAGTAATCTACATTCATCTTTTAGTTATCGCGAGGTTAACACCTTGAGTGACATGGCAAAAAACTTGATTTTATGGTTAGTCATTGCCGTTGTTCTTATGTCTGTATTCCAAAGCTTTGGAACCAACAGTAGTAAAGCAAGTGGTCAAGTAGACTATACGACATTTGTCCGTCAAATCGGTCAGGATCAGATAAAGGAAGTGCGATTCAATGATCGTGAAATCACTGTAACCAAACGTGATAATGCGAGCTATGTAACATACTTACCTGTCGCTAATGATCCTAAGCTGTTAGACGATCTAATTAACGCTAACGTAGCTGTTTCTGGTACACCACCTGAAGAGCCTAGCCTATTGGCTTCAATCTTCATTTCGTGGTTCCCAATGCTTCTATTAATTGGTGTTTGGATATTCTTTATGCGTCAGATGCAGGGCGGTGGTGGCAAAGGTGCCATGTCGTTCGGTAAATCTAAAGCGCGTATGATGAGCGAAGACCAAATCAAAACAACGTTCGCCGATGTGGCTGGTTGTGATGAAGCGAAAGAAGACGTTAAAGAACTGGTTGATTACTTACGTGATCCAAGCCGTTTCCAAAAGCTAGGTGGTAAAATCCCAACAGGTGTGTTGATGGTTGGTCCTCCTGGTACAGGTAAAACGTTACTTGCAAAAGCGATTGCAGGTGAGGCGAAAGTACCGTTCTTTACTATTTCTGGTTCTGACTTTGTTGAAATGTTTGTTGGTGTTGGTGCATCTCGTGTGCGTGACATGTTCGAACAAGCAAAAAAGGCTGCGCCTTGTATCATCTTTATCGATGAAATCGATGCGGTAGGTCGTCAACGTGGTGCTGGTGTAGGTGGTGGTCACGATGAGCGTGAACAAACACTGAACCAGATGCTAGTTGAGATGGATGGTTTCGAAGGCAATGAGGGTATTATCGTTATTGCTGCAACGAACCGTCCCGACGTACTAGACCCAGCATTACTGCGTCCTGGTCGTTTTGACCGTCAAGTAGTGGTAGGTCTTCCTGATGTACGCGGTCGTGAGCAGATCCTTAAAGTTCACATGCGTAAAGTGCCACTAGATGGTGATGTAAATCCATCATTGATTGCTCGTGGTACACCAGGTTTCTCTGGTGCTGATTTAGCAAACCTTGTTAACGAAGCGGCATTATTTGCTGCCCGTGGTAACAAGCGTACTGTTTCGATGGTTGAGTTCGAATTAGCGAAAGATAAGATCATGATGGGCGCAGAGCGTAAATCAATGGTTATGTCTGAAGATCAAAAAGAATCAACTGCGTATCACGAAGCAGGTCACGCAATTATTGGTCGTTTAGTACCGGATCATGATCCTGTATATAAAGTATCGATTATTCCACGTGGTCGTGCGCTAGGTGTAACGATGTACTTACCCGAGCAAGATCGTGTAAGTCACTCTCGTGAGTTCTTGGAGTCAATGATCTCAAGTCTTTACGGTGGTCGTTTAGCTGAAGAATTGATTTACGGCGTAGATAAAGTATCAACAGGTGCATCAAATGACATTGAACGCGCAACTGATATTGCACGTAAGATGGTGACTCAGTGGGGCTTCTCTGAGAAGTTAGGTCCATTACTTTATGCTGAAGATGAAGGGGAAGTCTTCCTTGGTCGTTCAGTTACACAAAGTAAGCATATGTCTGATGACACTGCAAAACTGATTGATACTGAAGTTCGCACCTTAATTGATCGTAACTATCAACGTGCTCGTCAAATTCTAGTTGATAATATGGATATCATGCATGCAATGAAAGATGCATTGATGAAATATGAAACTATTGACGCAGGTCAGATTGATGACTTGATGGAACGTAAAGCAGAAATCCGTGCACCGAAAGGTTGGTCGGATAATGACGATACAATGAAACCATCAGGTAAAGAAGCACCTGAAACTGAATTAGCACCTGATGAGCCAATTGGCGATGGTATTGATGCGTTGACGAAAGAAGACGATACCGATACAAAACCTCAGGCTTAATTTAGCGTTGAATAAAAACCCTGGCCTCGGTCAGGGTTTTTTTTATCTTAATAAAATGGAATAGCAGATGCAGTTAACCAGTCGTAATAAAAATTTAGAACTATCTACCCCACAGGTCATGGGAATTTTAAATGTTACGCCAGATTCATTTTCTGATGGTGGAAAGTTTAATCGTATTGATTATGCGCTCAATCATGTGGAAAGCATGCTGCAAGCTGGCACATCCATTATTGATATCGGTGGTGAATCAACGCGACCTGGTGCTAAAGAGGTGGCACTTAGTGAAGAGTTAGATCGCGTGGTACCGATCATTGAAGCTATTCGTCAACGTTTTGATTGTTGGATTTCAATTGATACCAGTAAAGCTCAGGTCATGAAAGAGGCGGTAAATGCAGGGGCCGATCTGATTAATGATGTACGTGCGTTGCAAGAGCCTAATGCATTAGAGGTTGCCGCAAAAGCCAATGTGCCGATTTGCTTGATGCATATGCAAGGCCAGCCTCGTACAATGCAGCACCAACCGAATTATAATCATCTTATTCAGGATGTTTCTGATTTTCTGAGTGAGCGAATTTCAGCGTGTGAAAATGTTGGAATTTCACGTCAGCAGTTGATCCTAGATCCTGGTTTTGGGTTTGGTAAAACGCTTGAACATAATTATCAAATGTTAGCGAAATTTGAACAATTTCATCAATTTGGTTTACCTGTATTAGCCGGGATGTCACGTAAATCAATGATATTCAATTTATTAGGTAAGCCACCTGCTGAATGTCTCGCGGGAAGTTTAGCTTGTGCTACCATTGCAGCAATGAAAGGTGCGCATATTATTCGAGTTCATGATGCTAGAGAAACAGCTGAAGTCATGAAAATTTATAATATGGTACTGCAACAATCGAAATAAAAGTGAATTGTGATGTGTCATTAATTTGTTCGTCACTGAAGTATTCAATATAGCTAGGAGCAAAACATGTCTGAACGTAAGTTCTTTGGTACTGATGGTATTCGTGGTTTAGTCGGTGAAGCACCAATTACACCAGACTTTGTAATGAAGTTAGGGTGGGCTGCTGGCCGCGTATTATCACAAACGGGGACAAAAAAAGTCTTAATTGGTAAAGATACCCGTATCTCTGGCTATATGTTGGAGTCAGCTTTAGAAGCAGGCCTAGCTGCAGCTGGTTTAAAGGCCGCATTCACTGGACCAATGCCAACACCAGCAGTTGCTTATCTCACTCGTACGTTCCGAGCAGAAGCTGGTATTGTTATTTCCGCTTCTCACAATCCTTATTATGATAATGGTATTAAATTCTTTTCAGCTCAAGGTACTAAATTACCGGATGATATTGAACTTGCAATTGAAGCTGAAATGGAAAAACCATTAACCTGTGTTGAATCAGCATTGCTTGGTAAAGCTTATCGTATCGATGATGCAGCTGGACGCTACATTGAATTTTGTAAAGGGACTTTTCCAACACATTTAAGCCTTGAAGGTTTTAAGGTTGTTGTTGATTGTGCTCATGGTGCAACTTATCACATTGCACCCAAAGTATTTTCAGAGTTAGGGGCCGAAGTGATTGCTATCGGTTGTGAGCCTAATGGTGTGAACATTAACGATAAAGTAGGAGCAACGGATGTTGCTGCGCTTCAGGCTAAGGTACTTGAAGAAAAAGCGGACTTTGGTATTGCATTGGATGGTGATGGCGATCGTGTGATCATGGTTGATGAGTTAGGTAATAAAGTTGATGGTGACCAAATAGCCTACATTATTGCTCGTGATGCATTACGTCGTGGCGAACTAAAAGGGGGCGTTGTTGGTACATTAATGACAAATATGGGCATGGAAGTTGCTCTTAAGAATTTAGGCATTCCATTTGTTCGCGCAAAAGTAGGCGATCGTTATGTAATGGAAGAGCTGCAGAAGCAAGATTGGTTGATTGGTGCAGAGAACTCTGGTCATGTCATTTTGCTTGATAAAGTGACAACAGGCGATGGTATTGTTGCAGGTCTTCAAGTAATGGCATCAATCGTTGCAAGTAAGATGAGCTTAAAAGAGCTTTGTGATGGTATGGTTATGTTCCCTCAAGTACTTGAGAATGTACGTTTCAAAGGGACTTCTGATCCATTAAAGTCTGATGAAGTTATTACTGCAACTAAATTAGTTGAAGAAAAGTTAGGTGATAATGGTCGCGTATTGTTACGTAAGTCAGGCACTGAGCCATTAATTCGTGTTATGGTTGAAGGACAAGATGCGGCTGATGTTCAGCAATATGCTCTTGATATTGCAAAAGCAGTAAAAGAAAACTGTTAATTTGCATTTTGCGATAAATTTCAATTACGAATTTTATCGCACAAACAAGAAGGCAGGGTAGCGTGATACTCTGCCTATATTTTTATGTCGACTTCGTTTTGGCTAAATGTTGTGCAAGTGGTGTGGTGTAAAGCATTTTTCATCAAATATTACTTGTCACTACGATAGGGTTTCGCTAGTATTCAGTCGCTCCTTGGAAGATGGAGTGCGCTGGCCCTGCCTAGAGCAAAGCTGGCATAGCAATTTAACCATAGGTGGAAGCCATGTACGAAATTCTACTTGTGATTTATCTTGTCGCCGCGCTTGGTGTGATTGGCCTAGTTTTGGTTCAGCAAGGTAAAGGCGCAGATATGGGAGCCTCATTTGGGGCTGGAGCATCAGGCACATTGTTTGGCTCTAGCGGTTCCGGTAACTTTTTAACCCGAATGACAACAGTTTTGGCTGCAATTTTCTTTGTTATCAGCCTTGTTCTTGGCAACATGAGTGCAAAACAAGCAACAGAGGGAAGTAGTTGGGATAACCTAACTGCACCAGCGACAACACAACCTGTTGTTGAAAAAACAAAAACTGAGAAGGCGCCATCAACTGATGAGATCCCTCAGTAATTAAAGATTTAGCCGAGATGGTGAAATTGGTAGACACGCTAGCATGAGGTGCTAGTGCCGCAAGGTGTAGGGGTTCAAGTCCCCTTCTCGGCACCATTATACTGGTTACTTGAAAAAGTAACGCCCGAACGATATAATCGTTAGAATTCGGACGCGGGGTGGAGCAGCTTGGTAGCTCGTCGGGCTCATAACCCGAAGGTCGTTGGTTCAAATCCAGCCCCCGCAACCACTTTCCTGAAAATAAACTATTCTTAAATACGAATGTTTGTTTTCTTACTGAGGCAGATTTATAGAGTCTCGGTAATCAGGGTCCAGTAATAAAAAACCCCGTAATTCGGGGTTTTTTATTATCTGAAACATGACCATTCAGGTATCTACTGGGCTTTATGCCCTTTTTTTGTTTCCAGGGGGGTTGTTTTGACAGCTTTAGAGACACAATTAACCGAAATGCTTGAACCATCAGTATTAGCTTTAGGCTATGAACTGGTAGGTTTAGAGTTCATTCGTGCTGGTGAGCACTCCACACTTCGCGTATTTATTGACCATGAAAATGGTATCAATGTTGATGATTGCGCAGAAGTTAGTCGCCAAATAAGTGCCGTAATGGATGTTGAAGATCCAATTACTGTTGCTTATAACTTGGAAGTATCTTCCCCTGGATTGGAAAGACCACTATTCAAAGCAGCACATTATCAACAGTTTGTTGGCCACGAAGCTAACATAGTGTTAAAAATGGCGATGGGTAACCGTCGTAAGTGGAAAGGTGACATTGTCGCAGTTGAAGGCGAATTGATCACACTTAAAGTAGATGGCAATGAAGAGTCCTTTGCACTGAGCAATATCTCTAAGGCCAACCTGGTTCCAAAATTCTAACCGCTAAATTGGGGCATTAGAAATGAACAAAGAAATCTTGGCTGTCGTAGAAGCGGTATCCAACGAAAAAGCTGTTCCTCGTGAGCGTATTTTTGAAGCATTAGAAATCGCACTTGCAACGGCAACGAAAAAGAAACATGAAGCAGAAATTGATGTACGTGTTGCAATTGATCGTAAAACTGGTGAGTTTGAAACTTTCCGTCGCTGGAAAGCGGTAGAAGAAGTGACTCAGCCAACGCTTGAGATTACTCTTGAAGCGGCACAGTTTGAAGATCCAACAATTGTTGCTGGCGATTACGTTGAAGATGATATTGAATCGGTAACGTTTGACCGTATTACGACACAAACTGCAAAACAAGTTATCGTACAAAAAGTACGTGAAGCTGAGCGCGCTCAAATTGTTGAGCAATTTATCGATAATGAAGGTGAGTTAATCACTGGTATCGTTAAAAAAGTAAACCGTGATGCGGTTATTATCGATCTTGGTAATAATGCTGAAGCTGTTATCCAGCGTGATGATCAGCTTCCACGTGAAAACTTCCGTCCGGGTGACCGTGTACGTGGTCTGCTATACAAAGTTGCGCCAGAAGCGCGTGGCTTCCAGTTATTCATGACACGTTCTAAGCCAGAAATGCTTTCTGAGCTATTCCGTATTGAAGTGCCAGAAATGGGCGAAGAGCTTATTGAACTAATGGGCGCTGCTCGCGATCCTGGTTCACGTGCAAAAATTGCAGTAAAAACTAACGATAAACGTATTGACCCAGTGGGTGCGTGTGTTGGTATGCGTGGTGCACGTGTTCAAGCGGTTTCTGGTGAGCTTGGCGGCGAGCGTATTGATATCGTGCTTTGGGATGAGAATCCAGCGCAATACGTGATCAATGCGATGGCTCCGGCTGAAGTTGATTCAATCATTGTTGATGAAGATAACCATACGATGGATATCGCAGTGCAGAAAGATAATTTAGCACAAGCGATTGGTCGTAGTGGTCAGAACGTGCGTCTGGCTTCTCAACTTACTGGTTGGGAACTAAACGTAATGACGGTTGAAGATCTTCAGAAGAAGCACCAAGAAGAAGCGAAAGAGTCAATTGAAGTGTTTACTAAGCACCTAGATATTGATGAAGAATTCGCAACGGTATTGGTTGAAGAAGGTTTCACTACATTAGAAGAAATTGCTTACGTTCCAGTAAGTGAGCTAATGGATGTTGATGGTCTTGATGAAGAGACTATCGATCAACTACGTAGTCGTGCAAAAGCTGCATTAACGACACTTGCGCTTGCTAAAGAAGAATCGCTTGACGGTGCTGAGCCAGCTGAAGACCTATTAGGTCTTGAAGGCCTTGAGCGCGAGTTAGCATTTAAACTAGCAGCAAAAGGTATTTGTACGCTTGAGGATCTTGCTGATCAGGGAACTGATGACTTGACCGATATCGAAGGCGTGGACGATGCAAAAGCGGGTGAGCTAATTATGGCTGCACGTAATATTTGCTGGTTCAGCGACGAAGCGTAATCAATATAAAGCAAGGGAGGAGCATTATGTCAGAGGTTACCGTTAAAACATTGGCGGAAGAAATTGGTACGCCAATTGACCGTTTACTTCAACAGCTCTCAGAGGCAGGTATTGCTAAGAAAGCTGATGAAAATGTAAGCCAAACCGAAAAGCAGGCGTTACTTAACCATCTCCAAAAAGAGCATGGAGGTAACAGCAATACTGACGGCGCTCCAAATCGTCTTACTTTGCAACGTAAGACACGCAGTACGCTGAGCGTGTCTGGTAGCGGCGGCAAGAACAAAAATGTTCAAGTTGAAGTGCGTAAAAAGCGCACTTACGTAAAACGTTCAGCTTTGGAAGAGGAACAACGCGCAGCGGAAGAAGCTGTGAAGCGTGAAGCCGAAGAAGCCGCAAAACGTGAAGCGGAAGCTATTGCCAAAAAAGCAGCGGAAGAAGCTGCAAAACGTGAAGCTGAAGTAGCAGCTAAGCGTGCCAAAGAAGAGCAGAGTAAAGCAGAAGAATCTGCAAAACGAGAAGCGGAAGAAAAAGCAAAGCGAGACGCAGAGGAAAAGGCGAATCGTACCAAACAGGAAAAGCGTAAAGCTGAAGAGAAAGCTTTACGCGCTGTTGCTGACAAACAGGCTAAACTAGATGCTGAGGCACTACAGCGTCGTCTGGAAGAGGAAGCCAAGCGAAAAGCCGAAGAAGAAAGTCAGCGCCAGCTAGAAGAGGCTCGCAAGATGGCAGAACAGAATGAAAAGAACGGGGTAAAACCTGATCAAAACGTAAGTATGGAAAAATCTGATTACCATACAACGACATCAACTTACGCACGTGCTGCGGAAGATGAACAAGACCGCAAAGAAGAAACTTCTCGCCGTCGTAAGAAGAAAAAGCCAGCTGCTAAGCAAGATGAGCGCGGTGGCCGTGGTGGCCGTAACCAACGTGGTCGCGGTAAACCTCAAATGAACAAGCCAAGCTCAATGCAACATGGCTTCGACAAAACAGCGCAAGTTGCTAAGCAAGACGTTGTTATTGGCGAAACAATAGTTGTTTCTGAACTTGCTAACAAGATGTCTGTAAAAGGCGTTGAAGTTATCAAGGTGATGATGAAGATGGGCGCTATGGCGACTATCAACCAAGTTATCGACCAAGAAACAGCAGCACTTGTTGCTGAAGAAATGGGTCACAAAGTTATTCTACGTAAAGAAAACGAGCTTGAAGAGTCAGTGCTTTCTGATCGTAACGCAGATGACCTAGCAAAAGTTTCTCGCGCGCCTGTTGTAACTATCATGGGTCACGTTGACCACGGTAAAACATCAACACTTGATTACATCCGTAAAGCGCACGTTGCTTCTGGCGAAGCCGGTGGTATTACTCAGCACATCGGTGCATACCACGTTGAAACTGACAACGGTATGATCACTTTCCTTGATACTCCTGGACACGCAGCGTTTACAGCTATGCGTGCTCGTGGTGCTCAAGCGACAGATATCGTTGTACTAGTGGTTGCAGCTGACGATGGTGTGATGCCTCAAACAATCGAAGCAATCCAGCACGCGAAAGCGGCAGGTGTTCCTTTGATCGTTGCGGTAAACAAGATCGATAAAGAAGATGCTAACCCAGATAACGTTAAAAACGAGCTTGCTCAATACGACGTTATTCCTGAGGAGTGGGGCGGTGAGAACATGTTTGTTCACATCTCTGCGAAACAGGGTACAAACATCGAAGGCTTACTAGAAGCTATTCTACTTCAGTCTGAAGTACTTGAACTAACAGCAGCCTCTGAAGGCATGGCTAAAGGTGTGGTTGTAGAATCACGTCTTGATAAAGGCCGTGGTCCTGTAGCGACTGTTCTTGTTCAAGAAGGTACGCTTCATAAGGGCGATATCGTTCTTTGTGGCTTAGAGTACGGTCGTGTTCGTGCGATGCGTAACGAACTAGGTCAAGAAATCGAAGAAGCGGGTCCATCTATCCCTGTAGAGATCTTAGGTCTTTCAGGCGTACCAGCATCTGGTGACGAAGCGACTGTTGTACGTGACGAGCGTAAAGCACGTGAAGTTGCACTTTACCGTCAAGGTAAATTCCGTGATGTTAAACTAGCTCGCCAGCAGAAAGCGAAACTAGAGAACATGTTCTCTAACATGACAGCTGGTGAAGTTGCAGAGCTTAACGTTGTGCTTAAGGCTGACGTTCAAGGTTCTGTAGAAGCTATCGCAGATTCTCTACGTAAACTTTCTACTGATGAAGTTAAAGTGAATATCGTAGGTTCTGGTGTTGGTGGTATTACTGAAACTGACGCAGTACTTGCAGCAGCTTCTAACGCTATCGTGCTTGGTTTCAACGTTCGTGCTGATGCGTCTGCGCGTCGTACTATCGAAAATGAAAACCTAGACTTACGTTACTACTCAATCATTTACCAGCTAATTGACGAAGTTAAAGCGGCAATGGGCGGTATGCTTGCTCCTGAATTCAAGCAAGAGATCATTGGTCTTGCTGAAGTTCGTGACGTATTTAAGTCACCTAAGATTGGCGCAATCGCTGGTTGTTTGGTAACTGAAGGTACTATCAAGCGTAACAACCCTATCCGTGTTCTACGTGATAACGTAGTAATCTACGAAGGTGAGCTTGAGTCACTACGTCGCTTTAAAGATGACGTTAACGAAGTTAAGAACGGCTACGAATGTGGTATCGGCGTTAAGAACTACAATGATGTTCGCGTTGGTGATCAGATCGAAGTTTACGAAATTGTTGAAATTCAGCGTACTCTTGATTAATTATCAACGTCGCTAACTGATTCAACAACATGATTATGGGGAGCTTCGGCTCCCCATTCTTTCAAGAGCCCTATTCTTAGAGAGAGCAACAAAATGGCAAAAGAATTTAGCCGTACCCAACGTGTAGCACAGCAGCTACAAAAAGAATTAGCTGTAATTCTACAGCGTGAAATCAAAGATCCAGCGATCGCAATGACAACGATTTCAAGCGTTGATGTATCACGTGATATGAATTACGCCAAAATCTATGTGACGTTTTTCCCAATCGGTGAGCAAACCGCTGAAGGTAGCCTAGAAGCATTACGTGAAATGGCGCCTTACATTCGTTCACTATTAGGTAAAGAGATCCGTTTACGTGTAACACCTGAGCTGAACTTTATTTTTGATCAGTCTCTAACAGAAGGTATGCGTATTTCAAACCTAGTATCGAAAGCGGTACGTGACGATGAAGATCGTCGTGGTGATGAAGACGAAGAGAAAGGCGAGGAATAAGCATGGCACGTCGTCGTAAAGGTCGCCCAATTAATGGTGTCATTTTAGTTGATAAGCCTACGGGAATTAGTTCAAACGATACCTTACAGAAAGTAAAACGTATCTTTTTTGCTCAAAAGGCGGGCCATACTGGTGCGCTTGATCCTTTGGCGACGGGTATGCTGCCCATCTGTTTTGGTGAAGCAACAAAGTTCTCTCAGTTCTTGTTAGATTCAGATAAACGCTATCGTGTGATCGCAAAACTGGGCGAACGTACTGATACTTCTGATTCTGATGGCGAAGTAGTTGAAACACGTGATGTGAACGTTAATCGTGAGCAACTCGAAGCGTGTATTGATAAGTTCCGTGGTACAACAGATCAGATCCCATCAATGTATTCTGCGCTGAAGTACAAAGGGCGTAAATTATACGAATATGCACGTGAAGGCGTCGAGGTTCCTCGTGAATCACGAAAAATTACTGTTTATTCTGTTGATTTACTGCGTTTTGATAATAATGAAGTTGAAATGGAACTTCATGTATCAAAAGGTACTTATATTCGTACTATCGTTGATGATCTGGGCGAAATGTTAGGTTGTGGTGCTCACGTTATCATGTTGCGTCGTACAGGGGTTTCTAACTTCCCGTATGAGCGAATGGTTACTATTGAGCAGTTACAAGAGATGCTTGATGATGCAAAAGCCAATGAGGTAGAACCAGGCTCTGTGCTGGATGCGTTATTGCTACCAACTGACACCGCAGTACAAGATTTGCCTGAAGTGAATATCAGTGCTGAGGTTGCGGTGCATGTGCTTAATGGTAATCCGGTAGAAGCTGACAATGTTCCTGCAAAAGGGACCTTAGTACGTATTTCTGTCGGCTCTGAGCGTGAGTTTATTGGTGTGGGGACTATCGATCTTAAAGGTATGCTAGCGCCAAAACGCGTCATGGCGAATGAACATCAGCAAGATTAATTGACAACGGTAGAACCACTTACTGCTTTGCTTTTAAAGAATGCAATGAAGACTTCTATTTATTGTTTATTATTGTCGTGGTTACTAATTATTCGCTTGTAGTTATCTATATCGATCAGTATAATCCGCGGCTTGGGTGCCGGCTGAATCAGAGATTGGCGGCACAAATTAAAACATCTTTGTATTAGGAATGAGTTATGTCTCTGAATGCAGAAACTAAAGCAGCAATCGTTGCAGAATACGCACAATGTGAAAATGATACTGGTTCTCCTGAAGTTCAGGTTGCACTTTTAACAGCGCAAATCAACCACCTTCAAGGTCACTTTGCTAACCACAAACACGACCACCACAGCCGTCGCGGTCTGCTACGTATGGTTTCTCGTCGTCGTAAGCTTCTAGATTACCTAAAAGGTAAGAACCTAGATCGTTACCAAGACCTAATCAAGCGTCTAGGCCTACGTCGCTAAGATTGCTTTTAGAAAGGAGCCTTATGGCTCCTTTCTTTTTGTTTTAAAAGATAATACATACCGCAGTTTATATTTTTCCTTCTGTTATTTTCCTCAATTTCGTCTACTATCTGTACCGAAGTTAATCTTATGTTTGTTGTATGCATGCTAAGGCAGGAATATGATAGATAAAAAGAGAAGCTGTAGTTAATCCCATTTTTATGTATCACGAGTCGTTTTCGTCGACCTTTAGGTCGCGGCTAATAAAATACCTCATCATGATGAGATATTTCCTTAGTCGCGATACGTGAAATTACATGAAAGTGAATATCATCACATGACGCTGTTGTTTGTCTTAGTTATAATTAGCAAGCAAATAGAAAGCGGAATATATTTAAGGAAATTCACGTGAATCCTATCGTAAAGACTTTCCAGTACGGTAACCACACGGTTACTCTAGAGACTGGTGTTATGGCACGTCAAGCGACGGCTGCAGTAATGGTTAGCATGGACGACACTTCTGTGTTCGTTTCTGTTGTTGGTAAGAAAACAGCAGTAGAAGGCCAAGACTTCTTCCCACTAACAGTGAACTACCAAGAGCGTACTTACGCTGCAGGTAAAATTCCTGGTGGTTTCTTCAAGCGCGAAGGTCGCCCTTCTGAAGGCGAAACTCTGACTGCACGTCTAATTGACCGTCCAATCCGCCCACTATTCCCTGACGATTTCAAAAACGAAGTTCAAGTTATCGCTACTGTGGTTTCTGTTAACCCTGCAGTAAGCCCTGACATCGTAACTATGATCGGTACATCTGCAGCACTTGCTATTTCTGGTATTCCATTTAATGGTCCTATCGGTGCGGCACGTGTTGGTTACATCAACGATCAATTCGTACTTAACCCAAGCAATGTTGAGCTAGAAGAAAGCCGTCTAGATCTTGTTGTTGCTGGTACAAAAGATGCTGTACTAATGGTTGAGTCAGAAGCTGATCGTCTATCTGAAGAGCAAATGCTACAAGCGGTTGTATTTGGTCATGACCAACAACAAGTTGCTATCAATGCAATCAACGAGTTTGCTGCTGAAGTGGCTACACCAGCTTGGGATTGGGTTGCTCCTCAAGAGAACACTGCACTTAAAAATAAGATCGCAGAGCTTGCTGAAGCTAAGCTTGTTGATGCTTACCAAATCACTGAGAAAATGGCGCGTTACGACCGCATTCATGAGATTGCTGGTGAAGTTAACGATGCAATTCTTGCTGAAGATGCAGAAGCAAATACAAAAGAAATCCACACTATCTTCCACGATCTAGAGAAGACAGTTGTACGTGGTCGCATTATTGCGGGTAATCCACGTATTGATGGTCGTGAAAAAGACATGGTTCGTGCGTTAGACGTACGTACTGGTGTCCTTCCACGTACTCACGGTTCTTCACTATTTACTCGTGGTGAAACTCAGGCACTTGTTACTGCAACATTGGGTACACAACGTGACGCACAGATCATTGATGGTCTAACTGGTGAGACGAAAGATCACTTCCTACTACACTACAACTTCCCTCCATACTGTGTAGGTGAGACGGGTTTTGTAGGTTCGCCTAAGCGTCGTGAAATTGGTCACGGTAAACTGGCTAAGCGTGGTATTGCTGCTGTAATGCCATCTGTAGACGAATTCCCATACACAGTACGTGTAGTATCAGAAATCACTGAATCTAACGGTTCATCTTCAATGGCTTCTGTATGTGGTACGTCTCTTGCTCTTATGGACGCTGGTGTGCCAATTAAAGCGTCTGTTGCGGGTATCGCAATGGGTCTTGTTAAAGAAGGCGACGATTTCGTTGTTCTTTCTGACATCCTTGGTGACGAAGATCACCTAGGTGACATGGACTTTAAAGTAGCAGGTACTGATGACGGTATTACTGCACTTCAAATGGATATCAAGATCGAAGGTATCACTAAAGAGATCATGCAGATTGCTCTTAACCAAGCTAAAGGCGCGCGTAAGCA
Source organism: Photobacterium sp. GB-56 (assembly GCF_003026105.1). GTDB lineage: Bacteria > Pseudomonadota > Gammaproteobacteria > Enterobacterales > Vibrionaceae > Photobacterium. The sequence goes on along the minus strand of NZ_PYNW01000009.1, from coordinate 49,685 downwards.
CATCCTTAGCGTAATGGATAACGCAATCAATACTCCACGTGAAGATATCTCTCAGTTCGCTCCTCGTATCCATACGATGAAGATCAACCCTGAGAAGATCAAAGATGTTATCGGTAAAGGTGGTGCTGTTATTCGTGCACTTACTGAAGAAACGGGTACTACAATCGAGATCGAAGATGATGGCACAGTGAAGATCGCTGCGACTGAAGGTACTGCTGCGAAAGAAGCAATCCGTCGTATCGAAGAAATCACAGCTGACGTTGAAGTAGGTCGTATCTACACAGGTAAAGTAATGCGTATCGTTGATTTCGGTGCGTTTGTATCTGTGATTGGTACTAAAGAAGGTCTAGTACACATTTCTCAAATCTCACAAGATCGTGTAGAGAAAGTGTCTGACTACCTACAAATGGGTCAAGAAGTTCAAGTTAAAGTGCTAGAAATCGACCGTCAAGGCCGTATCCGTCTAAGCATGAAAGAAGCAGTTGAAACACCTGCTGCTGAAGCGCCAGCTCAAAACGAACAGCCTCAAGGCTAAGTTTTTTGCTAAAAGCATGATATAAAGGGGCTATCTAGCCCCTTTTTGTTATCTAAAAAACATCATGCCGTGTTCTATGGTGTAGAGTAATACAATAGGATCGTGATTATTAAGCCTTAGGGAGAAGCGCTTTGATAGCAACTCGCTTTACATTTGCCGTTATGACTGTAGCGATGATGCTAACAGGCTGTTCGGCGATGCCAACCAAGTGGACTCATCCACCGATGGCTATTCCATTTCAGCCAACTTTACAGCAGCAAATTCAATTAGCTCGCATTGATCAAATTTTGCAGCGAGACGATATTCCACAGGCAACATTAGCGAAAATATATTACGAGCGTGGGCTAGTTAATGACAGCTTAGGGTTGCGTGATTTAGCGCGATTAGATTTTAATAAATCCCTCAATTTAGAGCCGAACCAACCCGATTTATATAATGTGTTAGGGGTCTATTTTACCCAAATGGCACATTTTGATGCGGCTTATGAAGCGTTTGATTCTACCTTAGAGTTAGCGCCTAACCATCTTTATGCACAACGTAATCGCGGTATTGCCCTGTACTACGGTGAGCGCTATGAATTAGCGAATCAAGATCTTTTGCCTCATTACGAACAGGATCATAATGATCCGTATCGCGTGATCTGGCTATACCTTAATGATGTTGAATTAAGCCCAGAGAAGGCGCAAGCTCAATTAAAACAGCGCTATGATGCCAGTGATAAAAAAGCGTGGGGATGGCAATTGGTACGTCTGTTTTTAGGGCAAATTACAGAGCGAGAATTACTCAGTGATATTGCACAGCAGAGCGAAAATAACGATCAACTTGCTGAACATTTAACAGAAGCGTATTTTTATCTCGGTAAGCTACATCAGAACAATCAGGATTATTCTACTGCGGTAATGCTCTATAAATTGGCGTTAGCGGGGAATGTGTATGAGTTTATTGAACACCGGTTGTCGCTCCTGGAGCTCAGTCGATTATACTCTGCGTATCAAGATCAATCCCCTGATACACAAAATGAAGAAACCGTCCCAGTAGTCCCTGGGGGATAAAAAGAAAAGCCGCATTAGCGGCTTTTTTTATTTAAATAATTACTCGCTGATGTTCAATCCAGCTAAGCTATGCCAATAACCATTACATTGATGGCTATCCTCTAGTTGATGACGAGTTGCACTTTGTTCATTAGCACGGAAATCATCCACTAAAGATAATGTATCAAGACCCAGTGGACTTAAACGCACGACATCAACGATATCAGCCATACCTTTAAGATCGTTTATTAGGTTATAGCAGTAGCCTGATTGAGTCTGAATACCATTTAGGGTAAAGACTTTTTGGTTTTCTTGGCTATTAACCGTGATCCCTTGTGGATACTTGATACAGCAGGTTTCACAGTCATCTTTGGCGCGATTTTCTGCGCGAGCGGTAAAGCAACGGGCAGAATATGCTAACGGTAGATAGCCATAGCTAAACACTTCCGTTTCAAATTGATTGCGAATGCCAAGTTTTTCACATTCAATTAAGGTGTTATTTAACCATTCACGTGATAACTCAACTGGCATACACCAGCGGGTCATACCTTGTTTTAAAAACAGGTTTAATGTTTGGGCGTTATAACAGTTAACCGCAGGACCGACGACAAAAGGAATTTTTGCTTCAGAGGCTAATTGAATCGCAGAGACGTCGTTAGCTTCAATGATAAAATCACCATTATCGATGTACTTTTTCATGATATTCACTTCGCTTGGCGCTTCGAGTAGCGCCATTGTCGATAGCACGACTTGTTTTCCACTATCGGCAATATCTTTCGCGATCTCTAACCATTGTGCAGGCTTTAGCTCACGGCGTTTTGAACATACACTTTCGCCTAAATAAATGATATCAACATTGCTGTTTTTTGCTTGTTGGTAAAACGTTTCAACATCATTTTTAGGCCAGAAGTAAAGTAATGGGCCAAGAGAATATTTCATGGTTTGGCTCCTATTGCCATTTACGGTGATAAGCACCGAGTGTGGTTTGTTTACCTTCTGATACATTACCAAGACATGCATTCCAAGCAGGATTTACTTGGTAGCCTTCTGGATTAGCTAAATAGTGATCAATCGCTGCACGCCATGTGCGGGTGACCTGTTCAACATAAGCAGGGCTACGCTGACGACCTTCAATTTTTACTGAGGCGATATTGGCCTTAAATAGCTCAGGAAGAATCTCCAGGGTATTGAGGCTCGTTGGCTCTTCAAGGGCGTGATAGCGTTTGTTCTCACCATCGATGTTGATATCAAAGCGACCTTTACACAGTGTAGGGTAGCCAGCGTTTTCACCATGGCCATAGCGGTCAATCAGTACTTCGTTTAAGCGAGACTCTAAGCCTTGTGGCGTTTCTTGCCAACGGACAAATTTGGCTGGTGAACAAGCGCCTACAGTATTAGGAGATTCACCGGTCATGTAAGACGATAAGTAGCAACGCCCTTCAGACATAATACATAGGCTACCAAAAGCAAAGACTTCTAGCTCCATATCTGTATTACGCGCCAGTTGTTTTACTTGATGAATCGATAAAACCCGAGGCAGTACAACACGCTTTATATTGAAATTTTGTTTATAAAAATCAATCGCGGCAGTGTTAGTTGCTGAAGCTTGTACTGATAGGTGAAGTTCTAAATCTGGATACGTTGTAGCGGCATATTCAAGCACTGCAATATCAGCGACAATCAGCGCATCAACCCCCATAGCGGCTGCATTATCTACCGCTTTTGTCCAGCGGTTGAAACCATCGGGATGGGCAAAGGTGTTGAGTGCAATATGTAATTTACGGTCGTGATCTTTTACGTACTGTACGGCTTTTTCGAGTTTACGGCCTGTAAAGTTTAAACCTGCAAAATGGCGGGCGTTAGTATCATCCTTGAAACCGATATAAACGGCATCTGCACCATTATCAATTGCGGTTTTTAAGGCTGGAAGGTTACCAGCGGGGCAGAGAAGCTCCATTATTTTTTATCATCCAGTCTTTGAATAAAATTATGACCTTTGATACTAAAATTCTTTATCTTATGGCGCTTTGATTTTAGGCAGGTTTTCGTTGTTTTTATTAATAAAAAGGAGCGTTATTGCTCCTTTTTTTTGTGGTATTTTTGACTCATTTATTTTGCAGTAAAATGGCTTCTAATTCATGCTTTGGCATGGGACGATAGAAGTGGAAACCTTGGATATAATCACAATTTAAATTAGATAGCAGTGTGGCTTGTTGACGGGTTTCAATCCCTTCGGCGACCACACTCATTTTTAGTGATTTACCTAAGTTGATGATGTTTTCAATTAAGGTTACCTGTTTAGGAATGGTGTCGATATCTTGAATAAACGCGCGATCCACTTTAAGTTCATCTAACGGAAAACGCGCAAGATATGAGAGTGACGAATACCCAGTACCAAAGTCATCAATCGACAGTGCAAAGCCAAGTTGCTTAATGGCATTGAGCATTTGGATGGTATGTTCACCATCACTCATTACCGCACTTTCTGTCAGCTCAAAGGTAATATCGGCAGGGTTGACATCTGTTGATAAACGTAATTTATCAACAAAGTTTATTAAGCCTGAATTACCAAACTGTTGCGGCGATAAGTTAATCGCGACTCGTCCTGTTAGCAATTTACGTTTTTTCCACAGGCTGACGGTGGTGAAGACCTCACGCATGACTGCGCAGCCGAGTTGTTCAATTAAGCCAGAGCTTTCTGCGACAGGAATAAATTGGGCAGGGCTAATATAGCCTTCGACAGGGTGTTTCCAACGTACTAACGCTTCTGCGCCGTCAATCGCAAAGTCACGGGCATTAACTTTTGGTTGATACCAAACTTCGAGGCCATTATTTTGCAGCGCTTTTTGTAGCTCTATTTCCAGCCATAAACGCATTCGTGCTTCTTTGCTCATCGCATCATTAAATTCAACTAAGCGATTTCGACCTCGATGTTTTGCTTCATACATGGCGGTATCGGCATTTTGTAGCATCATGCGTGCATCATTACCATGCCCCGGGGAGGTGACCATTCCAATTGAGCAGGCTAAGTGCTTTCTAAAGTGACGCAGCTCAAACGGTTGATTAACCAGCGCTATGATTTGCTCTGAGATAATCTCGCCAGTGCGTTCATGCTCAGGGTTTGGTAATAGGATCGCAAACTCATCACCGCTTAAATAGCCCAAAATTGCGGTTTCAGGTAGTAATCGACGTAAGCGTTGTGCAATTTCTTGCAGCACTTTATCGCCAATGTGGTGACCGAGTGAATCATTGATATTTTTAAAGTTATCAATATCAATATAGAGCATCACGACAGGCGTTTCTGCTTTCATCAGTTGGTCTAATTGACGAGTAAAGCCGTGACGATTGAGCAAACCAGTTAATGGATCCATTTGTACTAGTTGTTCAATTTGTCCTTGTTGGCGCTTATTGTCTTTTTCTTGAATTGTTTCGAGTTTCACCAGTAACGCTTCAGTCCCCATTTGTTTCACAGGAGAGATGGTCAGCTTTAAAGGCTTAGTCTGTTCGTTATGAATAATCGGGAAGTAGGTGATAGTTTCTTTATTATCATTATTTTTTAAGCGATGACTGGTGCAAGGTTGTTTCTGATTATCGTGCAGTAGTTGATCCAGTGGGCGACCCAGTAGTTCTTTTTTTGAATGACAACCAAGTTGGATCGCGGCTTGTTCATTCGCATTAATAATAATGTTATTTTCAACTAAACAAATGCCTTCAGTGATCAAGTTATTCAATTGTGTTAACTGGTGTTCTGTCTCTTCTAATGAATGGATCAGGATCTGGCGTTCAGAGGTATCAATGGAATGTAGAATAATATGTTGTACGGTGCCGTTGCTATCTAATAATGGAGCAAGACTAAAGTGTAAACTTGATTCATGTCGGCTATCGTTAAGCACGACTTCTGCCTCAATACTTTCGCCGTTAAATGCACGTTCATAGTAAGGTTTAAGGGAGTGATAATAATGTTGACCGAAGACATTGGTGTCGTTATTGCCGAGTAATTCTTCTCGCTCAAGACCACTAACTTCACTAAAGCGATTATTTACCGAGTGATAGTTATGTTGGCGATCAAGGATGGCAAAAAAGAAGGGGCTATTATCCGTCAGCAAAGGAAACCAATAATCTAGTTGCTCTGTTGGCATGTCGTCACCATTCTCCATGATTTGTGCGGATATGTGCATTGCTGAATAGTAGGCAATCGTATTTTCATTTATCTATGTACTCTAACTCGAATATGTACAACATAGCGAAAATTATTATCAACTTTGCTGAAACAGAAGCATTTTTTTTGACTCAAGGCATAAAACGAAATAGCGTTCTTGCCATACAATCGAAGACTAAGTGCGATTTTAAACAGGAATAAATCATAGTGATTGCTCAACTTCGAAAACAACTCGTTCAACATGGTCCTTCATTACTGCGTGTACCGGCCAAACTGACACCTTTTTCGCTTCAGAAAAAAGTGATGTTGGATGGCTTAGCTATGGTTTTCAAAGAGGCACTAGAGGATGGTGATTTTGAGTTTTTAGAAGATCGTTGGCTTAAAGTTGAAGTGCGTGATTTAGGCTTACAGTGGTTTATAAGTTACGAAAATGAAAAGTTAGTTGTAGCGGAATCTTGTGAACAAGAAGATGTGAGTTTCAGTGGTGAGTGTAATGATTTAGTACTTATTGCTGCACGGAAAGAAGATCCTGATACACTGTTCTTCCAACGTCGTCTTCGAATTGAAGGGGATACTGAGTTAGGGCTAGAAGTTAAAAACTTGATGGATAGTATCGATCTTGATTCTTTACCTGCTCCTGTGAAATTTATTTTGCAGCAATCTGCCGATTTCATTCATCAAGGTATGCATGATCGCAGTGCTGCCCAAGAGGCCTTAAATGCTCATTAGATCCGAAGCTCCCGCTGATATCTTAACGATTGATACGCTATTAAAAGCCGTATTTCCCACTGATGCTGAAGCTAAACTTGTTATGGCGTTACGCGAAAATGGAAATCGAACCCTATCGCTGGTGGCGTGTAATGATGAAGGTGAAGTGGTGGGTTATGCCTTTTTTAGCCCTGTAACGGTTGATGGTGTTGACACCAATTGGCAAGGCCTAGCGCCTTTAGCGGTTCGTGATGATTACCAAAATCAGGGAATTGGTTTGACGTTGCTTGAAGAAGCAAAAAGTGTACTCGCTGATTTTGATTATCCCGTTATAGTGGCGGTGGGAAATTCTGAATATTATGAAAAAGCGGGTTTTACAAAAGCTGTTGATCATCAGCTTACTGCTACTTTGCCTGATACAGAAAATACGTTTATGGTTTATGAAGTTTTTCCTGAATCCGTCGCACAATATCAAGGTAAAGTTGAATACTGTAACGAATTCAACGCACAATAAATACATCGTACGTATTTATTGATTAATGCTTTAATGTCTGACAATGAAAGCACAGCGATACTACGCTGTGCTTTTTATATTGAAAAATCATTAGTATTGAGAAGTAAGATATCTAATTTCTACATATAGCTAATTACTACATCGTGATAGTTTGTTATTTATATAAATATAATTAGGACTGTCACCGATGATCCCTCGCAGCATCACATCGCCAAAAAAATTCATTATTGGTCAAGATTTACTTTCTCAACTTGATGTTTTTATAAAAGACTTTGGCAATAATGCCTTATTGATTTGTGATGATTTCATTTTAGATCGTGTTCAACAAGAAGCGTTGCCTTGTTTAGAACTCGCGGGGATCAAGGCATATTGCGAGAAATTTCAGTATGAATGTACTGATAATGAAATTGAACGTTTACGTAAGATAGCCATAACACAAAATTCAAATGTTGTTGTTGGTATTGGTGGTGGTAAAACCATGGATGTGGCGAAAGCCGTTGCGCATTATAGCAATGCATCAGTGGTGATCTTCCCAACAATAGCCTCAAGTGATGCACCTTGTACCGCGGTGTCTGTTATTTATAAAGAGAGCGGTGAATTTGATCGTTATTTGTTATTGCCGCAAAACCCTGATGTGGTATTAGCAGATACTCGTATTATTGCTCAAGCGCCGGAAAAATATTTTGCCGCGGGTATTGGTGATGCGATAGCAACCTTTTTTGAAACGCGTGCTTGTTGTTACGCTGCTGGACTTAATCTAGTACAAAAACGTGTGTCACGTACCGGACTCGGTATGGCTCTTATGTGTTATGAGTTGATTGTCGATAACGTTGAAATGGCGATGGAAGCTGTTCGCCGTCAGGAAGTTACACCGGCTTTAGAAGAAATGGTAGAAGCCATTGTGTATTTAAGCGGTGTGGCGGCAGAATCAGGCGGCATTGCGTGTGCACATGCGATTTGTAATGGCATGTCATCACTTGAGAAGTTTAATTATATTCAACATGGTGAAAAAGTAGCATTTGGTTTATTAGTACAATTAGTACTAGAGGAAGCCGATATTGAAGAAATAGAGAATGTAATTTACGTGATAAAAATGGCAGGGTTACCACTGACATTGGCTGATTTTGGTATTAATGAATGGGTTGAAGATGATTGGCGTCAGATTGTTGATCTTGCCTGTTCACCAAGCGGCTCAATGAGTAATATGCCTGTTGCTGTGAGTGCGGAGCAAGTGTACCAAGCGGTGATTGCAGCCAATGAATTAGCACAACGTTATCACGACTAAGTTGATTTTATGTGAGAGAAATACCGGCCTAGAGCTGGTATTTTTTTATCTCTGTTTTGAGTAAGCTTTATGAGTACAACCGATACGTAATTTGGTAGGATCTGCGCTCATTGCTCCTCATAGCGTGCTCAAGACATGCTGTGATTGATAGAAAAGATAGCAGGTGTGGAATGAAACAACGTGATATTCAGGTTCTACAAGAAATGGGACTCACTTATTGGCAGGTTAGAAAGCCTGAAATATTTCCCAATCAAGAGATCCCTGTTATCGATCTACCTGAACATTGCAAGTTACTACTGATAACCAATGATGAGCTTAATGAGCATGATGCTTGGCTCTTCGGACGGATCCTGAGCAGTATGAAACTAACGCCAGAACAAGCATTATGTTTACCGCTTGAAGCCGTTGAACAAGTCGGTGAGCATTATTTAACATGGTGTTGGTTTGCTGGTTGCCAAGGGGCTCACCCGACAGGCTGTCAGGTATTAAATTCCGTATCTTTACACTTAATGCATAATGATCCTTCATCGAAGAAAGCATTATGGCAACAGATCTGTAGTTATGACGTATAAAATTATTCCATTAGACACCCAGCATGTTGATGATGTTTGGCGTATTGAACAAGCGGCTCATGCTTTTCCATGGGCAGAGTCGATGATCCGTAAAGAGCCAAATCGTATTGCAGCAAACTATGTGTTAGTCGTTGATGATCAGGTAGTAGGGTACTGCTTTGGTCAATTAGTCGCGGGTGAAGGAACACTGTTAAATATTGCTATTGATCCTGCTCATCAACGAAAGGGATATGGCAAAGTGTTACTCAATGGTTTTATTGATGCGTTAGAAGCCAAGCAAGCGGAAGAGATTTGGTTAGAAGTCCGAGAGAGTAATACCGGTGCGTATAAACTTTATGAAGCAACTGGCTTTAATGAAACTAACCGCCGTATTGATTACTACCCAACGGAAAATGGGCGTGAAGATGCCTTGATCATGGCGTATATGTTTATGCCTTTTGGCTAGGCCAATAATCAGTGAGTAAGTGATATAAAAAAGCCGAGCGTGATGCTCGGCTTTGTTCTATCTAGCTGAGGTGATTAGTGCTCACGAGTTGCACGGAAATCAACTTCAGGGAAACGCTCTTTTGCAAGGTTTAAGTTAACCATCGTTGGGGCGATATAAGAGAGATTATCGCCACCATCTAGAGCAAGGTTAGATTGGTTCTTACGCTTAAACTCTTCGAGTTTTTTCACGTCATTACACTCAACCCAACGCGCAGTTGCTACATTAACGCCTTCATAGATTGCTTCAACGTTATATTCCGCTTTAAGACGGGCAACAACCACATCAAACTGAAGTACACCAACCGCACCAACGATCAAATCGTTGTTTTGCAGTGGGCGGAATACCTGTACCGCACCTTCTTCTGAAAGCTGTACCAGACCTTTTAATAGCTGCTTTTGCTTTAGTGGATCTTTAAGACGAATACGACGGAATAATTCTGGTGCGAAGTTAGGAATACCTGCGAACTTCAGGCTTTCACCTTGAGTGAAGGTATCACCAATTTGAATCGTACCGTGGTTATGTAGGCCGATAATATCACCAGCATAAGCCGTTTCTGCGCGAGAACGATCACCTGCCATAAATGTTACCGCATCAGAAATACTTACATTTTTGCCAGTACGAACATGGTTCATCTTCATACCTTGGGTGTAAGTACCCGATACAATACGCATAAAGGCAATACGGTCACGGTGTTTAGGATCCATGTTTGCTTGGATCTTAAATACGAAGCCAGAAAACTTCTCTTCTGTTGCTTCAACTTCACGCTCATTCGCTTGGCGAGAAAGTGGTGCAGGTGCCCATGCCGTTAAGCCATCAAGCATGTGATCAACACCAAAGTTACCCAGTGCGGTACCGAAAAATACTGGTGTTAGTTCACCAGCTAAAAATAGCTCTTCATCAAATTCATTTGATGCGCCCATTACAAGCTCTAGCTCTTCACGAAGTTGTTCCGCAAGCTCTGTACCAACAGCTTCATCAAGATCAGAATTTTCCAATCCTTTAATGATGCGTTGCTCTTGAATTGTGTGGCCTTGACCTGTGCTGTATAAGATCGTTTCATCACGGTGGATATGGTAAACACCTTTGAATTCTTTACCACAACCGATAGGCCATGAAATAGGGGCACAAGCCATACCTAATTCATTTTCTACTTCATCAAGAAGCTCCATTGGATCACGAATATCACGGTCCAATTTGTTCATGAAAGTAACAATCGGTGTATCACGTAGACGCGTCACTTCCATTAACTTACGAGTACGATCCTCGACACCTTTTGCCGCATCGATAACCATTAAACATGAGTCAACAGCGGTTAGGGTACGGTAAGTATCTTCAGAGAAGTCTTCGTGTCCTGGAGTATCAAGAAGGTTTACTAGGCACTCGTTATATGGGAACTGCATTACAGATGTAGTTACCGAGATACCACGTTCTTTTTCCATCTCCATCCAGTCTGATTTGGCGTGTTGGTTTGAACCACGGCCTTTTACTGTACCGGCTTTTTGGATAGCGTTTCCGAATAACAGTACTTTTTCAGTAATGGTGGTCTTACCCGCATCGGGGTGAGAGATGATAGCGAAAGTACGACGTTTTGATACTTCGCCCTGAAACTGAGTTTGCGACATTAGCGTGTTCTTTTTTAATAAAAGTACTCCGTTGCTGCCGTATTACATCAAGCAAAGCAACAGAACAGAATGAATGGAGTGAGTTACTGCTTATTGTCGCTGATTTTAGCGCGAGACTCAATCTAGGTGTATAAGAATCATTAAGGGTAGTTAGAAATAATATTAAGATTATATTGAATCATCACTATTTACGTATTAGTTACTACAGGAATATTTATGATAGATACCCACTGCCATTTTGATTTCCCCCCCTTTAATGATGACCCAAAGCGAGCATTGGCATTGGCGCAAGAGGGAGGGGTGAACCAGATAGTGATCCCAACGGTAGGGCAATCGAATTGGGCTAAAGTACAGCTGTTATGTCAGCGCTATCCCGCACTTTATTACGGTTTAGGTATTCATCCTTTCTTTAGTGCTGAGCATACGAGTGATGTTTGTCAGCGTTTACATTTTGAGTTGAAGGAAGCACTTCAACAACCATATTCAAAATGTGTTGCCGTAGGTGAATGTGGATTAGATTTTGCCATTGAAACCCTTGATAGAGAATTACAACAAACATGGTTACAAGCACAATTACAGTTAGCGAATATCTATCGACTGCCAATTATTTTGCATTGCCGCAAAGCCTTTCCTGAATTAGTGCGAGCCATAAGAGCAGATACGCCATCTCAAGGTGGGGTCTATCATGGGTTTAGTGGCAGTTATCAGCAAGCAGTTCAATTAATAGATCTAGGCTTAAAAATTGGTGTTGGCGGTACTATCACCTATGAGCGTGCGAAAAAAACGCGAGAGACTATCGCGAAATTACCTCTCTCTGAGATTGTGTTAGAAACCGATGCGCCAGATATGCCCGTCTGTGGTTTCCAAGGTCAGCCGAACAGACCGGAAAGAATCGCTTATGTAATGAATACTGTTGCGTCTCTTAAAGGGATAAGTATCGAGTCTGTCACTGAAGCGACAACCTTAACGGCACATGAACTTTTCAAAATCCCATCGTGATCTTGGTGCAAAAGGTAAACGATTGCGTAAAACGTTTGCGTTTCATGGGTGAACTTTTTGTGATGGTGTTCACGTATCGATTAACTCTTTCATGATTGTGGCATCAAAATTGTGAACTTAGCATTACTTTGTCCGCGCATCGATGGGTATAATGCGCCCGACTCTTAATAGAGCCGAATTGTCGAGACGCCAAACTTAACTTAATAGGATATACATAAACCATGAGCATGTTTATGAGCCTGGTTGGGATGGTTGTACTGCTACTTATTGCGGTACTACTATCAGACAACCGTAAAGCAATTAATCTACGTACTGTTGGAGGCGCGTTCGCTATCCAATTTTTATTAGGTGCATTCGTTCTTTATGTACCAGTTGGTCGTGATGTGCTATATGGCATGTCTCAGGCAGTTGCTAATGTTATTGCTTATGGTAATGACGGTATCAATTTCCTATTTGGCGGTCTAACATCGGACAAAATGTTTGAAGTGTTCGGTGGTGGCGGCTTCGTATTCGCACTACGCGTTCTTCCTGTTATTGTTTTCTTTTCCGCGTTGATCAGTGTTCTTTACTACCTAGGTGTGATGCAAATTGTTATCAACATCCTTGGTGGTGGTCTACGTAAAGTATTGGGTACTTCTCACGCTGAATCTATGTCAGCGACAGCAAACATTTTTGTTGGTCAAACAGAAGCGCCACTAGTTGTTCGTCCATTCATTCCTAAAATGACTCAGTCTGAGCTATTTGCAGTAATGTGTGGTGGTTTGGCGTCAGTTGCTGGTGGTGTACTTGCAGGTTACGCATCAATGGGTGTTCCTCTAGAGTACCTAATTGCAGCATCATTCATGGCAGCCCCTGGTGGTTTATTGTTTGCTAAAATCATCAAGCCAGAAACAGAGCAGCCTGTAGAGCAGATTGCCGGTGTCGACGAAGAAGGCGTTGAAAAACCAGCTAACGTTATTGACGCAGCAGCGGCAGGTGCATCATCAGGTATGCAGCTTGCGCTAAACGTAGGTGCGATGCTACTAGCATTCATCGGTCTAATCGCACTAATCAACGGTATGCTAGGTGGCATTGGTGGTTGGTTTGGTATGCCTCAGCTGACACTAGAACTTATCCTAGGTTACATTTTCGCACCACTTGCGTACCTAATTGGTGTGCCATGGGGTGAAGCACAAGTGGCGGGTTCATTCATTGGTCAGAAGATTGTTGTTAACGAATTCGTGGCTTACTTAAACTTTGCACCGTACTTAAAAGACGTGGCAGATGGCGGTATGGTTGTAGCACAAACAGGTGTTGCAATGACTGAGAAGACGAAAGCTATCATCTCATTCGCACTATGTGGTTTCGCAAACCTATCATCGGTTGCAATCCTACTTGGTGGTCTAGGTGGCCTTGCTCCAAGTCGCCGTGCAGAGATTGCTCGCTTTGGTATGAAGGCAGTAGCAGCAGGTACATTATCTAACCTAATGTCTGCAACGATTGCTGGTCTGTTTATCTCTTTAGCAATGTAATTGCAGAGATAACTGAATAAAGAAGAACGCCTCAATGAAAATTGGGGCGTTTTTTTATGCCTGATACTTTTGGTTATCAACAGGAAAAGTAAACATTATGGCTATTGTTCTAAATTAACTTCATAAAATCGATTGCGTTCCCTTTTCTTATATTCCACTCTGCTATTCTTATGCTAAAGATTATAAGTGTGTTGAGACAGGTAGTATCAGACTCAGCAGTAAATAGTGACGTCAGAAGTGCTCATTAACTGTTTCTGATTCTCTATTTTAGTAAACACATTATCCACTGGTGGAAACATAAGTTTGATAGGCTTAAGACGGCGGTCTTGCTATTATTGAGCCTAACAAATACAGCGATTTGTAAGAGCAGGCGAGTTGTTCGGCTCTTGCGCGGGAATAGGGATAAGTCATTTGGTAAGTATTCACTTACTAAAACTTCAAGGAATCAAGTCCGCTCATTTGTTGCAGTAGTTCTTACTGCATTCGGTAGCCTAATGAATAATCATTAGCGCTTTACCTTCGTTTATACTGATATTTAGAGCCTTATAGCTAAGCGCTTTAAATGTAATATTACGACTGGAGATAGTCATGAGCGATTTAAAAACTGCTGCACTACGTGCACTTAAATTAATGGATTTAACAACACTGAATGACGACGACACTGACGCAAAAGTGATCGAGCTTTGTAAGAATGCAAAAACAGTGGTTGGTAATACTGCAGCAGTGTGTATTTACCCTCGCTTTATCCCAGTAGCGAAAAAGCAACTACGTGAGCAAGGTACGCCAGATGTACGTATTGCAACGGTAACGAACTTCCCACATGGTAATGATGATATCGAGATTGCTGTTGCAGAAACCAAAGCGGCAGTGGCTTACGGTGCTGACGAAGTAGACGTAGTATTCCCATACCGCGCACTTATGGCGGGTAATGCAGAGGTTGGCTTTGAACTTGTGAAGCAATGTAAAGCGGCATGTGGTGATAACGTACTGCTTAAAGTCATTATCGAAACGGGTGAGCTAAAAACTGAAGCGCTAATTAAGCAAGCATCTGAAATCTCAATTAAAGCTGGTGCTGATTTTATTAAAACCTCAACCGGTAAAGTGCCTGTTAATGCAACACCAGAATACGCACAAATCATGCTTAACGTGATCAAAGATATGGGCGTTGCTAAAACTGTTGGCTTTAAGCCTGCTGGTGGTGTTCGTACTGCTGAAGATGCACAGCAATACCTAGCAATGGCTGATGATATTCTTGGTGCAGAGTGGGCTGATAGCCGTCACTACCGTTTTGGTGCATCGAGCTTACTTGCTAATTTGTTACACACACTAGGTGAAGGTGAAGAAGCGGCGCAAGGCGGCTACTAATCCTTTGTAAACAAGGTGGTGATGTGCCACCTTGTTTTAACTCTTTGTCGGCATTATAAATGCCGTACTAATTCTTGAATTGGCTTTTTCCAGCACTGCATTTTCGCGGTTGTTGCCTTTTTTGCACCTAAAATTTAGAAATAAAGCAAAATAAAACACAATTTAAGCATTGGTGACCCTACTTCGCTGAATTAAAAGTAAGAGGAACAGCATGTACTTACCTCAAGAAATCATTCGTAAAAAGCGTGACAATATTGAATTAAGCGCCGATGAAATTAACTTTTTCATTCAAGGTGTAGCGAAAGACACCGTCTCTGAAGGCCAAATCGCCGCATTTGCAATGGCGATTTATTTTAATGATATGACGATGGATGAGCGCGTTGCCTTAACTTGTGCGATGCGTGATTCAGGCATGGTGATTGATTGGGGATACATGCACTTTGATGGTCCTATTGTTGATAAGCACTCAACTGGCGGTGTCGGTGATGTTACTTCACTGATGCTAGGTGCAATGGTGGCAGCATGTGGTGGTTATGTACCGATGATCTCTGGTCGTGGCTTAGGTCATACGGGGGGGACATTAGATAAGTTAGAAGCTATCCCTGGTTATAACATCACACCAACCAATGACGTTTTCGGTAAAGTAACCAAAGAAGCCGGTGTGGCAATTATTGGTCAGACCGGTGATTTAGCACCAGCGGATAAACGTGTGTACGCAACTCGTGATGTAACCGCGACGGTTGATAATATCTCACTTATTACCGCTTCTATTTTATCGAAGAAATTGGCGGCGGGCTTAGATTACCTCGTCATGGATGTGAAAGTAGGCTCTGGTGCTTTCATGCCAACGTACCAAGCCTCTGAAGAGCTTGCGAAATCAATTGTAGCAGTGGCAAATGGTGCGGGTACATGTACATCTGCATTGCTAACCGACATGAACCAAGTATTAGCATCAAGCGCGGGTAACGCAGTTGAAGTGCGTGAAGCGGTCCAGTTTCTAACTGGTGAATACCGTAACTCTCGTTTGTTTGAAGTCACCATGGCACTGTGTGCTGAAATGTTAGTGATCAGTAAATTAGCAGCTGATACCCAACAAGCGCGTGTAAAACTACAGGCCGTATTAGACAACGGTCAAGCCGCTGAGCGGTTTGGTAAAATGGTAGCAGGCTTAGGTGGCCCTACTGATTTTATCGAGAATTATGACAACTATTTAGAGAAAACTGAGATTGTAAAACCAGTATTTGCTGAAACAACAGGTTTTGCTCATGCTATGGATACGCGTGGCTTAGGTATGGCGGTTGTTGGTATGGGCGGTGGTCGTCGTGTTGCTAGCGATAATATTGACTATGCGGTTGGTTTTAGCGACATGATCCGTTTAGGTGATGAAGTTTACGCTGATACCCCTCTTGCAATGGTACATGCTCGTACTGAAGCGCAATGGGAAGAAGCAGCGAAAGCGATTCGCAGTAATATTACGGTGAATGAGAACAAACCTGAAGCGACACCTGAAGTTTACCGACGTATCACCAAACAAGATGTGTAATGGAGTAACGATGAAACGTTCAATTATTTTAGTGCTAGATTCTTTTGGTATTGGTGCCTCTGCAGACGCTGATAAATTTGGTGATGTAGGTGCAAATACCTTAGGCCATATAGCACAGGCGTGTGCGCGTGGCGAAGCCAATAATGGCGATCGCAACGGTCCATTACACTTACCTAATTTAACTAAACTTGGTTTAGCGAAAGCGTGTGAAGAATCATGCGGTAGCTTCCCTGAAGGCATGGATCCAAATTCCGAGATCACTGGTGCTTATGGCCATGCGCAAGAACTTTCTTCTGGTAAGGACACACCGTCTGGTCACTGGGAAATTGCCGGTGTACCCGTATTGTTTGAATGGGGTTACTTTAGCGATAAAGAAAACAGTTTTCCTAAAGAACTGACCGATCGTATTCTTGCTCGTGCAGGTTTAGATAGTTTCTTAGGTAACTGCCATGCATCAGGTACACAAGTGCTTGATGATTTGGGTGAAGAGCACATGAAGACAGGGATGCCTATCTTCTATACGTCTGCTGACTCAGTATTCCAAATTGCGTGTCATGAAGAAACATTCGGTTTAGAGCGTTTATTAGAGCTTTGCCAAATTGCGCGTGAAGAGCTAGAAGATTACAACATTGGTCGTGTTATCGCGCGTCCATTTATCGGTGCGGGTAAAGGTCAATTTGAGCGTACAGGGAATCGCCGTGACTTGTCGCTTGAGCCGCCAGCAGCAACGATCTTGCAAAAGCTTGTTGATGAAAAACAAGGTGAAGTGGTATCGATTGGTAAAATTTCTGATATCTATGCCGGCTGTGGTATTTCAAGCAAAGTAAAAGCGACAGGTATTCCTGCTTTATTTGATGCAACACTTGAACAAATGAAACAAGCGGGTGACAACACTATTATATTTACCAACTTTGTTGATTTTGATTCAGCCTACGGTCACCGTCGTAATGTTGCGGGTTATGCGGCTGCGCTTGAGTATTTCGATCGCCGTCTTCCTGAGATTTTAGCGTTACTTCAAGGTGACGATGTACTGATCATTACCGCCGATCATGGTTGTGATCCAACATGGCCTGGTACTGATCATACACGTGAGCATATTCCTGTACTTGTTTCAGGACCTAAGATTAAGCCGGGCTCATTAGGTTTACGTGAAAGCTTTGCTGATATTGGTCAGAGCCTAGCTGAGTACTTCGGTACAACAGATATGGAATACGGTAAGTCGTTTCTATAACTAAAATTTAAAATAAGGGTAAATCTTATTTACCCTTATTTATTCTTTAAAAGACATGATTGTTCAGCATTTTCCACTTTATAATGTCGGGCAATCACAGCATGTTTAGCTAAACGTTAGTGATTAATTTTCAACACTGACAGCTAACTAAAATTAGGAAAAGGATACAACTATGGCTACTCCACATATTAATGCTGAAATGGGTGATTTTGCAGATGTCGTTTTAATGCCGGGCGATCCGCTACGTGCTAAATACATCGCTGAAACTTTCCTAGATGATGCAAAAGAAGTATGTAACGTACGTAGTATGTTAGGCTTCACGGGCACATACAAAGGTCGCACGATCTCAGTTATGGGCCATGGTATGGGTATTCCATCATGTTCTATCTACGCAACAGAATTAATTAAAGATTTTGGTGTGAAGAAAATCATTCGTGTGGGTAGTTGTGGTGCTGTACGTGATGACGTTAAGTTACGTGATGTTGTTATCGGTATGGGCGCATCAACAGATTCTAAAGTAAACCGTATTCGTTTTGGCGGTCATGACTTTGCAGCGATTGCTGATTTCGGCATGGTACAAAATGCGGTAGATGCAGCAAAAGCGAAAGGTATCCCAGTTAAAGTGGGTAATATCTTCTCTGCTGATCTGTTCTACAATCCTGATTTTGAATTCTTCAAAACAATGGATAAGTACGGCATCGTTGGTGTTGAGATGGAAGCGGCTGGTATCTATGGTGTTGCAGCTGAGTTTGGTGCTAAAGCATTAACTATCTGTACTGTTTCTGATCACATCCTACGTGGCGAAGCAACAACATCGGAAGAGCGTCAATTAACATTCAACGAGATGATTGAAATCGCGTTAGATTCTGTGATCCTAGGTGATGCAGAAGCATAATCTTTACTGATTGCGCACAAAAAAACGGAAACAGCGAGCTGTTTCCGTTTTTTTTATCTTGTTAATTTGCCTGCGATTAACAAACCGTATTTAGTCTTTCGCGTTTGCGGTAAGAAAAAACGGAAAGTGCCAAATATCCTTTCTGCGACCGAAGGTAAAAGCAAGCAACACCCCAATCATCAATGAAGCCAGTGTTAAGCCTCGAATAATACGGGTCATATAATGAATTTGGTCTTTGGCATTGGCTAACAATTTATTGTGCTCAAGCGTAATACGAACAAAACCAATCACATGCTTATTAGCAAAAATAGGCTCAACAATTTGCTGGCGACCAATGCTGGCCATCGCAAGCGGTGTTGATAGCCCTGTCAGTTGTGTCAATGGCATTGAGTTATCAGTTTTCGCCAAGGTCACACCTTCAATATTGTAGATAGTGGCGTCCAAAATTAATGGCTCATCGGATAAGTTATTCACCAATTTTTGTAATTTATCTTGGTTATTATCCGTAATATCACTGGCTGCATTTTCTGCTGCTTGTCGTACTAACATACGTGATAATGTTTGAGTTTGCTCACTTAGCATTTGGTAGTTACGCTGGGTTAAGAGCGCGCTGTATTCCAGCATTCCAATTAATACTAAGCCACATAATAGGAGAACAGAAAGCCGTCCTAGATGTTGCCAGCGTTTCTTTTTCCACTTTATCATCGAGTTAACCTTTGCTGTGTTCTGATGGTATTTTACACGATAATAGAGTCGTTAAGAATATTCCTGTTTATTTGATTTATTAGTAATAAAAACAGATGGTTAAATGTCCGTTCTGATATTTAGTCATAAATAATTACTCTTTTTATTGTATTTATTTAAGATAAATAAGTGAAAATTAACTATGTTTCATTACAGTTTAGTAACATTTTTGGGTTGCTCTTCACTATCAGTATCGGTAGTTTGTAAAGAAGTAGCGACAAATTGCACCATTATTACGATATTGCCATTTAAATCATCGTAATATAGCAATAAGTTACTTTTAGGATAAATAATATGGATATTGAGTACGTGCTGAAAATAAAAAAACACCCCACGCTGTATAAACGTTTCCCACAATTATTAACGGTAACCAATGGTGATAAACGCCAAGCGCAATGGTTATTTTATGGGAAAAATATTAGCCATTATGATGTTGAATTATTAAATAGTGCAGTACACGGTGATCTTCAATTGCTGGCTGGCTGGAAAGTGGGATCTTATGATGTTTTCACGATCGCTAATGATCTTACTGAGCAAGCAGAGCAAATACTGGCTGAATTACAGTTAGATTACTTCCAACTTTCCGATCTTCCTGAATTAGCGGAGCCAGGTTTAGTTGTTTTTGATATGGACTCTACCGCGATTCAAATTGAATGTATTGATGAAATCGCTAAGTTAGCTGGTGTGGGAGAGCAAGTCGCTGAAGTGACAGAGCGAGCGATGCAAGGTGAACTCGATTTTGAGCAGAGTTTACGTCAACGTGTTGGTACACTCGAAGGTGCCGATGAAGCGATATTGGCTCAAGTAAAAGAAAACTTACCCTTTATGCCTGAGATGCGTGAAGTAGTGGCAACATTGCATGCCTATGGGTGGAAAGTCGCGATTGCGTCTGGTGGCTTTACTTATTTCTCTGATTATTTACAGCAAGAGTTAAACTTAGTTGGGGCGTTCTCAAATCAATTAGAAATCGTTGATGGTAAATTAACGGGGAATGTTCTTGGTGATGTGGTGGATGCGCAAGCAAAAGCGAATATCTTGCAAAGTCTTGCTGAGCAATATGATATCGAACCACATAATACGGTCGCTGTAGGTGATGGAGCAAATGATCTGGTGATGATGAAAGCGGCAGGTTTAGGGATTGCTTATCACGCGAAACCGAAAGTTGAACAACAAGCACCTGCCGTGATCCGCCACGCTGATCTCGGTGGTATTTTATGTATCTTATCAGCATCGCTCGTACCGCAACGACTAAGCTGGTAAGCCATTTAGAAATAGATAAAAAGCCGTTGATTGTCTCTATTTATTATAGAAACGATCAACGGCTTTTTTAATGGCTAAAGAAAAGCGTTATTAGCTGATCTCTAATCGAACTAACACTTCATCTGTTATATCAAAGATTTCGCCGCAACCGATCAAAGAAATAAATTCGGCTTCTAAAGCTCGTGCTCGATGGAGAGTTAAACGCGCTAATTCACTCAGTTTTTCACCAATTAATGCTGTTAAAGGATTAAAAATAGGTAAGGCGGTGACACGAATAGCGATAAAGCTACCGCTTTTTCGTGCAAATGAGATAAAGCGAATACGCTCTTCGACGCTTTCAAACTCATAGCTAGCTTTAACTGCTATCTTTTTTACCTTGCCATCAATTTGCTCAAAAGCGATATAGAGTTCATGGACATAAGGTTCACGTATATTCTCGATAGGACGCATTGGATAAGCTAACATTTCATTTACTCGACGCTTAAACAGTAAGCCAAGTTCAAAATGTTTTTGCTCGCCCAGCTGATAAAAAATATCAGCGAGTGGCGACAGTGGAAAGTTTGATCCAACAGCTTTGACTTTTATTTTGTGATCTATCTTTTCGGCAAAATAAGGAATGCTATTTAAACGGGTTAATAGCATTTGGTGCATAGCAAGTAACATAGCAGGCGAGGGAAGTTGCTCCTCACAAAGAGCGAACCTTTCTTCATTATTTTGAATAAGTTTACGTAAAAACTTTTCACCGATGCGTGATTCTTGACTATCTCGTATCGTAAGTTGGATATTTTTTCCGTTAGGGCTAGTCCGAATCACTTGATAGGGCATACGGGCTAAGATGTCGAGTTTAGCCAAGCGCTGTAGTTGCTCAAATTTAATCGTAACGTGATCATCTTTTTTACAGCGAAATGGCGTATCAAGATTAATATTGAGTCCACGGCTCGAAAAGTCGATAGAGTGGCCATGGCTAATTAATTGCCCTTGTTGATATAACGAGATCGTTGTTTTATAGCTAAAACGAGATTCACTGCGTTGAGGTTTTGGATCAAAATGGATCGCTTCAGCCAAACAAACCGGATTTTTAGGATGTCTAAATGGGTTGATCGCTTGGCTGGATAACGTTGATTTCTGCGTTAAATGATAATCTGATTGGGTATTTTTATGGGTGATATCTTGCAGAACCCCAACATGGGTGAGATCTTGGAATTTCTCAATCATTTCAGGGGCAACATCATTGAGCTTCTCAAGCTCTTGTTGACGTAAAGGGGAAACCGTCAACCGCATCACTCGCCAACTATCACGGTGCGAGCCTAATTGCCAAAAAATACGGCGTTGTTCTTGGTCCATTTCAGGTAAAGCGGCAGAATAAAAATAACGGTGGCCTTGATGATCGTGATGGAAGCAATAAATTAAGGTGCTAGATTGCTTTAGCCCTTTATGTCCAAGTGAAGCAATACGCTGCTCTGATAATAATTGATTGATCACGGGCTGATTACGTTCATCGTGCCAGTATTGCCATAAATAACGGTTGTGATCGGTCAGTAAAGCGTATTTAAGCTCAGTATCAGAGAAAAAGAGAGGCAGCCCGACGGTATGTTTAAGAAAGCAATGTTCATAGCCTTGGGTACGCGCCTGAATAATTTTATCTTCATGATTATTTCGATGGCGGAGTATGCCTTTATTTTGACTAGCGATGATCAGCTTTTTTAACGCTTCATTTTCACTTAGCGCAATGAGACGTAGCCATTTAAAGCTAGCGTCTTCAGGGTTATCATCAATGCCTAATACCCGATAGCGATGAGGTTGCTCTAAAAGAGGCTCATTGTGTATTTCTGCCAATTGTGGGAAGTAAGCATCAATAGTCTGTCCTAACCGATAGCTAAAGGCCGAAGGGACTTTAAATTTCGCTCCTGATGAAGAAAGATCCGTTGTCATTCCCCAGATCTGTTGATTAAAAGGAATGCTGATAGTTACGGGGGTGCTAATTTGCAGTCGGTTTTCTTCTCGATGGAGATAATGACCAAAACGGATCAAATTAGCGGTAAATAACTCTGTGGTTACTTTTTTCTCCGTCGATGTTGCACGCTCACCTTGTTGATGTAATTCTCTAAAATTATTATGCGTGTTCACCAAGGCCTCATAGAGACCAACGCAATATTGATTATTGAAGACCTTACTACGGCGGTGAAGAATATTAATAGCAACATCATCAAGCCAATGGGTTTGACCATTAAAAGTATAAGAGCGGCATTGACCTTTTACACGACCACGTAAATCAATGATTTTTTTGCACGGGGCCATTAACCGATTAATTTCCATTTTGATACGGAGTTTGATCGGCCCTGATTCATTACTGGTTAAACTATCAAAAACTTGGTGGAAATCTTCACTTCCATAAGCAGGTAGTAGTTGCTCTATGAGTGCTTTGTAATCGTCCAACTGCATTTTATTTTCTGTTAAAAGATTCACTGATAGTATTATCTGCTAATGGTGATAAAAGTTTAATGTAAAGTAACAAAAATTCACATTTAAGTTGAGGTTTACATTGAATAATATTGGTTTATTCGATGGATTAGACATTTAGGGTAAAGAATGGCAAAAGCAGCAAAACGAGCATATGTTTGTAGTGATTGTGGGATGGACTTTGCTCGTTGGCAAGGTCAGTGCTCTGGATGTAAATCGTGGAATACGATCACTGAATTTACGATCCCTAACACCAAGTCTGGCTTAACCAGTAGCTCGGCACGTTCAAGTATTGGCGGCTATGCGGGTGTTGTGGGGGGCGGTTCTAAAAAACTCAATGAAGTTGAAACCGTTGAAGCTGAAAAAATGCTAACGGGCATTGGCGAGCTTGATCGTGTGTTATGCGGTGGTTTAACGACGGGATCAGTGAATATTATTTCTGGTGATCCAGGGGCGGGTAAAACAACGCTATTGTCAGATCTGGTTTCTCGGATGTCACAGCTGATGCCATCACTTTACTGTACAGCAGAAGAATCTCTGTCGCAGTTTAAGAACCGTGTAAACCGACTTAAGTTAAATTGCAATGAAGATAATTTATATCTGATGGCGGAAACCAGTGTTGAAGCGATCATCGCAGAGCTTGAAGTTAAGCAAATCAAGTTTGCGGTGATTGACTCCATTCAGGCGGTATCAACAGAGCTTGCCAATGGTAGTCCGGGTTCGCCATCGCAAGTAAAGGCGGCAGCGCAAGCATTAACGCAGTACTGTAAACAAAATAATGTGACGATGTTTTTGATCGCACATGTGAATAAAAACAATGAAATTGCCGGTCCTCAGACCCTTGTTCACATTGTCGATTCTCTGCTGCACATTGATACCAATGATGGGCAGGTACGTACATTGCGTGCCAATAAAAACCGTTTTGGTGATGTTGATACGGTAGGTATTTTCCGTATGACAGAGCGCGGTATGCTCAGTGTTGATAATCCAAGTGAGATCTTTTTATCTGGCTCAACAACAGAATCTTCAGGCTCTGCCATTACCTGTATTCGAAAAGGTAACCGTAACCTATTGTTAGAGATCCAGTGTTTAACCACTGAAACTGAAGGTGAGTTTCCACAGCGTGTTTGTGTGGGGTTGAATATGAACCGGATAAAGATGCTAACGGGGATCTTACGTAAACATGCGAAGACCAAGATTTATCACGATACTTTTTTCAATATTGTTGGCGGCTTGAAAATTGACGAGTCGGAAACCTGTATTGATTTGGCGCTGGTGGCGGCGTTGTTAAGTAGTCTGAATGAATTTGTGGTGCCGCGTACTACGTGCATTATGGGAGAGCTCAGTCTTAACGGTGATGTGCGCCCAATTGATAGCGGTGTACCTCGGGTAAAAGAAGCAGCGCAGCATGGTTTTACCGAAATTTTTATCCCTTACCGTAATTACCATAAATCGATGGAAGGCTTAGGGGCGAAGATCACGCCTGTCAAAACCATTCATGAGCTGTTAGATCTGATCAATTAATGAAATGCGAGAGGTGTTTCTTTTGAATAAAGAACCGTGCCTCTCGTTTTTCGTTATCGCTCACCGTTAAGGTGTGTTGGTTTGTTTGGGATTTGATTTCGGCTGATTAACGGTTTGAAATGTTGCTTCATGATTTTTAGAAGCAAGCTGTATCTGCATCTCAACCATACTACCCACCGTGTTGAGTAAGGATGCCCATTGCACATTGGGTTCTTTTTTAAAGATCGTGTTGAAGTTTTTAATATCCCAATTGACGAAGGGACGTGGATTTAACGGTTTTCCTAAAAAGTGGATCTCATAATGGAGATGAGGGCCTGTGGAAAGACCTGAATTTCCTGTCCAGCCAATCAATTCCCCTTTATTCACAAATTGTCCTGCTTTGACATTAAATTTGCTCATATGGGAGTAAGTCGATACAAATCCCATGGCGTGATTTAAGATCAGTTGATTACCATAACCATGTTTGCTGCTCTTCGCTTTTTCTATTACCGCATCGGCTGGGGCATAAATAGGCGTCCCGCTTTTTGCCGCAAAGTCTAAACCATCATGCCTTTTTCGTTGTTTAGTTATAGGGTGCACACGGGTACCAAACCCTGATGTTAATTGTACATTTGGAGTGGGTTCACCATTAGGAATAAGCTGAAACAGGGTAGCTTTTACCGCCGAATTGATCGCAGCGGTATTAACGCGTTTTTGAAGATCAAGATCTTTATTTTTTTCACCTAATCCCAGCACACTCTCCATATCATCAATACGTTGATTAAGTATTGTTAAGGCTTGTTTTTTTTGCTCTATTGTCGCGTTCAACGTTCTATTTAATGCGGTTTCTTCAGATAATGATGCACTGAGCTCTAAGGCTTGTTTTTGTAGTTTAGAGACTTGCTGGTGGGAGCTTTGGGCTGAGGTATAAAGCTCAAATATGGCATGTGTACTGTAGGTAAGCGCGCCACAAAGCAGAAAAAGGGCCCCATAACGAAAACTATTAATCAGTAATGCTTTTTTATTACTTTTATGTAGTTGGGTAGCAAGCGATTTTATATTAAATATCATGAAAGAAGACACATTGAGCAATTTCTGAAGCTAGAGTCTATGTGCTTAGATTAATTATTGCTAGTTACCTGTCTCTCATTTGTGTAATAGCCTTGCAGTTTAATGGTCTTATCTCCCTTGTTTTATTAATAAACAAAAAGAGCGACCGAAGCCGCTCTTTTTCATTTATCACGAGTGAATTGCTTATTTAGCAATACGCTTGTACTTGATACGGTGTGGTTCTGTCGCATCTGAGCCTAGCGTTTTCTTCAGCCAATCAGCGTATTCAGTGAAGTTACCTTCAAAGAAGTTCACCTGACCCTCGTCACGGTAGTCTAGGATGTGTGTTGCGATACGGTCTAGGAACCAACGGTCGTGCGAGATCACCATTGCACAGCCTGGGAACTCTAGTAGCGCTTCTTCTAGTGCACGTAGCGTTTCAACGTCAAGGTCGTTGGTTGGCTCATCGAGGAGTAATACGTTACCCCCTGCTTTAAGTAGTTTCGCAAGGTGAACACGGTTACGCTCACCACCAGATAGATCACCAATGCGTTTTTGTTGGTCACTACCTTTGAAGTTAAAGCGAGACACGTATGCACGCGCAGGGATTTCAAAGCTGTTGATCTTGATGATATCAGCGCCTTCAGAAATCTCTTGGTAAACCGTGTTGTTGTCGTTCATGCTATCGCGGAACTGCTCAACCGATGCCAGTTTCACAGTATCACCTAGCTCAATAGTACCTGAATCAGGTTGCTCTGTACCACTTAGCATCTTAAATAGGGTCGATTTACCCGCACCGTTGGCACCGATGATACCAACGATAGCACCCTTAGGAATGCTGAATGATAAGTCATCGATAAGTACGCGATCACCGAACGATTTGGTTAGGTTGTTCACTTCGATAACTTTGTCACCGAGACGCTCACCTGGCGGAATGAACAGTTCGTTTGTTTCATTACGCTTTTGGTGATCGTTGCTTTGTAGCTCTTCAAAGCGTGCCATACGTGCTTTTGATTTCGCTTGGCGACCTTTAGGGTTCTGACGTACCCACTCAAGTTCTTTCTCGATAGTCTTCTGTAACGCGCGCTCTTGAGATGCTTCTTGTTTTAGACGTGCATCTTTTTGCTCTAGCCATGAAGAGTAGTTACCTTGCCATGGAATACCTTCACCACGGTCAAGCTCTAAGATCCAGCCAGCAGCATTATCTAGGAAGTAACGGTCGTGCGTGATAGCCACAACAGTACCGCTGTAATCGACGAGGAAATGCTCAAGCCATGCCACAGATTCAGCATCTAAGTGGTTGGTTGGTTCGTCAAGTAGGAGCATGTCAGGCTTATCAAGCAGTAGACGGCAGATAGCAACACGGCGACGCTCACCACCGGATAGGTTCTTAATCACAGCATCCCATTCTGGAAGACGAAGTGCATCTGCTGCACGCTCAAGTTGCATACCTAGGTTGTGACCATCTTTGGTCTCGATTAGTGCTTCAAGCTCGCCTTGCTCTTTAGCAAGTACATCAAAATCTGCATCAGGTTCTGCGTAAGCTGCGTATACTTGGTCAAGACGGATCAGTGCTTCTTTTACATCAGACACTGATTCTTCAACGATCTCACGTACCGTTTTACTTTCGTCTAGGATTGGTTCCTGTGGTAGGTAACCAATTTTTAGGCCAGCTTGTGGACGTGCTTCACCTTCGATATCAGTATCGATACCCGCCATGATACGTAGTAATGTTGATTTACCTGCACCGTTTAGACCGAGGACACCGATCTTAGCGCCAGGGAAAAAGCTCAGTGAAATATCTTTTAGAATTTGACGCTTAGGTGGGACGATTTTTCCCACTCGCGACATGGTATAGACGTAATCAGCCATATCCGTGTGTGATCTCTACTTAAAAAATGAAAGGGAATATTTTACCTGTTCTGGACTGAAGTTTAACAGAATTGTTTATATTTGGTGGCGAGAGCAATAAAAAACTGACTCAAAAAAGCAGGTTGATTTCGCATAAATGTAACAAAAGGCTATTCCATTATCTGAATAGGCTTATGAATTATTTGCTAATATGATTGTCTCAGATGTAGTTGCTGGTACCGTTTAGCCCAAGCAACTGGGATTCTACTTTCATCTATTTGATATGGAGCTTCTAGTGCCACGCATTCCAACTTCCCCCAATATTTTTTCGATTGCACTGTTATCACTGGGCATGATTAGCACGTTTACCGTGCAGGCAGCCTCGTTAGAGCAACAGCGTACTTGGTATGATCAGGCGCAAACAGCGTTTGATAACAATAACATGGCGGTATTTAATGCCAACAAAAGTAAATTAGGTGGGTATCCGCTATACCCTTACTTGGAATACCGTCTCTTTAATAAAGACTTAGATAATAAAACACCTAGCCAAGTAAAAACCTTTGTTAACCAATATAAGGCATTGCCTTTTAGCCAAACCATTCAGCGTAACTACCTGTCTGATCTTGCAGGGGCTGAGAAATGGCGTGACTTCCTATCGATGCAGCCAACAGAGCCAAGTAGTACTTCTCTAAAATGTTCTTACTTTTATGCTAAGAGCCAAACCGGTCATGCAAGCCAAGCATGGGCGGGAGTAGAGAAACTGTGGGAGACGGGGGGAACATTACCTGCGGTTTGTGACCCATTATTAGAAGCATGGACGGCTGCGGGTAAACGTACTAATACCTTGATTCTTGATCGTATGTTGCTAGCGTTTAAGAAAGGGAATAAGAGTTTAGCTACCTATCTTGATAAGCAACTAACAGGCAGTTCACAAGCCACGGGCGACAAAATCCTTGCGCTATTAGATAAGCCTCAAGGTGTGGCTGATTTTGCTAAACAGAGCAAAGTGACCAAGTTCAACCAAGCGTTAACTGAAGCGGCCTATTATCGCTTAGCGCGTGCTGATGTTAAGCAAGCTGTTGCTTCATATAATCAAGTGGTTGCGGGCCAGCATTTTGATAAAGCAACCAAGCAAGCATTGGCTGATGCGGTGGCATCACGACTCATGTCAACCAGTGATCCTGTGTTAGCGAAATGGCGTGATAGCAAACTGAAAACGAGCCAAAACGTGAGTATTTTAGAACGTCGTATTCGTAATTCGATCCGTGAAGCGGATTGGAGCGGCGTACAAACGTGGATCAATCGCTTGCCAAAAGAGGCGAAAGACAGCTCTCGTTGGACATTTTGGCAAGCGCAGCTACTTGCGAAAAAAGGGCAAAAGAAGCAAGCCGATAAAATTTATCAATCACTGTTAGGTGAGCGTGATTTTTATAGTGCTGCTGCTGCAACAATCTTACATAAGCCGATTGTATACCCTAATCAAAAAGGGCCAACATCGACTAAGTTAATTCAACCTTATACTAAGACCTTAAAACGTATTGGTGAGTTAATAGATACTGATAGGCTAATAACAGCAAACCGTGAATGGGGCTACTTATTATCGAGAGTACAAGGGGTACAAACTAAACGTGAGTTAGCGGTATATGCGGAAAAACATAAGTGGCATCACTTAGCGGTTCAGGCGACGATTTCAGGTAAATTATGGGATCATATGGCACTTCGTTTCCCACTCGCGCATAAATGGTGGTTTGACTTCTTTAGTAAAAAACGGGGTATACCGACATCTACCATGATGGCATTAGCTCGACAAGAAAGTGCCTTAAATATTCATGCGCAATCACACGTTGGTGCGCGTGGTTTAATGCAATTAATGCCAGCAACAGCAGCGCATACAGCGAAGAAATTAGGCCGAGATTATGCTGGTAAAGAAAGCTTATTTGATCCTGGCGTTAATATTCGCTTAGGCAGTGGCTACCTAAAAATGATGCTAGATAACAATGACGATAATCGTATTTATTCTTTTGCTTCGTATAACGCAGGGCCTGGTCGCGTAAAACAGTGGAGAAAACAGACCGACGGTAAGTTAGATGTGTATAGCTTTATTGAGCAAATTCCATTTAATGAAACCCGAGGTTATGTGCAAAATGTGCTTATGTTCGATGTGTACTACAATGAACTAATGGGTAAAAAGGCACCGTTATTAACGCAGAAAGAGTTAAAAGCCCGTTATTAATAACAGTGACTTACTATCGTGATTAACCATAAAAGCCGAGTGTTGTGACACTCGGCTTTTTCTTATTTGTAATATCGAGAATTACTGGCTGATATCTTGGTGTCGATAGATTATCAAGGTACACTGCAGCAAGATGACATACCTGATGAGGTAACTATGACAACAACTTCTGATAGCCCTGACTTCACCGAGTGGCAGAATGTACTTGATTTGATCCGCCATGCTTCTGCAGAGGAGCGAGATGCGTTGTTATTCCAAGTATTATTAACTCATGATGAGCGAGAAGCATTAATTTCACGTGTGAATATCGTCCATGAATTACTCAATGGTGAACGTAGTCAGCGTAAGATCAGTGAATTATTAGGGGTCGGTGTTGCTACAATCACCCGAGGTTCTAATGAGTTAAAACATCAGGATGATGAAACAAAAGCATGGTTAGCGAATTTTCTTGCGCAGAATAAACCAGAGCAATAATCATGTTGAAAATAGGATATTGTTATTTCAACAATATCCTATTTTTTATTAGAACAATTGCGGATTAAGGAAAGGGATCAAAGCCAAGATTAACGCTTGCTGATAAACCGAGCTTCGCGTTAATAAATCATTGGTGAGCATCGCAATCGCTCCGCCTTTTTGTTTCACATTTTGTTGGTTAAACATTTCATCCATAATGTCACCTAATTCCATGCCTTGTTGTATTTTCTCAAGGGCTAATGGCGGTAACGGTAATGATGCTGAGCGTGATTCACTATATTGCCCGTCATGCTCTATCACCATCCATGCAAAGGTAAATTTGTCGTCAATCCCCGCTTCTAATCCCACAATGTAGTTAGCATCAGGACATTGTTCACGACAGTGTTTTACCCTATTTCGAGCGCCCAACAAGGTTTCTTCACTGGTAAGGGGCTGATCTCGAACACCACTTTGGGCCGCAATACCTTCAACATTAAAACAAAGCAGAGGAAACGCGAGAGAGAAAGCATCGCGTACAGCAGCAACTTTTGCTGGGTTGGTTGAAGCGACCATAACTGTTTGCATGAGTGAATACCTAAATCAAATCGAATGCGTCTCAGTGTACTGGAAAGATATTGAGTCGGTAAACTATTGAAATGGTATCGGGAAAAGGAAAATAAAAAAGCCCGCGATTTCTCGCAGGCTTTCGTATATTCGATGTTTTCTGATAATTACAGGCGATCGTAAGCCCAATCAGATTGGATGATGTAACCGTGAATTTGAAACTCATCGTTATTAACGAATAAGTTAGGAAAATCAGGTTGTGATGTAGAGAATACAACACCATCAGCGAGTTGCGTCATATGGTAAAAATCAGGCTCACTACCACGAACAGAAGCAAAAACAGGTTGCTTAGGACGGTAATCGGCTTTTTTTGTCGCTAGCGCATAGCTACCAACAGGCGCACATTGTGAAATATTTTCGTTATCGATTAACAGGCCTAAACACTCTTCACGCTCTAGGTGCTGGGGGATCGCGCGCTTGCTGATCACCTCGACAGAGCTACCGTCGTTATATGCTGAAAAGTCTTTACGGTGAATAACAGGGATGTAAGTGCATGTCGCAGCACTATCTAACTCAGTACTGATTGTTGTTGTTGCTTGAGTACCTGTATCGACCTGACCTGTTAAAATATAACCAATAGAGGTATTTAATGTATCTGCAATTTTTTCTAGTTCACGAACTTCAATGCCGTACTTGCCGGATAGTTTACGGCTCATCGTGCCTTGTTGAAGATCTAGAGCTTCGCCAAGTTGTTTTTGGCTAATACCTTGAACCTTAGCTAAACGCTTAATTCTCTCTAAATATTCCATAACATTAGCTTCCTGCTTTAAAATAAGGTGAATGCAAAAGGGCATTCTTAAAAGTCATAATTGAGTTTACTTATTATTGTAATAAAGGAATCCCTTAAGCAACAAAAGTGAGATTTATCTAGGTAAAGAAATATACCCTGAGGGAAATATGGGTAAAAAAAGGGACAAAATGCGCGATTAAAAAAAAGTGACTAGAAGAGAATATCGCTAATACTGTATGAAATGTCACTGTAATAGTGGTTAGTGATTATAAGGTATTGATTAAAATAATTATATTAATAAATTCGATTGGTTTTCATGATGTCTCATTAAGGATTGATATGTATTCTGGTGCATATTTTATTTGAAATGGATATTAATAACCGCATTGGTTAGTGTTTGTAGGTATTTAATCGGTATTGTGTTTATTAATAGATATTTAATATTAAAGATCTTGACTATTCTCTCTTGGAATAAGTGTAAGTGCGGTTATCATCATAGAAGGAATTTTGAATATCAACAAAGACTGCCATGATAATTTAAATAAAATCAATGTTTAAGTTGTAGATGAGAGGTTGAGCTAAGGAATCATCGAATACACTATTACTTGTTATGCATCCAGATGCGCAACCTGTATGCTCTTGGTTGAATTGTATTGATTAAGGGAATGCTTGGTGAGATATATAGTGGTTTCAATTATGCTTTTGGCTATGTTTGGTTGTAAGGAAGATAATGAAAAAAGTGATATTGGACCTTTATCTGATGTAGAGTCTTTTGCCCGCTCTAATGAGCAAGACGTTGTTGACAGTAATGATGCATTACCCCCAGAAAACCCTTCCGTTATAAATGATAATGTTTCTCCTCATCCTGAAGGTTCAACGGTTGTTGATGAAGACATAGAAAATAATGTTTCTCCTCATCCTGAAGGTTCAACAGTTGTTGATGAGAATATAGAAGGAGATGAGACGCTTCCGATACCGGATCAAAATGAAAAAAAACAAGATATTAACCTACTTGTTTCAATTGATGGTGTAACCGTTTCTCATTCAGATTTATTAGTATTTGATAAAGAAAATCGATTTATAATAAAAGATAATACTCAATATATATTACATAAAATTTCTGGCTGTAACGGTTACCTTGATAATGAATATTATATTATTAATGATATAAGTAGTTGTAACATTAATGCTGAATTTAAGAAGAAAAAATATCACGTAACATCTAACATTGAGGGTGATGGTGAGCTATTACCATCAGATTTTCATATTGGAAAAGATAAACAAATTAATGTAAGTATATCCCCTGGTAAGTTTAATAATCTGATCTCTATAAAAGGTTGTAACGGTGAATTAAATGGTGATTTTTATACCATTGATCGTGTTAATAACGATTGTAAAATAGAAGCTTTATTTGAAAAGGAACCGTTGACATCGATTAAATATGAAAATGTAAAATATACTGAGACAAACTTGCTGGTATCACCGAAAAAAACACCGATGGTTGATGCTGTTATCACTAACATTGAAAGCAATCAACCGAGCCATCAATTTAATTTCACAGATATATATTTCAATTATATTGATGGCGACTGGCACATAGATAATAAAACATCATTACCTTTAAAAATGGTTTCTGTTAAGTTTGACGATAATATAGTGCTAATACAATTATCACAACAATTACCCCCATATAGCTCTGGAGTGCTCGATTTTTATTCTGTATCTCCAGCTAATATTAAACTTGAAAGCCAAACTAAAATGTTTAACCCTCAGATGATAATAGGACCTTATCAAGATTTATGTTCTGAAAAAGAAGGCGATGGTACAGCGTGTTATTCTTTACCTGATGAAGTAGAAAGAAAAATTATTGAGGTCTATTTAGCTAATATGCACTTATTGGCGAATACATTTAATTATACAAAAGAAAAAGAGGCTTTTTTTGAACGACGATGCAGTCTAAATAATGAAGATTGTGATAATTATAGTGACGATTTACTTCCTATTTCACAAAGAAATTTAATGCGATTTGGTGCAGAAGGTCACCGATTGACATTAAAAGTGATGAGAAATGAATATAAAGCAGAAGGCGTTGGAGGGGGAAGTACGCCAAACTTATCGTTATTTGAAACAACGACAGGTGGGTGGGCTTCGATTTACTACAAGTACACTAAACCTGAGTATAGTAAGTACAGGCATTTTACTAATTCAGCGTACACGATTTGGTATCATGAAATCGCTCATGGCTTTGGTTATGGGCACGCGAGTGGCATGACATATGGTTTTGCTGATTATTTTTCAGCAAGTCTCGTTTCAAATGATCTAACTGATATTGAGAGAACGCAATTACCTTTAAATCCTATTCCTGATTTATTATTAGACACTGAATTTATAGATGATAATACAATTAACATCGAATTTTTATCTAAAACAGGCGCTGAATTAAAAAATGTAAAACTTGATGTTTTAACGTCTTGTCAATGGAACTACTCTCTTGAATATTATGACTCTTATGAAAATGATTCTGTTGTTATCCATTATGATGATGCCCCTAAGTGTCCTTTATTTTTAAGAGCTATATCGAGTGATTTAAAATTCATTGCCACTAAGAAAATAAGTAAGTTTGAACTAACAACATCGAAGCAATATAAGATAAAAAATAAAACATTTACTATTCTCAGTGATAGGCTTTTAGATAGAGAAGCAAATGGGTGGGGAATTAGAAGCCTTTGCCCTTTAAATAACCATTTAGCAACGAAAGATGAGTATAGTGAATTATGGCAATACTTATATGATGCTGATAAGTTAGCGTCTTTATCGAAAAAACTATATTTGGCATCAGATGGTCCCAGAAGTTATGTTATTTGGCAACTTAACCTCACTATGGATGAAATGGTTGCTAAACATTATGGAATGACGAAATTGTTAAACTACCAGGGGCTGGCTTGTGTGACAGATGAACAATTAAAAGCGAATGATGAATATCAGGAACTTAATCTTGATAAAGAGTTTAATGAGCCAAAGTATTGGCATACAAGTGAATTAAATGATGTACTTTTTGGTAAGGTTAAAAACAAAAACTTCTGGCATATAAATAAAGTAGAAAAAGCATTGTTTAATAAACACTATTCCCTAAAGTTAAATAATTAGTTTTTTATAATAAAAAGGCCGACTCTTTCGAGTCGGCCTTAAAAATTAATAGCTATACTATTTATTATTGGGTGCAGGGGTGCGAATTAAGTAATCAAATGCCCCTAGACTTGCTTTAGCACCTTCACCCATTGCAATAATAATTTGTTTGTAAGGAACTGTTGTAACATCACCGGCTGCAAAAATACCGTTAACGTTAGTATTACCGTGAGCACCAATTTCAATCTCACCACGTGGTGTTAATGCAACGGCGGATTCTTTTAGCCACTCAGTGTTTGGCACTAAACCAATCTGAACAAAAATACCGGCAAGTTCGATGTGTTTGATTTCATCCGTGTTACGATCTTTGTAGCTGATACCTGTAACGCGAGTACCATCGCCAACGACTTCTGTCGTTTGTGCCATTTTAATAATGTCGATGTTAGGCATACTTTCTGCTTTATTGATCAACACTTGATCAGCACGTAATGTGTCAGCAAATTCAAGCACAGTCACATGTTCAACAATACCCGCAAGATCAATCGCCGCTTCAATACCTGAGTTACCACCACCGATAACGGCTGTGCGCTTGCCTTTGAATAATGGACCGTCACAGTGAGGACAGTAAGCCACACCTTTATTGCGATACTCTTGTTCACCAGGAACGTTCATTTCACGCCAGCGAGCGCCTGTACTGATGATCACGCTACGTGCTTTTAGCATTGCGCCGCTTTCTAGATAAACGTGCGTATAACCATCTTCAGTATCAGCAGCTTCAACAATGTTATTAACACGCTGCTCGCTCATAATATCAACGTTGTATTGTTTTACGTGCTCTTCAAGGCTTGCCGCTAAACGGGGACCTTGGGTTTCTTTAACAGAAATAAAGTTCTCGATAGACATGGTATCCATTACCTGACCGCCGAAGCGCTCAGCAACAACACCGGTACGGATGCCTTTACGTGCCGCGTAGATTGCAGCAGATGCACCCGCTGGGCCACCACCGACAACTAATACATCAAATGGGGCTTTTTCGTTTAGGCTTGCCGCTACTTTTTTAGCAGCGCCCGTGTCTAACTTATTTAAAATTTCAGTAAGCGACATACGGCCTTGACCAAAGACTTCACCGTTCACATAAACAGTCGGTACTGCCATGATATTACGTTCAGTGACTTCGTCTTGGAAAGCTGCGCCATCAATCATGGTTGCTTTAATGCGTGGGTTAATCGCTGCGATCATGTTGAACGCTTGCACAACATCAGGACAGTTCTGGCAAGATAATGAAATAAAGGTTTCAACAACAATATCTTGATCTAAAGCTGCGATTTGGTCGATAACCGCTTGCTCTAGTTTCATTGGGTGACCACCACTGTGTAGTAGCGCCAATACCAATGAAGTAAATTCGTGTCCCATTGGAAGACCGGCAAAGCTCATTGAGGTCTGTTTGGTTGGGTTAACCACTTGCATTACAGGCTTACGTACACTGGCATTATTATCTTCAATAACACTCACTTTATCGTTTAGTTCTGCGATCTCGTGAGCAAGCTCATGCAGTTTTTGTGCAGTGTCACTATCATCTAAACTTAATACCAGTTGGATATCTGTTTTTAAATTTTCTAAATACGCTTTTAATTGCTGCTTCATGCTTTGTTCTAACATAATCTCGCCTTTTTAATTTATTTACGGCTTAACAGCAGATAAAGAATGCGGATCTACTGTTATACGACATATCGCCTATATAAAAAGGCTTAAATATGTTTGAAGGTATTTGAATGAATAAGGCACCAAACATGACGTTTATGCTTGATGCCTTATTACTTTTAAATAAGTGAATTATTTAAAAGTAGGATAAGTAATAAGTGAATCTATATAAGAAATACAATCACTCATTATTATCAAAGGTAAATAAGATTAGATCTTACCTACTAGGTCTAGAGAAGGAGTTAGTGTTGCTTCGCCTTCTTTCCATTTTGCAGGGCAAACTTCACCTGGGTGTGCTGCAACATATTGTGCTGCTTTCACTTTACGCATTAGATCATCAGCTTCACGACCGATACCTTCAGCAGTGATTTCCATTGCTTGGATAACACCTTGTGGATCGATGAGGAAAGTAGCGCGGTCTGCAAGACCTTGACCTTCACGCATAACATTGAAGTTATTAGTGATGTTACCCGTTTGGTCGCCTACCATGTAGTAGTTGATTTTACCGATAGTGTCAGAGCTGTCGTGCCATGCTTTGTGAGTGAAGTGAGTATCTGTAGATACAGAGAATACTTCAACGCCGCGCTCTTGAAGCTCTGCGTAATGGTCAGCTAGATCGCCAAGCTCAGTTGGACATACAAAAGTAAAGTCAGCAGGGTAGAAGAAGAATACCGCCCACTTACCTAAAACGTCTTTCTCAGTGATTTCTACGAATTTGCCTTCTTTGTAAGCTGTTGCGCTAAATGGCTTGATTTCTGTGTTGATCATGATGGAATCCTTTTAACTATAATTTTAAGTTTTTATGCTGTAGTGCAAATCAAATCTCTGAAGCCATTATTGTTAAAACAGCAAAATTTAGGAAATCGTTATAGCCGATACATTCAATAGCTTAAACCTATTAGGTTGAACGATTATTTTTAAACAGATGTTTAGATCGAGGTTAACGGGAGAAGATAAAGAATAGCTTTAGTTTAGGGGGGGACGAGATCTGGCTCTGTTATTGAAATAAAAGGGTAATGGAAGTCAGGATCTTTAACACTCAGGCGTTCAATATTTCGATGCTCTTTGCGTTAAGAAAATAAGAAAAGAAATGACAAAATCAGATACAAAAAAGGCCACTTCCTAAGAAGTCGCCTTTTAAATGTTTGTAATTAGTTCACATTGATCTTATGAAATAATTATCTGTTTTATTGTTTATTCTACAGAGCTATTCATGCATTTACTTATAACATCTGTTGGTGTCCACGTAGTACCATCGTCAGAACAATAGTTTTCGTAAATACCTGATTTAAATTGAATTATCTTACTCCATAGTCCTTGAGTGAGATCGCGGTCAATCCAGATGTAACGATCTTCTAGATTGGTTGCTTGGTTACGTAGTGCCGATGTTGAGTTGTGTGTTAATGAATCGGTAAAGTCTTGAGAAATGTAGTTGTATTGATCTAAGTCCTCAGGGGACATTGTTTCAAAAGCTAACGCCAAATCGCGATTGGTATATATATCTTTCTCATCGAACCTAAATTGCCCACCTTCGTCTATTTTTCCGATGTGCTCTAGGCCATTCGTGCGGAAAGTTAAAATAGTTTGAGCGGTTAACGAGGTCGAGTTCGTTACATCTTGGCAGTCCTGCAAAGAGGTAATGTCAGCAGCATGATGTTGGTTACGTAAACCGTAGCCATCAGTCGATGCTTGTACCACTTCAATCACAGAGTTACAGCCGTCAGGTTCAATCGCAAAGTTTTCAAGCAATGTAAGGCCGCGTTCAGTCCGTTCGCGCTTCATTGAATCTTCCATTGTTTTAACTACAGTGGTTAAGTCATCTGACATGCGTTCGATACGTGCGGTGGTTGATTTATCTTTGTACTGGACTCTTGTTACACGATGCCAATGAGTAGAGTTAGTTTCGTCTTCCATCATGTGGTTCCAATGCCCTTGCATATACTCAACGTCTGCATATACCACATTTGGATCTTGTAACATTACACGTGTTTCTTCATAAGATAACTGCATTCCCTTTACAAGGTTAGCAGCGCTAGAAGCTAACTCTGTATTACCGGATGCAATGAAATCACTGTATAGCTCTTTTACAGGTACGTTGAAGCGAAGCTGTAAACGGTACTCCTGCTCTTTCAACATCCCACTGATACGCTCGCGAGTTTCAGATTGTTCTTGAATAGTTGAGCAGCTAAGCATTCCTAGATTACTGGTTTCGAGATCTCGTTGAATATTGTCCCAAAGTATCGTTGTTAGCGGCGTGATATCACGAATATCTTTGTCACTAGGTATGAATATCGCTGGCGCAATTGTCATGATATATGCCGTTTCGACAACACCAAGATCTTCATCGATAGCACCAACAGGAACATTAACAATTGTGGGTACATAGTCAGCACAAGAAGCATCGCTATTTGATTTGATATCTAAAATATACGCACCATTGTCGCCTGTGATTGTTGTTGGTTCTCCTGCATCCAATTTACCGTTAAAGTTTAAATCTAAACCGACAGTGGCACCTTTGACATAACCATCAATGGCTTTACCTTGAATACTTCGAGTTGGGGCTGTGGTTGTGTTATCTGAATCAGAGCCACCGCCTCCTCCTCCACAGGCAGATAGCAGTAGCGTTGATAATATCGCAAGAGCAAGAGTTGATACTTTCAATATTTATCCCTTAATGAAAATATGTTTTAGATAAGTTTTATGTGTGAGGTAATCAGCGAGGCCGCATTTTATGTTGCGTGAGGAGGGAAATATAATGCTATGAATTGGAATTGTATTACGGGTAACTTTTTTGTATTGGTTATGTGTTCGTCTTCAAATTAAAAGCTATATCGTCGGTGGGAATGGGCATAGGTAGGGCATATGTTTTATCTCCCTAATTATTGTGGATTCTGTTGTTGCTGAATTATCAGTAGTTGGCTTATTAGGTTGTGGTGAGGAATTACGGATAAGTGTATTGTATATGTCTCATTTTAATGCTGGTGGAACAAAAGAAAGGTTATGAGCAAAGATCACCGCAGCAGCATTGCAGTTAAATGCCACTTTTACTACCTCTCTCGGATAAACACTTGCAGCATCAATGGTGCCAAAGAACAATTCTTTGTACTCAATAAGCCGATGTTGGTTATCTAGCAGTAATACAGCAAAAACTTCACGTTCATAGCCTGCCATCTTGTATTGCAGAAAATCTTTCGTTGCCTGTGGATTGGTAAATACATCACCGCGTAAATATCGGTTAGCCACAATCTCTGCGGCTTTTTCTAATACTTGATCTGCTGTCATTGGAGTATGAACAACATAGTCGTTTGGTTTATGCATAGCCTAGATCCCTTATGGTTAACAGGCTTCTACACAAAGATGATATATCTGATATTTCTTTGATTATGATTTTCGAAGTAAGACTGAGTGACTAGAGGTTGATAGGAATAATGAAAAATATTTATCATTAATTTCTGATTATATGAATGTAAGTAATTGAGTAGAATGAATTAGTTATGTGGGTCTCTGGTCATTATTAATAATAGTGATAACATATAAAACAGAAGGTATATTGATGGGATAATGTATATGACCTCAAAGAAAGGTGATTTTGTTCGTTACGTAGATGCCACACCTTATGCTTCCTCACTTATTGAGGGGCATAGAGATTTTGGCTACAGTCTCAAAACTGCCTTGGCTGATATTATAGACAATTCAATTTCTGCTGGTGCAGATTGTATTCGTCTCGTTGTTGATACTATCTCAAATGCTCCATCTGTTGTTATTGCTGATAATGGATGCGGCATGACAGGAGATGAGCTGTTGGAGGCTATGAGATTAGGTAGTAAAAACCCTACGTTAGATAGATTACCTTCTGAACTAGGTCGATTTGGTTTAGGTTTAAAAAGTGCAAGTTTCTCTCAATGCCGTTCGCTTACTGTTATTACTAGGAAAGGTGATCTTACATCATGCGCTCGTTGGGATTTAGATCTAGTTGCAAAAACAAATGCATGGTCATTAGAGTTGATTGAAGACTATGAGAATGAACTAGGCTTTGACTTGCTTGGGGAGACAGGAACGGTTGTTACTTGGCAAAAACTAGATCGTTTAGTTGGTGAAATCGATACACCAGACAAAAGAATTGAGCATATGAATGCAGAATTCTCTCTTACGGAGAGACATTTAAGGCTTACTTTTCAGAGATTTCTAGAAACTTCTAAGCCACAGCTCCAAATCAGTATCAATAATCGCCAATTGACCCCGCTAGACCCAATGGCTTCTTTACATCCGTCTACTCAAAAGGATCCTGACGATAACATCCTTTTATCGAATGGCAATG
Source organism: Photobacterium sp. GB-56 (assembly GCF_003026105.1). Taxonomy (GTDB): domain Bacteria; phylum Pseudomonadota; class Gammaproteobacteria; order Enterobacterales; family Vibrionaceae; genus Photobacterium. The sequence goes on along the minus strand of NZ_PYNW01000009.1, from coordinate 9,175 downwards.
TTCGTATACGCAGTTATACCATTCCGCATTACAAAAGAATGAATCAACATGAATGGGATGAGCTTGGTGGGCCAGAAGGCCACCTAAAATCTCAAGGGTTATACATCTATAGAGAAAATAGATTAATTATTGCAGGAAGTTGGTTGGGGCTTGCTAAGCAAACTGAACTAACAAAATTAAGTCGAATTGCGATCGATATACCTAACACGATGGATTCGCAATGGAAAATTGATGTAAAAAAATCTTCGGCGCAGCTTCCTCTGCCAGTACGAGAGCGACTCAAGCGAATCATAGAGCGTTTCGTTGGTTCCTCTAAAAGAACATATCGAAGTCGAGGGCAAAGACTAGTTGAAGGTACGATGTATCCTATTTGGAATCGAGTTCAAGTGGAGGGGCGAATACACTTCAAACCCAATTCAGAACACCCAGTATTTCAAGCTTATTCAATTTGTTTACCTCATGAATTACAAGAAGGATTTGAACGCTGTATCAGATTACTTGGTGTTGGCTTACCTATTGATGCGCTTCATGCCGAACTAGTGGGTAACGCTGAGTCAATTGTTGCAATGCAGAGTTCTGAATCAGATTTGAATAAAGTCGTAATTGATCTCACTGATGCACTGCTTGTTAGCAATGTTACTCCGGACAGAATTAAAGATGTTCTTCAAAATTATCCATTATTGCAATCAAACTGGGAAGTCTCAGAGCGATTAGTTGCAAATTATCTCAAGGAAAAAGGCTTATGAACAGCAAACAACTAGTCTTAGATATGGTTGAAGCAGGACTATACAACCAGCCTCGTAAATCAGAGGATGAACTGAGATGTTTGGTTAAGGATATTGCAAAGGTAGTGGATCGTAATTTAAATGACACAGTGATCGAGGACATAGCTCGTGAAATTGAGTCAAAACAGGGTATCAAAGTTGGCCTTGGTGCAATAGTTGATAGTGACAAGTTTAAACCTTGGTTAGACGATACAAAATCGGAAATAGATCCCTTCTATTGGAAAAGATATGAGAAGTTGCTACTAAAAACTGGATTGCCTAGAGATGTAATTACAGGCACGGATATCGTTACCGACAAGATACTTGGCCGATTAGGAAACCCTAGAGAGTATTCTTCATGGGATCGTAGAGGTATGGTTGTTGGTCACGTACAAAGTGGCAAAACACTCAATTATACCAGCTTGATCTGTAAGGCGGCTGATGCAGGGTATCGTCTAATTATTGTTGTTGCGGGTATACATAATAACCTTCGTAATCAGACTCAAATTCGAATAGATGAGGGATTCATAGGTCGAGATACAGGAAAAAGCTCAGATAAGAAGAATGGAAATGCTAAGCATGTTATCGGTGTTGGACATTTTGATTCGAATAGAACTCCAGTTAGTCTGACGAATACGTCGAGGGATTTTAATAAGCCAACAGCATCAACAAATACTAGTGAGATAGATTCGTATAGAGTGCCTGTCGTTTTAGTTATTAAAAAGAATCACCGAACGCTTGAAAATCTTCTTGAATGGCTTAAAGACAATAGCGCTCGTGGTGATAAAGAAATGATCGACCAGCCAATGTTGCTTATCGATGATGAGGCTGATAACGCATCAATCAACACTAAATACAGTGATCAATTGGTAACCAAGATAAATGGACAAATACGTGATCTCTTAAAAATGTTTCATCGCAGTTGTTATGTAGGTTATACAGCAACTCCTTTTGCTAATATTTTCATTGATCCGGATGAAAAACACGATGTACACAAAGAGGATCTATTCCCTAAAGATTTCATTATCGGTCTCGATGCGCCAACTAACTACTTTGGCCCAAAGAAAATCTTTATTGATGGTCTTCCTGAGGACGCTGAGCCAACTTGGTTAAGGAGCATTTCGGATAATGAAGGTCTCCTACCGATAAAGCATAAAATTGATCATGATATCTACCAGTTACCAGATTCACTGATGTTTGCCTTGCGTGCTTTTCTATTATCGCGAGCCATTAGAAATCTGAGAGGTCAATCAAGCTCTCATTGCTCAATGCTGGTGAATGCCAGTCGATTTACACGAGTGCAAAGTCAGCTTAAAAACCGATTGCATGAAGCGTTAGAACGGATTCAAAACGCTTTGAGGATAAACTCATCTTCAATAAGTTCATTGATGGATCCTGAAATTAAAGCTTTATTTGATGTTTGGATTACGGAGTATGCTGGAGTAGGAAGAGTAGAGAGTGGCGAAACTAAATTTAAGTGGGAGGAAATTCAGGAATCTATATTTGATTCGATAGCTTCTGCGAAAGTTGTTGAAGTTAACAGTAAAGCCAATGAGTTAGATTACTCGAATACAGGTGATAGAGGGCAAACTGTTATTGCTGTTGGCGGTTTTTCTCTCTCTCGAGGGTTGACGCTTGAGGGGCTCACAGTTACTTGGTTCCTGCGCAATACAATGATGTACGACACCTTAATGCAAATGGGACGATGGTTTGGTTATCGAAATGGATTTGAAGACCTGTGCCGAATTTGGATGCCTGATGATGCTATAGATTGGTATGCCTTTATCGCCAACGCAGCTGAAGAACTTCATGATGAACTTAAAACAATGGATCAAGCCAATGCGACCCCTGAAGACTTTGGACTTGCAGTTCGCAGTCATCCAGCATCATTGTTGGTTACCGCAAAAAATAAGATGGGAGCTGGTCGCGAAGTTACAACTCTTATTGGTCTTTCAAATAGATTTATAGAGACAGCTAAAGTCAGTATTGATCCTAAAGAGATAAATGCGAATTTAGATGTAGCTAAAAAGCTTATTTCTAAGCTACAACAAGCCACTTTCACATTCGAAGATACCCAGTGGGGTTTATTACTTCGTGATGTGCCAATTCAATATATAGATGAGTTCCTAGCTGGTTGGAGCAATACACCTGAGAGTGTGATTACTGAAACAGAGCCAGTAAGAAGCTATTTAAGCGCACAAAAAGAAGATGAGTTGGCTCTATGGGACTTGCTAATACCAAGTCTACAAAAAGGAGATAAAGACGATACGCTAGGGGTTGGGATTATCCCTACAAACCGTTCTATTAATCTAGATGATTTGAAAAATGGGTATATGTCCTTTAGTGGTAAAAAAATGAGGATTGCATCTAGAGGTATCGAAAAAGCAGGTGTTGAGCCAAGTAAGGCGCAAGCTGCTGAAAAATCTTATGATAAAAATGGTAACTACCCAGATTCAATTTATCGGCAGGTGCGAGATAAGCCTTTGTTTATTCTTCATTTTGTTAAAGCTAAAGCTCCAAGAGGTAAGGAAGGTGATGGTAAAGTTGCTTTGATTCCTGATTATCCTATTGTTGCTTGGGGAATTAGCCTTCCAGTTTCAAAAAAAGCACCGAAGAAAGTTGCTTATATTGTTAACACACAACGCTACAAAGAACTTTACGGTGAAAATGATATCGATGAGGAATATGAGGCTGAATTGAATGGATAATTCACCATGGAAAGAGCTAGATCCCGGCAATGCAATAAGGGTTAACAATAACGGTCAGTTTGACTTTTTTTGGGTAACGGTGGAGGAAAAAATGCCTGCGCTTATGCTTAGATTGCCCATTGAGCCAATCGGCAAGCCCAAGCTTCCTGAACTCAAAAATCTTATTGCCAACTTTAGGATGATTTCTGGCCGTTGGGCATTCGTTCTAGCTCTTAAAGAAAATAGCCAAGCGGAGCTTTTTGAAACTCTCTGCAGAGATGTCGTTGAGTCAGGTGAGAAGGCTTCCAATTTAGATGAAGCACTCTCTAAGGCAATACAACGGACTAAAAGATGGCATCACCTTTTGCGTTCAGGCCGTTCAGAGGGGCTTTCTATTGAGGAACAGCGAGGCCTAATAGGTGAATTAGCTCTTCTTCGAGAGCTTGCGAGTAGTTTTGGCTCTGAAATGGCAGTTGAAGCATGGAAGGGGCCCTCTGGGGCACCAAAAGATTTTGAGTTAATTGGATGCTGTATTGAAGTTAAAACACGACGAACAGCAGCAACACCTTCAATTTCGATTTCATCAGCAGATCAACTGGCTGATTGTGATGGTGGGCGTTTATTTCTGAGTGTTACTAATGTTGAATCTGCAATTATACCTGAAGGCATGACGTTGCATGACTATGTAGCCCTTACCGAGGAGCTGTTTCAGGAAGATTGTAGCACTTATATAAAGTGGGAAGATGCTATCTACTCAACAGGGTATGACCCATTAAATAAGTACGATAATCGCCGTTGGTTGATAAGGTCCACCACTTATTATGAAGTATTTGAAGGTTTTCCTCGTATTAATTGCCCATTGCCACAAGGCGTACAGAACGTAAGATATTCTATTTCTTTAGATACCTGTGAACCGTTTAAAATAAATGATAATACCGTTAATTATCTTCGTGAGTTTATATAGAGATGACAGAGCTTGCAGATTTCAACCTTCAATTTATTGCCGACGTACAATGTGATGCCGATGCCTTAGGGCTTGTAACGGTAGAGGCATTTTTTGAAAAAATTGGTGATTTATTAAGTGAGGCAGGTGAAATAGAAAGCGCTAATCGAGCTTTTCATGAATGTTTATATTCGCGTGGACCAGCACAAATTGATGGGTATGGTGGTGATCCTAGGGAGAATGAAGGCATATTGAGCCTGATACTGTGTGATTTTTCGCTAGATAGAGATATTCGCCCCTTACACAAAGATCATATACAGCGTTTGTCCCAAAAGCTTTTTAGGTTTTTAAACGCAAGTATTGATGATCGTTTCCGAGAGAAGCTTGAAGAAACTAGTCCTGGGTTTGGTGTGGCTGATTTAATCAATGCAACGTGGAATAGTGTCGAAAAAGTAAAATTAATTATAGCGACGAATGGGGACTATCGAGCTAGAGCCGATGCTACTAGCTTTGACTTTATTGATGATAAGCCAATTACGTTGAGTATTTGGGATATTAAGCGTCTTAAACGCTTTATGGATCAAGGGATAGTTAGAGCTGATTCGATTATTAATTTTAAAGACGATTTTGGAGGTGGTATCCCTATCTTGAAAGCGTCTGGTGGAAATGATGCGCTGGAAAGTTATTTAGCGGTTGTACCTGGAAAACAGCTTGCTGAAATTTATGATAAATGGGGGCCGAGATTACTTGAAGCTAACGTAAGAAGCTTTCTTCAAGTTCGAGGAAAAGTGAACAAGGGCATTCGGGATACTATTCGGGATGAACCTCATATGTTTTTTTCTTATAACAACGGATTAAGCGCTACTGCTGATAGTATTGAAATTGATAAGACCGACTCAGGTTATCAATTAGCCAGCGTCAATAATCTTCAAATAGTTAATGGTGGTCAAACTACTGCGTCACTATACGCAGCTAGCAAGATCCTCAAAGAACAAATACAGCAAGTATTTGTACAAATGAAATTAACTATAACCCCAAAAGAATGTGCTGAAGAGATTGTTCCTAGAATTTCTGAATATGCCAATAGTCAGAATAAGGTAAATGCGGCGGATTTCTTTGCTAATCATCCATTTCATATACGTATTGAGGAATTATCTCGACGCATTTTAGCTCCATCAGGTACAGATAGTTATCGAGAATCGAAGTGGTTCTATGAACGAGCTAGAGGTCAATTCGCAGACGAAAGAAGCCGAAGAACGCAAACGGAGCGTAAGAAGTTTGATGCTGAATATCCTCGGAGTCAGTTCTTTGTCAAAACAGATCTTGCGAAATATGAAAATACTTGGGCATGCTTACCACACGTTGTGAGCCTCGGTGCACAAAAAAACTTTTCAGAGTTTGCGAAAACAATAGGCAAAAATTGGGGGACCGAGGGATCTGCTTTTAATGAGATTTGGTTTAAAAGATTGATAGCCAAAGCGATCATCTTTAGAACAACAGAAAAGCTCGTCTCAAATGCCGAGTGGTATGAAGGAGGTTATCGAGCCAATATTGTCACATATTCAATTGCAAAACTTGTTAATGATGCAAAGACTTTAGGCATGGTCATAGATCTTGACCTCATATGGAAAATACAATCGGTTCCAGAAGATTTAAAGGCTTCCATTCTTTTGTCTGGTGAGCTAGCCCAACAGGTTATAACAACTCCACCAGAGGGTATTAAAAACTATAGTGAATGGGCAAAGAAACCACTTTGTTGGCAAAGGCTTGTTGAAAGTAAATTGCTGCTGAGTAACTCTTTTAAGAGAATTATAATTCCTTCTGAATTAGCTGATGAAAATGTTCGGGAAGTAAAGGCTGAAAATGCCTTAGATAACTCAATTAATGTTGAAGTTGAGGTGTATACTCTAGGTGCTAAGTTTTGGGGGAATGTTAATAATTGGGCAAAAGAGCATGGTATACTGAGTCCTAGAGAAAACAGCATTATTGAAATTTGCTCGGCTATTCCCAGAAAAATGCCGTCGTCGAAACAATGTGAAATTGCATTGAAAGCGCTTAAGAAACTGCAGGCAGAAGGTTTTCATGTATAACAAGTTTCTATCAGTAGCCATCAAATTTGAGTGAGTTCATAGAACATAAATTTGTTTTTCTAAAGTAATCTATTGCCCGTTAATTTTAGCCTGGTATGATTGCCAGGCATTTTTATTGGTGGTAGTGAAATGATGACAGGTGAAATTCTTGTAATTGATCTCTTTGCGGGACCTGGCGGGTTAGGCGAGGGTATATCTTCAGTCGCAGACGAGAGTGGAAACTATCCATTCAAAATCGGTATATCTGTAGAAAAAGAGCCATCTGCGCATAAAACATTAACAACGCGAGCTTTTTATCGCAGAATTAAAGCTCTGGATGGTGGTTTAGATAGCTACTTCAGGTACGTTCGTGGGGAGCTAACCCGTGAAGAATTATTCTGTTTGTATCCAGAGCATGCTCAAGAGGCAAGTAAGGAAACATTAGAACAGCCTAGAGCGCTTGGTGACGATAATGAGTTAATTCACGACCGCATTCGAGAACTGTTGGCTACTCATATAGGGCCTAAGGTTGTCATTGGTGGGCCTCCTTGCCAAGCCTATTCTTTAGCTGGTCGTTCTCGCAATGCGGGAAATAAGGATTATAAGGCTGAAGACGACCACCGAAATTTCCTATACAAGGAATATCTTAAAGTACTTTCTATTGCGCAGCCTGATGTGTTTGTTATGGAAAATGTACGAGGCATTTTATCTGCCAAAATTAATGGTAAGGTTATGTTTCCTCAAATATTGGAAGATCTAAGGAACCCTAGCAAGGTAACGGGCTCGCGCAGTGTAACTAAATATAGAGTTTTTTCGCTTGTTGTGGAAGCTAAAGATCCAAAGGATCCAAAGTATGATAAATCTTCTGATTTTCTTATTCGTTCTGAGCAATATGGAGTGCCTCAGGCTCGTCATAGAGTAATTCTGTTAGGGATCCGGCAAGATATAAACCGCATACCAGCAACTATTGCTCCAATTGCAGAAACAATCACTGTTCAACAAGTACTATCAGATTTGCCTCCTCTCAGAAGTGGCTTTTCTAAGCAAAAGGATGTTCAGAAGGACTGGGAGAAGCAAATTCGATTAAATGCTAAGAAGCTAAAGCGTATATTGACAACTAAATTTGATAAAGAAGTTGTGGATAATTTAGATCTTGAGCCTATGCTTAGGCTTGAGCGCCAAAGCTGTCTATTTATGGAAAAAGAGCACAACATCCCCCCACATTTAGAAAGCTGGTATTTATATAACCATCCCGGTTGTGTGCTAAACCATGCAACTCGCGGACATATGGTATCTGATTTGCTTCGTTATGGTTTCAGTGCTGCGTTTACAAAATTAAGTGGTGGTATTTCACCTAAGGCGAGAGATTTCCCTACAGAACTGGCACCTGAGCACGAAAATTGGGATAGCGGCTCACATGCGGATCGTTTTCGTACCCAAGCCGCAAACAAATGCGCAACGACAGTGACTAGCCATATATCTAAAGATGGCCATTACTTCATTCATTATGACCCACAGCAATGTCGAAGCTTGACTGTTAGAGAAGCTGCTCGTTTACAAACTTTTCCAGATAACTATTTTTTCGAAGGTAATAGAACACAGCAGTATGTTCAAGTAGGAAATGCTGTCCCACCATATCTAGCCAATCAGATAGGTAAGATCGTGTTAGGTATATTGGATGTAGATCAAGTCTGAATTTGTACTAGTGACATATCGGAATTTTTTATTGTAGAGAAGGTGACGAGTTGTTAAGAAACCAGCTATAGCCTCTTTGACTGACGCTGGTTTTCTTTTAGTAAATATCTACCAACGTTGGTACGTCGCTTTATGTTAAATTCTTCTTTTCCATGTACCAAGGAGTGTTTAAAGTAGAAAAACTCCTGTCTCCTATGGTGGAGAGTGGAATCTATACACTAGATTACTTTTAACTGCCTCGTCCCAGTCACAGAAAGACTGCCTTGTGCAGCCTCTTCTATGTTGCCTACTCCACCAAATCATCACTGGAATACGTCTCTCCAAATAATCAGTGCGGTTATAAGCACTGCGCACTTGGTTATCATCAACGTGTGCCAATGCTGCCTCAATCAAATCCGCTTCAAAACCTTGCTCATTTAGTGTGGTGCTGGCAAGTGACCGCAAACTATGATTCACCAATCTTCCTGCAAACCCCATACGTTTCAGAGCCATATTAGCCGTTTGGCTATTACAAGGCTTTTTAGGATCTCTATCTGATGGAAAGACAAATTCTCGATGCTGACTGATAGGCATCATGGTTTCTAGTAGGGCAATAGCTTGTTCAGTTAATGGAATGCGGTGTTCGCGACGTTTCTTTGTAGGGTGAGTGTAGTTGAGTAACCACAGTTTAGAGCCGTTTTTTTTAACTCTAAAACGAAGTCCATCACCATCAGAGAGTGTATATTCTTTCTCTTTTGGTTTAGCAGCTTTGACTTCCTTATCTGTCAACCGTGTAGTTGTTCTTGCCATAATGGGTACACCAAATAAACATCGTTATAGCAGTGTACCCAGTGGTGTACCTATAAATCACAGATATTACTGGACGATTTAGGAAACTATAGATACAAGAATGTAGTGGTCAACAAATACTAGCCACGGTTTTAGAGGTTAACCAATATAATCGTTCTGATTCATTCGGTGTTAATCCGCCATTATATTGATGTGGTCGTAATTGGCTGTAATAACCAATAATATATC
>NZ_PYNW01000008.1 GCF_003026105.1 Photobacterium sp. GB-56 | reverse complement strand
ACGGCCAAGTTTCGTTACATTGTCCGAGCCGCTGCTTTATTCAGGCTCGTAGGTTCATCTGGTGATACAGACGGTTCACTCATAAAGCGGTGAACAACGCTTCATACGACTTCAGGTCGCACGGACAAAAGTGTGTTACGTACTTAGCTCTATTCTGGCTGGTAAGTATTAGGAAAGGTAGGGATAACGCCGCAATAAGCGGTAAACAAACAGTTGGCTAAAAATTGTGAGGTACGAACAAAAGCCAACTGTTTTTGTCCGTTTAATTGCCTTGTTATATGCACTATTTATTGCTGCTTAAGGCTATCTTTGCACTTAAACCAATTAAGATTGTACCTGATACTCCTTCAAGTGTTCTTGAGTATTTCTGAGCTTTAGGACTACTAAACAAAATACTTCCTAAACTGGCATAGAACAAGTTACAACATGTTGCTAACAGACTAAATAACAAACCTAAAGTCAGCAACTCGCTTGTAGCATTAACTCCCGTTGGATCAATAAACTGAGGCAGGAATGCTAAAAAGAACATTGCGACTTTAGGGTTTAATACACTAACGATGGCGCCTTGCTTGAAAACATTACTTTGTTTTTCATCTGAAATTTCCACACAAATTTTAGAATTGTTACGGTAACAATTAATAATTGATATTACGCCAAGATAGAGTAAGTAAGCCGCACCTAAATACTTGATTATCGCAAATAAAAATGCAGAACTAAGAATTAATGCAGAAAGACCTAAAACAGCAGCTAATGTATGAATCAAATAACCAACACCTAAACCCAGTGAAGCTTTAATACCTGACTTCATTTTCCCTTTCATTGTATTCGTTACAATGTAAATTACATCAGGCCCAGGTATCAGGTTTATAGATAGAGCTGCAATTACAAACAATACTAAGGTGTTTATTTCCATTACGACAATACTCCGAGGTGCATATAACAGATAAGGATATGTGTTTACGCCCATTTTACTGACTTTGGCACTTCTTGCTTAAGGGCATAAACATGCCTAATCAACTGCCCTTCGTGCATTGATTCATGCTCAAGTAAGTCAACTAATAAATCATCTCTCTCCTCTGTCCAACTCTTTATGGTAGTAACCGCTTCTTCGAACTTGACCTCTGAAGACTTTAGCTTTGCTACGATATCAAGTAGGTTGTTAGTATTTTCAAGAGAGCAAGTAAAACCGTCCCACTTACCAACTAAGAGTGAACGTGCGTAACTTTCTCTTGCACCTACAATACACCACATGTGCTCACCAATTGATTTACTCTTTGGCACATCTAATTGTACCTCAAGCAGTGAGGGCTCAAGAGACTCAACTAATTCAAGCAGCGATTTGGAACGCTGACGGATATTCTTTAATACTGTGCTTCTCAATTCTCTAAATCCTCAATCTACACATAACAGTATATTAATAAGCATTCTTACTTTCGCGCAAAAATATACTTATGAAATACCTTTACCATACTCGATATAATCGTTGCATATTATGAACTTGCTAGCAATTTCTTACATTTACCGATTCAAAAGAGGGTGTAAAAAGTAAGAAATGTATTTAATCAGTCTTATTTAATACAATATAGAATGTTAAATTAATTAATTTTCAATCGGTTATGGATTTTATTCCTTTTTTAACAAGAAATATTTCTTATTAAAAACAGAACTCATGCGATAAAATCACCACGTGTCATTAAACTGTTTATATACACAGTAAACAAAGCTAATACAAAATCACGTTATCATAATATGAATGAGTATTTGTTCTAAGTAACTTTGGGGCTGATATGAGCTAGCCAAGAGAACTAGCCCATTGGACTGACATGCTTTTGATGGTATCTCAATTAGTGGTAAGTTGTGGTAGAAGAGTTACCACAACCGTAATTTGTGGTAAATGAATTACCTCAAGCCATTTGGGGGCAAAAATGAGTTTATTAAACGTGCTTTACCAGTGGCTTTTGCATTGGAATACAATCCAAACTAATGCCTCTTGGTGAATGATAGGTAGATAGTTTCTCCCCTATAAACCCATATGAACGATAGAAAGGCGCCGCATTTATCGTGGATTCTAATTTCAGCAACAATAGGCCGTTTTCTTTAGCCAAGTTTTCCAAAAAAGTAAGCATCTGCTTTGCCGCACCTATTCCACAGTACTCAGGATCAACAAAAATAGCATCAACCATACCGGTTTCAATATTGAGTTTACCACTACCAATAACTCGCCCATCAGTGACAGAAACATAGAAAGTTTCCAGCACATCTTGAATGAATCCGTCAGACACTCCCCCATCAGTCCACAATGAAAGCTGTTCTTTACTGTAGTACGCTGAGCATTTATCTAAGATTGCGCGGCTTCTCAACGCATGAATTAAAACCGCATCTGCTTGAGTTGCTTTCCTTATTGTGATCACTAAACTTCTCCCTCGGTATTCACAGAATTCTCAATACAGTAACTAATTAATCTAAAGTTCAAACGTAAGAATGTGCGTGGGCAAATTAATATCAACTTGTTCAGGCTATATATAATTTAACGCAACTAATTTTATAGCCTGTTAACCGACAATAGAAACAAGCCCACAACGTATTATCTTTGTTTAATTACTTTGTTATATGTTCTAAGCACCTAACAAATCAAGGTGTTTTATCTTTTTGTAGCGTAATGCCATAGATATGCAGTGTGACAACTCTTTCGTTGGAACATGGTCGCCAAGCTTAAATATTAATGCCCGATTACCTTCGTACTCAAAGGTATTTCCGTATACCTCTTTAAAGGTATCAACTAAGGTTGTTTGGCAGTGGAAGTAAATACGATATTCATTTGGGGATTTGGGTTTCCAGTCATATCTAATAGTGCTTCCAATTTTAGAAATATAACTTGGCTCTCCCCACTTTAGTGTTTCGATTAAATCAGCAATCCCATGTTCATTTGCTGTATTTATGATAAGTGAACGAATAACTAAGAGAGACTCTGTTACTTCATCAGGATACGTTTCAAATTTTTGTTTAACACTTAAATCCATTCGTTTGCTCCTATAAATAAGAACATATCACGCTTAATTAAAATATGGGCAGCACTACCCCATTACTTTAAGCACTAAAGTGTCACTAAAACAATGTATTGGAGTGTAATCTTATACACTTTCCTATAACACGCATAAATGTTTGCAGTTACAAGTTGATCGTATCTTTTGGGTGATTGATCCCATCGTAAATTTTGGCAGGCTCCAAATCATAAGGATTAACGCCATCAAGACATGCAACATTAATTGCAAATTGATGGGGATTAGAACGTCTTTGATGATGAGTATAGATACCGCAAGTCTTACAGAAGTAATGTTTAGCCGTCTTTGTATTGAATTGATAAAGGGTCAAGTTATCTTCTCCCTTTATTATCTTTAGGTTTTCAAGTAATACAGAAGCAGCGATGGCACCACGTTTTCGACACATAGAACATGAACAACGACGAGGATCTTCTAATCCGTTTGGCATGGTCAGCTCTAACTCAACAGCACCACAGTGACATTTTGCAATATGTATTTCTTTAATTTCCATTATTTAATCACCATGTCGATGCACCAACAGAACGACCAAGTTTATTGTGTAGTGAAGTAGTTGTAAGTACATTATTGGGCTTGTGAAATACATTTACACTTTGCTGTAAATAAACCTCAGCCTTAATGTGAGACTGAGGTTTAATGCTTATATTACTGTGGATTATGGACAACTCACCACAGTCCAAAACCAAGACGTTGAACTTGGAATTTCCCAGCTACCCGGATTGTTCTTTGCCTGATAACAAATATTGTTATAAGTCACTGTATCTCCGTTTTTAACCTTTGTTGAACCCGGTATAAACTCAACAGCAGTTGTTGGTGGTAGAGGATCTGTTGGCTGCACAGGATCTGTTGGTGGTACAGGCTCTGTCGGTAGTTCAGGATCAGTGGGTGGCGAAGGATTATCTATGCATTCAACCGCATCCCAAAACCATGACGCGTTACTTGGAACCTCCCAACTGCCAGGGCTATTTTTGGCTTGATAACACTGCCCATCATACGAATAGATCTCACCATTGATGGCTTTGGTTTTTCCGGGGATAAATTCAACGACCTGTGCTGGTGTTTCGGGATCAGTGGGTATTTCAGGATCTGTTGGGGGATCAATAACTATTGAATTACTCGATAGCAACTGCCAATCATCAAGGTAAGCAGATAGGTTATCGGTGCGGATACCGATAGTACCCTCAGTTAATAAATCATTGTTTACCGACAATAATTCGACACCATCTAGGGCCAACGTTAATTTATTACCTACTACAGAAAAGTGAATGTCATACCATTGACCAGCGGCAAGCTTCCCCTCTGTATTAAGGTAGTTTTTAACGCCATTGCTTAATTTGGTTTGAGCCAGAGTAGTGTATGAACCTTGGTATTTTACTTTAATCGTTACATTACCGTCATAACGAATAGAGCCTACATATAAATCATCAGATGTTTGGTAACGAGCAAACGCATGTAAGCCAGACCAAGCAGGTATAGTGCCGGAATTTTTCCATGCTTTAATGTACGCCCTATATTGATTCGTTTGGTCGGTGTACTTTATTTCATTGCCATTATTGTCTTTTCCTATCGCGACGACACGAAAGACTTTATCGTTCGTCCAACCTAACTTCCCACTATCCACAGATTTAGACTGTAAACATCCTGAAGTAACATCAAAATGATCGATGGCGCTTTTATTATTCGAACATTCTAGCTGCTGACTATTAGGGTAGCTTGAGAAATCTTCGCCTAACCACGTAAAATTTTCAGATGCCGAGCCACTAATATAAGGTCCTTCACTTTCAGGGTAGGCATCATAGAATGCAGTAGCCGAGTTACTTGCAGTAATTAAACAGAAGGTACCAATGTAACTAAATATTTTTTTTAGTTTGAAATAATTTTTGATCATTGTTGTATCCTTACATGATTGTTATTTAATGGTTCGTAACCATACTCATACCCATCTGGCGACAACAGTCGATAACGATAGCAGTGCACTCCATCGCATTACTCGCTCACTAGAAACATCGCTTAGCATATTAACCGTTAAATATATCAATCAGCACTTTGCACAACGGTTCAAGCGTTATTTAGGGAGCGTGATTAAAATTAATCGTCATTGATTACATTTTTAGAGTGTAAGAATGAGGTATAAAATGCGATTGGGGAGTATTGCTGACGAGATAAAAACTTTTAATAATAAGCGATAAAGAGGATATAACTAGAAATCAAAGTATTAAATTTGTTGATTAGCAGCTCATATACATTTTCAATAATATCTCCTTTATAGTGAGCACTTCAGACCTTCCGCTTTTTATGCCGCAAGTTAATCAACTCTTCTAATTGCTTTTGCTCTTTACGGGCTTGTTCGTATTGTTGTTTGGCAAGCCAGCGTTTTTTTACTTCTTCAAAGCGTTTAACTTGTTGATTACTGGCTTGTAATTGCTGCTCACTGTGATCACATTCCGCACTCATGATCGCTTGCTCATGCTGATGATGATCAATCATGGTCGTTAACTGTGACGTTAATTGATTGCTGTTATTTAACATCGCACTGTTAATCGCAGAGCCGTGTGTTTGTTCAGCCCCCATATAATGCTGTTTTAGCTGACCTAATAACTGTAGTTGTTGCTGATAATTATCCACTTGCCGGCGCTGCTGCTGGTAAATAGCACTGAGTTTATCGCGCTTTTGCTCTGATAATCGTTGTAATTGCTCAACAGCTTTGACTGGCAAATTCATGGCTTATTCTTGCTCCATTTCCTAAAACACGGTGTGGCTATGGTGCTGACGGACTGGATTGATTGACTGAAAACAAGTTAGCTAATTGGGTTAGGCTCGCTTGGTAATCACAGTGTTCAGTCACAGGCTGCTGCAAAAACTGTTTAAGCTGGGGTTGCATCATTACCGCTTGATCTAATTCAGGATCTTGTCCTTGTTGATAGCCACCTAATGGAAGTAGCTCTTTTACTTGCTGATAATTCGCATTTAACTGCCTAAATTGGTTAGCAACAGTGACATGGGCTTGCTCAGTACAACTGCTCATACATCGGCTGATAGAAGCATTAATATCAATGGCTGGATAATGCCCTTGCTCTGCCAATGTGCGAGATAACACAATATGACCATCTAAAATGGCGCGAGCAGAATCCACTACCGGATCTTGCTGATCGTCCCCTTCTGCTAACACGGTATAAATCGCAGTTAAACTGCCATTGGGATTCTCTCCGTTACCAGCACGTTCTAGTAATTGTGGTAATAAACTGAATACTGACGGTGGATAACCCCGAGAAGCTGGCGGCTCTCCTAGTGCGAGTGCAATTTCACGCTGCGCCATCGCATATCGGGTTAATGAGTCCATCAGTAGCAATACGTCTTTGCCTTGATCACGAAAGTATTCGGCAACGCGGTGACAAAGCTTGGTCGCTCGTAAACGCATGAGTGGTGATTCATCAGCAGGCGCGGCGATGATCACTGCACGTTTTCGTCCTTCCTCACCTAAGCTACGCTCAATGAATTCACGGACTTCTCGACCACGTTCACCAATCAGCCCCACCACAATAATATCGGCGGCAGTGTATTTGGTGATCATCCCCATCAAGACACTTTTACCTACGCCACTGCCCGCCATTAAGCCAATGCGCTGACCTTTACCAACAGTCAGTAAACCATTAATCGCTTTAATACCAACATCTAATGGTGATTCAACTGGCTGGCGTTTCATTGGGTTAATAGGCTTTGGTTCTAACGATAAACACTCACCACCTTGTAGCGGTGAACCATTATCTAGCGGCTCTCCTAACCCATTAACAACTCGTCCAATCCACTTGTGGCTCACATTCACTGTACTGCCACCTTGCATCGGGATCACCTTTGCGCCTGCGTATAATCCACCGAGTTGGCGAACTGGCATTAAATACGCAATGTTGTGATCAAAACCGACCACTTGTGCTTCAATCTGCTCACCATCATCAGCGACGATTAAGCAACGTTGATCAAGTTTAAAACGACACCCCACGGCTTGTAGCATTAAGCCATTCACTTTGACTAACCGCCCCGTGACCCGTGCAATAGGCACACTATCAAGAGCGGCAAGTGCGGTTAAACTATCCGCTTGAAGACGATTCATGCTGATCTCCTTGTTCAACACGGATTGGGGTATCTAACGGGTGATTCTGCTCAACTAAATGTTGCTGCACATTCTCGATACAGGCTTCTAGTCGCGCATCACACCCCACATCGGCTTCTGCGTTATCGGTTATCAGCTGACAACCACCGACGGGTAATGTGGGATTAGCAATCAGCTTCCAAGACTCAGGTAAGCTCTTATTGATGGTATGAATCCGATCAATATCTTGTGGGTTAAGTTCAATGATGATTTTTTCTGTTTTACCCGGAATCGCATCCAATGCTTCTTCTACTAGAGCGAGAATTTGTTGTGGCATCAATGTCAATTCAGCGCGGATAACCTGTTGCGACACTTTTTGTACCAAGTCGCAAATAAGCTGACGTTGTTGTTTGTCTTTTTCTTGTTGCCATTGTTCTAATTCAAACAAGATTTTCTCAACCGGTTTTACTGCTTGGCTAAAGATCTCTCGCCCTGCTTGTTCACCTTGTCCGTAACCTTGTTGAAAACCGTCTTTTTGCCCTTCTATAACACCTTGATCACGACCTTGCACAACGCCTTGGTTAAATCCTTCGTCATAGCCTTTGTTTAGCCCTTGTTGAAAGCCTTCA
The DNA here is from genome assembly GCF_003026105.1 of Photobacterium sp. GB-56. Lineage (GTDB taxonomy): Bacteria > Pseudomonadota > Gammaproteobacteria > Enterobacterales > Vibrionaceae > Photobacterium. The sequence goes on along the minus strand of NZ_PYNW01000008.1, from coordinate 176,970 downwards.
TCCAATTTTTGTTGTAATTCAAACTGGCTGTCTTGCCAATTAATCGCAGGATCAACATCACCTAATCCATCATTAAAACCATGATTTACTGGCTCTGCCACAGGAGGAAAACGATGAGGCCGATATTGCCCCGGTGATAACTGATGTATTTTTACTTTCTTCATCATTACTCCACCGTCATTTCCTGATAGAGCTGAAGATCAATTTCACCATTTTCTGCCAGCTCACGCACTTGATCCATAATGGCAGTTCGGGCGCGTTCTACCTCACTCACAGGTACTGCACCTTTTAGCGCCATTTCATCTTCTAGGGATTTCACCATACGCTGTGGCATTGAACGTTTAATCGCTTGTTGTAAGCTGATCTCAGCACCTTTTAACGCAATCACCCATGTCGCAACAGGAATTTCTTGCACCAATCTATCCATGGTCGATTCTTTCTGGCGACCAAGCACCATAAAGTCAAACATGTTGGTTTCAATTTCGTGCACCATGTCTTCATCATGCAAACGGAGTAATTCCATTAATTGGCCGCGATCACCTTCGAAACGGTTGATAATATCGGCAACTTGCTTAGTTCCTAAAATAGGTGCATTTTGCGCTTGTGACATATGAGCAATGCAACGTTCAATCAAATCATGTAAGTCAGCGGCAACATCATGATCTATTTCATCAAGTTGCGCGATGCGATATAGCAGCTCGTCATGATAATCCACTGGCATTTTCGCCAACACTTTCGATGAGGTTTCTGGCGGTAAATAGGCTAAGAATATCGCCTGCATTTGTGGGTGCTCTTGGCTAACGTATTTAGCCAATAATTCTGCATCCACCCATTGCAATCGCTGCATGTTGTTACGTAATTCATCACCATAAATGTTATTAAGTAACCCTTTTGCTAAATCATTACCCAACGCTTTACGCAAAGTATTTGAAAGGTATTCTTTCGATGCGCCACGAATACCACTGTGCGCACGAAAATCTTCAAAAAAGTGCTGAATTACCCCTTTCGCACTATCACTTTGAATACCACTTAATGCCGCCATCGAACGGGTCACACGCTGCACTTCATCACGGGTAAAGTGCTTCAATACCTCCGCGGCGGCATCTTCTCCCATTCCCAACAATACGACGGCTGTTTTATCAACATAAGTCAGTGCAGGGGTTTTACTATCCGTCTGATTTTTTGTTTGTGATTGACTCATTAACATTCACCCATTGTTTTAAGACTTCAGCAACACGCTCTGGCTCTTCGGTTGAAATAAGCTGTAAGTGTTTAAGTTGGATTTCTAATGGCGAGCCCTGTGGTGGCAGCAAATCATTGTTGGCACTAAAGGCGTTATTCGTTCCGTTTATCCCTTTCGCGGCTAAACGCTCATTTAACGTTTCTTCGTGTTCTTGCTCTTCGCGAGTTTGCAGATTTTCATCGTAAGAGTGCGCCATATCTTCTTCCGCAAAAGTTAACTCATCACGTCGACGATCTAATCCTGTTAAATGACTAATAAGCGGTCTTAGCACAAAGAAAATCATCGATAAGCCGAGAATACCGCCGATCATGTAGCGTAGTGGTTGTTGAACGGTTGGATCTTGCCACCACGGAATAGCAGGTGGCGCATCAATTGCAATCGGTGTGAAGTTGAAACTTAAAATACTCAAACTATCGCCACGAGCAGCGCTGATCCCTACCGCATCTTTGATCATATTGCTAATTTGCTGTGTTTCCGCTTCTGTCCATGCTTTACCATTTGGTGCAGCGGTAGAATTAAGTAACACAGAGACATTGAGTTTATTTAATTTGCCTTGTTGATATTGGGTATGACGAACACTGCTGCCTAACGCATATTGACGATTAATTTCCGTTCGTTCATTGGTGTTTTTACTGTCTTTGTTCTCTTCTTCGCCAGTAACGGGTGGCTTGTTACTTAATGAACCCGGCACACCTAAAGCAATATTATCAATACTGTTATTTTCAATACGGTGCTCGTTTTTCACTACAGGCGTTGAATCAACCACCTCTTTGGTTTCTTGGACATGGCTAAAATCAAGATCAGCGGCGACTTGCACGCGGTAATTACTTGGTCCGACAATCGGCGTTAGCATATCAGCGGCACGTTGGATCACCTGCTTTTCGAGATTCTTCTGATAGTCGAGGTATTTAGCATTCACTTTACCCATTTCAGTCGAGCCAATATCAGCACTGAGTAAACGCCCATACTGATCAACAACTGACACATTTTCTGTCTTCATTCCTGTCACACTGCCAGTAACAAGGTTAATGATGGCTTCAACTTGCTCAGTTTTTAGATCTTCACCCGGTTTTAGCTCAACCATTACTGACGCTGTTGGCGCTTCCGCATTGTGGCGAACAAATAAGGTTTTTCGTGGAATGGCTAAGTGAACGCGGGCATTAGCAATAGCATCAAGGGCAATAATAGTACGCACTAACTCGCCTTCCAATCCATGACGGTAACGTGCGGTTTCCATGAACTGGCTGGTGCCTAACGACGAATCTTCTTTTAATGAATCTAGCCCTGTCGGTAACTTGGCTTTGATCCCTTTTGCTGCCAGTAACATCCTAATTTTTGCGACCTCACCTTCTGCCACCAGCACTTGTCCGTTGGCTTCTTGTAGGCGGTAAGGGATCCCTTCTGTTTCTAATACCGAGATGATTTCACCGCTATCAAAACGTTCTTGCTGCCCATATAAGGGGCGGTAATTTTGACTTGAACTCCATAGTGCCACCACAATAATGGCAGCCACAATCGCAGCAAGTACAGCAGACAAAACTAGATTGCGCTGACTACTATGCCAAAGATTTTTAAGGTTATTAATATACGGATTTGACGACAATCCACTGCTCGCAGTTGAACCTGTTGCCGTATTTGTCATCGATGGTTGGGCAATGATTTCAGACATAAGTTACACCGGCATCTTCATAACATCTTCAAAGGACGCAACCACTTTATTACGCACTTGCATGAGGGCTGAAAAAGATAAACTGGCTTTTTGGCTTGCCACCATCGCGCCTACTAAGTCGTCACTTTTCCCCAATTCAACCGCTGTCACTTTGTCACTGGCGATTTTTTGATGTTGATTAACGGTGTTTAATACACCTGTCATAGCTTGCGAAAATGACAATGGCGAAGCGGCAAACTGTGTATTGGTTGCGTCGACCTGCATCAGATTAGGTTTTACGATGAAATCAGCTTGAGTGCGTTGCTGCATCTGCTGCATTTTATCAAGCATGAGTTGTTCAGATGATACAGACGGTAGCGAATTATTTGTGCTCATTTAACTCTCCTTTTATGCCGCAGAACCTAATACAGCATCGATGTCTATTCCCTGTTCACGCATCGCGGCTAACTTGTAACGCAGTGCGCGAGTAGTAACGCCCAATTGCTGAGCCGTCTTGGTTCGGTTACCACCGAATTGTTTAAGAATTTTGATAATGTATTGAAACTCTGCCATTTTCTTCGCTTCTACCCGACCATTCCCCCCCTCCGTTTGAGGTAAAGATGGCGCAGCATTAGGATCAATTGGCAACATTAAATCTTGTGCGGTAATGAAATCACCATGACGCATCACCAAGGCTCGTTGCATGACATTTTCTAACTCTCGGATATTGCCCGGCCAGTGATATTTAGACAGTGCAAAACACGCATCTTCCGACAACTGGCACGCACTTCCCATTTGATATTTATTGATGAAAAATCGCGCCAGAGGAAGAATATCAGCGCTTCGATCTCGCAGTGATGGCCAATGCAACGGCAGCACATCTAAACGGTAATAAAGATCTTCTCGGAACGTCCCTTTTTGAATTTCTACACGAAGATCTTTATTGGTTGACGCTATGACGCGAATATCCAATGGAACGGTTTTATGACTCCCCACTTTTTCGACTTCACGCTCTTGCAACACACGCAATAATTTAGCTTGAAGACTGGGTGACATTTCAGCGATTTCATCTAATAAAATCGTACCACCATTGGCTTCTTCAAATTTACCGGTTTGCGTTTGTGTCGCGCCAGTAAACGCCCCTTTCACATGACCAAACAACACTGCTTCGAGCATGGATTCAGGAATAGCGGCACAGTTAACGGCAACAAAAGGCGCATTTGAACGCGAAGAATGTTGGTGCACATATTGCGCTAATACTTCTTTCCCGGTGCCAGATTCACCGGTGATCAATACGGTCGCGTTTGTCCCTGCCGCACGGTGTGCTAACTGCAACACTTGCTTGCTACGCCATGATTCCACCACGATATTGGTTAAGGGTTTATCTAGTGCTTCAACGCGCGCGAGTAAGCCCAGTAACTGTTCAGATTCAAAAGGACGTAGTAAATAATCGGTTGCGCCTGCTTTCATTGCATCCGCCGCCATCATTCCTTGCGCCTGATCGACAATAGCAATAGAAATAGGTGTGGAAGCACGGTTAGTCGCGACAGTTTTTTGATGGAATTGACGTATAAAATCAGTCAGTGAGATATCTGTAATATGCGAGCTGACCAAAGTAATGGCTGAGCGAGATTGATATAACGCAGCACGTCCAGAAGTGAAGTGATTAACGCTATAACCTTTACCTTCAAGCACAGCAATAATTTGGTTTGCTGCACTTAAATTTGGCTCGACTAATTGAATATTGTTAGGCTGCATTAGCTACCCTTCCTTTTTACTGCATCTTCCTTGCGAATAGCGCGAATAGTCACGCGACGATTTTTAGCTTTTCCATCTTGGGTATTGTTGTTGGCAACAGGATAGCGAGAACCATGAGAGCGAATTTCCATCAGCGATGAACGCACACCGTTTTCACGCAGAATGCTGGCTACATCGTCAGCACGAATTTTTGAAATCTGTAAATTGGCAACATTGGAGCCAACATTGTCTGTATGCCCATCAATCAATACACGTTTGACATTTTTGTCATGTTTTAAATAACTCGCTAAATCAGCCAAGATTTGTTTTTGTGATGAACTGACCACACGTTGACCTAACTTAAATTGCAATACTACGTCTCTCGCATCTTGGTATGCCATTGCAGGTAACTTGGCTCGACACAAATTAAAATCAGCCATTGCATGAGCCATATTCACTGAAGGGACTGTTACATCAAACGTGTTGTTTTGGTTCGACGATGACAGCCTTACTCCTAACCAATTACCTTGCGCCATGGCTTCAAGTAACAGTTCAATATCAGTATAAAAAGAGACTTGTCCTGATTTTTTATCTAAATCCACCTCATCGACTGTGATAGGTGCGGTATTCAATGCCCAAGGTGACTGTACTTGGCTCAATATGGCACGCTCATAAGGCGGTTTTACATGGTAGCTTTGTACCTGTATACCAAGTGGCTGCTTAGGTTTCGCAACAAAGGTAATTGCCCCAAATTGGCTAATGGTTTGACTCAATGAACAACTAAATTTATCGCCTTTATATTCCCACGAAACAAGATCCATCGGTAAAAATAACTCTTTAGCGACAGAACTCATGGAAAAGAATAAAGAAATAAAAATCGAATATATAAATATAATTGCATATTTTATGAGTGTCATAATAAGCATTCACCTCTACCTATTAATCACATGATTTATTATAGCCAAAAAATCTTATGGCGATTTTATATTTAACCCTAATATTCTAACGCTTGAATATATCTATTTAATAACCATAGAAAACAAGTCGAATAAATATTATTTGACGCTCTTGAGGGCATTTTTTTGACGTTTGTATTAACGATTTAATGTCATACTAAAGTCTAATATTATTCCATTATTAATCATAAGTTTAGCAACACACTTCTATTTGATTTAACTTCATCATAATCGAAGTTTTTTAAATTTAAACATTAAAACAATTTTTATTTCATCGAATACTAATGCTATGAACTAAAGTCACATTTTTGCTCTTAAAAATTTTTAATTTATATCTTCATAGTTATAAACGCGATAAACATATTTATATATTACGAATAAACATCAACTACACTTTGTTTTTACCCTCTTAACTATGATAACTATGGAATATATAAAATCAGATTTTGACAATAGATATCCCATATTGAATGTGGAATTGCTAGGAAAACCTATTCATATAATCAAAGATGAATTAGCTAATATTTTAAGTAATTCATTACTGGGATTAACTGACCAAATACAAAAGTGGGTGAAAACCCATGAACTGACGATGTCGGTTACTAGTATTGATTTTCAATCGCCAAAACAGGGACAACATGCGGCATTTACGGTGGCCCATAATGACGGGGGTATGATGAATTTTCGCTGTTCTGCACCCTTGCTCATTGTACTCGCCGATCGCTTTTATCACTCATCTGTAAATCGTCTTAATAGTGCTAAAAGTCAAACGATTACAACGAGTGATTTGCGGTTACAAGAACGCATAGGACGACTTTTTTCAGCCCAGATAGCGCCAGAAGATATGTGGCAAGCCTGTGATAATTCACTATCAGATGATATCGGCTTAGTCATTCAACTTTCCGTTACCTGCGAAGAGACGATTGGCGACATCATCATCTGTATTGATTCCGCATTAATTCAAACATTAACCAGTGTTATTGGCTTACAACCCACATCTGAACTTAATGCACTCTTTAGTCAGCAACTTGAATCGACCAAGGTCAAACTCAATACAGTTTTATGTGAAAGACAGATGCCTTTAGACCAAGTATTGCAGCTAAAGCCCGGTGACATCTTTGATATTGATTTACTGCAATCCTCTCCGATCAGTATTGGTCAAGAGCATTTATTTAACGGCCATGTCGCAGAGCAAAACGGTCAACTTGTTTTAATCATCAACACCAGTAAGGACACATAAGCATGAGCGATATTAACGAATCCGACCTATTTAATGGTGATGACCTCAATTTCGACGATCTTCAGTTAGAACAATTTGATGAAACACCTCAACTTAATAGCAGCATGTCGCAACGTAGCTTAAGTTTTTTCAAAAAGATCCCCGTGACTGTGACTCTTGAGGTCTCAAGCACAGAAATCTCATTAGGTGAGTTAATGAAAGCCGGTGAAGGCAGTGTGATTGAGCTAGATAAACTCAACGGTGAACCGCTTGATGTGAAAGTGAATGGGTCACTGATGGGCCATGCCGAAGTGGTTGTGATCAATGATAAATATGGCCTACGGCTAATTGATGTCGTCGAATCACCTCTTAACACCATGGATAGTTAAAAAATGATCGATCAGGGATACCGCTTGCTGATAACAACATCTCAACAGCGCCATTGTCTGTATTTACTCACTTTGCTACTTATTGCGCTCGGCGTACTGTTTTCTTCGAGCGCAGAAGCCAATAGTGGGCTGAACTTCTTGACCGTTACAGATGATCAAGGCGAGCAAGAATACAGTGTAAAATTACAAATCTTGTTGTTAATGACAGCACTGAGTTTTATCCCTGCCTTTCTGCTAATGGCGACCAGTTTTACCCGCATCATTATCGTACTTTCTATTTTGCGCCAAGCACTGGGTTTACAGCAGAGCCCGCCAAATAGAATACTGGTGGGTATCGCGCTCTCTTTAACAATTTTGATCATGCGTCCGGTCTGGACGGATGTCTACGATAATGCTTTTGTCCCTTATGACAACGGTGATATTACCCTTTTACAAGCCTTTGATACTGCCGAAAAACCCGTTCGTGATTTCATGCTAAAACAAACCCATCAAAGTGCTTTAGAGCAGATGATGCGAATTGCTAACGAACCATTAGACCAAGATGTGGAAGATATTTCGTTTGCTATCGTGTTACCTGCTTTTGTGATCAGTGAGCTTAAAACAGCGTTTCAAATTGGTTTTATGTTGTTCATTCCTTTTTTGATCATCGATCTCGTGGTTGCCAGTGTCTTGATGGCTATGGGTATGATGATGCTGTCACCGCTGATTATTTCTCTCCCTTTCAAATTAATTGTGTTTGTACTCGCTGATGGCTGGACCATGACGGTCGGATCGCTATCTGCCAGCTTTGGATAAAACAGAAAGGAGTAAATGATGACCCCAGAGCTTGCTGTCGATCTATTTTCTAATGCAGTTTGGCTAATTATTAATATGGTAATGGTACTTGTTATCCCGGGGTTATTAGTCGGGTTAGTGATTGCCGTTTTTCAAGCCGCGACCCAGATCAACGAGCAAACCTTAAGTTTTCTCCCTCGTTTAATCATGACTTTGCTGATGGTGATTTTTGCCGGACATTGGATGTTAAGGCGCTTAATGGAATTATTTGATTACCTCTTTTATAACATTCCGGGAATGATTGGCTAATGGCTATCTCGTTTGCAGAGCTCAACGCCCTTCTCGCTCAGTTTTGGTGGCCGTTTTTTCGCATTGGGGCTGCCATGTTAGCCATGCCATTTTTTGGTGATGCGTTAATTCCTATTTGGGTACGCGCTTTATTAGCAGTTGCTATCAGTTTTATTGCCGCGCCACTGATGCCAGCTATGCCCACGACAGATTTACTTTCTCTCTCGGCACTTATGCTGGCTTTTGAGCAAGCAATATGGGGGCTGTTATTTGGCTTAATTATCCATTTCCTATTTTCCATCATGACATTGTTAGGTCAGATCATTTCACTGCAAATGGGCTTAGGGATGGCAATGATGAACGATCCCGTTAATGGTGTTTCAGTCGCAATTCTTGGGCGAATGTTTTTACTGTTTTCTACCTTGTTATTTCTGGCTTTAGATGGGCATTTATTGGTTATTGATATTTTAGTGCAAAGCTTTACCTCTTGGCCTGTAGGCAGTGGGTTGGCTCTATCTTCAGTAAAACAAATACTCGCACTTTTTGGTTGGATGTTCAGTTCAGCCCTTGCCATCGCTCTGCCCGCTATTGTTTCAATGCTTCTGGCTAATATCAGTTTCGGGGTCATGAACCGCGCCGCGCCTAGTTTGAACGTATACGCATTAGGCTTTCCTATGACCATGTTGTTAGGACTGTTTAGTGTCTTAATTTCTGTCAGCGGTGTACCAGCGCGTTATGTCGAGTTAGTCCACTACAGCTTAGATCAGCTTCAACTCTATATTTCGGGAGGCGCATGAGTCAGTCATCGGCACAAGATAAAACTGAAAAAGCCACTCCGCAGAAGATCCGTCAGGCCCGAGAGCAAGGTCAGATCCCACGCGCCAAAGACTTCACAGCAGCTACGATTTTTATTGCGGTTGTGGTTTTCTTTTATTTCCAAATTGATGCGATTTGGCAGGCGCTGAATGGCGTATTTACATTGAACATGACAATCTCTCGTGATGATTTACGCTCACCTTGGCTAGCGATTGAAGCATTAGGCACAAGCTTAGCCATTATTATTCAATTACTACTGCCATTATTTGGTTTAATTCTAATCACCACTATCGCCAGCAGTTTACTGATTGGTGGTTGGCTATTCTACCCTGCAGGCGTATTGCCAAAATTATCAAAAATCGATCCCATTGCGGGGATAAAAAGGATGTTTTCAACCCGATCTTTGGTTGAACTTTTAAAATCGACACTCAAAGTCTGTGTGATTTTCCTCCTGCTATATCTCTATCTTGATGCCAATTTAAGCCGCTTATTAGGGATGCAAAACTTACCACTAAAACAAGGCGTGTCATTAATTCTGACGATTCTCTTTCATGGTATTTTGCTGATGGGCGTGGCGCTATTGTTATTTGGTTTAATTGATATTCCCTACCAAAAATGGGAGCACGCCAAAGAGCTGAAAATGACCAAACAAGAGCTGAAAGAAGAATTTAAAAACAATGAAGGTAGCCCAGAAATCAAGCAACGCATTCGTCAAATTCAACAGCAGTTCGCCCGAAGAAAAATAGATAAAGCAGTGCCTAAAGCTGATGTGGTGATCGTCAACCCAACCCATTATGCCGTTGCGATTAAATACGATACCACACTGTCTGAAGCGCCCTTTGTGGTAGCAAAAGGCATAGATGAAACGGCGATGCATATTCAAACCATTGCCAAACAGCACGATGTTGAGATCTTACATTCACCACCATTAACGCGTGCGATTTATCACAGCACCCAGATAGAGCAAGCGATCCCAAGCCAGCTCTATGTCGCTGTGGCGCATATATTAACTTATGTTTTACAGCTTAAAGCCTTTCGACAAGGTAAAGGAAATCAACCACAAACATTACCCAATTTTGTTATCCCAAAACATTTACAGCATTAATTTCAGCGCATTTTTACCGGATTGGATGAAGGACTTCACATGTTAAATTGGCTCACAACACTCAAACAGTCGAGTAAAGGTTATATCGGTATTCCTATCGCCTTACTGATGATTCTGGCAATGGTAATTTTGCCATTACCTCCTATGCTGCTCGATGCCTTATTCACCTTTAATATTGTCTTGGCCATCTTGGTATTGTTAGTCAGTACCACAGCAAAAAGGCCGTTAGACTTTTCTGTTTTCCCCACCATTCTATTAGTCGCGACATTAATGCGACTCACTTTGAATGTGGCCTCAACACGTATTGTATTACTGGAAGGTCACAATGGTGGCGATTCAGCAGGTAAAGTGATCCAAGCTTTTGGTGAAGTCGTTATTGGCGGTAACTATGTTGTGGGTATGGTGATTTTCGTGATTTTAATGATCATCAACTTTGTGGTGATCACCAAAGGTGGCGAACGTATCTCTGAGGTAGCAGCCCGTTTCACCCTTGACGCCCTACCCGGTAAACAGATGGCAATAGATGCGGATTTAAACGCGGGGATTATTGACCAAAACCAAGCAAAACAGCGCCGTCGTGATGTTGCCAATGAAGCGGATTTTTACGGTTCAATGGACGGTGCTTCAAAGTTCGTTCGTGGTGATGCCATTGCGGGTTTATTGATCCTATTTATCAATATCATTGGTGGTATCAGCATCGGTGTTTTTGAATACGGACTCAGCGCTTCTGATGCTTTTAAAACTTACGCCTTACTGACCATTGGTGATGGTCTTGTCGCGCAAATTCCTTCACTGTTATTAGCCACCTCTGCCGCTATTATTGTCACTCGTATTAACGACAGTGATGATGACATGACGCAAGCTATGCAGAACCAACTGCTTGCCTCGCCTGCAACCTTATTCACTGTTGCTTCTGTGATGGCCATCATAGGTATTGTGCCAGGCATGCCGCACTTGGCATTTTTCAGCTTTGCCGCAGTATTAGCCTTTGCGGGCTGGCGACAATATAAAAAACCTCACCACCACCAGCAACTCGACGAAGTTGAAGCCGTTTCTCAAGCCATGCAACTCGACCACGAAACGCCATTAACATGGGATGATATTCCTCATGTTCAAAGTATGTCGTTATCGCTCGGTTTTCGTTTAGTTCATCTGGTGAATAAAGAACAAGGCGCGCCACTCACCCAGCGTATTCGCGGTGTTCGTAAAAATCTTTCTGAGCAAGTCGGCTATTTGCTGCCTGAAGTGAATATTCGCGACAACCTAAGCTTAAAACCGAACCATTATACTATTGCCGTTCATGGCGAGATCATTGAACAAGGCAGCATTGAGCCTGAGCGTTTAATGGCTATTGCCGTGGGTGATACCTATGGCGAAATAGATGGCATCCTTGGTCACGATCCTGCTTATCAACTCCCTGCGGTATGGATTGAAAATAGCAACAAAGCAAAGGCCTTGAACATGGGCTACCAAGTCGTAGATGACGCTACCGTCATTGCCACTCACATAAGCAAAGTGATGAAAGTACATTTAGCCGATTTGTTTACCCATGATGATGTGGATTTTATTAATCAACGTTTGGCGCAACAGGCACCCAAATTGGCGGAAAGTTTAAGTGCTGCATTAACGCCTGCTCAGCAACTGAAGGTGTATCGCCAATTACTCATTGATCAAGTGCCGCTTAAAGATATCCGTACCATTGCCAATACCATGTTAGAAGCGTCTGAAAACACCAAAGATCCAATCTTAATTGCTGCTGATGTGCGTTGCAGCTTACGCCGTACCTTGGTGAATCTACTCAATGGTGATAAGAAAGATCTTAACGTCTATGCCTTATCCGATGAACTTGAACAGATGCTATTAACATCGCTCCAACAAGCACAAGCCAGTGGCAATGTGATGCTAGATAGCTTTCCAATTGAGCCAAATATTTTAAGCCAATTTCAACAAAATATGCCGCTTGCGAAGCAACAATTAAAACAGCAAGGCGCAGCCCCTGTGTTGCTAGTAATGCCACAATTACGACCACTGCTATCTCGCTATGCGCGTACTTTCGCCCAAGGCTTAGCAGTATTGTCTTATAACGAAATTCCTGAAAATAAGAATATCAATATCATTGGCAACTTAGGTTAATTCATTCCCGTGAAATTGAACGAGGACGAGCTATGACAACTCAACACACATTACACACCATGGACGAACTTTACAGCTATATTCAAAGTATTATCCCATCGTTAACCCGCAATAACGACGATGCGATCCTACTTGACGCATTTGAGCAAAACGATGTTAGTCATGTCTGTCAGGCTATTCGCGAAACCACCACCAATCAAGTCACCTACCAACACCTAACATTACGTTTTGGTAGTAATAACGAGCAAAGTGTTTACCAATTTGATGTTTCTAAACCTGTACAATTTCTGTTTGATCTCTATAGCTTATATTTAGCCGTCCGCCATATTGAGTTTCAGCTATCGACTTTCCATAAAGATATTATTAATCCGTTAGTGGTGCCGATAAATTCAGAAACGCTATCATGGCCTATTGGACAAGGCTTTATTAATCAGGTTTTTCAACATCATTCCGTTGCAATGCAATACATTATTCCCTGTGTTCAACTTCATGACATGGAAAATAGTGAATGCCATAACGTAATGACATTAAATGCAAATTTAGAATCATTAAAAAAGAAAGCGGTTAAACTCTGGATAGATATTATTCCACCCACCCGCTATTTAGAAACAATAAAAAACATTAAACCTGATGCAATTAAAACGTCGCATATCCTCAATGATGATCATAAGCGCTCAGGCCTGATTCCCGTCATTCGTTTTATCCGTAAAAACAATACATTATTTATTGCGGGGCGGGTGGGTAGCCAGCATGAATTAAACCAATATCGACTACTTGGTGCGCAATATTATTTCGGTTACGTCAGTGATATACCAATGTCGGTATCAATGAAAAAAAAGGTTGCGAATAATAATCAAATATAAAACCATGACTTTTATATCTCTACATCCCCTTAAAAATTAATGAGGTTTTCTTATTTAATATCAACACGATTTAATAAGAAAACCTCATTTATTTGGCTCAATATCAAATTTATTCTCCAATTCTTTTATTTTTTGAAAATATTAAAAATAAAAATTAATGATCTTTTCCAACTGACCGCATAGATACAGTGAGCAGGAAATACCTCGATAGATTGATTACAAGGAGAACTATCATGGCTCTATCTATGCACACCAATTACGCATCACTGGTTACACAAAATACACTGAGCAATACTAGCAATTTGTTAAACACAGCAATGGAACGTTTAAGTACAGGTTTCCGTGTAAATTCAGCTGCAGATGATGCTGCTGGTCTTCAAATCGCAACACGTCTAGATGCGCAAACTCGTGGCATGTCTGTAGCTATGCGTAACTCGCAAGACGGTATTTCAATGATGCAAACCGCTGAAGGTGCGATGGATGAAATGACTAACATCGTTTACCGCATGAACGACCTTGCGACACAGGCATCAAACGGCACAGTATCAGCCAATGACCGTGTAGCTTTGGACGCAGAATTCCAACAGCTTGGTGAAGAGCTTGCCAACGTAATGGCATCAACCAGCTTTGGTGGACAAGATATTTTGACCGATGCAGGCTCATTTGGTGCAGGCGCAGTCAACTTCCAGATTGGTACTCAATCAGGTGATCAACTAGCTGTTGATGTATCAACTGAAGTACAAGCCGTGAATGCAACTATTGGTACTTCAGGCGCATTAGCTTTAGGTGATTTGACTTCTGCAGCTAACGCGCAAACAGCACTAACGACCCTAACAGGTGCTAACGGTGAAGCGGGTTTACTGAAAGAAATTGGTGATGCACGTTCAGCACTGGGTGCCAACATTAACCGCCTTGACCACACTATCACTAACCTGGGCAATATGGTTGAGAATGTATCTGCAGCCAAAGGTCGTATTGTTGATGCTGACTTTGCTGTTGAATCTTCAAGCATGACTAAAAACCAAATGTTAATGCAAGCCGGCACAACGGTACTTTCACAAACTAACCAGTTACCGGGTATGGCAATGTCACTACTTCGCTAAACTGTAGTTTCTTTTTCCTAAGCCTCCTTCGTGGAGGCTTTTTTGTAGCCATCATTAAATATCAGTAAGTCGGTATGTCGGAAAGCTAGCCATTAGTAACCCTTTGGTTAATAAACGGAACATAGGAATAAAGCAGGAAATAACAAACGGAAATCACATTTCCGCCACCTAACGCGACAATCATAACTACCTGTTTTTAAATGCTTTATATCGAGAAAGTTTTGGCATAGCTCTTGCCAATATAAATAGTCACTTAAGGAGCAATCAATGAATTCGTTAGATCCTATTCAAATGGCCACTCAACTCGCCACCTTTGATGTACAGCCATTTCAGCAGCGGTATCAATTACAAGCTGATAAGTACCAGAGCCAATTAAGTGCATTGGGTAAAGTAGAATCTGCCCTACGTGATTTTCGCGCAACAATTCAAAGCATCAACAGCTCAACTGCCAGCATTATTCAAAATAAAGCGACATTAAGTGACGACAGCCACTTTTCCGTCAGTGCAAATGCAAAAGCGTTAAGCGGCAATTATCAAGTCTTTGTTGAGCAAGTTGCCAGTGCCCATCAGGTCAAAACTGATATGCCAGCAAACTTGGAGTCAACAACGTCTGTACCTAACACAGGAACACTCTCATTCACTGTCGATGGCCAAACTCTTGATCTCGACCTTTCAACAATAGATAGCGATGGTGACGGGCAATCCACCATATCAGAGCTCACTACAGCAATTAATAACCACCCCGATAACCCCGGAGTCAATGCCACGTTAGTTCGTACCAGTGGTCAAACTCATTTCATGCTAGCAAGTAACGAAACAGGGATTGCGAACACATTAAGTGTTTCTTCGAGCACAGGCACAACATGGTTTGATGATGCTTTTACTAACTTAACTGAAATCAGTGCGCCACAAGATGCAGTGATTTGGCTTGGCGCGGAAACCACGGGCTTAAAACTGACCAATAGCAGCAATACGTTTTCCAATGTTATTGATGGTATTGATATTACTGCAACCAAAGCACAAACCTCTGGTGATACAGCCATTTCTATGGGTATCGATGCCGATCAAGATGCCACCTTGGAGCAAGTTAATTCATTTATTGAAAGCTATAACAAGGTGATATCCAACCTTGATAGTTATACCCAAACAGGCTCAGCAGATAACAAACGTGGCGCACTGGCCAATGATCCCACTCTTCGTTCAATAGAGTCGCAATTAAATAGCCTTCTACGCGACCAATTTGAAGGCAAGAGACTGTCTGAAATTGGGATCAGTATTAACCGCGAAGGCAAACTTGAAGTTGATAAAGATAGCTTTAAAAACGCACAACAAACCATGGGTTCAACCATTGAATCCATGTTTAACGGTGACGGTAATTTATTCGATTCATTAGAAGATTCACTTAAGCCTTTTCTCCAATTTTCTTCAGGCATGTTTACTTCTCGCAAAGATGCCCTGAGAAACAACATCGATCGTATCGACGATAAACAAGCCAACCTTGAACGTAAATATGACATGGCTTACACCCGCTACCTCAAACAATTCACCCAAATGAATCAAATCATGACCCAAATGCAGCAAACCCAAGGTTTATTTGGTTAAAAGGAGTACAACAATGTTAATGCAAGATGCAGGTTTTAATTCATATCAACAAGTCGACTTGGATGCACAAGCCGCTTCAGCCTCCCCTCATCAATTAGTTTTAATGCTTATTGATGGCTTTCAAGATGAACTGATCCGTGCACAAGGACATATCGAAGCAAAACGACTCGATGCCAAGGGGATCAGTATCAATAAATGCATGAATATCTTAATAGGGCTAGATAGTGCGTTAGATCTAGAACTTGGCGGCGAAGTTGCAGCTAATTTGCATGAACTTTATGAGTTTTGTCAGCTTGAGCTTTACCAAGCAAGTGTCAAAAACGATCTCTCCCACCTCGATAATGTCACTTTAGTGATGAACAATATTCGAGAAGGTTGGCAAGGGTTTGGGCAGCATGCAGCCAAATAATTCCATATCGCTCAAAGTACTCACAGCAAAAATTCAGCAAGCTGCTGAGACTGAAAATTGGTCTCGCTTACAGCAGCTTGATGAAGTGTTACGTGCGCTGTTACTACCACTTAAATCAAAACCTAAAACAGCGCAACAGCAAGGACAAATAACGGCGTTAATGGCTGCACATCGCCAAGCCTATCTTGCGTTACAACAAGCACAACAAATACTGCAACACAAAATAGCAACTGCTGACAAGGAAAAAGAACGCCTTGAGGCTTATCAGTCAGCCAACAATATGGAGTGAACGATGTTAATTAATACTGCGCTCACCAAAATTGACAATGTATCGTCATCATCTGATATCAAACAAGCTGGGATGCTTGTTGAAAGCTCAGACGCTACGGTAGGGCAAGAAGGTTTCTCGCAAACATTACAAATATTTTCTCAGCAAAGCGAAAGTACGTTACCAGAGCTACTATCAGGCAATGCCAATACAACCGATCTTGAACAGCGAGACTCTGCATCAGCACCGCAACATCAAACATTGCTGCCGATACCGCCAAGTGAAATTGAAATAGCCGTAACTACACCAACCATTGGCAATTTTCCACTTAATCACTTAGCTACACCATCAACAACAAGCACACTGTCCTCTGCTTCATTTACGCAGAATGCATTATCAAGTTCTCATCAGGTGCTAAACGGTGTCAATACATCTGCGCTTAACCACGCAAACAATCCTATTAAGGAAGTCATCGCACCACTAACTATAACTTCACTACCCAGTTCTGCCTTAGAACAAATGTCATCGTTAAACGCGGTAAAAATACCGCTTTTCAATGGTGAAATGCCTGCGCCACAATTGGTTCAAAATCTTACCGCAGTCGAACAAGTTTTATCTGCTCAAGCACAAACACAAACACAAACACAAACCAACATAACGGTTAATCGTGTGAATTGGGCTCCCATAAGTGTTGATCCTCAATCTTCACAATGGGGTGAGAAAATGCTGAATATTCTACAAGATCGCGTTTCTCTTCAAGCGACACAAAACATGCAAGAAGCACGTATTCGTTTAGATCCACCAGATCTTGGCAAGCTTGATCTGATCGTCAAAATGGATGGCGATAAGTTGAATGTTCAAATCAGTGCTAATAACAATGCAGTACGTGATGCACTTAACCAAGTCTCTGAACGTTTACGTCATGATCTCCAGCAGCAATTTGTCAGTGTCGATGTCAACATCAGCCACGGTAAGCAAGATTCCCATTCAGATCAAACCGCACAACATTCAACCCAAGATGATAACGATCACAGGGTAATCACTTCCACGTCATCTGCAGACGTTGAAACATCGACAACCAATGAGCATTGGCTATCTACGCTCGCATAATTTTCTTATTTAGGATCAGGATGATGACTAATAAAAAAACACTTTCTAACCTGTTTATTATATTGCTGATCAGCATTATTGTTGCTATTGCCACTTTTAGCGCCACTCTATGGTATAGCCAACAGAATACGTCCACTCCAAACATCGATGTATGGTTCACAAACGTCTTTGAATCAGAGCCAGAAGCTACGGCACAACCTGCCTTTCATCCTCTCGATAAGGTCGTTGTTAGTGTAAAAGGTGAACGCCAAACTCATTATGTGATGATTGAGCTAGCAGTCCAAACCCACTATCCCGAACGAATAAAACAAATCGATAGCTACATGCCGCTCGTTCGCAATGCATTACTCAAAATGTTCAGCAAGAAAAAGTATGAAGAGTTACAAAACCAACAATCTATCGATCAATTACAGCAAGAAGTAAAACAAACCCTGACCGCAGCCTTTGCCAATACCACGATCGCTCGTGATATTGATGATGTGCTTTTTACCAAATACGTCATTCAATAATGAGGTGAGTATGCTTGATCACAACCCAACCACTCACTATAACCTCGACACGGCCCCATCGCCGCAACAGCATCATATTGATGAAGATTTATTAATCCGTCATCACCTTGTTTTAGTAAAGCGCGTGGTTAATCAACTTCGTCACCATACTAGCCCACATTGCAGTTATGAAGACATGCAGCAAATTGGATTAATTGGGCTGTTAGAAGCGGCGCGACGTTATGGCGATGTCGAAGATCCTCAATTTCCAGCATTTGCTGTATGTCGTATTCGTGGGGCGATTTTAGACGAACTGCGACGATTAGATTGGCGTTCTCGTCATACACGCCAACAAGCTCATGAGCTGAACGACATCACCCGTGACTTAATGAAACAACTTGGCCGACAGCCCACAGAAGCAGAGATCACATCTGCGCTTGGCATTGATAGTGAAAATTATCAACTGCGTTTACAAGCCAGTATGGCAAGTGAAATGCAAAGCCTTGATCAACTGCTAGAAGCCGGTAAAGAGCTAGATGCACCGTTGGAATATAACGGTGTTGAACATGAACATATGCGTCGCACACTGGAATACGCTTTAACACAATTATCAAAACGAGAGCAGTTATTGCTGACCCTGTTTTATCAACATGAACTCAATCTACATGAGATCGCGTTAGTGCTAAACCTTACTCCACCGCGTATTTGTCAGCTGCATAAACAAGCACTGAAATCCCTCAATCACTATTTATCGGCTTAGGAGCTGTATATGCAAAAGTTAATCGGTGCCATCATCATTATTATTTGTGTTTTTGGTGGCTATGTTTGGGCTGGCGGAAATTTACGTGCGATTTGGCAACCTGCTGAATTTTTAATTATTGCCGGAGCAACATTGGGCTCCTTGATCATTGGTAACCCACCGCATGTTTTAAAGGAAATGCGTCAGCAATTTCGTCAAGTACTCTCGCCTCGTAATAATGAGGCTCAGTACTACATGGAATTAATGGCATTACTGCAAACCTTGCTTGATACCGTTCGTAATAAAGGCTTTAAAGCACTCGATGAGCATATTGAGTCACCTCAAAGCAGCACGATTTTTAATCGCTACCCTCTCATTAAGCATGACCATCATGTTATTTCTTTCATTACAGACAATTTACGTTTAATGGCAATGGGACAAATGTCGCCTTATGAACTTGAAGGGTTACTAGAACAAGAAATCAGTGCAATAGAAGAAGACTTACTCTTGCCTTCGCGTTCTATGCAACGTACCGCAGAAGCCTTACCTGGATTTGGTATTTTGGCAGCGGTCATGGGGATCATCATTACCATGCAAGCCATTGATGGCTCTATCGCCATGATTGGCTATCACGTTGCTGCCGCATTAGTCGGTACTTTTCTTGGAATTTTTGGCTGTTATTGCATTCTAGATCCTGCCAGTAATGCCATGGCACAGCGTGTTAAACGCAATATGTCAGCATTTGAATGTATAAGAGCAACACTTGTCGCCTATGTCGCTAAAAAGCCGACCTTATTAGCTATTGACGCAGGAAGAAAACATATTCAGCTAGACATTAAACCTACATTTAACGAAATGGAGAGGTGGCTAACTGAACAGGAGGGATAATGCAGAACACAGAGCAGATCGTCTTTAAACGTGCAACAAAACGACATTCACATGAACATCACGGTGGCGCATGGAAAGTCGCTTTTGCTGATTTTATGATTGCTCTTATGGCACTATTTTTAGTGCTTTGGTTAATGCAAGTGGTTGATCAAAAGGAACGTAAAGCCATTGTTGCTTATTTAAATAGTGCCAGTGTTTTTGACGAAGGCGCTGGCAATCCTTTTGATACCGCCAACAGCTTATCCCCTATTGATTTCGGTGGCGAAGCTGCCGATCTAAGTTCTCACAATGCAGCGATGACAATAAAATCGTTTTTTGATGGTAACGGTGATGGCCCTGAAAGTGATGCGTTAATTCCAGGTAGTTTTGAAACCCAAGCGCAATTAGCGATCCTTGCTTCAGTTGTTGAAGAAACGGCTAAGCAAGTATCAGCTCAAGGTAATATTTCAGTTGATGTGACACCGCAAGGGTTGAGGATCATTTTACAAGATGACTTCAAACAAAATATGTTTCATCGTGGCAGTGCTGATTTAACGCCCTTTTTTGAAGATGTATTATTAAACATTGCCCCTATTTTTAAACAAATCAGCAATTCACTGATCATCAGTGGCCACACAGATGCGACTCCGTTTAAACGCCAGTTTAGTAATAGATCAAACTGGGAACTCTCTTCTTCCCGTGCCAATGTCGCAAGACAGACGCTGATTGCTGGCGGCATGCCAAGCAATCGAGTACTTCAAGTTGCAGCAATGGCAGAACGTGCCCTACTGAACAAACAATCCCCTAATGCCAGTGAAAATCGTCGAATTGAGTTATTTATCTTAACGACCCCCGCAGCCAGTGTTGTAGATGCTCTTTTTGGTACAGGAAATCCTGATAACATTGTTGATAAAGCTTACGAAAAAGCGCGTCTTAATCAACCCGTGCTACGAAGCGACTATATAAACCATTCAGTCACCCAACCAAAAGAAATACAGCCCGTCGTGTCTAATTTATAAGCTATATTTTATAAATATTGAATACAATGCTTGGTTTTGGTGAGATTTTAGTGGATGTGTGCCCAATGACTCATACACAAATAAAACAGCGTAAAGCTGATAATTTACAAAAGACTTTTCTATGGCTGATCGTCATTGATTATGTTCTGCTGTCTTTTTTTCTATTTCAGCTTGGTTCGCTAGATTTACGTACTGGCACAATGATCAGCCTGTTATTGATCTTTTATAATGGTTTGTTAGCGTTTTTTTGTTTTCATCGCGCGAATAGAATAGATGATAGCTACATTATTTACCCTATCATCTCGGCTATATTGCTCGCTTTCGTCTGCTTCTTGTATTTCTTCTTTTTAGTGGCTTAACGTCGACGACAAAAAAATCTTACCACTATTTTCCCCAGCCAAAAGCTAACCGCAAACAATGAGATAAAAAAGACACTACTACATGCGTACGCCCACATAGCAGATAAACGAAAGAAATAACCAAAGCTAAATGCTATGCCATTAAATGCTTCAAATGGCATCTGTAACCATGGCGTATTGGAAGAACTTCCTATTGTTGCAACGACACAAATTAAAACAATGCAGGCAATAAATAAGCCCAGTTTATTTTCGACATGCTTCATTTTATTCATCAGCTCAGTATTCGTTATTGTGTTTCATAAACGAATATATAAATTACCATAGAATGACTTCAGCATTAATTGAAGCAAGACAATTAAAGAAATAGAAAAATACAAATGGATAAATCTAAAACGGGTTACCCAGCAGTCATCATTAATCACTGCTGGATGCCTCTTTAATCGTTACTTCTTCACACACACGACGATTGCATTACCTGATTCCCCATTCCAAGGAATAAGTTTCTCGTAGTCATGTTCAAACATATGAACATCGAAATATGGCTCAAGTAGTGCTTGAAGTTCAATAAAGCTCACCGCAACCATTGGATGCTCATCATGCCAAATTTCAGTATTGAGTGTGTCGGCTTTTTCAATACTCAATTTCAGCGCTTGTTTCTCACCTTCACCTTGATAATACCAACCAGAGCTAAAAGTAAAACGACTGTTATCATGTTCCACACTGTGGCTGACAAAGTAATTATTGTTGATTAAGTTCTTTTCAACCGCATTGAAACAAAATATACCATCTTCTTTTAATGCCGCATGTGCACTTTCAATACAGCGCGTTAAATTGACAAGACCGTCACTGTAATGAATCGAATATAAAAAACAGGTAATCAAATCCAATGGCTGATCAACTTTAAATTCGCACATATTCTGTAAAACAAAGTCGGCTTCTGGACAGCGAAGTTTTGCTAGATCAAGCATTGGCTGATTGATATCTAAGCCAGAACTTTGAAAACCATGATCAATAAAGTGACGAACATGAGGACCTGTTCCACAGGCAAGATCTAGATGTCGCGTACCTTTATTACCAAATAATTGGTGAAGTCGACGAACACATTCTGCTTGGGCTTGGTAGTTAATATCTGCACACATGAGATCGTAGTAAGAAGATAGATCAGTGTACAGCGCAGTAGAAGATGTTGTAGTCAATTCGATATACCATACAGGAGTAATTGACGCGGATAGTATAGTAATTACTAATCGTTAAAAAACACACTTCTTTGTCGTAACGATAAATATGATTAATCAAAAACCGCGAGATCAATATTGCTTGGATGTATTCCAAAAACGCTAAGCTAAAGCTCACCTAATACATCAGATTACATTTTATTTTTTACATCCCGTTACAAAATAAAACGTGAGTTCAAAGCCTTGCTTATAAACTCACCTTTCACATAGGATAAAAGCATACTTTTACAGCTAAATTTAATTAGAACGCTATAGCTAAATATTATTTCAATGTATTAGCAGCACCAAAGACGTATTACTCAAACTTTCGTTTTCAATTTTTATACGCTTGGTGAAATATAAGGGAATAATTATGGCGATTAAATTTCAGTTTTTTACGCTTAACAACGACAGAAAACAATACACTTTTATAGATATGTCATCTTCGACATTTCTGAAAGAGAAAGAAGCATTACTGTCTCAAGGCTTTGAAGTGTTAGATGATGTGATTTATGCAGAAACAAGTGAAGAAGCAGTAGAGCACTATAAGTCGAGCTTCATCTACGTATTAGAAGAATATAACAAAGCTGATAATCCCTTTTATAGTGTATTACTCATTTTCGAATCTATTCGAGATTACTTTAAGCGTAAGTAATTAAAACAAAACTATTTAGCTAAACTCATCGTATAGATACTTTGTTATTTCAATACGATGAGTTTCTCTTTATGCATATATTGATATTAGGTGGCACAGGTGGCATTGGTTCAGCCTTAATAAAAGCATATCTAAGCCAAGATGCAGTCAATCATATCCATGCGACATACCACAACAGCCATCCAACTATTGAATACCCTCAACTTACTTGGCATCGTACTGATGTCAGCAAAGATTCTGATGTGGCTAAATTATCAGAAACAGTTGGCCAGCTTGATATCGTGATAAATACGGTTGGCATGTTACACAATGGCGATATGATGCCAGAAAAAACGATTACTCAATTTGATAGTGATTTTTTCAATCAAAATATCGCAACGAACGTATTACCTACACTGCTCATCGCTAAGCACTTATCTCCTAAATTAAAATCAAAAACATTGAATTACTTTGTTACTGTTTCGGCAAAAATTGGCAGTATTGAAGACAATCATTTGGGTGGATGGATAAGTTACCGAAGTTCAAAAGCAGCATTAAATATGGCTTTGAAAACCATTAGTATTGAATGGAAAAATAAAAAATTTAATACCTGTGTATTCGCTTTTCACCCTGGCACGACAGACACAAACTTATCAAAGCCTTTTCAGCGCAACGTGCCAGAAGGTAATTTACAAACGCCAGAAAAAGTCGCTGCAGCATTAATTAACTTGCTACAGCGACTGAGCTTAAAAGATAATGGAAAATTCTTCAGTTACGATGGCACTGAAATTCCATGGTAGTTAAAAAATTATCCATACTAATAAGAAGTGGCCACTACCCACTTTCCTGATTCAAAAGGGGGACGTACTACTGGCCTTGGTATTGAGCATCTACAGGTCCAAAAGCTGCTGCATAATATTCGGCACCAGCAGAAACGGCACCATAAACAGCATTTTGTATAAAACCGCCATCACCTCCAGCATCCACTCTTGATATTTCATCTACAGTTAAATTATTCCTTCTATATTATAAATACACTACAATCATTTAAAATTATAATATAAAAATATCATACACATTCTCGTTACATTAACGAATAACTCTTTTATGGCAACAAACTTTTGAAATGAACATTGGTATAAACGCCACTATTGATATTAATATTAATTTAGTAAAGAAAGGAAATTTAGAAATTACAATAAAACTTATACAAACAGATGATATTGCAATGTAAAAATAATAAGAATTTTTAAACTTTATTTCAGAATTACATTTAGAACACACTACCTTTTTTCGAACAGATAATTTATATAAATCATATATACTTATCGTTTTATTAAAACAGTTAGGACAACTTTTCATTTGTAGTCTCTTCTCCTTATATATCAAGAAATAAATTTTCACCTTCATTCCATGACATTGGTTGGAGAACATACCTATTTTCAATCATGAAATCTGAATAAGTATTGTCATCAACCCATGCCTACGTAACCAGAATATTCTAACTTTCCTTTCTCTCTTATTAAGAAAAATTGATCATGAAGAATTGCAGGTTTAACCCAGTTCAAGAAAGAAGATATATTCACATTACTATTTTTTTGTTTTTAATAGCAACTTCAATCAAAAGACCAATTTAATAACATATTTGTTCTTTTCCTTTTCCTGTTTGATTCCTATCTAAAAACAATGAATTTCTTTTACTAACAGGGACTTTAATAATCGCGATCAAGGATTTAAACCATTTAGTTGATTAACTTAAAACTAATATTATCAAGGTATTTAATAATCAAAAGTTATTTATCAAAATGTATCTAAAATATTAGACGCAATTCATAGATAAAATTTTTATTACACCCCTCTTTCAAAAAGTAATAATAAAAACATATCACCAAATAAAAACAGATTTAAAGCACCTTTAACTACTTAAAGGTGCTTTAATACGCAATATTAATATTTAATTTAATATTTATTCTTATTAAATGTTAACCATAAAGCGTCAACATGATATAAAAAACCAGACAAAACACACGCGTCATAAATATGTAATATTTAATTCACAATAATACTATAAAGATAATGGAAAATTCTTTATCTACGATGGCACTGAAATTCCATGGTAAGGATTAAAAAATCCAGCTATATAAGTAACCTGAACTCATAGCCATGGTTAAAACAACCGCAACAAAAGCAATAATCATTGGTGTTTTAAATATTGATTTCAATAAGATAACTTCTGTTAAACTTGCGCCAGCACTACCAATAATTAATGCCATCACCGCCCCTAATCCCATTCCTTTTGCAGCTAATGCGGCACTTAATGGAATGACAGCTTCTGCACGAATATATAATGGAATACCAATGACAGCCGCTACCGGAATGGCAAATGGATTATTATCACTTGCTATTTTTGCAATGAATTCAGTTGGCATAAAACCATAAATCAATGAACCAATAGCAATACCACCGATTAAGTATGGCAGTACTTTTTTGAAATCTTTCCATGTTGTATTCCAAATTTTTTTCCATTTATTGGTTTCAACTTTCACTCCACCACAGCTTTTAGCACCACATGATGATTCAGGTTCAATATAGGCTTCTGGTTTTACAAAGCGCTCAAAATTGAGCTTTTCTAATAGCACGCCGGCAATAACAGATACACCCATCGCCATCACAAAATAGAATGCCGCAACTTTAATACCAAAGGTTACAACAAATAAGCCAATGATTACGGGGTTAAGCAGTGGACTCGCGAAAAGGAACACCATCATAGTGCCAAAACCCGCTTTAGCTCTGAGTAATCCTTTTAAGAACGGAATTGTCGAACAAGAACAAAACGGAGTAATAGCTGCTAATAATGCAGCAACAACATAACCCTTACCTTTCTTTCCGCTTAATATCCTCTGAATTTTTTCCGGTGGTATATAACTTTGTAACACACCAACCAAAAAGCTAATCAACAAAAACAGTAGCGTTAACTCAGTCGTCAAAAAGAGGAACATCTCTAACGTATCTTTGAACATCACAACACCAATCTATATTTCTAGAATAATCGAAATATAATTGATCTTTATTGGCTAGATCAAGACATTTCCAGTAATATCGAAATATAAATTTAGTGAGGGTATTAACAATGAATACAGAGATAATTGCTAAGGCATTGAAAGAATTAGGACATCCGACACGATTGATGATTTACAAAACAGTGATTAGAGCGGGTCATCAAGGTATTGCTGTTGGGGGATTACAAGAAAAGCTTTCTGTTCCTGGCTCAACCCTCTCTCATCATATTGCCGGGCTGGCCTCTGCTGGGCTCATTTCACAACGCAGAGAAGGACGAACTTTGTTTTGTGTCGCTGAATATCAGAAGCTGGATTCTGTGATCGCCTATCTACAAGATGAATGTTGTGCAGACGAAAATCAGCAATAAACATGCAGTCAGTGACATTATTTCAATAAAGCGACAACCGTATGACGATGTACATTTGCTTGTGCTGCTAAAGAGCGATACGTTGCACTAAATTGCTGGTTTCCAGCCCCCGAGAGTTGGCTAAGCTTTTCTTCTACTTGCTTAACATCTCCCAGCGACGTGTTTGCCTTCGCATCTGCCATTTGTTTAGCCAATACCGCCTGATAAGCTTTGATATCATCAAGGCTTTGTTGCACTTGCCGTAAATGTTGGTTCACTTTTACTAAAGTATCGCGAATTTGCTCACGGTTATTAAAAGTAAATTGACTATCTTCAATACCTTCTGGCTCAGGCTTAATCGTGAGTGTATTGGCCTGTCCTGCAGGGTATCGATGCCCTTGACCAATAACCTGTACTTTTCCTTCCAACCCTTGAAAGCTTTGCTCATTGGTTCGAAATACAATATCGCCGTTATCTTGTTGCGATGCTCGAAGACCAAAAGGGATTACATGACGATCTATTTGCGAAACTAAGGCTTTATCGCTTAATTTCGCATCCATATTCACAACAACCGTTCCTAACTGTTGAAAGCTTAATTTAATCAGTTCACTGTGCTCTCGCTGACGCTGAACATTCAGACCGGGAACAGAAAATGTACGTGTTATTGGTCTATCAATATTAACTTTAAGCTCTGCATCAATAACACGAAGTCCGTCGCTCTTAGCGTTATTCAATGTGTGTTTTATCGAATCAAGATGATGATTCGCATTGCTTTGAGCTGACGGAGAAACTGCGCGTTGAGCAATAAGCTCAGTACTTAAGATCTTCTTTATGGCTTGTAAGTCACGCCCTACAACGCCTAAAGCTTGTTGTGCTATTTGTACCGATGTTACTTGCTGCTGCCCCTTGGCAAGTAAGGTTTTAGAAACCGTATATCCATCTTGCTGATAGCTTAATTGTTTTAAGTTCGAACCCGCAATTTTCTTGGTATCGATTGTGTCTGCGGCTGACGGAACAATGGCAGCTTGCTTGCTCGCATTAGCAAAATTTATACTCTGAGTTCTGACTTCCGATGTACTTGTCACCATAATTCTTTGCTACCTTACAATCGCTTAAACAATGAAAGGTCGTTAATTTTCATATAGCTTGCCTGTGTAGCCTGAAGCGCAGCCATGTAATTATTTAAACGAACCGATGCTTCACCATAATCCAACGCTTCTAGATCATTGGTTACGGCTTCAACAAATAACTTATTATCACCATGGCTGGTTTCCATTAAATCTAAATTATTATGGCGCCCACCAATATCGGTTACTGCTGCTAATACATTATCATGCGTCGTATCTAGAGTATTTAACGTTGCTTGTAAGGTGTTATTGAGATTTGCTGTCGGGGCTTGTAACTCGGTTATCGCGGCGTCAATCTGATTTAAGATATTATTACCGCCAAGATCGAGCATTTCTTGTGAAGCAAAATTGGCTTCCATCGTAACGCCTTTGGCTACCGTCACTACCCGCTTATCACTATTACCTTCAAAAATATAACCACCAGCAGGTTGTGCTGTAATCGCTGGGACATCACTTTGAGTACCGGAAAAAAGGTAATTACCCTCTTCATCTTGAACATTAAATGAAGACATAAAAGCATCGCGTAAGCTGACTAATTTATTCGCATAACTTTCTCTATCAGCATCTGAGATGGCACCATTTGACGCTAGTAACAACGTATCTCGCATATCTTTTAACGTATCACTTGCAGCCATTAAATGAACTTCTTGCGACGATAACGCGGTTTTCACATTATTAATGTTGTCTTGGTACTGATTTATCGCGCTATTTTCACGATCTAAATTCAATAAGTTAATAGAATCAATTGGGTTATCAGATAATTTGAGTAAGCGCTGACCAGTCGACATCTGCGCTAACACTTCCCCTAAGCCTTGGTTATTCTTTGATAGGCTAGTTAACATTAGCTGGCTAAATTGCGTATCACTGACTCTCATCATTCATCCCTTACAATAATCGTAATACTGAGTCGAACAGTTCATTGGCTGTACTGATCACTTTCATGTTTGCTTGATAAGCATTAGTAAATGTCATTAGGTTTGCCGCTTCTTCATCACTGTTAACCGCACTTAAATTATCTCGTGCTGCATTGGCTTGACTAAATAAGGTTTCTGCGGCTTTTTGATCAACGGCGGCTTGTCGCGTTTCTATTGCCGTTTTACCCACCATAGAAGCAAATGCATCATTCAAGGTCACACTCCCTAACCCTGTGATCGCCATTGGTTTCGTCGACAAATTGATCAAGGCTTGTAACGTATCACTGTTACCCGGTGTCCCATCTGAAGATAATGCCAGCTCAGCCGGTGTGATCGCGGTGATATCAAGGCTGGCCGCTGGTGAATTGGGATCGAATGAAAACAATGCTTGGCCTGGATTACCGTTTAAATCAAAACCCGTCGCGAGTACCTGATTAAATTCGGTTGCTAGGTTTTGTGCCATCTCATCAAGGGCTTGTTGGGTCGGTTTTAAGGTGTCTTTAAGATAGCTATCAAATGCTCCTAACTGCCCTCCTAACTCACCTGTAACTGCAAAGGTTTGCCCAGAAAAATTAATTTCAATATTCTTAATAAACGGCTCATTAACTATCGGAGTCGATTTTAATTGCGCAGCATCACTACCTAAGATCAAGGGCTGACCCGATGCCAGAGTGACTTGTAGGCTACCATCTGGTTGCTGGGTTGAACTGATCTCTACTACTTCAGATAGTTGTTTAATTAATACATCACGTTCATCAATAAGCTGAGAAGGATTACCGCCTGTCGCTTGTGTCTCAACAACGCGATGGTTTATATCAGCAATGTTGTTCATTAAGCTATTAGCATGCTCAATCGACGCCGTGGCCTTGTCACTGATACGTTTACCTTGACCATGTAAAGATTCAGACAAGGTATTAAAGCGACGAGATAACGCTTTAGCTTCATTAATAATTTGCTGGCGATTAGGGGTAGATTCAGGTTTAAGCGTCGCGTCATTTAGCGCCGAATATAAAGAATCAAGACCAGCACTAATGTTAAAGCCCTCGCCACCTAAAAGGCTTTCGAGCATCGTCATATTGTCTAAATTCGCATTGCTTGCTGCTTGTTGACTGGTTGCTGCCCATGTTTGCTTTACAATAAATTGGTCTGAAATACGACGTATGCTGGCAACGTCAACACCACTTCCCGCACTTAATATATCGTTGCCAGCAAGAGCACTCATCATTGCCTGCTGTCGACTAAATCCTGGCGTATTAACATTAGCAACATTATGAGCAGTAACATCAAGCGCCGTTTTATTGGCATTTAACCCTGTTAAACCAATATTAATCATATTCATAGCGATTACTGCTCCTTGTAAGATTGCAATGATTGTTGAAAAGCAGTACACGTTCGAATCGCCAATTGATTGGCCGCTTCATTGTTAACAGGCTTTGGTGTGTCTTGTTTTTCCAGTACTTGATGAGTTAATGCGGCACTATTTTGAACATCATTAAATCCTTGGTTAGGATTTAACTGTTTCATCAACATTTCTTTAATGCCTGTTTGCTGTTGTTTCGCCATTTCAATCGCTAACTGGCCATCATAAAAGTCGCGATAGACGCTCTGTTGTTTACTGGAAAATGGATTATCTTCATCAGCCAAGACATCACTGCTACTTCGCATCTGGCGTAAAACCATTTGTAAAAACATCGCTTCAAATTGCCCAGCAACCACCTCTAAACCTTGCTCATCAGATAGCGAATGTTTGATTTGCTGCAAACCATTATTATCATGGTATAGAACATTAGTTTTGTTCATTACGCTGATATTGTCGTCGAACTTCATCTAACTCTCCTAAATCACTACCAGTTCTGCATTCAATGCGCCTGCTTCATGTAGCGCTTGTAGAATAGACATAAGATCATCAGGTGACGCACCTAAGCTGTTCACGGCATTTACGATAGTATTAAGCTCAGTCCCTTCAGGCCAAATGTACATTTGTGCCTCATCTTGGTTGATATCAACTTTAGAATTATTGACTCGCTCTGTTGTACCTTGGCTAAAGGCGTTAGGCTGGCTGATTTGATCACTTTCTGAAATCGTCACGGTAAGGTTACCGTGGCTCACAGCCGCTTCACTCACACGGACATTTTTGCCAACCACAACCGTTCCTGTTCTCGCATTAAATACCACCCGCGCGGCTTTTCTCCCTGTCATTACTTTTAAGTCTTCCAACATCGACATAAAAGTCACCCGCTGTTGTAGGTCTTGCGGCGCACGCATTTCCACTCGACCTTTACTTACCGCAGTCGCCACTTTTGGACCGAAAGTCGCGTTGATTGCACGGGAAATATTTTTCGCGGTGGTAAAACTCGGTTGGCGTAAATTTAACGTGACGATGCTGCTGTTATTAAAGTCCGTCGGTATTTCTCGCTCTAACGTGGCACCATTAGGAATTCGCCCTGTTGTGGGTGTATTGACCGTGATTTTTGAACCACTTTGCCCTTCTGCTTTTACCCCTCCAACAACGACATTCCCCTGTGCAACAGCATAAACTTCACCATCGATACCTCTAAGTGGCGTCAATAATAAAGTACCGCCACGTAGGCTTTTTGCATCACCAATAGAGGAAACAACAACATTAAGCTCTTGACCGGGTCCCGCCATCGCTTCAACGGTGGCTGTCACACTCACTGAAGCGACATTTTTTAGCTTTGGATCGATCCTATCGCCAATTTGTACCCCAAACTGACGCAGCATATTGGTGATAGATTGGCTGGTAAATTTCACTTGATTTCGATCTCCTGAGCCATCAAGACCTACCACCAAACCATAACCCACCAGCTGATTTGAGCGTATGCCTTGCACATCCACTAAATCCATCATAGGAACTGCTGTTTTAGCGCTAACGTTAAGTGGCATCCAACCCAACGTTACCCACAAAAAAGACAGGATAAAATAAACTATTTTTTTCATTAGAAAGGCATCCATGGGCTAGTGAAAAATTGCGTTAACCAGCCTGCAGCATTGCTATCAGCCAGTGCGCCTCTGCCAGAATAAGTGATCCTCGCATCACCAATACGTTGAGAAGACACTTGGTTATGACGATTAACATCATCAACCCGAACCACGCCCGTTAAGCGTATATATTCATCCCCTTGGTTAAGTCGGATCCACTTTTCACCGCGGATCATCAACACGCCATTAGGTAATACCTTATGAACAGTGACAGTGATTGCCCCTTGCAACTTATTACCTTGAGTGCTGGCAGCAGTGCCATCAAAACCACGATCACCGCTAACACTGGCAGAGAGATCATCAAAGGTTTTATTACCTAATGTTGGCGCTGCAAATTCAATAGAGGAAGATTTACCAAACTTGGTATTGGCTTTTTTGCTTGACTGCGTTTGCTCATCCAACTCCACCGTTAATACATCGCCGACCCGATAGGCACGGCGATCTTGAAACAAGGTCATCGAATAATTATGGCGATACAAGCTGCCATGCTTGGCTTCAGGTAAGCTGTAATCAAGAT
This sequence comes from Photobacterium sp. GB-56, assembly GCF_003026105.1. Classification (GTDB taxonomy): domain Bacteria; phylum Pseudomonadota; class Gammaproteobacteria; order Enterobacterales; family Vibrionaceae; genus Photobacterium. The sequence goes on along the minus strand of NZ_PYNW01000008.1, from coordinate 145,023 downwards.
CCGGTGGCGCAAATGCAGCATCATTAGGTTCAGGCGGAATAAACTCTTCACGCACCGCACAACCTGATACAAATGAGAGCAAACATAGCAGCATTAAAAGCGTCTTCATCCTCACTCCTTACACGGCTTGAGCGACAAATTTCAGCATGTCATCAGCGGCAGAAACGACTTTGGCATTCATTTCATAAGCGCGTTGAGTGGTGATCATATCGACCATTTCTTCAACTACTTGCACGTTCGAACCTTCTAGCGCCCCTTGTTTCAAACTGCCTGCGCCATCAGTGCCTGCAATCATTTCTTGCGGCTGACCACTGGCTTGTGTCTCTTTATAAAGGTTACCGCCCACCGCTTCTAAGCCTGCTGGATTAATAAATTTCGCTAAGGTAATTTGCCCTAACTCTTGCGGCTGAGGATCCCCTGCTAGCGTCGCCGTGACAAGGCCATCAACACCAATGGATATCGTATTCGCTTCTTCAGGTATTTGAATTTGCGGTTGAAGTGGCAGACCTTGTCCGTTCACCATTAAGCCTTCAGAGTTAACGTGAAACTGGCCATTACGGCTAAACATCACTTCACCATCGGAATTTTCTATTTGGAAAAAGCCCGATCCCATTACAGCAAGATCCAACTGTTGTTGGGTATTTTGTGAATTCCCTTGCGTAAACACTTTTTGTGTACCGACTACACGCACACCACTACCAAGCTGTACTCCACTCGGTAATTGATTTAACTGATCAACTTGCGCCCCTGGTTGACGTTGAATACTGTAAAACAAATCTTCAAAAACAACACGATCACGCTTAAAACCTACCGTATTAACATTGGCAAGGTTGTTGGAAATCGCAGTCATTTTTGTATCTTGTGCTGCCATTCCTGTTTTACTGACCCAAAGTGCTGAATGCATGATGACTCTCCTTGTAATTATGTTTACCTACGTGATTAACGTGGGTTCATTAAGCGGGTTCCAGCTTGTGCTAAAGTTTCTGCGGTTTTCATCATTCGCACTTGCATTTCAAAGTTACGAGTTAGCGACATCACACTAACCAGCTCATTAATCGCCGACACGTTACTGCCTTCTAAATGCCCAGCCGTCATCGCTACACTCGGGTCTTGAGCAAAGACTTGGTCATTTACAGGATGTAATAAGCCATCACTTTGTTTTTGCAGTTGATTAAACTCCGGATTAACCAACTTTAATTGTCCGACTTCAAGCTTGGCACCACCGCCAGGAGGCACCACAGTCACCACACCTTTATCGCTGATTTCCACATCTTGATGTTCTGGTAGCACTAAGGCTTCCCCTTCTGACATCAATGGAAAACCGTTAACTCGCATCATGCCTTGATCATCAACACGAATGTTGCCAGCACGGGTATAGGCTTCATTACCAGCGACAGTTTGTACGGTAAAAAAGCCATCACCATTAATCGCAATATCCAGTGCGCGCCCTGTTTTGATCACATCCCCTGCATCAAAGCGTGTCGCTGCTGAGTTAGTTACAACCATAGTGCGACCATCAAATCCCGCGCCCTGTAACGGGATACTTTTCACTCGCTCCATATCAGCACGAAAACCTGCTGTGTCAGCATTTGATAAGTTATTTGAACGCACGTGCTGCGCTTTCATCACTCGGCTTGCGCCACTGGTTGCGGTATATAAAAAACTATCCATAACAGCCTCTCACTACACCGCGTTAAAGAGTGATTGCGTTAATTTATCTGACGTCGATATAGTTTTGGCATTGGCTTGATAGTTGCGCTGAGCGGTCATTAGGCTTACCAGTTCACTGGTGAGATCAACATTTGAGCCTTCTAAAGCGCCAGCAACTAATCCACCTAAGGTCCCCGTACTTGGCGCACCATTAACAGGAGCACCCGAGCTGAAGCTTTGGATCCAAGAAGTGCCATTGGTTTTTACCAATCCTTGAGGGTTGGCAAAATCAGCCAGCATCACTTGACCTTGTAACTGAGATTGTCCATTAGTGTAAGTAGCAAACACCATCCCATTATCTTCAACACGCACACCAGCAAGCTCACCCGAGGTATAGCCATTCGGCGCATTGGTACTCACGCCAAAATCCGCACCAAACTGAGTCGTCCCAGCTATATCAATATTGATATTCGCCGCATCCGCACCTGCAGGGTTGAAATTCACAACAAAAGGAGTCGTTGGTGATTGCAATGTACCGTCGGTATTAAAAACAACATTTTGGGTTTGCGTCGGGGTAGCCGCGCCATCAACGACCACATTTACCTGCCACTCATTGGCATTGGTTTTGGTGAAGTACTGTGTAACGGTGTGGGGGTTACCTAAAGAGTCATAAACTTTAGAAGTATAAGAAGAGTTAAAGCTGTCAGTCGCATTAGGATCGAAAGGATTAATGGCAGGATCAATCACACTCGAACGGGCATCTAAGTTAGCTACAAAAGCAAGCTCATCTGTCGCTTTTGCTGGCAGTGAACCGGTGGTGATTTTTAAATTACCGACTGCGCCAGCTTGTAAATTGTTATTTGCATCAACGGTATAGCCTTGAAGCTTGGCGCCATTATTACTAACAATGTTGTTATCTTTATCAGAACCAAACACGCCTGAGCGGGTATATAAGGTTTGCCCAGTATGATCTTTAGTGACAAAAAATCCGCTTCCCGAAATCGCCAGATCTAACGGTCGACCAGTCCCGGTAATTGAGCCTGTTTTATCAAAGTTCTGCGAAATAGCAGCAACTTCAACCCCTCCGGCTTGCATACCATTGTATACCGCTGAAAATTCAGTACGTGACTCCTTAAAACCCGAGGTAGAAACATTGGCAATATTATTACTAATAGTATTTAACTGAACATTGGTTGCGTCTAATCCACTTAATGCGATATCAAAACTCATAACTTCCTCTTCTCTTCATTCCTTGATTACTTTCGTTCACGGTTTAAACCAAGCGAAAGCTTAAATAGATTTACTCGCCAAACTGGCTAATTTGATAAAACGGTACTCGACCAATACCTTCAACATTTACCAACGCGGCACCGCCATTAGAGGGCACGCGGACCTGCGATACTTCTCCTGCGAGCAGAACACTGGGTTGTGGTATATCTTTCGCCACCTCAACACTGATTTGATATTGCCCTTTAGCTAAACCCAACGCGTTAGGATCAATCGTAAATTCTACTTCCCCCTTATTTTTAGGGCCTAACGGCATCACTTTTTTATTACCAAGTTGATCTGTTAAAACAATCGAGACGGTACTCGATGCATGGTCTAATTCGATCCGTCCTTGCTGCTTAGCATCCGTTAATGCAACCTCATTACCTTCAACATAAACGGTTTGCCCTACTAACCCTGCCGTTGAAAGGACTTGCATGTTATCCAGTAAAACCATGCTGTTTTGCATCAACTTCGCCATATTCTCGGTACTTTCAACCTGAGAAAATTGCGCTAATTGGCCGACATATTCAGTACCATCAAGCGGATTTAACGGATCTTGGTTTTGAATTTGAGCCACCATTAAATTAATGAATTCATTTTTTAATGAGTTAGCATCGTTGGCATTATTCGGGTTACCCGCGACAGCCATATTGGTCGACTCAATCGCAGGCACATCGGTACTCAGTGCGTTAAATTGTGCAATGGTCATCAGTTACCCTCACCTAAACGAAGCAACCCTTGCTGCATGCTTTTCACATTACTCAGCACTTCTACATTGGTTTCAAAACTGCGGGTAGCTGACATCATGTCTGCCATCTCTGCGACTACATCTATATCAGGGTAATAAACATACCCTTCTTCATTGGCCAGTGGGTTACTCGGCTCAAAGCGTTTTTCAGCCTCTCCAGCATGTTGAACCACATCCATAATGCGCACTTCAGCACTCGGGTAATCTGCTTGATCCCCTGTTAATTGAGTTTTGTTGTAAACGGTGGCGAATACAGGTTTTAACGCCTTGTAAGCATCGTTAGGATTAGCGGCAACAGCATCGGCATTCGCTAAATTACTTGCGACAGTATTTAAACGTATGGTTTGCGCATTCATTGCAGAACCCGCTATGGAATAAATATCAGTAAATGCCATTGTTAACGTCCTTTAATCACGGCAGCTAAGCCCTTAAATTTCATATTCATAAACGTTAAGCTGCTCTGAAAATCCATGTTGTTTTTAGTAAACTTTGCCTGCTCGACACTGAGCTCTACCGTATTGCCATCTTTTGAGTTCTGGTAAGGCACAGCGTAACCATCAGACACCACAAGTTGTGTCGGGGCTTTTTGTACTTTTCCAAAACCCATTTGACTTACAATGGCATCAAAACGAATATCTTTTGCTAAGTATCCAGGGGTATCTACATTTGCTAAATTACTGGCAAGCACTTTGGCTCTTTGCACCCGAAAATCGAGCGTTTGAGGATGAACACCAAGTGCATTTTCAAAACTTATTGCCATTAACCACTCCTTAGACAGTACAACCAAGATTGCAATAGAGTGTATTAATCCAAAATGCGTGCCAAAATATTTTTTAAATATTATCAGGGAGTTATATTTAAATACGGAAAGTTAACTTCCCATAGGGGAAATAATCGGAAAGGAAATAACACGATTGAACTAAATGTAATTATTCCTTTGATACTATTAATGAATCTATTTCAAACTTAATAACAGTTTTTATATTTAACTATCTCTATCTCAACATTTAAATATAATAAATATCTAGACATACCTGCATAAAAAGCTTGACTAAACACTAGGTATGAAGTTATTTTCCGCTCTCAAACCACATCATCCACATAGAAATATAAGTCTAATAAGTATTGGCACTAATCTTGCCTTTAATTACTAATACAAAAAACTTATCGAGAGAAAAATGTTTAAATTTATAGTTAGTTTTATTTTATTATGCTTATCACAATCAAGTTTTAGTGAAGAGATAACCATAACATTTATTGGAAAAGTAACGGAACCCGCAGAAAGAATAATATCAAGCAAAATCAAGAATATAGGTGATATTACGTCAGATAAAAGCCGTTTTAGTATCAAAGAAGAAGAGATACCATCAAACCCTTTAGCAAAGTTATATATCATGACTTACTATTGATGCTAAGTTATTATTAATAATTGAGTTTTAATATTTACAAGAGCACTCTTAAACCTAAATTATTTATTAAATCATAAGGTTATCATCAATAAATCAGATAACTTCATCTAATTAATGCCTTTGTAGAAAGCGACTATTAAAGGCATGCTAATTTAACATTAATAATGTAACTAAGAGTGAACATGTTGAAGATACTTGAAGTGGTGTCAAACCCAGCAAAAAAAGCATTTGTGAGTTTAACATATTTAATAATTCTAGTTATATTTTTACCTTTTAGCGTTTTTGCTGATAATTTACAAGAGGTTAAATTAATAACCTCAAATAGCGTTAATATACAGAAAATTAAAAGCGCCTTGGTAAACGAAATAAAAAATGAGATCCAGCATTACAGTGATATTCATGGCTGGAAAAAAGTGGTTCCAAATATAAAGGTCAATATTCCGAAGGCCATATCATCATTACCTCATTGCCCTGAACCTGTTCGTTTTACTGCACAAGATAATCAATCGCAGCCCGTAGGCAGATTAAAAAGACAAGTTAAGTGTGAAAGCCCAACAGTGAACTGGCGACTCAATGCAACGGTTTATGTCCAATTAACACTACCAGTAATGGTAGCCCGCACGTTAATCCATCGCGACGAGGTTATTACAATGGACATGCTCGACAGCAAAAAACTGCAACTAAAAGCACCTAAGAACATCATCACTGATGCGGATCAAGTGATAGGGTTACATGCCATCCGTCGAATTCGCCAAGGACAACTGATTACTGAAAACGTGTTAAAAAAGCCGTTTCTGATTAACAAAGGGGATCAAGTACTGATTGTCGCTAAGAAAGGTAAATTTGAAGCATCAACCAAAGGAATGGCGTTAGAACATGGAAAAATGTACGAACAAATTAAAGTAGAGAATACAGCAACTCAAAAAGTCATTCATGCTCGTGTTGTTGCACAAGGGAAAGTAGAAACAATATTTTAAAATAAGTAAAAATAACCGCTACATTAAATATAAGCATTGATAATAAATAGAGCTCAACTTGTTGTTTTATGCTTCGCATCCCGACATTACATAAGAACAATCAACAATGATTATGCTTCTGTGAGAAAGCCCTATTCTTTTAATGAATAGGGCTACTTAACGTTTCGGTTATCAGCAATCAGATGTGAACAATGTAAAATGTGGTTTAGCTAGATTATCAACGTTATATTGTAAGTAGCATTTCTTTTGTTCAGGGTGACTATAGTAATCATTTACTTGTGGGAAAATTCTAAAATCACCGTCTGTATTTGTATAAAATTCAATGTTTAATTTGTGTGTTGCATTACCCTTGTTATCCAGAGGGTATACGTCAATGTTAGCCAGTTTTTTTATTGCTTCGATGCCTGAATATTCAGTTTTAGAGCTAATAGAGCTAAACCACGGGTAATTATCATAATTTGATATACGAATGCCTTTATTTTCATTACTCGGTGTAGTCGAGCTTCCACTAAGCATAAACCTATAGCCATACTTATCAGTATAAATGTTTGCAGATGGTAATTCCGTCTTTGCTGCAAATATAGCAAATGAAGACTCTAAGGCCCCTTTTGTCGCTTTTAGGGTAGCTATTCTTGCATCACGCTGAATATTTAAGAATTTTGGGACTGCAACGACAGCTAATATTCCTAGAATAACAATAACAACGACGATTTCTATCAGTGTGAAACCTTTACTTTTTTTCATTCAAGACGCTCAACATGAAAATGGATTAAGCCATGCGTGATTTTAAACAATCACAATGAGTTTTCGGTATGCATAACAGCTTTGTTTCTTCGAGACCGTTCGATTACTATATCCACGAACGTTATCTATCGTATACGCTCTAACACTATTTTCGATAAAAATACTGAAACTGTCATTTCTTATTTAATCTTCCTATGAGTTTGGTCGCCTAAGTACACTAAGCGTCTTGTTTAGGAATTAAAACGATGAAAATAGATAAAATTGCAACCGCGCAGTTTTCCCATACCCAGTTAAAACCAGCAGAACAACAACCAAGCTCTCAGACCGTAAAAAATAGCGCTATCAACACGCCCAGCACCATTGATAGCCAACTGTTAGCACAAGCACAGCAACCGTTAAATGCCCTACCTGATGTGGATATGGCAAAAGTGGAACAAATCAAAAATGCTCTAAACCGTGGAGAAATCAACCTCGATATTGAAGCGCTTTCGAGTGCGATTTTGCAATTTCATACCGGTCATGAATAAACACATTGCTAATGTTATATGGAGTAAAACATGCCTAATCCTCACAATAAACAGCAAATGCTCACTGTACTTATAAAAGACATTCAGTGCGATATTGTTGATTACCGCCAGCTTTATCAACTGATGTTAAAACAGCACCAATGCTATTTGAAATTTGATGGTATGTTACTTTCGCAGCTAACGGAACAACAACTGCCACTGCTAAGCAAACTGACACAACGAAGCCAACAGCGCGCACAACAACTACATAAGCTCGGTTTACCCATTAATAATCAAAGCATGAATAAACTGATCCATGCTTTACCAAATGCAATAAAAAGCAAACTTCAGCAACAATGGCAAACGTTAGAAACCTTAGTAAAACAGTGCCATGACTTAAATCAGCGCAACGGAATATTATCAGCGAACTTCAGCGAATTGCTCAATCAAGTGTATACTCAAATGCCCCAACATAATGACAATAACGCTTATAGCTCACCGCATTTAATGCAGTATTAAAATTAAAGGCTAATGAGGTATCATTTGGGCAATAAAAAATGCACTATTCTCTCTCTACCTCTCAGTATGTTCATCATGCTGATTTTGTTATTGTTTGCAAATCCAAACCAAGCATCCACGCCAATACCCACCAAGTACCAAACGCAATTTGAACAACAAGTCAGTAAACATTATCAACGATTATCACCGCATAAAAAAGTGATCAATAAACAGTTCACGCGCCATCAAACAACGGTACAGCATATAATCAAACGGCTTGATGCTAAAAAGCTACCGCGTAATCTGGTATTAATACCAATGATTGAATCGACATTCGATCGCCATGCCGTCTCTCACGCAAAAGCGGCTGGTCTTTGGCAGCTCATGCCCGCAACAGCAAAGCGTTTTGGTTTAACTGTCTCCAAGACTAAAGATGAAAGATTCAATATTGCCCGTAGTACCGATGCTGCTATACAGTATTTGATCTTTCTCTATAACAAATTTGATCAAGATTTAAAGCTGACTTTAGCAGCCTATAATTCAGGGGAAGGACGTGTACAACGGGCATTAAAACGCGTCGTGGATAAACATTTTTCAGCTCTACGCTTACCGAATGAAACCGTTGATTACGTGCATAAATTTTACGCTTTAGAAAAGTTGGTCGATCTTGATACGTTAGTAAGCTCAATACCGAGAGCCCAGTCTCCCTTCGCAATCAATGCAGTATCTATTAATAATGATGTCGTGTTTCTAAAACAATTATTTGAAACCAAAACAGTGATAAATATGAAGCCTATTAAGCCAATCATTACATTTTAAACCGTCATCAGCCAACCTAAAAAGTAACAAATACTTGAATTAATAAGCAACTTGTCTAGTTGAAATAAAACGACAGAAGAAAAATGCAATAGAAAAAACAATAAAATTACGGTAATAACAGAGGAAGTTTGCGGCGCCCAAAAATCTGAGAGCATATCGCTATTTGTTTCTCAGATACTTGGTCATAATGTATAAGGCTTTGATATAAATTGCTAAGGTAGTCTTGTTCCCAATGACTTAACGTTCAAAATAGAGTAATAATGCATGCATCATTAATCTTCTGAATAATTAATGAGCTATTGATCATAGCTCCCACTCTTTATCCCATTCGCGCTGCATGTGTAAGTTTTCAATTCGCTCGCGAACACTCACTTTTCTTTCTGTTGTCTTTGGTGCTACTTTTCTTTTTGTTTTAGCTTCTGTAGTTGTTCGTTTGATGTCAGTTTGCTTTGTCATGAATGTCTCTCTGTTAATACATAATCGTAAATAGCTATATCGGTCGATAATTGAATGTTGCCGTTATCAAGCAACAATAGTGCATGATATGGAAAGATATAGATAAGCTAGGAGGTCAATATATGGCTTTGCTGGTGAAGTTATTCAATTCATTAAAAGTAATATAAAGACTTGTTTACATAATACCAAAATTATTGCATAACTTCCACACAAACATTTTTATTCGGATTTGTAAACTGATTTTTTCTAACCAAATACCTTATGGTTCGCTTCTTGTTGTTCCCTGATGTAGATAATTAAAATCATCTATATATGGATGAATAAAAAACTATATATCAGAAACTTAACAATGAGTTAACAACATACGCAGGGTGACTTGCTACGATAATAATAAATAAGAGAAAGAAGAGTAGGAAATAATGGATATCGAGATCTATCAAGTTGATGCTTTTACCAATGAAACATTCAAAGGTAATCCTGCGGGTGTTTGCATTACAAAAGAAACGTTATCGAATGATTTAATGCTATCGATTGCAGCGGAAATGGCAGTATCAGAAACCGCTTTTTTATCATTAAATAACATGAACTTAAAATGGTTTACACCTCAAGCTGAAGTCAAACTATGTGGCCATGGTACACTTTCCGTTACTCATATTTTAAAAGAAAAAAAACTTTTTAACGTTAATGATACCGTGACATTTAATACCCTGTCAGGATCATTAAGCGCCTTAATTAGATCATCAACTATAGAACTCGATTTTCCGGCACCAATACTTGATTTTAATATCACACCATCCACAGAATTGTTAGCGTCTTTAGGCATTGAAGCTACACATGTTATTGCTTATGGTATTTTTGATTCGAAGATATTTATTGAAGTTGATAACGAAGAGATTGTATTAAATCTTGCGCCAAACTTTGATCGCCTAACAAAAATTGATGGTCGTGGTGTGTTAATTACTGCACCAACTCAGCGTGATGATCTTGATTTTATCTCTCGCTTTTTTGCCCCTTGGGTTGGCGTTAATGAAGATCCCGTAACAGGTTCAGCACACTGTGCTTTAACACTTTACTGGTCAGAAAAGCTCAATAAAGTAAAACTTAATGGTTATCAAGCATCGGCGCGTGGTGGATATGTCAGTACCGAGTTATTACCCAATGGACGTATAAAACTCATAGGCTCAGCGATTACAACCATAAAAGGTACAATGCAATTACCTAATATATAACGACATCTGATATATACGATATTTAGAACATGGCGCACGATTGGAAAACATAAGATAGCAATGCCGTTTTGGGGTATGATGCGGCATTGAGTTACTTAAAGATAACTGTGTTTTTCAAGCTATGAACATCCCAATTAAAAATGAAACCACACCTGAAGTCTCATGCTCTAACTGTAAAGCATGCTGCTGCCGTTTAGAGGTGATGATTATCTCAGATACAGGTGTACCAGAAAGGCATATCAAACGAGATATGTGGGGAGGTGAAACTATGCTTCGACTCGCTGATGGTTGGTGCTCTGCACTTGATAGAGAGACCTTCATGTGTACGATTTATGAAAACCGTCCTTGGATTTGCCGCGAATTTGAAATGGGCTCTTACGAATGTGTTGATGAGCGTACTGAATTTCTATAGCTCCAATATCTATCACTAACGAGTTAGCGCTTACATTTTATATAAATGCTAACTCGTCTACCTTACTCAATTAAAGGCGGATCCCTTCAACATTGAGTTCTAACTCAACCTCTGTAGAAGCAGGGCCTAAATTTGTTTTAATATCATAATCTTTCAATGAGATCATTGTAGTACCAACAAATCCACGACGATAGCCGCCCCACGGATCATTACCTGCACCAACATGTTTAACATCAATCGTAACCGGCTTTGTAACGCCATTTAACGTTAAATCACCTGTCATGGTAGCGTTGCCATCCCCCAACTCTTTAAAAGAGCGACTAACAAAAGTCGCTTCTGGAAATTTTTCAACATTTAAAAAATCACTGCTGCGTAAATGTTTATCACGCTCAGCATGGTTGGAGTCCACACTCGCCGTTGCTATATTCACTTTAACTTTTGATGCTTCAGGCTGCTTTTCATCATAACTAAACTCACCATCAAAGGTATTAAAACGCCCTACCAACCAACTGTAACCAAGATGCTGGATACGAAATTGAATCGATGCATGTGAGCCATTAGTATCGATTTTATAATCGTCTGCTAGCGCTACTGATGACATACTAGCCGCAGCCAAAAGTGTGCAAGGAATAAAAGATCTTAGTAGGCGCTTTTTCATCATAATCTCCATTTATGTCGTAATACGTCTTATCTAATTTTGTCATTATGCTTTGCCTAGCATGCGTTTTAGCGTGTTATCTTTATCTATAAAGTGATGTTTTAACGCGCCAATAGCATGTAAAAGAGCAAAACCAATCAACACACAAGCACCATACCAGTGAATAGTACCCGCGATATCTTCTTGATTTTGAATACTTGTAAGCGTTGCTGGAATATCAAATACACCAAAGATACTGATCGCTCTTCCATCGGCAGTTGAGATCAAGTAACCACTGAACATCACCACAAATAACAGCAGATACAATAGCCAATGCGTTTTTTGTGCGAGCCATTGCTCCCATTGAGCATGACTAGAAAGAGTGGCTGGTGCGTCAGTTAATGCTCTTAATAGCAACCTTACGATCAATACAAAGAATAAGATCAAACCAGTACTCTTATGAGTATCAGGCGCAGTGTTATACCAAGCATGATAATAATTTAAATCAACCATCCACCAGCCAAGCGCAAATAATCCAACGACAGTCAGCGCAACCAACCAGTGAAGTAAAATAATCATGGGGTTCCAATTTTTATTTGGTGTTTTTTTCATGGTTATTCGCTCGATGAGGAAAGTTGTTTTTAGCATAATAAACAAATAAGTAACAATTTATTAACCAACTTTGTCAGTGTTTGTGTATCAGACCGCTATATTTATTCGCATAGAAGATAAAAATGGATATTTACCTGTAAAGTGATAATGCTCTTTCGCATAAAAAACACTCGCTAAATTAAGGTTCAGGATTGCTAAATAGAAATGATAACGGATAATAATGCGCTTGTTTCCCTACTTGTGTTCAGTGTTATGCGTCTTGATAAATTTATTTGTAAAAGTACCCAACTGACTAAAGCAGAAGCCATAGAGCGAATACACGCCGGTAATATTAGCGTCAACGATGCTGTAATTATCAATGAAACAACACAAGTACATGAGAATAATACCGTTATCATGGATGGCAAAAGGCTAATTGCGCGTGAGTTTCGCTATATCCTAATGCATAAACCTGCGGGCACTATCTGCTCAAATATTGATGAAGTTTATCCCTCTCTATTTAACTACCTTGATATTGAAAATATCGCTGAATTACACATTGCAGGGCGTTTAGATGCGGATACCACAGGAATGGTACTGATCACTGATGATGGGCGTTGGTCATTTAACATCACATCACCAAATCAAAAATGCAGTAAAGTTTATCGGGTTGGTTTGTCTCGAGATATTGCGGCAGACGTGGCCGAAAAATTTAAAGCAGGGATCAAATTACAAGGCGAACAAAAGTTAACCGCACCAGCGATATTAACCATTATTTCAGTGAAAGAAGTATTGCTGACGATTACTGAAGGCAAGTTTCATCAGGTTAAGCGCATGTTTGCCGCTGTTGGTAATCGCGTCGTGTCTCTTCACCGTGAAGCGATTGGCGAGGTGACGCTTGATCTTGAAGTCGGGCAATGGCGTTACCTAACCAAAGACGAAGTCACCTCTTTTATTAAAGCTGATTAACCAAAACAAATACTGAAATATACAAAATCCGACTCATTTACCTTTCCTCAAAGAAAATGTAAAGCCGGATTTTGGTTATAACAACACCGTATTATTTACAACAAAGCTAACACTTAACGCTTATTTATATGCACCAGCACTGTAGTGTAATTCATAGCTATGAGAGTAAATTTCAATGATGTTACCAAATGGGTCTTCCATGTAAATCATACGGTATGGCTTCTCACCAGGGTAATAAAAACGTGGTGCTTTCATACGTTTTTTACCGCCAGCTGCAACGATCTTTTCTGCAAGCTCTTCAACATTAGGATCTTGAACACTAAAGTGGAATACCCCTGTCTTCCAATACTCGAAGTTATCTTCAGGATTGGTTTGGTTTTTAAACTCAAACAGTTCGATACCAATACGATCACCGGTTGATAAATGTGCAATACGAAAACGCTCCCAGTTACTACCAAAAACATCTGTGCACATTTCACCAATCGCGGAATCATCTTCAATAATTTCTGTTGGTTCCATGATCACATACCACCCCAGAACTTCGGTGTAAAACTTAACCGCAGCATCAAGGTCAGGTACTGAAATACCAATATGAGAAAAGCTACGTGGGTAAGTCTGATTTGTCATGGTTTGTTCTCTTCATCGTTATTGTTGATGTGAGTAGATTACAAATCACATGTTATTAAGTAAAATTATCATTCATAATAAAAATGAGTACGTTTTGTAATGATTAATCCCATTTGGTTACGTAGCTTTTGTACTTTGGTAGAAACTGGACATTTTACTCATACCGCTGAAAAGCTTTATATGACGCAATCCGGTGTCAGCCAACATATAAAGAAATTAGAGCAATATTTAGAGCAACCTCTGCTCACTCGCCACGGAAAAAAATTCACGTTGACTCACGCTGGTGAACGCTTGTACAACGAAGCTAACCAAATTGTATTGTCGCTTACAGATTTAGATAAAAGGATCAGTATTGATCCTCGTTATGAAGGCATGGTACGCATTGCTTCTCCTGGTAGCATTGGTTTGAAGCTCTACCCTCATTTGCTGGCTTTTCAACAACAACATCCTGAATTAGTTATTGATTATCGCTTTGCACCTAACCATGAAATAGAAACCTTACTAGCAGAGCAGCGTATCGATATTGGCTTTATGACACGCCTTTCAAATAAAGCCGATATAACCCTGAATGCCATGGGTAAAGAAGCGCTTTTGCTGGTTACGCCAGCCTCTATTTCATCGCCAAGTTGGGACAAGCTTACTGAGTTAGGTTTTATTGATCACCCTGATGGGGTTTATCATGCAAGCCAGTTACTCAGTGTTAATTACCCTGAGTTTAAGCATATTAACCAATTTAAGCGGTCAGGATTTTCTAACCAAATTAACCTTATTTTAGAACCTGTAAAACGAGGACTAGGATTTACTATTTTACCTCGTTACGCTGTGGATGCCTTTCAAGATAAAGCGCATGTAAATATCCATTTATTTAACAATGAAGTCAGCGAGAATATATACTTAGGCACTCACGCCAACCGATTTATTCCTAACCGCGTTGCAGCTGTGATAGAAGAAGTAATGACCTGTCTAAGTGCTTAAAGTATAAGAATGAAAAATGGCGCAACGTTTTTACAGCAAATTATTGAGTAAATAAATGAGTAAAGTAATTGATAAGCTCGCTTGGGTTTTAATTCAAGACGGTAAATTTTTAGTAGTAAGATCTCAAGGTAAAGCGCTGTTTTACCTTCCTGGTGGTAAACGTGAAGCCGGTGAAAGTGACATTGAAGCACTAACCCGTGAAATCAAAGAAGAACTGTCCGTTGATCTTATACCAAACAGTATTAAGTACATGGAAACATTTACGGCTCAGGCCGATGGTAAGGCAGAAGGCATCTCAGTAAAACTGACGTGTTACTTTGCTGATTATTCTGGGGATCTTATACCTGCAGCTGAAATCGAAGAACAAAGATTCATTGATAGTACCGATGAAAGCCTGTGTTCTACCGCTGCATTAGCGGTATTAAAGTGGCTAGAAAAAACCTCACTGATTGCAGGAACACTTACCTAACAGATAAATATAGGTGTCGTTCAATCGGCACCTATCAAGAGTGTTAGACAAGCCCGAGCATCTTTGCAAGTAAATATCTTAGGTAATTCCTATCCATTGTTAGTTAATCATTATCGTTAATTCGTAATCGTAAATCGCTCTGCTATTATTTTAAATCCATATTCAACCTATTAACATCCTTCTTTACATCCCTCGTTAAAACGTATAACTATATTTAATAATTACCCACTTTATTTGCATATATAGCTAATATACAATCGTTCACACATGCTAGCCTTTATATTTTTCGCCATTTATTTACTGATATTTGGCAGCCACTCGAATTTTTTAACTCTTTTTTATTACTGTATTTCAATAATAAGATTGCAGCCAAAAAACTAACGCAAGCCACTGTTTTAACTACACATTAAAACTAGTGGCAATTAAATACAACCAACCAAAATTAACAACTTATATTTAGGTAATTGCTGATGACGGATAATACTAGTACTTTTTCAAATAGGTGTCTTTTTCTAACACTGAATAGCTAAAAATACAGAAAATAAAATAATTATAAAATTTAAGGGTACGCAATGTCCGAAGTAAATATATTTAAACAACCAAAACCTTTCTATTTAATATTTTCAATTGAATTTTGGGAACGCTTTGGCTTTTATGGTATGCAAGCGATTTTAACTGTGTATATGGTTAAAATTCTTGGTATGTCGGAATCTGCGTCATTTACTTTATTTGGTGCCTTTTCAGCACTGGTGTATGGATCTGTCGCGATTGGCGGCTGGGTGGGTGATAAAGTATTAGGAACCAAGCGTACCATCACACTGGGTGCCATTATTCTTACTGCGGGTTATGTTTTTCTTGGGCTTTCAGCCAGCCATGAAAATAGCAGTCCTATGCTGATTTACATGGCGATGGGCTTTATTACTATGGGGAATGGTTTATTTAAAGCGAACCCTTCAAGTTTATTAGCCAAAGTTTATGGCGAGAATGATCCCCGTTTAGACGGTGCCTTTACCTTGTATTATATGGCGATAAATTTAGGCTCTTTTTTCTCAATGCTATTAACACCTTGGATTGCAGAAAAATTTGGCTATGATTTGGCGTTTTCCGTCAGTGCTATCGGCTTGGTGATCACGATTGTGAATTTTATAATCAGTCACTCTACCGTGAAAAACGTTGGTTCAAAACCTGATATGAAGCCTGTTAATGTTGTGCATTATATTAGTGTATTAGTCGGTGCAATTGTGCTGAGCTTCGTCAGTGCTTTTTTGCTACAACATTTATTCTACGCACACGCTATTTTGGTGGTAGTGGGAATCACTATTGTTGCGTTGTATTTCAAAGAAGCATTAAAAACATCTGGTATTGAACGCGCTAAAATGTTGGTGGCATTTTTATTAATGTTACAGGGCATTGTTTTCTTTGTACTGTATTTCCAAATGCCAACCTCGCTTAATTTCTTTGCTATCCATAATATCTCTCATGATCTGTTTGGTATTAGTGTTGCGCCAGAACAATTTCAAGCGCTGAATCCACTATGGATCATGATTGCTAGCCCTGTTCTTGCCATTATTTATAATAAGTTTGGTGATCGTTTCTCTATGCCGTTCAAATTTGCACTCGGCATGGTGCTATGTAGCTTTTCTTTCTTAGTACTGACTTTTGGTTCGCACTTTGCCAATAGCCAAAGTGTTATCAGCTCTAACTGGTTAGTGTTATCTTACTTCTTCCAATCTATTGGTGAGCTGCTAGTATCTGGTCTTGGATTAGCGATGGTCGCTCAGCTTGTTCCTCAACGTATGATGGGATTTGCGATGGGTATGTGGTTCTTAACATCAGCAACGGCTGCGGTTCTTGCTGGCTGGGTAGCAACACTAACAACAGATTCAAGCAAGATTGTGGATCCACAACAAACATTAGCCATTTATAGCCATGTCTTTGGGGTGATTGGCTATGTTACTGCCGCGATTGCTCTACTTACCCTAATTATTGCGCCAAAACTAACACGCGTGATCTACGCTAAAGAGACAACAGAAGAAACTGCTGCAGCATAATATTTTCTAGCGATTTCTTTTAACGAAAATTTGAACAATGTACCCAAGCAGCTTCAAACAATAGGTTTTGATAATACGATAGGCCTTGTAGTTTGAAATTACTTGGGTATATTTTTAGCATTTTATCAGCAATATAGCTAAACTTTTAAAAATATTATTTATTATTAGTTGTTTAGGAGTTTAATTCATATGTCGCTGTTGGAGAGTTTAGGGAAGAAACTTGAACCGCTCATGTTGTTTATGGGGTTAGTAAGCCCAATTGCAACATTGCCTCAGTTATATAAGCTTTTTATATCCCATCCCAATCATGCCCATGGTTTATCGTTAACCACCTGGTCTATGTATGCGCTTATTTCTTTGCTCTGGTTTATTTATGGTCTCTACCATAAAAACCCGACAATTTGGGTTGGTAATTTTTTAGGATTTCTCGCTTACTTTGCCATGATGGTAGGCATAGTAATGAAGGCAGGTATCACCTTCTAGGTATTCATAAAAATGAAAGAATGGAATATCTTCCCTTCTTTTCATTAGTTTAAAGAAAATGGGCGAGTTGATAATTAACACGCTCATTTATTGTGATAACAAAGGCCATCTCAATATTGCATATTAGCTACTTCGCTATCATTAATTCGTAAATCACTCTGCTTTTTTAAAACCTATATAAACCTATTACCTCCCCCCCTCTTACGCATCGCTCCCAATATAAAACAAAGTTTTATATTTATTCATTTTTGGTGCGATTTTAAGTAATACACAACCTATTAAACACTGTGTAATTGATATTTTTCAGTCACTCGATATTTATAACTTTTTTCTCTATTATATTTTAACAATAAAAAAGTTGACCATTATAAATGTAACCTATTGTTTTTATGTTATAAATAAAAAACATAAAGCCATTAATTGCAATCAACCAAAAATAATAACTTATATTTACCCAATTGCTGATGACTATTCAAAATAGTAGCTTCGTCAAGAATGCAACCTTATCACAACAAAGATACAAAAAAACAACAATGCAAACTAAGGAATGTAATGTCTGACGTTAATATATTTAAACAACCAAAACCCTTCTATTTGATATTCTCCATCGAATTTTGGGAACGCTTTGGCTTTTATGGAATGAATGCAATTTTGACTGTTTATATGGTCAAAATTCTTAATATGCCAGAGTCTGCTTCCTTTACATTATTTGGTGCCTTTACAGCATTGATATATGGTTCAGTAGCGCTTGGCGGTTGGGTTGGTGATAAAGTTTTAGGAACCAAACGTACAATTACGCTTGGTGCAATCGTCCTGACAATAGGTTATGCATTACTTGGTCTTTCAGCGAGTCACGGTAATGGTAGCCCATCTATGATTTATATCGCGATGGGTTTCATTGCTATGGGTAATGGTTTATTTAAAGCTAACCCTTCAAGCTTACTGGCGAAAGTATACGGTGAAAATGACCCTCGCTTAGATGGTGCTTTTACCATGTATTACATGGCGATTAACTTAGGCTCGTTCTTTTCAATGCTTTTAACACCATGGATTGCTGACAAATTCGGTTATAACTTTGCGTTTTCAGTGAGTGCTATTGGTTTAATCATTACCATTGCAAACTTTATTGTGAGCAAAAAAACCGTTCAAGATGTTGGCTCCCCAGCTGATATGAAACCCATGAATAGCTTTTACTTTTTATGTGTTGTTATTGGTACAGTCGCTTTAAGCTTTGTGAGTTCATTCTTGCTTCAGCATTTATTTTACGCACATGCCATTCTAGTCGTTGCAGGTATTGCTATTGTTTCACTGTACTTTAAAGAAGCTTTTTCAACATCAGGCAACGAACGAGCAAAAATGCTCGTTGCTTTTGTACTTATGCTTCAGGGAGTTGTGTTCTTCGTACTTTACTTCCAGATGCCGACATCATTGAACTTCTTCGCCATTCACAATGTTGAACATAACATCTTCGGAATATCCGTTGCTCCAGAACAATTCCAAGCACTAAACCCAATGTGGATTATGCTTGCAAGCCCACTATTAGCGATTCTTTACAATAAGCTAGGCGAACGCTTTTCAATGCCGTTCAAATTTGCATTCGGTATGGTGCTATGTAGCCTTGCTTTCTTAGTCCTTCCAGTAGGTGCTAAGTTTGCAAATAGCCAAAGCATTATTAATTCTGGTTGGTTAGTGGTCTCTTACCTATTCCAGTCTATTGGTGAATTATTGGTATCAGGTCTAGGTTTAGCCATGGTGGCACAGCTTGTACCACAACGTATGATGGGCTTTGCTATGGGAATGTGGTTCTTAACCTCTGCAACAGCGGCTGTTATCGGTGGCTGGGTAGCATCATTAACAGCAGTACCGAGTAATATTGATGACCCACATCAGACACTTATCATATATAGCAAAGTGTTTAATGAAATTGGTGTTGGTACAGCCGCAATAGCTCTGATTACATTACTTATTGCGCCTAAATTAACGCGTATTATTTATGCAAAAGATACAACAGAAAAAAACAGTAACAGCGGCGGCTTAGAATAACAAATACAACAGCGGTCGTGTTAATAATTAACACGACCGCTGTTTTTATTTTTTACTTTGAACGTATATTAGCGAAGGATCATTTGATCACGCTCAGGACCAACAGAGACCATTTTAACTGGCACGCCCATTAGCTCTTCAATACGAAGTACGTACTCTTGTGCACCTTTAGGTAGCGATTCAAATGTACGACAACCTGTAATATCTTCTTCCCAACCAGTCATTTGCTCGTATACAGCCGTTAGTGATGCAGTTTGAGGCCAAATTGGGTTTTCAGTATGCTCACCGTTGTAAGCCACACAGATTTTCAGATCTTTCATACCTGTTAAGCAGTCGATCTTAGTTAGTGCAATTTCAGTTGCTGCTTGTAGTTCAACACCGTTACGAGTAGCCACTGCATCGAAGTAACCCATATCACGTGGGCGACCGGTTGTTGCACCGAATTCTTTTGCATCTTCACGGAATTGATCTTGATCTTCCATTGCAGTGATCAACGTACCCGTACCTACTGAAGAGCTGAATGCTTTTGCTACTGCAATAACACGCTCAGGATGAAGAGCAGGTAAACCACTACCAATACCAGCGTAAGCTGCAGTTACGTTAGAAGATGTTGTCCATGGGTATTCACCGTAAACTAAGTCACGACCCGCACCCAGTTGTGCTTCAAACAACAACGTTTTGTCTTCTTTTTGTAGTGCTTTAAGTGGCTCTGTTACGTTACAAATACTGTCACGCCAAGGTTGAGAAACCTCTAATAGCCACTCTGTCATTTCTTCTGCTGTTTGGGTGAATTCAAAAGATGGGTATAGCGCTTTAAGTTGAGGAAGTTTCCAATCCATCATGAATTGAATACGTTCACGTAACACTGCAGGTTGTTTTAACCAACCAACAAGAATACCTTTTTTCATTACACGATCGCCGTATGCAGGAGCGATACCTTGACGTGTTGAACCGTAAGCACCATCACCTAGACGTTGTTCTTCTAAGGTATCTTCCAGTGCGTGAAGCGGTAGACATAATGTTGCACGATCTGAGATGCAAAGTTTCACTTCAACACCTGATGTTGCTACTTCTTCGATTTCTAAAGACAGTTTTTCAGGGCTGATCACCATGCCAGGGCCTAACACAGCAATACAATCAGGATTAAATACGCCGCTAGGTAATTGGTGCAATTTGAACGTACCAAAATCGTTAACAACAGTGTGACCTGCGTTATTACCACCTTGGAAACGGATACTTGCTGAAGCTTGGTCTGCTAAATAATCAACAATACGACCTTTACCTTCATCACCCCAGTTAGCACCAACAACAACAATAGACGACATAATTTAAATCTCCTCAAAAGCAATGACACCTATCCTATGCTCATCTAGTCAATAAGAATAATTAATAATCGTTATTAACTTGATAAGAATATCATATATGGAGTATGGTTAATCTTCTCTACTCAATATGTTATGTATGATAATAAATATCATCTACTGCTTAGGAAATCATTGCGAATATGATTGATATCCACTGGCTCAATACCTTTGTCGCTTTGGCAAAGCACCAGCACTTTGGTAAAACTGCAGCTGCGCTACATATGACGCAACCTAATGTAAGCCTTCATCTCAAGCAATTAGAACAAACCACGCGGGTTAAGTTAATTGAGCGTAACCCTTTTCGTTTAACTCAAGCCGGTGAACGTCTGTTACAAAGTGCAGAAAATACTTTAATGGAACTGCAAATTTGTCAGGCCGATCTGAACGCTATCAATGAGCTTAATCGCGGTACTTTAACCATAGCAGCCAGTGATATTATTTCTCGTTTGTTATTAATTAGCCCTTTTCAGTCTTTCAAGAAAGAATATCCGGGGATTGATCTGTCTCTTTTT
Source organism: Photobacterium sp. GB-56 (assembly GCF_003026105.1). Lineage (GTDB taxonomy): Bacteria > Pseudomonadota > Gammaproteobacteria > Enterobacterales > Vibrionaceae > Photobacterium. The sequence continues at coordinate 123,585 of NZ_PYNW01000008.1, read as the reverse complement.
AATACCACTTCATCTCAAGCAACCGAGTTAGTCAAAAGCGCGAAAGCGGATCTTGGGTTCGTTATTGCACAGAAAGAGAGTCAACCACTGCATTTTACTGAATTACGACAAGTTAAATGGTGCGCATTAGGTAATGGCTTATCACGCTGGCAGGCATTGTCGGCTAACCCTTCACAAATTATCCCAGCCGAACCTCTCGCAGCAGAAGAACCCACCTTGATTTTGCTCGGCCACGATACCCGAACCCGTGAATTAATTGATATGGCATTGCCTTTATTAAAATTAAAAAAATACCATGTAATGGAAGTAGGCAGTGTAGATGCGCAGATTGATTGGGCGGAAGCGGGATTTGGTGTCGCAATAGTACCGAGTTTTTCTTTACATTCAAAACCACACTTACAAACACAAATAACACCACTGCCTGATTTCCCGACAACCAGTTTGGGATATATCGTGCGTCAAAACCAAGTGCTTTCACGAGCGATTAAGCAACTCTTACGCTGGGTAGATGATGAAATCCAACGCTCTCAGTAATACTCGCGATCTTCATCGCATATCCTAGCACTAGATATAAATTAAGCCCTGTGATCAGGGCTTAATATATATGCTAACAACAAAGTGTTCCGAGCATAATGGGTTATTTGTGATCTTGTTTTTTTAATGTATACGCATCAGCAAGATCACCTTGGACACGCTTACCATCTTTATCTAAATGGAAGATACGTTGTTCACCCACGAAATACTGAGCTGTTTGACCACCACCTAAATTCAAGGTGATCGTATCGCCTTTATCATTCCAGTCAAACTTACCTTCTGTAGTTAAAGGTTTGGTTTCTTTATCTTGATAAGTTTGATCTAAAATGTAAGTGCCATTGTCTTTTAGCGTTAAGCTTGTTTCAATTCCAGAACAATCAGCACAAGGCTCAATACCTGTATACTCCCCCATCCAATCAAGTGAGTTCTTCGCATTATCAGCAGCCTGTGATAATTCTGTAATTTGATCATTCGCCGCAGATGCCGTTGGTGACGTTTTATCTGAAGCTTGATCACAACCCACAAGTACTAAACCAAGAAGGGCTGTAGCTAAAAGTGTTTTTTTCATCTTAATCTCCTTGAAATAACACAAAATATTATGGATATGTACACGTCATAAAACAGAACACCATAATAAACTATGTTATCAATTACTCAGCAGTTGCATCCTTAACTGCGTCTTTCATATTGTCCGCAGCTTTGCCTGCATCATCTGCCATCTCTTTTGTGGCATCAACTGCTTTATCTGCAACATCATTCGCCGCTTTTGCTGTATCGTCAGCCGCTTGCTTTGTGGCATCAACAGCATCATTGGCAACTGCTTTGGTTGAATCAATCACTTGTGTTGCGGTATCTGATGCCTTGTTTTGCATATCTGTCGCGGTTTTATCTGTGCTTTGGTCGCAGCCAACAAGTGCTAAACCGAGAATTGCAGCAACTAATAATGTTTTTTTCATCTTAATCTCCTTAGAAAAAACAAGATACCTTGAAACTCGCAACTGAGAGTTTCACGGTATCTTGCTATAATATTCGAAATTTTAGGACGCTTAATTTAGTAAATCTGATGCTTTTTTCTCTAAATCATCAGCAGCATTTTCTGTTTTATCAACAGCAGAATCGGTCATTTCAGCGGCTTTTTTTTGCGCAGCTTGAGCTGAATCATCGACAGACTTCATTGCATCATTTGCGGCATTTTTTACGTTATCTTCTGTCACTGCTGTTTTATCCACTGCAGCATCTTTCATTTCTGTCGCTGAATGTTTCATTTCATCCATTGAATGATCCGCGGAATCTTCAGCTTTATTGACCGCATCAGACGCTTCAGTTGCTTTTTCTTTTGTCACATCTATTAACGCTTTTGAATCATCAGCAACAGTATCTTTTACTTCTGATACTGAACTATTCATTTCTGCAACTGCCGCAGACGTCTTTTCATCGGCTGATGAATTTGTTAAAGAGGTTTTCAATTCAGATGCTTTTTCTTTCATAGAATCAACAGAATCATCAACAACTTGCTTTGATTTATTAACCATGTCAGTTGTTTTCTCTTTTACAGCATCTGTCATCTCCGACGCTTTTGTAACCGCTGAATCACTTAATTCAGCCGCTTTATCAACCATTTTGTTGGTTTGATCTTTGACTACGTCAGCAGCATCGGACACCGTATTTTTAGTTGCATCTAACGCCGTACCTGATTGTTCCGTCACTTTATCTTTCATTTCAACGGTTGAATGTTGGGCAGCAGATGTACTATCTGTAGCTGTATTTTGTTTTGCCTGATCACAACCAACTAAAAATAAACCTGCAATAGTCATCGCGATAATTGTTTTTTTCATACAAACCCCTGTAACGAATACTGTTTTAATATGACCCTGACAGTATCTATCTACTAGATAAACCTATGTCTTAATGACGTCATTTCCAAGTCAATAATAGGTCAATTTATTACTTTTAGGTATTAAATCTCTTTTAATTCAAGATGGAAAATATGAAAAATGGAAAATAATATAACATTATTTTCCATTCTTTTTCTAAGAGGTAGAATTTCTCATTAATTGAAATATTCAATATATTAATAACAACCATGTCAATTTTGAATACATTTATTATTCTATACTTTTCACAACCCTTATATAATAATCACCCATTGCCTAAGAAAAACTGCCCATTAAAAATAAACAGAAAAGACAAATAATATTTCAAGACCTAAACAATGTAATGAGAAGCTATTATTTATCAAAAAAATTCTAAATTTAATAGTGTGTTTTTTCTATCCGTTAGTGCATACCCTATTGCGGAAATAACGACGATTAAGGCAGATGCGATCCAAAAACTATGATGAATATATTAATCAAAAAATGAACCTAATTCACGGATAAACATACATGTAAAAAAGCGGAGACGAGCACAGAAACACAGCGGTGATATCAGCTAACACACCCGATATAAGCGTAGCAAAATGCGTTAACCAACAATAATAATTGTTCTATATATTCAGTTTCTGATTGCCCAGGAATCTTATTCTTAAGTACTAACACATCAAAACGTATAATCCATATCGGTTGTGATACTAATAGTAATAATGAAAAAGTTGTAGTACCTTAAAAGTAATTAACCTGTACTGCGAACATTTCCACACCATCTTTTATTAACTAATTAACATATTCCTTTTTATATGTTTTGATATCCATCATTCAGGTGCATAATATGTAAGTAATAACTATGTTTTAATTTTATAAGCTATGATAATGAGTAAAAGACTTTACCTTTGAGAATAGAATGAATAGAGATTAATTTTCCAATGTAAATAAATAGTTATTACTTTATTTAATATTAATAAGTATTAATATCACAACCACATGAAATAAGCTCATATTCTGTAGGTCCGAATAACTTACATTCTTTTTTAAACAGTATAACATCAGAACCAACCGGACAAAAAACACTCGACTTGATAGGAACATTCACTGCTTTTTCACTGTCTTCTGGTATAACTTTTAAAACTAATTCTCGTTCTTCAGTTTCAAACTTTGAGAACGTTTCTGTTACTTCACCAGCAACAGAATCAATGTCATAAGTCTTTTCAGCAACGAAAAAAAGAGCCCCAGCCAAACCTGCAAAAGATAAAAACAAAAAGGCAACAAATACCTTTTCATTGTATAACTGGCTCATCAATCGTTTTCTCAAAATACGTAACCCTATAACAAACTCTCTTTGAGCAATGCCTTACAATTTAGCATTTTAGGCCCCTCAAATTAAGCTATTTTATGTCTAGAATCTTATAAAAAATGAAAACAAATGAATAAACACTCAAAAATAATCAGCATCAGTACTTTAACCCATTGTTATAACAAGGATAAAAAATAATGACACCCAGTTAACACAGTTTGACATAACCCTTACTTTTTTACTGGGAAATGGATAGTTTCACCTTCAGCAGTTAAAATTTCTATCACTTTAGGCGTACCATCTGATGCAAGATATAACTCTCCTATTGCACTTCGATTCACCAATCTGTGCGCGCCTGTAATATCAGGATCACGCTTTTCAATCAGCAATTTCTTACGCTTGGTAAACCAGTTTAACGGGGAATGAGGACTATATAATGCTCTATCCATTGCATCACAAAAGCGTAATAACCGATTAGGGAATTCATTTTTTAAACCACTACACGTGATCTGATAAATATGAAATTTACCTTTGTGGTTACGAAGCGTTATGTCATAAGCAAAAGAATAATGAACATCACCAGATAAAATAATAAATTGAGTCGGTGTTTTGGTATGGGTAAAAATACTCAATAGCGTATTGGCAGAGCCCGGATGCGCCATCCAGTTTTCTGCATCAACAAGCAACGGTTGCCCTATCCATGTCATCATTCGTTGCAATGTTTCAATAAACTTTACACCGAACATTGGTGCGGCAGAGACAATAATCACCGCTGGTTCATGTAATAATTCCTGCTGAAACTCAATCATGGCTTCCCAATCCATTAACCCTGATGGACGGTTATCATTCGATTCTGAACGCCAACGTCGAGTACGCGTATCTAATACCACCATTTTAGGTGTGGTTGAAATGGTATAGTGCCACTGCTCAAACTGATTTAACCGCGCAATAAATGCATCTTGTGTTTGATTACAGGGCTCAGCAAAGTAGCGCTTGGCGTCATCAAGGAACGGCTGTTCAAATTTCTCGGGAGCATTGCCCCACGCCTGACATAGCCAGTAACTCATGAGTGCATTACCAATAATTCGGCGTGAAAATAAGTTATTAAACGCTGCAGTTTCCCAGCGACGATTAAGCATATAATCATCCGTCACATCATGATCATCGAAAATCATATACGTCGGAATATGTGCAAACAAACGCTGAACTTGCGGTAGACCTTGAACAAAATCATCCATAATATGGCTTTCTTGATGCCATTGTTGCTGCCATTTAGCCGCAATTTGGACCCCACCACAGGTGAAATTCTGTTTCTCGAACCGTTTACGATCAACCCAATCCCACAATGTTGGTGACCATACCAGCAAATACATCGCAAAATATTCACTAAAACTGATCAGATGATTTTCACATTCTCGCGAGCTAAAGATAGGCACAACACGATCAGGCAATAATTTACCTAACCATGTTTGAGTATCAATATACGTTGGTAATAATTTATCTCGTCCATATAAATGATAAGGACTCTGATACAAGGCTTCTGTATCTGCAATGCTAGTCTGTTCAAACGTTTCAGAAGGTAAACCTAGCAATTGGATCACTTGTTCAATCGCATCAAGTGTTGGACCTGCAACATGATCTGCGTAAATTTGATCACCACTCATCATTAATAAACTTGGGCGTTCAAGAATGGGTTGCTCAGCCACTTTACTATCTGCTACCACTAAGCTGTCTTTGCTTGGATAATGAGGGTTACGACAAGAACCATGTAACACATAATCGGCTCTAGTGTTGATCACTATGTTGATCATGGATTCATTATCGTAGGTTAATGACGGAATTAAATCGGTTAAAAGCCCTTGCTGGGTATCAAGCTGGTAAGCAAGTGGAGTATTAACTGCAAATTCACCTTCAAACTGTGCGAGTACAACCCATGCATGTTTACCAATTTGAATTTGATGTTCATCTGCAATAATGGCTTGGTAGCAAGGATTATCATCACCTTGTTGATATAAGTAAAAAGTAGCATCCAATCGTTCCGTGGTCACAAACCATAGTACTAATTGCGTTGCTGTCGCTTTCCGTAAAATAGGACCGGCAATAATAAGTGGTAAGGATGATGCTGGTGCTTCTTTAGACATTTACTTCTCAACTCGCGCGTAATAATTCAGTGTCATTCACTGCGATACCATCAAAACAACAATAGATAATCAAACTTAATCTATTGAGTAAACATTTTCTTTAGTTCTTGCTGAATCCATTTTATAACGGGCCCTGTCGCTCGATCACGGCGTTTAACAACACCCATTTCAATCCATTGCGAAGCGGGAATATTTTCCATCGACAGTTTTACAACCCCTTCGGAGAAAAAGTCATATGTAAAAACATGATCAGGCACAAATGCCCAGCCCATATTTCTCAATACAAACGAGGTGATTGAATAGTAGCTGTCAATTTGCCAATAATTTGCGGATAACGCTTCACTGTGGTGGCGTCCACTTCGATCGCAAATTAATAGTTGACGGTGCTGGCTTAATTGCTGCACTGTGGGTGCTGAAATTTGTGCTAATGAATGATTTTTCCCCACAATTAATGATGAATTAAATTCACAAATTGGTGTAAATTCTAAACTACTCGGCAAAGTTTTACTGAAAAATAATATGCCAATATCCGCCATTTTTTCATCTACACGGCTTGCTATATCATCTTTCGAGCCATTAATAATGGTTAATTTCACCAATGGAAATGTCTCAGAAATACGTTGAAAGAAATCTTCAAAAGCGGTTAATGGTGATGCTTCATCCATTGCGATGGTCAGGGTAACTTCTTCACCTTGCGTTAACGTCAATGCCCGAGATTGTAACCGTTCACATTGGGCTAATACGACCTTTGCTTCTTCATACATTTGCTGACCTTCAGGGGTCAGGATTGGTAATCTGGCACTTCGATCGAATAATTCAAACCCTAAATCTGCTTCTAAGTTACTAATTGCAGTACTGATCCGTGACTGTGCTTTTCCTAACCGCCGAGCGGCTGCCGAAAAAGAGCCTTGTTGTACTGAAATAACAAAAGCATTGAGTTGATCTAATGTCCAATCCATAAATCAATCCATCCGATAATCAGATATATAATATCTTTGAGCAATCTAACATACGGATATAATACAGCGATTCCCACCAACTGAATAGCCTGTGGGTAGACCATTTTATGAGAATATTTATGCACAGTAATGAACCGATGTCGCCGTCGAGCAATATATCTAAAAACTTTTGGCGTTATACCATCCCTTCTATTGCAGCAATGATGGTTAATGGACTCTATCAAATTGTTGATGGGATCTTTGTCGGCCACTACGTTGGCTACCAAGGCTTAGCCGCAATTAATATGGCATGGCCGATAACATTTGTATTATCAGGCTTAGGCTTGATGATTGGTATTGGCAGCGGGACGCTAATTTCAATCGCCCGCGGTGAACAAAATGAGCTTAATGCTCAGCGCGCTTTTAATACCGGTTTGATCCTAACTTTTATTATTAGCTGTCTTTCATTTGCTGCGTTTACATTGTTTGGCGACTATTTTTTACAACTTCAAGGGGCGCAACAAAACATTAAGCACCTTGCTTTAGACTATGTTTCTACTTTTGGTAATGCAGCCTTTATTACTGTATTGGCAGGCGCAATGCCAATGTTGATCCGAAATGATGAAAGCCCAAAAATCGCAACCATGTTATTAGTAATAGGTGCACTGACTAACATTCTTCTTGATTATGTATTTTTAGGATTAATGGGTTGGGAATTGAAAGGTGCTGCCATTGCGACTTTGATCGCACAAGGTATTACCTGTTTTGGTGGCTTGATTTATTTTCGCTCTCAATACTCAACTTTAAAACTAAAAATTTCACTGCCTGATTTTTCATTATCAGAAAGTAAAAAGATCATGGTGTTAGGCTTATCAGCACTGATCATGTACCTCTATGGTAGTTTTGTTGTCGCACTACACAATTATCAATTCATGATATATGGCACAGAATTAACCGTTGGCGCTTTTGCTATTGTCGGTTACATGATGACGATGTACTACTTGGTAGCAGAAGGTATTGGTGAAGGTTTGCAACCGCCAGTAAGTTACTACTTCGGTGCGAAACAACCGCAAAATATCCGAAAAACGTTAATATTAGCCATGAAAACAACGGTGATTGCAGGTATCGCTTGGTTCTTGTTACTGACAAGCTTCCCATCAACTTTGATCAGTTTGTTTAACAGCAGCAACAGCGCGCTGACATTAGAGGCGACCCAAGGTATTCGTTTACATCTGTTTGCAATATTTTTAGATGGCTTTATTGTCTTGGCAACAATGTACTTTATGTCGGTGAATCAAGCGTCAAAAGCATTAGTGATCTCAATTAGTAACATGCTAATACAACTACCGTTTTTGTATTTCTTACCAAAATTACTTGGCGTTGTTGGTGTATGGTTAACCATGCCAATATCCACTATAGTATTGAGCTGTATTGTTGCGGTTATTGTTTGGCGTGATATCAATAAACGTTGTAAGCCGCTTGATTCACTAGAAAATCAAGCTCCCCTGATCGATTAATAAGTAAAGCAATCGGCAATAAAAACGCATCAGATCGGTAACCGCTCTGATGCGTTTTATTTTTCACTACAAATCTTTAAATCCATTTAAGGTCAGATTTAAGACAGTGTTTGTTTTATCCATGCTGAAATATCCTCAATTTGAGGCATGCAAACCTGATGCTCCATGGGGTATGTACGCCAGTGCGGTTTAAATCCCGCCTTAATGACATCATCTCGTGCCATTTCACCTAATTTAGGAATAACAACGGGATCATAAGAGCCATGCATAATTTCAATCGGCATATTACGATTCACATCGCTATATTGAATGACCTCTGCAGTTGGGAAATAAGTTGATAGCACCAATATTCCCGCTAATGGCTTGGAGTAGCTTAATCCTGCTTGATAAACTACCGCACCGCCTTGTGAAAATCCCGCAAGAATAATACGTTCAGAAGGAATGCCACGACTAATTTCACGTTCGACAAGATCTATTACCTTTTGAGCAGATTCCATCAGTTGTGCTTCATTAATTTTACGATATGTATCTAATGAAATAATGTCATACCATGCTGGCATTAAGGCATTACCATTAATGGTGACATTCAGCGTCGGTGAGTGAGGAAATATAAAACGTATTGGCGATGTTTCTTCCAACTGTAAATGCGGTAACAAAGCCTCAAAATCATGGCCATTAGAGCCTAAACCATGTAACCAAATAACACTGGCTGTCGCGGGCACATTGGGTTCTATTTCAACACTCGCTAAATAATCCATTTTCCTATCCTTATTCTTTTCCAAATACAGACACGCAGTTACATTGCTGATTTTACTGCGCGAGATAAGCGAACAGCTGCCATTTTAGGATCCGCGCTTGGATCATCAAAGAAACGGCTTACAACATCAATGATTGCACTTTGAACATCACTGGATGTCGCTAAATTATGCGAAAAACTGGGGACAAGCGCATTGTTTTTTGCTGCAACCTTAAATGCTTTCATTGAGGCTAATGAACAAGAGTCAAATCCCTTTAACGATACATCCTGACGGATCGGGATCGAACCTTTATATAAACTAAAAGCTCGTTGAAATGGCTTGGTTAATAGTATTTGCGCTAAATCTTGTTGTGCTATTTCATATTCTTCATTACTTTTTAATTTGAAAAAAGTAATAGTATCAAGATTATAAGAAAACATACCTTGTGTTCCCGGTACAGGTACGCATAAATAATCCTTACCTGCAATTTTGTGTTCGCTAGTGAACTCGCCTTTTGCCCAATCTCCCATTATTTGCATTGCGGCTTTGTCATGCATGAGCATTTCGGTGGCTTGGTTCCAACGACGCCCTTTTGCATTTGGATCTATATACTGTCGCATCTTTTTGAACTGACGGAACACCTCAACCATCTTATCACTACTAAGCTCAGTTAAATCTAAATCAACAAACGCTTTCGTATAATCTCTTGCGCCAAGTACGCTTAACGCCACCGCTTCGAACAAAGTCGCATCTTGCCAAGACTCGCCACCATGAGCTAATGGGATATAACCTGCCGCTTTGATTTTGTCAGCCGCCACATAAAATTCAGCTAAGGTTGTGGGTACTTTTGCGCCTGCAAGTTTAAATATATGTGGATTGATCCATAGCCAATTGACACGATGTAAAGTTACTGGTGCTGCCACATAATGACCGTCATATTTTATCAACTGAAGATCATTAACGATTTGCTGCACTTCAGGTAATAACACGTTATCCCAATGATCTTGTTCTGCAACTTTATCAAGTGATGTTAGAAAGCCTAAACGTCCCCACTCTTGAATATCTTGCCCTTTTAACTGTGCCGCGGTGGGTGGATTCCCCGAGATTGCCCGCATTTTTAGGACGGTCATCGCACTTTGGCCACCACCACCTGCAATGGCAAAATCTTTCCAGTGATGCCCTTTCGTTTCCATTTTCTCTTTTAAAACTTGAATCGCTTTAGATTCGCCTTTTGACGTCCACCAATGCAATACTTCAACAGTCCCTTCTGCAAAAGCTGGCTGACAAACAAGCAGTAATAAGGCGCAGAGACGCCATTGCTTGATATTCATTTTCATCTTATATCCGACAATAACATTAAGCATTTTTTAATAACCGAGGAAGTACAACAGCCACTAACAACCCACCTTTAATACTGTTTTTGATCGTTAACTGACCACCATGAGCTCGTACGATATTGCGTGAAATTCCCATCCCAAGCCCATGCCCCGTATTGTCAGTCGCTAAGCGAACATAGGGTTCAAATACCGTTTTTAGCTTTGTATCAGGGATCCCTTGTCCCTTATCACTAATGGTGATGATCAGTTTATCTGGACTATCAATGACATTTATCGTCACGCTGTGTCCATATTTCACACCATTATCGATTAAGTTACTTAAACAACGTTTTAAAGCTAACGGTTTTGCCATAATCGGCAAAATAGGGTGTTGAGGTAAACGAACTTTGGTGTCTTTATGATTATGATGTTCAGCAATACTATTTAATAAAAGTTCGACATCAATGGTCACCAAATTCTCATGTAAATCGGTATCTTTTACACACTGTAGCGCCCCTTTCACCATGATTTCGAGTTCATCGAGATCGTGATTAAATTTATCAATTTTTTCATCATCATCGATCAATTCTGCACGTAACCGTAAGCGAGTAATCGGCGTTTTTAAATCATGTGATATAGAGGAAAATAGCTGTTCACGATCTTCAATATATTTTCTTAAACGCAACTGCATTCGATTAAATGCTTGCGTTGCCATCACTAATTCACTCGCCCCTTGCTCTTTTAATGGCGGCTGGTAAATATCAAGACTTAACGCGTTAGCAGCATCCGCCAATTGTTTTAATGGTCGTGTTTGTCGTCTTACCATGATGTAAGTAAACAGCAGTAATAAAACGGTACTAAAGGTTAGGAATATTATTTGCTGACGCGTAATAATCTCATCTTTTAGCATCATATAAGGGGCAGGCAATAACGCTGCAATATATAACCACTGACCTTTATCAAGCTCTATTTGCACCACTAAAATAGGGGGATTAAGTGGCTCTAAACTTAGCGTATTATGTACCCAAGAACGCGGTAGATCTGACAGCAAAATATCATTTTTTAATACATGCAGCGTTTCTGGTCGTGAAAACTCAACCTGAATATTACTAAGGGTAGGTAATTTTTCATGTAGCACCGTTTTAAAAACTGACACTGCCATTTCTTTTTGTTCAGTATTTTTAATTGGCTTAATATTGATTTCTTGATCATTAAACGATACAAAAAACCGTGTCCCGCCCATATTGCGCAACTGCTCTAATACAATATGGCGATATTCTAGCGGCAATGATTGAAAGAAATTCACTGTCGATGCAAACATGGTTGCCATGCTCGCAGATGTTGATTGCAACCCCTCTAAATCTCGTTTTTTTGATTGGGTGTACCAAATGCCTGTTGCGATCACTTGAGCAAGAAAGACGGCCAACAAAGTTAACCATAAAGTACGTGAAACCAATGATTTAGGCCACAATGATTTCCATTTCATAATTCAATATCTACCTATCTCAAGATATTAAAAAAGTGTGGCTATCACCACACTTAATATTATTTCTCTATAATGTGGCTAACTTTACACATGGTCGTTATAACGAACATCGGCAGTAAATATATAACCGTTACCACGACTGGTTTTAATTAAACGCTGAGTACGACCTTTGTCGCCTAAACGGTTACGTAAACGACTTAATGCGACATCAATACCACGCTCTGACGGTTGTGCATCTCTTCCTCGAGTCGCACATGAAATAGTATCGCGATCTAAAATTTGATTCGGTCTCGATAGAAATAGCATCAACAATGAATAATCACCACTTGTTAACTCAAACGCTTCATTATTAAGTACATTCACTAAACGATGTGCTGTGGTATCTAAACGCCAATTAGAAAAACTAATAAATTTTGCACTAGGGTTAGAATGTTGGTTATCTGACACTTTGCTACGACGTAATATCGCTTTAATACGAGCTAACAGCTGTCTAGGACTAAAGGGTTTGGCGATATAGTCATCGGCTCCAATTTCAAGTCCTATGATTTGATCCATCTCTTCAGAAACAGCCGTCAACATAATAATAGGGACATCTGACTTTTTGCGAATATGCTGACATAAGGTAAACCCATCATCACCAGGCATCATGATATCGAGAAGAATCAAATCTGGATATCCACCAGCAAGGCAACGTTTCATTTCCTCGCCTTCCGCGGCAGTTTGGACTTCAAAACCGTTCTTGGTTAAGTACTCCTCCAGTAGTTCACGGATTTCTTTATCATCATCAACGACGAGGATTTGTTTAGAGATACTCATGTCTTTTGCTCACCATACGACATTAGACTATTTCTCGCTTTTAATCAGCGAATGCATTGAGAAATAGAGCGAATATAGGCTATTTACTATTTCGTGTATTTGACCACTATTTAAAAAAAATGTCAGCAATTTGCGCTATCCATGACGCATTATCGGTACCTTGTTAACATATTTAATACCTTACAACGAAAAAACCAGTGGTAATTACTAATAAAAGCAATAACACACTGGTTATATTTTTATCGCCAATCAATGGTAAGAAAAGCTGACTTAAGCGACTTTAGATTCTACTTTTTTAATGACTTCAACATTTTTATCTGATGCCGCGTCATTTGCATGATCACTCAATACTTCAGCCAATGTTGAACGAGACAATCGCCCTGTTACCTGTCCATCAGCATCCACTACTGGCAGTGGATGATCACTATCTAAAGTCTCAGGGATCACGGTTTCAAGTAGCGCATCAGTTGAAACTGCTGGGACATCTTCGAGCATTGAAGCGTCTATTGCATTAGAATAATCAGATTCTTTTACGCTCTCTAATTTCTCTTGCGTGATGACCCCTTGATAACCTTGATTATCAACGTAATACGCGAAATCATCTTTTACTTTACGCATTTCAGCAACAGCTTCGCCAATCGTTTCAGAAGAGATACGAACAACTTGTGGCTTCATAACCGTTTCAACCGTCAGTGCACGAGCACGGTTAACGTCTTTCACAAACGCTTCGACATAGTCGTCAGCTGGGTTTAATAAAATATCAACAGGTTTACCCTGCTGCACTAATACCCCATCTCGTAAAATGGCAATACGATCACCTAACCGTAATGCTTCATCTAAATCGTGGGTAATAAAGACAATTGTTTTATGTAACTTTTCTTGTAACTCAATAAGCTGATCTTGCATTTCACTACGGATCAAAGGATCAAGTGCAGAGAATGCTTCATCCATTAATAAAATTTCAGCATCAGTACATAATGCGCGAGCTAAACCAACACGTTGTTGCTGACCACCAGAAAGATTTGCTGGGTAGCTATTTTCATATCCCGTCAAACCAACAGTCGCTAACCACTCTTTGGCTTTGGCTTGCCATGCGCTTTTACTCAGTCCCTGTACTTGTAACCCATAGCCAACATTTTGTAAAACCGTGCGATGCGGCATTAAACCAAAGCGTTGAAAAACCATCGACATTTTATGACGGCGAAAATCCTGAAGCTGCTTTTCATTGAGTGACATAACATCTGTCCCTTCAATTTCAATGACCCCTTCAGTTGGATCAATCAAGCGATTAAAGTGACGGATCAGGGTTGATTTACCAGAACCTGATAGGCCCATAATCACAAAAATTTCACCCGGGTAAATATCTAAGTTGATATCGCTTAATCCAACCGTATGACCGGTTTTCGCTAAAATGTCATCTTTAGATGCACCATCTTTCACTTGTTGAACAACTTTTTTTGCTTTTGGACCGAACACTTTATAGAGGTTTTTCACTCTAATGAGGGGATCCTGCTTTGATAATGAACTCATGATCGACCTCCTAAGTGTTGCTGTGTACGTTTAGCATAGCTTTGTGATATACGATCAAAAATAATTGCGAGCGCAACAATCGCTAAGCCGTTTAATAAACCTAAGGTGAAATACTGGTTGGTAATCGATTTTAATACCGGTTGACCTAACCCTTTCACACCAATCATTGAAGCAATAACAACCATCGCAAGTGCCATCATGATGGTTTGGTTTATCCCTGCCATAATATTAGGCATTGCCAGTGGAATCTGCACCCCAAATAAGCGCTGCATTGGGCTTGCGCCATAGGCTGTCGCTGCCTCAAGCACCTCTTCATCAACCAAACGAATACCAAGATTGGTTAAGCGGATCACTGGTGGGACAGAATAAATAACAACAGCGATTAAGCCTGGAATTTTACCAAGACCGAGTAACATAACAACGGGGATCAAATAAACAAAGGCAGGCATAGTTTGCATCACATCAAGTAGTGGTGTGACAACCCGCTGAACCTTCTCAGAACGTGCCATAGCAATACCTATTGGTATTCCGATCCCTATGGCAACCATCGTAGAAACTAAAATAATACTCATGGTTCGCATGGTATTATCCCACATACCAAACACACCGATGAAACCAAAAGACAACACGACACCAAGTGATAATTTCCACGATCGGCTTGCGACGAAAGCAATCGCTGCCAATACCGCAATCACTATCCACCAAGGAGTGGCGAGTAAAAGTTTTTCAAACCAGATAAGAAAAGAAAGAAGAGGATCGAAGAAGCCTTCGATTGTGTCGCCATATTCACGAGAAAAAGAACGATAAGCACCGTCCAACGTTTTTCGAATTTCAACTAGCTGAGCACGCTCAAGCTGCGGAAATTCAGTTAACCATGATTTATCTGACATAACTGTTATCCATACATACTACTTTTATTCCCCACTTACGCTATATCCTTAGCGAAGTGGCTACAGTGGTAGTTAGCTACCACTGTAGACGTACAGCTTACAAATCAGCTAAAGCACCACGTACTTTATCTGCAACTTCAGGAGAAACCCACTTCACCCAAATATCTTCGTGATTCGTTAGAATCTCTTCCATTACGGTTTCGCCATCAGCTTGGTTATCTTCCATCCACGCTAAAAGGCTATTCATTTGTGCATTAGTAAAAGAACGTTGACCTAGGTATTTCACCGCTTCAGGTGCACGTTTCGCAAACGAGGTGGTAATAACGGTATCGACTTCTGACGGTGGGTACATAGAAACTTTCGGATCAACACATTCAGGCTTGGTTAAACACTCTTTAAAGTACTTCGCATCAACGCCTGAGCCAAAGTCCACTTTTACCATTTTGTATTTACCTAACACCGCTGTCGGTGCCCAGTAATAACCAAACCATGCTTCACCACGCTCATAAGCTTTAGCAATTGAACCTGAAAGGCCTGCACCTGAACCTGGATCAATAAGATCAAACCCTGCATCTTCAAGTTTTAGTGCTTCGAATAGGTTACCAGCAGAAATCTGACAATTCCAACCCGCTGGACAATTATAAAATGCTGCTTTTTCAGGATCTTCTGGGTGAGTGAAAAGTTTGGCATTCTTCTTAATGCCCGCAATAGTCGCTAGGCTTGGATCTTTTTTCACCATGTATTCTGGAACCCAAAAGCCTTCTTCACCACCATCAGAAAAGCTCGTACCTGCATATTGGATACGCCCTTCTTCAACACCACGATCTAACGCGGCTTTCATCGAATTACTCCAAAATTCAGGTGCAATATCCGGTTCGCCCTTCTCAACCATTGATGTACCAGTCGGCATCGTATCGCCAGGAACAAGATCCGTTTCACAACCATACCCATGCTGTAAAATGAAACTGTCGACGTTGGCTAATAATGTTGCTGAGTTCCAATTCATATCTGCAATAGTGACTTTTCCACATTCACTTGCATGAACTTGAGATGCTGACATTGCTGATAGCAATACCGTCGCAGCCAGAAGCTTTCGCATAAATATTATCCTTATCATTTATATCGAATCGGTCAGCGCAAACGAGTAAAAAACAATTTTTCTGTGCGCTAATAACTACTCAAAAGGCAATTTATTGTGCCAATTTATTTAGTAGTCTAAACAAATTAAACTAAAAATACCAAGTTTATTAACAATAAATAATTATTTGGTAACAATTTTTAATAATACATTAATGCTTATTACATTCATAAACTTGTCAGCGATTAATGATCAAAAGAACGCTTATTAAACATTATTCTTATCGTTTTCGGCGCTCAATTTGCTTATGATGAAAACCGTTTTAATTCTGTAATGGGTAGAATGATGTATAAATTAGTTGCGCTTGATATGGACGGTACTCTTCTGAGTTCTGACGGTACGATTTCCCAAGAAAATAAAGCTGCAATTTCAGCCGCTCGCAAGCAAGGGGTATCAATTGTGTTAGCGTCAGGACGCCCTTTAGAAGGGATGACATGGGCACTAAACGAACTAGAAATGACAGGCAGTAATGACTTTGTTTTAAGTTACAATGCTTCACTCGTTCAACGCGTCTCTAATAAAGAGACTATTCGTAGCGAAACATTAACGGGTTTGGACGCTAAAAACATTGCTTCACTGGCTCATGAGCTTGGTGTTCATGTTCATGCATTTACTCGTCGTCAAGGCCTGATTACACCAGAAAATAACTATTACACTGATCATGAAGCAAAAATTAATGGTCTTGAAATTACTGTTGAAGACTTTGCAACACTAGAAAATGACGAAGAAGTGATGAAAGTAATGATAATCGATGAACCTGATCGCCTATCAGCCGCCATTGCTCAATTACCAAAAGCGTTTTATCAATCCTACACGATTGTACAAAGTGCTCCCTTTTTTCTTGAATTTATGAATCCAAATAGTAATAAAGGTGTAGGTGTTGAAGCGCTAGCAGAATACTTAGACATCAAACAAAGTGAAGTTATTTGTATGGGGGATGCCGGCAATGATCACCATATGATTGAGTATGCTGGTCTTGGTGTTGCAATGGGAAATGCAACAGAAGAAACGAAAGCTATCGCTAATTTTATTACTGACACTAACAATAATGCAGGTGTTGCCAAAGTTATTCAGCAGTTTATTTTAGATAAATAACAAAAAAATCGCTATTTCTAAATCAGAAATAGCGATTTATTCAAATTATTTTTGAGGAAATAATTAGTTAGCTAAAGCAACGGCTTTTACATCAATCGTACGCTCAGACCAATCTTTGTCTACTTCGCCACGGATCTTAAGTTTCGTTGATGGTGTTGCATTCACGCCGTTCCAATCATTATGATCGATTTCAACTTTGATTTCACCGGTATTGTCTTTAAACATGTAATCATCATTACCCAGTGAAGTTGTGATGTAACCTGTTAATTCAACAGCCGCGTCATCTTGTGCATTTTTAACTTGGCTAATTGTCTTAATAACAGGTGTTACTGAAGGACCAGTGAACCCACCGTGAGCAGGTTGTGCCGGTGCAGCGGTAGTTGCAGCAAACGCTGACGTTGAAAGAAGAAAAGCAGAAACAACTAATAATTTTTTCATCACGTTAATCCGATGTTATGAATATTATATTACGGTTGACAATAAGTGTTATTGCTAAAGCAAATATACACCACCATTCAATAACTACAAATAAGTATTTACTTTCCCAACCTATTTCTTAAAGGGATTATATCATGCTATATATCAAATAAACGTGAAGTAATATTGTAAATATCGAGATATCTTTTTTATGAAGAATATTACTTGGCAATAGCAAACGAATTCAAAAATACATCAACAACAGTATTAATATTTTCTTCTACTTGCATACCTTCACAAGGTGGCGCTAGCTCCATGACTTGAGGCCAGAAAAATAAGCCTTGGAATAAACTCATGTAGATATTTGTTAACAAAGCGACATCTTTATCAACAATTGCTTTTTCTTCAATAGCCAATTTAAACCAATCTGCAATTGCACTGGTGCTATACAAATCTTTCACTAAGTTTTTAGCTAATTCTGGCTGGCGAATAAATTCCATTACAATAATACGAGAAAGAGAAATACCATACGTATGGTACAAGATATCAACTTCACGACGTGTAATTTCAATTAACTGTGTTTTTAATGGCATTTGTGGATCAAAATGGTATTGCACATTTTCATTCACTGAGTCTTGAATGATCTTCAATACTGAAATAAATAGCGTTTCTTTACTATCAAAATGACGATATAAAGTCCGTTTTGATACTTCAGCAACCTGTGAAATTCTATCCATATTGGCAGCAATAAATCCATGTTCGATAAATTCTGCTTTTGCTGCCGCAATAATTGCTAAATGTTTACGTTCTGTTTGCTTCATTGATTCACTGCCTATTTTCACCACCTGTGATCCTAATCTAACATTTTGTCACAAAAAAGTACACTTAGTAGTTTACAAAATACCATTCCCCCATAAAATACACCCAAAAGTTTACTTGTTATATTTCCATACAAATAAACATGTTTTCTAATTTTTATACCGTCCCATACTGATAGCGGAGAATCCGGTGAAAACTCAATCAGCAATGTCTAAAATGGCATCATTCTCATTTAGTAAACTCGCAGTGAGTTTTTCAATCGTGCTTGTCGCACTGTCAGGTTGTGGCGATAAAGAACAACAAGAACAAGTTCAAGAACCCATCATTAGCCCTGCGCTTACTGAAATTGTAAAGCCCAAAGCAAATACTAATTTGAGCTTTAACGGTGTCATTCGTTCTGCGCAACGTGCCGATTTATCATTTCAAGTTACAGGTCGAGTAAACCATATCTTTGTTAACGAAGGTGACCGTGTGACTAAAGGTCAACTATTAGCAAAGCTTGATCCCAAAGATGCCCAAACTATTTTTGCCGCTGCACAACTTGAATTAACAGATGCAAGCAAAGCTTACCAACGTGGTAAAGCCATCTATGAAAGCAGCCAAGCGATTTCTAAAAGTGATTTAGATAAACTTATTGTCCGATATAACTTGGCACAAAACCGGGTAAAAGAAGCGAAAAACAAGCTAAATTACACCCAGTTAGTTGCACCATTTAGTGGTATCATTGGACGTAAATTAATTGATAATCACGTTCAAATTCAAGCTAATAATCCGGTATTAACATTACATAATATTGATGACTTAGAAGTGGTTATTAATATTACAGACAGTGTCATGCTTGCAGGAATGACATGTAATAAAGCTGTTGCAGAGTTAAATAATAATACAGATCAATTATTACCTTTGAGTTTGCGTACCTACTCAACCCAAGCCGATCCGATCACACAAACCTTCTCTGTTGTCCTTAGTATTAACGACGACAAAGGGTTAAATCTCTTACCGGGTATGCCCGTTAAAGTTTCTCCAAACCTAGCATTGTGTCCACAAGAAAACCGAAACCCAATTATTGTTCCACTGGCATCTGTCGTTCCAGATAACAAGAGCAAACAATTTGTATGGGTGGTGAATAAAGACAATTCAGTATCAAAACGCTACATCACAGTGGGTAGTGTCAACAAAAACTGTATTACCGTTCTTAATGGCCTAACAGTTGGTGAACGTATTGTCATCGCTGGTGTATCTAAGTTGAAGCCAGGTATGGAAGTACGCCCATACACTGATAACACAAAAAATGGAGCGTAAATAGATGGATATCGCTCGCTATACCATCGCCAAACGAACAAGTGTTTGGGTGATCATTGCACTGATCTTAATTGGCGGTTACATCAGTTACTTAAAGCTAGGTCGTTTTGAAGATCCTGAATTTGTGATCCGCCAAGCCGTCATTGTTACCCCTTATTCAGGTGCAACAGCACAAGAAGTTTCCGACGAAGTAACAGATGTCATTGAAGGTGCGGTGCAATCTTTACAGGAACTAAAAGAAGTTAAGTCTGTTTCCAAACAAGGAATGTCAGAAGTTACTGTTGAGATAAAACTTGAATTTTCAAAAGATCAGGCAGCGCTTCAACAAGTTTGGGATAAGCTACGTCGTAAAGTTGTTGATGCCCAACGTCTTCTTCCTCCTGGTGCTGGCCCATCAATCGTAAACGATGACTTCTCTGATGTTTATGCCCTATTTTTCGCTGTAACGGGAGAAGGCTTTACCGATAAGCAAATACAAGACTACGTTGATTCACTGCGTCGTGAACTTGTATTGGTACCTGGGGTTGCTAAAACGGCAACGTTGGCAGAACAACAAGAAGGTATTTTTGTTGAGATCACCAGTGAGCGCTTAGCTAATTACGGTTTATCAGTTGATAACGTTTTATCAGTATTACAAAAACAAAATATTGTTAATGTTGCAGGTAGTCTGACATCTAATGGTATGCGTTTACCTGTTATTCCAACACCTAACGTTAATTCATTTGAAGATTTACGTAACCTTCAAATTGGTATTGGTGATAACCATACTGTTTTACGTTTAAAAGACATTGCCGATGTTAGCCGAGGTTATCAAGAACCCACTAGCATGCTAATGCGCTTTAATGGTGAACGGGCGATTGGCTTTGGTATTTCCAATGTCACTGGTGGTAACGTGGTTGATATGGGTGATGCGGTTAAAGCGCGTATTGCTGAACTTGAAAACCAACGTCCACTGGGTATGGATCTTCATATTATCTCAATGCAATCAGACTCTGTTCGTGATTCGGTAACGAATTTTATAGATAACTTGATTGCTGCTGTGGTGATTGTTTTCATCGTTTTACTGCTATTTATGGGTATTCGATCTGGCGTGATTATTGGCTTTGTATTGCTTTTAACAGTGGCTGGTACTCTATGCATCATGTTAATTGATGACATCGCAATGCAACGAATTTCGTTAGGTGCGCTGATCATCGCATTAGGCATGTTAGTAGATAATGCCATTGTGGTAACTGACAGTATTCTGGTACGCCTCCAAAACAATGAAGATCGTAATGTCGTTATTCCAGAGGTTGTCAATGCAACTAAATGGCCGCTTTTAGGCGGTACTGTTGTGGGTATTTGTGCTTTCAGTGCGATTGGCTTATCACCGTCAGATATGGGTGAATATGCCGGTTCGCTATTTTGGGTGATCTTATACTCAATGTTACTTAGCTGGGTCTTTGCTGTTACCGTAACACCGTTACTGTGCCATCAGTTCTTAAAAGTTAAGATCAAACAACAAGATACTAAGCCAAGTAAAATTGTAGAAAGTTACAAAGCTTTATTAACTTGGGTTTTGTCACACCGAAAAATAACTGGGGCATTGCTACTGGCAACACTGGTTGGCGCTATTTGGGGAATGAAATTTGTACCACCTGGCTTTATGCCAGAATCACAACGTGCGCAATTTGTTGTTGATGTCTACCTTCCTCAGGGAACAGACATCACCAATACAGAAAAAACGATCGCTCGGATTGAACAAGATATTACCAATAAAGAAGGTATCGGGAATATCTCAAGTTTCATTGGTGGTGGTGGCTTACGCTTTATGCTTACTTATGCACCAGAAGCACGCAATCCAAGTTATGGTCAATTACTGATTGATATTGATGATTACCGTAACATAGCCCCATTACTTGTTGAGTTACAAACTGAGCTTGATAATAAATACCCAGAAGCCTCGATCAAAGTATGGAAATTCATGCTAGGTCGTGGGGGCGGTAAAAAAATTGAAGCCGGTTTCCAAGGCCCTGACAGTAGAGTCCTACGTGATCTTGCTGAACAAGCGAAGTCAATCATGCTGTCTGATCAAAACTTGATTGCCGTTCAAGATGATTGGCGTCAACAAGTACCAGTTATTAAACCTGTTTATTCAACAGAAAAAGCGCAACGTTATGGACTAACCAATCAGGAAATTAGCCAAGCAATTGCACAAACGCTATCAGGTCGAACGGTTGGTGTATATCGTGAAGGAAATGACTTAATTCCAATTGTTGTTCGTGCGCCAGAAAGTGAACGTACTCATGAACGTGCTATTGAAAACACAGAAGTCCATAGTCGTATGGTCAATGGACCAATCTCTGTTAGCCAATTAATCGAGTCTGTTAATGTCACGTGGGAAGATGCCATCTTACGTCGAATTAACCGTATACCAACCATTTTGGTTCAGGCAGATCCTGCACCAGGTGTACTGACGGCCGATGCATTTAATGAACTGCGTGGAAAAATCGAAGCTATCGAGTTACCACCAGGTTATAAATTGACATGGTACGGTGAATATAAAGCATCAAAAGACGCAAATGAAGGACTCGCGATTTCTGCACCTTATGGTTTTGCTGCGATGATTTTATCCGTGATATTTATGTTTAATGCATTAAAACAGCCATTGATTATTTGGCTAACAGCGCCATTAGCTATTATTGGCGTTACCATTGGTCTGGTTATTTTCCAAACACCTTTCGAGTTTATGGCTATTCTTGGCTTCCTTAGCTTAATTGGTATGATGGTTAAAAATGCGATTGTTCTGGTTGACCAAACAGATGTAGAAATAAAAGAAGGCAAAACACCTTATCAAGCGATTATTGACTCAGCCTTAAGTCGTGCACGCCCTGTTTTACTTGGTGCATTAACCACAATTTTAGGCGTTGCTCCTTTACTTATTGATCCTTTCTTCAAGAGTATGGCAGTAACAATCATGTTTGGTTTATTGTTTGCAACCATTTTAACTTTGGTGATTATTCCACTACTTTATGCAGTACTGTTTAAAGTGGAAATCGAATCACAATAGTAACCACATAGCCAGATATCTTATCCAAGGGACGTATTGTAATACGTCCCTTTTTCATACTTATTTTAATAAATAAACCCAACCAATTTATGATTTCATTAATATCTGTATACATAATATAAAAATTCTGTCTATGATAATAAGAATTTACTCTTAAATGACTGTGACGATAAAAATTATGACGCAATTTGTATGGCAACCAATTAGATACCCTCTACTTTTTTCTACCCTGCTAATTGGCTGTTCTTTTTTTTCTAGTAATGTTTTAGCTAAAGAAGTGGTTAATAACTCGTTAGATTACTCAAGCTCAAATAATCTATTGCTTCAGCAGTACAAAGACAATTACGTTCTACCTTTTTACTACACTCAAAAACCTAACTATCAAGAATACCAATCGATTATTCCTGAAGACGGTAAATTAAGTAAGTACAACGTTAACTTTCAGATCAGCCTAAAGTACCGTTTAGCATCTGGTGTTTTAAATAGAAACGACAAGCTCTATGTTACTTATACACAGCGTTCAAATTGGCAAGCGTACGCTTCTTCAGCCTATTTTAGGGACACTGAATATGAGCCATCTATTTTTTGGACCCTTCCTGAAAAAGCCGAAAATAATGCTTTGGGGTATGCTGGAACAACGGTTGGTCTCGTCCATGAATCTAATGGTAGAGGCGGCGAACAAGAAAGAAGCTGGAATCGTGCATTTGCTGATTTCACATTCGAACATAACAACTACACATTAAGTATCAAGCCATGGCTACGTCTCGACTTTGGTGCAAAAGATTACAATAAAGATATTACCAACTACATGGGATACGGACGCATCAGCATGAACTGGGCTGTTGATAATAATAATCTGATTTCATTAACCGTGCGTAACGCTTTAGAAAGTGGATTTTCACGTGGTTATGAGCGCATTACCTGGAGTTTTCCAATCTATAAGCGCCTACGTGGATATATGATGTTAGAAAGTGGTTACGGTATTTCGATCTCTGACTACAACCATTACGATAATGCAGGTGGTATTGGTTTTTCTTTTTAATCAGTAAAGAGGTTCTATCTGTAATCTTAAGATAGAGCCTTTTATTTACTTCAGGCATAAAATTTTCAGCAAAAAATGCTTTCATCGTGCATTCTAACTATTCACTTCTAGATTTTCGATCTAAAATCCCACTTTAGATTACCCTTCCCCCCCTTTTACGAGACACTTTGTGATGGAAAAACTATTTGAACGAATAATGTATGGGTCACGTTGGTTAATGGCACCTATCTACTTCGGTCTCAGCTTTGTGTTATTGGCACTTTCAGTGAAATTCTTTCAAGAGATATTTGATCTAATCCCAGTTATTATCACAATGAAAAGTATGGACTTAGTTCTGATTATTCTTTCACTTGTTGATATTGCTCTTGTTGGCGGACTCGTTGTTATGGTGATGTTTTCTGGCTATGAAAACTTCGTTTCACGCCTAGATCTCGATGATCATGACGACAAATTAGGCTGGTTAGGTAAACTTGATGCAAGCTCATTGAAAAACAAAGTATCAGCCTCTATTGTTGCAATATCTTCAATTCATTTATTAAAAATATTTATGAATATAGAAAATATTGATAACTCAAAATTAATATGGTACCTGCTCATTCATATTACCTTTGTATTATCTGCTTTTGCTATGGGATATCTTGATAAAATCACAAAACACTAAGTAAACAGCAACGCAAGGATGCGTTCACACGTTATCTACAAACGATTTATTTTTCCTTTTTCTCGAATAATTAGCAATAAACATCATATTGGAACACTATATGCATTTTCTTGTTATATCCCAATAACGAGAAAGACCAATGAAATTATACTTATTGTTTTTTGTGCTTCTTTCATCACCATCAGCGTATAGTTTTAATAATCATTCCCCTATTACTACCTTCGAAGCAAAAACAGCATTAACGTTTGATTCTTCAAACTGTAATACACTCCTCCAACTATCATTTTTCCATGCTGGCTTATGTGCAAACAAAGCGTTAAACAATTTTCAGCCACTTTCGTTAAAACCAACATCATCTCACTATCAAGAAGCAAATATCGCCATAAGTTTTGATTCTGATACACGTTTGTATATCACGTCGTATAGTGAGAATGATGCTTATGGTTTCCATTTACATATTCCTTTAAATATATTTAGTCGGTAGGAATACAACGATAATTATTTCGCAATTTTGTAACGTGATTTAATATCTCATTCCCCTTATGACATCAACATACGGTATGATGCTATCAATTAAGACAATTGAGTATTCAGCATGTATCATCAAACACTTAAAAAATATTTTGGTTTTGATTCTCTTAGAACAGGTCAGGAAGAAGTCATTACTCGTGTTCTTGATGGCCATTCTGCAGCCGCTATTTTTCCTACTGGCTCGGGTAAATCACTGTGTTACCAACTCCCAGCAATTGAATTACCACACTTAACATTGGTGATCTCACCACTCTTAGCATTAATGAAAGATCAGTTGGATTTCCTTGCATCAAAAGGTATTCCCGCAGCATCTATCGACTCAAGCCAAACTTGGCAACAGACTCAGCAAGTTATGCAAAATATTCGCCAAGGCGAAATTAAAGTATTAATGATCTCTGTTGAGCGATTGAAAAATGAGCGCTTTAGACATTTTATCAGTCAAGTCCCTATCTCATTACTCGTCGTTGATGAAGCTCACTGTATTTCGGAGTGGGGGCACAATTTCAGACCCGATTACCTGAAATTACCTTATTACCAACAGTCTTTAAATATTCCACAAGTATTACTACTAACAGCCACGGCGACGCCAGCTGTTATTAATGATATGCAAGATAAATTCAATATTGCAAAAGATGATATCGTCGTAACAGGTTTCTATCGCAAGAATCTTGATCTCTCTATTTTGGCAGCCCAAGATGATGAAAAATTGGATGTACTACAGCAACAATTGATAGCACAACCCAATACACCATCTATTGTTTACGTCACTTTACAGCATACTGCAGAAGAGATTGCGGCAACTCTCACAAGTAATCATATTCCCGCTCAAGCTTACCATGCAGGTATGGATGCCGATCGCCGCCAGCATATACAACAACAGTTTATGGCAGGAGAAATCAATTGCATTGTTGCCACCATCGCCTTTGGCATGGGGATCGACAAATCTGATATTCGCCAAGTGATACA
Source organism: Photobacterium sp. GB-56 (assembly GCF_003026105.1). Classification (GTDB taxonomy): domain Bacteria; phylum Pseudomonadota; class Gammaproteobacteria; order Enterobacterales; family Vibrionaceae; genus Photobacterium. The sequence goes on along the minus strand of NZ_PYNW01000008.1, from coordinate 97,492 downwards.
CTTCGATCTACCAAAATCAATTGAAAACTATAGTCAGGAAATAGGTCGTGCTGGTCGTGATGGTGAAAACTCAACCTGCACAGTCATTGCAAATAAATCAGGTCTAAATGTGCTACAAAATTTCATTTATGGAGATACGCCTGATCGCAGTTCGATAGCAACCGTATTACATGAAATCAAAGCACAATCACAACAGTGGGAAGTAATGAATAATCGGCTATCAAAAGATGCCAATATTCGATTATTGCCTTTAAAAACACTATTGGTCTATTTAGAGATTCGCCAGATCATTGAGCCTCAATATACTTATTTTGCTGATTACCGTTACAAGCTCAACATTAGCCAGCATGAAATTTTATCGCATTTTAATAATGAGCGTCGCCAGTTCGTCGAAGCAATTTTTGCTTGTTCAACAAAAGCAAGAGTATGGAATACACTAGATATGGACGCATTATGGCAAGGCTATAATGCAGATAGAAAACGTGTTGTTGCTGCGATTGACTATTTTAATGAAAAAGGTTGGATCACTTTAGAAAGTAAACAAATGACTGACGTATATGCTATCAAAAATCATCACTTTGATATCGGTGTTGAGAGTGAGGCACTGTATCAACTTTTCCAACAAAAAGAGCATAGTGAAATAAAACGTATCAATAGTATGATTGATTTTTTTGAAAGCAAAACCTGTTTAAGTTATCAATTAGCGCGTTATTTTGCTGATCATCATGCTCCGGAACATTGTAACCATTGCTCTGTTTGTCGAGGAAAAAGTATCACATTGCCACCATTACCGACACTACCAGAGGTTTCCGATCACGTTTTAACCCAATGGTGCGATCAATTCATCAATGCATGTGATATAGCACCATCTGTTGCTGCTATTACACGATTTTTAAATGGTATGACAACACCATTGACCACCAAGATAAAAGCCAAGCAATTTGATGGTTTTGGTCAACTTGAAGCGTACCCATTTGAGCAAACTTTTGCTCACATCACACGCTTATATGGCTAATCTATGTTAATTTTTTATCAATTTAGATATATGAAACTCACTTTTCATTATTAATGAATAGCGATCTACATCACAACGTTCTAGAATAGCCCCTTAACCGATGGGGATTAAAGTTATGACTATTGAAAAAGAAGAATACCAAGTTTGTGAAGCATGTGGTGTATCAGGTGAACTCGGTTTTATCATCAAAGAAAACGATGATACTGCAGACGTTCAAATCTTTGCTCAAGGTAAAGATGCACTAGAAGTAGAATTAGCAAACTACCTTGCACTAGCAAAAGAAGTGAATGCTAACTACAAAGTTGAAACAACCCCAGTAGATGAAAATAGCACTGAATTAACAGCGCGTATTCAATTCGAATGCAGTGCTGAGAAGCTAATTTTCGAACTTCGTAGCCGCTCTCTAGCTAAGTAATTATTGTTCTTTCGCTTAAGCCAGCAATGATTATCAATATAGATAATCATTGCTGGCTTTCTTTTATTTTACTGGTACTAAGTTTTTCCACATTAAGCGACCGTTTAATTCCACTTCATTTTCAACAGCACACTGAAGTTTATAACCATCGATATCAATAATCGCGCCCAATGAATAAGCTTTATCCTCATAGAAGCATAAACGCTGATTGGTTACTTGCCCATCAAGATTAAACTCAATACTTGGCTCTATTTTTGACGTATCTGCAACACTGTAGTTTTTCGCCTGTGTCGGTAGGCTTAAGAGCATCATTACTAAGCAACTTATTACGAAACAATTAATAGAACGCCCGTTCATCATCCCAAACTCCATTCAAATCCTTTATTTCTATAGGCGACTATATATTTCAAATAATAAAAAAGCAGCCAAAATGGCTGCTTTCTAATTAGATAAAATATTAATATTCAATTGCTCGAGGCAATTCCTTCGCTTGTGCAATCCAATCTTGAACACTTTTCAATGCCGGTAATTGACGAACTAGTGCCTTTTCTTCATTCACTTCTAGCATTTTTTCATGTAAATTTTCTGCATTACGCTGCGCAAGTTCTGGAACCGTATCAACACCAGAAAACTCTAATAAATCAGCGTATTGAGTGCTAATACCTTTAACACGAGATAAATCAGCTCGGTTAATCCACTTTAATACTAATTTACTACTAATGCCCGTTGCTTCAGCAATAGCTTTTCGGCCTGCAGGTTTCTGACCTTTATCTAATAATTGCTCCATCGTATGGACATCTGCCGCTTCTAATTTAGCCGCATATACTTCACCGATACCTTCAATAGTTGCTAGTTTAGTCATTACCCGCTCCAAATATTAAATAAAGCCCGTCGTTACAACATAATAGACAACAGAAAATTAAAAAACTCAAAAAATGCAAAAAATAATTTCAATCCAGTAATGGAGGTTAATTAATATGCCGTTTCGCTGACAAAGCCTTTAAAAATGGTTAAGAAAATAATCTTTAAATCTAAGACTAAGCTCCAATTCTGCATATAACGAATATCATATTGAATTCGTTTTTCCATCTTATCAAGCGTGTCCGTTTCACCACGATAACCACTTATTTGTGCAAGCCCCGTGATGCCAGGTTTGATTTTATGACGAATCATATAGTTATCGACAAGAATTCGATATTCTTCATTGTGTGCGACAGCGTGAGGACGCGGACCTACAATCGACATGGTGCCTTGCAATACATTAATAAACTGTGGCAATTCATCTAGTGATGTTCGACGAATAAACGCACCGAATTTAGTCACTCGTGGATCATTTTTAGTTGCTTGTTTCACCACATGGTTATTTTCCATTACTTTCATGGAACGGAATTTCCACACTTTAATTTTGTTACCACGAAGACCATAACGATCTTGCTTAAATAAAATAGGACCAGGCGAACTCAATTTAACACCGATAGCAACAGCGATAAGTACAGGTGAGATAAGAAGCGTAATCACACTACCAATAATCAAATCTTCCAGACGCTTAATGTAATCACCAATACCTTCAAAAGGACTCGCAAAAACACTCAATGTCTCCACATTACCCACACGACAAATTTGAGAAGCATTCAAATTATAAGTAAAGAGATCAGGTACCACAAAAGTATCAACCGTTGTATCTGATAACTGATGTAAGAAGAAATGTATACGTTCTTTGGCAACCATAGGCAAAGCGACATACACATCATCAATTTCGCCTTTTTTTGCAAAGGAAATAAGCTTGTTAACTTTCCCTTTACACTGAGATTTCGTTAAATAACTAAAGCGTTCTTCACCACGATCATCATAATAACTAATTTCAAAATTCGTATTTTTGTATTTCTCTAATAATGCTTTCTCTATTGCTAAACCCGCTGTTGTCATTCCTAGAATAGCAATACGATGTGTTTTTTTATGGCGACCAATGTATTTAGTTACATAATAAACAGCAACACGCGAACTCCAAATAATCAGAAACGATAATAAAAACCACGAAAGTCCTATATTTCCAATAAAGCCCCGTACATTGACATGATCAATGAAAGCGAAGAAAAACGTTATCGATAAAACACAGAACTCAACAAGTAAAAAGTTACCTAATAAGCGCAAAGTCATTCGTCGATAGTTAGCACGATTTTCTTTGTCATAAAAACCAACGTAGTGGCCACAACCGACGAAAGTAACGCTGATAAAAATACCGTATAATAAATCAAACGGTGATGGTTCTTGGGCAAAAAATGCATAGACAAGAGTAAGAGAGAAATTTATAACTAAAAAATCAAAAAAATTAATTATAAATGAATAACCATCATCGGCTACTTCAAGAGTTTTTCTATTCATTAACACGCCCGTTTTATTTCCAATAGGAAAATTCTACATTCTGACAATTATTTTTATTTTTGTTCAGATATCAACATCGTAAATCGTTAAATAATACATGAATCACAACTAGTATATACATTTTATCTAAAATGGCTGATTTAAAATATCATATTTATGTCAAAAAAAAAGCTCAGCATTTATAATGCTGAGCCTTATTCATTCAGAGGAGTTATTTAAGTGGCAGTGTTTCTTTCACATAATCTCCAGGCGCTGTATAAAGTGCTTTATAATTATCACTTCCAATTTCGCGTGCCGGCACTTTTTCTTTCTTATTAAAATCCCCTAACCAAGTATCCCAATGCGTCCACCAAGAGCCATCTTGACGTTTAGCATTATCTAACCAAGATTCTGGGTTTTCTTCTTGCTTATCACTTAGCCAAAAACCATATTTATTCTTTTTAGGATGATTTACAATCCCAGCAATATGACCAGACTCTCCTAGTACAAATGTCGACTTCCCACTTAATTTCTGAGCGCCTCTGTATGTACCTTGCCATAAAGCGATATGATCTTCTTGAGTAGAAATAAAGTATGTTGGTACTTTGATTTTAGATAAATCAATAAAAACACCACCAATTTTTATTCCTTTATTATCGACTAACTTATTATTTAAATAAAACTCGCGTAAAATAGTACTATGACATGCAGCTGTAACATTCGTACTATCACCGTTCCAATAAAGTAAATCGAAGTCTATTGGGCTATTACCTTTTAAGTAATTATTGACATAATAATTCCAATAAAGGCTATTTTCACGCAATAAACTAAACGTCACACTCAAAGAGCGGCCGTCCATATAACCATTTACATCGTTCTGTGCTTCAATTGCTGATACTAATGGATCATTAACATAAGCACCAATTTCACCCGGTTGTGAAAAATCGAGTAATGTTGTGAAGAATGTTGCTGATTTAATACGATTACGCATGCGTTTTGCTGCGTAATACGCCAGAGTAGTAGCTAATAATGTACCACCAATACAGTAACCCGCTGCATTGATTTGTTTTTCGCCAGTGATATCTTCAATAGCGTCAACGGCAGGGATAACACCGTCTAGTACATAGTTTTCAAAATCCACCTCCCTTTGTGGTGTACCTGGATTTCTCCAAGACATCATAAAGACAGTATGACCTTGCTCTACAAGCCAACGAACCATTGAGTTATTTTCACGTAAATCAAGGATATAATATTTATTGATAAACGGAGGAACAATTAACAATGGTGTACTATTAACATTTTCAGTTAATGGCTTATATTGAATAAGTTCAAATAACTCATTCTTAAATACGACGTCACCATCAGTATTTGCAATATTGACACCCAGTTGGAATGCGTCGCGATTAGTCATGCGAATTTTCAGAACATCCGCACTGCTCTGCATGTCTTCTTGCAGTAACTCCATCCCTTTAATTAAGTTTTCACCATTAGTTTCAACGGTCAACTTAGCCAGTTCTGGGTTTGTAGTAACAAAGTTTGTTGGCGACATCGCATTGATTGCTTGGCGTGAAAAAAAGCCTAAACGCTCTTTTGCCTTCTCATCAACACCTTCAATAGAATCAATCGCTTCACGCATTGAGTCGCTAAAAAGCAAATAAGATTGCTTAATATAATTGTAAAACGCTTCATTTTCCCACGCAGGATCGCTAAAACGTTTATCATCTTTTGCTGGCTTAATTAGAGATTGTCCACCATCAGTTGATGGCATCGCGATGTTCTGCCAGATTTTTACTTGTTTTTCCCACCAATCCATTTGGACTTGAGCAAGTGCTGCTGGCTGTGATGCTGCTTTTTCAAAAAACTCTGCAGTATCTTCCAAATTAATATCATTCAGCGCTTTATTTAATGGGGTGTTCATGGCTGCCTTGCCGGAGTCTAACTCCTTCCACCATAGCTGGTTCATATCTTGGAGCTTGGCAAAGTAGTCCGAAAAGAAGTGATTGTTCATAACAAAAACCCTGTACTTGGACTAATTCAATTACACTAAGGAACAGTTGACTCAGCATAATTGAGATAAGCTGTAACAAAAAAGTCGCCCTCATATAAATGAGAGCGACTAGAAATAAACCTTAAGCTACTGGCGTTGCTTTTTTAACATTGTCAGCAACAAGCTCTTCTACTTCTGTTTTGAATGATTGAGCAACAGCGTTGAACTTGTTGCTATCATCAATAAGCTGCTTAGAAAGCTTAGTCAACGTTTCAAGTTGTTGGCTATTGAACGCAGTTAGAGATTGGATATCTTTTACTTCGCTAACAGCTTTAAGCTGAGACAGACCTAAATCACTGTATGCGCGAACAGCAGCAAGTTGAAGTTCAGTTAGTTCTTCAACATTCTTAGTGAATAGTTTGTTGAACTTAACGTATGGTGCTAGAGATTTCTCAGTTTGTTCAGAGAACGACTTAAACATTTCCGTATACATAGATCTTTCCTCATTGATAGTAATAAAGCACTGCATGTATCCTCATACAGCGCCGATATTTAGATAAAAATTAAACGCGTTTTAGAATGACCGCTGTACCCATACCACCACCTACACATAAGGTCGCAATACCGTACTTATCTTCGCGGCGGCGCATTTCATGTAATAAGCTCACTAAAATACGATTACCTGATGCACCTAATGGGTGACCTAGAGCGATGGCTCCGCCATTGACGTTTGCACGTTCAACGAGATCTTCAACTTTTGAATTCGTTTCTTTTGCTACTTCATAAAGCACACCCAGCGCTTGGCCAGCAAAAGCCTCGTTAAACTCTAAACGCTCAATTTTATCAATTGATAGTTGTGCTTTATCTAATGCTTTAAGTACTGCTGGCACAGGCCCTAAGCCCATGATTTCAGGAGCAATACCTGCTTGGGCATAACTTTCAATTTCAGCAAGTGGCGTAAGGTTATATTTATTTACTGCCGCTTCTGAAACAACAATAATTGCACTACCGCCATCATTAATACCTGATGCGTTACCTGCAGTAACAGAACCATCACGTTTAAATGCAGGACGTAGTTTTGCCAGACCTTCGATTGAAGCATCTTGTTTCGGGTACTCATCGGTATCAACAATAACCGTTGCACGACGACCTACTACTTCTACAGGTGTAATTTCATCAACAAACTTGCCTTGCTCAATAGCAGCAACGGCTTTTTGTTGGCTCGCTAGTGCGAAATTATCTTGCTGTTCACGTGTTAAGCCTACTTTCTCAACAACATTCTCAGCGGTTACACCCATGTGGTAATTATTAAAGGCATCCGTTAAACCGTCAGCAATTAATAAATCGCTAAGTTCCAGATTACCCATTTTTTGCCCATCACGAATTTTCGATGATGCACAAAATGGAATTTGAGACATGTTTTCTGCGCCTGCAGCAACCACGATATCAGCATCACCTGCTTTGATGTGGGCGGCAGCATCCATTACCGCTTTCATACCACTACCACACACCATGTTTAATGTGTATGCAGGTACTTCATTAGGAATGCCCGCTTTTAAAGCTGCTTGTCGACCCGGTCCCATACCTTGACCAGCACCAACGACATTTCCGAAAATCACTTCATCAATCGCTTCTACTGGTACTGATGTTTCTGCTAACGCGCCTTTGATTGCGGCTGCGCCAAGTTCTGCTGCTGTTACTGATTTTAGTGCGCCGCTAAAACTACCGATTGGTGTACGTTTTGCAGCAACAATAAATACCCTAGCCATATTAATTCGCGTCCTTACTTAAAAATTCAATAATCAGTCAATCTTGATCAGTTCATGTATAAGCCGCCATTTACTGATAATGTTTCACCAGTAATATAGGCTGCTGCATCACTTGCTAAAAATGTCACTGTTGCCGCTACTTCTTGTGGTAGCGCTAAACGGCGCATCGGAATTTCAGCTTTAATTGAATCAAGTATTTCAGGTTTAATCGCTTCAACCATTGGCGTGCCGGTATAACCAGGAGCGACCGCATTTACCGTTACGCCAGCACGTGCGCCTTCTGCTGCTAGTGCTTTTGTAAAGCCAATCATGCCAGCTTTAGCTGCTGAATAGTTTGCTTGACCAAACTGACCTTTAAGTCCATTTACTGATGTAATATTAATAATGCGAGCATTACCTTTATTACACATTGAGTCGAATAAAGGCTGAGTAACATTGAACAGACTATTTAAATTTGTGTTGATTACTGCATTCCATTGATCAGCAGTCATACGCTTGAATGTCGTATCTTTAGTGATACCTGCGTTGTTAACTAGCACATCGATTTGACCTTCTTCCTGAAGCAATGTTGCTAACGCTTCTTGACAGTAATTCGTATCAGTTACGTCGAGTGGAAATAGTCGAACAGACTCAGATGAATAATTATTATCCGCGAACCACTCTTGAGCCGCTTTTTCACCTGTTGGATAATATGTTGCAACTACTCGAAAACCTGCATCGACTAATGCTTGAGTGATCGATGAACCAATACCACCTTTAGCACCTGTAACTAATGCTACCTTACTCATTTAAGGCTCCTTCCTTTCTATCAAATTATTAATACACTTAATAAGCTCAAGGTTTGTTCCATAAATTTAAACAATTCAACCTATGAGCTCTATCTAATCATTAATACAACATAGCTCACATATTAAGCCGCATATAATACAAATGTATTACAAACACGTTGCATATTTAATATAACAACACAGATGCATATTGATGGCAAGAAAGGAATTAACAATTTCAACGCTATTTGTCACTGGTATTAACAAAAGTATCAATATAACTAAAGTGACAAATTTGAATTTAACAATATATTTATGGATTAATATCAGAGCATTCTTGGATAAATTTATTATTCCAATAAAAAAAATACTGTTAGAAATCTTGTTAACCGTGCAATAAAACACGTTATATATTTGTTAATAATGCATTTCTTATTAAGACGTTGTGAGAAAAGTTATGCGCCATCTTTGAAATACTACTTAGCGTTTACTTTTTGAGCAGCTCTATCTCAACCTTTGTTTGCAGTAATTCAAAACATAAGACGACATAAGTGACTTGATAACTTTCTTGCTGCCCTGATATATATAAAACGCCATGAAACGTATCGAATGAATGGTTAACAGCTATTCTGATAATCTAAAAAACGTGAACTAAAGCCATATTAGATAGTCTCAGGTTTTTTACTTAATGTATTAAGTAAGCTCTATAGGAAAATGAATTTATGTTAGCGAGTACTTTTCAACGATTAAATCACTACTTACAAAGCCAAGTCATTGGTCAACCCGATTTAGTGAAACAGTTATTAATTGCTTTACTGGCTGATGGACACATCCTTGTAGAGGGTCCTCCAGGACTGGCAAAAACACGCGCTGTTAAAGTGCTTTCTGATTGTATTGAAGGTGATTTTCACCGTATTCAGTTTACGCCCGATCTATTACCTTCTGATTTAACAGGTACTGATATTTTTCGTCCTGAAACTGCCGAGTTTATTTTTCAACCCGGTCCTATTTTCAACTCATTAATTCTTGCAGATGAAATCAACCGAGCACCAGCAAAAGTACAGGCTGCAATGCTTGAAGCGATGGCTGAAAAGCAGATCACTGCTGGTCGAAAAACATACCCATTACCTGAGTTATTCCTCGTAATGGCAACGCAAAACCCCATTGAGCAAGAAGGTACTTACCCACTGCCTGAGGCACAATTAGACCGTTTCTTATTACAACTTAATGTCGATTATCCTAGTGCTGAAAGTGAATTAGAGATATTACGTCTGAACCGTGGTGAAGCATTAGGTATTGAAAAAGCAGAGCCTATTCATATTAGCCAACATGATATTTTTGCTGCGCGAAAAGAAGTGCTTAACATTCATATGGCAGAAGATGTAGAGCATTACATTATTCGTCTCGTCATGGCGACACGTCAATCTGACAAGTTCAGCTCTCAGCTTAAAGATTGGCTTCAAATGGGTGTTAGCCCACGTGCAACATTAGCCCTTGATCGTTGTGCTCGAGCTCACGCTTGGCTAAGTGGTCGTGATTTTGTTACACCAGAAGATATTCAAATAATGGCATATCCTGTTTTACGTCATCGCTTATTACTTAGCTATGAAGCACAAGCTGAAGGGATTGCCGCAGATCGCGTAGTTGAAGAATTGATTTCACAGGTCGCTAGTATATGAGCAAATCACACTTAACCGTAGCGCTGCCCCCCCATAGCGATGGGGTTAATGTGTGTTTGGCTGAGCTACTGCAATATAAGAATCAGGCCGTGCGTTGGTTGCCACCAGCGCACAGTATCTGGTCACAGTTAAATGGCCTACATCAAAGTCGCCACAAAGGACGTGGGATGAACTTCTCAGAAGTACGTCCCTACCAAGCTGGTGATGATATTAGAGCTATTGATTGGCGTGTAACCGCACGAACTGGCAAAACACATACCAAACTCTTTACCGAAGAGCGCGAGCAACCCGTTATGTTGCTTATTGATTTAAGCCGAAGCATGCAATTCGGCTCACAATTAATGCTGAAATCTGTTCAAGCAGCTCACTTTGCTAGCTTATTAAGCTGGCTTGCTATAAGTGAACAAGATCGTATAGGGGCAGTAATTTATAACGGTTTGAATGTTAATGAATGTAAGCCAACGGCACGCCAGCAAGGTCCACTTCATATCATCAATAAGCTAATTGAATCACAGCAGTTAGCATTAAATGCATTAGAACAGCCTCAACAATTTAACTTTTCTGATGCATTAAAACGGTTACACCACCTTTGTTCTAAAGGCAGTGAAATTATTATTATCAGCGATTTTAACCAATTATCGCTTAATGATAAGCGACGTTTAACACAATTACGTCAACATAATCGAATTCAGTTTGTCCAAATCCATGACCCACTAGAACAAGGACAAACACAATTTAGAGGCTATGAACATGTTGCTGATAAAGAGCAATCTGCATGGCTTAATTTTTCATCAAAGAAAACACGTGATTCATTAAGTCAGCAGTATCTAACGCATCAAAACTTTGTGGCTGATATTGCGAAATCACTTGCGATCCCTCTACATTATTTATCTGCAGCGGAACCTTTGTTGCAGCAATTAACAACGCGTCAAAGGAGTTAAGTAATGGCAACACCAAGCGTTCAGCAACTCCCTTTAGCGGATATACATCTTCCTCAAGCTCCAAACTTTTGGCCTTTAGCATGGGGATGGTGGGTATTATTTGCCGTGGTGATCCTCGCTATTGCAGTTGTCGTCACTTTTATTAGGCGTAAAAAGCATGCTGATGCTGCACAAAAAGAAGCATTACAGAAACTGTCGCTAATAACAGCAGAACAAGGGTTACCTGCTCTCAATACGTTACTAAAACAAGCCGCGTTAAGTTATTACTCGCGCACCATTGTTGCACCATTAACAGGTGAGGCATGGTTGGCATTTTTAGATAATCAACTGCCCGTAAAATATAGTGGTTTTTCAGAACTTAAATCGGTATGGCTATCAGGTTCATTTTCAAATACGCCACTGAGTCATGATGACTTTCAACAATGTAAAACAATGGCAAACACATGGCTTAAACATGCTTTGCCGCCACGAAAACTACCCAGCATGACGCAAAAGGAGTCTTCAAATGTTTGAATTTGTATGGCTTTGGGCTTGGGCATTGTTGCCTTTAGCATGGCTCGTTTACCGTTTTAGTAAACCGGTTGTGCAACCTGCGGCAATTCAATTACCCAAATTACCCAGCGGTGTTGGTCAAAAACAGCCTCGCTCTATCATACGTAAAGTATTAATGGCTTTACTGTGGACTTGTCTTGTCTGTGCTGCTGCAAGACCGGTTTGGTACGGGAATCCTATCGAAATAAAACCAGAACACCGTGACATGTTATTAGCTGTCGATTTATCAGGCTCGATGTCAATTCCAGATATGGTGACTAAAAATGGGAAAAGTATTGATCGCTTAACCGCGGTAAAACATGTGTTATCGGATTTTATTGAAAAACGAAAAGGTGATCGCTTAGGTTTAGTCCTTTTCGCTGATCATGCTTACTTACAAACACCTCTTACATTTGACCGTAAGACGGTTGAACAACAACTAGATCGTACTGTTTTAGGCTTAATTGGGCAAAGCACTGCAATTGGTGAAGGCCTAGGTATTGCGACAAAAACCTTTATTAACAGTAAAGCGCCACAACGGGTAATTATTTTATTAAGTGATGGTGCAAATACCTCTGGTGTAATTGATCCACTTGAAGCCGCTAAATTAGCCAAAGAAAGCGGTGTGAAAATCTATACCGTAGGTGTTGGTGCCGATCAAATGGTGCAACAAGGTTTCTTCGGTGATCGCATCGTCAATCCATCACAAGATCTTGATGAAAAGACTTTAACTGAAATCGCCAAGATGACGGGCGGTGAATATTTCCGAGCACGTAATCCACAACAGCTTGAGAAAATTTACGACATCATCAATAAACTTCAACCTGTCAATAACGCCCAGCAAACATGGCGTCCACGTGATGAGTTGTTCCGATATCCTTTAGCCATAGCATTACTACTTTCTGTCGTCATTGCTGTTATGAGGAGACGTCATGGCTAATTTTACTTTTATGCACCCTATGTGGTTTTTGGCACTTGTGCCATTAGTCTTTCTTTTACCTTGGCTTAAAACCAAGAAACAAACCACGGGGTTAATTGCGCCACACCTAGCAAAAAAATTAGGTATGGCTCAGCCTAAATCGACATCATGGCCCATTGCCATACTCACTTTGGGCTGGCTAATCGCTGTTATTGCGATGGCTGGTCCTAGTTGGCAAAAAGTAAAACTACCTGCTTATAACTTAAGTGGCGCACGCGTATTGGTAATGGATATGTCCCGCTCTATGTATGCGACCGATATAAAACCGAACCGTTTAACACAGGCGCGTTTTAAAGCGCTTGATATGTTACCGGGCTGGAAAGAAGGCAGTACGGGGTTAGTCACCTATGCGGGAGATGGCTATGAAGTCAGCCCGTTAACTGAAGATAGCCATACTTTAGCAAACTTGATCCCTAGCCTATCGCCAAAGATTATGCCAATTCCTGGTAGTAATGCCGCGGCAGGTATTGCTGAAGCGATAAAGTTACTTAAACAGGCTGGTAATAGTACGGGTGATATTATCTTAGTGACCGATGGTATGTCTAAGCAGGAATCAGCTAAAAGTTTAGCCGAATTAAAAGGTACTAAATATCGTGTCTCTATCTTAGCAATGGGCACAGTTGATGGAGCACCTGTTCCACTGCCTGATGGTCGATTATTAATGGATAATGGCTCTCCTGTTATTTCAAAAATTAACCTGAAAACACTAGAACCTATTGTTAAGCAAACGGGTGGTATTTTGCAGATGGTTCAACCGACAGATCAAGATGTTAATGCGATTGTCCACTTCACTGCAAAACCACAAGATAGCGGTAAAAAAGATCAACAAAAAGAACTGCAAGAACGTTTAAATGGCGGATTTTGGTTAGTTTTACCTTTGTTATTACTGGCATTACTGGGTTTCCGCCGTGGCGTTGTCATTGCCACTATGTTCTTCTTTTTACCTATTGATCATGCGCAAGCGAGCCCATGGGTAAATGCTGAGCAGCAAGCTTACCAAACTTATACCGATGGTAAATATAAGCAAGCGGCACAAGATTTTGAATCTCCGCAATGGAAAGGTATCGCTGAATATAAAGCAAAAAATTATGCACAAGCCATTGAAACCTTAAAACCATTACATGATTCAATGTCGCAGTACAACCTAGGTAATGCTTATGCACAAAGTGGGAAGTTACAGCAAGCAGTAGATACCTATGAAAAGCTACAGAAAGCCGATCCTAACTACCCCGATGTTAAGAAAAACCTCGATATAGTGAAGAAAGCACTGGAGCAACAAAAGAAACAACAGCAACAGAATCAACAGAATCAGCAGAATCAGCAGAATCAGCAGAAGAGTGACAAGCAACAGCAGCAATCACAAGGCTCTAACAACAAAAATCAGAGCCAAGATAACAGCCAGCAGTCACAACAAAACCAAGATCAGCAGAAATCATCAGATAACAAACAATCTAATGATAAGCAGTCTTCACAATCGAAACAAAATGACCAAAAGCAGGATCAGAGCAACACGAGTAAACAGCAACAAGGTCAGTCTGATAAACAACAAGGGAAAGATCAGCAGCAATCTCAGCAAGCAGGTAGTGATAAACAATCACAGCCAGAAAAAGAGAAAACTGCCGAGCAAAAAGCGGCTGAACAACAACGTGCTGATGAAAATGCGAAACAAGCAGCAAAGCAACAGCAACAGCAACAGCAACAGCAACAGCAACAGCAACAGCAAGCAGAGTCAAAATCAGCCACTAAGTCAGAACAAGATAAAAACAAAGAAACAACCAACAACAATCAAGTACGAATGAGTGACCAAGCAGCAAAAGACGGGGATGTGCTTTCAGCCAGTAACCCTATTTTGAAAAAATTGGAACAAGTACCTGATGACACCAGTGGTTTGATCCGAGCTCAATTAATTTTGCAAGCGCAACAGAAAGAAGCGCAGCAAAAAACTGAGAACTCATGGTAATAGGACAATGAATAGATTTATGAATAAATTATTTTTTGGCAAAAAAGTAACGACACCATTGTTGTACATTGCTTTGTTTTTCAGTGCGCTACTATCAACCCAAGTGATGGCGGCACAAGCGGAAGCAACAGTGTCTAAAAATATTGTTGGTGTTAATGAGGTTTTCCAATTAACGGTTGCTGTCGATGATAGTGTGAATACCAATTCACTTGATCTTGCGCCATTAAGTCCTGATTTTGCTTATGGTCGTCCTAGCGTAAGTAGCGGGACTTCGATGATTAATGGGGTTATCTCACGTAATACTAGTTGGACAGTAGCACTAGCTGCAACCAAGGTTGGCACTCTTACTATCCCTGCGTTTCAAATTGGTAGCTCAAAAACCGAACCAATTACGATTACTGTTTTAAAAAGCAGTAAACAAACACAGGCAGCCAATGCGAAGCAATCATCTATTTCCATTGAAGGTATTAACGATAAATCAACCATCTATGTGGGCGAATCAATTAATTATCGGGTGCGTATCTTAATTGGCGAGCAAATGGATCAAGCGACTTTAGCACCACCTTATGGTGATGGACTAACAGCAACGCAAGTTGGGCAAGATGCTCAAAACGAAGTTGTTCAAAATGGACGTCGCTATATTGTGATCACCCGCAATTACCAGATCACAGCAGATAAGCCAGGGAATATTACCTTACATGGTGCGAAATTCAGCGGTAGCGTGATTAAAGGGAGTCGTGGCTTCGGCTCAACATTAACAGTGCCAGTGGATAAAACAGCAAAAAATATTGAACTAACAATTAAAGCAAAACCAAGTAACTATAAAGGTTTATGGCTACCAACCTCTGATTTGCAACTCAATCAGGTATGGCAACCATCGGTCAATGGTAAAACAACCGTAGATGCAAAAGTAGGCGAGCCTATTACACGTATTTTAACCTTACGTATTAAAAATATTGCCCAAAGTAATATGCCGAATATCAGCTTAACGTATCCAACATCGGTAAGAAGTTATGATGAGAAACCTGAATATTCAGAAGGGAATGGCTATACAACAATGACGTTAAAGCAAGTCATCATTCCTCGTGAAACAGGCACGATTGAATTACCTGCGGTTAGCATTAATTGGTGGAATACCCAGCAAGAAAAGCAGCAAACCACAAAAGTTGATGGATTAACATTAAATGTAACGGTCGATCCCAATGCAGGCAATACAATTACGCCACCAGCATTAACAACCCCATCCGTTGTTACGCCTCAACATAGCGCTAATACTAACAATGCGGGTAATAATGTAGCACAACATGACTACTGGCAATGGGCGACAGCAGTATTTGCCTTACTTTGGTTAATAACACTAGGACTATTAATTAAAGCCCGTAAAGCGCAGCCTGCATCACATACCGAAATCGTGCTTCAATCAGGAACGACGAATGTAGAGCAAGCGTTGAAAGAAGCCATTACCAAACGTGAAACTGTACAAATTCAAACTTACTACCAACAATGGAAACAGCAGCAGCGTGAGAAACTCTCTGCCAATCCAGATCTAGCAGAACAATTAGATAATGCTGTCGCTGAAATTATGGCATCAACTTACAGCCAAGATCGCCAGCAATGGAATGATAAACGTATTATGCAATTGCTTAATCAAGCACAGCAACTGAAAGCAACTGCATCACGTGCATCATCTCTCTCAGACTTAGATCCTAAATAAATATATAAATTTAATAGCGACCTCAAAAACCTCTGTGGCAGATATAAATGCTGTAGCAGAGGTTTTATTTTCTTACATATTAAAGCATTTAATTCTTTCTGTTTTTTTGCATTTTCATCACGATTGGCATAACCACACAACATCCATTAACACACATTATACATTCACTGTCATTTATCGTTATCAAACAAGCTGTTTGTATGCCGATCCACCATGTTTTGATAAAAAAATGTTAAATATAACGTTATATTAATGTTGGTTAAAACCTTATAAAAAGATAACTGGCTATTTCAAACAGATCCTGTTAAAAAATGTTTCAGAAGCAAAATAAAAAGCTATTCACAGAATATAAAATGCAGGATGTTATATGAGTCAATCACAACCTTTTTTAGCCAGAGTGGCCAATGGTAGTTTAGTTATACAAATTATGGTCGGTATTGTTGCTGGTGTATTACTTGCAATACTATCACCATCATCAGCGATGAGTGTGAGTTTTCTTGGGGGGTTATTTGTTGCAGCGCTAAAAGCCGTTGCCCCTATTCTTGTTTTCATTTTGGTTGCTTCATCTATTGCCAACCAAAAGAAAGGCACTCATACCAACATGAAGCCAATTATCGTGTTGTATTTATTTGGCACCTTAATGGCGGCATTTACTGCTGTCGCGATGAGCTTTCTTTTCCCGACCACTTTAACGCTTGTTGCTAGTTCTAACTCAATTGCACCACCGGAAGGTATCGCAGAAGTCATTAGTTCCCTGCTATTTAAGATTGTTGATAATCCAGTTCATGCACTTATGAACGGTAACTTTATTGGGATTTTGGCATGGGCTATAGCGCTTGGTTTTGCGCTTCACCAAGCAAGCGATGCAACGAAACAAGTTTTCCATGATATGTCGAATGGCGTTACACTCATTGTTCGCTTTATTATTCGTTTAGCACCTATCGGTATTTTTGGCTTAGTCTCTGAAACCTTTGCTAAAACAGGCTTTGCAGCATTGGCGGGATACGCCCACTTATTAGGTGTACTATTAGGCTCAATGGCAATTCTTGCTTTTGTTATTAACCCAATCATTGTTTACGTAAAAACAGCTGAAAACCCTTACCCACTTGTTTTCCGTTGTGTACGTGAAAGTGGTATTACCGCTTTCTTCACTCGTAGCTCTGCCGCTAACATCCCAGTAAATATGAAACTTTGTAAAGATCTTAACCTGCATGAAGATACTTACTCTGTGTCTATCCCACTGGGCGCTACCATCAATATGGGGGGAGCGGCAATCACTATTACTGTATTAACCCTTGCAGCCGTTCATACCTTAGGTATTGAAGTCGATTTAGCAACAGCCGTTTTACTGAGTGTTGTTGCTGCGGTTTCGGCTTGTGGTGCATCAGGTGTCGCCGGTGGTTCACTACTGTTGATCCCTTTAGCTTCAAGCTTATTTGGTATCCCTAGTGAAGTAGCTATGCAGGTTGTTGCTGTTGGCTTTATTATTGGTGTGATTCAAGATTCAGCAGAAACGGCACTCAACAGTTCAACGGATGTGGTATTTACCGCTGCAGCATGTCGAGCAGCAGAGCGAAAAGAAGCGAAGGCGAAATTACAAAACTCATAATTACGACTTATATACTTAACCCAAATTATGGGTAAAAAAAGCGGCGATATCATTCTATTTATATAGATAATGATATCGCCGCTTTTTTATCACTATACTTAACTTAGTTATGCTTAACTTAATAAACGTTCGTTGCTTTACGTATCGCATTCGATGACTTATTAATGACCCCATTCACGACTTTACGCTTTTGGTTGCGTACTTTTTTTTCAACACGCTTTTCTACATAAGTACCATCTTGAATTTCACTGATAGCACGTTGTGTATTATCAACTTTATTCTGGCCATTGCGTATCGAGTTCTGCGTTCCATGAATTGTATTTTGTACTTTATCTATAGAGTTATCGACACGATTTAACCCTTGAATTAGAGAATCGGCATGGGCCGTTGAGAGAGTCAATAAAGCAACCACTGGGATTAAAGTAAGGTAACGCTTACACATTCATATATTCCTTTTAACATATTGAATTTATTGCACCTATCAATAGTAGCAACAGAGATTAAAATTTCAGACTAAAATGAAATAATAAAAAAAATCGACTATTGATTATTCCTGAAATGGATATCCCCTCCTTTCATATGGCTTTAAAATCAGTGAGTTATACGTTAATAATTGGTTACATTTTAATAAGTAGAACTGATGATAATGATAGATTTTTTTAGTTGGTAACACCTTGTCTTTGCCCGATAAAATCTTCTGACAGCGACAGACGTTTACCAACGTCCTAGCATATTTTAGAACAGAGGGAGACAAGTCATGGCGCAGTATTCTTCCCATGCCGATATCTATACAATTGCAAGATCAGCCTTAACCAAAGCCAGTAAAAAGCTGGCCGATGATGGTTTTGACACCGATCTTTATTGTATCGATGGTCGTATTCGTTTGGTGATTGATAACAATCGACATCAACCTTATGAATACGCATTACAGCTCCATAAAAACACTGATAATGAACAAATTCATCTTGAGGTAATGATTAAAAACAATCAACAATCGTATTTAGTTGATGGGCTGTCTGAGCCTGAATTGATTGCCGATATTTTATCGCAATACAAACGGTATCGCGCTTAATAGTATCAATAAACATAGATAACTAAGCGTTATCTATGTTTATTTCTCGTTATCTCTTCGCTATTTATCACGTTACACACCCGCTTTTACCTATTCCTAATTTCTTGTCGCAAAAACATTCAACCCAATTTTTTTGCAACCACTATGCTTTTATCATTGCCTTCTGCAATCAACTACGCATGCTGCGTTTCATAGCTAGGTAGGTGTCGATGGTTGATAGTATCAATACCATGATTTTCGAGCTTTGCGCGATTGTGATTAGCGCTGCGGGCTTAGGGAGTTTGTTCCTCTTTGCCAAGCAACCCATCATCATCGCGTACATCGTTGCGGGTATTATTATTGGTCCTTATGGGCTCGGCATGATCAATAATGCTGAAGCGATGACCCAAATGGGGCATATTGGCGTCATTTTACTGCTTTTCTTACTTGGCCTAAACTTACAACCTCAACGCTTGCTGCGTCTGTTTAAAGAAAGTGCGCTTATCACGCTTTGTTGCAGTCTATTCTTCTTCATTTGCACATTGCTTTTCGCATTAATGATCCAACTTCCTCTCAAAGATGCCATTATCACAGCGGCCGCAATGATGTTTTCTAGTACCGTTATTGGCCTTAAGTTAATTCCTACCACAACGCTTCACCACCAGAAAATGGGAGAAATAATGACCAGTATCTTGTTAATTCAAGATATTTTAGCCATTACTGTTTTACTACTGCTCAATATCGATACCGAGCAGCGTATCGACCTTGCTATCGTTTTGATATTCGCCAAGCTTCTCATTGTGATTGTAAGTGCATACTTCGCCGTTAAGCTCATGCTGCTTCCGCTAATGAAAAAGTTTGATGTTATTCAAGAATACAGTTTTGTCGCAACCCTAGCGTGGTGTTTCTGTTGGGCTGAAATCAGCCATCGTATTGGTCTATCGTACGAAACAGGAGCGTTTATCGCGGGTACATTGTTAGCCGTTAGCCCCATTTCCAATGTTATTTCTATTCACTTGAAACCATTGCGAGAGTTTTTTTTAATCCTGTTCTTTTTCGCTATTGGTGCGAACATTAACTTACTGGCCAGCGATATTTATACTTTATGGGGGATTTTATTTGGTGTAGTACTGATTCGTCTAAAGGCATGGGGATTTTATCGCGCTCTTATCATTTCAAACACAGAAGCTCCTATCAACAAAGAGTTGAGTGCAAGATTAAGCCAAGCCAGCGAGTTTTCTTTATTGCTCGCTTACACTGCCGTCGCTAATGGATTAATTTCAGAACAAGGAAAGACATTTATTCAGATCGTAACATTAACAACTTTCATTCTTTCAACCTATTGGATAGTGAGTCGTTACCCAACCCCTATATCGAATGTTAATACGTTACGCCAAGACTAAAAAAGCCAGCTTCTTTATAATAAGAGAGCTGGCTTATTGTATATTGTAAGTAATTACTTACATTGACCACACATAGAATAGCTGAGACTTCATTCGAATGATGATCCCACGTACCACATCTAAGAAACCTAAGAAGCTAATCGGCTTTTCTGCGCTGATCCAACCGATACCGACCGATCCGACAGGAATATCATAACCTTCCGTTTCAAGTACTTTCAGGCGGACGAAGTGATGTTTATTTGCCATATTCGCCCCCGTTGTTTGACGCACATTGGTTTCTCGACCAATCAAGTTACCTTGTGATTCACCCGTCGCTTCAACAATACCTTCCACTTCAGCGGTAAACACCTTTCCAGGGTAAACTGCCGTTGCAAATTCAGCCAGTTGTCCCACTTTTACATTACGGATAGCCTGATGGTTAACTCGCATTAATACGTATTTTTCGTCGGTATACATTTGCATACGAGGTACAGAGCCGACAAACTGCCCTTCACGCATAATAAAGTTTGTTACATAACCATCTGCAGGCGCATATACTTTAGTATGATCTAAATCCCATTGTGCTTTTGCTACATTTTCATGCTGTGTATCAACATCAACTTCACGGCTATTCACGGCTAAACGTGACTTTTCTAATGCCAACTTCGCTTTCTTCACTGATATTTTTGCTTTTTCAATTTGTGAAGCAAGCATCACCTTTTGTGACTTAGCAACTTCTACAGCTGTCCGTTGCTCATCTAATTTACTTTGCGTAATCGTATGTTGTACGACTTTATTTTGCTTAATATAACGATTCAGCATTGCTTGTTTTAATTTATAATCTTCATTCGCGGCAACAAGCTGGTTTTGCGCGATCTCAATATCTTTATCTGCGGCGTGATAACTCGCTTGGGCCATATCAACATCTTCTTTAGCAATATCTAAAGCCACTTCTGCTGATGCTAAACTTGCTTGGGCTTTATTAAGCGCAATGCGATAGGGTTCCGTATCAAGCTCATACACTAAATCCCCTTCTTTCACCTGACTATTTGGTGTAACGTGAATAGCCTTAACATGGCCATTAATTGTTGTTGCTGCAGGCCTTAACTGAATATGGGGTGACTGTACTAGTGAGCCTCCAGATAAATCCATCGGTGCGAACGTAATTAACCCGTACCATACAAACACTAGCCAACTACCACCGCCAATATACGCAAAAGCCTTAGTAAACTTATTCCATGGCATACCCACCAGACGAAGCAGATAAATAAATAGCGCCCATACTGCTAAACCTTCAAGCATTCGTCTGCTCCTCTTTTGTTGGTGGCGCTAAAGATGAATCATTATCTACACTATTGGTTTTTGTATTAGGACTATCGCCATGCCAGATATCACGTAATCGCTTCAGTGCTTGCTCTCCATCAACGAACGCAATAATCACGGCAAGAACCCATACCCAATGCCAGATAAAGCCTATCCAGGTTAATGCTGTAATTAATCCTATTTGGTGATGTTGACTACTTGATGCTTTATGAATCGGTAATTCATGTAGTTTCCAAAAACCAATGCCAATAGCTGCAATCGTGCCAATCAAGACAACACCTGCAACAATATGTAATACCGTATCTATGTTCGTGCCAGTGAAAGGCATACTAAATAAACTCATTAAATTCTCCGGTCATTTAGTCATTATTCTTATTTAACGGATTAGCGTTATTAATTGAGTTCATTGTGAATAATTTTGTGTATCGAGAAATAAAAACGGACTGAAAACATCATTTATTACTACTATTTGATATATTCTATCCATTACATGCTTTTTATCGGTCTGCTAACATGTTAGATATTGCTTTTATAAGAACCTTATTTATCAAGCCTCTCAATAGTGCACTCATAAAGCATTACGACCTTTCATTCAGCCACCTTGAAGTGCCAGATTTATTGCTAAAAGAAAGCATGTCGCTGCTCCCTTTTAATGATTATTTGGCTTGGTTAGAACGTATAGAACAACTCACCGATGACTCCGCTTATATGGTAAAGCTGGCTAAAGAGATAACATTTGAACAAATGGGAGGATTAGGAGAATGGTATTTAAGTTGCCCCGATTTGCCATTAGCACTGAGACGAATCAACTATGGCTTATCATGCTTGCAAAGTGGTGCGTCATACCACAGCGAACTCTCGGGCAATATCTTAAAATGGACTTATCACAACCCTTACTCTAAAGGACGAGGAGGGCTGCATGATAATTTGCGGGTAGCTATCTTATTTGTTCAAACAATTCGTGAGTATTTGGGTGACGACTTCACTCCATTAAAGATCCAACTAAATACCACTGAAACCCACAACTCAGCTATCAATGATTATTTTCAATGCCCTATTCGCTGGAACGCACATTCAACCCAAGTTTGGCTGCCTATGTCAGTATTAGAGCATGTCGATAATCGTGTGCTTAAATTTAAAAAACCCATGTTAATGTCAAATTTACAACTTGATGATTTTTTAAACATGCCACAACCGACTGATACCGCAAAATTAATGTTTGAGTTGATCAATTATTCACGCTACTACCAGTACCCTAATCTCGATTTTATTGCACAACGTTTAGACTTATCAAAGCAACAGCTGCAACGACGATTGCACCGCTTTGGCTGGACATTCACCGATACCACTAACTATGTATTATGTAACATTGCAATAAAGTACATGCAACGCGGGCTGCCAATAACAGAGATCGCGGCGAATTTAAGTTATAAAAATGTCCAAAGCTTTAACAAAGCCTTTCAAAGAAATCGAGGGGTAACGCCAATACAATATCAGCAGCGTTTACTAGAAAAACAAAAATCATAAATAGCAGATACAAAAAAGCGTTAAATAACTCAGTTATTTAACGCTTTTTTCAATTTTAATCATTAATTTAAGCGACAGCTTGTGCAGTTATATCCGTGCTATCGGCTGTAACGTTAATCACTTTATCTCGGATTGTCGCCATCAACACGATAGGCCCCATCATATTGACACGCAACGGTGTTCCGCCTAAACCATAGTGTATTTCAGAAGAATCAGATGATGAGTAGTTATATTTGTAGTTAAATTTATCGCACGCCATATGCAACAAATCAAAATCTTTACGATGACAAGAAATATAAGCACGCCAATACATTGCATCAATGATCTCTTCAGGCTGCTCTGCCCGAATGATGAAACGCCAACTTCCATCTTCCCCGTAAAAATCGAGAGGAAAAATTTTCCTTACCTTTCTTTTCTTCAACAAATTAAACCTTCCCACAACCCTTCGTAGAAAAAGATAGCTTTACAAACTGGCCACCTTTTAAGAATAGCTTCTCATTTTAAAGATACGAATTATTTCAAATTTTATTTTTATCAGTACAAACTACGCAGGAAATTATGCAAGGATTTACCAAGAATGGAAGCGAAAAGTTTATAAAAAGTATTACTTTGATAGTAAATCAGGCTAGTTTTATCTTCATTTATCGTCACAAATACACATTTATTTACATTTGTAGGCTTGTTTTTGAAAATTTGCTTCCTATAATGTTGAAAACCGGAGCGTCTGACAACGCTCCGGTTTTTTTGTGCCTGCTCACTAGGCGAAAATGTTTACCTGCCAGTAACGATTTCGTTGAGCAGCATTCGATAAGATAAGTTTAAGGAATAACCATGCGTATCGAACAAGACTTGAAATTGGGCTTTAAAGATGTACTGTTTCGTCCAAAACGTTCAACCTTAAAAAGTCGCTCTCAAGTTGAATTAACCCGCGATTTTACATTCAAACATAGTGGTCGTCAATGGTCTGGCGTACCCATTATTGCTGCAAACATGGACTCTGTTGGTAGCTTTGAAATGGTTAAATCCTTATCAAAACACAATGTGATGACAGCAGTTCATAAACACTATACGGTAGAACAATGGGCTGACTTTATTAACAGCAACGACGCATCTGTTCTGAATAATGCCATGGTTTCTACTGGCACTTCTGACGCTGATTTCCAAAAAACCAAAGACATCATGGCTATGACAGATGATTTAATCTTCATTTGTATTGATATTGCTAATGGTTACTCTGAACACCTTGTTGAGTATGTTGAAAAAGTACGTGCGGCATTCCCAGATAAAGTGATCAGTGCTGGTAACGTTGTAACAGGTGATATGGTTGAGGAACTGATTCTTGCAGGTGCTGATATTGTTAAAGTGGGTATTGGCCCAGGTTCAGTATGTACAACACGTGTGAAAACGGGTGTCGGCTACCCTCAACTATCCGCTATTATTGAGTGTGCAGATGCTGCGCACGGCCTAGGTGGCCGTATCATTGGTGACGGTGGTTGTTCATGTGCTGGCGACGTATCAAAAGCATTTGGTGGCGGTGCTGATTTCGTTATGCTTGGTGGTATGTTAGCGGCGCACGATGAAAGCGGCGGCGAACTTATCGAGCAAGATGGCAAAACATTTATGAAGTTCTACGGTATGTCTAGCCAAAGTGCAATGGACAAGCACTCAGGTGGCGTGGCGAAATACCGTGCAGCAGAAGGTAAAACTGTACTGCTTCCTTACCGTGGCCCTGTTGAAAATACAATCCAAGATATTATGGGTGGTGTCCGCTCAACATGTACTTATGTCGGTGCTGCGCAGCTTAAAGAGCTAACTAAGCGTACGACATTTATTCGAGTACAAGAGCAAGAAAACAACGTTTACGGTAAAGAGTAAGTTATTGATTTTATATTTAAAAAATAGAAAGTCATAATTTGATATAGCCTTTTTCTTCGCGACTTCCGTGTTTGAAGAAGGCTTTATTCTTTCCCATAGTTACTCATTAATACTCCTCGCGTTAGTAGAGAAGACGCCTCTCTAAATAACACAACCACAACCGTC
Organism: Photobacterium sp. GB-56; assembly: GCF_003026105.1. Lineage (GTDB taxonomy): Bacteria > Pseudomonadota > Gammaproteobacteria > Enterobacterales > Vibrionaceae > Photobacterium. The sequence continues at coordinate 72,442 of NZ_PYNW01000008.1, read as the reverse complement.
CGAGCAGCTATCTGCTCACAATAACTTTCCTGAATCAACGCTGAATGAGCCATTTACCTAACTTATCTTAGCGCAAATCTAATGTTGCAATAGCGCTAGTTGATGTTCTATGAGCTCAAGCGTAACATGCGCACACCATCATTTGAGAGGACACCACTTTGAACACTCCCAGTCGATACTGGAATAATATTTTTCCTCGTTAATCTGTCCTCCCCTGCTTTTGCGTGTGAGTTGACAACGTTTAACTGTCAGCATACGCAGCCCTATTGTTCGTTGCTTTTGTTTAAATCTTATTCCACCAGTTTGTATTGGTAGAAGCTCTGTTTATCTTGCTTCAAATTGTGTTTTAATGTGTTGTTAATATCATCACCATTCGCGGAGATATAAACATGCTAAACGCATTTAAATTGAACGATTTCCGTTTACAACGTTTGAATTTAGAAGATAAAGATCCAATCTCATCAGCATTATGGGTTGATCTTATCGAACCCAATGAAGAAGAACGAGATCGCGTTCAAATAGAACTAGGTCAAGAGTTAGCAACTCGCCCTGAACTAGAAGATATTGAGGCTAGTGCGCGCTTTTTTGAAGATGAAGACGGTCTTCATATTCACTCTTTCTTCTATTATGAGGATGCTGAAGATTATGCCACTAACTCAACAGTGGCTTTTACCATCCGTGATGGTCGCTTATTTACCTTACGTGAGCGTGAATTACCTGCATTTCGTCTTTACCGAATGCGAGCACGTACTCAACATTTACAACAAGGTAGTGCTTATGAGTTGCTGTTAGATCTATTTGAAACAAAAATTGAGCAACTGGCTGATGTTATTGAAGACATTTACAGCGCGTTAGAGTCAATTGGTAAGGTCATTTTAGGTGGTAAACCGGGCGAGCATTTTGACAAAGCCTTATCTAGTCTTGCAGAGCAAGAAGATGCAGGATGGAAGATTCGTTTATGTCTTATGGATACTCAGCGCGCACTAAGCTTTTTAGTAAGAAAAGCGCGTTTACCTGCAAGTGAGTTAGAGCAAGCACGCGAAGTATTACGCGATATTGAATCTCTATTGCCCTACAATGAATCTTTATTCCAAAAGGTTAACTTCCTGATGGATGCGGCTATGGGTTTCATTAATATTGAGCAAAACCGAATTATTAAAATATTTTCGGTGGTATCGGTAATATTTCTTCCGCCAACATTAGTTGCATCTAGCTATGGTATGAACTTTAAGTTTATGCCTGAACTTCATTGGGAGCTCGGTTATCCTTATGCGCTATTGCTCATGCTACTGGCAGGTTTTGCACCTTACCTCTACTTTAAACGTAAAGGCTGGTTATAATATCCCTTTTTATAGCGTCGTCTTGCTATAAAGAAAAAGCCCACAGCTGAAATTCATCATCACTGTGGGCTTTGTTATTTACTTTTGGATCCTAATTAATTAGGAATAATGTCACCATTCACGCCCGTTGCCTGTACATTGAAATTATCTTCAACACACAGCTCGTAATCGCCAGCATTCCATGCACTGTAAGCGGTTTGATAACCCACTAACTTACATTTGAAACTAGCATTACTTGGAGTATTCGCATCCCAGCTCCAATCTTTGTCCCAGTACACTTCTAGTGCTCCTGCACCGCTCGTATTAAACGGTTTCATATCAGCGCAATCTAACTTCTCGCCTGAGATATCAAGTTTTAAGTAATTAGTGATTTCTTTATAATAAGCAATACGCGCTTTAGCTTGTGGTGTTGTCGATCCTTTCGTACATTCAAAGGCACCGTTAATGATTTGAATCGTGGCGCCAAAGCCATGCTCAATACCGTTGGCTTTGTCTGCTGCATTTGGCTGCCACGTACCATCAATAACATGTAACATACTCGGCTTTGGTGGTTGTGGATAGACATAAAAGAAAACTGCAGACGCAAGATTTAACCATGTATCAGCCACCAGCTCTGGTTTTTCTAACAGCACCATTTTGTCGTCAAACATAGCCTCAGAGAAAGGTCCGTAGTTATAGTTCCAACTTAACTGTTTTGCCCCACGTCCAAAGTAACTCTTATTTGCACAAGGCCAGCGATCACCAGCCCACCCAGTACATTTATTGTAAGGGCCTGTGGTATCACTTTCTGACTTGTTAATTTCACGCACATAATACAAACCTTGACGCCACTCAGGATTACCTAATGCTCCTTCCCAGTTTGGCGCATGAGCCCCCGTTTCTTGTACAAAATGAGCAAACATAGTGGCAAGTGAACGCTTACAGATCACTAAAGAGTCTCGACCATCATTATAGGTACGGCAAAACGCAGGGAATTTTGCAATCGCTTGAAGGAAACGATTATAGGTATAAGCTTGATTGCGGATCGGGAACAAGAACTCCCATAATGCTTCATTTACAATCGACTCTGCTCGTTTTACGTTTTCAGGATTCGCTGCACGTAATGGTAATACCGCTTCTACTGATACATTATCTAACGTTACAGTATCTGAACGTACCCGATCGAATAACTCACCACTGGTTAGGCTTTGTTCAATTGCAATAAACTCAGCACGTGGAATTAAGTATCCTCCGTTACCATCAGAGGTTACTGTCATGGTTGTTGGTACATCAATAGCCGGGCAATCTTCAACCTTAGTTGCAGTTGTTCCATCAGGACACGTCACAGGTATGACTGGGCACTGTGCAATATCATCAACTTGGCTACCATCTTCACAGACCACTTTTTCTGGCGGACAAAACTCAACAGAATCAGCAGAATTTCCATCAGAACACACCACAGGCGGAGCAACTGGACACTCATCTACCGTTGCTGCGTTGCTGCCATCAGGACATTCAACAGGCGGTATCACACATTGATTTTCAATTAATACTTCAGGTAACTCACAAGTAATTGGTGGCTCAACAGTGCCACAACTTGTTTGAGCCCAGAACCATGAACTGGCTTTTGGTGCTTCCCATACCCCAGGGTTATTTTGAGCAATAAAACACTGTCGTTGATAAGAAACAATATCACCATTAGCTACACGAGTTTCACCTAACACAAAAGTGGTAATATCAGAAGGTATGTCTGTTGTTGGTGGCTCTGGGTCTATGACGGGTGGCTCAGTAACAGGAAGTTCTACAACAGGAGGCGCGACAGGCGGTTCAACGGTATCACTTGAGCAGATTACCGGCACCCAAAACCATGAACCTGATTTTGGTGCTTCCCACGTTCCCGGGTTATTTTTTGCGGTGTAACATTCCCCTTTAAAAGAGACAATATCGCCATTAGTGACTTTCGTAACACCAAGCTCAAAAGAGATTTCTTTAGCAGAAACATGGGTAGCAAATAGCCCTATTGCAGCTGATAGGTATAAAGCAATTGAAGCGACTTTATTTGCTGGTTTAATTCTCAGCATTTTATCATCCTTGATTTGGAAGTTTACAAGATGACAAAATAAATGATGATGAATAATGAGAGCTATGTTTAAACCCTCAACCTCTATTTCTCAACTTGTTATTTTATCGTGGATATACGTTGTCAGTATTGCGAGCGCATTTTTACATCGCAACCAAACCCACAATTTTTAGAGAAATAACACAAGTGGTAAGACAAAATAACAAGAGAGCTATCAATAATTACATCAAAGTTGCAACCTATGCCAAATTTATGACGCTATACATCATCCAATAACACCATTACTGCGGCTATTTATTCGCAAATAAAATTTTACGATGGTTATCTTTTAAAACAATACCAATTTCAGCGAGTTTATCTGCTACTAATAAACGCATCTCATTTTTAACCGTATCGGTCGGCTCAATCTCATAAACGCACGTAACCGTTAAACTATCTGGAAAAGATTGATAATTAACATTGTGTGTTAACCATTGAAAACCTGGCTGGCTTTGTTGGGCAATATGGCAAACATCCGTTAAGGCCGAAATAATGGTGTTATCTATTTTTTTATCTGTTTTTCGCATTTTAAAATACCGATCTAATCAAAATATGCCCTGTAATATCAACATTATCAGGGCATCTTTAACATTCAAAAAATATGACCTCTATCTATACATCAAAACACGGCGCATCATAATCGTAACCTTCATCACTGTAAGCGGTAACAATGGCATCTTCGACTAACCCTGCTGGATCTTTAACTTGGCTATTAAAAAAATGTTGGATTTGTTTACGTCGACCATGAGCGGCCCACGATTCAGCATCTTGCCAGATTTCATTAAAAACAATCGGGTAATCATTTCGAGTTGCACTAGGGTGATCAATCTGACGCGTCAACATATATTGAATACAACCTTCTTCACGGTATGAATCCGGCTCTAATGCTTTTAGCACGTCAAATAATTCAGCTTCTTTCCCTGCTTTTGGTTTAAATTGAGCAAGTACATAGACTCGGCTTGTCATTATCATTCCCCTTCTTGTGCTATGTTTTGCGTATCGGTAAGTCAAAACTTTAACGTATCAATGTTTACAAAGATACTTGTTACTTCTTTGATATTTTTATTTTGTTATCTCAATGCCAGTAAAATAAAAAAAGCGACCCCTAAGGATCGCTTTATGAATGCAATAACGTTAGTTATTAAGCGGTTGCTTCAGTTATTGCTGCTTGTTCTCTCTCTTTCATCAACTCATTGAAAACAACACGTGCTTCCTGTGCTTGTGCTGATGCTTCAAGCTTGGTTTCTTTCGCTGCCATCGCTTCTGTGGTTAGGCGGTGTAACTCTTCTGCTAATTCAGCAGGAACCTCACCCATATCCGCGCCACTATCACCACGGGCTAATGCTTCAGCTCTAATTGTTTTCTTAATTTTCCAGATTGCATTCAGTGCATCACGCTCAGCATCAGCAGCTTCAATCGCAACATCTTTCAATTGCTCAAACTTCGCTAACGCCATGCCTTCTTTTGACCATGGATCAACATCAGGTAAATCTTCGATGTTAATAACAGGATCTTCGTAGCCTTCTTGGTGACTCAAGTCTAATGTTGCAGCTTTAACTGCTGAAATCATTAGCATTACAGTAATGAACAGTAATGGTAAGCCACCTACAATCGCCGCAGTTTGCAGTGTTGCTAAGCCGCCCATGAACATCAATACCGATGGCATAAATGACATTGCGAAAGCCCAGAACAGACGGTTCCATCGCATTGGCTCTTCTGTTACGTCGTTTTGTACAACAGAGGCCAGAATGTACGAGATTGAGTCAAACGTTGTCGCTGTAAAGATTAAACATAATCCAGTAAATACAGCGATAACTAATGTGCTAAATGGCAGTTGTTCTAGGATAGAGAAGATCGCTTTTGTTGCACCTTCAGCATTCAGGATCGACACCACATCTAACTGACCCGATAGCTGTAGCGATAAACCATAGTTACCCAGTACCATGAAGAATAGGAAACAGCCCATTGAACCGAAGAAGATAGAACCCGCTACCATTTGCTTGATCGTACGACCACGAGAGATACGTGCGATAAACAGACCCATACTTGGTGCAAACACTAACCACCATGCCCAGTAGAAGATTGTCCAATCTTGTGGGAAGTGCGTGTCTTCAAATGAACCGTAGCCGCCAAATGGCTCTGCCCATGTTGCCATCACAAAGAAATTAGACAGCATACGACCTAGTGAATCTAAGCCTGTTTCCAGCATGAAAATAGTAGGACCAACAGCCAAGATAAACGCAAGTAAGCCAAGCGCACCCCAGAAGTTGATATTACTTAGGATCTTGATGCCTTTTTCCATACCCGCATATGCTGAGTAACCAAAAATTAAAGTACAAATCAGTAGTACGAAAATTTGTGTTTCTGTATTTTTTGGTGTGCCGAACAGGTAGTTTGAACCTTCAGTAATAAGAGGTGCGGCTAAACCTAATGTTGTTGCACCACCACCTAATAAACCAAAAATAAAAAGAACATCGATAACTTTACCTGTCCAACCGTAGCTACGTGCTTCACCAATAACAGGCATTAGCGCTGCAGAAACTTTTAAGACAGGCTGCTTACGAACATAGAAGAAATAAGCAATTGGCACAGCCGGTACAAGGTAGATAGCCCACGCAACAGGTCCCCAGTGGAATACACCGTAGGTCGCAGCCCAACGTACCGCTTCTTCACTTCCTGGTGTTAATTGGAAAGGCGGACTTTGGTAGTAGTAAGCCCACTCAATAGCCCCCCAATAAAGGATACTTGCACCAATACCACCACAAAATAGCATTGCAGCCCATGATGCAGTTTTAAATTCAGGCTCTTCGTCTGCATCACCCAATTTAATTTGGCCTATATCAGAGAAGATAATGTAAACCATAAAGAATACAGCAGCTAAACCTAACGCTAGGTATAAGAAACCGAGTTTATCTGTCATGAATGTTTTTGCTGTCGCAATCCAGATAGCCCCTTCTTTAGGGAAAAGGATCAGTGGAACAACCACCGAGATCAACATTGCGAGTGCGCCAAAGAATGTTGGCTTATCGATCAACTTAAAGTTTTTTTGTATTGTGTTCACTATGTTTCCTTACTGCTACACATAGTCCATAAAAGTAAAACTAATGTTCATCTTTTAACAACAACAACACAAACAGAAAACTTAATTGAGGTTATAAGTTTTTTTTATCGATTCTGTTTTTATTCATTTTCTGAGCACTAATCCGCATATATATTAAAAAACAGACGGTAACACGTTACTAAATTAACATTTTGATACAATTGAGATCTCTTACTTTCCTTTTCTCATCACCCCCTCTCTTTCAAAAATATTCACTCTGATAAGTAGCTATTAACAACCTATTCATACTTTATATCGAACCAGATCATAAATATCCCTAAAAAAAAAGCGAAGCCCTATTCGGGCTTCACTTTATAAATGATGATTAAGCTAAATCAAATAATGAGGTCATTGATAAGTATTTACTTTCACCTTACTTTTTGGGCTGCTTAAATTTATATCGAGCAAGATCAAATCCTTTTATTCTTGGATCTTTAAAAACAGAATACTGAACAATTTTATCGGTGTTTTTGTGCAACAACATTGGGTAGTTTTGCTTACTCTCATATTTGGCTTTCAATAATAGAGCATAATGTTAGATAGAGCGCGATCAAAACTTCTTGCTATTCTTGCCGACAAAATATCTGACGAACTCATAAGTTCTAACTTATCGAATAGAACAAAGCCTATATCCAGTAGATATAGGCTTCTCTTTTAGTTAAGGTTACAGCTTACGCCAAACACCCCAATCACCCGTTGTTCCTGGCTCTTCGCCTTTAGTGTACCAACCAGCTTTCCAACTTGAGCCGTTGTGAGTTACAACGTCATTCTCGTTGTAAACTCTAGAAGAAGACCAAGCTCCCAGTTCTGGTTTTTCACCTTCAGCGAGTACTTGTTTCCACACATCTGCTTTGCTTGGCTCTTCGCCTTTAGTGTACCAACCAGCTTTCCATGTCTTACCTAGGTGAGTTACCACATCACCATCGTTATAAACAGCCGTTTTGCTCCAGCTACCTTCAGGCACTTCTGTTTCTGGCTCTTCAGGATCAACAGGTGGAACTGGTGGTAGTGGCTCTAGTGCTTTAATCGTACTAACAGCAAAAGCGTAATCTTTCTCTGATACCCATACTTGGTTTGCATGAATATTAGAGTCATTAAATTCGTATTGACCTGAAGTTTGGTTCCATACACCTACAATAAGCTTTTCTGAATCTAGAGCATTAATCTCAGATGCTAGTGTTTCTACCCATGTAGCTTGGTTAGCAGCAGTGATCACTAAACGGTGATCAAACACTTCTGCACCCGTTACTGGTGCCATTAGACGGAAACGGACAATGTCACCTTCAGCTGGTACTTGGTAACCCGCAGGTACAAAGTAACCTGGAATTGCGTTCATATCACCACCAACAACTGGTGGAGGCGTCACTTCACCACCATTACCAGACTGCTTAATGATAATATCACTACAGTTGTAGAAACCTTCACCCACTGGATCAATACGCTGCCAGCGAGTGTAAAGTACTGCATCACCTGAACGATCCTTTGGAAGCTTCACTTTAAAGTTATACGTTTTGTAAGGTGAGCCATCACTTGGCATCACATTACCTGCCGTATGAACAAGTTCTAGATCATCCCAGTTTAAAGGTTGTGAAAAATCGTGACCGGGTTTCGTCAGGTAAAATTCCCAGAACGATGGGTTATGTGGTGCTGTTGCTGTCCACACGAAATCGAACTCACCGTTTGCATCAAGAACGATTTCCGTTTTTTGCCAATCTTTATGTGGGATATCTAGACCCGTTTTACCTGGCATACCCGCGGCACAAAGTTGACCATCTTTAATGTTCGCTTTAACCGTATTGATATCATTGTAATTAGGATTCAAAGATGCCACTTCATTACGTTGAATGAATGCCTCTACACCTGATTTTTCGTACGATGCTTTACACGCTGCGTTAGGGATCGCATTTGACCAAAAACCACCATCGTTATAACACGTGTTTTGACGAGCACTTGGGAACTCAGCCCAACCGTGAGCATTTGCAGCACCAATTGCAGCTATATTAGCTAGAGCAAATGCTACAGATAAAGATAGTTTTTTTAATTTAGATGACATTATTTTCTCTCAATAAATGTGTCGTGACCTAAGTTTTATTTAAAATTTAGAACACTATTCTATAACCACTGTTTTAATCCATTTTTATGGTTATTTTTATACAGTGAAAGCGCAAAGAACTCATTCCATCCGCTGCTGCATTTTATAATGCATAGAACAAAAAACGTATAATAAACAAAATTAATCAATACGATAAAACCACAAACAACAACAACCCAACCAATTGTTTTAAAAGAAATAATTACATCACAGATGCGTTGAAACAATACTTTTTGTTACATTTAAAAATGTTAAATTGATATATATTTAAAAATAAACATCACACATCACCATTATTAAAATAAAAAAATTAAAAATAAGAATATATTATTGCCACGTCAAAAAATCAGCTGAAAATATGTCAATATATCGACAGTCGATAATTGAAAAATATTTAAGATTACAATCTACCTACTATTTAATCGTCAGTTTTATTTTAAACATTAAATTATTAAGGTATTTCCAACACTACAGGTAAAAAATCATTTACAACGTCTATAGTAAGAGTACAGGTCAAAACCACACACTTAATGATATTGATTTGTATTACCATTTCATTTTCATTTGGTATTTAATAGCAACTTCTACCTTCTATCTACGCAACAACAAATGAGATAAAACGAGTGAGCCGATAATAATTGCAGTGAATAAATGCTCATATTGGAATTCCTGAACATTGTTCAAAAAACGATTTTTTATGCTTACACTCCGTCATTTTAGCACTTTAGATAAAATAGCATTCTATATTTAGAATGTTTCATTTCTATATTTTTAATTACGGCATTTCTATTTTATTAATTTTTTAAAAATGAGATTTAGTTTCAAATATATCGCTTTATTTTTCGTGCCTTATTTAAAAACTTAAGTACAATAGGATCTAATACTTCTTTTTATTTCAGAATCAAATTACATGATTGATATTCTTTTAAACCTACGTTCATTGCGTGCACAAGCACGTGAAATGTCAGTTGCAGATCTTCAAGAAGGCCTACAAAAATTCACTCAAGTTGTTGAAGAACGACGTGAGGAAGAAGAAGCAGCGAATGCTATAAACAAAGAGCAAGAAGCTAAGCTTCAAAAATACCGAGACATGCTTGAAGCTGAAGGTATTACTGCCGAAGAGCTTGTTGCCCTTTTAGGTGATGCACCTAAAGCAAAGAAAAAACGTGCTGCTCGCCCTGCTAAATATAAGTTTACAGATGAAAACGGCGAAGAAAAAACATGGACAGGCCAAGGCCGTACTCCAAAAGCACTGCAACAACTGCTAGATAATGGCGCACAACTTTCTGAGTTCGAAATTTAATTTCGTGACATTAAGTAAAAAAGTCGCTAGTAAATAGCGACTTTTACTCATTCCTTATATTCACCGTTAACGCCTCTCCTCTGCTTATCTTTCTGTGTTGCTCATTTTATTATTGATCTCTAGTACCACTCTAATAACAGCAATAGATATTTATAATAATACAAAAGACAAATGAACTCAGAATGTTACGTTATAATGATATGGAGGCACATAGATACTGTTATGCCTAAGTGAGCTTAAGTTGCAAATTCTTTCACGACTTTACATTCTAAGAAACTAACCCCATGTAATCGCAGGTTATTTTCATATTGCTTGGGAGTATACAATTTGATGGTGAAATCAATACAAAATATGCAACGAGTGCAACTATAGAAGATCATGTAATAAGAGCTGATCTTGTTATTGGAGGGGTCTTATTGCAGGCGTAGCAGCACCTAAACTGTTCACAAAAGCAATGATAGAAAAATGAAGCCTGGAACTGCTATTGTAGATGTTGCTATTGACCAAAGTGGCTGTGTAGAAACATCACACCCAACAACACATGATGATCCCACTTACATTATTGTATTGCCAATATGCCAGGTGCCATTGCTTTAAATAACGCAACACTGCCTTATATTCTTGCATTAGCATATAAAGATTATAAACAAGCACTTCTCACAGATAAACATCTACGTAATGGATTAAATATATATCACGGCAACATTACCTGTAAAAACGTCGTAAATGAAAAAATACTTAACAAAAAGCCACTTACAAAAACGATTGATAGTTTAGGTAAGTGGCTTTTTCATCTAATTTCAATTAACGTGCATTCGTTGGCGCAACAAGCACAGCTTTACCAATAACATGAGCAAGAATGTTATAGCCTGCTAATGCTGGTGATGCATTCTCTGGTAATTTAATATTCGCCGTATTTAATGCATACACTGTAATTTCATAATTATGCGGTTTTGAGTTTGGCGGAGGACATGCACCACCAAAACCTTTAAAGCCAAAATCATTCGTTACCATACTTGCGCCTTTTGGTAATTCTTTACCGCCAACAGCACCCGCGCCCGCAGCTAAACTATGTACATCAGCAGGAATGTTAATAACACTCCAATGCCACCAACCACTACCTGTTGGTGCATCAGGATCATACATCGTAACAGCGAAGCTTTTTGTTCCAGCAGGAACATCTTTCCATGTTAATTGTGGTGATACATTCTTGCCTGTACAACCCCATTGGTTAAACAGTTGCTGATTTTGTAATGTTTTATCATTAGTAATATCGTGGCTCGTTAGCACCATCGCTTGCGACATAAATGCAGGAACTGCTAGAAGTACAGCTGCTACTACTTGTTTGATCTTCATTGTTAGTACTCATCATTATAGATTAATAACGATTTAACAGCATAATGTTATTCTAAATTGGTATACTGCCAAACACTTTTTGTTCGTTTTGAATTATATGCACAAAAAATAAATACTACAAATCGATAATAATATTTTGTGAACTTAGAAAAAATAACTTGAAGGTATACCAATGCGGGTCATCCCACCAATAAAAGCCATTGTCTATTTTGAAGCCGCTGCAAGACTACAAAGCTTTAAACTAGCCGCAGAAGAATTATATGTAACGCCAGGGGCTGTTAGTCATCAAATAAGCACACTTGAAGATTTTATAGAACAAAAATTATTTCAGCGACATAACCGCAGTATTACTCTCACTAATGCAGGTCTTCGTTACTTTAGTCGAACAACAATAATTTTAAATGAACTAGAACAAGCAACGGCCGATCTCGGTATCTCTAAAAAAAATCAAAAGTTAACCGTTGCGATACCACCTGCGTTATTAAATAAATGGCTTTTGCCACTCATTAATATTCGACAGTTATCTCAGCAAGGGATCTCGCTCAATTTTATTGATACATTAGAAACGCTCGATTTTGGCAAAGAGAATATAGACATTGCGATTCGATATGGATTAAAGCCACCAGAGCAACATGAATATGATGTCTTATTTAAAGAAAAGATGGTTGCAGTCTGCACTCCTGATTATATTCCTTCATCTAAAGTAAAACTCACAGAGCAACTACTCAGTGAAATCACATTGATAGAAACGACTAATCGTCTAATTCAATGGGATCTTGTTTTACATAATATGAAGATCAAACCGAACAGAAATCAGAATAAAGTTTTTTTCCAAAACTCAATTCAAGCCATAGAGGCGGCTTGTAACGGTTTAGGCATCGCTTTTGTAAATAGAATCTTAGTCCAAAAGCAACTTAATGATGGCACCTTGGTTGAACGACTCAACATCACTTACATTAATGATAAAATGCCAACTTATTATCTCGTGTGTCCTCAAGATAATAAAAATAACCCATCAACAGTTTTGTTATACAATTCTATTTTGCAACTATCTAAAACCAAATAAAAACGGATGATCATTGTATCTTCATCCGTTTATTCTTAAAGCAACTTAATCCTGTTTTAATTGACTATCTGTTAATGCCCTATCATCAGCGATAGCATCTAGCAATCGCTGTAATGATTCTAGTGATTGTTCAAGACTTCCTGAATGCTCTTGAACAATCACGTCTATCTGTTGTTGATAGTCAGATAAATGTCGCATAATCCCCAACCATTCGACTAGTATTTTTCATTTAACGCTGTATCACGTGCACGAGACCAGCCATTAGCATAACAAGCCGCTATTTTAGCTTCTTTGTCAGATTTAATCATTGTTGTATCTGTATTAAGTTTTACTTGTAACTTTTGACATTGGCTATCGATAGCACTTTTATAATGCTCACCTTGACTTGATAAATTATAAACTTGATCTTTTGCTGTTGCTTCAGCTTGTTGATAGCAATGAATCAAGCCTTGCTCATCAAAATTTTGGTTATCAATACAGGATTGAACCACAATCGAATTACCAGATATCTCAGCTGCATTAGCATAAGAAAAACATAAAGAAGATAACAGTGCGATTGATAGAGACACGTTTTTAACTAATGATGACATATTTACAAACTCATATATATTTTTTATATAGTACAACGATATATACCAACACGATATATAAACAACAAAAAAAGAGCAGTGTAAAAATAACATTACGTTTATTGATTGTTTAATTTAGATATGAAGCCAATAAATTTATAAATTTACCACACCCAACAGAATATTACATGAATATTACATAAATGTTACAATTAATGTTTGCTTTTTATTAACATTTATATTTATATTTATATAATCAACAAGGTGTTCACGGATTGATTGCACCCCTGCATTTATTTATTAAGGATGAATAAAATGGAAACGACAAGTTTTGAAGTGGATGTAATACGCCTATATCTTAATGATATTTCAAATAAACCTTTACTTAATAAAGATGATGAAATTCAATATAGCCGTAAGTCTTTAACTGGCGATCTTGCTTCAAAAAAAATTCTTATTGAATCTAATTTAAGGCTTGTCGTTAGCATTGCAAAAAAATATCGTGCTTCTAATCTCTCATTAAGTGATCTTATCGATGAAGGTAACATTGGTTTAATGACTGCCGTTGAAAAATTCGATCCAGAAAAAGGGTTTCGTTTCTCTACTTATGCTTCATGGTGGATTAAACAAACCATCGAACGTGCTATTCACAATCAAAACAGAACTATACGTTTACCAGTCCATATTTCTAAAGAAATCAACACATTAATTCGTACTCATCGTGAGCTAATGAAGCGAAATAATAATGAACCTACTCACGAAGATATTGCGCAAGCACTCAATAAAGAAAGTAAAGAAATATCAGCCTTATTCTCTAATGAAGTCAATGTTATTTCACTCGATCAAACCATTGGTGATACTGAACAATCACACACCATTGCTTATTTAGTGGCGGATGAACAAATAACATCACCGAGTGCAGAGGTCGATAATGATGACATGGTAAAAATCACGAACTTGATACTAAATAGAATGAATGCAAGAGATAAGGAGATCATCTGTCGTCGTTATGGCCTGATGGGCTACGAACCGCATACATTACAAGAAGTTGCCGATGCTGTTGGACTAACAAGAGAACGTATACGTCAACTTCAAATAAAATCCTTAAGTAGTTTAAAACGTTCACTAGCACGAGAAAATTATGATTTAGATATTTTATTTTCAAATATAACTTAAAAAAATAAAATAAGTGTGTTTATGGTTCTATTTTATAGCATTCTGCTACAACTCTTTTCTAAAAATAAATATAAACTTGCAATCACACGATTTCATTCAAACAGCAATAATCTTTTAGGCCAAATATCTTACGACTCTTGAAGCTTGTTTGATCACTCTTCGGGGATTATTGATAATCATCAATTCTATTTTGACATAAAAAAACCTCGTCATTTCTGGCGAGGTTTAAAATGTGGCGGAGAGATAGGGATTTGAACCCTAGATACGCTATAAACGTATGCCGGTTTTCAAGACCGGTGCTTTCAACCACTCAGCCATCTCTCCATGCCGCAAATACTACTCGCTATTTTTAGTTATGTAAATCAGTAGCCGTTTGACTGCGTAATAAAGAGACAAAAGCCTCTACTTCTCTAAATCACTTACCTATCACAACGTTATTCATCAACTATTCTGATCATTTCTACACAGTAATGCTGCATAACTGGCAATTGCGTCACTGAATGAAGGGAATATCATTAAATGCATTCGTGCAGTTATCTTGCACATTTTGTTAGCGTAAAAGGAAGCATTGCTATGCCAACTGACACTACTTTTGATCATTCTGATTTACTTCACTCACTCATTTCTCGACAATCGCTACTTGCGAATAACCGAATTCAATATATTGCTTATGCAGCAGCACTCGCGACACAAAATAGTACTGTGCTACAACGTATCAAACAGCAAGTCGGTGATATTAATAGCTTACAATTCGCCGATATTAATCACGCTGTCATGCGTATGGCCATGACAAATAACTACTATATGGCAATTCAAAGCTTACATTTATCCAATATCAAACAAACTAATGCGTTAGAGCTCAAACCATTACATAGTTTAGATATCGATGATGAAACTGCTTACTACTATGCTTGCATTGCGGCATGTATGGTAAACCAAGGTTATAGTTGTCTAGATGGACATGTTGAATTATTACGATCATTGAATGAATCGGATGATGCAATCAACGCAGCTCTACGTTTAACAGCTTCAATTATGGCAATGGCGCAAGCTGATTTTATTAGTCAATATACTCAATGCTAAAGAAGCGAACTCACAGTTTAAATTTCAGATGCAAAAAAGCCCCGTCATTGCTGACGAGGCTTAAAATATGGCGGAGAGATAGGGATTTGAACCCTAGATACGCTATAAACGTATGCCGGTTTTCAAGACCGGTGCTTTCAACCACTCAGCCATCTCTCCATGGCGCGAATAATACGGAGATAATATGTAGATGTAAATACCCATCTAAATTAAGTGGTTACTATTACAGCGTTATCTTACTATTTACTCTTTCAGCAAGATCAAACACAGCATAAATGCTTATTCTTTGTACTATCTCACCCTATCTCTGACTCTAACTGCAAGAGATAACTTTTCATAAACTCGATCCGTTTAACCGCTTCAATCTTCGCAGCATCTGTTTGCATGGTGTCAGCTAAACCAAGTAACTTAATATAAAAGTGATCTAGGGTGTAACTCGTGTCATCAGGTTGTCGGTTTTGACAAAAAGGATCGTCAAGAGCATACAATGGTCGACCTAAAGATGTGCCAACCTGAATACACCGTGTTAAACCTATCGCGCCAAGTGCATCTAATCTATCAGCATCTTGAACAATTTTTGCTTCCAATGTTAACGGTTTAATATCAGCACTAAAGCTATGCGCCACAATCGCATGATGAATCTCATCATGATGGTCAACGAGTAACTTTTTGTCTGATAAAAATTCGATCGCTTTATTAGCTGCAAGTGTTGAAGCTTGTTTTCTTCGAGGATCATTTTTAGCAACGGCAACACAGTCATGTAAATAGGCCGCAGCAAGAGTAATGTTTAATCGTGCTTGCTCTTGCTTAGCAAGCTGTTTTGCTACTTTCACCACACGTAAAACATGCGCTTTATCATGCGCTGCATCTGCACTATTTAACAGCTCAAGCTCTGTCGTTAATATTGATTCTAATGTCTTGAGATGCATATCATCGCCTCCGATAATCAAAAGCCGACATCATGTCGGCTTCAATAGTTATATTTCTTTATGCGACGAGCATTACTCTTCGTCAAACTCTTCATCATCGAATTCGACAACGAAGTTATCTTCTAAGTAATCAACAACACAACCAACAGCGGCTGATGATACTGAGAATGTATTTGGCTCTACACCTGCTTGCTTAGACATTTCAAGTACAGCCAGTGCGGTATGTTCGTCATTAAAACCAACATCAAACTGTTTAGCGATATCGCAGCTTGTTTGATAAAGCTCATCCGTTAAGATGACCTCGCCATAGTATTCGCCATCGTCTAAATCAAAATTATCAACCAGTACTTCTATAATGATCTCGTAGTAATTTTGAAAATCCATCACTTAACCTTTTTAACCAATAAAATAAGCAGAAAAGCGTTCTACTTGAAGATCGTTATAGTTTCATAATCTTGTTTTACACACAATAAAACAAATCCCCCCACAGTAAGTGGGTGACCAGTCTTAGCAGAGCTAACTTAAAAATAGAGTATCAAACATCAAATCATTACTCTTAAGCTAATTTATAGTAAAATCATTCAAACCCAAGCACTAGACGACTGGTCTAATTTATTCTATAGTGACTTCATGAACGAAAAAACAATTGATACACGGCAGCACATTCTTAATGTTGGTTACCAGCTAGTGGTCACGAAAGGATTTACGAGTGTTGGTTTATCGCAATTATTAAGTGCGGCAGAAGTACCTAAAGGCTCTTTTTATCATTATTTCAAATCTAAAGAGCAATTTGGTGAAGCATTGATCCACTCTTATTTTCATCATTATTTACAACGTGTCGCTCTGGTATTAAAAAGCGAGCAAGGCACAGGCTTTGAACAACTCAATGAGTATTTCAAGCTATGGATCAAAGTTGAAAACGGCATCTGTAATGCCAATAAATGTTTGGTGGTAAAGCTCAGTGCAGAAGTCTCCGATCTCTCCGAGCCTATGCGAGAAGCATTAAAGCAAGGAGCAGATAGTGTTGTCGCTTTAATCGCCAAAACAATAGAAAGAGGAATAAAAGATGGCTCAATCGCTAACTGCGACAGCCATGTAACCGCCCGAACTCTTTATAATTTATGGCTTGGAGCAAGTTTACTCAACAAACTAAGTCACGATTTATCAGGATTACAGCAAGCATTAAAAACAACACAATCACTACTGCAACCAAAATGATTATCGACAAGACACGTAATAGTGATAAACCGCAGTATTGAAAAGATAATGCCCGCCTATCTACACATTAACGATGCGATAAGGCGGGATTTTTTGAAACACCAACTAGACGACTGGTCTAATTGAAAAAAGGAAATCAGCAATGACAGCCACTAATCGCCAACTACTATTAGCCTCTCGTCCTGTAGGCGCACCAACTCCTGAAAATTTTCATTTAACAGAAACAACGATCCCAAGCCCGCAACAAGGCGAGTTACTACTTAAAACCGTTTATCTCTCACTCGACCCTTATATGCGTGGGCGTATGAGTGATAAAAAATCCTATGCTGAGCCTGTCGGTATTAATGAAGTGATGGTCGGTGGCACGGTATGCCAAGTAACCGCTTCTCACCACCCTGACTATCAAGTGGGTGAATGGGTATTAGCGTATTCTGGTTGGCAAGATTATGCCGTTTCAAATGGTGAAGGATTAATAAAGTTAGGAATGAATCCCAGTCACCCATCCTATGCATTAGGAGTAATGGGTATGCCAGGCTTTACCGCATACATGGGGCTACTCGATATCGGTCAACCAAAGCAAGGTGACACTATCGTTGTTGCTGCTGCAACTGGCGCAGTAGGCTCTATGGTTGGTCAAATTGGTAAGATAAAAGGCTGTCGTGTTGTTGGTATCGCAGGTGGTAACGAAAAATGCCAATACGCAAAAGAGACATTAGGATTTGATGAATGTATTGATCACCATGCTGCTGACTTTGCTCAACAATTAGCAGATGCATGTACCGATGGCATTGATATTTATTATGAAAATGTTGGCGGTAAAGTCTTTGATGCAGTGCTTCCTCTACTGAATACAGGCGCACGCATTCCGCTTTGTGGCTTGATCTCTCAATACAATGCAACATCGCTTCCAGACGGCCCAGATCGTATGAATATGTTAATGGGACAACTACTGGTTAAGCGTATCAAGATGCAAGGTTTCATTATCTTTGACGATTATGCTCACCGTTATGACGAATTTGCACAACAAATGTCGCAATGGCTTGCTGAAGGAAAAATTCATTACCGTGAAGATAGAGTCGAAGGCCTAGAGCAAGCTCCACACGCTTTTATTGGCTTACTTGAAGGTAAAAACTTCGGCAAAGTTGTAGTTAAAGTTAGCTAACTAAACCTAAAAAGGACTTATCATGATCATATTGCACCATCTTAATCAATCTCGTTCAAAGCGTATTATCTGGCTACTTGAAGAGCTAGGTGTTGAATATAAAATTCAACCTTATTGCCGAGACAAGGTCACATTTCTTGCGCCACCAGAACTTAAAAGTGTTCATCCACTAGGTAAATCACCGGTATTGGAAGATAACGGAATGATCATTACCGAATCAGGCGCTATCACAGAATATTTAATTGAAACTTACGGTAACGGTAAATTTATGCCTGAACGTGGCACTCAAGCCTATATTGATTATATTCAATGGCTGCATTTTGCCGAAAGTTCAGCCATTTTACCGTTACTTTTAAAGATGTTTGTCACCAAAGATGGTGCAAAAATGAATTTCCTTGGTGATTATGCTGACATGGAAACTCAGAAAGTAATGCAATATTTTGATCAACGGTTAGTGGATAAAACTTATCTTGTAGAAGAGCGTTTAACCGGTGCCGATTTCATGATGTCATTTATTACTGAAATCCTTGGTAACTATGGCGTATTAGCTGCGTTTCCAAATATTCAACGTTACGCAGAGCAGCTACAAAAGCATCAAGGCTACCAAACCGCTCAAGCGTTAGAATTACAATATAACGGTGAATAAACCAGTCTCTAAAGCCAAACAGGTCGTTGTTTGGCTTTTACTATACTATTGATTTACAGTGTGAATAGCTGGCTTTCTGCATACAGAAGCCATCACATTTCAATAACAATATAGATTTTATATACAAAAAGCCCCGTCATTACTGACGGGGCTTCGTTGTGTTGGCGGAAGGTTGGACTGGCATTCCAGCGGGACTCTCAACCTCGGCTAGGTGCATCAAGACATACCAACAACAATCAAATTTTAGATACAAAAAAGCCCCGTCATTGCTGACGAGGCTTCGTTGTATTGGCGGAGCGGACGGGACTCGAACCCGCGACCCCCGGCGTGACAGGCCGGTATTCTAACCAACTGAACTACCGCTCCAATTCTTTATGAAACCCGATAAAATCGAACTTCTAGAATATGGCGGAGAGATAGGGATTTGAACCCTAGATACGCTATAAACGTATGCCGGTTTTCAAGACCGGTGCTTTCAACCACTCAGCCATCTCTCCAATGGCGCGAATAATACGTAGATTATTACTTTCTGTAAACTGTTTAATTAAAAAAACCGTTCAACAGGCTAGGTTTTAATCAACTTTAATAATTTACTCGCGCTTCTATGCCCTCAAACAATCAATTAGGTTTTAAAAGATTATTTACTACTTCTATTTCAGCTTTTTTAACACCATCCTGCTGTTGTAACCAATTTAATTTTTTACTTAAATCAGTGCCTTCAGGATACTGAATTATCCAAATACCACCACCAAGACGTTTTTTAGACATATCTGGCTCATCGAATGGTAGTGCATCAGAAAATATTGTTTTTAAAATAATACTACCTGACACTAGCCCGTTAATATTTAGGTCTTCATTTTGAACTTTTACGCCTTTAGTGACTTTATTGTCTTGAGAGTGAGTCGCACTAAATGCAGTTTGTTCACTCGCAATAACTTCATAATCTAAACCACCACTAGTGAACGTTGTAGATGTATAGGCATTAGCACTACAGCTCGTTAACATAAATAAGCTAATGAATAGTAAATGATTGCTCTTTTCCATAACGATAAATCCTTATTTATGTCCATAAACTTTGATACTGGCATCAAATAACAAACCTGAGAAATAGTTGTTAGGCAATTCCAGCTCGTTATCATCGTAATCAGCTATTTTCATGGTGTTTTTATTTGTATCAACAATCTTAACAGTCCAAATACCTGCAGCAACTTCATCTAAAAATGCATGACTAAGAAATAGAATTTCAGCATCATATCCAAAGTAATATTTCGGATTGAGATAATGTAAATGTCTTGGTGTCGCAACAACAGATCGTGTACCTGAAGGGGAAATAACTTCAACGGCGATATCACTCATTCTTTCATGGTCTAAATCAAGTTTTAATTGAATAGCCTCAATTGTTATATCATCGGTAATTTCAATTTGTTTTGTTATTCCTTCAAAATTTTCTGGAATTTCAACAGCTCCGATAACATCACTAGTGATAAATTCCGACTCAATCAACGGAGGTAATAAAGTATAATTTCGAGTTGCCATTTGTACAGCTTCAACAGCATTAATCATGCCATAGCCATACCAGTTATGATAACGATTCCCAGCCCCGTTAGTAACCCAACCGGGTTCTGCAATATACTGCTCTCCATCTTGTGATAAAATAACAGGCACAAAATCTAAATCTATTTTTGTGGCTGTTTTTGCCATGATATATCTCACATCACGCCACGATAATTCAGGGTTTGATTGCATAATTAATGCTGCAACCCCAGATGCTACAGGCGCAGCAGATGATGTACCATTAAATCTTGAAGTATAGCTACACTCTGATTCACTCTGTATTTCATCATCTAATCCACCAGAATAGCCGCCAAATCCATACTCAATTGAATATCCTCGGTCACAGCCAGCAACATCCGTTGTTATCATAGCAGGATATTCAAAGCCATATTCTCCACCAGGGGCCGCAAACAATACAGAAGCTCCTACCGTTGAATAGCTCGATAATGGTGTTTCTCTATTGGCATTTAAAGCAGAAACGACCGTATTATAAAAACTCGCACTTTCAGGATCCGAATTAGCGATTTGAGCAGGTAGTCGCGCTTCCTCTTCGGAACTATTCACACGCCAATAGAAACCTAATTCTTGAAAGCCATTGCCTGCAGATTTGATCATTAACGCTGGTTTACTCGCCGTTTCATAATAAGATTTTAAAATCAGCGTTTCATTAGATAAATAACTGACTGGAAAAAATATATTGCTATTAAAGCCATAACTTTGATTTATAACGTCAGCAGTTTGAGTTTTATCACCACCATGAGTTTCATAAAACACATCCAGACCTTGTACTTTCAGGAAATTAAAACCAGACAAAGATGCAGATGGAGCAACACCGCGCCCCCCTTTACCATTAAAACCAACAGCAGCGGTTAACCCCGCAACTGAGGTGCCATGATCACCATCTGTTTCATATTGATTCGGACTAGGATCATTATCCTGCTCGACGAAATCATATGACATACCAGGAATAACATTCTCAACTAAATCTTCATGCGCAATTTCTAAACCGGAGTCAACAATAGCGACATGAATATCCTTTCCGGTTATCCCTTGAGCGTGCAGTTGGCCAATATTAATATCAAATCCTTCACTTGCCTTTGATAACGCGTAAGCATCTTGACCTGTATTATTTAGATGCCATTGTTGGAAATATAATGGATCGGAAAAAGCATCAATATTGATATTCTTTTGCTCTGTTAAATACTTTATTTGAGCAGTTACCGTTTTATTGTTACTTGTTAACGTAACATCAATATAAATGGGCTCTGAATAAGGCTGTGCCGTTAATTTAAAAGAACCATCGTTATTAATTACAAAAGAATTGACATCAGGTATTTGCGCTCTATTTACATCACTTATTAACGGTATAAACGACGGAGTATTATCATCTGATATTACGTTATAGCTAAACTCAACATCAGCGCCGGCAATAAATTCAAACTTTCCTTCAACTATATTGTTTAAGCTTTCAAATTCTTCAGGTTTAAGTACCAACTCAGGCTTTAAAGTAATCTCAAATTCAGTTTCATCAATACCATCCGAAGCGATTAAAGAAACAACCTCTTCTTTTATTGATGACAAATTAGATATAAATGTAAATTCACTATTTTCATTATCAATTGAAAAGTTACCACTTTTTGGAGAGTTAATGATTTCAAACGTTACTCTATCACCATCTTGGTCAGTGATAGGTAACTTTTGAGTGAGAGCATCATTACCAATGTAGTAATAAACATTACTTCCATTCAATTTAGGTTTACTATTTCTATCTTTGGTTATACTTGTATCACCTTTATTTTCTGTATCGCCGCTATCTCCACCACCACAACCTAGCAAACTTAGAAAGACTAAGGTATTCATTATTATAATTTTTTTCATTTGAAATCCTTATCAACACAATAAGAACTTACTTTACAAATAACTTATATAAGAATTAAACAACCAAAACTATTTTTTGCGATTGATATAGTAAATAAATAATGAAAGATCTATTTTTTCAAAATAATTGGATACTATTCAATAAGCCCTTTTTCTAATGCATATTTCGCTAACTCGGCTGTTGAATGCAATTCAAGCTTATGTTTTATATTCTGACGATGCGTCTCAACGGTCCGATAACTAATCTCTAATGCTTTAGCAATTTGCTTACTGCTCAGCCCTTCGGCAACATGTTTAAGTACCCTTTCTTCACGACGGCTCAAAGGATTAATATCAGGGCTTTTCACTGGTGAAGATGTCTGAGTAAAAATAGTTTGGCTCGTCGTTTCACAAAAATATGTCGCACCTTGATTCACTGTTTTAATCGCTTGAACCATTTTTTCTGCCGAAATTTCTTTCAACATATAGCCCATTGCACCAACCTGCATTACCTTCATGATATATTCACGGTTATCATGCATCGTCAGCATCAATACTTTTGCATTAGGCAGTGTTTTTTTAATTTGCTCTGTTGCATCAATACCATTCATGATGGGCATACTGATATCCATTAAAATAACGTCAGGTTGAAGATAACTGACGGTATCTAGTGCCTCTAAGCCATTACTTGCAGTACCAATGACCTCGATATCAGGCTCTAACTGTAACCTTGCCATAAAACCATCAATCACCACTTGATGATCATCGACTATCACAATTTTAATCGTTTGTTCTGTCATACACTAAACCATCCAAGTTTAATAATACGGTGAGTTCAGTACCAAATCCGGGCTCACTATTAAGATCAAACTCGCCACCAATAAACTCCACTCGCTCGCGCATATTTCGCAAACCAATCCCTTTTAAATGATAACGATTTTGGCTATCAAATCCTTTTCCATTATCTCGAATGATCAATTGCAATAACTTTCCAAGTTGTTTCAAATGCACTTCAACATGCGTCGCATCTGCATGCTTAACAATATTATTTAGCGATTCTTGTACTACCCGATAAAGTGTTGTTGCAACATCAGAGTCTAGCTTTCCAGCCTTTGTATCAAATAGCATATCAACTGATGTACCGGCGTGAGATTGATAGTCTTGTAATAATGTGGTGAGTGCCGCTTCTAAACCAATATCATCCAGAGAGCTTGGGCGTAATTTATGAGAAATATGCCTTACTTCATTAATCGCTAATGTTAAGGAATGCATCGATTTATTCAGGTAATCGACAAACTTTACATCAATGGACTGAAGGCTAAGTAACTCTAAGTGACATTTACTTGAGACTAATAACTGATTGATCCCATCATGTAATTCTCGGGCGACATGTTTTTTTTCAGCTTCTTGAAATAAGACCGTTTTATGCGCTAACTCTTTAAGATTTCTATCAGCCAATCGATGTTCATGTAAGTTAATTGCCAATGTGATCACGATAATTACTGCGACAGTTATTGTTAATATCACCACAATGGAAAAGAAGATCGTATCAATATTATGGTTAATCGCTTGCTGCATAATCGCGACATCTTGGCTGACATCTTCAATATATAATCCGGTACCAATCATCCAATCCCATTTATCTAACCATGCGGAATAACTTAACTTAGTAACCGTTTCTCCCGTTGATGGTTTCTGCCATAAATACTGATGATAGCCCCCCCCACTTTGTGCTTGCGATAACAAAGAAGCAATTAAAAAATCGCCTTGTTCATCTTGTATCTTAATAAGATTTTTACCAATCAACTCAGGCATGATCGGATGAACTAAACTAACTCCATTTTTATCATAAACAAAAAAGTAACCGTCTTTTCCATAACGTAAATTAGTCAATATTGCTTTAACACGCTGCTGCGCTATATCAACATCAATTGTAGAATCATGATAAATATGGGAAATGGCATTTAAAGCAAGATCAACGCTATCTTTCAATGCTGCTTCTTTGGCATCAATTAAACTATCACGAAAAACAGTGACTTCTTTCTGGCCTAAGGTTTTTGCCTGATAAATCGATATCCAACTGATACTGACAGTCACAATCAGTAACGGTAATAAAGTTAATAAGATCAATTTTGCTTTTAATGGCATAGAGACCTCCAAACAGCAAAAAGCTGATGTTTTACCACCAGCTCATATTAACAATTTATTATCATTTTTTACTTTTATAGATCACATTATCAATATTAACCCATGCCATAGAAATTCGGGAAAATCAAAATAGAAGCCAGTACCGCAATTTGAATAGCGATAAATGGCATAACTCCACGGTAAATATCACGTGTCGTGACACCTGCAGGTGCAACACCTTTCAAGTAAAACAAACTAAAGCCAAATGGTGGTGTTAAAAATGAAGTTTGAAGGTTCATCGCGACAAGTATGGCAAACCAAGTCATATTTAATCCCATCGCTTCGGCAACAGGCGCTAAAATCGGTACGATAATGAAACAGATCTCAACAAAATCGATAAAGAAACCAAGTATTAAAATAACCAGCATAGTGATGATCAAAAATCCCCACTTTTCACCGGGTAGCGCCATCATCCATTCTTCAACTAAGTAATCACCACCAGTGTAGGTAAATGCCATCGAAAATGCGGTCGCACCTAACAAAATAGCAAAGACCATTGCCGTGACTTTTACCGTTTCTTTTGCTGCCTCATAGATCATTTTCCAACTAAACATGCGATATAAAATTGCTAACACAATCGCGCCAAATCCACCTAATGCAGCAGACTCTGTAGGCGTCGCAATACCTGCAAAAATAGAACCTAGCACCACGATAATTAACGCTAATGGTGGAATAACCGCTTTTAACGCAGTAAAAACCTCTTGCGAACGACTAATGCTGTCATCTCGCTCAATTGGCTGTGCCGCTTCAGGGTTAAGCTTGGCATAAATTAAAATATAAGCGACGTACGCACCTACCAATACAAAACCCGGTAAAATAGCCGCTTGAAATAAATCACCAACAGGCACACCTAGCACATCACCTAATAGTATTAATACAATCGATGGTGGAATAATTTGTCCTAATGTCCCCGATGCACAGATAGTTCCACACGCAAGGCCTTTATCGTAATTATATTTGAGCATAACGGGTAATGAGATAAGCCCCATCGCAACAACAGATGCCCCGACCACACCTGTTGATGCCGCGAGTAATGCACCAACGAGTACAGTCGAAATTGCAATACCACCACGAACGCCACCAAACAGACGCCCCATTGACTCTAATAACTGCTCAGCTAAACGGGTTTTCTGGAGCACTAAGCCCATAAAAACAAACAGAGGCACCGCCATAAGTACCGTATTTTCCATGATTGACTGAATGCGATAAGGCATAAATGCAAACATGTCGAAACCTTCAGCCCAAACACCAAAAATTAAGGCTATTCCGCCAAAAGTAAATGCCACAGGAAAGCCCAGTAATAAGGCAAATAATGCGACAAAAAACATCACGATTCCGATCATTGACGTATTCCTTTACTGATCTTGTTTTAATGCCGCGTGGTGCGGATTGAATAAGGTATTTAATGAGTGAACAACCAGCCCTAAACCGCTGATCGCCATTAAGCCAAATGAGAGAGGGATCATTGCTTTAATTATCCATCGATAAGCAAGACCACCAGGATCGCCAGATGTTTCGCCTAATGCATAACTCTCTTTGGCGAAATCAATGCCATACCATGCCACCAGTAAACAAAAAGGTAGTAAAAAGAAAAGTGTACCTAAAATATCAATGATCGCTTGGCTTTTACGGGATAGACGCTCATAAAAAACATCAACACGAACATGTCCCGCAGAACGGATCGCGTAAGGAACGCCAAGTAAAAACACAGCGGAAAACAGGTGCCATTCCATTTCTTGAAGGGCAATGGAAACATCATTAAAAACGTAGCGCATAACAACGTCATAAACGACATTAACTAATAATAATATAAATAGGATACTAGCAAACCAACCGAGCACATCACCAATACGATTAAAAAAACGCTCTAGCGTAATCAGACTTTTCATTCCTCACTCCATGGAATCCCACCAAATACGCATAACTGCGATCTTATATGCATAAATGGCAGGATAATAACGTCCTTATTTAAACAGACTTATTGCGCTTGGCTATTAAGGTAGGCACGATGAGATATATTGGTCCATGAACGTACCTGGTTTAGATAATCCGCTTGTGATTTTTGAATCGCTTTTGCTTGTTCATCTTTTTCTGCATGTTGTGCAAGGAGGCGATCATTCGCGTCACGTAATGCTTTCATCACTGCTGGCGGGAAATCTTTCACTTTTATATCAGGGTAAGTTTGTTGAATTGTTGACCAGTTTTTACCGCTTGCATGAGTAGCTTGGGTATACATATCATAAGCCGCAGTACGCATTGCAACACGTAAGATCTCTTGAAGATCGGCAGGTAAACGCTCCCATGTGCGCTTATTTACTAGGAACTGTAATTCTGATCCTGGCTCATGCCAACCTGTGTAGTAATAAGGTGCTATTTTATGAAAACCCATGCGCAAATCTAATGATGGGCCTACCCACTCAAGCGCATCAATGGTATTTCGCTCAAGTGAAGTATAGAGCTCTCCTGGTGCAATATTGGTTGGCTTAGCACCAACTTCAGCAAGAATTTCACCCGCAAAACCAGGGATTCTCATTTTCAACCCTTTCAGATCATCAACGGTATTGATCTCTTTTTGAAACCATCCCCCCATTTGAATATCTGAATTACCGCCAGGAAATGAAAGCAAGTTATGAGGTGAATAGACTTGCTCCATCAACTCCATACCACCACCATGATAGAACCACGCATATTGCTCAGCAGGGGTCATACCAAAAGGCATAGAGGTAAAGTATAAGGTGTTTGGAACCTTCCCCTTCCAGTAATACGATCCTGAATGTCCCATGTCGTATTGACCAGATTTCACCATATCGAAGATACCAAGTGGTGCTTTATGCTTATTGGCAGAGTCAATACGAATTTTCAAACGGCCGTTAGACATTTTTTCTGCCATCGCCGCCATGTTCTTTGTGGCATCACCAAAGATCGGAAAATTGGGTCCCCATGTTTCAGCTAATTTTAAACGGTATACTTTTTCTGATGCTTGTGCGCTTGTTGCCAGAATAGCAACACACCCTAGTGCAACGATTAGGCTTTTTTTCACCACACGTTTCACTACGCTACCAATAATAGTCATTCACTCATCCTTGCTTTATATGATTAGGCTACAAAATGATGTTCAACATACTTTGGCTTAACGCTATACAAGATAAAATGAGAAGGACTACGGATTAAAAGTTTAAAACCGTTAATAAATACAAAAAGAAAACCACGTATAAAATCGTATCGATAAAATTTAAATTATTATTTATCAATAAGTTATAAAATAACTCACACTACGTATTTATACGTACTAATCAAGAATAACGATTCGTTGAACAAGATATAATTTATGTGAACTCAGCACATTTAATTCATTCCGTATAAGAAGAAATTAGTTGAAATATGAAGCTTCATCTAATGTCATGGAAATGACAACTGTGGTAGGATCCCTCGAAATTAGCTTAACAACAAGTAACTAATGTTGCTTAAACGTTAATAAACAGAATCAAGCACTATTAAATGTCATTACTATCAATGACATCACTGAGAGATATTTACATTGGTTGATCTATTAAAAGAAGTATTAGGCTGGACTTCCGTCGTCTTATATATCCTGCTTACTATATTTAACAGCATGAAATTCACTCGTTATGCTGCTTTTGCATCTGCAACAAATGATACTGTTTGGTCAATTCTAATGGGATGGTGGCCGAAAGTAATTTTAAACCTTTCCGTTAATGCGATTAATGCTTATCGCTATGTAAAAGACTTCACCAAAATGGGGAAGGCAATAGTCCACACACTCGCTGCCATTATGGCATCTGCCATTATATATATAACTTACGTTGCTATTAGTGCTTTCATTGCAGAGCCAACGATTACTGTCGCATTACAATATTTAGATTTAGCCGTTATTGTTGCCGCGCTTTATATGACTTCACTGAAAAATTATCGCATGTTAATGCTGACATCAGGTTTTGTTGGTATGGCCGGATATTATGGCAATCCACAAATGATGATCATTAAAGCATTAGTGATTGTTATTATGAGCTACAAACTATATTCGACACGTCATCAGACACAAGAACAACTACTAGCTGAAAATCATTAAGATCTCACTGGTTTATTAATAAGCTGTAGAGCGCAACGTTCTGCAGCTTTTTTATAACGAGCGCCACATTATCCTACCTTTTGCACATTCAATTCAGTGCCAAAATCAACCTAGCCCTTTACTACACATAGAGAATGACACTCACCAAGTAAGTAGCCTACATATAGTTTCAATCATGGATACGAATAAATGTGTCAGGATCATCGACAAAATAGGTATGTTGAACATTAAGCCGTCATCGAATGCACTTTATCGCATCAGTGTGGCATTAAATGTTTTTGTTAACGAGGAGGAGAAGTTGCAGAATAGCCAAGGCAAGAAGTGATTGTTGTTGGCAATATGGGAAAATAAAGGAAGTGTATGTAAGCCAACATAACCATAGACAAATGATGATTTTTACTTACTAACGGGTAACTATTTGCTAGTTTTAGTTTAAGGCAGACACCCCGTTCTGCCTCTCTGCTTTAAATAAACCATGACTTGCAAACATGTTATTTTAAACCTTAATCAACAATTGAAAAATGCCCAATCTCTTTATTATTGTGATTAGTAATAATGCCTTTTTCTGATTGTTCACAGTACGTAAAGTTGACATCTAATGTATCTAGCTTACCGTTAATTAAAACATGTCGGCGCAATACATCACTATTTAACTGATGCATAGATGCATTCCAGCTAAGATCATTAACCTTGAAGTTGATAATCATAATATACCTCTTTAAATTGTCGCGTTGATGAATTTTAGCTATGACATTAGTAAAGCTAATTATCAACGGTTTTATAGCGTTATGAATTTTTAATGAAGATTATGAATATAGCGATTAGCAAAACTGCTAAGAAGTAAAACCAAGATGAGTAAAGTATTTCGAAGAGTGTAGCGCAGAAGATATTTTTGGATTAAGTGGTGTAACAAGTTACACCACTTAGAAATCTTATAGAAACTATAAAATTAAAGAGCTACAACGTTTGCAGCTTGAAGACCTTTTTGGCCTTGCTCTACTTCAAAAGACACTTTTTGGCCTTCAGCAAGAGTTTTGAAACCTTCAGAAGCGATAGCACGGAAGTGAACGAATACGTCAGCACCGCCGTTGTCTTGAGTAATGAAACCAAAACCTTTCTCTTCGTTGAACCACTTAACGATACCAGTTGACTTAGACATAATGTGTCCCTTATATAAAATTCATAGAAAATATCGCAAAATTGCGATGCACTGAAAGCTTGAATTATTAAATATGATGAAGCGAAGGAAACACAAAGGTACAACTAAACGAAGATACTTCTGGAGATTTTCTTTAACTTAACTTTTCATTAATAACTCTGAACAACAGAGCGAAGACATCATCACATTAAATGTATTGACTGTAAACTGTTTTTTATAAAAAAAACCAAAATAAATTATAACTAACTGATTTAAAATGATTTAATACACATATCACCTATAAAAAAGCAGATCATTATTGATCTGCTTTTTTTCTATCACTCGATTAATGTATATTTACATTCTTAGGCACTGACTATGTTTTCTTAAACTTGAACAGTGTTAAGAGTGGTAACAGCACAATGTAAGAGACAAAAATAAATCCAAAGGTATACACAAAAGCAAGCAAAGTTGACTGCTGATGTAATAGCTCACTGATTTGGGCGATAAAATGAGGATCGGTTACAGTTGTATGCTGCATCATTGCCTGCTGCTGTAATTGCGGATTAGTTAATGTTAAATCCGCCCCTAAGGCATGCCACTCTCGTTGCTCTGTACGTGTAAAATACGTATTAACAATAGAGATACCAAATGAACCACCAATGGTTCGGCAAAGGTTGAAAATAACCGCACCACCAATTGTATCTGTATGACTTAATGTTCGATATGCCATTTGGCTTAATGGTGCGAATACAAGCCCCATCCCTAACCCCTGAACAATCGATGGCATTACTACCCAGTAATAATCAATATTCATTGAATACTGCATCATTAAGTATGTACCAAGAATATTAAAACCGAGCCCTACTGCTACTAGCATACGTGGATCTAATCTATCCATAAATCTAGCAATCACTAGTAGTACAATTGCAGAGGTTAATCCCCTGGGCGCCATGGCAAACCCTGTTGCTTCTACTGGGTAATGTAGTAACTGTTCTAGCATCATAGGTTGTAATTGGGTAATACCAAACATCCCCATTGAGAAGCCAGCCATCATTAAACAAGAAACAGCAAGGTTTCTATCTTTAAGCAACCACATAGGAGCAACATCGCCTTTAGTGATCCATGAGCGTGCGATAAAGAAAATCCACGCGATAACGCTGATCACCGCAGAGAACAGAATAAAGTTAGATTCAAACCATCCTTCTTCATTACCTCTGTCTAATACCATTTGTAACAGCCCAATACCGATAGTCATACCTATCACTAAAGGCCAATCTAGTTTGCTCTTACCGCGTCCATCTAACTTCACAAAGAAATAAAGCAGAGATAAACAAATCAAACCAATGGGTACATTAACGTAAAAAATCCAGCGCCAATCCATATTTTCGGTAATGATACCGCCAACGGTAGGGCCTAAAATAGGCCCTAATAATATCCCAACACTGAATAACGCCATTGCTTTACCACGTTCTTCAGGCGGATATATTTGCACCATGATAGATTGTGATAAGGGGATCACTGATGCGCCGAACGCGCCTTGAAATATTCGAAAAGTTACCATTTCAGCAAGGCTGTCAGCCTGTCCACATAAAGCAGACATAGCCACAAAACCGGCAACCGAAAAGAGCAATAATTTACGTACTCCAAGTTTAAGCGCCAAATAGCTCGCTAAAGGAATGAAGATCGCTTCTGCCATCGAATATGAGGTTAACACCCATGTTACTTGCTCTGAAGTTACGCCTAACGCTCCCATCATATGAGGCAAAGCAACATTCGCGATAGTCATATCTATCAGCACCATAATGGCAGATAGCATGACAGCAAAAGTGATCAACAACCGATTGGCTGGCGTTAACGTAGCACCCGTCATTACTTAGTCTCTGTTAACGTATCAATAGTGACTTCCGCACTCGCTCCAACACGAAGTAAAGGTTTACCTTTTAAATCATCAAATTGAATACGAACAGGGAAACGTTGAGGTACTTTAACCCAATTACCCGTTGCGTTTTCAGGAGGGAGTAATGAGAACGATGAACCGCTTGCTGGTGATAAGGCAATAACGTGGCCTTGATATGTCACATCTGGGTACATATCTAAAACAATACTGGCTTTCATGCCTGGTTTTAATAAACCAATCGACTTTTCTTTGTAATTAGCTTGAAGCCACGCCGTATTATCTTCAATCAAAGGCATGACAGATAACCCTGGCGATACAATACTGCCAGGTCGGACACTCACCTTACCTAAACTACCATCATGGGGAGCATAAATATTGGTGTAGGATAAATTCAACGTCGCTTGGCTTAATGCTGCCGCCGCTTGTTTAACCTGAGGCGCTTCATCACCTTTAGCACCTTGCTGGTTAATTAACTGGCTCATTTTAGCACGTGCAGCTTCTAATGCTGTTTGAGCGGAGGCTAATTTAGCTTTAGCATCATCACCTTGCTGTAAAGGTAATAATTTGCGATTCACTAAATCCATTACTCGACGATAATTTTTTTGCACATCAACAAGCGTAGCGTCTGCTGATCGTACATTAGCACTTGCCGCTAAAATTGCATCATCTGTCGCTTTATTTTCTTGTGTCGCAACTTCATACGCAGCTTTTGCTTTTTCTAACTCTATTTCAAAAGGAGCAGGATCAATCGATAATAATAAATCGCCTTCCGCTACATGCTGGTAATCATTCACATTGACTGTAAGTACTTTGCCACTAATTTGTGGTGCAACATATAAAATATTGGCGTGGACATAGGCATCATCCGTCGCTGGATATAACTTTTGATGGCGAATATAAAAATACCCAGCCGTTCCTAACAGTGCAGCTAAAAGTACAAAAATTAATAGATTACGGAACATATGTGAATCATTTTCTGGCGTCTGAAGTTGTTCAGACGGCGAGTTATCAGTCGTTGCCATTAAAATATCCTATTTAGCTGAAATATCGCTAAATTTGAGTCTAGATGATAAATATATATTGTTGTAATAAATCACGTATTTACAAATCACTGCCCCAAAATGCTGGTTGGGATTTTGTAAATTCTAATTGCGAAGACATTAGCCACTCTCTTAATGCTAATGGGTATAAATTACTCGTTACCAGATCTTCTTTTTTTAACCAAAAATAATCGATATGAGCTTCACAACTCTTAATAGTATCAAGATTATTATCTGTTTTTGATGACAATAAAAATAATAAGCATAGTTCAGTATTTAATTCTTGCCCTATATGCCAGTTATTTTCTACGGCCCCCAAAAAACAATCAATGTTAACCTTTAAGTTCGCTTCTTCATTCAATTCTCGAATCACCGTTGTCGCTGCTGATTCTTTTGCATCAATATGTCCACCAGGTAAAAATGTTTTATCATCACCTTTAACTCGGGTTACAAGCACTGCATCATCGTTAATTAAAATACCGCGAGCAGTTGAGTGAAAATGCATATTAAACCCTTTATATTATATGGGATTTATAATCCATAGCTGAATATTCACTCATCGTTAGATGAGTAATAACGGATAAATTACAAATCCGAAAAGAACCTATCGGCTAATCTATCTATATATTTAAATAGAGTTATAGATCTAATAGTATACGAAAAAACAACATGTTCTCTTAACTTTCAGCCAATCATTTATGCAATGTAATATATCAAAATAAGTCATTTAAAATAGCGTTCCAACCAAACAGCCTTATTTTATAAATAACCCTCATTGAACATAAAAAAACGCTGATACTTTCATATCAGCGTTTTCATTTAAAAATTGATCACTTACATACTGACTTTATCAACTAAATAGAGAATTGAGCGATACTCTATCCCGCTATGTTCAGATAGCCCTAACTCACAAGTACGACTATTTGAATAACCTTCAGTACAGTCTACAGGTACTTGACGTTTTAAAGGCGCTAGTGAACTTGCGTTAAGTTCTGGTTTGGTAAAACCTTTATCGCCAGCAAAACCGCAACAGGTAATGTCATCTGGAATAATCACTGTCTTCGCACAAGCTTTCGTGACTTTTTCCATCACCCCAGCTAACCCTTTACGACGTGAAGTACAGGTAATGTGTAACATCACAGGCTCTTCTTGCTGTGTTATGGTTAATTTTGGCAACACATAATTTGCGACAAATTCAAAAGGCTCGTAGATTTTAATTTCACTGCGTAGTGTTTCTTTTCCTGTACTTGCACAAGGGCTGGTATCCATTAATACAGGATAGGTTCCTTGGCTAGATGCTTCCCATAACGCATTTTCTAATTGCTGTGCTTTTTTCGCTGCCGTTTCAGGAAAACCTTTACTGGTATATGGCATACCACAACATTGATTGTTTAAATCCTTCGGAATAACAACTTCATAGCCCGCTTTTTCAAGCAGAGAGATCGTCACATCGACTAATGGTCGAGGATCTTTTGCATTCGCTTCAGTGCCCATTGTACGTGCAGAACAACTCGGGAAATAAACGATCTTTTCTCGACCCACTTTTTTAACTTTCAACATTTCAGTGGATTTTACCGCGACAGGCATATGTGAAGACCACATCGGAATACGATGACCCGATAAGTCATAAGCCGCCTTCGTCAACTTACGCATTTTATTAGTGCCAAGTACCTTATGCATACCATTTGCGACAGTTAAACCAGTTTTAGCTACTGACGTAACGGTTGAAAAATGATCCGCAGTCCAGTTCGCAATTTGTTTTGCTTTATCTGTATGGTTTTGACGTAATTTACGAACAAGATCGCCGGTATTGATCCCAACAGGGCAACGATCGGCACATAATCCTGTTGCGGCACAGGTATCTAGGCCGTAGTAACGATAGGTTTTTTCCATCTGAGCAAGACGGCTAGGATCTTCGTTAGTTTTTCTTAAGCGAGAGATTTCACGAAATACTGTATTACGTTGGCGTGGTGTTAACGATAAATTACGAGAAGGACAAACAGGCTCACAGAAACCACATTCAACACACTTATCAATCAACTCATCTGCTTCAGGCATCCCTTTTAAGTTTTTGATATGTGATTCTTTGTCTTCATTGATGATCACACCAGGGTTTAAAATGCCGCGTTTATCAAAAATGCGTTTAATATTTTGCATTAATTGATAGCCATCAGCGCCCCACTCAAGCTCGATAAACGGCGCCATATTACGCCCAGTACCATGCTCTGCTTTTAATGACCCTTTATAATCAACGGCCACTAACTGAGCCACTGCATCCATAAAATCACTATAACGTGTTATTTCTACTTGGCTATCAAATGACTGAGTGAATACAAAGTGTAGATTTCCCGCCAATGCGTGACCAAAAATGATCGCTTCATGGTAATTGAACTGAGTAAATAACTCCTGTAGTTCACGTACAGCAGGGGCTAATTGTTCAATCGGAAAGGCTACATCTTCAATGATAACTGTGGTTCCAGTCTCTCGCACAGCCCCCACTGATGGGAATAGCTCTTTACGGATCCCCCATAACTGCTCACAGGTTTTGGTATCACGACTAAAATCAACCTGAGCAATCGGCGAGAAACCATTAATAATAGCTAGCAACTGTTCAATTTGTTGCTGTAATGCAGCCTCATTCTCAGCATGAATCTCTATCAATAATGCCGCGGCTTCAGTATCACCTTTTTCACCAAGCTCTGCGATAAAACCTGGCATTCCTGGCTTGTCGGCAACAGAAGCTAAAGAACGGCTATCCATTAATTCAACCGCAGCGACTGAAGTTTTACTCAACTCACTTACTGCAAGGCAAGTGATCTCAATATCACTGAAAACAAACAACCCAGATGCTTTGTGTGCATGATTCACAACTGTGTTGTAAGTTACGTCAGCAATAAAACCTAATGTGCCTTCTGAACCAATGAAAAGGTGTTGCAAAACGTCAATTGGATCATCAAAGTCAATCAGTGAATTAAGACTATAACCTGTGGTGTTTTTTAAACGGTACTTATGACGGATCTTAGCTGCCAGTTCGCTATCTTCCTGACACTGGGTGACGAGTGTCATCAACTCATCAATCATTTCTGCATGACTGAGTTTAAAAGCTTCAACACTGGCACTATCTAATGTATTTAGCACTGTACCGTCAGCTAAAACAACCGTCATCCCAGCAACTGTGCGGTAACTATTCTCTGAAGTGCCACAACACATACCTGACGCATTGTTAGCAACAATACCACCAATTTTACAGGTATTGATTGAGCCAGGATCTGGGCCAATTTTACGGCCAAATGGCGCTAAATACGCATTGACTTCAGCACCAATGATTCCCGGCTGGAGCCAAATCTGTTCACCATCATTTAATATCTCATAATCACGCCAATTTCGAGTCAGCGTGATTAACACAGAATCGGACTGAGCTTGACCAGATAAGCTAGTACCAGCAGCTCTAAATGTCACCGGAATTTGGCGCTCGTAGCACGTTTTAACGGCAAAAATCACCTCTTGCAAACTATCCAGTTGAAGGACAACTTGAGGTGTTAAACGGTAAAAGCTAGCATCGGTACCATAGGCCAGTGCGAGTGTTGGATCGGTGATAATGCGACTTTTATCTATTTGTTGTTCTAATAGCGCAATCAGTTCAAGGTAGGGCTGCTGCATCATGGCTCCATGTATATATACGAGTTAATTGTTTTATTTCTTATAGGTATATTCTACTTTACTCTGTATGGTTGATAAATATTGACTAATTCACATGTTTGTTGAAAAAAGTACACTAATAAATGAAGACGACGAATAATCTACTCCTTTTTTATCACCTAATTGATAAAGGCTCCTTTAGCAAAGCAGCCGAACACATTGGCTTAACAAAATCGGTGGTAAGCAAACGTATCACAGCACTTGAACAAGCGTTAGGCGTTCAGCTTATTTATCGGACTACACGCAAGTTGACACTGACAGAAGCTGGTGATGTTTTTTATCATCATGCGAGAGAAGTCTACAATGCGGTTCAAAATGCAGAAGATGCAATGAGTGGTTTGGGAGAAAGCTTAACAGGTAAAATCCGTATTACTGTCCCTACCATTTCGGGCGAACTTATTTTACCCGAAGCAATTGCAGCATTTAGCCGTCAGTATCCTGATATTCATATTGAAATGGAACTCGACAATCGCTTTGTTGATTTAGTACAGGAAGGATTTGATATTGCGATAAGAACAGGCGCAATGCCAGATTCAAGCTTTATTGCCCGTCAATTGGTTCAAGCTCGCTGGGTGATATGTGCATCCCCCAGCTATATCAAGCAATATGGCATACCAACACAGCCTTATGATTTAGAAAAACATAACTGTCTGGGTTATAGCTTCCAAGAAACAGGGGCGAACGAATGGCTAATTGAAGATACATTAGGTATTCATACCGTTAAAGTAAAAGGCAACTTTACCACTAATAACGCTTCTGCTTTACGTGGCGCGGCATTACACGGACAAGGCTTAGTCTACATTCCCAAAGTATTAGTCGCTGAAGATCTTAAAAAAGGTCGCTTGATTGAAGTTCTCACTGATTATGTTGCGAAATCATTAGGCATTTATGCGGTATATCCGTATACCAAACAGCAACCAATGAAAGTGAAACTCTTCATTGAGCATATTTATCAGTATTATCAAAAATACCGAGATACCTTTAAATAAAATGATTTAATTGATCGCCATAACTTCATACCAAGTGACATTATCACCAATATGAACATCGACTTCTTCACCGATCTCACGACCAATCAATGCATCACCAAATGGCGAAGTTGGTGTCACTATCGTGACAGAATACTGATCAAACGTTACGACTAGTCCACCAGAGCTGGGGCCCAGAAAAACAAAACGCACGTTATCATCTTCATCAGCTAACGTTACAATATGCCCAAGTAGTACAGTATCAAAGGCTTTAGGTAAGTTAGCTTGTAATACTTGATAAGCTGCTATATCAGCTTTGCACTCTTCTACTCTTTGTGCCTGACCATGCGCTAAATAAGACGCTTCAAGCGCCAATGTGTCATATTGATTTTCGGCAACATTTTCATCATCAGTCGCCGTATTATAGGCACGTAAAGCCGCTTCAGTCGCCGCTTCTAATATTTGTTGTAGCCTAATTTGTACCTGATTTAATAACTTTTGCTTATTCACTATTACTGCCTATGATCTCAAACGCGCCATATCATAATACGACTTTGTCTGAATTCATATTTTCGTCATTGTGTATCTTCCTAAAAAGCGACTTATCTAGAACAAGATCCCCCTAAAAGAGCATTTAACGATCAATTAAAAGTAACATTGACAGATATAATGACTAAAGATGTCGCTTAATCTTTGGCGAAAAATCACTAGCAATTGTCGTGTACTATCAAAACAAAATAAAACAGTCTGTTAAAGTAACCACAGCTTTAATAAAACAACAAAAGGTACACTCAATGACAGAATCAAGAGCTCCTGACTGGGATAATATAAAAACTTACGAGAAGTTATATCAGGAAATATTAGTCAACCCTGATACATCAAAGTTTCATCATTATTTTACGGAAGATTGCTATATCAATATTAACGATAAAGAATATGATGCTGATGCTTTTAAGCAACGTATGGTCTGGTTGAAAAAGAATGCAAAGGTTAAAGTTGAAGTAGTTAACTTTTTTACCTCAAAAGACGGCACTAAGATAACAGACACGCATTTATCTCACTCCATAGATGCAGAAGGAATCAAGAGAACTTTTCGTGTTATGCAACAATCCGAACTTGAAAATGGCAGGATAAAAAGATTTATCGACAATACATTTATGCTTAGTGGTAATGATTCAGATTATAGTATTACAACAAATAAATAATTTTATTGCTTACCTTTTAGCTTCTACATCGCATAGCACCCCACTTTATGTGAGGTGCTACGTTTTTATAAATAATTAAATTTATTAGAATTTATAATCAACACTCCAAACAATTTGCTCTGTTCCTTTTAAACGAACACCATCTGTTTTGTAATTTTGATCAAGATAACGGTATGTAAGATCTGATGAAATATTATCCGTTAGTTGAACCATTGCACCTAGTTGTCCACCCCATACAAAATCAGTAGAGCTATCTTTACCACTCGCTTCTGATGTCTTAGCTGTTAATTTATTATGAGAAGCACCCATTGACGCACCAGCAAAAAGGTTAATATTAGAAGTGACTGGTACTAGGTAATCATAAGAAACTAAAAATAAATCTTGTTTATGCTTAGCCTTGATAGTTTCTTCTCCAGATTCAGCGATATTGAATTTATCTTTCTTATAACCGTAAGTTGCCATTAAGCGGTGATGGTTATCGACAATTACACCACCACGGATTTGATAGCTAGCATCTTCACTATGCATTTTAGCTGCATCTTTAAAGTTATCTAATTGATAACCCACACCACCACCCATAAATGTTTCCACATTTGTTGCCATCGCTGGCGCTGATACGATACCTGCTAAAACGACCGTAGATAAAATAGACTTTTTCATGATTTTATTCCTAACTTATTGTTATTAGTGAAAGTCATTAATCTAAAGGGAAGATTAATTGGCTTTCAAAATACCTGTGTCTTTTCGTTAGCAACAAAACTAAAGCATCTCTCCTGTACGAAAACTTAACAAATAAAACACTATTTTATTAACTAAATGCAACCTGAATAGAGCTGAATTTAAGCGTCTAAAAAGCACTTCAAGTGTAAGTATTTATTTCAAACACATGATAATTCATTTAGAAAATAGAAATCGATTTCTGGTTCATTACTATGCTTTTTATTTTTCGCGTAGACTGTCAGCTAATGACTTTTTAGAATGAATGCTTTGTTTATGTTGAGCTTGGTTCCAAAACAGTCTTTCGCTATTTACTCTAATAACAAAATTTCATTACTAATAAGGTAATAATTAAAGTTAACCACTTTAAACACGATAGCAATAATATGGACATCACTCGTGAACAACCAAACTCAAGCATGACGAATAACGAAATCATGAAAAAACAATTAAAAACAAGATTGACGCTGCATACGTTCGCCACTTTCTTATTGCTAGCTAGCTCTGCGCCGCTATATGCTTATGCTCTTTCACCTATTCACTTACTGAACTATGTCGATTCATATGGCAATGTCTCATTAAGAAATAGTAGAGATATACAACTACCCGATCCTCTTGTGATCACTGGTAACTTGAATCTTGAAAAAAGCAAGATTTCACAACTTCCACGTAGCCTGACTGTAAATGGTAATCTTAATCTTGCTTATACTGAAGTTGAGTACCTCCCCGTGGTATTTAACGTCGATGGATTCGTTAACCTTGCTCATTCAAAAATTAAAGCACTTAACTATGGTATGAGAGTAAAGGGAGATCTCAGTTTAATGGGAACGGAGATCCAAACGCTTCCAGATAACCTTTATGTCAAAGGGGATCTTTACTTAAACAACAGCAAAATAACTAAACTTCCTAATCAAATCATCGTTGATGGCGATATCCACATTAAGGGCACTCAAATAACAAGCATTCCAGATAATGCAAAAATAAAAGGTCGTATTATCAATTAACAAGCCATTGGATTATTTTGCATTTAAAAATAGCAATCGTTTGCCTTTTAATTTAAATGCCTATCTAAATATAGTTAAATGCGAATTTTAAATATAAGAAAGCCAGAAATATTCATTTATTTCTGGCCACTGATACTCAATAAGTATTTAAATTTACATTACTAAGATTTTGAACATTTAACGGGGGATTTACTAAATGTATAAGACTTTCTGAATTACCTAAAAGAAAGCCTTTCTGTCAGCATTGATTATGCTTTTTCAACTTTAGTAGTTTGATTTTTATAGTAAAACCACTGTCTACGGTTACGTGTTTTCATTTAAAACCTCTCATTAATCTTATATGAGTAAGGTTGATATCACTAAAATTAATACCGTTCTTACTCTTTACTTATCTGTTCTACTTAAACAACTTGATGTGACATAAACATGACATCACAATAGTTTTTTTGTGAACATCTTTTTTATTAATATATCTTAGGCAGCAAACTATCAGAAAAGTTCACAGTAGATTATTAAAATGATTTTTATAGATATGGGTTCGATAGGAAGTATTGAAATGCAACCATAGCTAAATATTATCAGCTACGTTTTCTTACTTTAAAAAACCTCGAACAATTTATATCGACAATTTAATATATGTATCTTTTGCTCATTTGACAACCACTAAAATAGATTTTTTTTGTGATTCAACTCTTTATTTTATTATACAAGTGATCATACCCTATTAACGATAATCTTAACCTATTGCAAAATAAGTATATTTTTATAGCTATCGGCAATCTATACCAACGTCCTACCCTCTCAAAAATTTAATCAAAACAGCCAATTTTCACTTTTTATTATTAATATCACCACCAACTCATTCCTTTTAATACTATCAAAAAAAAGAAAAAATCCCTTTAAAGCTTGCGCTTTGGCTTCCAACAACCAATTGTAAATGGTATGTTAGATGTAATTAAGTGCTATGGAGACGATAATGACGATTCATACCGTTACTTTAGAGGTAACCGCTAATGTACCTAAAACCGTCCTCTTTGCATTACTTTCTGATCACGCTAAATTAGGGCGTTTTTTTAATGCTCAGTACTCGTTGATTCGCTCAGGAAAACCAGAGATTAATGGGATCGGTGCTATACGCGAAGTCATTCAAGGGCCATTCACATATCAAGAGCAAATCATTGATTTTAAAGAAAATGAACACATTCACTATCAAATAATTCAAGGCGCTCCAGTGAATGAACATGGCGGGTGGATAAAGTTTAAAAGTATCAATGCAACCCAAAGTAAAATTCATTATCGCATTACTTTTTCCCCTAAAATTAAAGGCACTGGCTGGTTAATTAAGTTTCAAATACAAAACTTCTTAAAACAAGCACTAGCAAACGTGATTAAACACAGTGAAGATATGTGGAAATCCACAACGACAGCGAAACCTTATTCATGTAATACCACTTCAATAAAAGACATTCCAACCAAAGCCCGCATTAAATAATGCGCAACAGCAAATCGCAATCAATTCTACATTTTTGATTTTCTCTTCCCATAAACATGCCTCTTGTTGCACGATCTTTGATTGAATCGAGGACGTACATATCAAAATACGTTTTAATAGCTCAACAATATGCCTTTAATTGCATTCATAACTACGTTGAGAGGTCGTTAAGACTATGTACCAATCACAACCACTACTAACAACTGACAGATTAATTCTTCGTCCACTACAATTATCAGATGCGACAAAAATTCAACATTTAGCAGGCAACATCGATATTGCAAATAGTACTATCAATGTTCCTCATCCTTACTCTGACGGTATGGCGGGTAAATGGATTGGTAAGCATTTAGGTGGTTGGCTCACCCAGAACTCAGCAATCTTTGCGATAACATTAAAAGCAAATCACCAACTGGTTGGCTGTGCTGGACTTGAAAATATACAAAACGGGAGTGGTCAATTGGGTTATTGGATTGGTGTACCTTACTGGGGCAATGGATATTGTACTGAAGCGGTTGAACGTCTTAAAGAGTTTGGTTTTAACCGATTACATCTCAAACATATTTATGGTCGCCACAGTAAAAGCATCACAGATCCTGCAAAGGTCATGCTAAAAGTGGGTATGTGCCCTGTTGATAAACTTTCTATTGCTTCTATAGACAATATAAATGATGACATTTCACTGTATGAGATCACAACCTCAGCATGATACCGACTGAATAACGACTCCGTATAGTAAATAGCCTTATGATAACTCTCATCACGCATCGCCATACCAATGGGAGGTTTTAGTGTTAGATTGTGACTTTCTAGTTATTGGGGCTGGAATAATTGGATTAAGTACAGCATGGGAGCTGCAACAACGTTTTCCCCAAAAAAAGATATGGGTTATCGAAAAAGAAGCTCATGAAGCTTTCCATCAAACAGGCCACAATAGTGGTGTCATACATGCTGGTATTTATTACCCTCCAGGCAGCTTAAAAAGTGATTTTTGTCTTCGTGGTAATCAAGCTATTAAAGCCTTTTGTAATGAATTTGATATTCCTTTCGAACAATGCGGAAAATTAGTCGTTGCCACAAACACTTCCGAGCAACAACGATTACAACAACTAGCAATACGAGCTGCTCATCTTGATATTGATATCACCCTTCTTGATCAGCATGGACTGAAACAACAAGAGCCTAACATTACAGGCATTAGTGCTATTTTTGTCCCAGATTCTGCCATCGTTAATTATCGATTGATTTGTCAAAAACTTGTTGAGTTGATCCGACATCACAACGGTCATGTTATTTTTAATCAAACCGTTGAAGCAATAGAAGAAAAGACTGATAACGTTGCTGTTAAATGTAAAACGAAAACATTTGTCGCGGGTAAATTAATTGCGTGTGCTGGACTACAATCCGATAGAATTGTTTCTATGCTCGGTACTCAACCCTCATTTTCTATTGTTCCTTTTAGAGGCGATTACTATCAACTCCCAAACAAGCACAACGATCAAATAAACCATTTAATCTATCCTGTCCCAGATCCTACCTTGCCTTTTCTAGGGATCCACTTAACTAAAATGATCGATGGCAGCATTACTGTTGGACCCAATGCCGTCCTCAATTTTGCGCGTGAAGCTTATGATTCACCAATGTTTAATCTTAAAGATAGTTTGGACTTACTTAGCTTTAAAGGCTTATATCCTCTGCTATACAAACACTTATCATCAGCATTGACAGAGTTTACTCAAGCAGTATGGAAACCTTCTTATTTAGCTAAAGTACAGAGCTATTACCCTCAATTAACAACCTCTGATTTACAACCGTATCCATGTGGGATACGAGCCCAAGCGGTGAATAAACAAGGCCAACTGATTGATGATTTTATGTTTCATCAAACAACATTAAGCCTTGTCGTATGTAACGCGCCTTCACCAGCGGCTACGTCATGCTTTCCTATCGCTCAGTATATTGTTGATAAGCTACGCTATGAGTGAGTGATGTTTTTGATATACTCGCCAACATCAAAAATTATCGTAAAAAGGGATCTTGTAGTGAAAAGCCCATGTGTTGCCAAGTGTAAAAATAGTGATGGTATCTGTAGTGGTTGCTTACGCACCATGAAAGAAGTTATCGAATGGCAAAACTTTGATGATGCCAAGCGAGAATCAGTTATGGCTGAAATAAAGGGGCAGCCTGATACTCATTTTTGCCCTGAATGCCATGAGCCCGCACATTGCGATATTAGTGCGGGAAAGACAACGTGTTGGTGTTTCGAATTAGATAAACGCGATACTGCAGATTGTCCTTCAGGACGCTGCTTATGTCGTCAGTGCTTATCAAAGCAACCTCTCGCTTAATAATAAATGGCGTTCTAACTTATATAGATCGCTTTGCACGCCTTTTGTTACTAGGACAGTGAAATGACACTTAAGCTTAATAAAAGAAAAGCACAAATCCTTGATGAAGCTATTGCGCACTGGGAACAAGAAAAACTTGTAACTATGGAACAAAGTGAGCAATTACGACAAAGTTATCAAGTCGCAAATTTTGACTGGAAACTGCTTGCTGTTTATTCATTCTGGATAGCTATTGCTTGTTTTATCCTCTCCGTCATTTTATTAGTTGCTGATAACTATTTAATGTCGTTATTGGC
The DNA here is from genome assembly GCF_003026105.1 of Photobacterium sp. GB-56. Classification (GTDB taxonomy): domain Bacteria; phylum Pseudomonadota; class Gammaproteobacteria; order Enterobacterales; family Vibrionaceae; genus Photobacterium. Next base: position 27,809 of record NZ_PYNW01000008.1, on the reverse strand, counting down.
CAAATTGATTAATACTCCTGCCAGTGTTTTAACTATTTTTACCGCGTTTTTATCCGCCGCTTTATACTATCTAGGTGTTAGAAGACGTACTAAGTTCCCTGAAAAAAGCATTAGTAATGAAGCCATTTTCTTTTTTGGTGTTTTACTCACAGCTGTTTCTGTCGGTTTTTTAAGTAAAACAACACTCGCTGAACATTGGCGAGAAAGTCTATTTATTGCTATTCCTGCCAGCATCTATTGTGGGTTAGGTATCAAGTTAAGATCGGTTTTAATTTGGTTATTTTTCTTACTAAGCGCAGGGCTTTATTTACTCTCAGAAACGTCCTATTTAAGTGATAGCCATTACCTCTTTTTAGGAATGAATATTCCGCTACAATTTACTTGTTTTGGCGCTATCATTATCTTAATTAGTCTGTTTTTTCCAAAAATAAAAATAGTAAAACCACTAACGGAAGCAACACGTTTTGCTGGACTGTTCTATTTTTTCACTTTTTTATGGCTACTGACTATATTCGGTAACTATGACAGTTTTCATGAGTGGTCACAGATAAAACAAGTGGAATTATGGGCATGGAGCCTTTTAGCTTTGGTTTGTTGTACTATCGCAATTGTTATTGGCATAAAAACTAATGATGTTATGACGCGTGCATTTGGTATTACTTTTATGTTAGTTGTGCTGTATACCGAATATTTCACGTATTTTTGGGGCGAGATCCATAAAGCACTTTTCTTTGCGATACTTGCTCTTAGCTTTTGGTTTATCGGAACACGAGCTGAAAAGTTATGGCAACCTTATCAGTAAATAAAACACATTCTTCCATACCATGAAAATGGGATAGCTTAATAGTAAAGCTATCCCATTATGAAAGTCATCGATTCAATCTCTATCGATGATAGGCTATGTACTGTTTGGCCTTTTTAAGTCCCATATACTTAGCCAGCGTCTTTTCTGCTACCTGACGTAAATCAACCACAACTAAACCATCTAACGCATCATTAAAAACAGGATCAACATTAAAGCAAAGTAGCTTGCCATTTAAGCTTAGATATTGCCTTAATAAGACAGGAACACCTTTCTTATCGTTATCTAATCGACTCACAACTTTTGAGAGCAGTTGAATATCAGTAAGCGCGGCCAATATATCGGGATGATGATAACAACGATCCCCTTTCGGCAAAGGATAACTCGGCTTTACCAACGTTGCTACCTGCTGATCGTAATAGTGCACCTCTAGACTAGCCGCTAATAATTGGCGAGCCTCTAAACTATAGTCATTACTTATACTCACAGGACCAAATAAGTGCGTATATTGCGGATGACGATAGACAAATTCGCATATTCCCTTCCACAGTAACAATAGTGGGCTAAGGCTACGCTGATAAGGCTGAGCAACAAAAGAACGTCCTAATTCTAATGAATTACCTAACTGTTTCACTAACGCCTGATCATAATTAAACAAGGTTCTTGAGTATAACCCTTCAATCCCTTGCTGCTGTATGATTTGATCAGATGCTCCTAAACGATATGCACCAACCAACTGCTGCTGCTCTTTATCCCATACGAATAAATGATAATAAAAGTCATCAAACCGATCTAAGTCCAATGCTTTTCCAGTGCCTTCCCCGACAGCCCTAAAATTAACTTCTCGCACTCTACCAATTTCTTTTAATAAATGTGGCGCGTCTGCAGCTGTGGTGCAATAAACATCAAAGCGAGAATTTTCAATAAGCTTCTGATCATGTGGCAAATGTGCAATTTCTGCTGCTAGTAATTGAGCTGGGATAGGAGAATGGATCGTAGCCATTTCAGGGTTCGATACTGGTTCTTGCTTTGTTGACTGAGATAAATAGCTTGAACCTAAAAGATATGTATTGAGCCGTAAGTAATTAACTAATTGATAGTCATCATTAATATTTTTCACTTCCGAATAATGTATAGCTTCACCGATCGCTAGCCCTATACATTGTTGGCGTTTATTTAGCATCTCTCGCCCAAGCATTGCTGTACGTAATAAAGGATGAATTTTCCCTGCTAAATAAAACTTTTTACTGTTTTCACCACTAATAAAAATCGGCACTACAACTGCTTCATGACGGCGAATAAAGCGACTGACCGAGCGATTCCAACTTTTATCGACTAACCTTTTTTTTTGATCTTTAGTCGATACTTCTCCTGCTGGGAATACCAGCAATAAGCCCCCCGCAGCAAGGTGATGATGTGCTTCTCTTACTGCTTTTGCATTCGCTTTTACTGTGGATTGACTTTCAAAAACATCAACGCCAATGAACAGAGAATCTAATTCAGGCACTGTTTTTAAATATTGATTAGCCAAAATTTTTATATCTGCACGAACTGAGAGCAGAAGCTCAGCAAGAATAATGCCTTCCACACCGCCAAGAGGATGATTGGCAACAATCAAGGTTGAGCCTTGCTGTGGGATCGTTTGTACCGAGCCTTGTTGGAGTTGATAATCAATCCCTAACGATTCTAACGCATAGCGCACAAAAGTTGTTCTATCTGAATCAACGGGGCGTTTTAAATAATACTGATTAAGCTGCTTTAGTCCTGTCACCCATTCAGCCACGTTCTCAGCAATACCTAGTGGCGTTTTTCTTGGAAGTAAAAAAGGCGTGTCCGTTTCCATACTTTCACCGCAAATCACCGAATTTGGTGTCAGTATAAAAAGGATAAATGACGAAGGGGTTTCAATCTATTGCCGTTTTAATGACAAAAATAAAGCCACTGTTTAAAGTGGCTTTATATCGGTAAATTATTTATAAACGCTATCTGTAACAAAGTCGATACTCAAAAAAATAGATATATTATCTTACTGCTTGCATTTCAAGATTATAAAGACGGATCTCATGTAATACACGTTCTGTCAGAATTTCATTCATGTTGTCACGAACTGACGCTTGCATTTCCGATATAGCAGGAAATACGTTCTCATGCATTTCATCTAAACATTCCTTTGATACCTTCATTTTTAAATCAAACTCAAAAGATGCTAGAGCCAAAAACTTCTCCATTCGCTCTAAAACGACATCAATCATGTATTGATCAGCATTTAAATCAAGCAGTTCCTGCTCAACAATGGTTTCTAAAGGTGTCCGTTCTCTCGGTTGTTCTTTTACTGGAAAAGTAAGAATATTCGACATAATATCCTCCCATAGACAGTAACTGTGAAGTCCCTAACAAATTTCCCTGTAACAATACCGTTACATTTATCCTATGTGTATTTATTCATTCTGAAAAGCACAATTTTGAAAAAACGTTATAAGTATAACATTTTTTAAATCTAACATGCCCTATCCTAACTCTATAAAACCTTTAATAAACATACAGATAAACAAATAAAAATAAATTTAAACTTTTCTTATTTTTTTTTCGTACAACTATCAACGATGACCAATATTGTTCGATTTTCATGCATTTCCTCTAACAAAACATTTTTGATTTGGAGCCTTGTAGCGCCACTTATCCGAGTTACTCAAGCCGTATCTCGGTTTTTTTTGTCCTAAAAATAGCAAAACCTTAATATGTGGTTTAAATATCAAACGTTTAGTGAAAATAAGACATTTTTCACGTATAAAGCTATATATTCGATCTACCGTAAATAAAAACAAATCGATTACGGCGAATAGACTAAGGAGAGAGTAATGAAAAAAGCCATAATGGTGGCAGGATTGGTAGCATCAGCGCTATTAACAAGTGGTTGTTCAGATAATGAAGTTGGCGATGTATCACTAGGGGTATTTACCACCAAAGATATTAAATTAAATACTTTAGTTGACCCATTAGTGCCCGGTGTTACCTGTCATATAGCAAGTATTGAGGCAGATTTAAGCCTTGCAGATCCATCCGATTCATCGATTTCATGTCGTCAAACAGGTGAAATTACACCTGATATGATTGCAAAAATAGACAAATCGAAATCGGGTGAAGTGGTATTTAAAAAGTCGAAAAGTATTTTCTTTAAAACAATGAAAATTCGTCGTATTTATGATCCTGCTTCTGAAACATTGATGTATTTATCATACTCAACAAAAGAAACATCAGGCAGTTACAAGCATAGCTTATCAACTGTGCCTCTTTGGGGAACGAAAGCTTACGTACCCAAAGACGTAACACCACAATCTGCGCAGTAATATCGGTTTATACACCGCAACCATGTACTTTTAACATACATGGTTGCGGTATCCTGATAAGAAAAAGTAATTTAAAACTTGTTAAATCGACCTTTAACCATGATCGAGCCGATCAATGCCATTACAAGGCCCGTTAATAACACCACAAAGTTTTTATGACGCTCAGCGGCTAAAACTTTTTCTGCATAATTGGCATTAGGCAAATCAGTACTGCTCGCATGAATATATGCACCCATTTCCATTAGTACGTGCTCTTGTCCGACCATACCACTTAAAGAAATACTTGCCCATAATAGCGATACAACGCCAATTGAAATTGAAATAAAACCCCAGCTTTGTTTAACATCCATATTCTAGCCTGCTTTAAAAACCATAAAACATACTGTTTATTTATATAATGGATAAATACACAGTATGTGTAATAAATATCAGAGATGTTCCTCTTTGGTCGCATAGAATATTATAATAGCAATTGAAAAACAAATGATTAATATAAAGTCAAATACTGTTCAAAAAGGCACCAAATATAAGTTTAAGTATATATTTAAAAAACAAAAATAACTAACTATATGTTTTTAAATGATTTTATTTTTTACGTGTTTTTTTGAATTTCAGTTTTGAGAATATGAATAAATAATTTTGGAATTCATATTTATATTATGCTTAATTTCGTGAGCAAGTACTAATTTCATTTACAAAAAAATAACAAGAAAAGATATGGAACTCATAATACTGTATATATATACACTGCCTTTTTACTCTGGCTAAATAAAAAAGTAACCATAAGGTTACTTTTTTATTTATAGCGCTATATTACTTCTGTTTTGGTCTAAAAGGCTTTATCACCGCATCATCACATTCTAAGAATGGACCATCCATTAAATCAATACAGTATGGAATTGCAGGAAAAACAGCATCTAAGCATTCGCGAATCGATTTAGGCTTACCTGGTAAATTAACAATTAAGCTATCGCCACGTAAACCCGCAGTTTGGCGAGACAATATCGCAGTGGGTACAAACTTAAGTGATTCAGCACGCATCAATTCACCAAAACCTGGCATCATACGATCGCAAACCGCTTCAGTCGCTTCAGGTGTCACGTCACGCTTAGCAGGGCCAGTGCCGCCTGTCGTAACAATAAGGCTGCAATTTTCTTCGTCTGCCATTGTAATAAGTGTTGCTTCAATCACATCTTGCTCATCAGGGATCACCTTATAAACAGGCTCCCACTCTGAGGTTAAATAATCATTTAGCGTATCGATAATCGCTTGGCCTGAAATGTCTTCATAAATGCCAGCACTTGCGCGATCACTTACCGTAACAATACCAATTTTCGCTTTGCTCATTCGTTTTCCCTCAGTTTTCTTTTGTCTCTTTATTACTTAATCTTTTAAGTAATAAACTCACGTGCTCGCAAGTGTAAAGAAAATGACGTCGAGGTAAACCGTTATTTTCCTTACACTCTCTATTATCAATTAATATCGTCTGACGTATTAACACCAACGACGAACATTTCTGCAATATTGCAAATATTCTTCACCAAACATAGCGAGTAATACCTCTTCTTCTGGCTCTATTTGAAAATTGTTCATCACCCATATAAAAACAGGTACGATCACAAAGCAACTCAGCGCAGAAAAATAAAAAGCAACAGCTAATAGAAAAAAGACTAACCCTATATACATTGGGTTACGCGTAAAGCGATAAATACCGGTCGTCACCAACCGTGATGTTTTCTGTGGATGGCGGGGATCAATTGTTGTATTGGCCTTTGCAAACGCAATTATCGCTGTAAATCCTGGGATAGCGCCAATAAAACACAACACCGAAACCAGAAAACTCTTACCACTAAAGTCAATGGTTAGAATCGGATAAAAGCGAGAAAGTAAGTACATGGCTAACACGGATAATAACAATAATATTGGAGGAGGGACACGCAACGACATACAGAGAGCCTTCTAAAACAGATTAAGATATCACTTTGATATTATAGATATAATTACATCCAGTAGATATTTTATTTGCCTCAAATGCGATCAACTTATAGCATGACCGTTTTATCTATTTTGTCACGTTATGCAGCCACTAAAATATCTACAGGGTTACCCAACTCATCTTACTGAGCAAGTACAACAGCTTATCGATAATGATACGCTCAAGACACTGCTCTTAAAGCGCTACCCGACGCCACATAACATCAAAACAGAAAAAGCACTGTATGATTATGTCGTTGAACTTAAAAATGCCTATCTAAAAAAATCAGCACCGATCAGTAAAGTCGCTTATGATAATAAGATCAACGTTATTAATCATGCACTAGGCCTACATACCTTCATCTCGCGTGTTCATGGAAGTAAGCTAAAAGCCAAGCATGAAATCCGTATTGCTTCCGTATTTAAGTCTGCGCCACTTGAATTCCTGCGTATGATTGTGGTTCATGAATTGGCACACTTGCGAGAGAAAGAACACAATAAAGCGTTCTACGCATTATGTTGCCATATGGAACCTCGCTATCACCAATTGGAGTTCGATATGCGTATGTACCTGACCCAACTCGAACTATTAGGCCCAATTTATTCTCAACCGAAAAACGATTAAGGCCAGTACTCCTCTTTCTATGGAAAAATTAGGTCGTCGATTTAATTACGATTACAATAACGTAAAACGTCACAGAGATATTAAGCATGCAACAAGAAGAATTTGAGATTTTAGTAAAAGAATTGGCAGCACTCGATAGCGTTTCAGCGATCCTAAATGCCTTAAAAGACAACGATGAGCCTGAAATTGCAGAAACAGCAGCAGCAATGATTGGTCACTTTAGTCTTGCTGAAATCGACGGGCAACAGCGTATTTACCACGTTTTCACTCAAGAAAACGATCAAGGCGAAGAAGAAGAGTTTGCCGAGTGGGTAATGAATGCTAATGATGAGCTGATGCGCTTCATTGCATGGTTCTTCTACACGACCTTTGAAATTAACGATAAAGAAACGTATCAAGCTGCAGGTCGTTCGTACACACCTGCAAAACGTAGCTAATACGAAAGAATTTACACCGCCAATAACGTTCTTTTATTGGCGGTTTCTAGCTACACACTTATTCTTCTTCATCTTGAACACGAGGCACCCAGTTACATAACGTAAGCATTTTGATTATGGCATCATATTCTTCGTTATTTTCAGTATCATTAAGACGTTGAAGGTAAAATTGCGACATCACATTCGTTATAGTCATAACGGTTCTCCTCTCTAGAAACTGTACTCAGTTTGCTAAAAATAACCGTAACTAAAAACAGAACAAATGCGATTTTCCCCTTCCCTATTTCACCATTATCGATGCAATTACACTGACTAAAACGTCATGAATATAGAAATATGGAACAGTTTTCTAGTTTTATTATCCTTATTTAATTTAAAAAGCTTTATCACTGAAAAACGCTAAGGTAAAACAGTTAAAGTGACCTGCCCCGCATTTTTTAAATAGTGGTTAATCAATGAGTCAATATAAGCCTTATCAATTTCATCAACCACAGTTTGTGGCTCTAGAACTGCACCGATAGGAAAGCCATTGATAAAATCTCGATGAACAAACCAAGCCCGATCTTTCGGCAACTTATCATTATCAAGCATCGCTAAAACTAAAGCTTTTTTATGCTCATCCAACTCAAATTGCGGTACTCCTGTTTTATAAAGATCAGCTAATGCATACTCCACCGCCTCAATACCTTTTTTTGCATCTTTTTTATCAGTTACCACGTTTATCTGACATCGTGCATAATTACTTCCAGGTGTTGCAGAGCCACACCAAGCGTTAGGTGAATAGGTCAGCGAGAGTTCTTCTCTAACATAGGTAAGCATTTTTCTTTGTAAGATTCGAGAGATAAGATCTGACGCATAGATATCTTTAATATTCGGTTCTGTTGCCTCAAAAATAAAATTAAACACTAAATCTGCACGATCTAATTTATTAATACCTCTTTTTAAACGTACCTTCTTATTTAAAACGGGTTGTTTTTTCGTTGTATATTGGTGCTTTTTGCCTTCTGGTAAGCTACCTATATATTTTTCTATTAAGGCTTTCGCTTTTAACGGTTCAAAATCACCAATTACAGTGAGTTTATACCCATTCGCATGACCAAATAACCACTTATATACAGTTTTGACTTTGTCTTTATCAAGATCATATAACTGTTTAAGTGATAACTTACCTTCATAAGGATTATGTGAAAACAAGTCACCTTTCGTGACCGACTCAAAGTTAGGATCATTATTTCTGGTCCATTGAATCATAGATTGCTTAACATGATGAAACACAGTGTCATCAATTTCTCCGTTTAACATAGCAGCATAAATACTCGACATCGCAAAATCTAAATTGTCTGCCACCGTTTCTATCGTGAAGCCTTGTGTAGTATTGCTAATATAAGGAATTAGCTGAGTATTATTGAGTTGAAACAACTGTGTCGTTTGCTGATTCGTCATACCTGACAAACCACTGTTAAAATATATATCGGTTAACGCAACAGCAGCAGCTCTATATTTAGGATCAAGTATTGTAATACCACCTGGCGCTGAAAATTCTAAATACACTTTTCCATCAGCACTGGCATCAGGCTGTAATAAAACCGCGACGCCATTGTCTAAATGTAATTCTTGCATATTATATTTAGGATGATCACTACTTTTAACAATTTTACCTAAGGAAGGTAAATTGACGATTAATGCTTTACTCTCTGTGACCAAACTACCATTAGGTAGACTCTGCTTAGTCAAAAGAATCTGCTGAATATCAGCAATAATCTTATCTGTATCTGGAGCCCCTGCCCCTTTTGTATAAAACGCGCTAAATTGTGGGTTAACTAATACTTCATACGTAAAATTATTAATTTCATCTAAACGTATTTCAGCTAAAAATTTTTTCGCTAAAGTGTTATCTAACGATGGAGAAACATTCACTTTATTATGTATTAATGAATCTAACGCTCTGTTTATAATATCAACTGATTTCTGATTTTTATAATCAACATTTGATTTTATTATCTGTGCTGATAATAAATTTTTTTGTAGCTCAAACTCTTCATTGGTGAAACCATATTGATGTAATCTAGCCACTTCAGTTGCTAAAAATTTTATTGCTCCGCTTCTATTCTTATAAAAATTATCATGACCAACACCTAATGAGTAAACCCACTTATTACCGGCATCATTCGGTGTCCCAAGATAAGAATATGCATATTTATAAGGTGTTTTTAACAACTCATTACTTCGCGTTAAACGATGATTAATCAATTGATTCAAAAAGTTAACTAATCTATTATGATAATCATCTTGATACGTTTTATATTGATAATCTGACAAATTAAATACAAGCGATGACGTTTCTTCTTTTATCTGTGAGCTAAAAACGGTAAAAGGCGTTTGCTTAAAGGTTGGTAAATGCGGTGGTTGTTTCAACTCTAATTGACGATACCCTTTAAAATCAGAGAACTGTTCTTTTATAAATTTAACTGTGGTCTTCTCTTTTACATTTCCTACAATTAAAAGCTCCATATTAGTAGGGTGATACCAACTATCATAGTAAGCCTTAAGACCTTTATGTGTAGCTTTCTTTATACTATTAACTGTACCTGTTATTTTCTGATATTGATATTTAGTTCCCTCACCAAAATTCTCCATATAAGCAATATAAGGATTATCAATTAAATTAGCACGAGAATAAATTTCACCTTGGACAACACCAATCTCTTTCGCTATTTCATCTTGTTCCAAATTTATTTGATAACTAATATCAGCTAAATATTGTAAAACTTTTTTTAATAATTGCTCATTACCCTCAGGAATGCTTAGTTGATAGACGGTATTTTCAAAACTTGTAAAAGCATTTAGATCACGGCCAAACTCTAATCCAGCTTGCTCAAAAAGCCTGATAATTTCGTTTTTAGGAAAATGTTTTGTGCCATTAAATGCCATATGCTCAAGCAAATGAGCATAACCTTTTTGCTGATCCGTTTCTTGTACAGAGCCCGCTTTAACGCGAAGATATAACTGTATTCGATCGCTTTGCTCATCAACTGGCAATATGTGATATGTAAAACCTGTAACAAGCTTTCCAGTGATCCAAGCCGGATCTTGAGGTAATAATAAATGATCACTATCAGCTCTTGCGTTAACCGAAACAACCATGGTTAACAATAATAGCCCTAAATACATGATTGGTTGTTTCATACAACGCACTAAAACATTGATAGCTAAATCTAACTTTGCTGTATCAGAGCCATTCTTTCTACAAAAAAAAACCGATATTACCCTTAAAAAATTAAGAAACATTGTCACTACTACCACGCAAAATACTTAGTAGTAATTATTCATATTACTTTTTAACAATCTTAAAATGATTTGATTTTTACGATGTAGTTCATCATAAAATAATGCAACGCTATACCATTACGAAAAAATGCGTTTACATATCTTATTCATTTCCCCTCTCTTTCATTGTCCTTTACGAAGACTCACTCATTAGGCGCCTCTAACTCAAAGAACGATAAAAATGTAATAGGTACTAACAGCAAATCACTTTTTCGCCTACAATAAGCGCCAAAATATTCAGATTCAGGTGTTAACATGAAAATTTGTGCTGTTGAGCTACGTAGTAACGAAGCGGTTATTTGCCTTCTTTCACTTCAAAATGGCATGTTCGATATTCCACAATGTCGTACACAAAAGTTCATCATGGAAGATTCTCTAGATAACCAACAAATGCGTGATTTCCAATTCGCATTTAAAAAACTACTGGATGATTACCAAGTAGATAAAGTTGTAATCCGTAACCGTGAAACGCGTGGTAAGTTTGCAGGTAGCGCAGTAGGCTTTAAATTAGAATCGGCTATCCAGCTTATTCCAGATGTTGATGTTAACTTCATGACCAATGCTGACATAAAGCAAAAGCTAAAGCGTAATCCAATGGCGGTTGATTTCCGTGATACCGGTTTACGTCAATTCCAAGAAGCAGCATTTACAACAGGCTACGCATTTCTTAGCCGTTAGTAGCTCGCACTAAAAAGATTCAACGCTCAGTACTATAAACGGGGCGTTTTTTATTATCTTTTTATCGCGGTTAAATAAAAAATCCCTTGGTATAAATAATACCAAGGGATTGATAATAAGTGTTTGTTAATGTCTGATGATTAATTCAATCTTAACCACCAGTACATTTTTTCACGCTTATTGACAGTTAGCTACGCCAACTTCTTTCCATACACCCCATTGACCAGATTTCGCTGGGTCTTCGCCACGTGTCCACCACTTAGCTTCCCAAACCTTACCATCTTTAGTCGCTTGGTCACCGCCAGTGTAAACTGTTGCTGCGTCCCATGCGTTATCACATGTATCAACAGGTGGCTCTACCGTTGTATGTTTAGCAACAACAACTGTCGCTGAAGCACTTGAACTTGCTTCACCATCAGATACCGTTACAGTAAAGACTACGTTAGTGTCTTGCGTGTACTCAGCCGCAGTAAATAGTACTTGTGAACCATTAACTGTTGCATTAACACCAGCTGGTAATGTCCAATCAAATGTTAGCGTATCACCCGCATCTGCATCAGAAGAAGCTGATGCATCAACAACAACTACATCGCCAGCGTTTGCTGTTTGTGGTGCAGTTACACTTGCAACTGGTGCCGTGTTTGTTGGTGGTACGACAACATCTTTAGGAGTTACAGTGACAACAACAGTATCTGATGACGATGCACCTTTGTTATCTGTTACTGTTAGTTTGAACGTTAATTGCTCAGCTTCTACCACTTCTGCAGCGGCAAAACTTGCTGTAGCAGAATCAGCACCAGTTAATGCTACCGCTGTACCTGATACTTGCTCCCAAGCATAACTAGCAATGCTACCATCTGAGTCTTTCGAGCTTGAACCATCAAGTGTTACAGATGCAGGACCTGAAACCGTTTGATCCACGCCAGCTGCTGCTGTTGGTGCCTTGTTTGGCTTATCAATCACCGCGCCCGATACACCTTCATGCATTGCATTTAGGATATCACCGTTATCCGCATCAATTTCCCATGAGAATAAACCAGCAAGACCAAGTGATTTAACGTAGTTACCTTTAGCTTTAACAGAACGCTCATCATCAAATGTGATCAAGTCACCTGTTGAACGATTCCACACATACGGTGCTTCTGCTTGCTCATCGTAACCATATTCAAAGCCATTGATACCTTGGCTGTTAGCACCAAGCATGTATGATTTAATGCCTTTGTAATCAATAACGCCGTCTTCCCAAACACCTTGAGCTTTGCTGCCCGTCAGTTTGCCAGTACCTGTACCTGTCATTGGATCTGTTGGATCTGTTAGCGTATCAGGTGTTACACCCGTCCAACCACGACCATACATTGCAGCACCAAGAACCAGTTTGTTAGCAGGAACGCCCTGATCGAGCAGTAACTGAATACCAATATCAGAGGTGTATGCAGGTCCTTTGTACGGTTCGCCATTTTCATCTAGACCAGTACCGTCACACTGACCAGGACGCATGAAGTTACCACAGTAAAGTGCTGTTTGGTGACCAGGAACGTTGTTCCAACCGCCGTAGAAGTCGTATGTCATTGCGAAGATGTAATCCATGTATTGGATAGCTTCGCCATAATCAACGTCTTCAATTTTATCGTAACCAACACCGATTGCTGATGTTAGCTCATAAGTACGACCTGTATCAGCTTCTAGCTTATCAAGCATCGCACGCAGTTCACGCATTAACGCAATGTAAGCAGGACCATCTTTTACTACATCACCGCGATCTGCTGCTTGGCCGCCGCCACCAGGGAATTCCCAGTCAATATCTACACCATCATAGAATTTCCACGTTTTTAGGAATTTCTCAACAGAGGCAACGAATGTGTCACGGTTTGCTTTATCTACAAAATCAAAGAATGGGTCAGACAATGTCCAGCCACCGATTGATGGGATAATTTTCAGATCAGGGTTACGCTGTTTCAATGCCATTAGCATTGCGTAGTTACCCTTGATAGGTGTGCTATATTCATGACCTGCTTGCTTAAAGCTCTTTTGGAATGCAGCCCATGGGTCATGGATAACAACTTCGTAATCATTAACACCTTTACAAGCAGTTTGTAGTGCGTTGAAGCTATTACCACCTACCGATTTCACAGACTCGTTTGGACCACAAATTGGGATGAAGCCATAAAGAATATGGGTCAAGTTGTCTGCAGGAATGTTATCTACTGTATATTCACGGCCATAGATACCCCACTCAACGAAATACGTCCCCATAACAACGCTTGGGTCGGTATCAAATGATTTGTTGTTTGGATCAACATTCATTGCTAGAGGAGGTAAGTGTGAACCATCTGTATCTGCAATGGTGATTTGTGCTGGCGCACTTTTCGCACATCCTGTTTCGTCACAGGCTTCGATTTCCATTTGGTACAAGCCGCCTTGCTCGTACTCAAAAGAAGCGGTGGTTTGACTACCTTTGATTGGACCAGATGCGACCTTTTCACCATCAAAATAGATGTTGTAAGTATCGCCTGATTTACCACTCCATTGGTTAAATTTCACATTAATCTTAGCTTTGTCATGGTATTTAACCATGTCGTTATAGCCAGATGTTGTTTCCATCGCTAGCTCAATTTTAGAGAACTGAAGGTTGTTAGAACCATACAGATCAATGCTTGGTGCCGTAGGGGCCGCGAAAGCAGCGCCTGACAGTGCAAGGGATATTCCTGCTGCACAAAGGTTAAATCGAATCATAATCTATCTCTCAATCCTTGAATTTATACTCAACATTAAGCATATAATGCTTCTACGTCTGGTACAGGGTATGACTTTTTTTATTAGTAGAAACATGTATTCAGCATTTCAGAGACTGGCTATTTTTCAAAAAAAATAAGTCAGGGATCAATTCTTTTGCACAAATATTCGTACAAGAATTTCTAGATTTCATGGATTTTGCAACAAGAGGCAAACAATCAACAACATTTTGATAACATTTAACCGTATTAAAAATCCCCCTCGAAAAGCTATTTTTAGGCCAAAAAAAGTTTTTTTTAGAAGGAGAAAAACAAAGCCATCGATAACTTTTATAAAAAACAATATCAATAAACATTATTTATCAATGACTTAATTTTATATAAAACAGTTATATATGGCGTTTAATTGCAGAGAATCCGCCATCAATTTGAATAAAATGGCATTGTCGTAGTAATTTAAGCAATGAGATAGCAATCAAAGAACGGTATCCACCCGCACAATGGACAACAAAGTTATCTTTCTCTGAAGGCAGTTTGCCTTGCACAATATCGGATAACGGTAATGCCTCAGCATTAGGTAGCGCACCTTTTGCTATTTCATCTTGTTCACGCACATCTAAAATATTTAGATCTGATGCCTTCGTTACTAACGTTTCAGCAGATATATGTTCAACCTGAGACAGTGTCCCCTCAAGCGATTGAAAACGGATATGGGTATAACCTAGTGATTGCAATGTTTCTTTTACTTGGTCTTGATTATTAGGTGAAGCAATAACGTCTAATTGAATGTTTTTATCCGGTAGCATTAATTCAAGCCACCATTTAAATTGTTTCCCGCCAAATCCAACAAATACACTACCTTCAACATGACCCGCTAAGAACTCATCAGAACTTCGCGTATCAATCAGGATTTTTTTTCTATCTGTAAAAATATGCACGTCTACTATTATCCTTTAAAAATAGAAGCTTAAGACCTTACGCTTTTCTTATAAAAAAGCCATGGGCTCAGTAACATATTTATCGACAACAATATAAGATTTACACCGTATCTCTTTATCGATAACACAGAAGAGATTTAGTCATCAAATTAACGCCGCTTGAATAACGCTCTTACGATTGCATTCGCAAGTTGCCTTAATAAGGTTTTAATAAACGATTCAGTGTATGTTTGGCGCTGAGAGCGACGAGGTTTTCGAATACTTGCACGTTCCTGTTTATCATGTTCAGCTTCTTGTGTTTGCTGCTTTTTCTGCTCTGTGCGCTTATTTAATATCTCATGGGCTGACTCACGATTCACTGCTACTTTATATTGCTGAAAATACTGACTGGCGTTTAGCATTTCAATGCGCTTATCAGCACGAATAGGACCAATTTGCGACTCTGGAGGGCGAATAGTGGCATGTTCAACTACCGATGGTACACCGCCCTCTTCTAATACTGATACTAGTGCTTCACCTACGCCTAATTCACCCAGTAAGGTAACTACATCTAAATTTGGGTTATCCCTAAATGATTCAGCTGCAACTTTTACGGCTTTTCTCTCTTTTGGGGTATAGGCACGTAACGCATGTTGAATGCGATTACCCAGCTGTCCTAATACTGAATCTGGAATATCGGTTGGATTTTGACTTACAAAATAGATCCCAACCGCTTTAGAGCGGATCAAACGTACCACTTGCTCAATCTGATCTAAGAAGACCTTCGGTACATCATCAAACAGGAGATGAGCCTCATCGAAAAAGAACACAAATTTAGGTTTATCGAGATCACCGACTTCCGGTAGGTTTTCATAAAGCTCAGACAACAACCATAATAAGAAGGTTGAGTACAACTTTGGTGATTGGATCAAGGTACTTGCATCCAGAATATTTATAATGCCTCGACCATCTGCGGCAGTTTTCATGAAATCATGGTAATCCAATGCTGGCTCACCAAAAAACTCGCTACCACCTTGGCGTTTAAAGCCCAATAAACGCCGCTCAATAGCAGCAATAGAGGACTTACTGATACGTCCGTACATCCCACCCAGTTGTTTTGAGTTATCGCCTAAGTAATTTAGTGCGGTAGAAAAATCATCCAAATCCAACATCGGCATTTGATTTTCTTCTGCATATTCAAACGCTAAATTAATTAGCCCTTCTTGGACATCATTACAATCTAACAAACGACTTAATAATAGCGGTCCCATGTCTTCTAACGTCGCGCGGATTTTTGCCCCTTCTTTCCCAAACAAATCCCAGAACTCAACGGGAAAGGAAGTAAATTGAAAATCATCAATACCAATTTCTCGACAACGTTTTTGAACAACGGCGTTATCAGTACCAGCCTTCGCCATACCTGATAAGTCACCTTTTACGTCAGCAAGAAAAACGGGGACACCAAGGGATGAAAAACCCTCAGCTAAACATTGAAGTGTTACCGTTTTACCTGTACCTGTTGCTCCAGCAATAAAACCATGACGATTGGCATATTTAGGATGGATCCCAATTTTGTTTTCGCCCTTACCGATAAGAATTATGTCACTTTTCATACTCAGAGATTCTCTACATTTTATGATTCTATCTTTATCAAACTTAGACTGAAGTCCTTAAAATTACGATAAATAATCATAAACATAGCGTTACTTTTGAGGTTAAATCGAAACTATTAATTTAGGTTTAAACATAAACAACATAGCTATAATGACGAACATGAATGGAATGACAAGAAGGGTAAGCTGATACCAACCAATCATGTTATTAAGCCTGCGATGCTAGCAAGTAAAGAGACGACTGTTACTGAGCTAAACACTACAAACTCATTATATGCTTGTGCTTTATCTTCTGAACTGTGTCCATACTTGTTTTTTCACCATCACCTCCGTATAAAAAACACCCAATGAAAACACTAACATGAATATCAAGCTCTAAATAGAATCAGTTAACATGGACTTTTGATAGTTTCACTAATTATCTCCTCGATAATGGCTGTTTTTATCAAAAACCTCATATTGCACTCACCATTAACACCCAACTAAATCATCAAAAAATTACCGTCGCTTACCAACGTTCTTTTACTGAATGATACAAACGCGATAATAAATAAGATCTCATCACATTTTTAAAGGAGCTTATCGCTCTTTTTCTCTGTACTCTATTTTCAAATACCAAGTTGTCTTATACCCAATTCTATAAAGTTTTGATTTCTCTAACACATTCATCTGTTTTTTTTGATATAACTCTTTATTGATGTATTGAAATAAAAAGGAATAACGATGGATAAGGTTACGGAAGTTATTAATTTCCTCATCGCACACAAATTACTGCTAAGTGCTCTGATCATTGTGATTGTTTCACTGATCCGTCGTCTGGTTTTGACCAAAATTCGAGGGGAAGAACTCTTTCTTTCAGAAGAACAACGAAAATGGATGTCTCGAACCAAAAATGGCACCTTTTCTATTCTTATCCTTTTACTCTTTATCCTTTGGCGCTCAGAAATTAATGAGTTTGCATTATCTGTCACAGCGATCGCGGTTGCCATTGTTGTCGCATCGAAAGAAATTATTCTTTGTATTACAGGATCAATTCAACGCGCAAGCTCACGTTCGTTTCGAATCGGTGACTGGATTGAAGTGGGCAAGTTATGCGGCGAAGTCATCGAACACAATATGATGGCAACGGTTATCCAAGAGATCGATCTTCATCATGGCCAATATCATTACACAGGAAAAACAGCAACCTTACCTAATAGTATGTTTTTCACTTACCCAGTAAAAAACCTCAATTTTATGAAGCGTTATGTTTACCATAACTTTTCTATCGTCGTACCCAATTTCCTCAACCTCTATCCTTTACTACCAACTATGGTCAAAAAAATAGAGCATCATTGTGAAGATTTTATTGACGTCGCTCGTCGCTATAACAGCATGATAGAAAAACATGCGGGTGTTGATTTACCGGGCTCAGAGCCACACATCCATATCAGTAGTGGTGCGACAGGAGAGCAAATTGTTCACTTCATGTTATTTTGTCCAACAGAGCAAGCGACGCATTTAGAGCAAGAAATTCGACAAGATTTTATGGAAGAATACGAAAAGCATTTTCCCAACAAAGATGACTAACCTGAAAAAGAGCGAGCATTAATCTCGCTCTTTTTAATTGTAAGCAATAAAAAATACGGCTAACTTTTGACAGCTTGTTTAGCATCACTTAATTGTTGATGTAATAGCGAAAATTGCTGAGTTAACTTATGCTTTGGTTGGAAATGAATAAGCGGGATTTGTTGAAAATGTGATTCTTTCATTTTGATCGATTGAGGTAGATAAGGCTCTAATACTGGGAAGCCTAATTCTTTAACACTCTCAATAATTTGACGGGGAAAATTTGCCTGGGCATTAAACATATTGACCACAATACCTTCTAATGACAACTCACGATTATGATCGTCTCGAAGCTCTGCTAAATTGTCCATTAAATTGATCAATGCCTGTTGTGAAAAACTATCACAATCAAATGGGATCAATAAGTTATGCGCCGCAATTAATCCCGACTTAGTATAGAAATTTAGGTTTGGTGGGGTATCAATATAAATATGTTCATATTCTTTTTCTAATTCATCTAAAGTTTCACGTAACTTATAAATCTTATAGCGGCGTTCTAATTCTGGCTCTAATTTATCTAACTTAGGGCTCGATGGAATAAGAAATAAATTATCATAATCGGTCGGTTGGGGGTAATCCAATGTTGGTGATGCCATTGAAAACCAAGAAGCGGTTTGATTAAGTAAATCAGCAATGGTTTTATCGCTTTTTTGATTAATATCGAACCCTAAATAATGGCTTGAATTACCTTGTACATCGAGATCTATCACCAATGTCTTGTACCCTTTCGCCGCACTAATAGCCGCTAAATTTACGGTAATACTTGATTTACCCACCCCACCTTTCTGATTAAATATAATCCTGCGCATTACATCCCTTCCAATGATTAATTATTAACCAATACAATATACCCTTATATGCATATCTTTGTTAGCTAAAAACCCACACTTCTCAACGTTAAGACTGATACAACTCAAGTGGTAATCCATCTGGATCGCTAAAAAAAGTAAATTTCTTTCCCGTTAATTCATCAATACGGATCGCTTCTACCTCAATATGATGTTCAACTAAATATGCTGCTACAGATTCCACATCATCAACTGAAAACGCCAGATGACGTAGCCCTTGGGCCTCAGGATAACTGGGTCTTTGAGGTGCATCAGGAAAAGAAAACAGTTCGATTTGGCTATTATCTGGTAAACGTAGATCGAGTTTGTACGACTGACGTTGCGCTCTATAGGTTTCATTAATGATCTCTAGTTTTAATATTTGACTATAGAAGTACTTAGAACGCTGATAATCAGAGCATATGATCGCAACATGATGCATTCCGTTAAACATAAAATGCTTTCCTTATCTGATTTTAACGAGATTAATTAGAGGGGCCATTAGTAATGTAGGCTTTTTCATAAGGGGCTAATAAATGTGGATTATTCTGAATATCCACATCTTTAATATGATTTCCTGAATAATTTAAATACGTGAGATCTTTATTTTTTTTCACATCAAGCGATACTAAGTGATTGAAACTCACATTAAGCACTCTTAATTTTTTATTATGCTTAATATTCAATTTATTAAGCTGGTTGTTTTCAACACTAAGTAGCGCTAATTTTGGATTATGACTAACATCAAGCTGGGTTAAATGATTATGTGATAAATCTAACTGTTGTAAGTTAGGAAAGTTACTTAATTCTTTAATTTTTGATATATGTAAACCGTCACATTTCAACTCAGTAATGTGTTCGCTATATACTTTGCCTTGCAAAATGACGCAACGTTTAAAGTTAGCATCAGCAAACGGAATATCACTGATTGCCGCATAATGCTGGGCACAACCTGACAATGTCAATCCACCCAAAAACAGCAATATAGATGAGAATACTTTTTTCATTTAAAAATCTTTTCTATTACCTGTATTAAAACGACGCTTAGTCTTTGCGCAATGGTCGAATCACGCTTTCGAGACCTTCAATTTTAAAATCAAGCGCCAAAGCCATCAGCATACCTAACTCACCGTCAGGAAATCCTTGTTTCTGAAACCACAATAAATACTCTTCAGGTAAGTCAATAAGGATTCGACCGGCGTACTTACCAAACGGCATTTTCATATTTGCTAATTTAATCACATGCTCTTGCTGAAACATTACTTTCTTAACATAGAAAAACAGCTAAGTATTGTAACAATGCTTAGCTGTAAATATGCGAAATTTTTGTCAATTAAAAATCAGTTGATTATCACGCTATGCCGCATCCCATGACTGGGCGACCACTCTTTGCCCATCAATATACAGGCTTGCAGTGTAATGACCACCAGCATTCACTTCGCCGACACCTTTTGGTGTCCCCGTCATAACAATATCACCATCTTCTAATGTCATGAATGATTGGATTTCCTGCAAAATAGCGGCAGGTTTTGTGATCATTTGAGAGCTAACGCCTCGCTGTAAAACGTCTTGTTGTTGTTCAAACACCACTTCAAATTCCGTTTCAGCAATATTAGGAAGTGGCACGAAATCACTAAAAAGCACGGATCCATCAAACGCTTTTGCTCGTTCCCACGGTAGGCCCTTTTGTTTTAAGGTCGCTTGCAATTCTCGCTTTGTTAAATCTATTCCCACTCCCGCAGCCATAAACTGACCTTGTTGGTACATAAAACAAATTTCAACTTCATAATGTAGGAAATCGTTACTATGCTTAGCTTTGAGTTGTTGAGAAATGGCAGAATTGGGTTTCGTAAACAAGACAAGTTGCGTAGGAATTTCATTATTTAACTCATAGATATGCTCAACGTAATTTCGACCAACACATACCACTTTTGATGGTGTTATATACTTATCTCCAGTGGGTGAACTTAGCGTAATCTTCTGCATCAAATAATTATCCTTAATGATCATGAGTACGTCTATTATTCATATATTTATGAATGAATAAAAACATAAAAATAAAAAACAGATGCCGTTTACATTTTTACGGTTATTTGTCACACTTCATGGCTTGTTAAGTTTTAATGTTCATCTGACTTTTGTAAGCAAGACACAGAATAATATTGCGTTATTTTTGACACATCTGACTATTGACCGTTGCTCTTTATCATCGTCAACACCTGTATCTAACGCACCTTCTTGCTGTACGACATGAGAAAAATAATGAAAAAGATTTTATTAAGTACGCTTTTACTGACATCACTATTAACTGGTTGTAGTTCTTCTCCTAAAGATGCTGCTGCGCTTCCAAGCACATGGGAAGTAATGGCGATTGATGGGCATTCAGAGCCTGTAGATGCATTACCTAAAAAGCCAGAATTAGTGATTGATAATAATTTGACGGTCACTTACCACGGCTGTAATACATTAAAAGGCAAGCTGACACTAACTGGCCAGAATTTACTGACTAAAAATTTAGCGTCAACCCGTAAAATGTGTATTCAAAACGAACAAGCTATTGTTGATGGATTCGTAAAAAGAATGCTAACAGGTCCATCAGATTACCTAGTGAACCAGAACACATTGATTATCAGCTCTGAACGTCACACCGTGACATTTAAGAAAGTAAAATAATTCACCGATTGATTTCAATGCAACGGAGGCTCAATACCTCCGTTTTTTTATGCATTAACAGTGATGAGCTCTTCTGCTATCAGTTTCAATAAAAAGGTTTCACGCTCAATCGACATCCCCTTTTTCTCTGAATGTTTCATCGTCTCTTCATTATGCGCTATCGCATCAAAAATATTGAACAATATAATGTTTACCGCCCAAATTAATAACTAAAATAATAGATTTAGAAATTATAAATAAAAAATGGTGACAAAGTGGCGACAACTTTTGAGCTCTGAGATATAAACAAGAATATTAATAAGCTTCTTTCACACTAAAGTTCCAGCCTGGATTTTTTGACTAAAGATCATTTTGAGTCATCGCCTCCTCCTAAAACTGTAACTCATGAAGAACTACAGGTCTGGAAAAGAGAAAAAAGCCCGCTCTAATACTGGATCGGAGTGAGCAAAGTAAGTATTACATGATGACATGCATAGATATTTATATACCAAAGGGGGGAGGAACTTACGCGATGATAAAAGCTTTGAACAAGCTTACACGGTTAGGTATTTACACGGCTTTCGTTAACTTGGTCATATTATCCAAGTTCGCAAATGCACAATTCGCTTCATTAATGCTTTTTGTTTAGATCCACGGAAGTCGCACATTAAGTCAATTTCGTTCATAACCAATACTCAATTAAAGATAAATGAGATGAAAACGAAACCCTAACCAAGAATATGGATCCACAGCGGACAATACTCTTTGGTTGGCATTAGGGAGGATAAACGCATAGCGGCCTACGTTAACTTTTCCATCGTTTAACGAGTCGCCATTTCAACTAAGGAGATCATATTGATGAGTGGGATTTCCTTACCTTACCTTTTGTTTTGGTTTTAATAAATAAGCGGCCATCGGCAACCCAACCCATAATGGTACGTTTCGGTACACCTGATAACTGAGAGTATTGGACATACGTCATGAAAGGTTTATTAAAAACTACTTGATATGAAAGCATAGTGGTATCCTATTAAGTCATTGAATGTTTAAATAAGTAGTCAGAAGTTACTGTTTGCTGACTACGCCTTAGCAAAGATTATCAATCGCTTATGCCAGCTAATCAAAAAGAGATATCCGCTTTCGCGTATTTTAGTGGTAAGGATTTTGTACAAAGATTGATCGAAGTCACCGAAACCAAGAGTCAACGAGTATTTTCAGAAAGGCTAGGTGTACCTACTTCTACAATCTCTACATGGGTAAAACGTGGGTTAACTCCTTATGAAATTGCGGTGAGAGCTCACCTGCATGCTGGTGTATCGCTGAGGTGGCTTTTATTAGGAGAAGGGAGGTATTTCCGAATAGAAGTTCGCTAAAGCACGAATCAAAACGCATGGAAACTAAGTTTCTATTTGATATTGACCCTTTCAAAATTTTCAATGGCGAATTAACTGAATTAAAAACACTTACATTTGACAAATCACTACTTGATGAGGCATCAGTTGTAAATGCTATGGCGATTCACGAAGGGGATTCCACCTCAATAATTGATAAAGGAGTGCGTCAAGCAGTTAGCGGCACATACTTGGTCGACACGGACGGCCTACTCTCACTAAACGAAATTCAACGCTTACAAGGAAAGAAACTAGTGATCAGCTTTAATGGCTCGACTTTAACTGTAGAAGAAGATGAAGTTAGGGGTGTAGGTCGTGTGGCTTTAGTTATGGAGAAGAAGTGATGAGGGCTTGTGAGAAAAATAGCCATGTCACAATTAACTTAGACTCGCCAGATTTAGCATCGATGAGCTCTAAAGAAATTGAAGAACTCGTAAAATCATCTCCAATTGTTACAGTTCAAGTTCCAATAAGGCGATGCTGGTCGTACCTTGATATGATTTCAGATTATTTAGACGCTTCCTATGCGTTTGAAACATTGGCTAAACTCGGAAATACATCAATATTGAGACGAGTTTCTATGCAGCCCTATGCTTCTGTACTAGAAATTAACATATCTGATTTCTCACTTATTCGTCTCTCAGCGTCTCTAAAAAACTTATCGTTAGCTGTTCGTTACCCAGAGGATGATGAGATAGCAAATTCAGACGCATTCCATCAAGTCCGAGATTCTGTGTTACAACATGAATTTCAAATGCTAGATAAGCCACTACATTACCCCGACATTGTTGAAGACTATTTTTCAAATTTAGTAAATGGTGCTTACCACGAGTGCGGTAGAGCCAATTTTGGGCATGAGCTAAAGGATTACCCAGAAAGGGAGTATGGTTTTTGGGAAAGTGCATATTGCGCTGGTATTGAAGACAAAATTCTAATATCTAGGAATGCTTGGTTAGTCCCATCTTCTGTCAAAATTTCAAATGCGCTTGAAATATTTGGATACTCTAAGGAATCAGTTCTCTTAGATGCTGAGTTCGTTCATTGCAAAAATACTTCCTATGCACTAGCTGAAGATAAAGTAATTGAGGTCCCTCTGGGGTCTGTGGTTCAGGCTCTTGCTTGTTATTCAGAGTACTCTTCAGATAAAGAAGACTTTCAAGAAAGATTAGGAAACCTTCACTCAGAACTGTTTGTATCAACTCCAGAAATCAAGCAGTTTCGAGCTGAAGCTAGCAAATTCATTCGACAAGTTGGTCATGATGACCCAGATTTCACCGATAGAGAAAGTAGAGCTTCCGTTCTCATCTCTGAATTCTCTGACTTCGTTGTATTTAAGTTCTCTAGTTGCAGTGTTGTTTTGTTCGATATTCTTCCTCTAAGTAACCTACAAGCTAAATCCGTCGGAACTGTACTCACCAGTATTTCAAGTGGTATTTTTGATGAACTTCAAATTAGTCAAGAATGTGAGGTTGACTGGTTAAGTATTGACGAGGAACTTTTTGAACAATTATGTTGGAACATTATATATCACCACAGCAAATTTAATCGAAATACTATTAGAAAACTAGGAAAATCAAAGTCCCGAGATGGTGGAAGAGATATAGAAATTTGGACCAATGCTTCTGCTGGTTCTCCGCCAAAGAAATTCATTTTTCAATGTAAGTATACTAAGCGTACTGATCATTCTGTCTCAGCAAATAACGTTGGGAGTATATCTGATGTCATTGATCAGTATGGAGCTCATGGCTATGGTTTAATGTGCAACTGTTATATCGACGCAACTTTACTCGATAGATTAGACGGAATAGCACAAAACCGTAACATTACGAGAGAGACATGGGATAGATTTCAGATTGAAAAGTTCTTATCTAGGCACCCTACCTTATCGGATAAATTTTTCTGACTAAACATGAAGAAAATGCCCCGTAATTCGGGGCATTTTACTAGCTATTAAAGCCATCATAAGTTTCAATAAACTCTTTATGATATTCTTTAGATTGCTCTAGTAATTCTCGGTAGGTTTTGACAAAGACCTCACCTGTTTCAGCATAAGTTTTCTCCTTAGACCTAAAGCGTCTATCCTCTGATTTACTACCGCCAACAACATAACAAACCACTCTCGAAAAGCCAGTTTCAGATGCATATCTTTCCTCCAAGAACGAAGCGTAATCATAGGCTTGTTCTATGGCTTTAGCGTCAACTTTGTAGGTGCTACGCTTAATTTCAATGACATACAGAATTTCGCCTAGGGCATTACTACATAAGAAATCAATTCGACGATCTTTTTCATCAAGTTCTTCGTCTGGATATGTTTCCTCAAGCAATTTTGAATATGTCACTTCATCTCTAAACTCTAGAATGCGAGGATCTAAAAGCCATGAAAACTTCTTCAGAAAATTATGTAATGTTGGCACTTCTTTAGTATTGGTATTTATATAATTTTCGAATTGCTTAATTACTTCAACACGAGATGTAGCTAAATCACGATATTGCTTCGATTCAATTGACTTCCACTCATCCATCAGTCGTAGTAACTTAGGAATATCTTCAGGTGATTCAGAGAGATCGGCAATTGAAGATGCATATTCTTTATAAGCTTGGTTATCAAACTTATCCATTACATTGCCAATAAGATCTGCTGATTCATCGACATCAATATTGGAGTTTTCTAAAATCGGTGTAATGATCTTGTCACCTAATTCACGTTCAAATGTTGGTAAATTTTCTTTCCACTGCTCAATGCCAACTTGGTGCTTTTTTTCTACTGCTGCTTGTTTTACTCGAGCACGTTTTTCACGCCATTCCTTGCCAATTACCTTAATAATGGATTGCAAGTATGCTTGAAGATCGCGGGTTTCTTCGTGCTCCCAGTTTAGTGAATGTCGATCTGTAGAAATAACATCATCATCAAAGTCATCGATGAAGTCGACTTCTAGGTATCCAGTAACATAGTTATGGAACTGATCGTTGTCACGCGCTCCGTAAAAACTTGCTACATTTACAATTTTACCTCTTGAAGTAAGATAAATACCTCTCATTTCCGTATCTTTTAGCGGAGTTTTAAGAGTAATCACTGAACCTTTCATCTGCTCCCAATAAGCATAGTTTTTGTCATACTTTTCGTCGGGGAAAGACCAAGTAAACTCCGTATTAAGAGTCTGAAATTTAAGCTCATTAGTAATATGAACTTCAGACTTGGCCTCACCATTCTTGGTGATTCGTGTGACCATTTCACTAAAAATGATGAATTTTTTAGACAAACTCAGTGCAATATCATCTAAGCTAAATCCACTCTTTCGACGAATTTGTTTTAACTTAATAACTGTGCCCGAAGGGACAGATGTCGGTACATTATGTGCCAACAACTCAGGAGAGTACTCATTTCCACGACTATCTTTAATTTCCTGAAGGTTCATAATGAAATGGTTTTTCATAC
Organism: Photobacterium sp. GB-56; assembly: GCF_003026105.1. Taxonomy (GTDB): domain Bacteria; phylum Pseudomonadota; class Gammaproteobacteria; order Enterobacterales; family Vibrionaceae; genus Photobacterium. The sequence continues at coordinate 1,443 of NZ_PYNW01000008.1, read as the reverse complement.
CTTCTTTAATTGAAACGACTTCAATTTCGTCACAGATACCAAATACAGAAAGTTTCCCAAGTCCTTTCTTCCCAATTACTGGACGACCTTTCGTACTTTCTTGACGTTGAGTATCACGGCGACGGTTACGACCAATAACAAGGTATTTATCATTCAGTTCATCAAATGTCATTCCTTCTCCGTCGTCCACGTAGATGATCTCTTTCTCATCTCCGTTTTCGATGAAATCAATATTGACACTATCCGCATCAGCATCCCATGAGTTACTGATAAGTTCCGAAAGAACGCTCGGGAGTTTTGAATATAGAGAAACACCCAAATGCTCGATCGTATTTGGGTCAAACTTAAGAATAAGAGAATCAGACATACCTATAACCAACTAATTTTATTGTGGTTACAGTGTACTAGCGAGCTTAATTAACCTGCAAGTAAATCCATCACAACAAAGCCAATCTGCTGTGCCAAATATAGTGGCACAGCATTTCCTACTTGCACATACTGCTGTATTCTGTTTCCTTCAAACAAGTAGTTATCCGGAAGCGTCTGTAAGCGCGCTGCTTCGCGGACTGTTAGGCTTCGGCATTGCTTTTGACATAGTGTGACCATCTTTCGAGATATGGCTAGTTACTGTTGTAGAGCACTTCTTTGCGGCTTGAGTTCTAAAACGGTCTGCGTGTGTACCCGACTTTCAGTTTTCGTGTTCAGGTGCAAGATCGTCAGGAAAGTCCTTAGTCCTTAGTAACGTTCCCCCCACTCATCTTGGTATACGCAGCGCTGAATGCATAGCGCAGCAAGTCACCCCAAATGTGCCATGAGTTTCATTATTTGGCACACACGTAGGAGCATTATTCAGATACCACTTAATCAGGTGAATAGGCATTTTTCCTAGGTGAGTTGCTTGCTAAACCTCACTTCTGTTAAGTTTTTTAAAAGACTAAAGATCTAGATCTTTAGCATTCTCAAATTGCTTTTCAGTAACGTCTTAACCTAGGTAAATCAGATAAAACTTGCTCTACTATCGTTTACTTTTCTCTTCGCACCAGCGTCCCAGGAACGCCTTCAACGTCAGCACGAACACCTAATAAAATCACACGGTGGCGAGCTTGAGGAGCACCATAGTTCTTAGCTTTAATCAGAAAATCCGTCGGGTTATCGTATAAAGGATTATTTACGTTTTCAGTGTCTACTAATAAGGAAATAACTTTATACCTAGAGGTAGCAATTTTCGTTATTCGACTTGGTGCTCGTAATTCTTTCAAAATACGAGGAAACATCACTTCCCCATCAATTTTCGCATATAATATACCTCGTACGTTTGTAGTGGTACATTAAATTTGGCCACCTACTCAGAGGTGATATCATCACCTCTTAACATGGATAGGTGACATCATGACAAAACGAACAAGACGATTATTTAGTGCTGAATTTAAATTAGAGGCAGCA
>NZ_PYNW01000007.1 GCF_003026105.1 Photobacterium sp. GB-56 | reverse complement strand
TTACCAATACCATCGCTATCGGTATCTACTGATTCTGTGCTATCGAGCGGGAACACATCATCAGCATCAGCGATACCATCATTATCGTCATCAGTATCTTTGTTGTTACCAATGCTATCGCCATCAGTATCAACGGACTCTGTTTTATCTAGAGGGAGAGCATCATCGACATCAGCTACACCATCGCCGTCATCATCGGTATCTTTGTTGTTACCAATACCATCGCTATCGGTATCTACTGATTCTGTGCTATCGAGCGGGAACACATCATCAGCATCAGCGATACCATCATTATCGTCATCAGTATCTTTGTTGTTACCAATGCTATCGCCATCAGTATCAACGGACTCTGTTTTATCTAGAGGGAGAGCATCATCGACATCAGCTACACCATCGCCGTCATCATCGGTATCTTTGTTGTTACCAATACCATCGCTATCGGTATCTACTGATTCTGTGCTATCGAGCGGGAACACATCATCAGCATCAGCTACACCATCACCGTCATCATCGGTATCTTTGTTGTTACCAATACCATCACTATCAGTGTCTAACCACTCAGATGAATCATCAGGAAAAGCATCTTTAGCATCAATAATGCCATCGTCATCTTTATCAGCATTAGGGACAATAACTGCTTTACCGTCCTCATCCTTTATAATTAATTGACCAGCAACAACTTGTTTTATCGTTTCTACATGTTCAGATAGCTTATTCTCAAGTTCTTGAATATCTTGTTTTAGTTCTTCAGCAGACTCTGGAACAATACCTAACTCAACAATGGCATTTGCTTTAGATGCAACGTCACCCAAGTTACTTTCTACATAATCAGAAAGAATGGTGCTTGTTTCAATATTTAAATCTTGAGCAACTTTTGCTAATGCTTCTTCCTTTGTCATTTGATTATTCATATTGATCTGAACAAGCGTAGACAAAGGTGAGATAATAGATTCACCAGCAGGTGCTGATAATACGAAAGGTTTTGCAATAGGAACGCCAGCTTTATTGGTCTCGGTTACTGTATCTTCATCGACAGTTTTGCCAGCAATTGCTTTAACCATTACAGAATATTGTTCAGGGTTATCTATACCTGAAACATCTAAATCAGCGACACCGCCATCTTTAGATATTGCGAATGGTTCATTTTTATCGTGTAAAGAGTTGCCATTAATATCAAGCCACACTTCAGCATTTCTTAAATATCCATCCACAGCTTTAATAGAATAGACATCTGACGTTACAGCTGATTCTGGTATTGGATCTTTTGTTTTTGATATTTCTCCATCAGAATCACTACCACACCCTGAAAGTGGAACCGTGGCAAACCCCATTGCTACAATGAGTGGCTTCAATTTCATGTTAACTCCTTTAACTAGCCAAGTTTCTTATCAACACGATAAAACTTATTGATAATTCATCATTGATAAGTTCATTAAAAGAGAGTTTATTTTATCTTTTCATGTAAAAGTAAAAAAATGCGACTCATAACGAATTTTATTGAAACAATCTCACACTTTATAAATAACAAGACCGAGTTTTTCAGATCATTATCTCAGCATAATTATCTACCAAGAATTCGCAAAAGACATAAGTTACTCACTGGTTATCACTAGCCAATAATTCACTGAATACAGTATAAAAATTATCTATCGCAATATTAATGATATTTAACTTCTTTTTTTTGTTGCTATATAACTTTAAACCTTAGGTGTAATTTAAATGAGCTATTTATTCAACATGAATTTATGAACGTAGTTACGGAGTAATTAAAAGCCTACGCATTAATTTCACTATCCTTATCAATATCTTTAGGTCTTGTAATTGACAAAAGAAAAATCCAATTAAACCTTAGCGTTAATTGCTGGTAGTCGCAGAGCCACCCCTGATTTTCCACTTTGATAGAAAAAGGTAATAGTGTTCCAATACACGTACTCACAGTCATCTGTGTATAACAAATATTTTGCTGGCTCTTTATAAGCCAGTTATTTCTAACTTTAACTAACTGATCAATAATATAAATTATGAATGCCTTAGATGAACAAAAACTCAGTCAACTGAGTCCTTTTGAAATTAAAAACACACTACTAACATTGGCTTCATCGCAATCCGACATTGCCCTAATAGACGCTGGTCGTGGCAATCCTAATTGGGTAGCAACCTTACCTCGTGAGGCTTTTTTTCAATTAGGGTTATTTGCACTGAGTGAAGCTAACTTAAAATTTAAAAATTATGATAACTTTGGCGGAACAGCAGATAAGCTTGGCATCTTCCAACGTTTACAACAATTTTGTTTTAAAACAGAAAATCAAAATAATCATGGGTTAACATTTTTACTCAATGCTATTGATTATCTTAAGACGAATCAAGCGATTAATCCTGACGAGATTGTATTTGAATGGACCAATGGGGTACTAGGTGATGATTACCCTGTTCCAGATAGAATGCTTAAACACGCAGAATGCATTATACAACAATATTTAAGTAGTGCGCTTTGCGATAATCAAAATACTTTGCCACAAAGCCCATTTGATTTATTTGCTGTTGAGGGCGGCACTGCGGCGATTGTTTATATCTTTAATACCTTAAAAAGTAATCGCTTATTATGTGCTGGTGATAGTATTGCGATTGCAACACCGATATTTACGCCTTATATAGAAATTCCGGATCTTGAAGACTATGCGCTAAACCGTATTGAGATTGAAGCTAGTGAGGATCTTATCTGGCAAATATCCGATACTGAATTAAATAAATTACTAGATCCAAACATTAGAGCGTTCTTTGTAACGAACCCTAGCAATCCACCCTCAGTAAAATTGAGTGATGAAACGCTAACTAAAATTGCAAATATTGTTAAACAACGTCCAGATCTTATTATTATCACTGATGATGTTTATGGCACGTTTGCCGATAACTTTACCTCACTGGCAATGATCGTTCCTCATAATACGATACTTGTTTATTCATTCTCTAAATATTTTGGTGCAACAGGATGGCGTTTAGGTGTTATCGGTATCCAACCTGATAATATTTTAGATGAGTTACTAAGAAAACAATCAAATGAAGTTAAACATACACTGTTTGAACGCTACAAAAATATTAATTTAGATCCAAATAGTATGAAGTTTATTGATCGCTTGGTCTCAGATAGTCGAGCAGTAGCTTTAAACCATACTGCTGGGCTATCAACACCGCAGCAAATTCAAATGTCACTTTTTGCTGTATTCTCACTCATGGACAATGAACAGCAGTACAAACAAGACGCTAAAAATATCATTCGCGACCGCTATCATCATTTAATGGAACATATGAAAGGTACACCAGTGGTTGCAGAAGATAATCCTAATGGCGTGTTTTATTATGTTGAGATTGATATAGCACGAATTGCTAATGAACTTTATGGTGAGAAATTCTTAACGTGGTTAACCAAAACGTACAACGCACTAGATTTTGTTGTACGACTCGCTCAAGAAAATGCGATCATCGTGATGCCAGGAGCTGGTTTTGATGCTCCTCAATGGTCCATTCGTATATCTCTCGCCAACTTAGATAATGAGAAATACGATACCTTAATGGATAACATTAATAATATGGTAATGAGCTATCACGATGAGTTTAATGGTTGACATACATCATTAATAATAAGCCACCATCTGTTATATATGGTGGCTTATTATACTATAAGCATCGAGATATAAGTTGAATCAACTTTGCCGCTAATTTCGCGGTTTGGTTAGCATAATCATATTCAGGATTGAGCTCAGCGATATCAACTAACTTTACTTTTCCGCTTGCCATAATATGTTTAATTGCCCATTCGACCATAGGTAAACCAACCCCCTGCATTTGGGTCATATTCACACCAGGTGCAATAGATGCAGAAAATACATCAAGCCCAATACTTAACTGTATAACGTCAACACTATCGATATATTTATCAATTTTGGTTTGTACTGCTTTTTTATTGCGTGATGTTATTTGGTTATCAAGCAACCACTCACACCCCAAATCTTCAGCCAATTTAAACATTGCTTGTGAATTAGCACGATCGCATATACCTAAACCAAGGTAATGAAAATCTCGGTGATGCTCCTTGCTATAACATAATGCAGAATGAAAAGCCGAACCAGAACGAACAGACAAGGTTGGTCGCAACTCAAAATGTGCATCAAAATTGATGATCCCAACACGCGCTTGGCAAGGCTGATAACTCATCGTTGGATCTTCTTGCGTCGCCGATAAAGCAACAACATTATCAGGTATCGATTTAGCTACTTGCCATTCGGTATGTATTTTTGCTTTATCATCGGCAAAATCAGATAACGCTTGATAACTTGCAATAGATATTTCATGACCGCCCCCTAACACTATAGGGAAATGCCCAGAATGGAGTAAACCATGTACAACTTGCGCTTGCTTATCACTTAATGATGAGAAATTTGTATCGTCATCAACCAGTTCTATATCGCCAGCATCATAAAAGGGCAGCTTTGAATGCGAATGTGTACTGGGAAGAATACGTCGAATACTTGCTGGTCCTTCCTTCGCCCCTTGTCGACCTCGATTCCAGCCAATACTAAGATCAGAAATAATGCCGAGTAAAACAATCCCTTGTTCTCGTTGATCAATATAAGGAGAAATTAACGTATGTGATCGATGTGGAATACGAGACTTAACATCATCAGTTTTAAATAATTTTTTTAAATGATCTACAAACATACGTTTATCTTCCTTTGATCAAAAACGTTGTAATTTAATGTTGTGGTGGTAAAGCGCGAGCAGCCTGTAAGACACACATAACAATTTTATTTTTACGGCTATTGATACGTTCAGCTGGTGCCATGACACTCACTGCGCCAGCCACTTTATTACCGATAAAAACGGGCGCACTCACACCAGAAACACCTTGGTCAATTTCAGACGTACTAATAGCAAAACCATCTTGTTTAATCAGATCAAGCTCTGTTAACCATGCGTCTAATTGCTCTTTCTCTGTGATCTCGTAATGCTTCAAAATACGTAATTGGCGAGAAAGGGGTAAATGCGCCAAAATAACTTTTGATGAAGCACCACGGATAAGAGGTTGGCTCTGCCCTTTTTCATAGCTACAACGTAAAGTGTATGGACTATCAATGCTATCGACACACAAAGCATTAAAGCCAACAGGCACCATGTATGCCGACATCTCACCCGTTTGTTGCTGCAAACGTTTCAATATCGGTCGAACACCATCTGGTAATGGTGAGTTAATCTGAAAATTACGTTGTAATTGCAATGCCGCAGGCCCGGCACTGTATGTATTCTGACCGTGATTTTCTTCGATTAAATTCCAATCTCTTAGTAATGCTAAGTAGCGGTATAAACTACTAATAGGCATATTCATTTCGACACTTAACTGCTGAGCTTGCAGAGGGAAAGGTGAAGCTGCAATGTGAATTAATACTTGCAACAGCTTTTCATTAGCACTGAGTGAATTTGTCACGGTGTTGGCTTCTTCTTTTTGTATGATAATTACTTTTAACCAATAAAAAACCATACTGCAAATTAAATTCTTACATGATGAGAATTATATAAAATAATACTCAATTAATTACCGCAATATAAGAAACCTAATATTAAACACTTTATATTTACTGAATTACTATCAAGAAACTTTCTTACCCTATGGGATTTATCGGTCTAATAAACATTTAAATAGCGTTTCAATTTGTTAATTAAAGATCAACGCATTATCACAGTAATAAAAAAGATGTAACTTTTCCGAGATCCTCACCGTCAATCAAGTGAGAAAAAAGACGCTTTTCTATGCTAAATAGCAGATCACGCTAGTAATAATAGGAGGGTTACTGGTAAAATCCTTGCAAAATTGACCGTCACACATAGTAAAAGAGAGTGATTCCTCATGGGAAGAAAGTTCGAAGTACGCAAATTGTCTATGGCAAAAACCCAAGGCGCTAAGATCAAAGTTTACTCAAAGTACGGTAAAGAGATCTACGTTTGTGCTAAGAACGGTAGCCCTGATCCAGATGCTAACCTAGCACTTCGCCGTCTTATTGAAAAAGCGAAGAAAGATCAGGTGCCAAGCCACGTTATCGAAAAAGCAATTGATAAGGCTAAAGGTGGCGGCGGTGAAGATTACTCAACAGCACGTTACGAAGGTTTTGGTCCTGGCAACTGCATGGTTATCGTTGACTGTCTAACTGACAACAACAACCGTACTTTCATGGACGTTCGCCAAGCATTCGTTAAAAACAATGCAAAAATTGGTAGCCCAGGTACTGTTGGCCACATGTTTGAACACCAAGCAGTATTTGAATTCAAAGGCACAGATGAAGAAGCTGTTCTTGAGAATCTAATGATGGAAGATGCTGATGTGACTGACATCACATGTGAAGATGGCGTGATCACTGTTTACGCTCCTCACACAGAATTCTTCAAAATTAAAAATGCACTTGCAGCAACAATGCCAGAAGTAACATTAGATGTTGAAGAAATTTCTTTCGTTCCACAGACAATGACTGAATTGGCTGGCGACGACATCGCAATGTTCGAGAAATTCCTTGATGCATTGAATGATTGTGATGACGTACAAAACGTTTACCACAATGCAGAAATGGCTGACTAATATTTAGTTTGCTGTTGATATAAAAAAGGTCACCTAATGGTGACCTTTTTTGTTTCTGCTGAATTATTATTGGCTTAACGACTTGCCTTTCGTGCTCGTGACATTAACCAAAATGCTAAAGCACCAAAACCTAATGCTTGTAACCATAATTGCTGCCACCAACCAATCATTTGAGCAAAGCTTGCGCCCATCTGATTTAAACCAAGAAAACCATTAATAGCAGCCGTTGACGGTGCTAACTGGGTTAACTCTCGTAGTAATGTTGGCAATTCAGAGGTTGGCCAAATAAAGCCTGCGGTAAACACTAAAGGTAATGAGCTTAATAACACCACCAGCGTGACTAACTCAGAACGTGGAATCAACTGTCCTAATACCATTCCCAACATGATTACCGCTAACAAAAAGGCAATCGTCATGGCAAAAAGATCAGGAATAGACGCCAGTCGATTTACTCCATAATAGGTGAAGGTAAAACCGAAATAGTACGCGGCTAAAACCAAATAAATCACGACAAAGATAAACGCCCTTACCGCCATAATCATCCATACTGGATATTCAGACCAATAACCACTTTTACCTGCCGCCCGCGCTTCATTTTCTGATGCACCGACCATACCGACACCAATTAACAATGTCTGATGTAAGATCAATACAAAAACAGCAGGAACAACATAGTTAATGTAGCCCATCGTGACATTAAACACTGGACGCATGTTTAACTTCATTGCACTGTACTGTTCGGTCGCTTGAACGAAGTTATCCCCCTTTAAAACAAGATGGTTTATCTTCGCCTTTACACCTAAATCAGTGCCTGCAGCGCTTAATCCTTCCACAATGGTACCGTATACCAAGAACAATGCCGCATTACCTGCATATGCCAGTGTTGGGCTAGTCCCTAACATCACGTCTTTGTAGAAATCATGGGGGATCACTAAAATCCCTTCTACTTGACGATCAAGTAACGCTTGTTTTGCCGCATCAATACTGCCTAAGTGCTGAGTAATATGAACCTGGGGTGTGGCATCAGCCATACGGATCAATTCACGACTCATCTGGGTTTGATCAAGATCAACCACGGCAACTTTCTGATCGCGAGGGATCTCATTGCTATAAGGTAGCGGATATAAGAACGAGTAAAAAACTACGCCGCCAAATACTGTAAACACCAAAGAAACATTCGTAAAAATGGCTTTTAGTTCATGCTTAAATAAATTTAACCAGCTCATCTAGGCATCCCCTTTTACAGCATCGCCACTTAATGCTTTACGGCGATGGAATAACATCAACATCACTGCTAATACCATTGCAACCATAAAACACGACAAAACAAACAATTGATGAGATGCCTGATACCACCCCGTCCCATAATCAACTTGCTGTAATTGCACTTCAATATAATGACTTACAGGTAGTAAGCTACGCCACATTTTGGCAATTACAGGCATATCAGTGGCAGGGAAAGTGATCCCCATAAAGGCAAAGGCAGGGGCTGTAAATGCCGCGGCAAAACTCATGGCACGTGGTACTTCCATCGCAAGGAAATAGATAAAAGCCCCCATACTTTGACACGCCAGCACCATTAACAATTGCGCGACAATCAAGATATGCCAATCACCATGCATCGGCCAATCCAATGCTACGTACATCCACCACAAGAACAGCAAGCCTTGGATCAAAAATAACCCAGTATAAGCAGCTAATTTACCCAGTAACTTAGAAACAGGTGACGTTTGTAACCACTTCCATAGTCCTTGTGTTCTCGCTTCATAGGCAATAGCTAATACCGTTGTGGCCACAATCAAGATCTGCCAGATAGACGGGATAATGGCAGAAACCAAAAATTGTCCATAATGGCTATTACTGTTAAATAGCGGTGTAATTTGCCCACGAATAGGCACCGCTTGCCCCATCGCTTGCAACGGCACTGGTGCCCCTGTCGCCATATTCTTAACGGTTTCAACCCCTGCATTGAATGTGCCTTCAGCCAGCAGCATTGCAGAGTTGATCAATTTACCTATTAAAATAAATTGTCCATTATAAAACGTGGTGATCTGTGGCGAAAAACCAAGCTTGGTGTCTTTTTCAAAATTATCTGGGATCACCACCATGGCATAGATTTCATTGGCTCGCATCGCTTCACTGCCCTGATCTGGGCTCGTGAATTGACGTGTAACAGCCATTGTCGGGCTGGCATCCACATAACGAGTAAAATGACGAGACAACTGGCTATGATCAAGATCGACAACACCAACAGGTAAGTTATGCGCTATACCCGTAGAAAAAATAGCCCACATAGTGAGAAATAGCACCGCAGGTAACCACAGTGTTAATGCTCGTAACCAGCCATCTTTCCATATGTTTCGCCATTCTTGCTTCACATACTGAAAGCTATTCATATTACTGCTCTACAATCACGCTCATGCCTACGCGCAAGCCATCAATTGGTTGTGTTGGACGTGCTTCCACTTCAAACGTACGCATATCAAAACCTTTCGCCGTGTCTGTTGCACGCCACGTAGCAAAATCACCCATTACCGCAACGTGTGTTACTTTAAATGAATAGGTTTTATCACCTAATGCAGGAATGGTTACGTTAAACTCTTTACCTTCTTGGTAATCTTTTAGCTTATCTTCTCGCACATTAAAGACAGCCCACGCATCGTTAATATCAATAATATTCACCACAGGAAAACCTTGTGGTGCTAGTTCACCATCATGCAGCAGCACTTGTGAAACTTCCCCTTGGTGCCAACTAGAGATCTTGGTATCAGCAACATACGCTTCTACTTCGGCCACTGCTCCTGCAGCCATTTTCACTTTCTCTTGTGCTGCACGCTTCGTTTCTACTCGTGCACCTTCTTTGGCCATCTCATACATCTGGTATGCTGCACTTTCGGTATATTGTGCCGCTTGCCATTGTGTGAAAGCTTCATCGCGTTTTTGCTCTGCAATCACGCCATCTTTATAAAGGTTATTGACACGGACATAAGTCGTTTTCATCAATTTCGCCGCCGCCGTCGCTTTACGCCACTGATCTTCCGCAGCTGCAATTTGCTGACGTCGCGCGCCTTTTTCCGCTTCTTCTGCCAACGCACCAGCCGCTTGCTCACCTGCTTTCGCTTGTTCTAACTTGGCATCAATTTCCGGACTTAAAATGGTAAAAATAAGTTGTCCCGGTTTAACTTCATCGCCTTTACGAACAAGTACTTGGTCAATACGCCCCGGTACTTTTGAGGAAATATTATATTGCTGCGCTTCAATCTGACCTTGCATACGTTCAGGTTGAGGCTGGTAAGCATGCCAGAAGGTGTAACCCAACCAACCCACAACAGCAATTACAGGAACCGCTACTGCTATAGACTTCAACTTACTCATAACAATTAAACCTCTATACCTTGATATTTCTGATAATTATTAAAGGTGTTCATTTCACCGCTTACCGCAAGTAAACGAGTTAAACACATAACATATTGATAGGCCGCAGCAAGTCGCTGGGTTTTAACGGCGGATAAATACAGTTCAGCGTCAACCACATCCAGTGACGTTGATAACCCTTGGCTAAACGCTTTTTCTCGTAGACGAATATTTTCTTTTGCTAATGCAAGACTCGATTGTAAACCGTTATATTCTTCGACTGCTTGATTAGCTTCTCGATAGGTTTTCTCAACTAACACAGTCAGATCTTGCTCAGCTTGCGCACGTAAATGATTCACTTGTGTCACCATCGAATGCGCCGCTTTTACCTTACCTGAACGGCCAGAGCTGTCGAGAAGCGGAACACTAACACCAATACCTACAGCCCAATCAGGTGCCATTTTAGCGGCAAGAGAGTCGCTTTCGTAAAGGTTATAATCACCGTACAAATAGACTTCTGGATAATACTTGCCTTTCTCTACATCAATTAAGCCATCAGCCTGTTTACGCTTAGCATCCAAAATATGTAAACCAGGGTAACTTGCTAACGTTTTATTTATAAACGCCGACATGGGCGGTAAAGAACTATTAATAAACAAATTAGTAGTAGGTACAGTGGTACTCGATTGCTGCAGTAGTCTTGTTAGCGCAACTTGCGCAATTTCTAAATCACGCACTGATTTTTGTGCGTCAACTTTTGCTTTATCGTAAGCCGCTTCTGCTTGTAGACGTTCAACTTTTGCAATTTGACCTTGCTGCTCTAGTTTAAGCGCATGTTCGTAATGACGTTTTAGCCCTGCTTCAACCTCTTTACGTGTTTCGACAACATTTTTTGCTAAAACAACACCAAAGTAAAAGCGGGATAAATCTTCAAATTTAGCCTGTTGCATCATGGCAAGCATGTATTTCGCTTCTTCTGTTTGTCCTTTAGCAATATCTTGTGCCGCACTAATACGACCACCAGTGAAAATAGGCCAAATAGCACGAACAGAACTGGTTAGCACATCACGATCTGCAATCGTTGACGTTAGTGCAGAATTAAGGTCTAGGCCTGTCACTTTAGTAAGCTCGGCAATAATTTTTGTTAATTCTTGCCCCGCTGCTGTGGATGATGCAGGCATACTGCCAAATAAATCTGAAGGTGACAGTTTTACATCTTGATCCAAACGGGTGTAATTTGCACCAATCGTCACAGTTGGCAAATATAAGTCACTTGCCGCATCTTGCATGTACTCTGCTTGCTCAACACTTGAACGTCCGGCCGCCAAACCATCATTCTTCGTCACGACAGTATGCCACGCATCACTAAACGCAATGGGTGATGCATAAATACTCGGTGTGATCGCTAGCAAAGCGATAGCCAGTGGTTTAACCATAAATGGTTTTATTCTCATAAGGTAACCCTTTGATACCAGTTTTTCTTAATGCTTTTTTATTCTAGAGCAATAACTCTAAAACAAAACAATTTTTTATGTATAGAGCCATCTTGCTTTATCGATAAACTGTATGAATATTATTCAGATAATTCGAATAATAACAGCATACTCTTATTGCGTTATTGTTATTACTAAAGATATAAAAAAACCCACTGTCAAGCGGGTTTAATATGGGATCACATCATAGTATTGATTAAACAAATACCCAAATAATGATCTATCGAGCTAAACGAATCAACGAGCGCCCTAATAAGCGTTCTAATTCATCAATACTTTGCTGACCATAACGCTGCTCACAAAGAGTAAATAAGCGTTCAATTCCACGGTGGGCAAACTCATGTGATGTTTCTGCAGAAGAAATATGATGGAAGAGTAAGCGTAAAATTGCACGGAATTTTTCATCATCAAGCGCAACTGACCAGCTTGCAGAAAATGCTGCTAAATCGTCTGTTAAATCAAGCTTATCTACAAACAGCTGATAGATACGCCCATCAAGTGCATGCGCAAAGTCTTGTTTCTTTGGGAAATGATGGCTAATACCGGTACGAGAGATCCCTGTTTGATTACTTAACGTGGTGTATGACATTTTGTCGTAACCTAAGGTAAGAATTTGATCAATTACAGCATCCATAATCGTTTGAATGGTTATCTCTGTATCTTCTTTACTTCGCTTTGGCATAATGAGTTGACTCTATTGTAATCATTTTATGCAACAGTACGATTTCAATAATTATCCTTCATTGAAATCAGTGGCTAGTATTAGTATTACAAAATGTGATTCCCTTAACTAGCGCTAACTCACATTTTTAGCGACATCATGTTGTATCTGGTTAAAAAGCGCCAAATCAAATGTAATTATTTACTTTACAAGCCATTTACTAAATAGAACAGTCCACCAATTAGCGACCAAACTTTTTCGCTTGTTGTTCAATATTACGATAAAGGATCTGGGTCCAAAACGGTTGATTCACTGACGCCAGCAACTTCCCTTTTTTCGGGTCGTGTGGGCTAATAACCACCTCAATATTCTCAAGCCCTGTTCTTTGGGCGAGTAAAAATAGTTCTTCAATACTATAATCGCCCATGGCTAAACAGCCTGTCGATGCTTGTTTACCATGAATGAAAATATTACTACCTGGAGACGTTCTGCCTTCTAATTTTGCGTATTTACGATCAAAAGCATTCGGGTAATCTAGCTTCATCGAAAGGTGAAAGCGACTATTGGGATTCAATAAAGAAACACGATAAATACCTTCAGGAACTTGTTTATCACCTTCCCGTAGTTTAGGTCCTTTTTTACCGCTTATTTTCTCGATATTGTAACGCTTAACGTAAGACCACTTACCTTTCTCTTCTGCCCAAAGTTCTACTGACATTTCTTCTTTCATCGCAAAGAGTGCAATATTTTTCGGAGGGTAAGATAAACCTGCTTGTTCAAAATAACGTTTCATCCTTGGCTCAACGAAAGGAGAGTAACGCTTCATTACATCATCAACGGTTCGTGTACCTGCGGGAGGGTAAGTTGAATACGAATAGGCTGCTTGAGCATCAGTAACAGCGGTGAACATAACCAATAATGGCAATAACGCTTTTTTAAACACAAAACCCTCGGTACTTGCAGTGTCATCTTTGGAAATAAACGAAATCAGTAACAGATATCATCAAAAGTAGGCGCTAGTGTACTGCCGTTTTGCCGTGGCGCAACCGATAGTGTGGACATTTTTACAACAAAATATTGCACATTATTTACACTTCTAGATAAGTCATTAAAATACCTATCGCTATTTCGTTAATTGGCATTCACACTACACAAGGTACAATAGAGACAATACTCTTCATATAATTAGGTATACAGATTTTGCATACGTTAGAACAACTACGCTCTGGTGAACTGGCGCATATTTCCCGACTAAAAATTTCGCAGCAATTAACCACATTTCCTCTCGAAATTCTTTCGCTAGCAAATAGTTTGGAAATCCTAGATTTAACGGATAACAAACTGAGCCAGTTACCTGACGACTTTGCCAAGCTAACCAAGCTGCGCATTGTGTTTATGTCAAATAACTGCTTTACCGAGTTACCGAAGGTCTTAGGGGCTTGCCCAAACTTAGAAATGATCGGGTTTAAATCAAACCAGATCACTACCGTTGATGAAACATCGTTACCTCAAAAACTGCGGTGGCTGATTTTAACCGATAATAATATCGCTCAATTACCACAAAGTTTAGGATTACGCCCCCGCCTGCAGAAACTTGCATTAGCAGGTAATCAACTCACAGAATTGCCAACCACAATGGATCAACTACATAATTTAGAGTTAATCCGTTTATCTGCTAACCGCTTACAAACATTTCCAACTCAACTGCTTAATTTGCCAAAACTCGCGTGGCTGGCCTTTTCTGGTAATGATTTTAATCGCCATCAGCAGGTAAACAATACATTGCCTGAAGTGGTACCGAATGATTACACATTACGATCAGTGCTAGGGCAAGGCGCATCTGGCGTTATTTCATTAGCCGAATGGAAAAATAATACCCATCAACTGGCAGCAGATATCGCAGTTAAAGTTTTTAAAGGTGAGGTGACGTCTGACGGTTACCCACAAGATGAATTAAACGCTTGTCTCAAAACAGGTCGCCACCCAAACCTTGTACAATCATTAGCACACGTTACAGATCCTAAACATTTAGCACTTGTTATGGCATTAATCCCTGCGCACTTTAAAAACTTAGGCTTACCACCAACGTTTGAAACCTGTACACGCGATACCTTTCCTAACGGCTTTACGTTAACCATTGAGCAAATCACAAAAATAGTGTCACAAATGACAAACGTGATTGAACATATGCAAAACCAAGGTGTGGCTCATGGTGATATTTATGCCCATAACGTCCTCTTTGATGAGCATGCCAATATTCTGGTTGGCGATTTTGGTGCCGCTTCCATTTACGATGATTTACCTCTAATAATACAGCAACAAATCAAAACCATCGAAAACCGAGCATTAGGTTATTTCATTGAAGATTTACTCAGTATTTGTGAATCACAAGATCGCACGTCATCGCGTTATCAAACACTCTACCAAAAGGCGCAAAATTACATTCAGTTGTCATCTTTTTAAGCGACAATAAAAGTACTTTTTTATTGTCGCCTTTATCAACAACAAAACAAACATGATCGTGTTAACAAATCTGATACAAAGTCATTAATTTATTCTATAAATAATCAGAATTGTTTTCATACAAGCGTTTTAAATAATTGATTGATTTTATAATAATAAATACCCGAGTCACTCACCAGAACTTAAAATATTGTCTGTTTAGCTCACTGATTTTCCTTACGCAACACCTTGACTAGCACCTAAAATACGCTTTAAATTTAACATTATAATAACAAACGATGTCATCGAACGATTTCATCCTTGTAGCAAACCATTTAAGGGAAACTAATATGGCTCAACTGCTACCCAATGACATGATCCTACAATGGGCAGAAGAACGTCCTACTGATATCTATCTTCGCCAAATTATCAACCGTGAATTTGTTGACTACACCTATGCAGATGTTGCAGATAAGGCTTTACGTCTAGTCAGCGCCTTTCGTGCACTGGGGATCCAACCGGGCGAGCGTATTGCTCTCGTCTCTAAAAACTGTGCGGAATGGTTTATTTGTGATTTGGCCATGATGCTAGGTAGTTATATCAGTGTTCCTATTTTCCCAACAGCTGGGGCTGATACCATTGAGCATTGCATTACTCATAGTGACAGTAAATTAGTGATTATCGGTAAACTTGATAGCCCTGATGCCATCAATAGCGTGACACAAAAGCTATCCGATATACCGACGATCTCTTTTAGCTACCCAGGAACACCTGAAGGGAAATATAATTTTTCTACGCTGATTGAACAACATGCCCCAAGCAAGGAACGTCCAGCACATACTGATGATGAATTAATGTCGATTGTTTATACATCGGGCACATCTGGGCTTCCTAAAGGCGCGATGCTGACCTATGGCGCTTTTGCTTGGGCATCACATCAAATAATCAATCATATTGGATTAGGTGAAACAGAGCGGTTATTTTCTTATCTCCCACTCGCACACATAACTGAGCGGGTTTACATTTTTGGTTCATCCATCATGTCTGGTCTTCAAGTGGCATTTCCTGAGTCTCTTGATACCTTTATCGATGATGTAAAAATGCACCGCCCTACTATTTTTGTTTCTGTCCCGCGTTTATGGACGCTTTTCCAACAACGAATTCAAGAGAAACTACCACCAGCCAAACTGAATCTGTTACTTAAGATTCCATTTATTTCTGGCTTAATAAAGCGCAAGCTCGCTGATGGTTTAGGGCTTAACGAAGCGCGAGTATTAGGCTGTGGTTCTGCTCCCGTTTCTGCGGGTTTATTACGTTGGTATGAAAGTATTGGCCTCAATATTACCGAAGCTTGGGGTATGACAGAATCTTTTGCCTATAGCACATTAAACCACCCATACCGTAGTGACAAAGTCGGTAGTGTTGGTAATGCAGGCCCAGGCGTTGAACTGAAAATTGCCGCAGATGATGAGATATTAGTACGTAGTAAAGGCCTATTTGCCGGTTATTACAATAATGATGCTGCAACCAAAGAAAGCTTTGATAGCGAAGGCTGGTTACATACTGGTGATATCGGTTTTATTGATGAAGATGGTTACCTCACCATCCAAGGTCGTAAAAAAGATACCTTCAAAACGGCTAAAGGGAAATTCGTCTCGCCCGTACCAATTGAGAAACGTCTGTTTGAACTTAGTAACGTCGAGATGATGTGTTTAGTCGGTTCTGGAATGCCAGCCCCTATTTTATTAGCACTCCCGCATCACTTCCCTAACTTTGATCGTAAACGTTACGAGAAACGCGTTCATCATGTAATAGAAACGATTAATCGCGAGCTAGAGTCTCACGCAAAGATCAAAGGTGTGTTAATGATCAAAGAGCCTTGGTCAATTGAGAATGGTATTTTAACACCAACCCTTAAAATTAAACGTCATGTACTCGAGCAAAAATACTCGGATATTGGACATGATTGGCCTAGCGATACATTGGTACGCTGGGAGGAATAAATTTATATAGAATAGAGTAACAAAAGCCTGATAACGCCTTCCAGCATTAAGTTATCAGGCTTTTTTTCTTACTCGTTAAGAAATGACTTAAAATAATTAGCGCTAGTTTTCATCTCCTCGCTAGCGTTATTTTCAATCTAATGAGCACATTCCTTAATTCTCTTTTGTTGCTTATTAAATAGCGAAAACAATTGCCATTATTTCTTATTAAAGACGCGAACTTTGTATAATTTAATTTACAGTATCAATAACTTAGCTGCAAAGTTGTCACTTGCACTGATAAAGAAAATATTTATCATACAAATATCTTCTTTGTTCTATTAATAATTAAGGATTTACAATGGCTAAGGGCGATATGAAAACATGTAAAGGCAAACGTCGTGCACATTCACATGGTAATGCACGTTTAACGACAGAAGGTCAAAGAAAGCATCATCAAGCATAATTTGACCTAAATCGATCTTGCTAATACTCCGAAAACTAAGTCCAGTAATCTATATCTGGACTTAGTTTTTCTGATCGTGTTTATTTATACCATCGATTTCCATACGCTAAAGAATAATCAGGTTGATCGATTCCACTTGCCATCTTCTCATCATCTTGTAATGGGCCAATCACCGTTTTATAAGGAATAATTCCTGCCCAAACGGATAAATCCATATCTCGTTCATCATCATTTACTCCATTACAGCCAATTTTTACTGACGCCTCTGTTAATGGCATCATGAGTAATTCCGTCGCAGTAAGTTCTTTTTCATTACCTTGTCGTACACATTCACTTCGTCCCGGTGCGATTTGCTCAATAAAGTGGTTCAGTAACGCATTTTTATATTGGTTATCATCAATAGCATCAAACTGTCCAAAGACCATTGCTGAGCGATAATGGGCACTGTGATGAAATGCAGAGCGTGCAAGTACCCAACCATCAAATAACGTAAATGTTAAACAACAAGGTTGCCCCTTTTTTAACGCACGAATTAAACGGCTATTTTTAGCCCCATGGACATAGATATTATTATCAACTCGCCATACCAACATCGGAATAACTATAGGTTGCTCATTTTGCTCAATAGCAATATGTGCAAGTAAGCTTTCGTCAATTATTTGATAGAGCTTTTCTGTCTCGAAAACGGCTTTATTCGGATTTTTCTTTATCGTCGTTCTATCTGTGCTTGATAACATCGCAATCTCTCCTATTGATCCACAATTACACTTCCTTCTAATAGACATAACATCAAACTTTGGTACTGTAGGTAAGAGCCAGTTTTGAATAGTGGATGGATCCAGTTTGACATTAATTGATACCGGAGATTTAACCCTTTGCCATCATCAAGGCTCGCGCCAGCAGAGTTTGTTTAATGCTATTCGCGATAAAATCACCCAAGGATATTGGCCGAAGAACAGTAAGTTGCCATCAACTCGTCATCTAGCACAAATACTCGATGTCAGTCGTAATACGATTATTGCCACATACAACCAACTTGTTGCTGAAGGTTATATTCGTAGCCAAGCAGGTAGCGGTTTTTATGTCGCAGCCACCCTACCAGATCATTACCTCACGACAACGAGCAGTGAAGATTCACTTAAACAACCCACAACCAAACAACAAATAAACACAACGAATAATGCCTTTGCTCCTGGCGTACCAGATCTTGCCGCATTTCCTAGAAAAAAGTGGCAACGTCTTTATCTACAACAGTTTGATCGAACACAGTTTCTTGGTTGTAACGATCTACAAGGTGAGTGGGAGTTTAGAGAAGTATTAACGCATTACTTGAAAACATCACGCTCTGTCGATGTCACCGCCGATAGGATCATTTCAACATCGGGGGCACAACAAGCATTAATCATGGCAATAATGGCAAGCACTCAGCCTAACGATATAGTCCTTGTTGAAAATCCCGGTTATGCTCAAATGCGTAAAGTGGTTAACTTATGCAATGTAAAAATAGCACCGCTTTCAGTGACTCCATTCGATGGAATTAACCTTCAACAGTTATCGAAAACAAAAGCGAAAGCCATTTACATTACCCCCAGCAACCAATATCCATTAGGCACAACACTTAATATCTCTCAACGGATCCAATTACTAAAGTGGGCAAGCCAACATAATGTGACCATTATTGAAGATGATTACGACAGTGAATTTCAATATGCTCACCGCCCTTATCCTTCCTTACAAGGACTTGCAGCTCAAACCAATATCAATGTGAATATCATCTATATTGGTACTTTTAGTAAAGTGATGTGCAACAGTATTCGTCTTGGTTATATGGTCGTCCCTCAAGCTCTTCTTCCTCGTTACCTTGAGATAAAAGATGCTCTCAGCGGTGAAACGCAAGCCCAGCTTCAATTAGCAATGACGGAGTTTATTCATGACGGCCACTTGCTTCGTCACATTCGGAAAATGCGCCGGCTATACCAAGCAAAACATCAACAAATGCTCCAAAGTATTAAAGACAGTTTTGCCCAGCAATGGGAAGTGATCAGTCAAGCTGCGGGGCTTCATATTACCGTAAGATGGCACCAGAACGTCTGTGAAAAACAATTTTGTGATCAGGCTTTTAAGCACAATATTATTGTACGACCACTGAGTTATTATGAGCTGCCGAATACTATTCGAAACTGGCAGGGTATTGTACTTGGCTTTGGTAATACCTCCATTGATGACATACCAGTATTGATTGAGAACTTGAAAACTTGCTTCAACCACCTGTTAACGGAAAACAGACATGATGAATATTTTTAGTCAATTACCCGCTAAACTTGATAATGAAGAGTTTACCGACTTACTTAAAACCGATTCGGTACGAATTGAGCGCATTGTCTCGCAAGGACATATAACACCAGTAGATGAATGGTACGATCAATCTGAAAATGAATGGGTTATCGTATTAGAAGGAAGAGCTGAAGTGAGTTTTACCAATGGTGAAATTAAACGTATAGAAAAAGGCGATCACCTTTATATTCCAGCTCACCAAAAGCACCGCGTAAGTTGGACAGAACCAAATAAACTGACGATTTGGTTAGCGGTATTTTTTAATTAACAAGATCACCACACTAAGACAGCATTATGTTAGCGAAAAGCAGTGCGGACATTCCTGCGGGACTCTCGACCTCGGCTAGGTGCATCAATACATGCCAACAACAGCTTAAATTTTAGATACAAAAAAGCCCCGTCATTTCTGACGGGGCTTCGTTGTATTGGCGGAGCGGACGGGACTCGAACCCGCGACCCCCGGCGTGACAGGCCGGTATTCTAACCAACTGAACTACCGCTCCAATTCTTTATGAAACCCGATAAATCGAATCTCTAGAATATGGCGGAGAGATAGGGATTTGAACCCTAGATACGCTATAAACGTATGCCGGTTTTCAAGACCGGTGCTTTCAACCACTCAGCCATCTCTCCGTAAGTGCCGCGAATAATACCTAGCAATCACTCACCTGTAAAGCCTATTTTTAAACAAATCCACCATTCGTTTAAAAAACAGGCTTTAGCGCGCATTTTTACTTAAATATCATACACAAAAAGTTCTAATTTTATTTATCCTGCTAATTTTTCAGCATTAATCTGTGCTTCAAGTTTTTCTCGACCTTGAGGTGTTATACGTAAACATTCTTCAAATTGACTAAAACGCTGACTTTCAATCTGATAATAAGCCGCCAGTAAATCAGGTTCTATCCCGACTCGCTGACGCGCTTCTTTTAAACTTAAATCCATTAGTTCTGCACAATTAATGGTATCTAATGGCTGACAGTCAGAAACGTATCCAAGATGCGCCGCTTTCTTAAATACAGCAATATCATCATCAGAAAATTTATACGGCCCTGGGTATAAATATTTAGCAGCAAACGCGTACATCTTCTTTTCTGCCGTTGACATTCGATTTGATGAGCCCATCGTAAAACCAATAACAAATGCCTCATCTTTCGGTAGCATTCCCCGCCCTAATAAAAGGTGAATAACATCATGATCTTCTAAGCTAACAGCGCCATTAAATAAATTGATCCCAGGGATATCAAACTTAGGATTCTCAATTAATCTCACAATCAATGGTATATCTGCGCTGCCAGCAGCCACTGGAGCTTGAGTCGCTAAACATTCTCTAATGGTGGCATTTTCTTCTTCTAACGGTACGTACCATTTTTTCCAATGCGTGCCGTTCGCTGGTAGTAAATTTTTCTTGATTCCATTTTCCATCTTAAATTCCTTTTCAAAGATTAAAGTTCAATTAACTGAGACAAGTTCTGTTGAATGTCTTTGCCCTTTTCAGCATCTTTAATACGGCTTTCCATTTGTTCGGTTAATTGATCCATTTCTAAAATAGATTGTGCCATTTGCGGTAAAGCTTTAACTCGATACTGGCTAATATCATTTAATGCAGCATTAATATTTGAAAAGGCTTGTTTTAACTTACTGATATCTAATTGGCTCTCAGAAGCTTGTTTTTGGATACTGACCCCTTGATCTCGAAGTTGCTCACTGGTTTGTAATATCAGATCATTAGTAGTGTCATTAACAGCTTGGGTCGCATCTAATAGTTTTTTCTGATGTTGAAGTGCAATCGACATGACTGACGCTGTTTCAAGCGCAGATACCGTCACATTTATCGCGCGATCAACACCTCGAATAAGCTCGCGGTTATTTTGCATGATAACTTCAGTGGTAATCACCGCTTGCTGATTAACAGCCAATGTTTGCTGCAAATCCATCACACGCTGACGTAATGGAAATAACACCTGCTCTTGTAAAAACTTAACTTTGGTTTCTGTATTTTGGGCTGTCTCGATTGTTTGATTTACTTTCTCGTCAAGCAATTGACCAAAACGAACATAATCTTCAAGCAGAAATGTTAGCTCACGATAACGAATTTGATCGGCTTCAAGCGTGATATTGTCACGTTGTAATTGTGCTTGACCGCCTCTAAGCGATTGCACAATATCCTTAATCACCCCTTCTGCCGTTTGATAACGTGAAAACCATTTCGCTATAGGGGTTCCAACAAAAGGAAGAAAGCTGAGTAAACGTCGTATCGTGCCCATGGTAAAATCAGTACGATTGGGGTTAACCGCATTCACTTGTTGTTGCAAGTCTAATAAGCTTTTTGCTGTTCCACCACCATCTTGAGCATCATCAACTAACGTATGCAATGGGGTTTTCAATAACTGGCTACATTGAGCTAACTGACGACAACTATCTTCACCTAAAGAGGTCATCAAGTTTGTCATGTCTCGTTGCTGCGTTAAATCACGTTCGCCGATAGCTAATAACATTGAAACGGTTTCTTCTACTTTCGTACTGATTTTATCGTGAGTTTCAGGAACTGATACTGGAATATCTAAGGCTTGTTTTACCGTATCAGGCGTCGCTACTATAAGAGTCGTATTTTCCTGTGCCATTGTTCATCCTTAACGAGTACTGTATTTTTGTGCGCGCTGTGCAAGTAGACGTAACTCTTCCATTGCCGTTTCTAATTCCATTCCTTGCTGCGATGAAAGAAGCGATATTTGAGAAAGTTGCGTTGTGACACGATCAAGCTCTGTCATTGCTTGTTCGTTTTCGATTAATACGGTTGTGATATGCTGATGAGCATCTTTATAGATAACAATTCGATGCTGCAAAGCATCTATTTTTTGTTCTAATAAGATTTGAGGCGATGTGATTTGTGTTAATTGGCAATTAAGATCACTGAGTTGCTGTTGAATATAGTCAATATCAATACCTGAGACGGCTTTAGTATTTACAATCACTGTCTGCAAATTATCTAACGCTCCAACAAAGACCGCTTCAGCCATTGTGATATAGCGTGAGTACGCTAATTCGTCTTTATTTAAGACCCTATCTAATACCTGCTGGAACGCATTGAATTTTAAACCTAATTGATCAACTTGCTTTAGCGCATCTTGCTGTTTTATTTGGCTTAGCTCTTGCTTTAAATCAACCAGCGTTTGCTCTCGTTGTTGTAATAAACTGCGATGATACTTCTCAACAATAGCCTTAGCATGAGAATTATAATTAACCTTATATCCCCACAGTAATTTACTAAAGCATAATGCAGTAGCTGCAATCGTGACTCCCCAGCTCAATAACTCACCAGAGAACAATAAGCTATATACGGCTCCAATCGCGCCCACCACACCACTATATATAACAATCGGGTGTTGAATACTGTTTGAAATTACCTGATTTTTAATAGCTTGAGGCGACAGAATATCCAATCTACTTCCTTTTAATAAGTTTCACTCATCAACGCAATTTCAACGCGCATTAATCTATTGGCATAACGGCGCTGACTTTCCCCACTTAATTGAATTAATGGTTCATCACTTCCTTTACCAACAGCATGAATACGACTGGCTTCAAAGCCGAGTTGATTAACTAAATAGCTTTTTACTGCCTTTGCGCGTTTGGCTGATAACTCGATATTTAACGCTTTATCACCACGTAGACCCGTATGACCTTCAACTAGAATTCGAAAATTCGGGTAATGCGATAAACTTTCAGCAGTAAGATTAAGTTGCTGCTGACCGTTTGGTGTCAGTCGCTCGCTACCACTAGAGAAAATAACTGGACGGGTTTTCAACGTGCCTATTTCACTCATATGTGCCCATTGCTTTGCACTTAATGCAGCAAATACTTGGCTAACTGGCCTGTGTGATGGTTCATTTAAAGCAATATCATTAAGTGTTTGTTGTACAGTTTGAATAGGAGGGGAATGTATTATCCTATAAGGATCATTATTGGGGAACCACTGTTGTGGCGTTGCTGATGTATCATTGATAATTGTAATAGTGCTATCGATGGTATCGAGTAGTAACTGGGATTGACTAAACCAAGCAGAGACGTTGTCGTTGAGCCCTATCCATCGTACACCGTTAAGCAACTGCTTAACTTGAGTATTCGGTAAGTCTGTAATACTTTCGAGCTCTTGAACTAATACATTAGGATTATCACGATAATATTTAAGTACCTTAAAATAGGTTGCTAATACGCGATCAAGTATTTCAGGCTTATTTTTAATCACGGTTTTATTGGCAAGAAGTACATCAACAATTAAGTTTTTCGTATCATCAGTACTAATAATGGTTTCAAAATTACCTTCGGCAAGCGCGGTTGACACGTCAGGCTCCCACAATACAGCAACATCTAATTTGCCTTCGATTAATTGTGATAACGCATCGCTTGAGCCAGCAGTCGCAACTCGTTTAACATTGTTAGATTTAAAAAGATTAAGATCGAAATGAGAAGATATCGCGCTCAGTAAGTGTTCACTGGGTGAATCATGAGTGTAACCAATCGATAAGGATTTATTCGTTTTCAAATCATTAATCGACGTAACAACATCGGTATTCGCGACAATAGCATCGCCACCATGTGACTCATCAATGACAGCTACGATACTGGCTGGGTAACGGTATACTTTACCAGATGTAATATAAGCATCCACACTTGCAACGGCAAAATCTAATTCACCGTTAGCTATACCTTCCATACGTTGGGAGTAATTAGCACCATCATCAATACAAGATAAACGATAACCTTCATTGCGTAATAATCGTCGCATTTCTTTAGAGCATAGTGGGTAATAGCCAACCCAGTTATCCATCCCTATTTTTATTACACCTTTGGTATTACGCGCATCCGATGTATCAGCATAAACATGATCATCAATATGGGGCTGTAAAAACTTATAGCTAATTAAACCCATTACCCCTAGCACTAAAATAAAAAGAGCAAACTTACTATGCTTTTGCATATATGACCTTTTTCTTAATTAAAACTAGCGACATCAAACTCTGCAGATTCTGCTAATACATTTTTTAGCCCTGCTAACAGTTTTTCTGGGTTATTAGCCGATTGGTAATAGGTGATCCCTTTTGCATTAAGCGCATGTTGCTCACCAATGCAAAAGCCTATGGTATGAATGGTAACGGGTGAGTCACGGTAGATACGATTAATCGCAGGTTGTGGGTTTTCTCCCTGGCTTGCATCACCATCGGTAACAATCACAACGTTATATTCCCCATAACCCAATTGTTTACTGGCTTGACGCTCTAATGCTGCGTAGCTCGAATCTAGAGAGCTTTTTAATGGTGTTGCACCACCAGCTGTTACGTCATAAATCGCTTGTTTTAATGTCGCTCGATTATTATTGCCAAGTGGTACACGCAATGACGCATCTTTATTATCAAAAACATATAACCCGACATTGGCTGAATTAGGAATATCGTTAATAAAAGTTTGTATTGCTTGCTTTGCCGCGACAATTTTCTTTTGCCCATTACCACAATTAGTATTATCCATCGAACCGCTACCATCAAAAATTAGTAGGTAGTTAGTCGTCAGCCAATTATCGGAAACGAGTGCATTATCATTATTTAATGCTGGCCAATCATTTTTTAATGCGTCAAATCCATATCCACTTGATGCATCTGTTTTTTTTATCTGTGCACTACTGTCTTTTGATCCTGTCGAGTTAACCCCAGAGCTCGGTTTAAAAAACACCACAGCAAAAGCAATAAGGCAGCAAGAATAAATTATAAATCTCATATCATGCCCACTTATAAAGGTTGGAATACATCAGATTCAGCTTCTAACTGAATAATACGAAAGACGACACGCATATTTGATCGCCACTCAGATTCAGTTGCAGGAGCACAAGGTTCATTACCACACATCCCTGTTTTTGGATTACCAAAACCATGCCCAACTAAAGCAAACTGACTCGCATCTAAAGCAATGCCTTGATCGGTAGCGTATGTTAATACGCTTTGTTTAACGCTTTGCGCACGCGATAAGCTGATATTGCGGTTGGATTGTTTAATGCGGTTTAACACTACACCGGTTTCGCCTTTTTTCTTAGAGCGTAAATATTTCAAAGGATCACTGTGACCTTCAACAGTGATCACCGCACCACCATAAGTAGAGGCCAATTCAATTACACGCTTAAACTCTGTTTGATATAACGACGAATTAAAGTTGTTTTGATTAGGCTGAAAAGCGACTTCAAAAGAAAACAGTTCGCCATCTGCCAATGAATTCTGTTGCTGTTTCTTTGCAACCACTGAAGCGACACGCTCACTGTTAAAACGTGATTTATTATTAAACTCAATATCAGCACCTAATTGGGTAAAATCCCAATTTGCTAATTGAGGAAGTGAGGAAGCTGACGTTAAACCGAGTCGCTTTAACGTCGTTTGGATTTCTTTACTGACTTTCGTAATATTTCTTGGGTACGCCATGTCACTAAACAATTGCTTATTAGCGTTAATATCTAAATGCTCTGCGTCAGCATAAAGCCCTTTTATATCTTCTATTGCATCGGGAGAATCAAGCAACAGATCAGCAGAATAAGACAATAACGGTGTCAATTTTGCGCTTTGAGCGTTCGCATTATTAAACAAAACCTTCACTTCATCTGTTGCGCTATTTAACGCTTTTACAAAATTCATTACGTCACTGCGATGGCTATTAAAATAATCCGCTCGCACCGCATAAACATCCGCTATCACTCGGTTAGCCGTTTTAGTTGACATTAATATCTTCGCGCCTTTAACCGAATCTTCAGATCCAGTACCTACAGCTCCCCCCGATGTCAGTGCTAACGCATCAGGTAGAATTACAAATACAGCATCGACATCATTTTCATATAGCGCACTGGCTGGGCTATTATTCGTTCCAGTAAGATCGGGCAACCATTTAATGGTGACATCATCAGGTGTTAATCCTGCATCTTTTAATACAGCTCCCATATAATCCACATGCGGACCATACGCTTGAAGCGCAATCGTCTTACCTTTTAAATCTGCCACGGTACGAATAGTTGGTTTAACAACTAAAGCATCACCACCTGATGACCAAGATAATTGATGAATAATAATAGGGGTAACAGAAGGGTTGCTGACAAGTAAATCAGAAGCAGCATTAACCATCCCTAATGTTCCGCGAAGGTATGGCGTTTTTCCTGATAAGTAATTCGTGAGCTGATCTGAAAATTTATCATTTCGACTTAATCTAAATTTCAGTCCATAACTAGAAAAAAGAGAATTACTTGAGGTGATCGATTGGCTACCATTCGCATAAATCGTATTAATATCTGCGCCCCAAGTAATCACTGGCAGTTCAAAAGTCTGTTCATTAACTTTTGAAACTGGCGTATTAATAAGTTGGGCAAGTGGTATTGGATTTATATATTGGGGTTTTGCTGCAGCAAACGTTGAAATCATTACAGCCAACAAAAAAAGCCAATACCGAAAATATCTGATCATCAATCCCATTGTTTCCCCCATTACAACAGTCAAAAACGTAACTACGCTTTTTTGAGTAATAGGTACCATACCGGATAAAAAATAGGCGTCAGGCTTGTAGCACGAAACATATGCCAATTTGCGATTGAATTCATAGTAATTATATAAACGATTTTTTGACTTTCAGTTTTTCTAGATAACGCGCATTGAATACTCATTCACCAAAAGCAATAAAACTTGCTTATAAATATGTATTTTAATGTCATTCATTCACTACCAATGCAATTGTTGTGCGTTTTGTGTGAGTCATGTCCGTATATTGTTAACTCAACGTCAAATCAATCCGTACAATAAAACACCTTTCAATTCCATGACATTTAGCTTGTGAATGCATCATATTCTCCCCATCAGCAGTTAGTGACACTCAAGAGTTAGAGTATTAACTCTTGAAAAACCAATAAAAACATAAAGGAAATTATGATGAAAAAGATTCTATTACCATTAGCACTTGTTCTTACAACAGCATCTGGCGTAGCACTTGCCGATCAGACAGGTCCATACGTAGGTGCAAGCCTTGGTAATGCAACAACGGATCTTAAAGCTGACCATTGGGAACATAACTACGACGAAAATGTAGTTGCATACGGCTTATACGGTGGTTACAACTTCACTGAAAATCTTGGTCTAGAAGCAACATTAGGCCAAACTGGCGAACAAGATAACATTAAAAAAGGTTACGCAACTCTGACTCCTCGCGTAATGATGCCAATTAATGATCAGTTATCCCTATTTGCGAAAGCTGGTGTTGCTTACGTTGCTGTGGATGGCGATTACGATGGCATCGGCAATATGAACCGTCACGATATTGATGTTGATGGTTTTGGCTGGACTGCGGGTGCGGGTGTTAACTTTGCCGTTGCTGAACATATCGATCTTCGTGCAGGTATTGACTACTTATCAACAGATCTTGAAAAAGCGGACAATGATAAAGATTTAAACATCGATTCAGAAACAACGATGTATTATGTCGGTGTTAACTACAATTTCTAATGTCGTTTTTTGATCATCTCTAAGTAAAAAAAGCCATTAACTCAGTGTTAATGGCTTTTTTATTATCGCTTTAAAACACGTTAGATGTTTTTACCCTATTTGTTTTTGTAGAATTTTTATTCGTTTACCTTCTCAAGAATGAGCATATGCTCAACTTAACGATCATATGATCAGCATTAAAAACTAAAGTAATCGTAGTAGGGAGCAATATCTCGCGGCTAACTTAAATTAGTCCCACTTTTATTGGGATCCAAACAGGATTTATTCGCATTTTGAATTGACAAAAACACGGAAAAAGTCAATTATCGATTTATCAAATGCTCTTACATAAACCATTCGCTCACAGTGTGTGTAAATGGCTTTGTATGAACAGGTTAAGAATAAGTAATAAATTCTTTTGAGCATGACAGCATTTCACGTTATAAATAGTGGCTGGCATGGCATGAGCCCTATAGATAAGGTCAATAGATATGAGCACAAAATTAGAACAACTACGCGCACTAACTACTGTTGTAGCAGATACTGGCGATATTAAAGACATAAAAAAATACCAACCAGAAGACGCGACAACTAACCCATCTTTGATCTTAAAAGCGGCCCAAATCGCTGAATACGCACCACTTATCGATGCTTCTATCGCTTACGCAAAAGCGCAAGGTGATGATAAAGCACAACAAGTACAAGATACTTGCGACATGCTTGCTGTAAACATTGGTAAAGAAATTCTTAACGTTGTACCAGGTCGTATTTCAACTGAAGTTGATGCGCGCCTTTCTTACGATACAGAAGGCAGTGTTACTAAAGCACGTCAACTTATCAAAATGTACAACGATGCTGGTATCAACAACGATCGTATCCTAATCAAACTAGCTTCTACTTGGGAAGGTATCCGTGCAGCGGAAATCCTAGAAAAAGAAGGTATCAACTGTAACCTAACGCTTCTATTCTCTTTTGCGCAGGCTCGTGCTTGTGCTGAAGCTGGCGTATTCCTTATTTCGCCATTCGTTGGTCGTATTATGGACTGGTACAAAGCGAAAGAAGGTCGTGATTTTGCACCACAAGAAGATCCAGGTGTGATTTCTGTAACGAATATCTATAACTACTACAAAGAACACGGTTACAATACCGTAGTTATGGGCGCAAGCTTCCGTAATACTGGTGAAATTCTTGAACTAGCAGGTTGTGACCGTTTAACGATTAGTCCACAACTTCTTCAAGAACTAGAAGAAGCACAAGGTGAGGTTGTTGAGAAACTAAAAGCAACAACTGATCTGAAAGATCGTCCGGCAGCAATGACACATGCTGAGTTCCTATGGGAACATAATCAAGATCCAATGGCCGTTGAGAAACTAGCGGAAGGTATCCGTAACTTCGCAATTGACCAAGGTAAACTTGAAGCTATGATTGCAGAGCGTCTTTAATCGCTTAATTAAGTATTCCAGAAAGCGGCCTTTGCCGCTTTCTTAAGTTTAAATCTCATATATTTGGTGGAAACACTATGGAACATAAAATGTTAGCGAATGCGATTCGTGCTCTAAGCATGGATGGTGTACAACAAGCAAATTCTGGTCACCCTGGCGCACCTATGGGTATGGCAGATATCGCTGAAGTACTTTGGCGTGGTCACATGAATCACAACCCACAAAACCCACAGTGGGCTGATCGCGACCGTTTTGTATTATCAAACGGCCACGGTTCAATGCTTATCTATTCGCTACTTCACCTTACAGGTTACGATCTTTCTATCGATGATCTGAAGAATTTCCGTCAACTTCACTCTAAAACACCGGGTCACCCAGAATACGGTTACGCGCCAGGTGTTGAAACAACAACAGGTCCTTTAGGCCAAGGTATTACTAATGCGGTTGGTATGGCACTTGCTGAAAAAGCAATGGCTGCACAATTTAACCGTGAAGGTCATGACGTTGTTGATCACTACACATACTCTTTCCTTGGTGATGGCTGTCTAATGGAAGGTGTTTCTCACGAAGCATGTTCACTAGCAGGTACATTAGGTCTTGGTAAACTGATCGCATTCTGGGATGACAACGGTATTTCTATCGATGGTCACGTTGAAGGTTGGTTCACTGACAATACGCCAGAGCGTTTTGAATCTTACGGCTGGCATGTCATCCCTGCTGTTGATGGTCACGATGCAGCAGCAATTAATGCAGCAATTGAAGCAGCTAAAGCTGAAACAGGTAAGCCAACACTTATTTGTTGCAAAACAATCATTGGTTTTGGTTCTCCAAACAAATCTGGCTCTCACGACTGTCACGGTGCTCCACTAGGCGCTGATGAAATTAAAGCAGCACGTGAATTCCTAGGTTGGACTTACGGCGCATTTGAAATCCCAGCAGAAATCTATGCTGAATGGGATGCGAAAGAAGCAGGTAAAGTGAAAGAAGCAGCATGGGATGAGAAGTTTGCCGCATACGCTGCTGCTTACCCTGAATTAGCTGCTGAATTCAAACGTCGTATGAACGGCGAGCTACCAGCAAACTGGGAACAAGTGACATCGGAAGTTATTGCAGATCTTCAAGCAAACCCTGCAAATATTGCTTCTCGTAAAGCATCACAAAACGCACTTGAAGCATTCGGTAAAATTTTACCTGAATTCATGGGCGGTTCTGCAGACCTTGCACCATCAAACCTAACCATGTGGTCTGGCTCTAAGTCAATCACTCCAACAGATGCTTCTGGTAACTACATTCACTACGGTGTACGTGAATTTGGTATGACTGCAATCATCAATGGTATGGCACTACACGGTGGTTTTGTTCCTTACGGTGCAACATTCCTAATGTTTATGGAATATGCACGTAATGCAATGCGTATGGCTGCACTGATGAAAATTCAGAACATTCAAGTTTACACGCACGATTCCATCGGTTTAGGTGAAGATGGTCCTACACACCAACCTGTAGAGCAGATTGCTTCTCTACGCCTAACACCAAACATGAGCACATGGCGTCCATGTGACCAAGTTGAATCAGCAGTGGCTTGGAAATACGCAATCGAGCGTAAAGATGGCCCAACATCGCTAATCTTCTCTCGTCAAAACCTAACACAACAAGATCGTGATGCTGCACAAGTAGCTAACATCGCTAAGGGTGGTTACATCCTTAAAGACTGTGAAGGTCAACCTGAGCTAATTTTAATTGCAACAGGTTCAGAAGTCGGTATTGCAGCCGAAGCTTACGCGCAACTAACGGCTGAAGGTCGTAAGGTACGCCTTGTTTCTATGCCTGCAACAGATCTATTTGACAAGCAAGATGCCGCATACCGTGAAAGCGTATTACCTTCAGATGTAACAGCACGTATTGCTATTGAAGCTGGTATTGCTGATTTCTGGTACAAGTATGTTGGTTTCGATGGCCGTATCATCGGTATGACAACATTTGGTGAATCAGCACCAGCTGAAGAGCTATTTAAAATGTTTGGCTTTACAACAGATAATATTGTTGAAACAGCAAAAGAATTATTAGCATAATCGCTTAATAATCATGAAAAAGCCGAGCTTTAAAGCTCGGCTTTTTACTTTCATAAAATGTACTAAATGTTACATATTCAAAGCAACTGATTAGAGACATTAAGCTGTAATAGCTCTTCCCCATTCACTTCAAAACGCAACTTTAAGTGCCCTTCAGTTGATAAGTCTTTAATTAATTTAATCCCTTTACCAGCAAATCTCCGGCTTATTAGTTCATGTATGTCATTGATTAAATTAACCTTATCTTCATTAGATAACACTGATTGTGATGTGACTTTATAGGTGTTAAAAAACATAATTTAAGCTCTGTTCAGACATTTAATCACCCTATGTCAAGTTGCATATTTTGACAATTTTATTTTTGTTTATACATGTAAAGATTAATTAATTTCTTACGTAGAACATTTAACACTTAAAATGAATAAACCTTAATTAATAGACCTATTTCGTTATATCAGCAATTACCAAAAACAAAACTTTTGATTATAAAAACGTGTATTGTTCAATATTTAAATTAAGCGTAAATTTAAATCCATAGACAGACACCAACTTATTTTTAACGCTGTTTATCAAAGGATTTAGTTATGGCACATTTTAATAGTCAAGAGCACAAAGGTTCACAAGGCGGTCATCAACATGGCGCTGAGTTCGAGCATGAAAAAATGGAACGTCGTTACGATGACGGTGCTGAGCATAAACATAACCGTGATCATCATGAAATGCGTGATCATGAGAAAAGTCACCCACATACACAACATGGTGGTGATCCTGTAGGTCATAAGCACCCAGAACAAACTCATGGCGATCGTCATGAACATGATGAGCATCGTCATCATAAAACTAAAGAGCATGACCATAAAGAGTCATCTCGTTTACACCACAAAACATCAACTAAATAAGACTATTTAGTTGAGATAAAGTTCTTATTTAAATAAGAATAATATAAAAAGATTAAGAGCCCAATTAATGAAAGTCTATTTTTATTAATTGGGTTTTTCTATTTATGTTATCAATTTCTAATTAAGTAAGGCTCAATAAAATCTAACACTTCATTTTCACAAAGCCCAACTTCAACCTCGATACCCGCCTCTTTTAAAACCGCGATACCTTTACCACTATTGCGACTGTCTGGATCCAGCGTTGCAACAACAACTTTCTTAATACCTCGTTCAACCAATGTATGTGCACAAGATGGGGTACGTCCGACGAATGAGCACGGTTCTAATGTCACATAAGCAGTAACATCCGTAAAAGGACCGTCATAATTAGCTAGCGCCATCGCTTCAGCATGGTGTTGCCCTGGCGGCTGAGTAAATCCTTCACTCACAACCTCACCATCTTTAACTAATACACATCCAACAGGAGGATTCGGGCGACAGGCTGGTAATGATTGATGAGATAATAAAAGTGCACGCATCATAAATGCTTGTTCTTGAAAATCGTGGTTCATGGTTTCAATACACCTTCGAATAAAACATCTAGTGTATGCTGAATCATAAAAAAAAGCATTTGTGAATAATAACGTATTTATTTTTAATAAAATGTCACTGAATTATGAATGAAATATGAATACTTGCATCATGCTTAATTCAGAGGAAATATCGTTTACTGTGTCCTTCTTAATATAGAGAGACAACCATGAAACGCGTTATCACGACTCTAGTCTTATCATTAACACTGCATTCGTTATCAGCTTTTGCCATGACCGCCAGTTCTCCACAATATACCCAACAGATCACAGATAGTACGATTAAGTATCTGGACCATACTCAACAATTAAATTCCAATCAGCAACAACAAAGCCATGTGTTGACGACAATAAATAACAATAATTACTTATCAACCACAGGGCATAAGGAAGGGCATTTAGAAAGAAACCGGTGGGAAGAAACCCGTATAAGCCGAAGCAACAACCGCTATCGAGAAGAACATAGAAATAAATAATCTCATTCATCAGCCCAAGTTTTGAATCATTCAGTTCAGCCTTGGGCTTTTAGTCAATAACGTAACGAATATTATATCAACACCAACACAAGAATGGTTTTAGGCCCATAACAATTGTCAATAAATCATCGGAACAATGTCTATCATTTAAACAGTAAAAATATAAAACATTGTAAAATAACTAACTTATGTAAGATATTATCTACTTTTAATAAAAATACACCGTAGAATTACTAATCACAACATTAGTTCATTTACGGTTCAGAAAAGCTATGTTTTTATACTCCATCGCAAAAATAAGCTAGTGCCGATTGCACTCACTAAAAATAAAAAACTGACGAGCATTCCAGATTTATGTCTACGTTAAAAACGACAATCTTGAGCAAATTTATTAATTTTCGCTATATTAGCCTTGCAGGTATTTCTCTTATTACTGTAGCTGCAGTTTTATCTATTAATACAACATCAACCCCTCATAAACAGACGGAAGTACAGCTACCCATTTCAACCACACCTGAAGTTGTTCTCCCTGCATTATCACCAAAAGCAATGCAAAAGACAGTCGACATACCGCCGAGTTATGAATATAAGATCAAAAAAGGCGATACCTTAAGTGAGATTTTTTCACGACTGTCGATCCCCTATTCTGATGTCCAATCGATTATGGAAGCCGATTTAAACACGCTTCAAATTGATAAGTTAAAACCCGGCGATATATTACGTTTTTGGATTAATGAAAGTGATCACCAGCTGAATAAATTAGAGCTTGAGTTCAGTTTAGCGCAGCGAATTGATTACATTCGTACTAAAGATGGTGATTTCGATGTAAAAGAGATCACATTACCTGGGGTATGGCGTGAAACAGTTGCGACTGGAACAATTCATGGCAGCTTTAGCGCATCAACTCGTAAAGCGGGGTTATCACACAGTGAGACTCTAGAAATCATGTCTTTACTAAAAGATAAAATGAATTTTAATAAAGACTTAAAAGCAGGTGATACCTTTGAAGTTGTCACTAAACGCAAATATATTAAAAACCAAGCCACCAATGATAGTGAATTACAAGCGATCCGCATTTATTCAGGTAAACGTTTAATTTCAGCCTATTTACACACTGATGGAAATTTTTATGACCAAAATGGTGATAGCTTACAACGTGCATTCCTTCGTTACCCTTATCCGGCGTCGAAGCATTTCCGTATCAGTTCGCCATTTAACCCAAACCGTATTCACCCAGTTACAGGCCGTCGCCAACCACATAATGGTGTGGATTTTGCGACACCATCAGGTACACCAGTACTCGCAACAGGTGATGGCGTTGTAACGTTAGTGACTAACCACCCTTATGCGGGACGTTATGTCGTCATTAAACACAGTGCTAACTACAGCACTCGTTACTTACATAACAGCCGTATTTTGGTTAAGAAAGGTCAACATGTTAAACGTGGTCAAGAAATTGCGCTATCAGGAAGCACAGGCCGTGTAACAGGCCCACACATTCACTATGAATTCTTAATTCGAGGAAAAGCAGTAAATCCAATGACAGCAAAAATTCCATTGGCAGCGTCTGTTCCTCGTAAAGAAAAGAAAGAGTTTGAAAGCGAGGTCGCTAAATATAATAGCTTAATTAAACAATCGGTCGAACAAGATAAAAACCAAATCGCAAGTGTGAATAAATAATACACCAAGCTTTAGTTCAATCATCATAAAACACACGAAAAGCACTTCTTAAATAGAAGTGCTTTTATTTCAGCTCAAACATAACAACTCGCAACAAGTATCTATTACGATAATAACAATTTAATATAACAACAAAGATACATTTAGAAACATTTTACTCGGTAAACATCACTATTTTTGTGACAATGTTATCTATTTATAAAATGAATTTACGCTTATTCTTTTGCCATTGTATGCGCCATGATTGACCTCCTTGTGTTATCGGCATCCAACAATTTTCTATTCTTATATACACTACCGAATACAGGAAGTATCTATGGCTAAGAAAACGCCACCTTTTGAATTTGCCGGCTTATCGATTGACGCGGGTAAACACATTAATTGTGAATTAGAAATTGCTCGTCTTTATACTCATTCACCTCTTTCGGTTTCTGTTGATATTCTTCATGGTAAACACCCAGGTCCCGTATTATTAATCAATGCGGCGATTCATGGTGATGAATTAAATGGTATTGAGGTTGTACGTCAAGTTATTGAAAAAATAGATTTAAACAAACTTCACGGAACGATTATTGCGGTACCTGTGGTTAACGTTTTTGGCTTTATTCATAAATCTCGCTACTTACCCGATCGTCGAGATTTGAACCGTTGTTTCCCTGGCTCTGAACGGGGCTCAATTGCAGGACGCATGGCTTACCAATATTTTAATCAAGTGGTTCGTCGTGCATCGCATGTTATCGATCTACATACCGCTGCAATTTACCGTACTAACTTACCTCAAATTAGAGCTAACCTTGAAAATCCATTAGCTAAAGAGATGGCAATGGCATTTGGCTCGCCGGTTGTCGTTGACGCAAGTCTGCGCGAGGGCTCATTACGAGCAGCTGCTGAAGCATTTAACATACCCGTGATCACATTTGAGGCAGGTGAGGCGTTACGTCTTGATCCACATGCAGTAGGATCTGGCGTTCAAGGCGTATTAAAGGTAATGCGTCATCTAAATATGCTGCGCACTAGCCGTAGCAAAAAAGTTATTGAACCAATGGTGCCAAAAGCGACCCGTTGGATTCGTGCCGACTATGATGGCTTGCTTCGATCCCATGTGGCCTTGGGGGAGAAGGTATCGAAAGATCAAGTCATCGCCACTATTAGCGATCCTGCTGGCAGCAGTGAAGCACCTGTTATTGCGCCACAAGGTGGGATCGTCATTGGCCAGCAAACATTGCCTTTAGTTAACGAAGGTGATGCTATTTTCCATATTGCTTTCTTTGAAGAGCCCGATGGCTTAGTTGAAGAGCAAGTGGAAAGTTACCTTGATGATGCCATCGAAGAATTAGATGATGAGCTAAAATGGGGTATGACAAACTGATTTAGCAGTTCGATCTTCAGTGTAAAACATACAGATATAAAAAAGGCTAAGTGCGAACACTTAGCCTTTCATTTTTATATTAAGCCAATAATGGCAAAACAAAAAATATCATTACCAATCAAACAACTTATCAAAGAAGCCTTCGACTTTTTTCTGCACTTCTTTCGCTTGTTGCTTCACAGCTTGTACCTGACAGTTTTGTTTAAGATCACCATTCGGATCCCAAATAGGCATTCGTGTTGTACCTGAACAATCTTCAATATAGGTACCGTTCGCCGCTACCGTATATTTCTCTCCTTCCAATTCTGAAGGTTGAGTTAAGATTAATGGCTCAGGTTTACGATGCTGAATGTAATCAGTATATAAACGCAATGCGCCTGTCGCACCCGTTAGGTGGGCAGTTTTATTGTCATCACGTCCCATCCATACTGTTACCACTTCACGCCCATCGATACCGACATACCAACTGTCTTTACCATCGTTTGTCGTGCCCGTTTTACCTGCCAAATGGCTATTTGGGAACAATTTATTCAATGAATGTGCGGTACCAAATTTTACCGTATCTTGCAGTGCATACATAGTTAACCATGCAGCCTGACTTGGCACTACCGATGAAGCTTTAGGCCAATTTTGGTAGAGTACTTTGCCATCTTCATCAACCACCGCATTTAATGCCGTTAATGGCGCTAAATAGCCATTATTACCAATGGCTTGGTACATCTGAGTAACTTCTAATGGCGACAAGGCGATCGAACCTAAAAATAACGACGGTACTTGAGGGATCTCTTCAAACGGAATCCCTAATTTTGTTAATGTTTTTGAGACTTTTTCAACTCCCAAAGCCATACCTAGATTAACCGTCGGAACATTGTACGATTTGGCTAACGCCACAAATAAAGGCACTTCACCACGATATTTACGATCATAGTTTCGAGGACTCCATACCGCACCATCTTGCATCTTAATAGAAAGAGGCTGATCTTTGAGTGAAGTTGCAAGCGTGTACTGCTCTGGGTCTTCTAATGCTGATAAGTAAATAGAAGGTTTCACTACCGAGCCAATTTGACGTTGTGCATTTATTGCACGATTATAACCAGGGAAATTAGGGTTACTTCCTCCAATCATAGCGCGAATTTCACCTGTTGTACGGTCAGCAATCACCATCGCGGTTTGTAAGTTTTTACCCGAACGTTTTTCCACTAACGGGATCATTTTCTCGACAGATTCTTCAGCCAACTTTTGCGATTGAGGATCGAGTGAAGTAAACAGACGTAAGCCTTTACCTTCTTCAAAAGCATCACCTACTTTTTGCTCTAACTCACGTTTAAGTTGATCAAAGTACGCAGGCTGACGTTTCGCAAGTTGTCCTTTTGATTGAACATCCAACGGTAATTTTATTGCTGCTTGATATTCTTTATCCGTTAACAATTTATTGTCTAACATGATTTTTAATACCACGTTACGACGATCTTTCGCGCGCTCAGGGTTGCGCCAAGGGTTGTAGTAAGACGGACCTTTTACCAAACCAATTAACAGTGCTAATTGATCAGGACGCAATTCCGACAATGGGCGATCAAAGTAATAACGAGATGCCAAAGCAAAGCCATGAATACCACGTCCACCATATTGAGCGAGATAAACTTGGTTCATGTAAGCATCAAGTACTTCTTCTTTACCATATTTATAATCGATGATAATCGCCATATAGGCTTCTTTAAATTTACGCCATAAACTGCGCTCACTCGATAAAAACATATTTTTAGCAAGTTGCTGTGTTAGCGTACTACCACCTTGAACTGTGTGCCCAGCTTTGATATTAGCGACAAAAGCACGAGCAATACCCACTAAAGAAATACCATCATGCTCATAAAAGTGACGATCTTCAGTATCAATCAGACCTTCGACTAATAACTTAGGCATTTTATCTTCAGGGAGATAAATTCGTTGCTGGTCATTTTTCGCTTCTAACATGCCCAACATTTTAGGATCAATATGAAGGAAACCAAGCTCTTTATTTGTATCAAGATCCTTGATTTGGCTGATCCCTTCGCTGTTGAATGTCACAACAACATGACGAGCACCTTCTGCACCCTCTTTAAAGTTAAATGGTCGACGAACAAATTCAACAGACCAGCCATTCGCTTTATATTCACCACTTTGATCAGGCTTCGCGACCTTTTGATAACCCAATACTTTTAACTCATTCACTAACGAGTTATAGCTAACTGGCGCTCCTGGTTGAAGGGCAAGCTCGCGAGCATAAACCACCGAAGGTAATTGCCACAGTTGACCTGAAAACTTCTCACTGATGGTTTTGTTTAAGTTATTCCCAAGATAAGCCATGCCCAAGCCACCAATAATGGCAACAGTAAGAATACTACGCTTAATTAATTTACGCGTTGATGATGGCTGTGGCTTATCCTGTTGATTATCAGGCTGATGTTTATTTGATGTCATTCATTTTTCCAATTTAACAACTACGACTTTACTAAAAAATAATTATCAAACAATAAGATAAATAAGATGGCTGTTAAATTACTACCTTATATAAAATCAATATAGTTGGGCTAAACATAATCCTAATTATCAATGATCATGTCATCCTAGTGTCAGTTCTATATTGTATGATTTTTTTATCAAGGCTGGCAAAAAACATTATTTTATATGGCGCGTTCGTTGAACATCTATCTCTGTAATAATGAGATTAACCTATCCTCAAAAGACAGCGTTTGATTTCGTATCATTAGGCATGACAAATGCTTTGTGGCGTAATAAGCGGTTAATTCATCTGGCTTTGGGTCGCAATTTATTCGCAAATCATCCACAATAACGCCTTTAAGAAAGCCAGCGATCAATTCCGATCGGGCACAGGTACCATGAGATAGCTATGCAACGTGATTATACTTTAAACTGCCTATTAACAATGCCTCGCCATGAGCTTGAAGAATTTAGCTTACGCGTAATCAGCCGCATGGTGCCGGAAGATGTAATGCAGGAAATATTCACTTTTGAACAAGAAGAAGTGGATAGTGAAGAACGCCTTAAGTCAGCACAATTTGATGCAATGCTACGCATGACAGCGGTTGCTTTGGGTGAAGTCAAGGAAGCATTTTCAGAATCGGATAACGCTAAGCAAAATATTGAACGTATGACACGCTTAATTCTTTGGCATTTTTACGCTATCTCATTCCAGCTAGAGGAAGCTGTCACATTAGAGCAGCACTGTGCTGAAGTTGAAAAGATTTTAGCCAATGCGCCTGACAACGCATTTGGTTGGATAAGTGTACTGACAGAATTACTTCATCGTTACGCAGCATTAAGCGAAGAAAAATAACCATTCCTCGCATCATTAATAGTTAAATAAAAAGGCGTACCCTTAGGATACGCCTTTTTTTAAATTTTTTATTGCCGATACTAAATACTATTAATAATCGAAATCGCTGTACTCCGGACTCTCAAAACGTGAACGTGTCATACGACGTTTCTTTTTGTTACGAGATTGATTCAAATCTTGAAAATCATCATTAAATTCAGAGTTGAATTTTGATTTGCTGCCCTTGTGAAACTTTTGGTCTAACTTAGCCATTTGCGATTCCTGAACTACATCCAGAGTAAGTAATTAATAAATAGAACACAGGCAATATTAATGCTCTATTGTGACAAAAATACGTCGCTTTTTTGTAAAATCAGTGACAACTGCCTTGTTTGTTTTCCACTTGATTTATTGCTTAATTCGTATTTTTTCTAAGAC
This sequence comes from Photobacterium sp. GB-56, assembly GCF_003026105.1. Classification (GTDB taxonomy): domain Bacteria; phylum Pseudomonadota; class Gammaproteobacteria; order Enterobacterales; family Vibrionaceae; genus Photobacterium. The sequence continues at coordinate 161,810 of NZ_PYNW01000007.1, read as the reverse complement.
TAATTCAGGAACTCGCTCTCTGTACAACAAGATATTTTACTGCTTATCAGCAAAAAAACTTATCCATTGTTTTCGGTCACATTCTTAAAAGGAACTTCGACCAAAGCGTTGATCAAGTCCTCTTTTTCGTTATCTTCTCGCCATACTAAATATAAGCTTTGATCCATAACTGGCGCGTCTTTTACGACATGAAGTAAGCCTTTTTTCTTAGCACTTTCGACAACAGGCGATGGCAGATAACCAACTCCAGCATTCGCTAAAATATAATCAAGCGCCATTTTAACAGAATGTGTATGCATAATTGGTGTACGCTGAAGCTCAGCAATACGACTGTGCTCAACAGAAAATCGTGTGCCCCAATCTAAAAAGACAAGTGGAATATCACGCGTATCATGTAAGCAACAATTACTTTTATTAGTCACTAACTGTAATTGGTAATCTCGAACTTTACGTACATTGAGATTTTCAATTTTCGGTGGTTCGCTGGTAATAAAGAGATCGATGCTCTGATCAAACAAGCGTTTTGCCATCCCTTCACGTTTAACCGACTCTAAGCGTAATGCTAGCCCAGGCATATTGGCATAGATATGGTTAATCCAATCAGAAATCCCATCAAACTCCCAGAATAAAGGAGATGCACCAATGGCTAATTGGGTATTGAGGCTATCTGTTAATGCAACATCCTGCTTCGCACGCCCCCATGTTTGCAAAATAGCTTCAGCATAAGGCTGTAAACGCTCACCAGCTGCAGTTAGATGGACATTACCACGTTGACGAGAAAACAACGGGTTACCTAGCTGAGACTCAAGCTGTCGAATACGAAAGCTGACGGCAGACTGCGTTAAATATAAATTATCAGCTGCACGGCCAAAGTGACGAGTCTTAGTTACTTCTAAAAATGTTTTTAGTAATTCTGTATCCACAGCGAAATTCTCAAGAATAAGAAGGATAAGTTGCGTGATTATCGTGCTATTTAAGCATTATATATCTAATAAGCAAGAGCTTAATCTAGATCTTAAACGATATGATGATTTATGGTATCAAATCATTAAAAAAATTCATTAGAACGATAAAAAATGTTTGATTTACAACTCACCAAGTCTGGATAAATATCACCGCAAATCACATCAAGGACTTTATGAATGAGAAGTGAAGGTAAATTTTACGACGATAAAAATTTCCCACGTGGCTTTAATCGCTCGGGGGTTTTTACAATTAGTGAAGCCAGCGTCTTAGAAAATTACGGACGTATTATGCGTGCCTTACATGAAGGGACTACTCAACCAATCGATGAGTCTGAAACTCAGTTCCTTGCTGAAGTGTTAGGTCAGCAAGCAGCAGTGTCTGAATTTGGTAAGTGTTGGTTAAAATACCTGAACCACACCACTCATAAAGCACGCAGTTATACCTTATGCGTGTCGCAACGTCCCAACAATGGCGTATACGGCGACGATGATGATGCCGATAGTGGTAGTGATAGCGATTTAGACTATTAATTACTATCAGAGGGCTCACCTCTGTTTATCGAGTAACAATGAAGCCATCCCACTCTCGTGCGATGGCTTATTTCTTTTTAATAGCCTGTAAAACAGGCACTTTCTTGGTAGAGCTATGAAAATTTGTTTTGTTATGTATCCGTGGGACAAAGTTGAAGCCGAAAACGACTCCACACTACGTCTTATCCATGAAGCCGCAAGCCGCGGTCACACGGTTGCTATAACAACACCAAGTAACTTAACTATGCGTGACAGCATGGCTATTGCATTCTGTAACGTATTAAAAAAAGGTGATGTATCAAACAATATTCCAAGCTTTTACCGCAAAGCTGAATTTAACAAAGCCGAGCTACCATTAGCGGGCTTTGATGTTATTTTTATGCGTGCTAACCCACCTCTAGATACCATGGCACTTAATTTCTTAGATTCTGTGCGTGAGCATACTTTCATTATCAATGATATTGATGGTCTGCGTGTGGCTAATAACAAGCTATATACAGCATCGCTACCCGATCCAAACCATGAATATATTCCAGCAACACACGTATCAAAGAACCGTGAATACTTAGAGCGTGTATTAGACGAATCAACGCAAGATCGCATGATCCTAAAACCACTAAATGGTTACGGTGGTAAAGGCGTTATCTTGGTTGAAAAGAGTGCAAAATCAAGCGTTAAATCATTACTTGATTTCTACATTGGTGACGATGAAAACTATGTGATCTTACAAGATTACATTGAAGGTGCAGAACAAGGCGATGTTCGCATTCTACTGCTTAATGGTGAACCTATTGGTGCAATGCGCCGTGTACCAGCAGAAGGCGATGTACGTTCAAACATTCATGCCGGTGGCCGTGAAGTAAAACACGTACTAACAAAGCAAGAACTTAACCTATGTAAACACATTGGCCCTAAGCTTGTGCGCGACGGCCTGTTCTTTGTTGGACTAGACGTTATTAACGGCAAACTGGTTGAAGTAAATGTATTAAGCCCTGGCGGTATTACCCGTATCAATCGTCTTAACCGTGTGAAACTTCAACGTAATGTCCTGGATTTTGCTGAGAGCGTAGTAATGGCGAAAGAAGTCGGCATTGCACGTAAAAATGATTTTCGAAAGGTGATTGCTGATGCTGCATACTGAGTTAGAGGTTCTGGAGAAAATCCGCAGCCTGACTCCCTTTGAAGCGGAACTTGATGATGGCAGCTTGATAATTCGTGTTAGCGAATATCAGCCTTATATTGCTACAGCCATTCATCATGGACACAACCTTCGTGGCGAGTTAAAAGAAAAATGTGCGCTAACAGAAGAAGAGCGCTACTTTGAAGAAGATCCATTTACTGGCGATTTTATTTCATCTCTGCCAATCATTCTTCAGGGTGAAGATTCACGTTACGAATACGATCTTAACCGTGACCCAAGCAATTGCATCTATGACGATGCGTGGGGTAAAAAAGTATGGCTTGAGCCATTAACGGTAGAAGAGCGTGCGGAAACACATGAAAAACATAACCGCTACTATCGTATTCTTAAATGTCTTATTGAAACATTAGAAAAAGAATTTGGGTTATGTTTGTTATATGACATCCATTCATATAACTACCAACGTATTGACGAGAAAACACCAACATTCAATGTCGGTACTAAGCAAATTAACTGTCGTCGTTGGCGGAAAGAGATTGATGCCATGCTTGAAGGTTTAAATAGCATAGAGCTACCTAACCTTGAAGTAACAGCATTAGAAAACGATGTCTTTAAAGGCATGGGTTACCAAGCTACTTTCATTAAAGAAAACTTTAAAAACACATTAATCCTACCGATTGAAGTAAAAAAAGTATTCATGAATGAGGAAGGCGGCGAAGCGTATCCATTAGTGATTGAAAAGTTGAAAGAATCCATGAAAACCGTGATAACGGAACATGCTGCTTTCACTATCACTAAACGCACAAAAGCCAAAGGTTTAACAGGTAATGATCTGCTTGCTTCGAACTTATCCAAAGAAGTAGTCAAACTGGATCGACAGCTATATCGTATTGCTCGTGGTATCAATACGCTTAGCTACATCAACCCAACGAACCTTAAGCAAGAAAAGCGACGCTTTTTAAGTAAGCCGCATAGCTATCAGCCACAGTTCACTTATCGCCAACTTGATTTAGACCCATACAAGTTCCGTGAGCAACTTTACCGACTACCCGTAGAAGGTATCCGTGATGCTGACGTACAAAAAATGTATCGCAAAGTTATCGACCAATTAGCGGTACGTATTGATCTACTTTGTAGTATTGGTACTGATGAGTTCTTATATAATTCATTACGTTACTACGGTCAGCCTGATGAACGTGATATTGCTAATGCAAAATTTATTCTTCATGCTTGTGAATACAAAGAGCAGCAACCTGCCACAATCACAGCCAATGAAGCAATAGAAGCGTTTAAAGAAGCGGCGCAAGAGTACGACATTCCTTGTAAAATCGTTTCTTCTAAACAGCTAATTGCACGTGCAATGGTCAGTGGTAAAACGATCAAGGTGAACCCAAACAGTCGTTTTACACAAGGTGATTTAGATGCGTTAATTCATCACGAACTGGGAGTGCACTTAGTCACGTCAGTCAATGCTGAACGTCAACCATTGAAGATCCTACAACTGGGTTTACCTGGTAATACGCATACACAAGAAGGCCTTGCGATTCTTTGTGAGCACTTATCAGGTAGCTTCCCACTACACCGCCTAAAAACATTGGCGTTGCGTGTTGTCGCTGTAGAGATGATGGTCAATGGTGATAGCTTTAACGATTGTTTTAATAGTTTAAAACATGAGTATGGCATCAGTAATGATGAAGCATTTACCGTAACGGCACGTGTGTATCGTGGTGGTGGTTTCACTAAAGATTTCTTATATCTTCGTGGCTTAAAAGATGCGATTCAAGCGTATAAGAATGAAGATTTAACATCATTATTTATTGGTAAGACTGGCTTTGAATTTAAGCCCCTGCTTGATGAACTCATCGAGCGCGGGATCTTAAAACAACCCGATTACTTACCTAAAGCACTAGAGATAGATGCGGATATCGATCCAGTGATGGAGTTTATGCTTAACTCGATTCGTTAATCGACAAGCACATCAACCCTAAACAAAAAGCGACTAATCGGTCGCTTTTTTTATACGTTATTAACGCATTAACGTTACATTGGTAATGTAATTACGATCACCCCAGATAATCGTACAAATCAATAACACCAACATTAGGTAATCAGTCGTTTTTAGGCTTACCACGCATCAGTACAGCCGCGATAATGGCCTATACCACGGTAATAACAGCAGGGATGTAGAATGCGTAGCGTCTATTTCTCGTGTAAGCGATATAAATATTTATCCAACTATAATTTCACAACATATAAAAAAGGCAGCCTGATAGACTGCCTTTCAAATTGATAAACATTTCATTTTTAGCGATTAGTTGCCAGGCACAACGCGTGTCGTATTACCCTGCTGATAAATATCAACACGTTGGCCTACACGGAAAATCATATTTGGATCGACTTCCTGCACAACCGCAATGGTTCTACCGCTATCAAGTTTAATCACGATATTAACGCCATTGCGCTGACTAATTGCATCACCCGCTTTATTACCTAAAGCTGCGCCAGCTAAACCGCCGCCAATAGCCGCAATATCAGAACCACTACCGCCACCAACTTTCGAACCCAGAATGGCACCAATGGCACCACCAGCAATAGTACCAATCATATTTTCACCGCCACCACTCATGGTTACGGCATCTAATTTGATGATCGTACCGGTTAATACATTTTGTACTGTGCGTGCCTCACCGACATCATAAGCATTACCATATGGATTTTGCGCACAACCTGATACACCAAGTGCTGCGACTAGACATAAAGATGCTACTGTATACTTTTTCAATATAACCTCCGTCAATAAAGCAATCTGCTATTACAACGATATAAGTTTGGACGTTAAATTAACATTTTGCTCACAAATCCTGTATTTACACTGAATGGACTAATAAAAACAATATGTTACAATTTATTCGCGTAAGAAGAAGCAAAGCTTTACAATTAGTTTCTCTTTTAAAAGGTAAAAAATACTCAATCTAGTGTGTTTTTTTACCGCGAATTTTATTAATCAACGTCACCACAGCAACCACCGCGGCTCCCGCAATAACACCCACAATACCGTTCATTAATGGTGGTAGAATAGACGCTGAACCAGGCAAATTGACAGCTTGTACAATGTTCTCCACAATTTCATGGGAATGCGGCAATGTATGTACAACGATACCGCCACCGACAAGAAACATCGCAATTGTGCCGACAAACGCCAGAGCCTTCATAAGATAAGGTGCTATGTTCACCAATAGCGAGCCAAAACGGTTTTTCAAACTCGCTTGTTCGCTATGATTTACAAGATATAAACCCGCATCATCTAGCTTCACAATACCTGCAACCAAGCCATAAACACCTGCCGTCATAACCGCAGCAATTACGCTGACAACAATGGCTTGAGTTAAAAATGGATGATCTTGTACAACCCCTAAAGAAATCACAATAATTTCAGCAGAAAGAACAAAATCAGTACGAATAGCCCCTTTTATTTTCTCTTTTTCATACTCTGCGATATCAACATCACTTTGCGCTAACACATCAACTTTATCTTCCGTGTTTGCCTCTGAATGAAATAATTTCTCAACGATTTTTTCAACACCTTCAAAGCATAAGAATAAACCGCCTAATAACAGCATTGGTTGAATCAGCCATGGGGCTATTACGCTGATCAATAACGCTGCGGGAACCAAGATCAGCTTATTTTTAAATGAGCCTTTTGCGACACCCCATACAACAGGAATTTCGCGTTCAGCACGTACCCCCGTTACCTGTTGGGCATTCAATGCTAAATCATCGCCTAACACACCCGCTGTTTTTCGTGCTGCTACTTTTGTCATCACAGCAACATCGTCTAATACGGTCGCGATATCATCTAACAAAGTTAATAAACTTGCACCTGCCACAGGTTACTACTCCTTCCATTAAGAGCCTATTGCTCTTAAATACACAAACTAACAATATGATGTTAATACTAAACCGTTAATACTGACTTCATTCACATACAGTTAAGCATTATAATGCCTATACTGAAAAAATAAAAACCAGTGTTTTTTATCGCGCTTTAGCGCTCTTTTCAATTAAAGTCGGTATAAAGCCTAATGGCTAATCTTTCTTATCATAACGATAAATCTTTTTTGATTGCAGTTAGCCTCATTCAATTGTCTAATCGCCAAGCACCCTCTTTTCGGTTTGAGGTGTAGACTGAGATTGGAATTCCTCTCTTTACGTTATGTCATACCGTGCTAGTAGCAGCACGACCTGTTCGGAAATGACAATGAAATTATTCGCAGCACTATACCTACAAGCATTTTCTTGTCTGAATAAAGTATGCGACAACGCAGCCAACAGCACCAGACCAACCCAATCTAGACGATCGACACGTATATTCATTAATAGTAATGATGAAACGAACTCGGATAGTCCCAGTTACGTGTAATTAAATGCAACACACTACTGTTAGATGTGGACTGCTTTTTTATTAGCGTGACCTTTAGATCCTGACTTTTATGACGTCAGTAACCATAACCTTCTATTTTATTTATATTTTCTGCAGTTCTGTAGGGCTTTTGTTCGCCTTAAAAAACTGACGCGTACTTTGCAAGGATTAAGACTATGAGTGAGTGGACAATTAATAACGCACGTGACGTTTATAATACGCCTTACTGGAGCCAAAACTATTTTGATATTGCACAAGATGGTTCAGTGGTTGCACGTCCTAATTTACAAGCTCCCGGCAATACCATTGGTTTATCGCAACTTGCTGATGAACTGATTGCCGCAGGAGCCTCATTACCGGTATTGGTGCGTTTTCCAGAAATAATGCATCACCGTGTCGACAGCTTATGTAGTGTGTTTAACCAAGCTATTGAAAATTATGGCTATACTGGTGACTACCTTGCGGTTTATCCAATCAAAGTAAACCAACAGCAGGAAGTCGTTAGCGAAATTCTTAAAAGCCAATACGCTAAACAACAACGTCAGTTAGGTTTAGAAGCGGGCAGTAAACCAGAGCTTATGGCTGTGCTGGCTATGGCGCAAGAGGCGAGCTCAGTCATTGTTTGTAATGGCTATAAAGATAAAGAATACATTCGCCTTGCACTCATAGGTGAAAAGCTAGGACACGAAGTGTATATCGTCCTAGAAAAACTATCAGAACTACGCATTATCTTAGAGCAAGCAAAAGAGCTTGGCGTTACTCCTCGTCTTGGTTTACGCGTTCGTTTAGCCTCGCAAGGTAAAGGTAAGTGGCAAGCCAGTGGTGGTGAGAAGTCTAAGTTTGGATTATCGGCATCTCAGGTTTTAACTGTGGTAGATGAACTGCGCCAGCGCGATATGCTAGATTGTCTGCAATTGTTGCATTTCCACTTAGGTTCACAAATCGCCAACATTCGTGATGTAAGAAATGGTGTGGGTGAAGCCGGCCGTGTTTACGCAGAATTGAAAAAAATCGGTGTTGGTATTACAACTATAGATGTTGGTGGTGGTTTGGCCGTGGACTATGAAGGTACCCGTTGCCAGAGCAGTTGTTCAATGAACTACAGTATTAACGAATATGCAAACAACATTGTTTATGTATTAGGTGATATTTGTACTGAATATGATATTGCTATGCCACGCATTATTTCAGAATCTGGGCGTAACTTAACGGCGCATCACGCAGTCTTAATCACCGATGTTGTGGGTGTAGAAAGCTACAAACCAGAAAGCATTAGTGCACCTACTGAAGATGCACCACAAGTGCTACAGAACATGTGGATGTCGTGGAAAGAGCTCTCTGAGCATTCCGATCAACGCTCGTTAGTTGAGATCTACCATGATAACCAAAGCGATTTAGCCGAAGTTCACGCCCTATTTGGGGTTGGGATGATCAGCTTTATCGACCGTGCATGGGCAGAGCAAGTTAGCTTACGCCTATGTTACGAATTACAGAAAAAACTCTCAGATAAAAACCGAGCTCACCGCCCGATTTTAGATGAGTTGCATGAGCGTTTAGCGGATAAGTTCTTTGTGAACTTCTCTTTATTCCAATCATTGCCAGATGCATGGGGTATTGATCAAATCTTCCCTGTATTGCCTTTAAGCAATTTGGATAAAGCCCCTGAACGTCGTGCGATTATTTTAGATATCACCTGTGATTCAGATGGTGCCATTGATCAATATGTTGAAAGCCAGGGTATTGAAACCACACTACCGGTTCCAACATGGTCAGCCGAAGAGCCTTACCGTATTGGTTTCTTTATGGTTGGTGCTTATCAAGAAATTTTAGGTGATATGCATAACCTATTTGGTGATACCGACACCGCTGTTGTTCGTACTCGTGCTGACGGTGGTTATGAAATAGAAAAAATTGATCGTGGTGATAGTGTTGGCGATGTATTGCGCTACGTGCATTTAGACTCGAAAGAGTTTTTACGCCAATACCAAACAATGGCTGAGCAACATTTAACTGTTCACGAACGTGATGCAATTTTACAAGAATTAGCAGAAGGTCTTGAAGGTTACACTTACCTCGAAGATGTTCGTGCTATCTAATTAATTTATAGACTGAATAAGGTCCCTATCACGTCAATCCTGTGTGATAGGATGTCTTAACAGGGCTTTGCCCAAGATTGTTGTTGGAGAGAACCATGGCAACATTAGCTAACTACCCAGATTACTCACTATACGCAAATGCGTTTGGTTTTTTGCGTCAACCACTCAACTTCTCACCAATGGAGTCTGATGCTGATGTGGTGATCACTGGTATTCCATTTGATATGGCAACCACGGGTCGTTCTGGGAGTCGCATGGGACCTGGCGCGATTCGCCAAATTTCAACCAACCTAGCATGGGAAGGTAAACGTTGGCCATGGACATTTAACTTATTTAAAACTATCAAGATTGCTGACTGTGGTGATCTGGTATTTGATTGTGGTGATGCCGCACAAATGTGTGAGCGTCTAGAAGCACACGCAACCGGCCTATTAGAACAAGGTAAGGCAATGTTAAGCTTTGGTGGTGATCACTTTGTGACCCTGCCGCTGCTTCGTGCTCACGCTAAGCAGTTCGGTAAAATGGCATTGATCCACTTTGATGCCCACACTGACACTTATGATCAAGGCAGTAAGTTTGATCACGGCACCATGTTCTACCATGCACCGAAAGAAGGCCTAATTGACCCTCACCACTCAGTACAAATTGGTATTCGTACCGATCACTGCGACAGCTTAGGCTTTAACGTGATTGATGCTGGTACCGCTAACGATTGGTCGGTTGAGCAAATCGTTTCAACTATCAAAGAAAAAGTGGGTGATATGCCTGTGTACTTAACCTTTGATATTGACTGTTTAGATCCTGCGTTCGCACCGGGTACAGGTACTCCTGTGTGTGGTGGTTTAACATCAGATAAAGCACTGAAAATTATCCGTGCGCTAGAAGGTATTAACTTAGTTGGTATGGACGTGGTTGAAGTGGCACCGTCTTACGATCACGCTGATATGACATCCCTTGCAGCAGCAACAATTGCAACCGATATGCTGCACCTATGGGCATTAACTCATAAGAAAGCAGATATTAAATAAACGATAAAGCACATGCCTATACCCAAGTAACTTCAAGATGCAGTGTTCAGCGAGACGACCTTAGTTCTCAGGCGCAGCAACGATTCGAAGATATAGTGGTTCTACATTGAGAATCGTTAACAAAGTCTGAGAGCTAAGGACGCTCGCCCTTTGGGAGCGTGTCACTGAGCCGACTTCTTGCGTCAGACAACTTGGAAAGAGCTCGCTATTCCGCTTCGTTGCCTTCCTTGAATTCGACTCAGTGACCTCGCTCTGAATCAGGCACCTTGAAGCCACTTGGGTATATAAATACAAAAATGCCAGAGCTTTCACTCTGGCATTTCTTTAAGTGTGCTGTTTTATTATTTTGTGTCGTCGCTAGCTAATTAAGATCCCGCCCCACACAACAACAACCAGTGCCATCGCAACAAATACCGCTGCCGAACCAATGTCTTTCGCTCGGCCACTCAACTCATGGTGTTCAGGACCGATACGATCAACCACTGCCTCAATGGCTGAGTTAATCAACTCAACAATCATCACTAACAACAATGAAGCAATCATGATTGCTCGCTCTACCCCAGTCACCGGTAAGAAAAAGCTAATCACAGTCATTAGCACCAGTAGCACTGACTCTTGGCGAAATGCCGCTTCGTTCTTCCATGCAGCTTTCAATCCTTGAACAGAATAGCCTGCGGCATTAATAATTCGAGTTATTCCCGTCGCACCCGGTTTCATTATTATTTTTCTCTCTATTTATAATCAGTTAGCTAGCATTGCATTAATGGGCGCTAATACTACGACATTGTGAAAATATATCTAGTTTAGGTTCATAAACGTTGGTTTTTACGTCCATCATGCCAAGTAGTGAATGGAACAGATAATCTTGTGAATATCCACCGGCTTGTGCTTCTTTTTCTAAGCAAGCACGGTTAATGTGCTGATTTTTTTGGTATTCAGGTGATAACCATAATATCAGTGGCACAGTGGTTTGCTCTTTCGGTGCAATAGCATAAGGTAAACCATGCAAGTACACGCCATCTTCACCCAAAGATTCACCGTGATCGGCCATATAGAACATCGCTGTATTGGCATGATGATCATCTTGCTTCAACATATCAATCACTTGGCTCAAGATATAGTCGGTATAAACAATGGTGTTATCGTAGGTATTCTTTACCTGCTGCTGAGTACAGTTTTGCAAATCGCTGGTATCACAGGTAGGGGTAAACACTTTAAATTTAGCAGGATAACGATCGTCATAGGTTGGCCCATGACTACCTATAATATGCAGCACAATAAAGGTATCTTGCTTCGCATCATCAATGTATTGCTGCAGGCCTTTCAATAAGATTTGATCGTAGCACGAGCCGTTATGGCACAAGCTAGGATCAATTTCAGCACTCATCTCAACATGTTTAATGCGATCACATGCCCCTTTACAACCACCATCATTATCTTTCCATAACACATCAATCCCCGCGTGGTGCATCACATCTAATACGCCATCTTGGTGACGTGCGGTCATTGGGTTGTAGTTCGCTTTAGTCATATCAGAGAACATACAAGGCACAGAAGCTGCCGTTGCCGTACCGCAAGATTTAACATCTTTAAAGCTGATCACATTCAATTTTGCCAGCTCAGGGTTGGTATCACGATCGTAACCATTGAGTGAATAGTTCATCGAACGTGATGCTTCACCTAATACCATCACCACCACATTCGGTTTACCTGTTTTTTCAGAGATAACAGCGTGTTCATTTACCGCATCAGTGCCAATGTGTTTAAACGGCATCTTCGCTTCAATTAACTGGTACTGCGCATAACGATAAGTGGCTGACAAATAGTTAGTTGGGTTAATCAGCGCCTTAATTTCAGAGTGGTTACGAACCAAAGACGCATAATCTTTATAATACCCAGCAGCAATCAAGCCAATCACTAGCAACGAGACAACAATCGATCCTAATTTTGACAGTAATTCTTTAAAAAAGGGCTTAAATTGTACTTTCATCGACGTAAAGATGATGGCAGGAATAATCCCGATAACCAATAACCATATCCCACCACCGAGCGATAGATAACTGGTCGCTTCACCGGTATTCGTCTCAAAAATATTAACGATCATACCGTAATCGAAAAATACGCCATAGCTGTACATACCATAGGTTGCTAGTGCCGACAGAATAATCAGTACAGGGATCAAAACACGATATATCTTCGGCCAAATAAGTAAGGTAAAGATGATATTTAATGCCGCACAAATAAAGATCGGTATGGATATGGCAAAAATAAGACTATTTGGCGGATTGGCTTCAAATAATTCAGTGATATGTCGCCATAACGCAATATTTTGTATCGCCGTAAAAAACAGTGCGATTAAAAGCGTATATAGCACACTCGTTAAACGAAATTTCATGTGTCTATTCCCAAGAGTATTTATCATCATTTGGTATGGCGTGAACATTGGCATTCCAGTTCACAATTAACGTCATGCCAACCTTGGCGAATCTGTTCCATTTTGGCGGCGAATTATATCTATAAATTCATACAATTAACCAATAACTATATAAATTGCTTTATATCTTAAATGCAAACAAAGATTCAGCTAATGGATAGTGACGTTTTCATACCATCTTCTTTTCACCTTTTAGTAAATATAGAAGATGTACGATAACTGCACCCATGTCGAAAAAAGGTCAAAGCAATATATTCACGCGTTGAATTATGAATAAATAAGCTGTTTACATCCTGACAGGAGATAGAACAAGATACAGTTTTCACCGCTTTGATATAAAAAACGCCAATACGTTCTCTGTATTGGCGTTGGAGTTATCAACATTAGGGGGATTAATGCTGAATCAAATTAACTTTTCACTGAACGACTTATTTCAAAAAGTCGTTGTATAGCATGTAAAGGTGAGCAGAACTCCATGAGAAGTTATTTGCGCCCTGCACCGCCCCTGTTTCAGGGTTGTAATTTTCCTGAATCGGAAGCTGCTTAGTTAAACCTTCTGCATTAGTAAAAAGTTTATTTACCATCTCATGCGCTTCTTTGGTATAGCCATAATTCGCCATCCCCTTCACACCAAAATAAAACTGATCAATCCATACGCGACCACGCCAGTAAATATCGGCACCATAAGCTGGGTTATCAGCCGATGCAGTCCCCAGTGGCACTGTCGTATTAAACTTTCTGGTATCCATCATGTTTGCAACGACCGCTTTAGCTGTCACTTCTGTTGCAGCACCATTAAACAGCGGTGACCAACCTTCAGCACCCATGCCTCGTTTTACAATTGGCTTACCCGCGCAACCATTATTTAATTCTTTCGCTTCAGAACTATCAATATTGATGTCGTAGTAGAAACCAGTGTCAGTATCAAACATACATTTATTAATGTAGTCCCTAGTCTCTACTGCTTTTTGCGTAAAGGTTTCTGCGGCATCGCTATGACCTAATACCTCAGCAATTTGAGCAAGATATTTGTTATCGCTGTACCAGTATGAAGCTTGGTCGACCGATTCTTGCATCAGTGAGTAACCAATCACTTCACCAGATGCGTCTTTGTTCTCACTAAACTTCACCTGCCAATCTTTTTTCGCCAGATTCAGTTTTGCAGTATTAACCGCATCAGTATTACGGTAAGTCACAGCCTTAGCATTGATATTATAACTATTATCAAACTCGTACTTCTCTTTCGCATAACGACCTAGCTGATCGATGGTAGCAATTTCGTCAGAATCAGTCAGCCCTTGCGCATCAGCAATAGTGTCGATAAAACCAAATACCGCGGCATCATCACGACCTGACTCCCAAGACGCTGCAGTCTGTGCAGGGCTGCTTATAGCAACGTAATTGCCCGACTCTAACAGTGCATTGTAATTATCAATACCATAAGCAACTTGCCATTCTGTATCGCCTTCTAACTTATATTTGTAAATAAGCTGGCCATCTTTCGTGTGCTCAGGATCCACTGCCGCACCGTATTCAGGAATACCGTTCTTATTAGTATCACGTGCAGTTAACCACCAATCATGGTATGCCACTAACTGTGGGTACATCTCTTCAAGCCATGCTTTGGCATCACTTGGACGGTTATATTTATCTTTCAGCGCTGTGTAGACTTCCCATACCGCCCATGACGCCAGTGATGGTTTTGTATTACGCTCATTCCATGTTTGTGCATCATTAAATTCGGTTAAGCCCAATGCATCTCCACGTTGCTGAGACATGTTCATACCCACCACATCAAGCAAATAGCCTTTATCATATGGACGTAACACATCGTCAGCTTTCACTTGGTGTTCAAACACTGTGCGAATGTTTTCCATCGCAAGATCAGGATTGAAATGCGCCATTGCATACGCTTGTTTCCACGTATCCCACGGCCATGTTAAGTTACCAGAGAACCAACGTGCGGTTACCGATGGCGTTACTGTATCATGGCTTACCATACCAGCGGGGCTGCGCCAGTTACCAGTTAAGGTTTCAATCGCTTTCACTGCAACCCGCTCTTGTTCTGTCGTTGCATTGTCATTTACTAAACCATGACTTAAGTAACTTTCCCAACGACTAGTGGTCGCATTCATATATTTAATAGGATTTTTCAAAATATCAGCCACAACTGGCTGCTCTTGTTTCCACTCATCCGCCGTTAAAGTATGACTAAAGACGGTATAGATCTTGGTTTCTTTTTCATTACCAATATCTGACGTTGATTGATATTCCAAACCCTTTACTGTTGTTTTAGCGGCAATACTGCGATCAATATAAAAAGCTGAATCACCACGGGTTCTCACCCACCATGAATCACGCTCTTTACCAAACTGTAGAGTAATATTCCCATGATTATCCGTTGTTAAAGTACGCGTTAAATCAGGTAATTGTTCAGCGACTGTTGCTTCATAACATTCTTGCTTATCATCTTTATCTAATTCACTGCATACTGGCTTTTCAACACCATCTAGGGCGTAGAAACGTTCAACTAATTTGCCGTCCCACAATAACGTAAGATCTTGACCACTATTATTAGTAACGGCCGTCTCAACCAATGAGGAACGAGAAGAAACAAACTGCAATGTCATCTCAACACGAATATCATCGGCGGTTAATGTTTGAATTAACGCGCCAGGAATACTGTAAGCAACAGCTTTAAAATCAACAGGCTGACCATCTTTTAAAATAGATAATTTATCGAAATACTCTGCTACCGAAGTATTATATTCTTCAGCGATAGCCGTCACACCAAAGCCACCTTTATTTTCTGGATTTGCTTTTAAATCTGGTAATAGGTGACCATGCCACGCGCCGTCATCATGTAATGGCGTATAAGCCATGTGATTACCCGCTCCAACTTCTGCAAGGTGTTTTGGTGTACCTGTGCGATCAATAATGTCTTTAAACTGCAGGGCTAATTCTGGTTTCTTTTTCTCTTCAGACGATGAACTAGACGAATCATCACTATTACAGCCAGCAGTCAATAATAAAGAGCCGATCACTGCGGCAAGTAATGTTTTCTTAGTTACTATTGGATTATTCGTCATTGTTACACCTTTAATATAAAGAGACATTCCACATGGAATTAATATTATTTTTATGGGTAGAGTATTTTGGTATTGCGCTATAAGCGGAGGGAATATTAAAGACAAATAAAAACACTAAAATTGAAGTAAATCACATAAATAAACCTACTTAAATTCAGCTTAAGTATGGAATGTAACAATCATATACAAGTATAAGAAATAAAATCCATTATATTTTTGAAGTAAATTCACACTATTAATTTATATAGGTTGATTATCTTTTAATCTGAATAAAAACGATAAATAAAAATTAGATCTTCTCCTCAAATAATCATGTTAACTATGATATTTGTTCTACAAACATCCCTTATTAAAAATAAGTTATGTAACATTAGTAACAAGAACAAGGTGTAAAGTAACAATTGAAATTACTATTTTTTGTTTTATTTCTTGATAAATATCACAGTCATTTACTTACATAATATAAATATACTTCCTTAATTCTTTTCCATTAACTATCCAATCCTTTAATTTTTCGGAAAAAGCAGCAAAAATTAACTATTGATGTACAAAAAATTCTTCCTTTTTATTGCATTAATGCTCAAAAATAACCTCGTTGATAAATAGACTACATTTATAACAACATACATCACCATTTATATTTGACGATAAAAACCCTAATCAAGCGTATGAAAAAGGCCAAGTGTTACCCACTTGGCCTTCATTAAAATCATTAACCTATTAAAGAACGAAACATAAGCGAATGTTTACTTTATATTTTCACCGCAGGATCGGGGGCTAGATGATTGAAATCAACCATTTTGCTGTAATTAAACACACGAATATTTTTATCGTGTATCTGATCTAAAGTTAATGGCATTACTTTTTTTGATTCAATCCCAGTCCAATCTGAAAATAGTGATAAAAAGTGATAAGCACTAACTTGCTTTTTCAACATCTCATGTTGCTTACTATCACTTGATAAAATAAAGAATGGCACTTCATAATTTGATTTATGATCCGCTCCGTGTACTAAATACACATCTTTACCTTTGTTATTTTTATCGCTTAAGCCATGATCAGAGAAATACATTAATGAATATGATTGCTGACTATTTTTTAATATCCCTACCATATTTTTCATTAGCGCATCAAATTCTCGATATGTTGATAAATAACAAGACAGTTGTTTATCTTTTAAATGATAATCATCATGCTTTATTCGACGACAAAATTTTGCGTGTGATCCCATTAAATGAACAACAATCAACTTATGCTGCTTCGTTGGTTCCAGCAAAGCCTGTTTAAATAAAGGTAACAAATCGGAGTCTTGATAATTAATTGAACCATTAAAACTGCCATTTTTCAAAAAATGCGTTTCATTACTTAAAATTGCAAATTTTGAAATAGGCGTATCATAACGTCCTATTTTTCCTTGATTAGATAACCAGTACGTTTTAAACCCTGCGCTATTAGCAAGATTAATAAAGTTAATATTAGGCTTGAACGTTAGCCCTTGGCTTAAAGAAAGCGTACGTGGTAATGAAGTTGTTGTATTTGGTGCCGTTGAAATATAGCCATTTAAAAACAAGCCATTGGCAGTATCTAAGTACGGGGTTGTCTTCGCTGGATAACCATATAATGACATATAGTCACGACGCATACTCTCACCAATAACAACAATATAGTTTTGATATTGAGGTGTAACCTGCTGAATATCCAAATTCACTTTATGCGAGAAAGCAGCCTCAAGTGCCTTTTCTTGCACAAAGTAATCAGTAACAGATTGATAGCCGCGTACAAAAAGATGGTTATAAGGTGAAAAATAGAGAAGTACCAATCCAATGACTAACGGAATATCATGTTTAAGTTGATAAGATGTTTTCTTAAATGCAAAGACAAGAATTAAAATAAATAAGCTGGCTGACCAAGGAATAATATCTGATGGAATATTTGAAATAAACTCTAATGCTTCTTGCTTGTTCGTATCTAATAATGACGCAACAGATCCAATATTAGGTGAACCATAAATCATACCTACTGGTAAATAAAGCCAACTTATAATAAACAATGGTAATAACAAGCAGTATTTTACTTGCTTATATCCAGCGAGGATCATAACACCAACACAATACACCAATAATGATAACAAGTAATTGTGGTGCTTTGCTCCCATTGCAGTGGTCGATAATACAACAAGAAAAATTGATATTATAAGATCAAAGAGAAAGCGCTTATTTTTTATAAGCATTCTTATTTTTTGTTTCACGATAAGCCACGATATTCTAAAAACTAAGTGGAAGATATTAACATATAAGAAAAAGAAAAAGGCACGTTTAACGTGCCTTTATCATTATGATGATAGCTAGAAGAGCTAAACTTCTGTTTTTATATCTTTAACTTCTTCTGAAACTTTTAATTCTTTAATTAAAGAAACTATCGTCCATCCCGCCTTCACAGCAAATTCATCGTTAACCGTATATGTATAAATATAACCTTTAGGATCAATCGCAAACATTGGAATAAGTTGACTTGCTTTATACTGCGCGTAGTAATCTTCTAACGTAAAGTTATCACTCAACTTAGTATGTTTAATCTCACCACCTTGGTTAATCAAACTCGCTAATTTCTTATAGCTAATATCTTCACCAAATAAAGCAGCACCATTATGCGCTTGAGATGCTGAGTGTTTCTCTAAACCACTATTATGCCGACGTCCGTTCAAACGGAACACATTACGGCTACCAAAGTCACTTTCAAAGTGCATAGCTGCTACTGCATTAAAATGCTTATCTGGTGTTAACGCTAATAAATGGCCAATACCAATCACATCTAAATACTCATCAGCATGGCTTGATACGGCATTACCGTAATAGGTTTCAAGCCCAGCCATACGTGCGGCACGAATATAATCCCAATTAGAATCTGTCACCACGACACGGCAATCATATTTTTTTAATGCTAACGCAATAGTGCGCGCAACGTCATTCGCACCAACAATT
The DNA here is from genome assembly GCF_003026105.1 of Photobacterium sp. GB-56. Taxonomy (GTDB): domain Bacteria; phylum Pseudomonadota; class Gammaproteobacteria; order Enterobacterales; family Vibrionaceae; genus Photobacterium. The sequence continues at coordinate 143,125 of NZ_PYNW01000007.1, read as the reverse complement.
ATAAAGCCTTTAGGTGAAGGCTCCGCAACGCCCAGTAACTTAGCCATTGGTCGCGCAGTTAAACTTTGCAAGACCACTGTGCCAATAATCACCATAAAGGTTAGTGGGACTAATAGTTCTGCACCTGCTACCCCATCGTTTGAAAGCTTTAACGCAAACAACGCTGAAATAGCTGCCGCAACAATACCTCGTGGCGCTACCCAAGCTAAAAACAGTTTTTCTTTAAAGGCTAACTGACTAAACATAGTGGAAATGAAAATAGATACTGGGCGTGACACCAGTTGAATCACCACAAATACAGCGATAGCTCCCCAACCTAATGCATGGAAATCAGACATTTGAATGCGTGATGCTAGGATCAAGAACAAACCAGAAATCAGTAAGATTGTTAAGTTTTCTTTAAAGTGCAAAATATGCTGAATATTGACGTCTTTCGCATTCGCCAGCCACATGCCCATCACTGTAACAGCCAATAATCCAGCTTCTGGCTCTAACGCATTAGCCGCTGAAAATACTCCAAGTACTAATGCTAAAACAGCAAACGGTTGGAGATATTCTGGCAGTAAATGACGACGTAATACATGCGCTAATAGCCAACCTGCAACACCACCGAGCACCAGACCCACCAGCAACATAAGACCAAAAACTTCAACACTATGGATGGTGCTACTAGAGACGATAAACTCATAAACAATAACAACGAAAATTGCACCAATGGGATCAATTAAAATCCCTTCCCACCGTAAAATATTAGCAAGTTTGGCTTGTGGCCTAACGGTACGTAATAGCGGCACAATCACCGTCGGCCCTGTTACAACTGTCATAGAACCAAACAGCAAGGCTAATGGCCAACTAAAATCCAATAAGTAATGAGTAGCGACACTGGTGATCATCCATGTAATGATTGCCCCAACAGTGACAATAGATTTTACATTACGCCTTACATTTTTAATTTCATCAAAATTTAGGGTCAAGCTGCCTTCAAATAGAATCACAGCAACTGATAATGAAATTAATGGAAACAGTAAATCACCAAATAAAATATTAGGGTTAAATACTCCTGTCACAGGCCCTATTATTAATCCAGCCATCAATAATAATAAAATAGCTGGCAATTTCATTCGCCATGCTAACCATTGACAGCTCAGGCCTAAAACACCTAATCCCGCGATAGTTAGGCCAATCATTTCTTCATGCATGAGGTCATACTCTATAGCTTAATACACATCACATTATTTATGTGATTTTAAAATATAACGAATATAGCTCGCTATATTCTTATCTGCCCAATATAACTAAAGCTATTGTTTGCCACTACCTGACTAATAAATGGGTGCTGAGTTCAACCTTATCATTTTGTTGCTCATATTTAGAACAAATAGATGACAAAAATGAGGATTTCAAAACAAGGATAAGATAAAGAGACGAGACTATTTGTTGCCATTTTTACGCAAATAAGTCACTTAGAAACAAACAACCAAAAGTAAAAAATGAGATCTCAATAACGCTATAAACATAAATAATTGCCTGTGGGTATCTTAGGGCTATTCTTCTTGCACAGGAAGATTATAAGGTTATCAGTATGGCTACATTAAATATTACATTCGCTGCAAATGAAAAGTTCATTGCTAAGATCCCTCCAACTCACGAACTGCAACTTTGGAAGATGGTTGCAATTTCTTTAAAAGAAGAAGATGAAGCTAATGACATCTACAGCTTTTTAAGTATTGATGATCACTCTTTTAAAGTGCCTCAACACCTAGGTGAAACCATTTATGTTCAGTACCAACATTATTTTTTATAGCCTTTTCCTGAATCTCTAAATGAAGTTATTCAACCTGTTTTACAAAAGTCGATATTGCATCGGCTTTTTTTCTATCATCTTATCTTATTTAAACGGCTCTAATAGCTAACTCTAAATATTCATAACCTCAACCAGCTTATTTATAATAACTATTCAAAAAATTCTGATAAGCAAGCGGTATTTTGGGATATTAATGCCATAAAAACCGCATAACTATTGCTTAAAGGAATAATTATGCATATCATCGCTCAACTTTACCACTGTATTATTCCGCATGGCCATTTTAACAATAAATTTCAATAGTGATGAAAAACTCATCGCTGATATACCACTAAATCGTGAATTACAATTATGGAAAACAATTGCGATAGCTATCAACTCCATTGATGAGGATGAGCGTGACTGTACCTTGTGTATTGATGAACATTCATTCCAATTGACTTACTACCTTAGTGAGTTAATTTACTCTCAATACCAACACTACTTCTTATAAAACACTTTGTTATATCGTGATTTATTACTATTGAATTGGAAAAAAGCCGATATTACTATCGGCTTTTCTTTAGATTTTTTATTTGATTAAAAGTGCAGTTAGCGTAATTGACGAGAGCGGAAGTTACGACCTTTAATTCGACCGTTTTCTAACTTCTTCAATGCAGCACGTGCAACTTCACGCTTCACTGCTACATAAGCGCAGAAGTCAAAGACATTAATTTTACCCACATCACTACCAGCGATACCATTTTCACCCGTCAATGCACCTAAAATATCCCCCGGACGGACTTTCTGTTTTTTACCGCCATCAATCATTAACGTTACCATTTCAGGGCGGAACGTTGGTTGATCTAATAGATGCTCGGCTGGTAACGCTTCACCTGAGATTGGGCGATCTAGGTAATCTTCAAGTAATGCGATTTTATAATGTTCTTTATCGCTAAATAACGAACAAGCAATACCTTTACTACCTGCACGACCAGTACGACCAATACGGTGCACATGCACTTCAGTATCACGTGCTAAGTGATAGTTAATCACCGCATCAAGATTATCAATATCAAGGCCACGTGCAGCCACATCAGTTGCCACTAGAATTGAACGGCTTTTATTAGCAAACAATACTAAAGTGCGATCACGTTCACGCTGCTCTAAATCACCGTGTAATGCAATTGAGCTAAAGCCGTAATCTTCAAGATCATCAGAAATTTCTTGTGCTTCACGCTTGGTATTACAAAAAATCACACATGACTCAGGGCGATGCTGGCTAAGTAACAAACGTACAGCACGTAAGCGGTCATCATTACTCTCTACTTTATAAAAGTGCTGAGAGATGCTGCTATTATCGTGGTTAGATTCAACTTTCACTTCAACAGGGTTACGCATAATACGTTTTGCAATAGAAGCAATTTGAGTTGGATAGGTTGCACTAAACAGCAGTGTTTGACGATCGCTTGGCGCAACATCAGTGATTGCATCTAATGAGTCTTGAAAACCCATCTCTAACATTCGGTCAGCTTCATCAAGCACTAACGTATTTAGTTCATCTAAACATAGAAAGCCTTTACGAACGTGTTCTTCTACACGACCCGGCGTGCCCACAATAATATGTGCACCATGCTCTAATGAACCAATCTGTGGCCCAAAAGGTGTGCCGCCACATAATGTTAAAACTTTAATATTGTGAATAGCACGAGCTAAACGACGAATTTCTTTTGCGACTTGATCAGCAAGCTCACGCGTTGGGCATAATACTAGCGTCTGCACACGAAAGCGTTTTACTTTTAGATTCTGTAGTAATCCCAAGCCAAATGCTGCTGTTTTACCTGAACCTGTTTTACCTTGAGCAATAACATCTTTTCCCTCAAGAATTAAAGGTAGGCTTTGCGCTTGGATCGGCGTCATTGCGTCGTAACCTAATGACGTTAAGTTACTGAGCAAATCAGGGTTAAGGTTTAACGTAGAAAAAGCAGTCTGGCTCAAAATTATGTCCTGTATACAACTAACACACCATAGCGTGTTTTTAGAATATCAGCATGTTGATTTAGCAAGCATGCGTAAGGGGTGCGACACTAACAGCTAATGGGCATGCTGACAATCTACTTCAACAGGATCAACCCATTTGTTTATTTAGCGCTGCGCTAATATCTCTTTCCATTGACCGACTAAAATCAATGTTTCGTCACATCAAGGTTATCTTTTAAAACGTTAAGCAATTCGTATTCACTAGCATTCAACAAATAGCGCTTAAAATGAATAACAAACCAAAATAATACCCTATAATAGATAATTATATTGCCAAAATATCACCTAGGAATACAATCCACAAAAAACACCACTCAAGTTGAATGATGTATGAGTTATCCCCGATGAAAAAGAATGGTTTTACTTTAATAGAGCTTATCGTTGTTATTGTTATTCTTGGTATTTTAGCAGTAGTCGCTGCGCCTAAGTTTATGAACCTACAAAATGATGCCAGAGATGCCTCATTAAGAGGGCTTGAAGGCTCATTAAAATCCGTATTTGGAACAACGTATTCTAAACTAGCCGTTGCAGGACTAGAGAATGAGCCTTACGTTGCAACACGAAATAAAGGTAGTTATGACGGTGCGGGAGTTTATGCCGCAGATCTAAAAATCCCCGGCTGTTCGAGTAAACCTGGTCATGACTGTGTATTTGCTTATGGCTATCCGCTTAATGATAGCGGCACATTAAAGAACTTAATTGATAATTTTAATACTGACTGGCGTATTACCAATCATGCAGGAGAAAACAGAATCACCTTTAAACAATTTGCTGAACAAGCAAAGAATGATGAAGGTCACTTCATCGGTTATAAAATGAATCGTGATAACTGTTACCTAACCTATACGCCTGCATCATCAACAGCATCAGGTTATAAGCTAACGTTTACTCCTTGCAAATAGCCCAAACATAAAAATGCCGAGCATATTGCTCGGCATTTTTCTATTTAACAGCTATACCTTATTGCTTAGCAAGTTTCGCTGCAGCTTTACCTTGTTCTTTGATCTCACCGTTTTTCAAACGTAGTAGGTAATCTTTCAAATCACGTTTTACTTCTGGTGCCATGATGTATAGACCGACAATGTTAACCAGTGCCATTGAGAAGATCATTGCATCAGAGAAGTCGATAACAGGACCTAGGTTCATTGATGCACCGATAACAACGAAAGTACAGAACATCAGTTTAAACGCCATCTCCGCTTTCTTACTTTCACCGAATAGGTACGTCCACGCTTTAAGGCCATAGTAAGACCAAGAGATCATGGTAGAAAAAGCAAACAGAACAACCGCGACAGCAAGTACCAATGGGAACCAAGAAATTGAGCTACCAAATGCTGCTGAAGTTAATTCTACACCTGCAAGGCCTGAACCTAATTGACCCGTAATAATGATAACCAAGGCAGTCATAGTACAAATCACAACCGTATCGATAAACGGTTCTAACAGAGAGACATAACCTTCAGAAATTGGCTCTTTGGTTTTAACTGCTGAGTGAGCAATCGCCGCTGAACCCACACCCGCTTCATTCGAGAACGCTGCACGTTTAAAGCCTTGGATTAGCACACCAATCACACCACCAGTAATACCTTCACCGGTAAATGCACCATTAATAATTTGGGCAAAGGCATCATCAATCAGATTGTAGTTCATCACTAGGATAACGACTGCTGCACCAACATAAGTAATCGCCATGAATGGAACAACTTTCGCTGTTACTTTAGCAATCGACTTAATACCACCAATGATAACGAATGCCACCAATAGCGCGAGGATCAAGCCAAACAACCAACCTTTATCAGCAAAGAAAGATAAATCGCCACCCGTTACACCAACAACTTGCTTATACGCTTGGTTGGCTTGGAACATGTTACCACCGCCTAACGCGCCACCAATCGCAAAGATTGAAAACAGAACCGCAAGCGTACGACCTAATGCTGCATTGCCACGTTTTTCTAAACCTTGGCTTAGGTAGTACATAGGACCACCAGAGACAGTGCCATCTGGATTATAAGTACGGTACTTAACGGCAAGTGAACACTCAACAAACTTAGTCGACATGCCCAGTAAGCCTGCAAGGATCATCCAGAACGTTGCACCAGCACCACCAATTGTCACAGCAACAGCAACACCTGCAATATTACCTAAACCAACAGTACCAGAAAGCGCTGTCGATAAAGCCTGAAATGGGGTGACATCACCACTGTCTTTAGGATCAGCATAATCCCCTTTAACAATTTTAACGGCGTGTTTAAAACCACGAATATTGATAAAGCCCATGTAAGCGGTAAAAAATACAGCAGCGACAACAAGCCAAAGTACAATCCATGGCGCTTTAACATCCGTAAAAGGAAGCGGAATGGAAGAGAAAATCATTCCAACAAAAGGGTTAACAATCGGGGCAACAACCTCATTAATCTTCTCATCAAGAGAGCTAGCAAAGGTGCTACCTGATGCGCCAAGCATGGCTGCCGTCATTAAAATTTTATTCATACAACATCCTTGTTTGAATATACAAAATTCATATTTGTAGTTTTACATTTTGTTTACACTTTTAACATAGCAACATCCTAAATTTGAATAAAGCCCCAATCATAAGAGTATGAAACAAGCATTGCATATCGCAAAAATAACAATCAACTTACTTGCCAACAAAGAACAAGAAAATAAAAAACACAAAATAAACAACAAGATAAAAAACAATAAGGAAGGATATGACGCTATTTTTAGAATGGGAGTCAAACAAGCAGGTGAGAATAATCATCATATAAATCGCATATTTCTTACAAAAAAATCGCGAATTATGGAGAATATCTTACACAGATTAGTATTTTTATCTGCATAAATGAGATGACTATCGGATAAAGAAAAGAGTACTAGCACAAAATAAAGAATAAAAAATCAATATTAGTGAATATAATATCAACACAATCACCTAGGTAGCCTTGCTAGAGCGATTATTTACCATGAAATAATATTCTTTATTTTACCGGCCAGTCCCCTTTGAAATCAGAATAATCATCCAAAATAAAGAATAAATAAAACTTATTAAACGGAAACAGCAAGTAGCGGAATACCGATCCAAAGTACGGATGCAAAAATGAAGAAAAAGAAATAAGTAGACTTAAATGACATGATTTAGACCTCGATTTAATCTTTATGTACTGCATTTTATACCTTTTAGTTATTCTCGTATGTTCAAAAAATCAGTCGTTAGTTTTCAATTTTAGTAAACAAGATAAAGCATAAAATGCTTGCTAGAAAAAGATTAGAGGGATATTGTTTCCTCTATGGAATTACGATTAAGTTCACCTCACCTCTTTCTTTGTTGGTGGCGCTCTTACTAGAGCGGCGCTGAACTAACACACCTTATTTTTATGTTCATACGCTGCCGGAAGGTTTGCCATGAACAATTATGATCTTGTTTCAGTCCTCTCCGGTAGCAACAATTATTTTCTGGAGAAGACTATGACAACATCAGCACAAAGCACTAACGTGATTCTTACTGGCGATCGAGCAACAGGTCCACTTCACCTTGGCCACTATGTGGGTTCCCTTGAACAACGCATTCAACTACAACATCAGTACCAACAAACCATTCTTGTCGCTGATATGCAGGGACTGACTGATAATGGGCATAACCCACAGAAAGTCGCATCGAATATTTTAAACGTGGTAGCCGATTATCTCGCCGTTGGTATCGATCCCAACTTAACCACGATTTGTTTACAATCATCACTACCCGCATTGGCTGAGCTGACCATGTACTATTCAAACCTAGTATCGATTTCTCGACTTGAACGTAATCCAACCGTTAAAAATGAAATTCAATCTAAAGCATTTGGTCGTTCCATTCCTGCCGGGTTTTTAACTTATCCCATTTCTCAAGCGGCTGATATCACGGCATTCAAGGCTAATTTGATCCCTGTCGGTGATGATCAATTACCCATGCTAGAGCAAACCAACGAAATCGTTCGTAAAATTAACCATATCGCTGGTAAAGAGATCTTAGTCGAATGCCAAGCACTACTAAGTAATGTGGCACGCCTACCAAGTACTGACGGTAAAAACAAAATGTCTAAATCAATGGGAAATGCGATTACGTTAGGCGCAGGCAGTAAACAAATAAGCCAAGCGGTGAAATCAATGTACACCGATCCTAACCATCTTCGCGTTGAAGATCCGGGTAACATTGAAGGTAATGTTGTCTTCACCTATCTTGATGCTTTTCATCCAGATCAAAGCTATATCGCTGAACTAAAAGAGTATTACCAACGTGGTGGTTTAGGTGATGGTACAACAAAGAAAATCTTAGAGGCGTGCTTACATGACTTAATTACGCCTATTCGTCAACGCCGTGAAGAATACTTAAATGATAAAGCCTATTTAGTTGAAGTATTGAAAAAAGGCACCGAAAAAGCCAATAAAGAAACTCAGCTCGTATTACATGATGTGAAAAGCGCATTTGGGCTTAACCTTTTCTAATCGTCTCGGATATCTAAGTAACTTGGGTATAAAGACAGCTATGTTTATACTGACTCGATTTTCAGATAAACATAGCCGTCCAATCACACAGTGCAGTTATATGGCAACCATCGAACTCGAACAAGACTACTACCTTCACAACTTTAAGGCGTTACTTAAAACTGTAGAGCAGTATCATGCTTCATTATTAAGTACAGATGAAAAGCACTGGCTGCAATCTTTCCACCAGCTTTCAACCGATGCGCAAATGTTGCTGATCCGCTTACTATCACGTAAAGGGATCTTATTTCGTTTTAACAAACTTAATTATGACGAAATTACAAATATCGACTTAGCCAAAGATGCGCTGATTCATGCTCATTTTATTAGCCAAGAAATCACCGCTCTTCACCAGCAGCAAGTTATCAGCATCAGTGATATTTTCTCACTCTATACCAAACCTGAACTACAGCGTTTATTCCCAACCCTTATTGAAAAAACAGATAAGAAAGCTGAAATACTATTTAAATTAGAGAGCCATGATGATAGTGAATACTTGCTTAATGTCATTAGCGAGCCACTTGTTATGGTGCAACAACAAACACTGCTCGCAAAGTTTCTATTGCTGTTTTTTGGTAATAGCCATCAAGATCTTAGCCAATTTGTATTAAGTGATTTAGGGCTCCATAAATTTGAAAATTACCGGATTGATGCCAGCACGCAACTGTTCCACACCACAGAACAAGTCGACCAATGGCTGACACTAACCCAATTATCCGACTTATATTGGCGTGCCCATGAAACGAAAGACTACGATACTATTTCTTCCCTTGTACCACTATTGCCAAAGGCTACTTCATGGTTGCCTCTCGAAAATAAACGCCAAAAACTGATCAATCATATGGCGCGAGATTTAGAGCGAAACCATCAATATGACGCAGCACTTGCTCTATTTCGTCAAACTGAACGTACGCCAAGCCGTGAACGACAAGCACGAATACTCATGGCGCAGCAGCAATACCAAGCAGCCTACGATGTCGTGAAAAATATTCAGCATGATGCGAAAAATGAAGATGAATACGGCGTAAGTCTGAGGTTAGAGAAAAAGCTCGCAAAGTCAGTCAATCACATTTTTACAGCTCCAAAAACGTTTGCTCCAAAAGCGATACAACTGCAACTTGCGAATCCTGAACACCAAAGGGTTGAACACTGCACTGCTGGCTATTTTGAGTCTCAAGGTTGGACGGTGTTCTATCTTGAGAACCAATTTCTCAACAGCCTTTTTGGGTTAGCAATGTGGGATATTATCTTTGCCCCCATCAAAGGCAGCTTTATTAATCCTTACCAATTAGCGCCACTGGATATGTTCAATTCAGAGTTTTACCTCAAGCGAAAAGACGTAATTGATGAACGCTTACAAGCGATTGAACAAGGTCACTATGATGGCTGGCAAACACACTTTGAGACAAAGCAAGGGATCTCTAACTACTGGGTACATTGGGAGCTATTTAATCAGCAAGCACTTACATTGGCTTTAAGCCATATACCACCAGCTCAATTAGCGGTAATGTTTCGTCGATTACTAAAAGACTTACGCCACCACCGCTCAGGAATGCCTGATCTGATCATGTTTAATGACACGGGTTATCAGTGGGTAGAAGTCAAAGGACCCGGTGATAAACTACAAGACCACCAGTTACGTTGGCTCGCTTTTTTTGATCAACATAGAATTCCCGCACAAGTGGCTTATATTACATTTTCAGATCCTAACGAAGACTAAGCGAATAAATAGACGTTTTTTGCGTTAGCGTAATAAAAGCCTGCCGTAAATTCGATACCATGCTGCGATTAGCACTAACAGGTATGTTTATAATGAAAATAACTGTGGATGGCGGCTCATTTAAAGTCGCAATTGATACTGAGTACGAAGGCCTAGTCGCAGAAGCAATTGCGGTGTATAACGAAACATTAGAGCAGGCAAAAACACCAGATAAGGCTATACTGCGCTTTCTTCAAATCATTCTTGAACACCGTGATAATGATGACGCTATCGGTTATGCCGTATTAGGCTTACTTGGCTGGTATAACAAAATAATTAATCCTGTTACAGATAAAGATATCGAGCTAAATCTACCCAAAATTCTACCGCATTTGCTAAATCCGACGGGTGATTTAACCGCATTCAATCCCATGGAAAAAACGATGTTCGCGCATTAATCATCGTATTGTAAGTGCCTATTGCTCAATACCGATAATAGGCATTATTGCGACACTTAAAACCTTAACCTTACGCTATTTACTCATGTCATTTATCCTCTGTAAGCCCTACGTGACGCTTATAAATATAAACTTTTTATCAGTAACTGTTTGTTTATGACACGCTTATAACAAACATGCTAGTATATCGTCATTGAAAAAAAGTCTACTATATGACGCTACTATTACCTCAGTAATAGTATGATATTATTGTTAATACCTGTTTCAACTCGGTACTCGAATGAACCAATCAGAACTATTATTAGACGTTAGTACTCACGCTTTACTACACCTAGAATTCAAAAAACTAGATAAACGACTAAGCCTTGCAGAAAAAAATAATATATTGGTTCAATACCTAAAGCCAATCGTCAAATCTCACCAGTATCGACGAGTAAAGAAGACGACGAAAAGCTGGCTACAAATGGGTAGAAGGCTAAATACCGATTTCGAAGCAACATTAAATCAAGAACGCGAACGTTTGCAGCAAATGAGCTCAACCGATCTCTACCAGTTTATTGCCCTGATTCAAGAGATCGAAACAGAGCTGGACACGAAAGCGCAGTATTCATTGGCACATGCCATTGATCTTAATGCGCGTTATGGCAAAGTCTTGGTCTGTGTTGTCGATGAAGATCTAACATCAAGCTTTGATGAAGATGGTTTAATGACCAAAGCAACGCAAATACTCTTTATTGGCGACGAAAAGTTGAAAGATCAATTTTCTTCAATTGTCGATAAGAGCACAGGCTTCCAATCTGTCATTGCTTATGAAGATGAAAACCATTTACGTATTGAGCTATTTCGTCTTTAAACAGCCTATTGTCGCCTAGCCGTCAGCTTATAATTCATCGCTGTTAAGCCTTTTCGAAAGACAATCGTAAAGGCTATCTTTGCTGTCCTCCCCCCTTTTTTTTCCAATATCATTTCCGCTCACTTATTTACAAATAAAGTTTACTTTAACCATCCAGATCACCACGTTTTTAACTATTTTAGAGGAGATACACCTTTATCTTTATTAACGATACCTTTAGAGTATCCACCTTTATATTTTTGTAACAAGTTAGCTATGACGATAAAGAATTTAACAATAACACTCATGCTGTGTTCAACATTGAGCGCATGTTCTGTCATGAATCAACAAGAGTGCCAAACAGCTAACTGGCAAGCACTGGGTTACATGGATGGCTCTCAAGGTGCCTCTTCAACCCAATTTAACGAACGTAGCTCTGCCTGTTCGGAATACAATGTTCGCGCTGACTTTTCTCAGTATCAAGCCGGTTATCAAAAAGGCCTAATCAGCTACTGTACTGAAAGCCATGGCTTTTTTGTCGGATCTCATGGTAAGTCTTACCAAGGTGTCTGCCCGCAAAATACCGCCCAAGCGTTTGTAAAAGGCTATAACCATGGCCAGCAACTCTACACAGCGCAAGAAAATGTTTCTCGTGCAGAACGAGAATTGAGCTATGAGCAACATGAAATTGATAACCAAAAAGAGAAATTAAACGAGTTAAAAAACAGTTTAATTTATGACCAACTCACCCCACGTGAGCGCCGTGAAAAGCTTGATCAGATTGATGAAATAAATAATAGACCCAACGATCTGAAACGAAAGCAGCATCAACTTAACAAGTTAAAACAAGAACTTGAAAAAGTACGAGCACAAATGAATACATACTATTAAAACGGTATGAAAAAGCCCTTACTCTCGGTACAAAGTAAGGGCTTTAATTGTGATGGGTTTACTGGAGATACCATCAGCAATAAATAACATCCATTCTATCTATTACTTTTCCTTTCACACCATGATGGTTATGCAAAAGGAGTGCCTCCTTGATGGTATAAAACAATATCCGCTTATCTTTCTATGGTGATTTAGTCCAACAAACGGTCACTGTATTTATTCCATCAAGGTTAGCGGCGCATTTGTTTCTGGGTTAATTCAACTGCACGTAATTGTGCCATTGCTTTCGCCAGATCCATTTCCGCCATAGCGAAGTTAATATCATCAGCATGCTTGTTGATATTTTCTTCTGCGGCGCGTCGAGCTTCATCAGCGCGAGCCTTATCAATGTCCTTCCCATGCATTGCCGTATCGGCAAGTACAGTTACTACAGAGGGTTGGACTTCAACAATCCCGCCTGAGATATAAAGGATTTCTTCAGGATCCTTTAGATCAGTGACAAAACTCGCCACACCAGGTTTTAGTCGGCTCAATAAAGGAGAGTGACCAGGGCGTATACCCAATTCCCCATCAGAGCCAGAAATTGCCAGCGCATGAGCTGGGCCAGAAAACAATGGACCTTCTGCACTCACAATGTTGAGTTGGAACGTGTTTTCGGTTACGCCAATAGCCATGATGCCTCCTTACGCCTTAAAGATTTTTCGCTTTTTCAAGCACTTCTTCGATTGCGCCACAGTACAAGAATGCTTGCTCTGGTACGTCATCATACTCACCGCTGAGTAAGCCTTTAAAGCCTGCGATAGTTTCTTTAAGTGATACAAATACACCTGGTTGACCGGTAAACACTTCCGCTACGTGGTAAGGCTGAGTCAAGAAACGTTCAATCTTACGAGCACGAGATACTGTCTGCTTATCTTCTTCAGATAATTCATCCATACCTAGGATAGCAATAATATCTTTAAGCTCTTTGTAACGCTGCAGTACGGTTTGTACACCACGCGCAACATCGTAGTGATCTTGACCAACAACCAGTGGATCAAGCTGACGAGAAGTTGAATCTAGTGGGTCAATCGCAGGGTATAAACCAAGCGCGGCAATGTTACGAGACAGTACAACCGTCGCATCAAGGTGAGCGAACGTCGTTGCTGGCGATGGGTCAGTCAAGTCATCGGCTGGTACATATACCGCCTGAATAGAGGTGATAGAACCTGTCTTCGTTGAGGTAATACGCTCTTGTAGTACACCCATTTCTTCCGCTAGTGTTGGCTGATAACCTACCGCTGATGGCATACGGCCAAGCAGTGCTGATACTTCAGTACCAGCCAATGTGTAACGATAAATGTTATCGATAAACAGGAGTACGTCACGGCCTTCATCACGGAAGCTTTCTGCGATAGTTAGACCAGTAAGTGCAACACGAAGACGGTTACCCGGTGGCTCGTTCATCTGACCGTAAACCATGGCTACTTTATCAAGTACCCCTGCTTCTTTCATTTCGTAGTAGAAGTCGTTACCTTCACGAGTACGCTCACCGACACCAGTAAATACTGATAAGCCCGAGTGTGCTTTCGCGATGTTGTTGATAAGCTCCATCATGTTAACGGTCTTACCTACACCCGCACCACCGAACAGACCGATTTTACCACCCTTAGCAAATGGGCAGATAAGGTCGATAACTTTCACACCCGTTTCTAACAGTTCAGAGCTGTTAGATTGTTCTTCATAAGACGGTGCTTCACGGTGAATGGCATATTTGGTTTTTTCGCCAATTTCACCACATTCATCAATCGGTGAGCCTAACACGTTCATGATACGACCAAGGGTTTCTTCACCCACAGGGACAGTGATCGGTGCTTTGGTATTTACCACTTCTAGGCCACGACGAAGACCGTCTGATGAACCCATTGCGATACAGCGAACAACACCGCTACCAATTTGCTGCTGTACTTCTAATACTAATTCAGCATGCTCACTATCACTAAGGGTAAGCGCATCATATACACGTGGTACGCTATCTTGGTCAAATTCCACGTCAACGACAGCGCCGATGACTTTGACAATCTTACCAGTACTCATTTGATGTCCTCAAAATTCTATTTAAACGGCTTGTGCCCCAGCGACAATTTCACTTAGCTCTTGGGTAATAGCAGCTTGACGGGCTTTGTTATAAACCAGCTGTAAATCATTAATCAGCTCGCCCGCATTATCGGTTGCTGCTTTCATCGCAACCATTCGCGCTGCTTGTTCACAAGCGATACTCTCAACAGTGCCTTGGTAGACCTGTGATTCGATATAGCGAAGCATCAGTTCGTTGAGAATGGGTTTTGGATCTGGCTCGTAGATATAGTCCCAGCGGCTTGATTCATTAGCATCGGCTAACTCTTCTTCTTCAAGCTGAGGATTAGGTAGCAATTGTGCCACCTTCGGCTTTTGCACCATGGTATTTACAAACTCGTTGTAAACTAGGAACAAGCGGTCAATCTTGCCTTCGTCGAAATACTCCAACATGGCGTTAACTGGGCCTAAAATATCTTCAAGTTTTGGTTCATCACCAATACCGGATGTTTGTGCAATCACGTTGCCGAAACGATGGAAAAACGAAATCGCTTTTGAACCGATCAAGGTGGTATCAACCTCCACCCCTTGATCTTTCCACTGACGCATATCTGCCAGTGCTTTCTTAAACAAATTAATGTTCAAGCCACCACATAATCCTCGGTCTGAGGAAATAATGATGTAAGCGACACGTTTTACTTCACGCTCTTCAAGATAGGGATGCTTGTACTCCAACGAACCCGAAGTCACGTGTCCGATCACTTTACGCATGTTCTCTGCGTAAGGTCGGGTCGCTTCCATGTTCTGTTGAACTTTGCGCATCTTACTTGCGGCAACCATCTGCATAGCACTCGTGATCTTTTGCGTATTTTGCACGCTGGCGATCTTAGTGCGGATCTCTTTTGCATTTGACATGGTTAGCTCCTATCTACATTCATACTGCATCGTACTTGGACGGAAATGTTCTCGTCGCTTAGTACGACTGGGTATCAACGAATGTTTTTAGAAGCTGGTGCAAGCTTGCTTCGATGTCATCGTTGTAATCACCAGACTCATTAATTTTTGCTAGTAATTCAGCTGACTGACTCTTAGCAAATGCCATTAATGCTTCTTCAAATGCACCGATTTGAGATAACCCAACGTTATTCAAATAACCTTTCTCGGCAGAGAAAATAGCCAGTGCTTGCTCAGCGACAGACATAGGTGCGTACTGCTTTTGCTTCATTAGCTCAGTGACTTTTTCACCATGGTCTAGCTGTTTACGTGTTGCATCATCAAGATCCGATGAGAACTGAGCAAAGGCTGCTAATTCACGATACTGTGCAAGTGCGGTACGAATACCACCAGACAGTTTCTTAATGATCTTAGTCTGCGCGGCACCACCAACACGAGAGACCGAAATACCCGGGTCAACCGCTGGACGTAAACCTGCGTTGAACAAGTTAGTCTGCAAGAAGATCTGACCATCAGTAATCGAAATTACGTTGGTTGGTACGAAAGCTGATACGTCACCCGCTTGGGTTTCGATGATAGGTAACGCGGTTAATGAACCTGTTTTGCCTTTCACTTCACCGTTAGTAAAACGCTCAACATAGTTAGCATTTACACGTGATGCACGCTCTAGTAGACGTGAGTGAAGGTAGAAAACATCACCAGGGAAGGCTTCACGGCCGGGTGGACGCTTAAGCAATAGTGAGATTTGACGGTAAGCAACAGCCTGTTTAGACAGGTCATCATAAACAATCAGAGCATCTTCACCACGGTCACGGAAGTATTCACCCATCGTACAACCCGCATACGGGGCTAGGTATTGAAGGGCGGCCGCTTCAGACGCAGATGCTACAACAACAATGGTATTTTTAAGCGCGCCGTTTTCTTCTAACTTACGCACAACGTTAGCAATTGTTGATGCTTTTTGACCAATAGCCACATACACAGAGTAAATACCAGAATCTTTCTGGTTAATGATGGCATCAATCGCCATCGCCGTTTTACCTGTCTGGCGGTCACCGATGATCAACTCACGCTGACCTCGACCGATTGGCACCATAGAGTCAACCGCTTTGTAACCAGTCTGGATTGGCTGATCAACCGATTTACGATCGATGACACCGGGTGCGATAATTTCAACAGGCGCAAAGCCATCGTTGTCAATCGCGCCTTTACCATCAATAGGCTGACCAAGGGTGTTAACAACACGACCCAATAAACCTTTACCTACTGGCACTTGGAGGATACGACCGGTACCTGTTACTTTCATGCCTTCAGCAAGATCAGCATAAGGACCCATCACTACCGCACCTACAGAGTGACGCTCTAAGTTAAGTGCCAATGCATAACGGTTGTCTGGAAGTTCAATCATCTCACCTTGCATAACATCAGCAAGACCATTGATAACAATAATACCGTCGCTTACAGAGACGATAGTACCTTCATTACGTGCCTGACTGGTCACGTTAAAGGTGGCGATTCGTTGTCTAATTAAATCGCTAATTTCGTTGGAATTCAGTTGCATATCTAATTACCTATTACGCCTGAAGGCTTGTAGCAAGTCGGTTGATAGAGCTTTTTAGCGAGCCATCAATCACCATTTCACCGGCTTTGATTAGCATTCCGCCAACTAGCGACTCATCAATGTGACAATCAAGCTCAACACTGCGATTTAATTTCTTTTGCAGCGCCTGTATCAGGTTCGCTTTCTGCTCATCTGTTAACGGCTCGGTTGTTGTTACTATCGCTGTTACCATGCGCTCATGATCTTCTTTCAGCTCATGGAACAATTCAGCAACTTGCGCAATCACATTTAGACGTCCATTTTCAGCCATTACTCTGATCAGGTTCTGGCCATGTTCATCCAGCAGCCCCTCACAAACGCCCAAGAACATGTCAGTAAACGCTGATGAGTCATGCTCGCCAAACTGCTCGCTATCTTCAATTTGCTGAGCAATAACGGGTTGGCTAGCAACCGTTGCTGCGATAATTAACATTTGCTCCCATTGTTCCAATGCATCATTGGCAAGAGCGAAATCAAACGCTGCTTTGGCATAGGGCTGAGCAATAGTTAGTGGATCTGACATAATGTGCTCTCCGCTTACATATCCTTGATGAGTTTATTAACAAGATCGCGGTTAGCATCTGTGTCTAAGTTACGATTAATCAGTTTCTGCGCCGTTTCAATCACCATGTCAGACATTTCTGCACGGAGTTCTTGGCGAAGGCGATTACGATCACTTTCTACTTCAGCATTGCCCTGAGCAATAATGCGAGCTTTTTCTTTCTCACCTTCCGCTTGGGCTTCTTCGATAATTTGAGCGCGACGCTTATTACCTTGCTCGACTAATTCATTTGCACTTTTCTTCGCATCATCCAGAAGCTTTTCACCATTAGCTTTTGCTAATTCAAGTTCTTTTGACGCGTTTTCGGTATGAATCAGTCCTTCAGCGATTTCGCGCTGACGTTGGTCAATTAACGCAGATAGCGGTGGCCAAACATATTTCATACATAGCCAAACAAAAATCACGAATGAGATTGCCTGACCAAGCATGGTTGCATTTAAATTCATACCATCCTCACTATTTAAATAACGTTATGATTTATAACGGTAGTTCTGGCTATTAAGCCACAGCAAAGATGATGTAAAGACCGATACCTACACCAATCATAGGTACCGCATCCACAAGACCCATCATGATAAAAAACTGAGTACGTAACATAGGGGTTAAATCTGGCTGACGTGCAACACCTTCAAGGTATTTACCCGCAAGATTACCGATACCAGAAGCCGCACCTGCCGCGCCTAAACCAATGAGAAGCGCACCAGCAACGTAAAGAACTGCACTTACAATATCCATGAATGACTCCAAAAATTTATTTAATAGATAAAACTTAAATCGAACTTAATTTATTAATGTTCTTCAGTTGCCATCGCTAGGTACACAACAGTTAATACCATAAAGATGAAGGCTTGAAGGAACACAATTAAAATGTGGAACAATGCCCACGGCACGCTTAACGCCCACTGCATCCACCACGGCATTAATGCAATCAGGATAAAAATCATTTCACCTGCATACATATTTCCGAAGAGTCGAAGTCCAAGAGAAATTGGTTTTGAAATTAATGTCACCAACTCCAAAACGAAGTTCACCGGATACAACAATGGGTGTTCAAATGGTTGTGTTGTTAACTCTTTAATAAAGCCAACAAGTCCCTTAGTTTTTAAGGTGTAACCAATGATTAAAATAAACACACCTAACGCCATCGACATCGGTACGTTCACATCAGCAGAAGGCAAATCACGGAAATGTTCAAAGCCCAGTGCTCGTGCTAATGCAGGAACGAAGTCGACCGGAATTAAGTCGATCATATTCATTAAGAAAACCCACACGAAGATAGTTAACGCTAAAGGGCCGACTATCTTGCTTCTCGTCTGAAAAATTTCCTTAACAAGGTTGTTTACAAATTCATAAGTGATCTCAATAAAACATTGCAATCGACCTGGAACCCCAGAGGTTCCGTGGCTAACAACATATTTAAAGACACCGATGAAGAGTAAACCTAACACCCATACCATAAACATGGAGTCTATATTTAGGCTCCAAAAACCGTGGCCTACAGTAAGGAATGTTAAGTGGTGCTCAATATATTCGTGAGCGGTAGTTACTGCTTCCACCTTACGTCATCCTAAATTGAGGTTTGTTAAGTATCGGGGTTAAAAAGCATCCTAAAAATGTCACGCTATAAGCTAATAACATAGCTACATGATTTACTGGAATAAAACGAACAACAGCTAAAATCATTACCGCGGTATATACCCACTTAATAAAACTATTAAGTTTGGCTAAATATCGAATACTAATGTCTTTATTTGTTTTTATTTTAAAAGCAGCGGCACTTAATCCTAACAATGAAGGAATAACTGCAATAGCCACCCCAATAATTGAAGATTTAACGCCAAACCAATTAGTCGTAATAGAAGCAAAAAAAATAAAAAGTAAACCTAATATTATTTGCCCAATCACTATTACTTTTGCTGCAGATAAAATATCGCTAGAACCAGATTTCGTATTCATTTCTAATCCTCTTTATTTATGCAATAACCTGCTAACCCCCTCCATTTCAACTTGTTACGGGTTATTTCAACTTGTGATTAAATTTACACAAACATAAGGAATGAATAATATCGCAAGAGAAAACTCCCTCACCAAGAGCAAATATCTCATCAACTAAAATGTTAAATAAATATTAAATACCGAAGCAGAAAAGTGTTATTTATATCAATGCAACTTGCAACACATTTAAAATCAATAACTTTGACGCCACCTCTTGATGATTAAAATTTACGTGATCGTTATCACTAACGCTATTAAAAAAAATGAAATCAATGTTTTTCATTTTTGAGTAAGTAAATGATTGCAGCCCGAATGGATTATATTGTAAGCAAAGCGAATAATTATGTATTAACATCGATAATCAAAATGAGCGAAATACAAAACTCACGGCGTATTAATAATTATTATCAACCATAAAAGTTGACGGTTATTTGCTATTTATTGTCTTTTTTTGCAATAAATTTCAATTTTAAAACGGCAAAATCATGCGATTTAAGCTTGTCTTCTTGCTCTTTCACTGCGAGTTCAAGGAAGAAAAAACATAACAATCAGCACTGGCAGGACGCTCTCTGTGGCGAAAAAAGAAGAAAAGGGAATAAAAATAGTTGACTGTATATATAGCCAAATTATTTTTTAAAAGAAGGTATCGGTACAGCGTTATTAATAAAATTCCGATATCACAGAATGAAATAATAAGATGCTGATTAACAAAGGTAATAAAAGCCTTTAACGGCACCCAAAAACGTTCACCTCTAAGCTCAATAAATATAAACAAACGCTCATTAAAAGCGATTTTCAACGTTGTAAATGACAATATGAAGTCATAAAAAATAGACAACATTATATTTAAAATATCGATCACTACGAGCGATAATATGCCCTAAGAAAAGAACACAAATAATACATTAAAATTAAAATATAAAAGTCAATATATGCATCCAATGCTATATATAAAATAGAGACGTTAAGAATTGCTAAATTCAGCCATTATATTTACCAATTAGGTTATATATAATAAAAATGAATCGTAATAAAAATAGAGCTATCCGACAAAATTTATCGACTGTTTGATCTATAATTATAGATTAACAATTTTTCCATACGTAGAATTAGCACAAAATAAACAATATTAATGTGCTACAAATATTGCTAATGTAAATAAACCAAACAACGATGATACATATTTACTGATAAAAAAATAAAGACAAAGACACATAGCTGTTACTTTAAAGACACATTATCAACTAACTGATAACTGCATTTAGTGACATTAATTTGTACCCTCTATTTAATCTTGTCTTTTAATACGCTGGTATGTTTCTGAGATGTAACTTTTATGAGGTATATAAGTAACAATGGAAGTCAAATCTCAACTCTCATCATTAAAAAATACAATCTCTTCAGGTTGGAAAAGTGTCATTCCTTTTGCAAACTTCAATATTGAAGAGAATCACACCTTTGACATGACACATTTTGAAGGTCTATGGCTAAAACAATACCTCTCAACAATCACGCCTGAGTATCATGCTTTATCCACCCAAATTACAAAAATAGCCCAGTCAGTAAATCCCTTAACCTTTAACTTCTATAGTTTAGCGCTATGGACGAGCCCTGATCGCTACACGCAATTACATACGCTGTGCAACTACAGCGCATTACTCAATAGCTCTATTCGTTTTCATTTAGATGAAAATAAAGGTGACAACATCAATCTGTGGCTATTAAGTAATGAACCCATCGCAAAACATTCAACAGAAAGCCTATCGTTATTGGCTTTACACTTTGCGCTATTATTGAATGTCATCAAGCAAACGTGGGGCACAACGACACTTAAAGGTGATGCGTATTTACCCTCGCTGACCAATTTACGCATCGAACAGCCGTTATTTGATAACTTGATTGCGTCATCTGCACTGAATATAAAGTGCCATTATAGCTTTCCCTTGATCCGCCTTACTTTTAGTAAAAAGTCGTTATCCTTACCGTTAACCGATTCTGATCCCGTGATCCATCAAAACAGCTTATGGCAGTTAAAGCATCAGCTAGTAAACTACCAGCAGAACAATGTGATTCATCAAGTTTATCGTGCGCTTAGAAGCCTACCTGATTTAGAGGCCGCCTCTGGCAACCATATCGCAAGTTTAATGGACATCAGCTTTCGCACCTTAAATAGACGTTTAGCATGTTTATCAACAAGTTATCGTGGGGTTTTAGAAAACTATAAATTAGAAATGGCGTTATCCCTGTTAGATAATTCAGAGTTAGGGTTAGCTGACATTGCACAGCAATTAGGTTTTTCTGATCTCAGTACCTTTTCACGCGCGTTTAAACGCTGGACAGGACTATGCCCGTCTCAGTTAACCAGTAAAAACCAAACAATAGCACCGCGTGTGGTTTCACATTGGGAACTCATTTAAGACTCGTTACTTCACTATTGTTCAATTAGCTGCTAAATAGGTAGCTGATTGTAGTCGATAAGCTAACGAGATAGGCTTTAATTTTGTGAAAACCTTAAACCAGACCAGCGCATTCTGCTAAACTCCGTCGACAGATTTCGCGATGGTAGGAACACTCAATCATGAGCCAAGAACAAATCAACAACCCATTACACGGTTTGACGTTAGAAAAGATCCTTGTACGTTTACAAGAGCACTACGGATGGGAAGGGCTAGATGCAAGAATTAAAATTAACTGTTTTTACAGCGATCCCTCTATTAAGTCGTCTTTAAAGTTTTTACGCAAAACCCAATGGGCAAGAGACAAAGTAGAAGCCTTATATATTGAGACTTTTTGTAAGTAACCCGATTGGCATACGCACTTTAACTAATACATAAGTAAGGTATGCCATTTCTTCTTCGCTGCTCACCTCTCCCTTTCTTTAAATAACCATCACAATCAACAGTCTTACTATATTGTTTAACCAATCCGAATAATGATATCGATGTCATTAAATGTGGTTAGTTGTTCTAGCGCACTTCTGTCGAGTAGACGACACCTGTTACCAAGTGTCGTCCCTCTAAGAACCCAGCGTGCAACTTTCACCGCACTAGGCTCAAGCCTTCACGAAGGCACCGATTGGCACCCAGCAACTTATAAAGCAGCGAGAGCAGGCTCATGCCAAGAGTTACGGCATTGCTTCTTTGATTTTCTCTTTGCCAAGTATTCTTGGTATTGAGGATCAAAAGGCGTAGCAGCGCTCCTGATTTTCACATGTCTCTCTATTGGCACCTTGGCTATTTGAAACAGATTGAACTGACAGTCCATATTCATGATCTTCTGCCAACCGTGAAATTGCCATTGGCCTTGACGGTTGATGAAGTACTTAAGGGCGATCCAAGTTCTGGATTTTGTTGGATGACGCCTTTTTGCCCAGTGCCATAACGTATGGAATAGCTTGTGACCTACATATCCGAATACCTGTTTAGCCACGCAGTGTCGATAGTAATTCGACCAGCCCCTTAGTTTCGGATTTATTAACTTAATTAAATCGTTAACGGGGATAGTTGCGTGCTTTTTGATGAGTTCGCGCAAGTTGGTCAAGAACAGTAGTGTATTGGATTTGCTCGGTTTAATGAGTAATTTCCCTTTGTATTTCCTATGGTTAAAACCTAGAAAATCAAAACCACGACTGATATGAGTCATGTGCGTTTTCTCTTCGGAGAGTGTTAGGCCTCTTTCTGCTAAGAAATCAGCAATCAACGGTTTGATATCGTTCTCCAGCACTTCCTTTGAAGCACAGGTGACGACGAAGTCGTCGGCGTATCCAATAAAGTTGGCTCTAGCACCCTTTTTAAGTGCGGTAGGCTTTATGTGCTGCTCCAGCCCCGCAAGAGTCATTAGCATCAAGGTTGGGGATATAACCCCTCCTTGAGGTGTTCCCTCATCAGTACGATAGAACAGCCCTTTATCCATAAAACCAGACTTTAGCCATTGTTCCAACATGCGTTTATCGACGGCAATGTTATCCATTAACCATTGATGTCCGATCTTGTCGAAACAAGCTTTGATATCTCCCTCAAGAACCCATTGTGCAGATTTCTTTAGCGCCAGACATTTGAAGCACTGAGCGATTGCATCGGCAGTACTACGGTTTGGTCTAAATCCGTAACTATTAGGGTCGGCAAGTGTTTCTGACACTGGCTCTAGTGCAAGAAGATGAAGCGTTTGCTGCGCTCTATCGACCATACAGGGGATACCCAGTGGTCTAAGCTTGCCGTTTTTCTTGGGGATGTAGATACGCTTGAGCGGTTTGGCTTTATAATCTTTTCTGCTCAATTGATTGACTGCTTTCATGCGGCGCGTATCTGTATTCCAGATAACGCCGTCAATTCCAGGCGTTTTACTGCCTTTATTTTGTGATACCCGCTTAACAGCAAGAAGTTTTGCTGAGCGTGAGTGAGTCAGTATCCACTGCACCGCTTTCGCTTTGCCGTGTTTACCTTCTCGTGTTGCCTTTGCAATACGCATCTGAAGCTTTAAAACATGGGATTCAACGGCCTTCCAATTGATGGATTGCCATTGAGCACTGTCAGGAGAGGCACTAATCTCTTTTGAAATCATCATTTGCGTTTCTCCTTGAATAAAGTTCTTCAAATTATCTTGCAACGGAAGACCAGTTAGAAGTCAGCTCACTTTCGTGCCAGATAGAGACCTGTATCTGCATCGTTACAATGCAGCCTTCGCTTTTTCCAACATCCTCTACCTGCATCACTATCGGTCGCAGAGACTTTCCCAGTGGGAGTGATACAGGCTTACCGTGTTCCGTATGTCGCGCAATGTCAGTTTAGATGCCCGCTATGGTGCGGAGAGTTCAACGATCACGAAAGAGCATGGGGCAATCTCTTTCCGACTCTCGTGCCTTTTGGCTACAGCGTATTAACCACTTCCGCTGTTTCATAATATAACGCACCTTACGCGGATTCACTTATGTTCATCATGCTGACTACCTAGCACTCACCCGATGTTGTGGTTATCAGGAGGATCGTCCTCTCACGACTTCAATCCCGATTGGAAAATACCAACCTTCGTTACATTGTCAGAGCCGCTACTTTATTCAGGCTCCTAGGTTCATCTGGTGATACAGATGGTTCACTCGTTGAGCGGTGAACAGCGCTTCATACGACATCACGTCGCACGCCCCTTTATGAGTTAGACCTAATACTCATTCATATCGTATTAATGTGATTTTGGATTAGTTTTATTAGGCCAACTTTATCTGTCAGTAAAACGTCACTTTTAGGTTTTCATGCGCAAACTCCGCCCCTGATTGAATACTTTGAAACTAGTAACATCATTAACAAAACCACAATGTCTATTTTTTGTTTTTCCTATGCTTTTTCTTATGGCGATGCATGCTTTGCTGTACAATCACCTTGGGCTTCAATCATGATATGCGTGAAAGATCAATTAAAAGCAAGATTAAGAATGCACGGTTGGGATGGTAAAAATAATGTTTTTCTAAGAAGAAGTGAAGATGTCTTAGAAATTGATGCAACCTCTCAGGTTAATATAAGAACTATTGGCAGTTTACTTGACACCATAGATGATTGGTATGGTGCGATTGGTAATGCCACTTTAAAACTAGCTGTCTCAGGATTCACAACAACATTTGATAATGAACCGTATTTTATCGTTGAGAAAATAGGTTTTTATTTAAAGGATACTTACGATTTTTTATCGGATAGTAAATGGACTAAATTTGGTTTATCAGAACCACTAGGTATATGGAGTAAATCGGGAACTTTAGATAAAGCTAAAGCATCAATCTATATTAGTTCTTATACACAAGGGCTATTTGGATTATTGGCAAGAGAGTTTTCAGATTATGTTCCTGTTGAAAATGATGATTTTAGGTCATGGCAGAAAAAACATAATTCGGGTGGTGATTATATTGTTTTCTCTGACATTATATGGATGGAACCTTTAAATAAGGATAAATCGGTAAAATTATAATGGCAAATTATTTAAAATTAACTTTAATATTAATAGTTCCGTTTTTTTTATTTTGGTGGGCTGTGTTGTCACCAGTTTCCTTCATTGATGATAGTCATTCTCATACAATAATTAGTCCAGATAAAAAATGGAAAATAGTTTTATCACCGGTAACAATGACAACACCATTATCTTTAATTCAAGGATTGGAAGGTAAAAGATATATAACATTATTTGACAAAAATGGTAATTATATAGGACAAAGTACACCTTTTTGTATTATGAGGATGGAACAATATAATATATTATTCCCGTCAAAGGACAGGCCGTATCTTGGTGTTTTACCAGAGAATTGTGATTATGATATACCGATTAATAAAAAAAATGGTGGAGTAAGATCATAGGATTCATTTCTTATTGATATCACTGCTATATCTTTTGATGATTTAACTTTATTAGTACGCATAAATAGCTTTATTGTTAAATGACCGTCCACAGTGGCAGTCTTTTTGTTCCCTAAAGATACTTTGTGAAGAAGTTACCAATACTTTCTCTAATGCTTATCAGCCTAAATAGAATAGAAAGCCTAAGAAGGTTTTGTCCAAAAGTGTGTTAGGCGAAGCTATGATCGCAGTGTGATAAATACAGATTATCTAATGAGTCACGCACTCTGTTCACTATAGCCATTCGTTATTGGTTGCTATATTCAGACAAATAAAAAACAGAAAAGAAAAGCTCTCACTTATCTTTTCTGTTTCTTTTCACTTATTGTTGATTAATAAATGATTATTTAGCTTCTACACTTTTTAAATAAGCCAAGATTTCATCTTTAAGCAATAGTTTTTCTTTTTTAAGCTTATCAATAACATCTTCGTCGTAACCGTCTTTCGCTGTCATCTTTTCAATTTCAGCGTTAAGCTCGCTGTGTTTATTGTATAGACGATCAAAAGCAACTTCTTTGCCTTTTAAAGAATCGATTAACTCTTTGTATTCTGGAAACATCGGAACTCTCCTTATAAATAGCTTATGTCTTAGTTATACGCCTTCTATCTAATTAAATTAAGACAAAAATCATGTTTTTGCTGCGCTATTTATGAAAACCAATATTACTATTTCAAGCCATTGAATATGGCTTGAAAAAGGCGCAAGGCGACTTAACTACAAATTTCAGCGAGAGTTCTTAAGCGGCGTTCAGATTGAGCAACAAACGGGTTTTTCTGATCCCATGCGTAACCTGCCAGTATCGAGCACACCATTTGTTTTATTTTAGGATCGGGATCGGTATAGAAAATCACTTTTTGTAATTCACCAGAGTACCAACCTTCGACATAGGTACGGAAAGTATTTACCCCTACCATTAATTTATCGGCATATTCTTGCTGCCAATTAACGTCATCGCCTGCTAATTGCTTCAATAAGGCGCTAACAACCAAATCTGCCGATTGCATTGCAATGGTCACGCCTGATGAAAATACAGGATCTAAAAACTCCCCTGCATTGCCTAATAACGCATAGTTGTTCGTCGCAAGGTGTTTTACATTGGCAGAATAACCGCCAATTTGCGCAGCAGGATTGGCGTATTCAGCTTTGCTGAGCAGCTTATTTAATGTTGGCTCTTGCGCCACAATTTGTTGTAGTGCGGTTTTTTCATCAGCATCGTATTGGGCTAAAAATGCAGGCTCAGCCACCACCCCTAATGAGCAAGTCCCGTTGCTAAATGGAATAAGCCAAAACCACACGTCTTCATTGGTTGGGTGAACGGAAATTAAAATCTTTTCACGATCGTGCTCAACACCGCTGTCTTCAATATGATCCACTACATGGGTAAAAATCGCATGACGTACAGGTAAACAAGACGGCTGCTCTAAATCGAGTAAACGCGGTAATACACGGCCAAAACCACTGGCATCTAGAATAAAGTCTGCTTCGAGCGCATAGCTTTGCCCTGATAACTCATCTCGTACCGTAATCACTGAGTGAGTGTCACCACATTCAATGGCTTCTACGCTGTGTTGATAGCGAATATCAACCCCTTGCTTGGCTGCTTCATCGGCTAACACTTTATCAAAATTACCACGCTGTACTTGGTAAGTCGTACCGGCGCCAGCTGTGAATTTATCGCGAAAATCAAACGCCGTGTAGGTATCTCGACGGCGAAATGCCGCGCCATTTTTATATTGAAAATTAGCGCCTGTTACGGCATCGAGCATATTGGCTTTTTTAATCACTTCCATACAGGCAGGTAACAAGCTTTCGCCGATAGAAAAACGAGGAAAAGTGTTTTTCTCTAAGACAACAACATCAATATTATTTTGATTGAGTAACGCTGCTGCAACAGAGCCTGATGGGCCTGCGCCAATAATCGCAACTTGGGTACGTTGTCTACTGTTCAACATCTTTTTCCTTTTATTAACACTGTAAATGTCTTACCTGACGAGTGTGAGATAAGAAGCAACAATCTGTTTAGAAACATTATCAGCGCAGAGTTTAACAAAGTTATTTATTCACACCATACAACGGGGATCGCTTTATCTTAAAAAACAGCAATTAGGGACATTGTTTTATTTTCTCACAGGAGAGATCACATTTTCGTTTTAAGACGTACACACTGTAAATACGTCATGAAAAATCAGGAAGATGCCCATGAACTCTTTTTTGCTTCTGACTCTGTTATTACTTCCTGTAATATCTGGTTGTGCCAACCAAGCATTTTTCTCACCATCAAATAATGATATGCCAAGTAAAGAGGTCGTTTGGCTTGATTCGCTCTCTGGCAATAAAATTGCTTATCGCTATTATCATCCCACGAATACTTCTTCTATGTCGTCACCTGATCTTCGCGGTACTGTGGTTCACTTTCATGGTAACAGTGGGCAAATGGAGCAAACCCAAGAAAAAGTCGCATGGCTGACAGATTATGGTTTTAACGTGATCACTTTCGACTATTCAGGCTTTGGTCACTCAACAGGGACGGCAACAGACAAAGATGCGTACCTTGATGCGATTTCGATCCTTAATTACATCAATCAATATAACCACCAGCCATTATTTGTTGTCGCTACTTCTACTGGAAGTAATATCTTTTTACGGGCTTGGGCTGATAATCCGATTGAAATTGACGGTATTATTCTCGACTCCCCCTTTACCAGTTACGTTAAAGAAGCGCAGTTTGTTTTAAGCCAAAGCCCTTTTGGTAAACTCTATGATTGGTTTGCACTGGTAATTATGCGAGATGATTATGCCGCAGAGCAGAATTTGCATCGTGTGCCGGAAAGTCATGCCTTGGTAGTACACTGTGAAGAAGATAGCGTTGTGCCGTTTGAATTTGGTGAGACCCTCTATCAACAGCTCAAGGGGAATAAAGAATTTATGGCTTTCGATGATTGTCGCCACGCGAGAGCCATGACAGGCGACCATCCTCGTTATCAGCACAATATTGCCCAGTGGTTAGTTAACACCGAGCAATATGTGAGACAAAATAACCGAGAGCAAGTCACGCAAATGATCGCTTATAATGAATAGTTCGGTTCGTTTATGCGGCTGATAAGGTTAATAAGGTATGACCTAAACCAATATTGTCTTCGCGCTCTGTCACAATAAAGCCCGCTTCTTTGACTATTTCTAGAAAATCATCACTGCGATAGAAACGGCTATTACCGTTGGCTAAACAAGTGAAATATAACGAGGTCGCATTCAAGCTATAGGTCGCCGCTTCGTAACGCTGTGCATCCCAGAAAAGCTCTAAAATATACACCACCGCATCAGGTGACATCGCTTCACGTACGCGACGTAAAATACTCAGTATTTCCATCGGTGAAAAACAATCTAAAAACTGGCTCATCCACCACACATCCGCTCCTTGCGGTAATGCTTGAGATTTATCCAGTAAGTTAGTGCTTACACCCGAAATGCGTTCTGCCAGCCCTTTTTCTTTGGCTTGCGTGAGTGCCATCTCAACTTGTTGTGGTAAATCGATAATAGTAACGTTCACATCAGGATCATACGCACAACACTGTTGCGCCCACTTACCCGTGTTGCCACCGATATCAAATAAGCGTTTAGGCTTTTTCGCAAAGACACGTTCAAGTAGTAACGGAAATGAACGATCAGAATAGAAATGGTCGAAATTAAACCAACTTTCTTTGGCGGCCATAGGTAGTTGAGATAGCCCTTGATAAATGGTTTCCCAATCGCCTAATTCAACAAGGCCTGCGGGTTTGCTTTCTTTAATAGATTGAGAAAGGTGCATCATCGCGGCGTAACAAACATCTGCGGTAAAATCGATATTTGCTCGAGTCATACCATCGTGCAGTAAATAATGTCCCAGATTGGCTAAACGATATTTTGGCGCGTGCCAAGTGACAATATGTGCGCTTAGGCCCATATCTAATAACACTTTTACACCATATTCACTGATCCCTGTTCGCTTTGAAATGGCTACAGCATCCAACCCATCTTTTTTTACTTCATCTAATGCGGCTAAGATACCAAGATCACGCAGAGATTTAGCGGTTTGAAATACGATAGGAGCGAAAGCAAGTTTTTGCGCTTCTGTTTTTGCATCAAGAGCATTGAAAGGATCTACAGAATAATCGGTCACACGACACCTACATAGGTTAAACAGTTGCCGCTTATTCTATCGACCCTTTACTCACTCTTATTGTTTTAAAACAAATTATCAGTCATTAGTTAATATCATTCGCTATGCACTTATTACGATAATTTTATTAATAGTTCTGAATAGTTACACCAAGTTGTTGTTGGATAGAACGAGATAATTTCATCACCCAGTTATTGTAATTGCGGTGAATATCTGTGCCGTCATAATCCAAATTTTGACTATTTTTATAATCAATACTGTAACTTAATGTTGAATACGAAATGTCGACCGTTGCGGTATGAGTTCGAACAGAAAGGGTTGCCACAATCAAGCCAGGTTTTATTACTCGAGCGCTCCATCCTCGTTGCTCTGCTGCGGTTAATATCGCTTTTTGCACATCATCAATAGAATGTTGTTGCCCAGTGACAGTGCTCGGCACATAGACATCGTTTAAATTCATGACAGGTTTGCTGGTACAACCTACAATCAGCAAACTCGCCATTATACTAACTAGGGTCTTTTTCATTTAACGCTCGTCATGGTTTTAATTAATCGTCAATAAAGATTATCATCTAGATTGATAGCAGCAAACAAGATAGACATTCCATTTTGGAATGAATGACACCTTGAAAACATTACATAATATTTTTCATGGTAGATGCCATAAACAACACAAATATGTTTTTCAATCACAGGTAGACTTTATTATCATAAGCCACATTCATTAGAACACGATATTTATTGCAAACGGTTAACCATGAACTCTGTGCACTTTACAATCAACCAGTGGGAAGCTCGCTCACTCGGCTTGTCATCTCTCGCTGAGTGGCAGCAATGGGCAATAACCCAAGACTGGCCTCAAGCACCAGAGCCTATCGTGTTTGATAAAATACCGCCGATGATGCGACGCCGTATGAGTAATTTAACCAAATTGGCGTTACAAACAGCTTTGCATATCTCAGAACAACAGCAGATTGATTACATTATTTTCTCAAGCCGTCATGGTGAATTACACCGCACTGTTAATTTAGTTGAATCGATCATTGAGGGTGACGATGCATCCCCCATCGCCTTCTCGCAATCGGTTCACAATACAGCAGCAGGGCTTTATACCATCATCACTAAACAGCCAATCCCTGTGACATCGTTATCGGCAGCAGAGCACACGCTTCACTCTGCACTCATCGAAGCGGCGTGTTATCTAAGCGAAAATCCAGACCACCAGGTTTTATTAGTCGATTTTGATGAACCATTACCTGAACAATATCAAGAATTTGAAACCCAACCTCATCAAGGTTATGCATTCAGTGCTATCTTATCTGCAGGTAATGGCTACACGCTACAGTGGAATGAAACAGACAGAAGCAGCAAGGAAGTCGCTATGGGATATCCACAAACATTAGATGTCATTAAACATCTCGCTTTAGATAACGAAGCGTTTAACCTGTCAGATCAACGTAACCACTGGCATTGGGTACGAAACAAGTGACAGCATCAAGACTCACTCTGTCACAACAGCTGAATAAATATTGGCGTATTGTTGCAACCGGATTTTGCTTTAGTTTATTTGGTGTTGGCGCACTTACCTTAACCTTCATTATTTTCCCGTTAATGACGCGAACGGCAAAAAATACCCAACAGCGCGAATTTAAAATACAGAAAATTATTCAACAATCGTTTGATTTTTTCTGTCGCACCATGCGTTTTTGCGGCACGATTGATTACCGCTTTGAAAACACAGAATTATTAGAGAACGATAGAAATTGCCTTATTGTGGCCAATCATCCCAGTTTAATTGATTATGTTCTGATCGCTTCTCGACTTCCTCAGTGCGACTGTTTGGTAAAAGCGGCTATTTGGCATAATCCATTTATGAAAGGCATTGTTAAAGCCGCTGGCTATATTCCCAATAGAGATCCAGAAAGTTTGCTCGATGACTGTAGTGAACGATTAGGTAGCGGTAATGTCTTATTAGTTTTTCCTGAAGGTACCCGTACTACGCCGGGGAAAAAATCAAAATTACAACGTGGGGCTGCACAAATAGCAGTTCGCACAGCGTCGGATCTCCGTGTTATTCATATCACGGTTGAACCTAGCTTTTTAACCAAAGAAAAAAAGTGGTATCGCGTTCCCGACAGCAAGCCTTTCTTCTTAGTCGAAGTAAAGGATAAAATAGCGGTTGGATCATTTCTTGAAAGTAGTGATTCCGCCACAACAGCAGCACGTAAGCTCAACCGTTATCTTGATGATGCTCTTTTTCCTGCTCAACACACTGTTCAGCATCATGATAACAATCACAAGTAGGTACTATGGAACAACTACATAACGAATTAAAAACACTCATCATTGATGCATTAAACCTTGAAGACATCACCATTGATGATATTGAAACAGATGCCCCGCTATTTAATGATGGCCTAGGTTTAGATTCTATTGATGCGCTGGAATTGGGTTTAGCGATTAAGAAAAAATACAATATTGTTATTGATGCAGATGACACCAATACTCGTGAACATTTTGCATCAGTTGCTAACTTAGCAAACTATATTTCTAATAATAAAAACTCATAAAATAGCGTAAAAAAAATGACAGAAGCGAATCGTAACCAAATTTTTGACCAAGTGAAAAATGTTCTTGTGGAACTGTTTGAGCTTGATGCAGATGACATTCAACCGCAAACCAATCTATACACTGAACTTGATTTAGACAGTATTGATGCCGTTGATTTAGTCGTTCATTTACAAAACATTACAGGTAAGAAAATCAAACCTGAAGAGTTCAAAACTGTCCGTACCGTTGATGATGTGGTTGATGCAGTGATCGAGCTTATTGAGGAATAATTGATGATGCGTTTGCTGACAGGTGTGTCAGCATTAGCGTTACTCGCCTACCCCCTTGCGGTTTACTATGGTTTAAGCCGTTGGGGGTTAGGGGTGGTTGCTGGGTTACTGGCAGTATTGTTTTTACTCCGCATTATCGCGGCGAAGCAGACTCAGCTTCGTGAACTTAAGTATATTGCATGGCTCAGCGGTGGTGCGGGATTAATCCTCGCTTTACTCGGCAGCATTTTTCGTGAACATGGCTGGTTTCTTTATTACCCAGTGATCGTCAATATTCTTATGCTTGGGCTGTTTAGTGCCAGTTTATGGCAAAAACAGAGTCTCATTGAACGACTAGCACGACTGCAAGAGCCAGATTTACCACCAGATGGCGTTCGCTATACCCGCAATGTCACTAAAGTATGGTGTGTATTTTTCATTGTTAATGGTTCAATCGCACTGACGACCTGTTTTCTTCCACTGCAAATATGGACGTTATACAACGGTTTGATCAGCTACCTTCTTGCGGGCAGTCTGTTTGCGATTGAATGGGTTGTACGACAATTTGTTCAACGTAAATCACAGTGAGAAATCAATCTCTAATTATTGCTCCTCTCTACTTGTTCTACCTTCAACACCGGAATTACCATGAAACCATTAATACTGCCGACAACAATGATTCCGTTATCTCAATTAATGCAGCAGTCTGATCGCCAATCTCCGGTGTCTGTCGATCCATCAGGTCATCAATCATGGCAGCAGTTTCACAATGATGTTGCTTTGCTGAGTGAAAAACTAAACAGCTATGAACAACAACAATGGGCAATATGTTGTGAAGATAGCTACTTCTTTGCTGTTGCTTTTATGGCATTAGCCCACAGTAAACAGCACATGGTGTTACCAGGTAATCACCAGCCAGCAGCACTTGCAGAGCTTAGTCACCATTTTGATGGCTTACTCCACGATAACAATATTCAATGCCCAGCATCGTGTATTAGCCTTAAGCTGAATACTATAAGCTGGCAGTCCTCACTCAATGTTCCTATTGTATTTGAACCACTAACGCTCGCTGATATTCAACTGACGCTATTTACGTCTGGCTCTAGCGGAAAACCTAAAGCCATTCTTAAAAACCTCGCATTATTAAATAACGAAATTGCCCAGTTAGAAATGCTATGGGGACAACAATTAGCGCAAACCACGATTGTGAGTACCGTTTCACATCAACATATCTATGGCTTATTGTTTCGTATTTTATGGCCGCTGTGCTGCGATCGTAGTTTCAGTCGTTTTGATTTGATCTACCCAGAGCAGGTAATGGCACAAGCCAGTGATGATTGTGTGCTCATTAGCAGCCCTGCGTTGCTAAAACGCCTTGATAATGAGGAAAAAACACAACACTATCGCGCCATTTTCTCTTCTGGTGGGCCGCTACCCTTAGCGGCAGCTCAACAATGCCAAACACTATTTAACCAGTTACCTTTTGAAGTCTTTGGTAGTACGGAAACCGGAGGGATTGCTTATCGTCAGCAACATGATGCTTCGACGCCGTGGCAACGCTTCCCTGTCATTGACATCGCACTGAATGCAGAGCAATGCCTTAAGATCTTATCGCCGTTTATTGATCAAGAACGGTGGTATCAAACCAGTGATCATTGTGAACTAATCGATAACGATCATTTCATTTTAAAAGGTCGTACCGACCGCATTATTAAAATAGAAGAAAAACGTATTTCGTTAACCGATGTTGAGCAGCGCCTGTGTTCGTTACCATGGATTGAAGAAGCCGCAGTATTACCCTTAGAGCAAAATAATCGTCTTATTTTAGGCGCAGTGATTACACTCTCAAGTGAAGGAAAAAAAGACATTCAGCAACGTGGAAAAGGGAAATTTTGGTTGTTCCTGCGCCAACAACTTCGCCAATGGATTGAGCCAGTTGGTATTCCACGCAGCTATCGCCTTGTTGATAGCATTCCTTTAAATACGCAAGGAAAGCGTTTAGTTAGCGATCTAGAATCGTTATTTACTGATGACGCCTCGACATAGTAAGCATAATAATGATGACCAATAGAACTCCCACATTACTCGCTCAACATATTGATGGTTATAAGGCCGAGATCACCTTGCGCCCTGACAATCAACTCTCTGATTTTCAAGGGCACTTCCCAACTTTTCCGTTATTACCCGGTGTGAGCCAAATTGACTGGGCAGTACATTTTGCCAAGCAATGCTTTTCTGATATGCCGACCTTATTTAACGGTATGGATGTGATTAAATTCCAAGAGCCAATCTTGCCAGATAGCACCATCACGCTCACACTTGAATGGCGTGACGATCAGCAAAAACTGCATTTTAGCTATACCTCAATCGATGCTAGTAACACGCTACATAAACATTCATCAGGTAAAATTAAGCTAGGTCGTCAACATGTGTGAATTTAAGCCCTGTTTTCTGATCCCTTGCTATAACCATGGCGCAACGGTGCCTGCCGTTGTAAATGGGTTGATTAATTATGGTTATCCCATTGTCATTGTTGATGACGGTAGTGAATTAGCCACCCGTAAAATTTTATCGGAACAAGCCAAACGCCCCAATATCAACATTGTTACTTTGCCGCAAAACCAAGGTAAAGGGGGGGCAGTTATCGCTGGCATAAAACAGGCACAAGCACTTGGCTTTACCCATGCAATTCAAATTGATGCCGATGGTCAGCACGATTTATCTGCGTTACCTAAGCTGATCAATGAATCAAAAAACTATCCTGATTCACTGATTTCAGGCCAACCGATCTACGATGAATCAATCCCTAAATCGCGACTCTATGGCCGTTATGCCACCCATATTTGGGTCTGGATTGAAACCCTTTCGTTTGCTATCAAAGACAGTATGTGTGGTTTTCGCTCATACCCTATCGATGCCGTGATGAATGTGAT
Organism: Photobacterium sp. GB-56; assembly: GCF_003026105.1. Taxonomy (GTDB): domain Bacteria; phylum Pseudomonadota; class Gammaproteobacteria; order Enterobacterales; family Vibrionaceae; genus Photobacterium. The sequence continues at coordinate 107,452 of NZ_PYNW01000007.1, read as the reverse complement.
TAATCACAACAAGCTTGGTTTAAGAATGGATTTTGATACTGAAATCATGGTGCGTTTTTACTGGGATAACGGCGATATTCGTTTTATTGATACCAAAGTTATTTATCCAAAAGATGGCATCTCTCACTTTGATGCATTGTGGGATAACGTCAAAATTAGTTGGATGCATACCAAGCTATTTTTTGGCATGTTGCCACGTATTCCTAAACTAATTAAACGCAAATCATCCGATCAACAACATTGGTCATCCCATGCCGAGCGCGGCACCATTGTAGGGATTAAGACATTACTTGCGGTGTATTCTCTGCTCGGGCGAAAAGCATTTAATCTGATCTTAAAAGCTGTGATGGGCTATTACTACTTAACGGGGAAAGCGGCTCGTAAAGCATCTGAAGATTATCTAGAGCAACTTGAACATTACGCCAGTGAGAATCAGCTTTCCTTGCCGAAAAAACTCAACAGCTATGATCATTTATTATCATTTGGTCATACCATGCTCGACAAACTTGTGGCATGGAAAGGAGATTACTCAGAGCAACACTTAACCATTCATGGTAGTGAACATTTTGATGATCTCGCCAAGCGAAAACAAGGGGCCATCATTTTAGGCTCTCACCTTGGAAATCTAGAACTTTGTCGTGCGTTAAGTTCTCGTCATCCCGATATAAAAGTTAATGCTTTGGTCTTTACCGAACACGCAGAGCGCTTTAATGCGGTATTAAAAGCCATTAACCCTGATTCCGATCTGAACCTTATTCAAGTCAATGAGCTCAGCGCAAGTACTGCCATCATGTTGCAGCAAAAAATTGAGCAAGGCGAATGGGTGGTGATTGTCGGTGATAGAACGTCGGTCACCAAAGAGCAACGTGTGGTATGGGCCGATTTCTTAGGTAAACCCGCCCCGTTTCCACAAGGCCCGTTTATTCTGGCTTCGGTCATGAAAGCGCCCGTTTATTTACTCTTTGGTTTACGTGATGACAGCCAAGCAGATCCCCATTTTGATATTTACTTCGAACCCTTCAGCGATGCTTTGATCTTACCTCGTAAAACACGAGAAACGGCATTACAACAAACAGTTCAAGACTATGCATCACGGCTAGAATCTTACACAATTCAAGCCCCATTGCAGTGGTATAACTTTTTTAATTTTTGGCAGCTTAGTGGAAAAAACAATGACAACGACTAATTCAACAACAACTCAACAAACCATTAAGTTTGGTGCTGAACGCCTCACAATTGAAGATGTTTGCGCGATTGCCAATGGTGCTCATGCAGAAATGAACAACGACACTGCATTTAATGAAAAAATTGATCGTGGCGTGGCATTTCTTGAACGCTTATTGAAAGATGAAGGCGTCATTTATGGTGTAACCACAGGCTATGGCGACTCTTGTACTGTGGCGATCCCACCTAAACTGGTTGACGAATTGCCACTGCACCTTACACGCTTTCATGGTTGTGGTTTAGGTGAAGTGCTACAGCAACCTCAAGCTCGCGCAGTCCTTGCCACACGTTTATGTTCTCTGTCACAAGGCGTTTCAGGCGTGAGTCATGAGTTGCTCAACCAGTTAGTCACGCTGATTAATCATGACATCGTGCCACGTATTCCAGAAGAAGGCTCTGTGGGTGCCAGTGGCGACTTAACACCATTGTCTTATGTTGCAGCGACCTTAATTGGTGAGCGTGATGTTATCTACAAAGGTGAAATTCGCCCCACCGCTGAAGTGTTTGCAGAGCTTGGCATTTCGCCAATCCAATTACGCCCTAAAGAAGGGTTAGCGTTAATGAATGGCACATCTGTGATGACCGCATTGGCCTGCCTCGCCTACAAACGCGCCGAATATCTTGCGCAAATGGCAACCAAAATCACCGCGATGGTTTCTGTCGCCATGCAAGGTAATGATTTCCACTTTGATGAGGCACTGTTTGCGGTAAAACCTCACCCGGGGCAACAACAAATCGCAAGTTGGTTACGCTCTGATCTGCAAGCTGAACGTCCACCTCGTAACAGTGATCGCTTACAAGATCGCTACTCTCTCCGTTGTGCGCCCCATGTTATTGGGGTTTTACAAGACAGCCTGCCTTGGCTACGCCAAATGATTGAAAACGAACTCAACAGTGCCAACGATAACCCAATTATTGACGGTGATAACGAGCGTGTTCTGCATGGCGGTCACTTCTATGGCGGTCATATTGCGATGGCAATGGATACGCTAAAAACAGCCGTCGCTAATATTGCCGATCTACTCGATCGTCAAATGGCTCAGTTAATGGATTATAAGTTTAATAATGGCTTACCCTTTAACTTAACCGGTGCCGTTGGTGAACGTAAGCCGATCAACCATGGCTTTAAAGCCGTGCAAATTGGGATTTCAGCATGGACCGCAGAAGCATTAAAACACACCATGCCAGCCAGTGTTTTCTCTCGCTCAACGGAGTGTCATAACCAAGATAAAGTCAGTATGGGAACCATTGCATCACGCGACTGTTTACGTGTATTACAGTTAACAGAGCAGGTGACTGCCGCTTCGTTACTGGCAGCAACCCAAGCCATTGAACTGAGAAAACGTGATGATGAACTTAACGCTTCACACCTCAGTCCTGCATTAACAAAGATGAATCAATCCGTGTTAGAGCACTTTGAACCTGTGATTGAAGATCGCCCGCTTGAACATGATTTACGTCTGTTCATTGATATGATTCAGCAGCAGCACTGGGCGTTGTATTACTAACCTCTATCACGTGTAAAAAATTAACCAAATACTCACTCTACATACAGAGTGAGTATAGTTTTTTAAACTATCATCTTGATAACTTATATTTTCTTATTTTATGTGTGTTGGGAAATCAATAAATGACAGTAGGTAAACCGATATTGATTAGTGCAGAGCTATCACTCATCACAAACTTTCAAGATGCCGATCCAATGGGCGTTATTTATCACGGTAACTACTTTCGCTATTTTGAAGAAGCACGTCATCAGTTAATGAACAAATTGCACTACAGTTATCGTGAAATGGAAGCATCTGGCTATGTTTGGCCTATCATTGATACCCGAGTGAAGTACGTAAAAGCGATTCCCTATGATCACCCCATTCGAGTGACGGCAACATTAACTGAATGGGAAAATCGTCTGCGGGTTGATTACGTCATTTATGATGGTGAAACTGGCGCACGTATGACGAAGGGATACACCATGCAAGTGGCTGTTAGTATAGACAAACGTGAAATGTGTTTTGTTTCGCCTAAAATATTTACCGACAAAGTGGAGGCATATCATGCCAACAATGTGTAGTCATTCTCGCTTTAGTGCCCATTTAAAACGCGTGGTAAAAGCATCCTTTACTATGTGTATGTTAGCACTTACCAGCATTTCAGCTCATGCAATAACGCTAGAACAATTACAAACAAAGTTATCTTCAGAGCCTTTAGTGCGCGGTGATTTTAGCCAACAACGTGAAATGGCCATGTTTGATCAACCACTCATCTCTAGCGGTCAGTTTCTCTTATCAGCCAAAAAGGGATTATGGTGGCATCAAACAGCCCCTATGCCAGTTTCTTTAGTGCTAACACAAGATAAACTCAGCCAACAATTTGATAATCAACCTGCACAAGTGCTGGCTGCCAGTAAAAATCCAATGGTATTTTACTTTAGCCACGTATTCTTATCACTGTTTAAAGGCGATACTTCACAGCTTAAAGAGCAGTTTGATTTATCACTGAAAACCTTAAAAGACAGTAAAACCCATGAACAATGGCAGTTAGTGCTTACGCCTAAAGCAGCCCCGTTAAATAAAGTCTTTAGTCAAATTTCAATTGAAGGTGGTCAGTTTATTAATAAGCTAGAGCTAGACGAAATTCGAGGAGATAAAACCCTCATCACCTTTAGCCAACAAACCACCACCCCAACGACTCTGACATCAGAAGAAAAACGTGTTTTCCAATTCTAAGTTAGCCAGCTTATGGCTCGCGATTATGTTGATTTTGGTAGCCGCACTTGGCTACCAACTTACCGCGCGTAAACAGCTCCCTATCGAAACGAACATCTTGGCACTGCTCCCTGAAAATCGCCAAGATCCTATTGCTCAACAAGCGTTTGATCATATCGCCACCAGCATGAGCGACAAAGTCGTCTTTGTTGTCGGCAGTAAAAACAGCGATACCATGATTAAAGCTGCCAACGATTTTAGCCAAGCACTACCTTCGCTAAAACTCTTTAGCCATATTGATGCCAAAGTCAGTCAAGATCAGCAACAAGCATGGGCCAAACTGTATTACCCCAAACGCTTTCAATTGCTCACGCCAGAGCAACAAACGCGACTGCGAGAACATCCCGAGCAACAAACACAAAACGTATTAAATGCCATGTATAACCCGTTTTCTGGCATTACAGGCACAGAGCTTACTAACGACCCATTCTTATTATTTCGTGAATACCTTACCGATCTCACTGCCAAAGCGGGAAAATTCAGTCTCAAACAAGGTTTTCTCACCACGGAGTATCAAGGTAAGCATTACGCGTTAATTACCGCTAATCTCGCTGGCTCAGCCTATAACATTGAATTACAAGATAAACTTCCCGCGTTACACGCCTTAGAAAAACAAATAGAAAGTAAGTATTCACTTGCAGGTTCCGCATTAGATATTCAGCAAACTGGCGTGATTTTCTATGCCGCCCACGGGACAAAAAGTGCTGAAGATGAAATCAGTACGATTGGATTAGGCTCACTACTGGGCATTATCGTGTTACTGATCGCGGTATATCGCAGCACCTTGCCATTAGCCCTTGCCCTGTTATCTATCACCTGTGGTTTAGTTGCCGCTTTTGTCACAACCGTGGCTATTTTTGGCAAAGTGCATCTGTTTAGTTTGGTGTTTGGCGCAAGTTTAATTGGGGTATCGATTGATTATGCTTTTCATTACCTCACCGACAGGTTAGCCGCAGGTAAGCACTGGAATTCACAGCAAGGCTTAAAACATATCTTTAGCGCGATAACGCTCGGTTTAATTACGAGCCTAATTGGTTATTTGGGTATGTTGGTCGCCCCTTTCCCAGGGTTGCAGCAACTCTCTTTATTCTCAGCCATTGGTTTAACTGCCGCCTACGCCACTGTGGTGTGTTGGTATCCAACCCTTGCCGCTAAACCTAGCCCACCTCGGTCGATTCCCTTTGCTAGCGTATTAGGTCGCTGGCTACATATTTGGCAACAGCCGAGTGTTCGCTGGGTAACACCGATCCTATTAGCACTGTTAGCCCTCTATGGTTTAACTAAAGCGAGCTACAACGATGACATTCGCCAGCTACAAGCGCTTCCAGCTTCATTACAACAACAAGAAGCCACCATTAAAGCGATTACGGGAGTAAGTAGTAGTCAACAAATGCTGTTAGTGAAAGCGGATAGTGAACAAGCGCTGCTTAATAAAATTGCCTCAACCGATCACACCTTGGATGGATTAATTCAACAAGGAGCATTAAAAAGCTACCAAAGCCTTGGCCAATATATCCCCACACTTGACCAACAAAAAGCCAATTTCGCACTAGTCAAACAGCTTTATCAGGAACAAGGTGCAATACTAAGTCAACGCTTAAACCTTGCGAAACCTGTTACGTTTTCAGCAACCTTTGAACCGTTAACGATGACGCACTTCCTCGCCTCATCTGTTTCTGCCCCTCTTCGCTTCATGTGGTTAGGTTCACTCAAAGATCAGCACGGTGTAAGTAAATATAGCGCTGTCATTTTACTGCACGACATCAAGCAACAGCACACCATAGCAGAGTTAGCACAACACGATAATGGGTTAACATATCTCAATAAAGCCGATGAAATTTCATCGCTCTTTGGTCAATATAGAGAACATGTCACATGGCTACTGATTGCGGCAAGCTTTGCCATTTATCTGTTACTTGCATGGCGTTATGGCATAAAGCAAGGGGTAAAAATGATCGCGCCATCATTAATTGCAGGGATAGCAGGCATTGCGATCACTAGCTTAACAGGCACCCCACTTAACTTGTTCAACCTATTAGCCTTGATATTAATTTTGGGTATCGGTATTGATTACAGCCTCTTTTTTGCTGAACTAAAACCTAACACAGGACACCAACAAGGGATCACGACATTGCTCGCGATCACCTTGTCAGCATTAACAACGGTCTTATCGTTTGGCTTATTAGCACTGAGTGAAACCCAAGCCATCCACAGCTTTGGTATCACGGTGTTAACAGGTATCATTATCGCTTGGCTACTCGCGCCACTGGCAATGACTCGAGTAAGAACACCACAAACACCCAAATAAGTAAGGCAACGAGCGATGAAAAACAGAAAAAAACGTACAACCAGTATGCTTACTTTATTAATAGCTAGCCTGATGTTAGTGGGATGTGCGAGTAAACCAATGGTGCAACAAAACCAAGTTGAGATTGCACCTAATACGCTTGTGACCTTACCGACGCCTGCCCAACTGGGTTACTCATTAACGGCGAGCCAATTAATCACTGCGACATGGAATAAAAAAAGCCATCAACTGCCCGTCCAATTACAAGTTGATCCTAAACGTGTCGCTTTAGCTGGTTTTTCCTCGTGGGGAACACGTATTTTAAGTTTAGATTACCAAGATCAGAAAGTTGAGACGTACGTGATGCCAGGGCTAGGAGCAACATTACCCGATCCCAAACAAGTATTATTTAATATCATGATCACGCTGTGGCCAATCAATGCTTGGCAAGCCCCATTAGAGCAAGTAGGTTGGCAATTAAAACAAACACCAAACCATCGACAACTAATTGATAGTAAAGGTGATATAATCGCGGACATTGATTATAAAAATGCCAATCCTTTAAAAGGTGAGATTATCTTCACCCATCATCAACAGCACTATACGATTGACATTAAAACACTACAATCGACGCAAAAATAACGAACTCTCAGCCATCATTGAATAACCGAATACGAGCACTATGCAAAAGATAGCCGACAAACAGCCAATCTATATTCGAGGGTGTGGGTTTAACTCAGCGTTAGGCTGTAGTAACGACATTATCCACCAACGCTTACGTCAGGGAATGAGCCCTGATATGCAACCAGTTCAGGGCTGGTTAAATGACGGCTCTGAGACTGTCATAGGTAAAGTATCATCACCATTACCTACCATTGATGACAACGTTTTCCCGCATCAGAATACGGAAAATAATCGTTTAGTTTTATCGGCCTTACAGCAAATTGAAGCTGATATTCATGCCGCAATTACCCAGTATGGTCATGATCGTATTGCCGTCATTGTTGGAACAACCACCTCAGGGATCAGCGATGGTGAACAAGCGTTAACCAGCCAAAAAAACACCCAAAATTTTCCAACCGACTATCACTACCACCAGCAAGAGCCTTCTAATACAGGGCAATTTATCGCTGACTATTATCAGTTAACCGGTCCTTGTTACACCTTATCAACCGCTTGCTCGTCTAGTGGGCGGGTATTTTTATCTGCCAAGCGTATGTTAAAAGCTGGGGTAGTGGATGCTGTTATTGTCGGTGGCGCAGATACTCTCTGTCGTTTAACGCTTAACGGTTTTCATGGTTTAGATTCACTCTCTAGCACCTTATGTAACCCCTTTAGTGATAACCGTAACGGCATAAATATTGGTGAAGGTGCCGCTTTTATGTTGCTAGCTCGCACGCCTGATGAACGCCAACCCGCTCCTCATATTGCATTACTCGGTATCGGTGATAGCTCTGATGCTCACCATATTTCAGCACCACACCCAGAAGGTACTGGTGCAGAAATGGCAATGCGAAAAGCCCTTAGAGATGCCAAACTTACCCCTGAAGATATTGGTTATATCAACGCCCATGGAACAGCAACCCCGTTAAATGATGCAATGGAAGCAAAAGCGATTGCACGCGTTTTTGGCAATCAAGTCCCTGTAAGTTCAACCAAACCATTAACAGGACACACGCTAGGTGCTGCAAGCGCAGTTGAAGCGGCCATTTGCTGGCATTTACTGCGTTACGACTTACCGCTACCAACACAAATTAATGATGGTGTTGTCGCAGACGATCTGCCAATCCAATTAGCACCAGCAGATACGGCATTCACTAAACCTGTCATGTTAAGTAACTCATTTGCATTTGGTGGTAACAACATCAGCCTTATTATTGGACGTACCGATGACTAATTGCCCTCCATTACATCAACTTTTACCCCATGAAGCACCGATGATCCTTGTTGATGATCTGATTGATGTGGGCGAAAAACATATTCATTGTCGTGTCGCGATCAGTCGCCATTGCCTCTACTTTGATTCAGAAACACAGTCGATCCCCGCTTATGTTGGGATCGAGTTTATGGCGCAAACCGTCGCAGGTTGGTCTGGTTTCCACGCATGGAAAAAAGGTGAAGATGCCCCCATTGGTTTTCTACTCGGTTGCCGTCGCTACCACAGTGAATGTAGTGCATTTCAAGAACACGAAATTTTAGACATTCATGCCGAACAAATTATGGAAAATAACGGTATGGCTGTTTTTGACTGCAAAATCATTTGTCATCAGCAAATCGTCGCAAGCAGTCAACTCAATGCCTTTGTTCCCTCAAAATCACAATTAGAACAAATGCAACTAGATAACAATAATAGGAAAAACGCATGACTCAACACGTACTCGTAACAGGTGCCAGTAAGGGTATCGGTCGCGCAATTGCTATTCAGCTCGCTAAAGATGGTTTCACTATCGCCGTTCACTACATGAGTGATAAACCAGGCGCTGAAGCAACATTAGCCTCAATTACTGACGCTGGCGGTCAAGGTCGCCTTATTCAATTTGATATCAGTGATCGTCAGCAATGCCGCGAGCAGCTTGAAGCCGATATCGCCGAACATGGTGCTTATTACGGTGTCGTCAGTAACGCGGGGATCACCCGAGATACCGCCTTCCCTGCGATGACAGAACAAGAATGGGATGGCGTGATCCATACTAACCTTGATAGCTTCTACAACGTGTTACACCCTTGCGTAATGCCTATGGTGCAAAAGCGTAAAGGCGGCCGTATTGTAACCTTAGCATCGGTTTCAGGGATCACCGGTAACCGAGGGCAAACCAATTACAGTGCCGCAAAAGCGGGGGTGATTGGCGCAACTAAGTCATTAGCGCTAGAGCTTGCTAAGCGTAAAATTACAGTTAACTGTGTCGCGCCCGGCCTGATTGATACCGGTATGGTCGATGAGCACGTAAAAGAACACGCACTCCCACAAGTGCCTCTTCGTCGTATGGGAGAGCCTGAAGAAGTAGCAGGACTGGTGAGTTACTTAATGTCTGATATTGCAGGCTATGTGACTCGCCAAGTGATTTCGGTAAACGGAGGTTTAGTATGAGTCGTCGCGTTGTTGTCACTGGTATGTCGGGTGTAACAGCCTTTGGTAACGATTGGGAACATATCGAACCTAAACTTCGTGCTTGTGAAAACGCCACTATTTATATGCAAGATTATGAGCTTTATGACGGCTTAAATACCAAACTTGCAGCTCCTATTGAAAATTTTACATTACCGAAGCATTACACCCGTAAAAAAATCCGTTCAATGGGGCGTGTTTCTAAACTATCAACACTGGCGACAGAAAATGCACTGACTCAAGCTGGGTTACTGAACAATGAGGTACTGACAAACGGTCAAACGGGTATTGCCTATGGCTCATCAACCGGTAGTACGCCTGCAATCAGTGCATTTGGTGTAATGCTAAATGAGAAAAGTACCCGTGCTATCACCGCGACAACTTATGTTCAAATGATGCCACATACAACAGCTGTCAATGTCGGCTTATTTTTTGAATTACGTGGCCGTGTTATTCCCACAAGTAGTGCATGTACTTCAGGAAGCCAAGCGATTGGTTACGCCTATGAAGCGATTAAACACGGTTATCAAACCGTGATGGTTGCTGGTGGCGCAGAAGAGCTTTGCCCAACAGAATCGGCGGTATTTGATACCCTGTTTGCAACGAGCCTTAAAAACGATGAACCAAAATCAACACCACGACCTTATGATACGGATCGTGATGGCTTGGTAATTGGTGAAGGTGCTGGCACATTAGTGTTAGAAGAATACGAGCATGCCGTTGCACGTGGCGCTAAGATCTATGCCGAAGTGGTAGGATTTGCGAGTAACTGTGATGCCGCCCATGTAACACAGCCACAAAAAGAAACCATGCAGCTTTGTATGGAGATGGCACTGCAACAGGCAAATTTATCGCCAAGTGAAATTAGTTACATTTCAGCACATGGTACTGCAACCGAAAAAGGTGATATTGCAGAAAGCCAAGCAACAGCGAGTATCTTTGGCAACAACACTCCAATTAGCTCTCTGAAAAGCTATTTAGGCCATACCCTTGGGGCCTGTGGTGCGATTGAAGCGTGGCTAAGTTTAGAAATGATGCATGGCGGCTGGTTCAGCCCAACGCTTAACCTTGAGAACGTTGATCCTGAATGTGGTGATTTAGACTACATTCGTGGCGAAGGTCGCAACCTTGATTGCCAATATATTATGAGCAACAACTTTGCGTTTGGCGGGATTAACACTTCCATTATCTTTAAGCGAATGTAACTTAAGATACTCTAACGATACCGTATCTATACCATTATAAATAACCATGCTTGAACATTTTATCACTTCTCAAGCATGGTTAATTTCAATCGTATTATTGCTGTTTTAAAAACGTAATTGCCTGATCTTTTTCTTCTGGCAGGAAGAATTTAATGTCTATTTTACGAAACAGCTTATCTTCCACTTTTACGATTTTTTCTATCCATTTTTTCTCTGCAACAACAGCCACTTTTGCTACATGTGATATTCCCGCATGAAACAAATAGCGCACTTCTTCTAGCAATGCTGAAAATTCAATCCCATCAAAATTGTCAATCTGCTCAAAGATAACAACTTTACCGTGTAATTCTGTCTTCGCCTGAGCATCAAACAAAATACGTTTCATATCATCTTCAGTCACTTTGCCATCAATTGAAAAAGCCACGGCATTATCAATATCTAAGTTAATCATAGTTAACATTATAAGTTTCCTTAATCCATCAAGAAATGATGAAAATACTATGCGCTTTTTAAATGAAAACGACAGTAATTAAAGAGCATAATTAAGGGAAATGAAATTTCAGAAAGATCGTATATTCAAGAGAACGATAAACGTTAAATAGAATAGTAAATATTCAATAAATACCTGAAGGTATATATATCAATATAAATGCACTCACAGCGACATATAAATATCAACATCATAAGTATAATCACTATTTATTATTTATATCCCCATCAGTAAATAACGACACAAACTGTCACACCATGCCGAGCTTAGTTACAGCAGAATAATAGAAAACAAGATGCATAATATTACTTTTAAGTCTTTAAAACGGTTCTTCGTGAATACTTTAACAACCAAAACAATTTAGAGCTCTAACCACTTAACTTTCATTTATGTACATCAGTAAACGAGATCTTGCTCAAATAAATTACGATTATTCAACTTTTATTCAGATAATTATCATCCTGATAGGTAATAATACCCACCAAATTATTTAGAGCTCAAAGGAATAGACTCTTAATATGGACATATCAACACCTTCGGTAATGACTTCCGATACAGGTGAAGACCAGATACAAAAGTGGACTTTTTCAACACCAACAGCTCATGATGGCGATGACGTTTTTACGTTGATCGCAAACAGTCCCCCTCTCGATACCAATTCATCTTATTGTAATTTTCTTCAAACAACTCACTTTAGTAATACGTGTGTTATAGCAAAAGATGATGGTGGTGAAATAGCAGGTTTTATCTCTGGTTACCCAAAACCTAATCAGCCAAATACTTTATTTATATGGCAAGTTGCCGTTGCTCCTCAATTTCGAGGAAAAGGGCTCGCCTTTACCATGTTAGATAACCTGTTAAGTCGAGACTCTCTAAATAATATTACCGCTATAGAAACAACCATTACAGAAGAGAATAATGCTTCGTGGGCGTTATTTAATAAACTTGATGCACGTAATGGTAACAATGGCGAAGTCAGTACATTTTTAGACAAGAATATACATTTTAAAGGCAAGCACGATACGGAATTGTTGTATCGCATCCCTTTAATTCAAATTAAACAGAAAGGATTATAACGGCCATATCATGGATATTTTTAAGAAGCAGGAATCTAAAGTTCGTTCTTACTCAAACAGTTTTCCCGTCGTTTTTACTAAAGCAAAAGGGAGTTGGCTTGAAACCGAACAAGGAGATCGTTACTTAGATTTTCTAGCCGGTGCTGGATCACTGAACTACGGCCATAATAACCCTACTTTAAAACAGGCTTTGCTCGACTATATCGAACAAGATGGGATCACTCATGGTTTAGATATGCACTCGACAGCAAAGGCTAATTTCCTTGAAGTATTAGAACGCAATATTTTAGCTCCTCGTCAACTTAATTACGTTACTCAATTTACCGGCCCAACGGGTACTAACGCTGTAGAAGCGGCACTAAAACTTGCGCGTAAAGTGAAAAAACGTAGCTCTATTGTGGCTTTCACCAATGGTTTTCATGGTTGTACAGCTGGAGCGCTAGCTGCAACAGGCAATCAACATCACCGTCAAGGTGCAGGGACAAGTTTAAACAATGTTACTCGTATTCCATTTGAAGGTTATGCGGACATTGATGGCCTTAAATTGTTTGAAACTATGCTAGCGGATAATTCAGCAGGTATGGACAAGCCAGCCGCTGTCTTGATTGAAACAGTACAGGGCGAAGGCGGCTTAAACGTTGCGTCTAACCAGTGGTTACAACGATTAGAAAAAGTCTGTAAACAAAATGATATTTTATTGATTGTTGATGATATTCAAGCAGGCTGTGGCCGTACTGGTACCTTCTTTAGCTTTGAGCCGTCAGGTATTAAACCAGATATGGTTACCCTCTCTAAATCAATTGGTGGTTACGGCTTACCAATGGCAATCGTGCTATTCAAACCAGAGCTCGATATTTGGAACCCAGGTGAGCATAACGGCACATTCCGTGGCAACAATCACGCATTCATTACAGCAACGAAAGCACTCGAAACCTATTGGGCTGATGACCAACTAGAAAAGCACGTTGCAACATGCTCAAACATTATTGCTAACGTCATTGATAAATGCCTACACGACCATCCTGATATGTTTGTGCAAAGAAAGGGGCGAGGTATGATGATTGGTATTGAGTGTAATGATGGCGATCTGTCTAGCCAAATCACCAAAGCCTGTTTTGAAAATGGATTAGTGATTGAAACCGCGGGTCCTAATGATGAAGTCGTGAAGTTCTTTAGTCCACTCACCATTACAACGGCAGAGCTTGAGCAAGGCTTAGCGATTTTTGAAAATGCGGTTGAGCACGTTGTTGCTAAAAACTTTAGAAAAGCATCGTAATTTAAGGACGAAAAATGATTGTTAGAACATTAGCTGAATGTCGAGACAGTGAACGCCGTGTAGCTTCTGAAACTTGGGAAAGTGTTCGTATGCTGCTTAAAGATGACAAGATGGGGTTTTCTTTTCACATCACGACAATCTTTGAGAACACTGAAACCCATATTCATTATCAAAATCACTTAGAGTCTGTTTACTGCATGAGTGGTGAAGGTGAAATTGAAGTTGTTGGGGGCGAAACTTACCCAATTAAACCAGGTACACTATATATTCTTGATAAACACGATGAGCATTATTTACGTGCTTATAAAGACAAAGAAATGGTGATGGCTTGTGTGTTTAATCCGCCAATCACAGGCAAAGAAACACATGATGAAAACGGTGTTTATCCACTCGTTGACTAAAACATTACGTGTATAACCAGTGCACTTTCAGCGAAAAAAAATCCCTGTATAGCAAAGCTGATACAGGGATTTTTCTTGCGTGATATTAGATAATATTAATCAAATTCAACCAGATTTTTTTGATATTGCTGATGTTGCTGTTGTACCGCTTCTGACGGACGACCCGTTGCTTTACTTACCATCACAACCGCAACAGTGGCAAAAATAAAGCCAGGAATGATCTCATATAAGTCAAACATTCCACCTGTTAGTTGCTTCCATACCACAACGGTGACCGCACCTGTCACGATACCTGCAATCGCACCATAACGGTTCATCCCACTCCAGTACAAACTTAATAGCAATACAGGGCCAAATGCCGCACCAAACCCCGCCCAAGCATAAGACACAAGACCTAAAACGGAGCTATCAGGGTTTAATGCTAAAACGAAGGCAACAATTGATAATGCAATAACCGCAATACGCCCAACCATAACAATTTCGTTGCTTGACGCTTGTGGACGAAATACTTGTTTATAGAAATCTTCAGCCAATGCCGATGAAGAGACTAACAACTGAGAGTCCGCAGTACTCATGATCGCCGCTAAGATTGCCGCTAGTAAAATACCGGCCATCACGGGATGGAAAATCGCATTCACTAGCAACATGAAGACTTTTTCACTATCCGCTAACTCACCACCAAGGTTGCCATCAACATAAACAATACCCGTTAAGCCGACTAACAACGCACCAATCATCGACAGAGCCGTCCACACCACGGCAATACGACGCGCCGTACCAATGTCTTTATTTGAACGTGTCGCTTTAAAACGCGCAAGGATATGAGGCTGACCAAAGTAACCAAGCCCCCAACCTAATAGTGACAAAATAACCATAAATGATAATGGCTGGCCTTTAATATCATGCCAGAGCGTTAATAATTCAGGGTTCTTGTTATGAAGCGTTTCTATTAGCTGAACGGGATCGGCATTCATCGCTGCGATCGGCACAATAAGCAATGCAGCTGACATCAATAGGCCTTGCACTAAATCAGTCCAAGATACCGCCAGGAACCCCCCAAATAAGGTATACGTTACAACACACAAAGTACCGATAAATAGCGCGAGCGTGTAATCTAAACCGAAGACGGTTTCAAATAGTTTTCCGCCTGCCACTAAACCAGCACTGGTATAGAAAAGGAAAAAGAGCAAAATAAAGAAGGCGGAAATCGTTTGGATAAGCTTTGAATTATCATCAAATCGACGTGATAAAAACTCAGGTAAAGTCAGTGAGTTGTCTGCTGTTATACTATAAGTGCGCAGGCGTTTAGCACAGATCAGCCAGTTCAACCACGTCCCCAGTAATAGGCCACCAGCTAGCCATAATGACTCAAAACCAGCGATATATGCATATCCCGGTAATCCTAATAATAACCAACCACTCATATCCGATGCTCCTGCAGATATCGCAGAAGGCCAAGGACCTAATGAACGCCCACCGAGAAAGTAATCACTGGAGCTCGATGTGCGTTTATAGGCGATATAACCAATCGCTAGCATCCCTAGTAGATACGCTACAAAGGTCGCTGTAATCGCGAAGTTATTTTCAATCATAAGTTGTACTTCCTGTTAAGTGGCCTTTGTTCATGGCAAAGGCCTATTATCATATTAAGCAAGGTCTGGTCAGTCGGTTTCTCCACAACCAAGCTCTAATAACGTTGCATTACCGCCGACGGCTGTAATATTGATGGTTCTGGTACGTTCAGTGATAAAGCGTAAACAGTAACTTGGGCTACCAATGACAGGTAGATGATCAAAATCGGTTTCTGCCACTAATTGCGCTAACTGTCCGCTTCTCGCCGCTAATTGACGCGCTAAGCTCAACGCACGTTCAGCAGTACCGCTATAAGCAACTGCTGCAACCTCTTCACTTTGAATTAACGATTCAAGCTCAATGTCCTCAATAACACTAAGTACATTGGCGACACATCCTGCCGGCTCTAGCTGACTGAGAATGGCACCAGTATTTAAAGGGTGATCAGGCGATAAACACAACATAACGCTGTTACCACACACCAATGCAGTGGCGATTTGAGCAATCACCACATGGTTAGCGACGTCATCGCTTGCAGTGACAACAAATACGCCGCGTCCAACACAATAAAGCGTGTTACTTTCACCTGTTGGCCCTGGCATTACTTGCATTTCAGCCACCATTTCCAGTGCATTGTTACACTGAAAATTCACCATCATCGCAGATTGATTATCTAGCGATTTTGCCCAGCGGCGTAGAATAGCGATTCGCGTTTCAAAGTCCAGATCATTCCATACCGAAAACGCAAAAATGCTACTTTGTAGTGATTTTTGTAATTGCGGAGATAACGCCATTAACTGTGAATTATTTTTCATCGTTTACTCCTTCCATCTCGCATTGATGAGTAACATTGATTGGCGCAATCGTTGACTGCATAAAACGATACAAATAATGAGGCCCGCCCGCTTTTGGTCCTGTTCCTGATAACCCTCGACCACCAAAAGGCTGGACGCCAACAACGGCGCCTACTTGATCGCGATTGATATAACAATTACCGACTTTGGCGCGTGACGCTATTTCACTATAGGTACGCTCATTTCGACTATGTATTCCCATTGTTAAACCAAATCCTGTTTGATTAATTTGATTAACGACTTGATCAATCTCGCTCGCCTTAAAACGCACAATATGCAGAATTGGGCCAAAGTGCTCTTGCTCTAATAGGTTAATATGTTTAATTTCAATGGCCGTCGGCGGAACAAAATCGCCATTCGCACAGTTTTCTGACAGCGGCGTTTGGTAAATCAATCGTGCTTGGTTTTTTAACGATTCAATATGAGTAAGCAGCTTTTGCTTTGCCGCACGATCAATGACAGGCCCCACATCGGTAGCATGTAATTGCGGATCCCCAACCTTAAGTTCAGCCATCGCCCCTTTGATTAACGTGATCACACGTTCGGCAATATCTTGCTGAATAAAGAGGACGCGTAATGCTGAACAACGTTGACCGGCAGAGGCAAACGCGGAACGTAATACATCACGTACGACTTGTTCCGGTAGTGCTGTACTATCAACGATCATTGCATTTTGACCGCCCGTTTCGGCAATGAATGGGACTGGCGCACAGTCACGTGCCATTAAGGTACGATTAATCAATTGCGCTGTGGGTGTAGAACCTGTGAAGGCGATACCAGCAACACGCTCATCTGACGTCAACTGATGGCCTATCTCACGACCCAATCCTGTTACTACTTGAATAACACCTTGTGGAAGACCAGTAAGCAGTAGTAATTCAATAGCACGACAAGCAATTAATGAGGTTTGCTCTGCAGGTTTCGCCACGACGGTATTACCTGCAACTAAAGCGGCACACACTTGACCTAAGAAAATGGCCAACGGGAAATTCCAAGGGCTAATACAAACAAAGACACCACGCCCTTGATAGGTCATCTCTTGATCGACACCATCAAAGCTAGTGATGCGTTTAGGCTTAGCAAAATTAGTTTGTGCCTGCTCTGCGTAATAACGACAAAAATCTACCGCTTCACGAATTTCATCAATGGCATCGTGGATAGTTTTACCTGCTTCACGGTGACACAACGCCACTAATTCTGCTTGATGTAATTCAAGTTTATCGGCCAATAGCAATAAGTAATTTGCACGATCGCTTGCAGAACGTTGTGACCAATCAGCAAAAGCGTCATGGGCAGATGCCATTGCGGTATCCACTTGTGATGATGTGGCATAGATCAGTTCACCCACCACTTCCTCACGATCATAAGGTGCCGTCACGCAAACTCGCTCGGCAGCTAAAATAGCCTTTGGTTTTCCATTCAAAATAGGCGAGGCTTTCCACCTCACCTTATCAAAGGCACGTACCGCCTGATGAAATGGCTGCCACTGTGATTCAATATCAATATTAATACTTGATGAGTTTTTACGTTCAGCGCCAAAAATATCTATCGGTAATGGGATCAAGCTATTGTGCAGTGTCTTACGTTGCTTAAGCACATCAACCGGATGTTGTGTGAGCTCAGCAATTGGACAATTCGCATCAACTAAGCGATGAACAAACGAACTATTGGCACCATTTTCTAATAAACGACGAACAAGGTATGGCAGTAAGTCTTTATGGCTTCCCACTGGTGCATAAATACGTACCTGTGTTTTATGCATATCCATCACATGGTTATATAGCGCATCTCCCATGCCATGCAGGCGTTGGAATTCAAAGTAAGAATGCTTCGCCATCGCGACAATAGCACTGATCGTGTGAGCATTATGAGTCGCAAATTGTGGGTAGATCAGCCCTTTTAAAGGCTCAGATAGTAGAAATCTCGCACAGGCTAAATAAGAGCTGTCTGTCGCTTCTTTACGAGTAAAAACTGGGTAGCCATTGAAGCCTGCTTGCTGACAAAGTTTCAGTTCACTATCCCAATAGGCGCCTTTTACTAATCGAAGTGGAATCACATCACCTTGTTGTTTAGAAAGGGCAGCAAGCCACGTTAATACAGGTAGAGCACGTTTCGAATACGCTTGTACAACTAAACCGAAACGCCCCCAACCTTTTACTTCTTTTGCGCGATACAGTTTTTCAAATAGCTTTAATGATAATTCTAATCTGTCTGCTTCTTCAGCATCAATCGTGATCCCAACGTTATGCTCGCGGGCAAAAATTAATAGCTCAAGTACGGAATGGTACATTTCCTCTAACACACGCGCTTCATTGGCGACTTCGTAACGAGGATGCAAAGCAGATAACTTAATGGATACGGTAGGATCTGATGATTGACCAGCCGATTGAGCTGAAATGGCACTATTGACCTTGCCTACCGCTTTAATCGCCGTTAGGTAGTCTTGGTAATATTTTTCGGCATCTTGAGCGGTGAGTGCCGCTTCACCTAGCATGTCGAATGAATAAGTAAACCCTTGCTCTCGTTTAGGTTTGCCGTTTTTCATCGCCTCAGAAATATCTCGCCCTAGAACAAATTGATGCCCCATGATTTTCATCGCTTGGTGCATAGCTTGTCTGATCATTGGCTCTGACATTTTATTAACCAAGCGGTTAATTACATTCGTAGGTGTACCGTCTTGTTTTGCATCTAACGTTACTACTTTCCCTGTTAGCATGAGCCCCCATGTTGAGGCATTCACAAATAATGAATCAGAGTTTTTAAGGTGAGATTTCCAATCAGCAACACTTAATTTATCGCGAATTAGGGCATCAGCAGTAGCCGGATCAGGAATACGCATCAGTGCTTCAGCTAAGCACATTAATAAGATCCCTTCTTTGGTCTCTAGGCTATATTCCAATAGCAGTGCGTCAATCATTTGCACCGCATTTTTATCGGCACGGACACGAGCAATAAGCTCACTGGCTTGCGCTGCACTATACGTACGTTCTTCATCGGTAGGTTCTGCTAAGGGTAGCAACTGTGTTAACCACTCAGACTCATCAACAGCATACAGTGGTGAAATTAATGCCCATAATTGAGCTAACGGCTTCTCTATAAAGGAAGAATGGAGTACATCAACGGCTTTAAACATCAGGTTTCCTCTATGGCATCTCAGTGAGATGATAATAAACAACACTGTCATGTTATTAATCTGTTATTGCCTGTAGATAGTATGGATAAAATTTTATCTCGTCTTATGAATTCCTACGGGATGTTTTATTTTTTCTCCAACAATGAATAATACGAGATCTCACACATAAAAAAGCGCTATATAGTTAACCCATATAGCGCGATATTACTGCTAAGTGCTACTTATAACTTATTGAATAAAGAACTGATATCGTATGGGAGATGTCCCGTATAGACGGCGAAAAGCTTGACTAAAGCTGCTTTGACTTGAGAATCCGCATAATTGTGCAACTTCCGATAACGGTTTTTGAGTTTCTGCAATCAATTGCTTTGCTAACTCTAATCGTTTTCGCAATACATATTGATGTGGCGTTATCCCCATTTGCTTTCTAAATAAGACATAAAATTGGCTTTGTGCTAAAAAAGCAATGCTGGATAGATCAGCCACTGAGATCTTCTTCTGAATATTCTGCTGGATATAACTATCAATAAGCGCCATATTTAGACGTGTTACTTTTTTTTCATCAAAGCTCATTAAGCTACGATTAATTAAGCACTGTAAGGTGTTACTGATCGATTGTGATAACACACTATCCTGAGCATGTTCTTTTAATTCAATCGCTAACAATGAAATAAGCTGATGAGTACGTGCATCTAAGCTGAAATTGCCATTACTGAACTGTTCCACATCAGTCATTGATATCAATGGTGGTAAATTCATCACTAAAACTTGGTTGTTAGGTCCGCCACAAAAACCATGGTTAACATTGGCATTAATTCGGCATCCCATACCAGAAGAAAGACAAAGTGAACTATCTTCTATCGACAGTTCACTTTGCCCCATTAATCCTATAATAATCTGAGGATAATCATGATGATGGTATGTTTTTGATTCGTCTAACGTTTCGACATGGAATGTCGGCATTTTTTTTTCCATACACCACCTCCTTTTTTTGTACACCACAAAGTATGTGGTACTTATATACTGCGCCAACTGCTTTAAAATAAAACAAATAAGCGCATTAAAATAATGCGCTTATATTTAATAGCAGAATTTAATCACTACCATTCATTTAAAATTTCAACGTTCACTTTCACGTCTTTTTTTAACATCGCAAGGTTAGTATTGGCTAGTAAATCACGAGGGTAATGCAATGTAATAACACTGTTTGACATATCAGTGATCGGCGAAGAAACGCCATCGATACCAATGTCGTCTTGTACCATTAAGTTTTCAGATAACGATTTAGGAATATCAATAAATACTGAAAAACCCGCTTCATTCTCTTCTACCCCAGTCACTAATGCCGTGCTTTTAATGTTCCCTGTTAATCCGCCACGACCAACCACTTCACCAAATTTAGGGTGGATCTCAAGATTTACCTGATCACCTTCTTTTAAACTCTCAAATGTTGTCGTACCCAATGCTTGGTCAATATCAAAGTACACCGTATCGTTTAAAATACGCACGACAGTCAAGGAGCAACCATTTACTAACATTACAGTATCTATGTCAACAAGCCCAATCATACCCTCAGGGAATACAATGCCATGTCGTTGACTATCTTCACTTTTTGATATGGATTTAATAACACCACGACCTTGAACAATACCTCTAAACATCAATGTCTCCTTTTCTAGACTCTTATATTTTTTCTTAATGTATGCCAATAGATTCATCAAGAGTTTAGTAATTTGAGATTAAAATACAAATAAAGCACAAGATTTTTTTTAATATCATCACAAAAATTTAAATATAGAAATATAATTCACACACTTGTATTAATTATAAACCACCAATAACATTAAAATGGGAAATATCAATATCACCCATTTATCACACCGCTTTTTTACACATTTAAATATCAGAGCATGATAACCCCCTCAACCCCACAATATGCACACTAAGCAAAAACAAACCCTAACAAAACATATATTTAATAAAAAACAAAGCAATAAAAAGCAGTGATTATTGGCAAAATATTGCTTTTTTATTTACTTGTAGCAATATTTATCCCCACAAATACAAACCTATCAACAAACAAAAAATGAAATACATTTCAATTCGATAAATATCGGAGTAAAAATAAAAAAAATAAAATTTCAACGATAAAAAAACACAAATAAACATACCTAAACTCACTCCGTAAAAATATTAAAAACAAAGAAATGAGCAATTATTGACCAAAAAAAAGACGGAAAAAATGTAGAAAAAGCTAGACATAATAGATGTGGATATGAAGAGTTAAAAATAATTGTTTTTATAGTGTGATCAAAATCTCGAATATTTATAAACAAATAAAAATCAACTTACATGGTAATAATTATTCATCTAGCCTTATTTTTGTTCCTAAGGGACATTAACGCATCCCTAAAAGGAATAGAATTTAACAGCATGTTAACGGAGATTGCATGATTAAGAAGATCCCATTGATTATTGGAGGCGAAGTTCGAGACACGTCAGAACATGAAGTCCGCGAACTTACGCTTAACAATAACACCGTCAATGTACCTATCATTACAGACATTGATGCTGAGGCGATCACCTCACTAAAAATAGAAAATAACTTAAATATCAACAAGATAGTTAACTTCTTGTATACTGTAGGGCAAAAATGGAAGAGTGAAAACTATAGCCGTCGCCTTACTTATATTCGCGATCTAGTCAAATTCATGGGCTACTCTCCTGAGATGGCAAAACTAGAAGCGAACTGGATTTCGATGATCCTATGTAGCAAAAGTGCGCTGTATGACATTGTTGAAAATGATCTCAGTTCTCGCCATATCGTTGATGAATGGCTCCCCCAAGGTGATTGCTATGTCAAGGCGCTGCCAAAAGGCAAGTCTATCCATTTATTAGCGGGTAACGTTCCGCTGTCTGGTGTGACATCTATCCTGCGCGCTATTCTAACTAAAAACGAATGCATCATTAAAACATCGTCTGCTGATCCATTTACCGCAACCGCACTGGCTTCAAGTTTTATTGATACCGATGCCGACCACCCAATAACTCGATCTATGTCAGTCATGTATTGGTCACATAGTGAAGATATCACTATTCCACAAAAAATCATGAGCTGTGCAGATGTGGTTGTGGCTTGGGGGGGTAACGATGCAATCAAATGGGCAACAAAACATACCCCAGCACATGTTGATATTCTTAAATTTGGTCCAAAGAAAAGTATTTCGATTGTTGATAACCCAACAGATATTAAAGCAGCTGCCATTGGTGTTGCTCACGACATCTGTTTTTATGATCAACAAGCTTGTTTCTCTACCCAAGATATCTATTACATGGGTGACAATATCGATACTTTTTTTGCAGAGCTAACTCAGCAATTAAACATCTATAAAGACATACTGCCCAAAGGCGATCAATCTTTCGATGAAAAGGGCGCATTTTCTTTAACAGAAAGAGAATGTTTATTTGCCAAATATAAAGTGCAAAAAGGTGACGAGCAGTCTTGGTTATTAACGCAATCTCCAGCGGGTTCATTCGGTAATCAACCATTATCTCGTTCTGCGTATATTCATCACGTGAAAGATATTTCGGAAATTACTCCCTATCTTCAAAATAATGTAACCCAAACAGTTTCAATTACACCATGGGAAGCATCATTTAAATATAGAGATACATTAGCGGCACACGGTGCGGAACGTATTATTGAATCAGGTATGAATAATATATTTCGAGTGGGTGGCGCACATGACGGTATGCGTCCACTTCAGCGTCTTGTTAAATATATTTCACATGAAAGACCATCGACTTATACCACTAAAGATGTCGCAGTCAAAATAGAACAAACGCGTTACCTAGAAGAAGATAAATTCCTCGTTTTTGTACCATAAAAGAGAAATATTATGAACAATACTCAAACCTCAGCACCTATTGATCACGTTATTAACCTAGGTGATAATCGTCACATCCGCGTATGGGAAACTCTACCTAAAAATCAAGAGGTTAAGCGCAATAATACGATTGTTATTGCAGCTGGTTTTGCCCGTCGAATGGACCATTTCGCTGGCCTTGCTGAATATTTAGCAAATAATGGTTTTCATGTTATTCGTTATGATTCATTAAATCATGTTGGCTTAAGTAGTGGTGAAATTAATCAGTTTTCTATGTCTGTTGGCAAACAAAGTTTATTAACAGTCATTGATTGGCTAAATGATCGTGGTATTAATGAAATTGGACTAATTGCTTCAAGTCTTTCTGCTCGTATTGCCTATGATGTTGCTACTGAGATTAAATTATCATTCCTCATTACGGCTGTTGGTGTTGTTAATTTAAGAAGCACACTTGAGAAAGCACTTGATTATGATTATCTACAAATGGAAATTAATGATATCCCTGAAGATTTAAATTTCGAAGGTTATAACTTAGGCTCAAAAGTCTTTGTGACTGACTGTTTTGATAATAGTTGGGATACTTTAGATTCAACAGTAAATAAAACTAAAGATCTAGATATTCCTTTTATTGCCTTTGTTTCAAATGGCGATAATTGGGTCTGCAAAGAAGAAGTGAAACACTTAATCGGAAATATCAACTCAGATAAAACCAAAATTTACTCATTAATTGGTTCATCACATGATTTAGGTGAGAACCTGATCGTCCTCCGTAATTTCTACCAATCGGTAACCAAAGCCGCAATAGGCTTAGACAGTGAAGTACTCGATTTAGCGGACGATATTAGTGAACCAAACTTTGAAGATCTCACCATTATTACAGTTAATGAACGTCGTTTAAAAAATAAAATTGAAAACGAAATGTTCGCTAGCGCTTAAACCAATACATATTTTATTCATTAAAAGGAAAATATAATGAAATTTGGCAATATTTGTTTCTCATACCAGCCACCAGGTGAATCTCATAAAGAAGTCATGGATCGCTTTGTTCGACTTGGCGTTGCTTCAGAAGAATTAAACTTCGATACCTTCTGGACGCTTGAACACCATTTCACTGAATTTGGCCTAACCGGTAACCTATATGTTGCTTGTGCCAATATTCTTGGTCGTACCAAAAAACTCAACGTTGGCACAATGGGTATCGTACTTCCAACAGCTCACCCTGCCCGTCAAATGGAAGATCTAATGCTACTGGATCAAATGTCAAAAGGTCGTTTTAACTTTGGCGTAGTCCGTGGTTTATACCATAAAGATTTCCGGGTATTCGGTGTTACGATGGAAGATTCCCGTTCGATCACTGAAGATTTCCATAAAATGATCATGGACGGCTCAAAATCAGGTGTTTTACACACTGATGGTAAAAATATTGAATTCCAAGATGTAAATGTCTATCCAGAAGCCTACTCAGACAAAATCCCTACTTGTATGACAGCCGAATCTGCCGCGACAACAACTTGGTTAGCAGAACGTGGTTTGCCTATGGTGCTAAGTTGGATCATCACGACCAGCGAGAAAAAAGCACAGATGGAACTGTACAATGAAATTGCAACTGAACATGGTCACGATATTAAGAATATCGACCACAGTATGACCTTCATCTGTTCTGTTAATGACGATCAAGAAAAAGCAGAAAGTGCATGTCGTGACTTCTTATCAAACTGGTATGACTCTTACACAAATGCGACAAATATCTTTAAAGACAGTAACCAAACTCGTGGCTATGACTACCACAAAGGTCAATGGCGTGACTTTGTATTACAAGGCCATACCGATAGCCGCCGTCGTCTTGATTACAGTAATAACCTTAACCCTGTTGGCACACCTGAAAAATGTATTGAAATCATGCAACGCGATATTGATGCAACAGGGATCAAAAATATTACCCTTGGTTTTGAAGCAAACGGTTCAGAGCAAGAAATCATTGCTTCTATGGAACGCTTTATGACACAAGTGGCACCATACCTAAAAGATCCGAAATAAACCACTAGATTTAACATCTTGAATTAAATGATAAATAAGGAAAATAACATGAATTTTGGATTATTCTTTCTAAACTTTCAGCTTAAAGGTATGACATCTGAAGACGTACTCGACAACATGATCAACACTGTTGCATTGGTCGATAAAGACGAGTACCACTTCAATACCGCTTTCATTAACGAACACCATTTTTCTAAAAACGGTATCGTAGGTGCTCCTATAACAGCTGCAAGTTTTTTACTCGGTTTAACCGAACGTCTTCATATTGGTTCATTGAATCAAGTTATCACAACTCACCATCCGGTACGTATTGCAGAAGAAACAAGCTTGCTTGATCAAATGTCTGATGGACGTTTTATTCTAGGATTAAGTGATTGTGTTAATGATTTCGAGATGGACTTCTTTAAGCGCCAACGCGATAGTCAACAACAGCAATTTGAAGCTTGTTATGACATTTTAAATGATGGTATTACTACTAACTACTGTCATGCTAATAATGACTTTTATAACTTCCCAAAAATCTCTATCAACCCACACTGTATTAGTAAAGAAAACCTAAAACAGTATATCTTAGCTACAAGTATGGGCGTGGTTGAGTGGGCAGCGATCAAAGGCCTGCCGCTGACTTACCGCTGGAGTGACACCCTAGCTGAAAAAGAAAATTACTATCAACATTATTTAGCTGTCGCGGCTGAAAATAATGTCGATATTACTAATATTGATCACCAATTCCCATTACTTGTTAATCTAAATACAGATAGCGATATTGCTAAACAAGAAATGCGTGACTATATCCGCGATTATATTGCAGAAGCTTACCCAAATGCAGATCAAGAAGAAAAAATTGAAGAGCTAATTAAGCAACACGCGGTAGGTACAGAAGATGAATATTATGACTCCACTAAATATGCTTTAGAAATAACAGGTTCAAAGAATGTATTGTTATCTTTTGAATCTATGAAAAATAAAGCAGCTGTCATCGACCTTATTAATATGGTTAATAACAAAATCAAGAAAAATCTATAATAATAAGTCTCAGGATAATAAAATGACAAAATGGAATTATGGCGTCTTCTTCCTTAATTTTTATCATGTAGGACAGCAAGATCCATCATTAACCATGAATAATGCGTTAGAAACATTACGTATTATTCATGAAGATACATCCATCTATGATGTTGTTGCATTTAGCGAATACCACATAGATAAAAGTTATCATGATGAAACGAAACTAGCTCCACTTGTTAGTATTGGTAATAACGTTCATATTTTAGCCACCAGCAACGAAACCGTTGAAAAAGCAGCTAAATATGGGGTGCCACTTCTGTTTAAGTGGGATGATAACCAAAAAAAGCGCATTGATTTATTAAAACATTACGAGACAACCGCGGCTAAGTTTAATATCAATATCACCGATATTCGTCATCGATTAATGTTATTTATCAATGTGAATGAGAACCCAACGCAAGCCAAAGCTGAGCTAAGCATTTACTTAGAAAATTACCTCTGTTACACCCAAGCAGAGGCATCGATTGATGAAATCATCAATAGTAATGCAGCAGGAAATTACGATACGTGCTTATCTCACGTTGTTGATATTGCTCAAGGTTTAGATAATAAAGTCGATTTCTTATTTTGTTTTGAATCAATGAAAGTTCAAGAGGATAAAAAATCATTAATGATTAATTTTGATAAACAAGTTATCAATTATCGAAAAGATTACAATCTTAACTAATTAAGTTAATTTAAATTAAGACTTCGCCAATCATTGTCATTATAAATGGCAGTGTGATTTATTACACTGCCATTATTTTTTTTATTAAGGTTTAATATGACTACATTATTAAATGTTGATACTAACGATATTATTGTTAGTTCAGAACTTGATGATATTATTTTCTCATCATCACCACTTAACTTAACCTATGATGAACAAGAAAAATTAAAGCAGAAATTTATAATGGAATCATTCCACTACCATTATAAAAATAATGAAGATTACCGTTATTATTGTAATGCCCAAGGTGTAGACGAAAAAATTACATCAATCGATGATATTCCGGTATTCCCTACTTCGATGTTCAAATACGCTAAGCTACATACTGCCGATGAAGCTAATATTGAAAATTGGTTCACCAGTAGCGGCACAAGTGGAATAAAAAGCCATATTGCCCGTGATCGCCAAAGCATCGAACGCCTGCTTGGCTCTGTAAATTACGGCATGAAGTATCTAGGTGAGTTCCATGAACACCAACTAGAGCTAGTTAATATGGGACCTGATCGCTTCAGCGCCAAAAATGTTTGGTTCAAATATGTCATGAGCCTAGTTGAATTGTTATACCCAACGACGTTTACAGTAGACGAAGATGAAATTGATTTTGAACAAACCATCACGTCGTTAAAGGCTATTCAACGTAAAGGGAAAGGCATTTGTTTAATTGGCCCTCCATACTTTATTTATTTATTAGCGCTTTATATGAAAGAGCACAACATTGAATTTAATGCTGGCGCTCACATGTTCATCATCACTGGTGGCGGCTGGAAAACAAAACAAAAAGAAGCACTTAATCGTCAAGATTTTAATCAGTTATTAATGGAAACTTTCAACCTTTTCCACGAAAGCCAAATTCGTGACACCTTTAACCAAGTAGAACTAAATACTTGCTTCTTTGAAGATAACCGCCAACGCAAACATGTTCCACCATGGGTATATGCTCGTGCACTTGATCCTGTCACTATGACGCCTGTTGAAGATGGTCAGGAAGGCTTAATGAGCTACATGGATGCATCATCGACGAGTTACCCAACCTTTATTGTTACAGACGATATTGGCATTGTGCACAACATCAAAGAGCCCGATCCACACCAAGGAACAACCGTGGAAATTGTTCGCCGTTTAAATACCCGTGAACAAAAAGGCTGTTCATTATCGATGGCGACCAGCTTGAAATAAGTAGCAGGACTGAATGATGATTTTTAATTGCAAAATTACAAAAATTGAAGCATCTGATAGCCATGTTTTTAAAGTGTTTATCAAACCAGACCAATGCTTTCAATTCAAAGCCGGGCAATACGCTATTATCTATTTGAATAATAAACAGCTGCCTTTTTCTATTGCTAACAGCCCAAACTGTAATGAATTAATTGAATTGCATGTTGGCGGCTCAGTCAAAGAAACTGCTATAGAAGCAATTTCGTATTTTAACGATGCGTTTATTCATCAAACCGAGTTTAAGATAGATTCGCCACATGGTGATGCTTGGTTACGTGATGAAAGTGAATCGCCGCTGCTACTTATCGCTGGCGGCACAGGCTTATCATATATCAATAGTATCCTTCATCATTGTATTGACAAGCAACTATCACAACCTATCTACCTTTACTGGGGTGTGAACAATCGCCAATTGCTTTATGCAGATCAAAAACTTAAGTCATTAGAAGCCCAGCTTCCCAATGTGAAATATGTGCCCGTTGTCGAGCATGTACACACAGAGTGGGACGGTAAAATCGGCAATGTTATTGATGCTGTAATGGATGATTTTGCCGACTTATCTGAATTTGATATTTATGTTTGCGGGCCATTCGGTATGAGCCGAAATGCAAAAGATATTTTTACAACTCAGAAAAAAGCCAATGTCGGGAAAATGTATTCTGATGCGTTTAGTTATATGTAGTTAAAAATCGTTCATATCATTACTGATGGTTTTTATCTAAATCAGTCATTACTCATTATATTTACTCTATTTATTGGGTAACAGTTGGCTTGCACCTGATAAATAGAGTTTTTTTGTAGGTATAGTATGTTTACAGGAATAATAGAAGCAATTGGAAATATCAGCGCCATTATTCGTAATAATGACGATATTTCAATGGTTATCAATACCAATAAGCTTGATATTTCGGACGTAAAACTTGGTGATAGCATTGCTAGTAATGGCGTTTGTTTAACCGTATCTAAATTAACTCCAACTGGGTTTGTTGCCGATCTTTCAAAAGAGACGTTAAAGCGTACCGCATTTCACAGCTACCACGTCGGACAAAATATCAACCTAGAAAAAGCCATGTTACCCACTACACGCTTAGGTGGTCATATTGTTTCCGGACATGTTGATGGTATTGGCGACATTATTGAGTTAAAGCAAAAGGGTCGCACCATTGAGGTTTGGATAACTGTACCAATACACCTGAAGAAGTTTGTTGCAGAGAAAGGTTCAATTTGTATTGATGGAACGAGCTTAACCATCAATGCTGTCTATCAGAATGTCATTAAATTAACCATTATTCCTCATACGTTAACCAATACAACACTTGCTAATGCAACCATTGGTCAAAAGGTCAATATTGAAGCTGATATGGTGGCACGCTACCTCGAACGATTAGTCAGCATTGATAAACAAGAATCCAAAAAAAACACTAACGTCTCTATGTCTTTATTAGAGAAGCACGGTTTTATCGTATAACTCATTTACGCTGTTGATAAAAAGGACCAGTTATGACTTTAAGTAGCGCCCAAGAAATCATTAATGATATCCGTCAGGGGAAAATGGTTATCTTGATGGATGATGAAAATCGTGAAAATGAAGGCGATCTGATCATTGCCTCTGAAATGATTACTCCCGAAGCGATTAATTTCATGGCAACACATGGGCGTGGGTTGATCTGCTTAACGTTAACCAAAGATCGCTGTAAAACGTTAAATTTACCGCTAATGGTACAAAATAATCACGATAAATTCTCAACTGCATTTACCGTTTCAATAGAAGCCGCCACCGATGTTACGACTGGGATCTCTGCCAGTGATCGTGCGAAGACAGTACAAGCAGCAGTTGCTCCTAATGCCAGTGCTGATAATATTGTTTCGCCGGGGCATATTTTTCCATTAATGGCGCAAGATGGTGGCGTATTAATTCGTGCCGGTCACACTGAAGCAGGCTGTGATGTTGCACGCTTAGCAGGGCTTGAAGCCTCTAGTGTTATTGTGGAAATTCTTAATGAAGACGGCACAATGGCACGCCGACCTCAACTTGAAGTGTTTGCGCAAAAGCACAATTTAAAGCTGGGGACAATTGCCGATTTAATCGAGTATCGAACCCAACTAGAAAGTCATATTGAACGTTTATCAGAGAGTGAATTATGCACTGAATATGGTGTGTTCAACTTGATCACCTACCGTGACACCATTGACAATCAACTCCATTACGCCTTATGTAAAGGTGATATTAACCCTGATACTGAAACCTTAGTCCGTGTGCATGTCAAAGATACACTGAAAGATATTTTACATACTGGCGCCACACAATGGTCCCTACAAGCGGCCATGCAGCGTATTCAAGCCGACGGTGGCGTATTAGTGATCATCAGCCAAATAGAACCCTCTACGATGATCATCAATCAAGTAAACCAGTTAGCTTCAGAGCACCAAGCGATTGCTCCCTTGCCTACCACACCGCAGTCCCGACAAATTGGTTTAGGATCGCAAATTTTATCTGAACTAGGGCTTCGCAAAATTCGTTTACTGTCTTCACAAAACCAACAATATCGTTCTTTATCAGGATTTGATCTTGAGGTTGTTGAATATATTTGTAACTAGTAAACACTCAAATGTTATTGATTCATCGCTCGTTTTTATAAATACACTTAGGAAGCTTCATGAATATTATTGAAGGTGCGATCACAGCACCCCACGCAAATGTTGTCATCATCGTTTCTCGTTTTAATAGTTTTATCAATGACAACCTATTGTCTGGTGCATTAGATGCCCTACAACGCCAAGGTCTTGTTAAAGAAACCAATATTACCATTGTACATTGTCCAGGGGCTTATGAGCTGCCTTTATTGGCTCAACAACTTGCGAAACAAGGTAGTTATGATGCCATCATCGCTTTAGGTTCTGTGATTCGTGGCGGTACTCCACATTTTGAATATGTTGCAGGTGAATGCAATAAAGGTTTAGCGCAAGTTGCATTAGAACATCAAATTCCAGTCGCGTTTGGTGTCCTTACGGTAGATTCCATCGAACAAGCCATTGAACGTGCTGGAACAAAAATGGGAAATAAAGGTGCAGAAGCCGCCCTCAGTGCACTCGAAATGATCAACGTGTTAGCAGAGATAGAACCTTAGATACCTTATCTTCACACATTATGATGGCTATTATACCTACTGAATCATAGCCATTTTCCTTCCAAAGTAATTAACTCAAATAGAAGTACGAGGATATTATGGTCACAGTAAGAGCCCGAGTTCCTTTTAAAATAGGGCAACGAAGTGATATCCCTGCTGAATTATTGTCATTTCATGGCTTTAACTCAGGTAAAGAACACGTCGCAATTATTTTTAAACAAGCAGATACAGCGGCAAGCGTTCCTTTAGTTCGTCTGCACTCTGAATGCTTAACCGGTGATGTTTTTCATTCTTCTCGCTGTGATTGTGGTGAGCAGCTCAATGAAACGATAGAAAAAATGCGCCAATCTGGTGGGATTCTTTTGTATCTACGTCAAGAAGGCCGTGGGATTGGTTTATACAATAAACTCGATGCTTATCAATTACAAAGCCAAGGCATGAATACCTATGAAGCAAATAACCATTTAGGTTTTGATGATGATCTTCGTGATTTCAAGGAAGCCGCCGACGCATTACACGCACTGGGTATCAACAAAGTCCGCTTAATTACCAATAATCCTAAAAAAGTTAAAGACTTATCTCAACATAATATTCAGATAGTAGAAGTGATTAAGACTCAAGTACACATCAAAGAAGGTAATCAAGAATACTTACAAGCAAAAGCCTTATACGGTCATCACAACTTATCTTTATGACAATTCACACTTACCTTTACTCGCCATACGCATCGAGATTTCGCTCCTAACTATTACGCCATTTAACATACTAAAATTGTCATGTTAAATGGCAAAAAAACAACCACCTTAAACAACCACAGTTCAGAGTTACCCACTGAATTTGTGGATAACATTTATTTTAAGTTTATTTTCAATATCTTATAATTTTCAATAGGAAGAGTTAATAATTATTGTAATTTTATGAATTATTAATAAGTCGCTAAACATAAAAAGCCGCACTATTGCAGTGCGGCTTGGTGTTGCTATTAGTGTACTTACTCGGCACACCAATATTGTTACGCTTCGCCACTCATTACGTTGAGCTTGCCGTGTCCCACAATATTTGTGCGGACCGCTATATATTGGCGAAGAAGCAAATTTTTAAAAGGTGTCACTTACCAAATTGTTAACAACTAAGTAGTCACTTAGAAGCTTTTACATGTGTAGCTTTTACGTATGTAGCTTTTACGTGTGTAATTTTTACGGTGTTACTTTGTTGCTCTTACATGTATTACTTTGTCTACTTTTCACATGTTGCGCGATGCAACTGAGTGACTACCAATAACGGGTCTAAGAGGTCTATTAATAATCACTGATACCTGTATCCGTGAGTCTTTAAAAACAGCTCCAATCCTCCGTAAGCTCGAGTAACTATCTCAATACAGGTTAAGTTAAATATGGTAGATAAACGCCAATTAGGCAAATTCACATATAGAAAAAAATGCAAAAATAAACTCAAACGCTATTAACGTCCTATTTATAAAACAAATTACCCAATTAAATATAGTAGCTAGAATCCTATTTATTACGCCCCCACACTCAAAAACTCCTCTTTCAACACCATCACTAAAATAAATAACACTAATTAATGTTGCACATACAACATTACTAAGTATACAATCGCCTCATAGTTTTGTTGTATAGGTAACAAAAGTGATGAAAACGAACATTTACTCTATTCTCTTATATACCGTAATCGGCTTCGCTTTATCATTATCAGCTTTCCTTTTAATGGCTGATAATGTGTCGCCATTTACCACACAAGCCACTTTCTATAAATCAGTGGTGAACATTGCTCCTGAAGTATCAGGAAATATCACCCATGTTTATATCAGTAACGGTCAACACGTTAATGCTAACCAACCTTTATTTTCTATTGATCCAAAGCCTTATCAAATTGCAGTCGATCAAGCACAAGCCGAATTGCAACAAGCAAAAGAAGCCAATATAGGAACATGGCAGCAACTCGTCGCTGCACAGCAAGTGGTACTACAGAAAAAAACATTGTGGAAAAATGCGCAAATTAAATTGGATCGCTACCAAGCATTAAGCCGTAAAGGGTTAACGACCCAACAAGAGCTTGATGATGCGATCAGTACTGCTGATGTCGCTAAAAGTGCTATTTCTGCCGCACAAGCTGATGTGCTAAAAATCAAAGCGACACTATCAGGTAAGGAAAACACCGCAGCCGTTGAACTCGCACAAGCAAAATTAGCACGCGCTGAATGGGATTTATCCAATACTACAGTTGTTGCACAGACAGCTGGCACTGTGAGCAATTTACAATTAGATGCAGGGACTTATGTTAATAAAGGTACCCCGATCCTTTTTCTTGTGAATGCAAAAAACAGTTGGCTAAGTGCGGACTTTAACGAAAAAGGCATTGCCCATTTACAACCTAAAAATCATGTATTGATCAGTTTTGATTCTCAACCTGGTCGAGTATTTAAAGGCGAAATCGAAAATCAAGATCGTGCTATTTTTGATGCGAGCAATCCATTGACACAACTATCAACCGTTACTAATGACACACGTTGGATCCGCGAACAACAAAAAATCCGTACTCGCATTGCCGTCAACGTACCACAGCAAGATGTGATTTCAGGCTCTCGCGCAAGTGTCATTGTGCTTAATGGTAATCCTATTTTAGATGTGCTTAGCAATGCTTGGATCCATCTCATCGCCCTATTCCGCTACATCTACTAAGAAGCAACTCAGGTGAGTAAAGTATGAAACAGTTAATCAGTACAGATGCACTACGCACTAGCTTAATTGTGTGTATTTGTATGATGTTCGGAAAGCTTTTCCATGTAAATTCACATGTTTACTTTGCTTTATTTCCGATCATCATCGCAACGAAAGTAAAAGACTACAGTTGGAAAGGATTAAGCAAAACGTTCGCTTTGGTATTGCTCTCTGCTTACAGTGCGGTTTTCGTGTCTGAAGTTTTTAGTGATCACCCTTTTATTATTTGGACGATCAGTATCGTACTGTTCGACCAACTAAGAAAAAGGGCAGATTCTCCCGCTAAAGTGGGCGCATTGTTTATGCCGACAATTAACTGGATTTTAAATATTGTTTTTGCGCTACACACCAATATGGATATGCCGCAACGTTTACACGAAGTGGGGTTAGCGATTGTGGTTAGTATCTGTGTAACTAAGCTGTTTTTTTGGCTACTACCACCGAAACCAAAATCGGGCTTTTTCAAACCGAAAACAACCCCTGTCACCGCTCAACAACGCTTGATATCAGTGAGTTTGATTGGTTTAGGACTGGGTTTTTTAATGATTGTAAATCTAATTTCTGGCGCATTTTGTATGGTGCCAGTCATTGCAGCAGCAACTCAAACCAGTCGAGAAGCCTATTTAAAAATCGTTAAATCTCGTTTTATTACGC
Organism: Photobacterium sp. GB-56; assembly: GCF_003026105.1. Taxonomy (GTDB): domain Bacteria; phylum Pseudomonadota; class Gammaproteobacteria; order Enterobacterales; family Vibrionaceae; genus Photobacterium. The sequence continues at coordinate 72,624 of NZ_PYNW01000007.1, read as the reverse complement.
AAGTCGGCGGGTGTGCTATTGCGGCGATATTTATGTTACTTATCGCTGGTTATCAAAGTAATATTATTGTTTATGGTTTGGGGTTATTTGTACTGATTTACATGATCAGTCACAAAATTTATACCGATGAAGGGCCACACCAAGAGTTACATCCCGATATTTTGCTCGCAACCATGCTACCGATCCAACTTTATATGACCAACAGTGAGTTAGGATTAAGTAGTACTTTCCTTCGAGGATGGGAACTTAGCTGTACTTTAGGTATATTGGCTCTGTTTTATTTCATTACTACGGCGAAGAAACGTCATGTCACAGAACTACACTGATATCCCTTCTCTTAATGAGAGTGTCTCTTTTACGATGGGATTAGCCTACAAGCAATTTCGTAGTATTGCCAATTCAGCCTTGGCGACGGAATTTGATATTACGTTAGAAATGTTAGGTGCACTACGCGTGCTCAGTTATTTGGGCGAAGTGCCGCAGCAAGCTGTCTCCGATGCACTACACCGTGAACGTTCAGTGACTAAACGTTTAATCGATAACTGTATTAAACGTGACTTAATCACCGTGCATAAATCAGAGCAAAACAAAAAAGCCCGCTATCTTGTGATTACTGATAAAGGTAAAGATATCGAGCAAAAAGCCACCGTATGTATTGCTAATCTCAATCAAGACTTCTTTGCGCCACTCACAAATGAAGAACGCGAACTTTTATTTAAAATTAACAAAAAATTGATCCGACAAGACATACTGGTCAATTCTTAACGCACACGCAGGATAAACACGATATGGATATTTTCGTTGTCGATACTTTTACCGACCAACATTTCAAAGGCAATTCTGCGGCAATCATGCCCGTTGCCACTTTTCCAGACGTCTCATTAATGCAGCGTATTGCTGCTGAAAATAACCTGTCTGAAACGGCGTTTATTAAACCAACGGGCGATAATACTTATGCGATCCGTTGGTTTTCTCCTCTGACTGAAATTGACTTTTGTGGTCATGCAACGCTTGCCTCTGCTTTTGTTCTGTATCAGTTTTACCAGCTTAAAGGCGAGATCACTTTTACCACAGAGCAAGTTGGCACACTGACAGTAAAACAAGCCCCAAATGGCAATATTGAAATGAACTTCCCTTGCCAACCTGGTGAAGACGTTGAACCACCAGCCGCCTTACTCAAGGGATTATCTATTACGCCCACCAAGGTGCTAAAAAATCGCCAGGCCTATATTGCTGTTTTACCCAATGAACAAGCAGTACAAAATGTGGTTTGCGATGCAGAGCAGCTTAAACAGCTCGCCCCTCACGATATCGTTGTCACTGCACAATCGACACAATACGATTTTGTGTCTCGTTATTTCTGGCCAGCCAATGGCGGTTATGAAGATCCAGTGACAGGTTCAATCCACACAGCTTTAGCGCCATATTGGGCTAAACAGCTTGGTAAACGAGAATTAACCGCTTACCAAGCCTCACAACGAGGTGGGGTTTTACAGTGTAAAATGATCGATAATGATCGCATTATTATTGCCGGATCAGCGGTTTTATATCTGCGTGGAAAGGTATACTTATAGCGCTTGTATTCAATCTATAAAGGAGAGCAGGCGCTCTCCTTTCTTGTCTTATTTCATTTCGCCATTATTGGCTGTAATCGTTTCTAAGTGCACGATCATCGGTCAAATATTCAATAAACTCGATCTCTAAATTGTTATCATCGATAAAATAAGCACTGCGACGATAGGGATGCTCTGCACTCCAATGATCCACTTCATAACCGGCACTTTTCAGCTTTGCAACCGCATCATCAATACGTTCAACCACAATACCAACATGCTTAATGCCTGATGCATTTCCCTGCCAATCAGGCACCTGACCTTCCCCCCCAGATCCTATCGCCACATAGCTCTCTTGATCGCCAATGTGATACCAATGCATTGGTTGACCAAACCAGTTATCAATTTTCCCTTCCCCGCGAATCGTCCATTCAGGTAACGCTGTTAATAAAAAATGAATCGTTTTTTCTGGCTGAGATACTTTTATATTGATGTGCTCTACATATCCTTTCATTGTTTTTTCCTTCTTTTTTGAAAATATGTAAGCACTCTAATTCCTCAAGTAAACTTGAGGTCAAGAAGAAATAATGATGTATTGATTACTCAATAACTCGTTGATTAATATTTAGCAATCAGACTTTCCATTGACGCAGTGACATCCGATTTCACTTTCATGGGTTTGATCCAAAGCTTAGAGAAATCGCACCACCCATTGGCATTGATCTCCACACCTCGTATTTGCTCTGGTACCGAGAGGGTTAATCCTTCACGCTTTATTTCAAATAAAATATGCTGTTGCTCTAACCACGTCATTACGTGACTAATCAGTGCTTGTTGACGTAACACATCCTCTTCAATACGGATCGCAGCGATCTGCTGGTGTAAATAATCTTGCTGGGTAAAGGTCAATACCGATGGCCAGTGCGGATATAACGTTAAAAAAGCAAACCAACTGGTGTACTTATTATCTTCCTTTCGTATTCCTAAAATCGACACATCAACGCCATCAAGAAACTGACCAAACTTTACTTCTTTCGTCTGCAATATTTCAGGCTTATCAAAATAGGACATTAACTGTTTTGAATACTCTCGACATTCTCGATTATTCTCATGACTTATCGTATAAACAGGGTATTTTTTACCGGCTTGATTATGATCGCCTAACAATGCCGCTGCTAGATTTTGTTTAACGTCTTGCGTTTGTAATTGCTTATTTGTAATCAAGCAATAAAACGATCCGACATAATCACAGGCCGTCTCATACACGTTTAAACTGTCATTTAAAAAGAAAAAGTTCTGATAACACTTCTTTCTTTCTGCCCAACTCTCGTGGATCCAAAATTCAATTTTCTCAATTAATGCTGATGTACGGTTATATTGTGAAAAGCGTTGCAAGCGTAATAGTTTGTTCGAATTTACGGCTAACAAGAAAGGTCCCGAGCCAATGGCTCTAAAATGTGATTCATTAGCAAATACGAACTGTTTTGGCATGATCGCGGTTTCAGCACGACACAGTAATTTAATAAAAAGAGGATCTGGGGTAGATAAATGAATTTCAACCACATCAAAAGAAACAGCAATAACCTTTTCGATATGATCATACAATCGTTGCCATTGCGCTGAATGGATAAGCCCTTTAAAACTTGCAACAACATCATCTGCCGTCAGAACAGATAAATCATGAAACAGGGTTTCAGGCCGAAGATAGAAAGTCCAAACGGTATGATTGCTATTACTTTCCCAAAAATGAGCAAGATTACCTGTCAGCTTATTCGCTTTATCTTCAACTAACGTTTGGTAAACCTCAGAGATAAAGTGGCGCTCAGTACGCTCGGTAATAAAATGGGGATGTAACGTTTTCATACAACGATGAAAAGGCGCCAGGATCGTGTTGTGTTTCTCTGTCACCGCTTGTGATAAATATTGCCATAAGCCAGCGGCGGTATCTCGTCCATTAAACCCTACCAGCTTATAAACCAAATCGAGATTGCTGTTGTCATTCGCTTTATCAATCTCTTTGTGGCACGCCTGTATCGGTTCCTGTAAACAATTGAGGATCCCTTTATTACCTCGCCCCACAGTCGGAGACCAGGTTAACCAACCTAATGTTGTCATTTGATTTAATAAGGTTCTCGCATGACGCTCACTGCAATGAAGGTAAGCGGCGATCTCTACAATAGTGACCTTGCTTTTACCAGGACCGACACGATTAAATATATTTTCATATAGTTCCAGTTTTCGTCGGCTCATACAGAGAGATCCTTACATTACTTTAGATAATTATCATTAAACTTCTTTTGCTGGCTAAGCGTTAATGGTCTGGCTTTAGAAAACTGATCTGAGCCAAAAATAGTGTTCAGCCTTTCTAATCGCTGTGCAGGACTAATATATATCAAACGAGCAAGCCATCCTGTTTTTTTATCGTGACGTTTTGATGAGTTAATAATTTCTTTAATTTGGTTATAAAATTTCATGATTTAGCTCCTGTTATTTGATGATTTTATTTTAGGAGCTTTACGCCATTTAAAAACGGAACAAAAAAAGAGACTGTTCCGGTTTTAAACGACACAAAATATTTATCTCTTTAAGTATTCGAAGACGCACATACTATCCCCCCTCACAACATTTTTGAGATATCGAGCATAATTTAAGAAAAAACAAAGCAAATCATCACTATTAGTTACATAGTATCGTGCCCTTGTCACACTTATTTATCACTAAATAGGTACTATGCTGCTCGACGCTTTACCGCCTAAATTCCTTTCAACAATATGGATTATTGAATGAAACTAATTAAGACTCTTGCTGCTGTTGCTATTTCATCTGCTCTTCTTACAGGCTGTGTATTTGAGAGCAATGATGATGTTATCCCTGTTAACAACGTTTCTATTGCTACATTCAACTTATCATTCGACCGTTTTACGTTTGAACAACTGGTCGATGAAATGCTAACCACGCCTTCGGAGCAACAAACATTAGTCGATGGGTTTAATGCAAATACGCTAAGTGAAGACGACAAAGCGAAAGCACTAAAGATCATTCAAATCAGAAACGTTGCAGCCATTATTCAAAGCCAACGTCCTGATATTATTTTACTGGCTGAATACAATAACGACGGTACAGGCGATGATCTTACCGCTTTAAATGGATTCCAAGCTAACTACTTAGCGGTAGGACAAAGCCTAAATAGCATTGATGGTGGTGATACGTTATCTCCCATTCACTACCCGTTTAGCCAAAGTTATGCCACGAACACGGGTTTAATGAGCGGCTTAGATCTTAATAACGACGGTAAAGTAAATAGCGGTCCAAATGATGCGTGGGGCTTTGGTCAATACCACGGGCAGTATGCATTTGCGCTAATGTCTCAATTTAAAATTGATGATGCGAATACCCGTACATTCCAAACCTTTAAGTGGAAAGACTTACCAACAGCAACGAACCCAACCATTACTAACTGCAACGATGACAAAAATAAAATTCCTGCAGGTATGCGTTGTGGTGATAGTTGGTACACCGATGCTGAATGGAATCAAGTCCGTTTATCATCGAAAAACCATGTTGATGCACCCGTCATAATCCCAACTGCATCAGGCGAACAAGTGGTACATATTTTAATGTCGCACCCAACGCCACCGGTATTTGACACAGTGACTGAAAACAATAAACAAAAAAACCGCGATGAAATTCAGTTCTGGACAGATTACATTGATGGTGCAGAGTTTATTTATGATGACAAAGGCACAAAAGGCGGTTTATCTGATAATGCCAAGTTTGTTATTGTGGGTGATCTTAATGCCGATCCTGAAGCGGGTGACGGTTTTATCGAAACCATTGATACCCTATTAAAGCACCAGCGTGTGAATCAAGAAGCCACTAATGGCGCTTACGTTCCGACAAGCTTTGGTGCTGAATACTGCTTCCCAAGTGGTGAATGTCGCCAAGATAACCCACACCCAGAGCGCATAACCAGTACGTTTGGTTTACAAGTGGATCACGCTATCCCATCAAGTAATCTAAACATTGTTGATTCTGGTGTTTACTGGCCAGCACCGAATGAAGCTGGATACTTACTGATGAACGATGAACGCATTGGTAAAGGAAAAGGCAAAGATATTTCTTCCGACCACCGTATGGTGTGGCTAAAGGCAAGCTTTAACTGATTCGCCCTTTATTTAAAAAGCCGATCGTAAGATCGGCTTTTCTTGTCAACATGGTTCTGACGAGAAACAATCAAAACATAAGAAATACCCTCGATTAACGCCATTCACTCTTATTTGATATTTACTTAGATAAAGTCAATATTTCCGTAGTACGAGTTTATAACTTCATTTCTTAAAATAAGTTGCGATAGCACAATGCTCATCTATATTTTTCATATTTTGACGGTTTAGGCATCAAGCCTATTAATAATGAAAGCTAAAGCTATTTAAAAAAATTAATTTTTATGTTTGCACTTTTACAGTAAATATAAACTAACATTATTATATTTATCTATTATATTAAATGATATTCACTTTAATTTAATGAGGTAAAGCAATGAGTAACGATGAATTACTTCCACTCTATATTGTTATTTCTTTGGTGTTATTCCTGTTTTTCATCATATTTTTATATATTCAACTTTCTATTAAAGCGAAAAAAGACGGCGTGATTGGCAACTGTTGTGTCAATCAGATAAAAAACAAGACAACGAATCTGTCTGAAAAGAGCAAGAAAAAAAATAAGGGGTAATACTCGCTGTTGTGCAATCCCAGCATCGACTATCACGATTGAGCAATAAATAAATGGCAAATATTCATGTGGTTAATATTGCTGCCAGAGAGCTCTGTTTTACCAAAGCGGCATCATATTTAACTGTATCTCAAAGTGCGGTAAGCCATCGAATTAAATATTTAGAGTTAAGATTAATTAAAAAAGATATAACGGGCTTATAAGCTGCAACATTTATACATCGAACACAATCGAAAGCGTGGCCCTCATAGCTAACAGTAAATAATAGTGATATTGATTATTACCGAAAAACCTATCGCTTTAATCACCGTAACTTGTATATAAGAGCAGCAATAAACTTATTAGGCATTACTATTGGACGCCAACAGTTAATAAAAAACCATTAGCAACAGGCCAACTTGTGACCCCCTTTTCAGCGATAGCATCAGATTTAAGCTACTATATTGCCTATATGAAAGGAATGGAAACACGGCCTAAATATCGAGCCTTTAAAAGCTGGCTGCAAGAACAAATAACGATGTAATGTGGAGAATCAAATGGAATTGAGTGTAGGACAAGTTGCGAAACGCGCAGGCGTGAGTGTTTCGGCATTACATTTTTACGAACAAAAAGAACTCATTCTTAGTTATAGAACCGCGAGCAATCAGCGCCGTTATAAGCGCTCTGTTCTGCGCCGTATAGCGGTAATTAAAGCAGCGCAAAATGTTGGTTTAACATTACAAGAAATCAAGCAAGCCTTGGCGCATATTCCCTTAAACGAAAATGTGAAAAAAGAACAATGGGAACAACTTTCAACCCTTTGGCATCAAAAGCTTGAAGATAAAATGCATGAGTTAAAACAACTTCAAACTCAGTTAGGCAGTTGTATTCAGTGTGGCTGTTTATCAATGGAAAGTTGTGCGCTATATAACAATAACGACAGCAATGGGATCATGACGGCAGGCGCGAAGCTTAGCATCCAACACACCTCTGACTAGCCCATATTGATAGTCAAAGAATTACGTAAAGTGGAGACCGTCAATTCCCCTCGGTAATAAAGCAAGCGCAAAGTCGCTTGGTAGTTAGGGGACGACAGAATCGCTTGGTGATCACAATGCACCGTTGGCACTTCATAAATCAGAAGTGCCCCATTTCTTGTTAGAACTATTACTCATTCATATTGTATTAACGTGATTTTTGATTAGTTTCTATTGTTTATTTTTTATCTCATATAACGAATTATGCTGATTTTATCTATTGAATTTCGTTTTTAATAAGACTGAATAAAGGCATTTCTTAATTTCAAAAAGCGTTATGAGCCGAAAATAACATCGAGCTTATATTTAAAAGGAATTAATTGTTGCTGATAGTTATGAGCTCATGTAAAAAATAACTCAAATTATAATATGGAGTTGAGTTATATGGGATTAGTTGTACGTCAGGTGACTTTGGATGATGCTGAAGGGATCACAAATGTTCTCAACCCAATCATTGTTGAAGGTTTATACACTGTATTGGATACGACCTTTACACCTGAAGAAGAGAAAGATTTTATTACTCACTTCCCAGAGAATGGAGTGTTTACAGTTGCTTTTTCCGAGAGTGACTCAAAGGTTATTGGATTTCAAAATATCGAGCCGTTCGCACAATATACAAAATCTTTTGATCACGTAGGCATTATTGGTACTTTTGTTTGTGAAAGTGCTCGTGGTAAAGGTATCTCTAAACAGCTTTTTAACTCGACTTTCGAAGTTGCAAAACAAAAGGGTTATGAAAAGCTATTCGCGTACGTTCGTAGCGATAATGAGCGAGCTTTAACTGCTTACCTTAAACAAGGGTTTGAAGTTGTTGGTACTGCAAAAAAACATGCAAAAGTTCGTGGGGAGTATGTAGATGAAATCCTTATTGAAAAGTTTCTTTAGGCTTTGAGCTGTAAAGAAAAAGAGAAGGATATGTGTCGCTCAGCGGCACATATTCGAAGTGAAATGTAAGCCTAAATAGAGCAAATCACCTAAGCAGTTTCTGTCCAAAAATGAGCAAGTTATCATGGCTATACCATGCATTAATTAGCTCAAATCTTTCTAACATTAAAATTTTGGGCAAATTATTGCCTAGCCACTTTATTCTTTATAATGATTCAAATTCAACAAACTTCTCAATTTACATGGCTAACTCCCTCACATGGCTATCTCCGCCAACAGAATTTAATCGTCATGACAGCTTAGTAAAACAGGCTGAACGCGCTAAGCAATCTGAACTAGCCAAAGAAGCTAGGGCGAAAAAAACACTTGAAGAAATTGAGCGAATCAATGCTAAAAGTTCACTCAAGCATGAACAACTAATGAATGATATCTCTGGGAATGAAGTGTTTACTGGGCAATGTACACTTCAAGAAGAATTAGAAAAGAATCATCAAGCTGTGTTGCTTCTCACTGAAGAAGATTCATTCCATACCATTAAAAACTTGATTGATGATCGATATCATCAAAAAGGTCAAATACCATCAACATTGATTCTGAAAGATATTGATAAAACGAAAACATGGGCCGAATACTTAGCAACTGGTTTTGGGGCTGTTAAGTTAGCCCAAGCCTTTGGCGATTTTGGTGTGACAGCGCGATATTCAGTGATTAAAGGGAAAACACGTGTATCAATTGCCACTCGAAATAATGGACAGCAGATGTTACGGCATGTTCTTATTAAAGGAATGCGTTTCAAGGTTAATGGAAAAAAGACCTATGCGATAGATAATCCGAAAGTTGTTCAATTAGGGATAGCGCCAACGCAGCGTATTAGTGCGGGTTTAAAAGCTGGTACTATGACCATGATTATTTCAGCCGCTATAAATACTAATGATCTAATTTTTAATGATGATTATGATTTTTATGATTGGTTCGGAAATGTAGGGACTGACTTCATTAAAACTGCTATCGCACTTTATGGAGCGGAATTTATTGTTGGAATGTTTGTTGCTGTTGGCAGTGGAGCAATTGCAATTGTAGCAATTGCAGCAATTTCTATCGGTCTAAGTCTTATTCTTGATAGATTCTTTGAAGTTAAAAACGTATCAGAAGAATTGACTAATGCGCTTAGAAAAATGCAATCATAATGATGAAGTGGTATCGATAATAACCAAGATAAAATTTTTCTTTATCTGTGTTTTTTTTACTGCTGGGTCTTGTTGGTTGTTATCTTCATGGATAGATACATTAAGTTCTGCTTATAACCTATCTCCTATCATTAAGTTATCAATTGGAGATGCACTTGGTGGCATCATGATTATTGGTTTAGTGATACATGCGTGGTCTATGTTTTTTACTATAATAAAAACAGGAAAGGCAACAAAATACTCATGGTCAAAAAGAAAAATAAAAGTACAAAACCGAATAATGTTATTTTTCTTTATCGTCAGTTTTATTGTTACAGCCCTCACCTATTTTATTATCAATGATCGACTTTTGTCTGAAGGGTACTCAGTCAAAACGAAGTACACTAATATGGGCGTATATAAGACCTATACAAAGAACTAAAATAACCAATGAGTACTGTAAGAATAAATACAGTATTCTTTTCGCCACCACGAATTAGATCTCTTTAATAGAATTACTGTTAAATGACCGCCCATAGTGGCGGTCTTTTTATACCCTAAAGTTACTTCATTAAAAAATTATCAATACTTTTTCTAGTACCTACCAGCTTAAAGAGGGCAAATTGACTAACTCGTTTCTGTCCGTGCGACCTGAAGTCGTATGAAGCGTTGTTCACCACGATAAGAGTGAACCATCTGTATCACCAGATGACCCTAGGATTCTGAATAAAGCAGCGAATCCGACAATGTAACGAAACTTGGTTGTTAGACCGAGTGGGAACTGAATCGTGAGAGGACGTTCTTCCTGATAACCACAAATCGGGTAAGTGCTAGGGTGTCAGTATGATGAACGTAAGTGAATCCACGTAAGGCGCGTTATACGATGAAGCAGCGGAAGTGGTTAATACGCTGTGGCCAAAATGGCAATGAGAGTCGGAAAGAGGTTGGACAATACTCTTTCGTGATCGATGTACTCTCCGCACTATAGTGGGCATCTAACCTGATATTTTTCGCGACATACGGAACAGGGTAAGCCTGTATATCTCCCATTGGGAAAGCAGTCTGCGAAGATTGCCGATAGGTGTGCAGGTAAAGGAGGTTAGAAAAAGCAAAGGCCACCTTGTAATGAAGTGGATACAGGTTTATATCTGGCGCGAAAGCGAGCTGACTTCTAACTGGTCTCCCGTTGCAAGATGATTTGAAGAACTTTATTCAAGGAGAAACGCAAATGGTGACTTCATCAGAAGTTAGTGCCTCTCCTAATGGCACTCAGTGGCAATCCATCGATTGGAAAGCCGTAGAGTCGCACGTGTTAAAGCTTCAAATGCGCATTGCAAAAGCAACCCGAGAGGGAAAACACAGTAAAGTGAAAGCTTTGCAGTGGATTTTAACGCACTCCAGAACAGCGAAATTACTGGCTGTGAAGCGAGTGTCCCAAAACAAAGGCAGTAACACTCCTGGAATAGATGGTGTCATCTGGAATACGGATGCTCGTCGAATGACCGCAGTTAATCAATTGAACCGTAAAGGTTATCGAGCCAAACCCCTCAGACGTATCTACATCCCGAAAAAGAATGGCAAACTCAGACCTCTAGGCATTCCATGCATGATAGATAGAGCGCAACAGGCGTTGTATTTACTTGCTTTGGAGCCGATATCGGAAACGACAGCAGACCCAAATAGCTATGGTTTTCGCCCCAATCGCAGTACGGCAGATGCAATTCAACAATGCTTCAAATGCTTGTGCCTTAAGCGTTCAGGCCGTTGGGTTTTAGAGGGTGACATTAAAGCTTGCTTTGACAAGATTGGGCATGAATGGCTACTTGATAATGTTCAAATAGACAAAAGGATGCTGAAGCAGTGGTTAGGCTCTGGTTATATCGATAAGGGCTTGTTCTACCGAACATCGGAAGGAACTCCGCAAGGCGGAATTATCTCCCCAACGCTTATGTTACTGACACTTGCGGGTTTAGAAAAGCTCGTAAAAGAAGTGGCTAAGAAATCGGGAGAACGAGTTAACTTTATAGGTTATGCGGACGATTTTGTGATAACGGGTTCATCAAAAGATGTTCTGGTTAACGAAGTCAAACCACGACTGATTGATTTTCTAAAAGAGAGAGGGTTGGCACTCTCTGAAGAGAAAACGCACCTTACTCATATAGATGATGGCTTTGATTTTCTGGGTTTTAATCTCAGGAAGTACAAAGGCAAGCTGCTCATCAAACCGAGTAAAACTAACGTTCTCTCCTTCTTGGGAAACTTGCGTGAACTCATCAAGAAGCACGCAACAATGCCAGTCAATGATCTTATCAGACTATTGAACCCTAAACTGAAGGGTTGGGCGAATTATTATCGCCACTGCGTTGCAAAACGTACTTTCGGTTATCTCGGTCATCAAATCTTCTGGTTGCTGTGGAGATGGGCGGTAAGACGTCATCCCACCAAACCAAAAGACTAGGTAAGGCGCAAATACTACATGAACAGAAGTGGTGGTTGGCAATTTCATGGTTGGCAGAAAATCGCGAACATGGACTGTCACTACAACTTGGCTCAAATAGCGAAAACGCCAATTAAAAGACATGTGAAGATCCGAAGTGCAGCGACACCGTTCGATCCTCAGCACCAAGATTACTTGGCAAAGAGGAAGCCGAAAAAGGAAAGCCGTCACTCTTGGTTTGATCCTGCTTTAACTGCTATCTAGGTTGCTGGGTAACGTAATACGCCTTAGCGGAGGCTTGAGCCGTATGCAGTGAAAGTTGCACGTACGGTTCTTAGGAGGGCGGCACTCGGTAACGAGTGCCGCCTATCCGACAACAACGAGCTAGCTATCATGGCTAGCTCAGAAATGTCCAAGAATGAGCTAGGTCTCTTGACTATATCAAAACGGTTCAAAGCATTCACCAGTAGCAATTCATAAACCAGAAGTACCCTATTAAACTTGTTAGACTAAATGCATTTCTTACTTTTCACCTCTTCTTACAAAGCACTAGGTATAAAAAATCGCCATCAACATTATGATATATATAGATTATTTTCGAGTATAATAAACGTATTTATAAGTATGTTTTTGCGCATAAATAAGAGTGTTTATTAATATACTGTTATATTTTTCTGAGGTTTTGATGGACCATATATTTTCTCGGTCATTTGATGAAATGATATCAACCTATACTCGAACGCTAGAAAGTTTTTATCCTGCGAGAGGAAGTACGGGCTTTACTGAAGCTAATCAAGTTCATATCTACGTAAATGCCTTAATGAAATGTCTGGACGATGATATGGCAGTCTCTTGGCTTGAGTTTCCTTGGGTTGAGAAAAAAGAGCATATTGATGGTTTTGTTTTCTCTCCTAAGCATAAAGCTGTTTTTTTCATCGAGGCAAAGCGCTTATCTCATACAAAGAAAAAGAAAGAAATTATAAGAGATATAAAGCGTCTTCATCATGATGATAAGCAGTTCCTCAATGATAACGGGGTTACTGAGTATGAAAGTGAATATGTGGTAGCTTTATCTGACGTTTGGTTAGAAACAAAATGGAAACGGTCGATGCCTGAATGGTGGTGTGGACGAAACAATGTTCCAGAACAAGTCACTGCTCATGGTTTGCTTACAACGCCTGATAGTACGATCCATAGCAGTTTAGTCGGTACTAATTGGCAAAAAAGTACCTCATTTGCGTATTGGATGGGTGAGCACTGTAAAAGCGTTAAAAATTACTGTTTACTGATGGCCGTATTAAAAATATAACAAAGCATTATAAGAGCGATTTGCAGCGCGTAGCATTTTTACTATTCGGTGCGTTTAGTGTGTAAGGTAGTATGCAGCGGCATTGGTATTGCGTTGCTCACATTAACAGGGCGTTATATACCAAGGAAGCTGAGGAGTATTATGGAACTGGTGAACATTACTTTACAGGTAATTGTATTAATTGCGATTGGGTGTCTATTTCTATTTAGGAAGTTATTGTTTAGCTATTCAAATGAAAAAGGAAAAAATATAGCTACAAAAGAAGATATTGGCGATATTACTCAGAAAATTGAGGATGTTAAAATTGATTATGCTACTCAACTTGAAGAAACTAAAGCGGCATTAATGTCTAGAATTTCTACTCACAGCTATCGTTTCGAAAAAGAATACGAAGTACTTAGCCAATTGACAGAATGCTTGGTTGAGCTTCGTTCCGCTACGCTGCAATTACGTCCGATATTTGATCATGTAGACCTAAATGAATCTGAAGATGAAAGAAAAAATAAACGTTTAGACCGATTATACGAAGCTCGAAAAGCTTTGTTTCAGGTACGCGAAACGAAACGACCATTTTTTACCGAAGATATTTATCAATCAATTTTAGAAATCGATAAGACAGCTCATCATGAATCTATCGACTATGAACTACGTTCTCCTAACGATCTAAAAAGAGACTACTGGGAAGATGCAGAAAAAACCAAACAGTCATGACTCAATCTGTAGAACAAGCTATGGCAAAAATTCGTGAACGAGTCAGGTCATGGGACGCATTGCAATAGGCATGCAAAAAATAAGGATATGTGTCGCGCAGGCGACACCTATCCATACTTTTTCTAATATCTACTTAACAGAATAGAGCAATTAATCTAAGCAGTTTCTGTCCAAAAATGAGTTAGCTCATGGATATATAACTTCAGAGAATTGATGACACCTTCTGGTAACAACCAGAGAAAAAACGGCTCGATGCAAAAGCAAAGAGCCGTCTTTCCGTTCCATATACTTTGGGGTTCCAAACCAAAGTATCGTCCGAGCCGTTCCACTCGGAAATCTAGTACGTCATTGTCACTTATGCGTGCAATAGCGCCATTGATTCTTTTGCAATTACCCACTCTTCATTGGTTGGGATAACCATTGCTAGTGGTGTATTTGGCTTAGTGATAATACCCTGTGCGCCAAAACGTGCAGCGGTATTACCTTCTATATCTTCTTGGTAACCAAAGATCTTCATTAAACGTAGAATTTCACTACGAATTGGCATTGCGTTTTCGCCGATACCACCAGTGAAAATGATGCCGTCTAGCTCATCAAGTGCCACCATGTATGATGCAATGTATTTTGCTACGCGGTACGTAAATAGCTCAAACGCGAGCTTAGCACCGTGGTGGTGAGGATGGCTTTCATCTTCCATTGCTTCAATAATGCCGCGACAGTCGCTTGTAAAGCCAGAAACACCAAGGAAACCAGAATTCGTAACGAGTTCTTTCTCTAGGCGCTCTTTACTCCAGCCTTTCTTTAATAAGTACTCAAGTATACTTGGGTCGATATCACCACAGCGTGTCCCCATCATTAAGCCGGCAAGTGGCGTGAAGCCCATTGATGTATCAATACTTTCACCGTTTTTAACCACACATACTGATGCGCCGTTACCTAGGTGAACAGAAATAAAGCTTGATGCGTCAACTGGCTTATTCACGACTTTCGCTGCTTCACGCGTTACAAAGTAGTGGCTTGTGCCGTGGAAGCCGTAACGACGGATGTTGTACTCTTTGCTAACTTCTTGAGAAATTGCGTAAGTATATGCTTTTTCAGGCATTGTTTGGTGGAATGCAGTATCGAAAATTGCATACTGAGACAATGTAGGGAATGCTTTGCTTGCTGCACGCATACCAATAACGTGTGCATGGTTATGTAGTGGTGCTAGATCGCTTAGCGACTCAATATCAGCGATAACTTTTTCATCAATCTTAACAGTATGATCAAATAAGTTACCACCTTGAACAACACGGTGACCCACAGCGACGATATTTTCTTTTAGACCAAGTTCGTCGACTAAATCGACAATACGATCAATCGCTTGTTGATGGTGATGATCTAAACCATCAAGCTTGTATTCGTGCTTTTCACCATTGACTTTCCAGCTAACCACTGCTTCAGGGAGGCCGAAGCACTCACCAAGGCCGCTTAACGTAGCTTCACCGTTGACAGTATCAATTAAAGCAAATTTAAGTGAAGAACTACCAGAATTGATTACAAGAACTAAAGAATTGCTCATGGTTATCTCATCAATATTTTTAAGGGCAAATTTCGGATATCACTATCCACCTTGAAGCTAGCTCACTGAAAATGTCGAAAAAGGTATCTGTCAACAAGCTGGCTCAACCATCTTACTCAATTTAATTTGAATATCTCAACTTTTGTTTTAAAAAAAACTTAAAAATTGAATTTTTACTGGTTCAGATCAATTTTTTAACTAAAAATCGATTTTTAAAGCATAAAAATTCATCTGAATTTCAAATTTAGTTGATCATTTACCGTAGAGTTAACCATAAAATACACATTTTCAGCATTGAATAATTGTAAATCAATGTAATTTTTTCAAACTAGACTGAAACTAATAACAAAAAGGCATATATAGAAAGGAAGCACATCAAAAAAGGAATGCTTTTATAAAGTAACTAAAAAAAGTTTTAAACTTACAATATTATTTTATGTTATCTAAATAATATTGATAGAGTTCATCGACCTGCGTACTACACATCAACGGCATTGCTGCTTTTAATGCAGATTTTGGCCAGTTCCACCACTGCATCTCTAGCAATAAAGCGATCTGTTGCTCTGTAAATCGTTTTTTAACACATCGCGATGGGTTACCCACCATAACAGAATAGGGTTCAACATCTTTTGTTACAACGGCACGAGTACCAATCACGGCACCATCAGCTATTTTTACGCCAGGTAAAATAACGCATTCAGCCCCGAACCAAACATCGTTACCAACAACCGTATCGCCCGCTCGTTGGATCCCGGTTTTGACGCCATCGCCAAATTCTTGGAAATCAAATGGGAATGTCGAGATCCAATCATGTCGGTGTCCTTGATTACCCGACAACATAAACACGACTCCTGTGGCAATAGAGCAATAACGGCCAATAATTAATTGATCAACATCACCAAAAATACCTGACTGCCAAGCTTCAATCGTGGATTTATCACCCAGTAGATAATGAACACATTGATCTTCAAAATGGTGCTGATGGTAGTAGCCAGAATAATAACTGTAATCTCCAACTTTAATATTAGGATTAGTGATATAACGGTTAATTTCATACCCTCCTAACCAAGAGGGAAAAATAGAGGATTCCATATCAAACCTTCTTTGTGTTTATTGGTGTAAAAAGCGTATTATTAATGTTGTATTAACCTTTTTGGATATAACCACAATGATTGCTCAACTCTATAACGCTTATTTAGGTGAACTTTATGGCATTGTTTTTTTTAAGACCTTTGCTGAAAAGTATAGTGACGATAGCCATAACAACAAATGGCAAACATTAATAAAGGTTGAGGAACTCACGGCGCAATGTTTAAAGGATGGACTGGAAACGTTAGGACACCCTTGCCCTGATTACGATCAAGATATGGAGAATAAAGGTCTTGCCGATGCTAATAAATGGCTTGCATTACCTTGGCAAGAGTTAGTCGATACCATGGTGCCATGGGTTGCTCCCTATCAGCAGCGCTACCAACAACAGGCTGATGAAGCCACAGAGCATCGCTATTTATTTACGTTAGTCGCTGATCATGAAAATGCGATTTATGATTATTTGCTGGCAGAACAACGAGGGGATAACAGCGCCCTTGATATATTGACAACATTTATTAATAAATACGCCTAATGATTTTATTAGAGCAAGATTCACCTTCCTCCTTGCTCTAATAACCTACTGATAATTAAAAAATTCATTTTAATTCACATACTTTTTTCACAGCCAGATAACCAGACCCTTTCATTCCCCTGACATTTGAACGATGTTTTTAATTAACAATGAATAAAACACATTCAGTTGCTGAATACTCGCGATTAAACGAGGCTATTGTTTAACAAGGATTAGATTTTGAAAAGAAAGTACTCTTACTTTCTCTACTTACTGCAACATCATTCGTTGGCTGTAAATCATTACCTATTCGATCCAATGCAAACATGGCAAACCCTGCAGCAACGTATTGTGTTGATCATGGCGGTCAATGCTTAGACATGGACGGTTGTTCAACACACTAATTGATTGTCCAATTGCTCTATTATTAATATCGGAAGGTTAATGATGAAAAAATTACTACTTGTTGTTGGTTTACTGCTTTCAGGCTCTGTTTTTGCGTTTGGTAATCCAGCATCCGATTTCTGTGTACAACATGGTGGTCATGTTGAAATTCGTACTCCAATGGGTGGCGATGGTGAAAAAGGTTACTGTGTCTTTAACGACGGTAGCTCATGTGAAGAATACGCCTTTATGAAAGGCCAATGTAAACCTTCAGGTAAAACGCATAAACAAAAATTAGTCGACCACTGTGTTAAAAAAGGTGGGTTTGCAACCGGTGATGTATGTAAATTTGCTAAATGGAATACAACATGTGATCTAGAAGACTTCTACAATCACAAATGTAACCGTAAAAAAGGTAATCGCGTTTACTAAGTAATTAATCTCTTCCCCCTGATTAATCACTTTTAAACAATGCAGCTTAGCAAATGTTAAGCTGTATTTTTTATCTTCAAGCTTTTCCTCTTATTTCCCCTTTCCTTATAACCGTACATTAGCCATTAATCATATATATTTATCGTCAATGAAGCATTTACTATCCGTCACCATTAAATAACCGGCAACCTTACTGAGAGTTATTTTTTGTCATTCCGCTGACATTCGAACAGTGTTTTAAATACACAATACGCTCAAATCATTCATCACGTGAATGGATATAAAAACGAAGCCATCGTTTACATAAGGATTAGATTATGAAAAAGACATTATTGCTACTTTCTCTTATTGCTTCAGCCTCATTGGTTGGTTGTAAAACACTACCCACTCAACCAACTGCAAACATGGCAAATCCAGCAGCAACATACTGTGTTGAACACGGTGGCAATTATCAAATCACAACGAATGAAGATGGTAGCCAAGCTGGCGTCTGTCATTTCAAGAACGGTAGCCAATGTGATGGATGGGAATATCTACGCGGTGAGTGTAAACCCGCTGCTGACAAACCAATTTTGTACTAATTTCAGTCATTATTAAAAAGAGAAAATTAACATGAAAAAGTTTTTATTACTGATTGGACTATTAATTTCAACGGCCGCTTGTGCTGGCGGTCCGCACGGAAATCCTGCTTCTATCTATTGTGAACACCATGGTGGTCAATCCGTTATTGTTGATGGCCAAGGTTACTGCCGCCTACCTAGCGGTCAAATGTGTGATGAGTGGGCTTACAAAGAAGGTAAATGTTCACAGCATGCACAAGACAAGAAACAAAAATGGGTGAACTATTGTGTAAAACACAAAGGGACTGCTATTGGTAATAAGTGCCACTTTAATAAACAAGGTACGCAATGTAGCTTGAAATCCTTTTATAATGGCTCTTGTAAAAAACACCACCATAAACACCCGAAAGTATATTAGTCCTCTGAATCATAATATTAAATAAAAACAGCTCAACAGTGGTTGAGCTGTTTTCGTTTTACTTCTTTGTTTCATCGCTAGTTATCGATGTTGTTTGAAGCATCATATCTGACGATGATCCCCATGATGTCGTCCAATCATCCACTTTCATTGCTGGCTTTTCGTTTGAATTATCCGTTTCTATCGCGTTAGCCTCTGTCATCGATATTGCTATCTCTTCTTTTATTGATGTTTCATGATCATCACTCATGTCATCGTGAGTCTCGCCGAATGATTCAATATCAGCAAGGGTTGGACGATACCCTTTTCGGCCATAGCAATTGTCTAATAAAGTAATAATCGAATGAGGAGTAACAGGCTGTTTCTTTAGAATTTTATAGATTTCCTTCGCAATATTTTGAACATTGAGGATCGATTCAATACCAATGAGAGGCGCGGCTTCATCTCTTACTACTCTTGCTTTTTTATAACCGCCAGCATATGCCATTGAAAACCAAATATAAGCAATCGCGGCATTATTTGCACATGCGCCTAAATACATTTTACCTGCAAGATATTGTGCTTCTGGATGATCATGTTCCGCTGCGCGCTCTAACCAGTATTTGACACGATCCACATCCTTTTCAACCCCCAATCCAACTTTATAACAAAATGCTGTTTTCATTAATCCATCAAGATCATTGTGTTTCGCCGCTTGTATCCGCCAATAAAAGGCTTGTTGAGGTAAGTAATGATCGGTTTCTTCAGCAACATACCAATCAGAAAGAAACAGTGTAGCAGGAAGAAACTCTTCAGTTGCTGCTTGCTGAATATAATCGATACCCAAAGTAGGATCAGCCTCTACCCCTTTGCCTTGGATCAGTAACAAGCCAAAATGAAACAGTGATTCAGGTGATTTTTGCTTTACATCAATAAACGCTTGCCAGTAATTGGCTTTTAGCATTGCTTGTTGATCCAAGGGATCTCGACGATACAAACGTGCCAAAGCATATTGCGCCATTTCATTATCTTGCGCTGCCGCTTTTTCGTACCACTCAATTGCCGCAACAGGGTTCGTCACCTCACATTCTTTTGCTAAAGATAATTGACTCGGTATATGCCCTGTACTGGCTTTAAAAATTTTTTCTTCTCGTTCCGCCTTTTTGGCCTTCTCTAATACTTGTTTATATTTAATGTCTTTCAGTATTTGCTGCTGCTTTTCTTGCTGCTGCATATTTCTGGTAGCAAAGTAACGTGAAATTAACCAGCCTAAAACGATAATAGGAATAATAAACAGCCAAGTAACATCAAACATAATCACTAACTCAAGTCGCGGACGCATAGGAGTGATTATCGGCTAAGACACAATAAACTAAAGTCACTGTCTATAACCATTAGACCTTGATCATTGTTCCAGTATTTTCGTTGCCAATATTGCGATTTAAACGACTATTCAATTATTTTATTACTCTATACACCACTAAACCTGACTCACCACCTACGAGCACGCCCTTTAAAGACAAAAGAATAATCTTAGGAGCACGTCAGGCTTTACCTCCACGGATCACCTAATAGGTCCTTGTCTGAATTTATTCTTTCTTGACTTAAGATCGCGGGAATTACAAGTGTTCCATGTCGGAATATTCCATGATCATGCTTCCATACCTCTCGACGCTCACTGAATTCATATTCATAAAATAGGTATTAAAAAGTCGCTGATTTCCTTTATTTTTGTCTGATTTACTCACAGGATCATCCTTGATCATCTTTCCAGTCCATTTGACACTGACCGTTAATTCAGCTCACATGATCATCGTTCCGTTATAAAAACAAAGAGTTAATTCATCTATGGTATGAAAGAATCTGTTGTGTATATTGTTCTTATCAAGCAGGTAGGGTAATCATTAACGAAATAAAACAATAGGGGCACTGATATGAACGAATTAAAACATATTCAACACTTTATTGCCGAGCACCATCTACTGACATTATGCGCTAGTTTTAACGATAATATTTGGAGTGCTAACTGCTACTATGTTTTCGATAGTGACCATATGATGCTGTATATCATGACTTCTCCAGAGACACGTCATGGAAGCCTAATGCTAAAAAACCACCATATTGCAGGTACTATCGCACCTGAACCTAATGACGTTAGTGATATTCAAGGTATACAGTTTTCTGGTCAGATTAATTTGATCGATTCAAGCAATGAACAACAAGCATTAGCGTTATATTATGCAAAATTTCCGATAGCGAAAAATCTGCCATCTTCAATCTGGCAAATAGCATTAAATGAAATAAAAATGACAGATAATCGTATCAAATTTGGTTTTAAACTTAATTGGCAGAGACATCAGCTTTAAATGTGTCATAACGTTAGAAGATAGTTAGGAGAGTTAGAATTTTGTCAATAGGTGATTTCCCCCCTATTTTGTTAATAGAAGCTTAGTTATAGTTATGCTTGTTCGTTATTTAAGGTGATTTCACCTAGAAAACGAGCATTATCCAAAAGGATAAATCAGCGAAAACGATAATGTACCTCACTTCGTTTTTCTGATTATCTCTTCTACACGTCGTACAGAATTATGCTCCTAGAGCCAATTCTTGTTTTGCCGGCCATATTGGCCGGCTTTTTTTATATTTTTGTCTAATATATAAGCATCTTATTACCTATATATTTACAAATACGATAAAGTGACTAGAATGTTTTCGCTGACTGTATTTTTAGGCAATATATGAATAATAAAAACGCCTCATTTTCACCCGAAATTTTTGATCAGTTGCCTGGTTGCTGGGGTTGCAAAGATATCAATTCAACATTTGTTTATGTAAATCCTGAGTATGGAAGAATGGTTGGATTTGATAATCATTTAGATTGTATAGGTAAAACGGATTATCAAATGCCTATAACATCGACAGATTACGCAGATAAATATGTTGAACAAGATCAAATTGTAATAGAAACAGAGAGAACAATTCGTGTGCTTGATATTCATCCTTATCATGATGGTAAGTGGCGCGCTCACCTTTTTACTAAAACACCATGGCGTGATCATAATAATCAAGTAATAGGGACTATTTTTTCAGGTATTGAGTTAACAGACACAGCTGTATTAGAAGTTGGACATTGGTTGTGCCGTGCTATAGGGATAACTCAACAGCAAAAAAATTCTTCTATGTTAAGAATCAACATCAAAAAGGAAGACATTGGATTAAATACTCGAGAATCTGAAGTATTATTTCTTCTATTGCATGGGAAGAAACCGCAATATATCGCGAATACATTAGGTGTTTCTGTCAAAACAATTGAGAATTATGTTTTGCGCTTACGAGAGAAGTTTAATGCCAATTCTAAAGGTGAGCTTTTAGATTTGGCATTAGAATTAGGTTATGGTTCAAACATTCCAGAAAGTATGTTGAAAACACAGTTGTCTATTGTTTTAAAAGATTAAATACTCCATACAATAAAAGAGTAGTTATCTGCTCTTTATTGTTATGGTGCTAATCGATCAATTGTCCATTCTTCATTATTATCGTGATATAAAAAACGATCATGTAAACGATGTTCGCCACCTTGCCAAAATTCAATCGAATTGAATTTAACGCGAAAGCCTCCCCAAAAGGTAGGTACAGGTACCTCTCCTGCTAGAAATTTTTGTTTCAATTCAAAATATTTCCCTTCCAATGCTTGTCTTGCTGTTAAGCGTTGGCTTTGTTTACTCGCCCATGCTGCAACTTGGCTTTCTTTTGGACGAGAAGAAAAATAGCTTAGCACTTCACGCTTTGATAACGCTTCAACATGTCCGGTAATATGTACTTGTCTTTCCAACATATGCCATGGGAAATGCAAGCTGATTTTATTATTAATGGCTAGTTGCTGAGCTTTACGACTACCAAGGTTGGTATAAAATACAAAGCCATGCTCATCAAAGTGTTTTAGTAAAACAATACGTTGAAAAGGTTGTCCAGAAGCATCGACGGTAGCAACCGTCATTGCAGTGGGATCAGGTAACTGTGCTTCTACTGCTTGCTTTAACCATCGTTCAAATAAGACGAGTGGATCACTCGGTAAATCATCTCGTCGTAGACCTCCTTTGGCATACTCCCTGCGAATATCGGACAACTCCATCTTTATCTCCATAAAGTATAAATAATTTATTCTCTACAATATTGTGACTTCCTTTTGGAAGCAAACACTATTTTCTTATGAATATTAGTCTTGTTTGCAAAAACAAATAGACACATCTATCGAATTTCAACAATAAATAACAAAGAGTACAGTTGCAAGATGCGACTTTTGATAAATTAGACTAATACAAAATCAATGATTTAGTCAGCATAAGATATCTCTCTTTTACTGTTTATGTTGGGCTAGTACTCTACTTTGGTGCTCAGACTATGACACTCTTTAAACGACAAATAATAAGTATTACAACACTCATGTGTTCTATACTTGGCATTTCTGCAGGTACGCAGTTGTATACTGGCTATCATGTAATTAGTGATCAGCATATAGCGACAGCTCATGAAGATATAAATCGTGCGCTTACTACATTACCGGATAAATTATCAATTATTGACAGTTTAATAATTTCACGACAGCAAGAAGAACAACTTGTTGATACGCTAAATTATTTATTTCCTGCACAACAATATAACCACGCATCGTTGTTACTTGCCGATTCAACACCTTTGATACGAATAGATAATAACCGTGATATCACTAATGTTCCACAATGGTTTCAATCTTTAATTAAGATCCCAGAACATATTGAAAAAAGAATAATAAATAATGACAATTTTGATGTCGGTATCCTAGCGCTGAGCGCGTCATCCCGCTGGGCATATACAAAATATTGGCAGTTATTTAGTAACACCCTTATTTCACATTTATTACTCATGCTTCTTGGTGGCTGCGCGATTTACTTTATTAGTAAAAAGCATTTCACATCGTTACGCACGCTAACCAACCGTGCGTATAACATAGATAATCTCAATCAAGCACCTTTAGCATTGCCTGATGAATCAGATATTAAAACAATAGTAAGAGCTTTTAATAAGCTTAGTTATCAATTAGATGTCAACTTTAAGAGTCAAGCAAACGAAGCCGTAAAACTGCGAGAACAAGCTTATCTTGATCCTATCTCTGGTTTAGGCAATCGAAGTTTCTTTATCCATCAAATTAGCTCTTGGTTAGATGAATCACATAAAGGTGGATTAGCGCTAATCCAAACAACGCTAATCAGTGATTATTATGAGCAGGAAGGCTATCAAGCGGGTGATAAACTGATAAAGCAAATCGCAGCACGTTTGAATGATGTCATTAATTATAATTACACCACGATAGCACGCTTATCTCGTGATGAATTCGCCATTCTTATTCCTAACCTATCTTCTGAAAAGTTAGAATTGCTTGGAAAAATGGTGCTTAAAATATTTGATGATATCGTTAATAATTCAAATTTAGTTAGCCCATCAACCACAGATATTGGATTGGTTTATAACGAAGCGCAAATTACGCCAAGCCAATTATTAACCCAATTAGATAACGCATTAACACAAGCAAAGCTTACTCCTCATAAATCCATTGCTTTAATAAAAGATCCTAATAGCCATAACAGCTTAGGAAAACAACAGTGGAAACAATTACTGGAGCAAGCGATAAATGAAGATTTATTTCAATATAAATTTCAGCCTGCAACATTAGAAAATAAAAGTGTTTACCATTATGAGGTTTTCACCGCGATACAAAAAGATAAGAACTTTTATTCAGCGGGTCAGTTTTTAGGTGCTATAGAAGATTTGAAGATCGGCAGTTGGTTTGATCGACATGTCATCGTAACCATAGTTAACCGACTTAATGCCGATAGAACAATAGGTCCATTTGCAATAAACATCACTAACAGCAGTATTGGCGATCCGAGTTTTACTCGCTGGTTAGATAAACTATTGAGTAATAATACGCAGATAGCCTCTCGACTATTTTTTGAATTACAAGAAATCAGTTGTATCAGAAACACTGATGCGACAAGCCTGTTGTGCAGTATTATAAAACGCTACCACTTTGGCGTGGGAATAGATAACTATGGACGTCATTTTCAATCATTAAATTACTTAAAAGAAATCAATCCTGATTACGTCAAGATCGACTACGCATATACTTATCAATTAAATGACCAAACAAAATCAAATGTATTATCTTCTATATGTCGAACCGCACATAGTTTAGATATTAAGGCTATTGCAACTCGCGTTGAAACAGAAACACAGTTAGAACGGTTATCTGATTTATTCGTAAGTGGTTATCAAGGCTTTATTACTGAAAAATACACACAGTTAGAATCGTCGTAGGTCATTTACACTGTAAATATTATTTCCCCCGAAAACCAGTACCTTTGTACTGGTTTTTTTATTTCTATTTATTATCTAACTGATTCAACTTATAGGATGCAAATCGTTATCACAGCTTTTAATTTCAAGAAAGCAAGGTGAAGGTTCTGCCTTATTTTAATCACTCTAATCACGGTTTGAATTGGACAACGGCAAATAAGTGCACTTTCAAGTCCCAACCTATCAATGCTTTAATTGTTACCCCTTCTTTTATCGTCTTATCGATTTTCACAATATAATTCATTCTCGAAAAATCATACGAGTTAGAACTGGTTCTTCATTTACAGTGTAAATATAGCACTTCAACTTTAGCATCTAGCATCTAGCATCTAGCATCTAGCATCTAGCATCTAGCATCTAGCATCTAGAAAATATTAATAAACAATTAACCATCATTCATTATATTTACAGTGTAAATACTCGTCAGCAATTTAAATATTTACACTGTAAATTACTATATACATTAGATTGCATATATAATTTACAGTAAGGACATACGTTATCACCCAACCTTTCAATTAAATAAGTGAGTATCAGCTACCTCTTCCAAACGCCACAAATTAATATAAAAATATTTTTCGACGGAAGAAATAAAAAGCACCATTCTACGGTAAAAATAAAATATACAAGGCAAGTTCTGTAGAGGCGCTTAGAAGTAAGAAGTAAGAAGTAAGAAGTAAGAAGTAAGAAGTAAGAAGTAAGAAGTAAGAAGTAAGAAGTAAGAAGTAAGAAGTAAGAAGTAAGAAGTAAGAAGTAAGAAGTAAGAAGTAAGAAGTAAGAAAAGAATAAACGGGTAATTTACAGTGTAAAGTGAATATCCAATTTACACTGTAAATAAAAGAGAGAAACAATTTACACTGTAAACAGTACTCCCAAAATCGAAGCCATCACTAGATAAGATTCTCGCTGACAAATTGGCGAAGAATGCTTTCTGCTTGTTTTCGTCCAGTATATTTGAACGTAGAGATAACATCAGTCCAAGCTTGGCGCTGCATCACTTTTGCGATTACAAAAAACAATTCTTCATTTCGAGTACAATCATCACTTAGTAAATAAGATGATAACCTTGTTTCAATACTTGCAACCACATAATCATATCCTAACGCCCCCAAACAAAAGCCTTTAAGTTGAGACTGAATAAAGGGTTCAGGAAGTTGATAATCAATTGAATGAGTCTTCCCATTTCTATATAAACGAAGAAATAATTCAGGTGCCAGTT
The DNA here is from genome assembly GCF_003026105.1 of Photobacterium sp. GB-56. GTDB lineage: Bacteria > Pseudomonadota > Gammaproteobacteria > Enterobacterales > Vibrionaceae > Photobacterium. The sequence continues at coordinate 46,264 of NZ_PYNW01000007.1, read as the reverse complement.
GTTGAAACTGTTCTACTCTTTGAGCGCAAAAACTCGCAGAAAATAAAAGAGCAGCATCATTGAACCAAGAATCATAGCAGTAAGGATTGAATACCTTAACGCAGAGTAATGAATGAAGCCCACTGGCCGCATCTCTATTTATGCCTAAACGAATAGGAGTAAAACCTGCGTTATGCCAAAAATTTACTAGTTCATCAGAAGCACCAAAACTTGTACCAATATAGTCAACGCCGCACGACAAAGCGTACTTCTCAGCACGAGATAATAACTGATGACCGATCCCCTGACGATGAAGTGCCGGTAAAACAGCAATACGTAATATTCGATAACAAGACTGTTTCGCTGCCGCTTTTAAACCTAGGTGTGCTGCGATAGATTGCGCTAATAAATGCCCTTTGATTCTTCGCTGTCCAAGCATAACCGCTTGCGCTAAATCCTCATCAAACGCGCCTTCTTTGACGAGCAAACAACAACCAATCACGTGTTGTTCCGTACGGGCGACGAGTAGGTGTTGGCTAGCATCATCAAGAAGTTGTTGAACATCATTGGGAGAGGTTTGGTAGTGGGCATGAATTAATAGACCAACTATTTGAGACAATAAATTTTTATTGGCAACAAGCTCTGACTTAGTAACGCGTTCATAAGAAATGGTCGCATCAGATAATGTCTCTATTGTTGCGTACTCTGCATTAAGCAGTAATGCATTGAAAACCCACTGCTCTAACGGATCGTTGACTTGCCAACGAATAGGTTGCTCAATATGAAGCGCTTTCCACTGCGGCATTTTTTTATTGAGGGCTTGCTTAAATTTAATTTCAAAACCACGCCCTGTCCCTTCATAACCATGAATCGTCGTGGCAAAGACTAACCGATTATGTCTATTCAATAGCGCGATCAAGGTATCACCAGGAATCGCTGCAGCTTCATCGACAAGAATAAAATCATAATTATCTGCAACATCACAAATAACATCTTGCGCAATAAAATGTAGCTCACTCCCTTGGCATAATAAGCGATGAGGGTGAGTGGTATCAGCGTCAACCAAGCGTTGCTGGGCATGCGAAAAAACGGTAGATGCACAAGCAAAAGAAGGAGACGTCACCGCAATTTTCATTTTACGCGTTAGCATTAATTCGGCAGCAGCAATACCTAACGATGACGATTTACCTCGCCCTCTATCAGCCGATAAAACTAACGGGCGCTTCCTATGACCAACAGCAACTTTGATAATGGCATCTACCGCGAGCTCTTGTTGTTGCGATAAGCAAAACCGAGGAGCACTAGAGATAAAATCAACACTATTAGGTGACTGGTGAATCCAAGGTTTAAATATCGGAATAGGCGTATCTTGGTATAACGTAATCACATCAGGATCTGCACACAGTAATGATAGCCGCTTCATAAATGGAGAAATATTAGCATCGGTTTTCCATCCAAGAGGTAAGAGTAATAACATTACCCCGCCCCCTTTTATTGTGCCGGACAACGCACCAATAACATTCGCATCAATACCGTGATGAGCGTTAATTGCAATACAATCTGTTTCTTGTCCCAACCACTTTTTCGCTGTTTTAAAAGGACAATGAAGCATAGAGTCAGGCACATTATCACCCGCCCAAAGCATCGCTGAATAGTGTTCAGAAAATACTTGCGTGATCTGAGTTGACCAGCAAAGATCACCTTCAACAATAACAAGTCGACGGCAATTAGCTGCAAGAGAGTCCCCATGAAGCTTAGAAATAAACGTAGGAAGAAGTGATAACATACAATAACCTGAACAACATGATTGCTGAGATCATAACATGTGAAACAAAATTGAGATGAAAAAAAACCACGCTAGAGTGCGTGGTTTTAATAAGAATTGATTATTTCAGATAATCATTTAAATAATCAAGAATGTCACTGACTTGGCGATCGCTCATTTTTTTCAAACGTAACTGTAACTTATCACCATCGCGGGTATAACTTACTTTACCTTTAATAAGCTCTTGAGAACTAGGTTTTTCAACAACAGCTTTTGGCTGAAGTGCATCACCCATCTCTTCAAGTTTAACCGTCACTTCGCGAGTAATACGGCTGATCCCTTGTGCTTTGATTGTTTTCCAAAGTGCCGTATTTTCTGCACTTAGCTCTTCAATCATCTTTTTCTGTTGTTCAGCATCTAAGCCAAAAAACACACGGTGAAGTTTAACTATCGTAGGACGGCCAAGTTCGCCAACGCTAGGATAAGCCATCAGCAATTCCATCGGTAAACTTGCCGCTTTTAAAGCACCACTCACCAGGGCTTCACTGCATTGTAAATAACGCGCTAACTCTTTTTGATCCGCAACTTTTCCACTATCAAGGAGATGTTGCATCTCTTTACCACGCTCAAATAAACTTAACGGTTTATGAGCGTTAGCGACGTCAGATAAAAATTTAGCGTGTTCAGTATTAATGCCTTTAGCAACATAAATTAAGAAATCTTTATGAGCTAAAATACAAGACATTCGACGGCGGCTACCGTCTAAAACTTCAATACGACCATCATCTAACCAACGACCAACAGCGGGATATTGCTGTCCACGATCTTTCAATGTCGATAATATATCAGCGAGTGCATGCTCATTTAAAAATGCTTGTTCACGTGCATTCTCAGCAAAAACAATGGTTTTAGTACTGACATCATCTGCATTAATTTTGATTAATTCAAACGCAACTGTTTCTTCACCCGCTACCGCTAATTCTATTACAGCAGCTTTATCGCGCGCAGCTGTTTGTGCTTCTGTTACATTAGTCGCGCGACGTTTGTCCGCTTTACCGAACAGACGAGCATTAAGATCAGTTGTTTTAATAGCCATCTGTTAGTTACTCCTCGTTAAGATTTGCCCAGTGGCTATGCATAACGCGTTCTAGTTCTAAACCAACGCGTTGAATAGCCTCTTGGGCGGTTGAAAGGGTCTTTTTACCCCCTTCAAACTCTGCTGCCGTTAAATCAAATACCGTACTATAGGTATCAGCACAAGTTTCAAATGCACGGCTACGTGGCACTGTTGCCATCATAACTTGATCACGAAGCAGGTAATTCATTTCAGTTAACACAGAAACTTGCTTCTTATTATCGTCTTCAAACATTGTCGGCATTAAACGAATAAATTCTAAACCATGCCAATCTTCAGGGAACATCTCGTAAACAGTCGGTAAATGCTGGAAAAAGTTAACAGTAGATGCCCAGTCAAGACGTTTTGCAGCACAAGGAATGATTAACGCATTAGATGCATACATTGCATTCCATACCAGTGGGTCAATGTGAGGACCCGTATCAATCATAATAATGTCGAACTCATCTGCAATTGGATCAATGACTTTTTCTTTGAGTAAACGAACAATATCAAGGTCTTGATTTACTGCAAGATCTTGCCATGCATCAGCATTAAACATCGCATCTTCAGGGAAGGCCGCTATCGTTTTAAGGTTAGGATATTGGGTTGGCATAACCACATTATCTTTTAAGAAATCTTTATCCATTTCAACGCCATCAGGTACGTTATCAAGCATAACGTCAACAGCGGAATAAATCGTTTCTTGTTTTCCCACACTTATAAGAGGGTTTAAAAACAGACGTAATGAACCCTGTGGATCAAGGTCGATAAGACAAATACGATAGCGTTTATCTAAATCTAATGCTAAACAAGCAGCGATATGAACCGCTGTCATTGATTTACCCGTACCACCTTTCTGATTCTGAACATTAACAACCCAAGGTTTACGGCCAGCTCCTTCTCTCTCATGAAAAGCCGGTTTTTTTGCCGCTTTCATCAGCTTATGGGCTTCTTCTAATGTAATAGAGTAGTGATTAGCATTATTTTTCGTAAATTGATGACCATCAGCCTCCATACGAGAAATTGCATCATCAAGTTTACGTCTTGTTAACCCTGAGCGTGTTTCCATTAAAGCCTTAGACATCGGAGGGAATAGCTCCTCACGACGCTCTTCTAAAACAATCTCAATTCGGTCCGCTTGTACTTGTTTTGTTTGCTCTGCAATGTTGAGCAAATTTTGGATCGTCTGTTCCCTATTCATTATCACTCTTCGCCATGATGATAGACTGAGCAATATTGTACAACAAACACAGAACATAACAATAAAAAGCTGAACAATCAGTGTGATATTAATCTAAAGTCAAAAAGCTTTATGTTTGATAAAAGCAGATATGAGATAAATATTTGAACATTTTATGACGTTAACTATGTGATTAACTACTCGAAATAAGAGACAGATTTAAAGTGTTACAGCGTCACAACTTTACAATGTAAATTGATTTTAGCTAGGTATTTACAGAAGCATGAGAAAAACAAGCTAAGTTACGGGAGATGTTATTTCAATTTCAGATACAGCTAAAATTAGACAAATAACGATAAGATCTAACACTATGATGAAATTGAATAATTTCATAGCTATTTCATTAAAAAAATTATGAAATAGCAAATAAAGCCAGATCTCATCACCTAAAAGTCGAAATAGAGCGAACAAAATCTTGATCATTGTTCCGAGAAAATAGCTGCGATCACGAAACGATGATCAAGTGCTCTAACGGCAATATAAATCAGAACTTCAATCGATTATAAGATCAAATTTTCAGGAAAAATGATCAAGGTAAAAGGGAGGCGCTAGCGCCTTACAACAATAGTTACGGAAGCATGATCGAAAGGTGATAAGTTACGGTGAATGTAGGTTCAATAAGGGTTTAGAACACAAAACCTCCCTTAGAAGGTGTCCAAAAGGTCAATATTGAATAAATAGTACAGATATTTGAAATGCAGATTCATTTACTTGATCATTTTTCCTAATATTAAACGACAAAATAGGCACTTCTTTAGCAACATAACGAATCAATGTAATATGGATTAATCGTTATGGTCGCGGTAATTACTTTTTATCCGACTTTAAAAAGTGAATAGAATTTAAACAAAATGGTTCGAACGGCACTTACATGATCATTGTTCCGACTAAAAACGCCTTAATAAATGACTTTTACAGCGTGGAATTAAAGATCAATCAATACAGATAAAGGATTACTGTGGATAACCCTGTGAATAAGCATTGAATCTATTATGATCATGCTTTCAATTGAATGTTGATCATCGTTTCAGAATCCAGATGATCATGCTTCCTATGTTATGATGATCATGTTTTCAATCAACTGTTGATCACACTTCCGATAAAACCATGATCATTGTTCCGTAACGTCACTATTTTATCTTCTTTTAAAACAAAATGTTACATTGTAAAATAGAACCTGATCATTAGATCAGTTAATCAAATAGATCAGAATTAATCATAAAGATCAGTATTAAAAATCTTTAAATAAAAAACTTTATTTATTGATCTTTTTCTATTAATCTTTGCGGAAAGATGATGAATCTACGGCCAATGACAAATGAAACAACCTCGTAATAGTGAAAATGCCCCAATTGAAAAAATATTGATCGAAGCCCCTAGATCGCACAAAGATGGTCATTTATTTTTGATCCATTCAAATCTTGTCGATTGGCTTCCGCAATATCAACATTTCAAAGGGGTCACCAAAAGTATTATTGAATTGCTCAATATTATTTCGCTACGTGGTTTATCAAGCAAAGATGGTTATGTATCAACAACTGAACTTGTTGAAGCAACGGAAGGTCAATTAACGCGAGCGGCAATTCAGCAACGTTTACGTGCAGCTGTGAGTGTTGGTTTATTTAATCAGCAGCCTGTAAGGTTCGAAGAAGGCTTAGCCGGTAAAACCATGCTGCATCACTTCATCAATCCATCTTTGCTGATCTCTCAATTGGGCACGGGGAGTTTACAATCAGACCAATTTAAAGAAAAAGAAAAACAAAAACGTTCAAAAGCATTAGCACAAAATCATGTTAATCGACGCTTACTGACAGAACATGGTTTAGGCACCCCACCTAGTATGCCTGATGAAGCTGATCAAATTGTGGTTTCACCAACCAGCTGGGCAGGGATCATTGATCAAGCGTTAGCGCCACCGAGAACTAAAAAAAGTTATCAAAAATCAATGGTTGCGATCAGTGGTACGAAAGCGATCATTGAGACACGATCATCAAAGTCGATCATGACGGTGGATGATCTCATGACACTGTTTGCGTTGTTTACCCTAACGGTTCAGTACCATGATCACCATATCGCTGATTATGAAATTCAAGCGCGATCGATGGTAAATAAGACGCCAGTCTATATCACTGATATTTTGGCTCTACGAGGCAAAAAGGACAGTGGCCCGGCACGCGATTCTATTCGAGAAAGTATTGATCGTATTGAATTTACTGATTTTCAATTACACGAACTCACTGGTCGTTGGCTAAGTGAAAATATGCCTGAAGGGTTTAAGAGTGATCGTTTTCGTTTTATTGCTAGAACGATCACGGCTTCAGAAGAAGCGCCTCAAGAAGGGGAAGATGGTGAGATCAGGATCAAACCTAATTTGTATATTTTGGTGTGGGAACCGTCATTTTTTGATGAACTATTAACACGCGATTATTTTTTCTTGTTTCCACCTGAAATTTTACGTCAGCATACGCTTGTGTTTCAATTGTATACTTTTTTCCGTAGTCGCATGTCTCGTCGTGTCAATGACTCTATGCTTTTAAGTGATTTAAATCAAAAGCTTGCTAGAAATATTGAATGGCGACGTTTTTCTTCTGATCTTATTCGAGAATTGAAAAAATTAGCTGAAGGAAAAGTAACAGAAACGATCTTTGCGGTGAATTTATGGGGATACCATTTAACGATCAGTGCTGAAGAGCCTGATAAACGTTACACAGATTATCGTATTGATATTAAATGTGATGCTGATGAAGTGATCCGATATTCACGTGCTAAAACGACTAATGAAGGTAAGCGTACGATGGCACCAACAATGCCAAACCCGTTACGTAATGAGATCATGCCAAAGCAAGAATTAGAACAATTATCCGCCATTATTGATGGTGAGTTTGAACCGATTCAGCGAAAGGCACCGCGTCCGAAAGGCCGATTAGGGCGTCGTATTAAGTTGCGTAAGCATCTTGTTGAGATTAATGCAGATGAATTAACGATTGTGTTATCTAAATATACCTCACCAGAAGCGCTGCAGCGAAGCATAACGGCTTTATCTGCAATGACTGGTCATCCATCATCAGTTATTACTGAAGAGTGCCACGGATACTTAGAGAAGCTAGATTGGTTATATGTTTCTGGTCAAAAAGTCAGTTATGAAACTTTAAGTCGTACCGTTGAGTTATATAACAGTCGCCAAGACGAACGTCATTTATCGATTGAACGTTTAATTTCAGGCTTAGCTGTTAGACGAAAAGTCTGTCAACTTGTCCATGAAGGCCATATTAATGAGCAGGTTTTAAAAGCACTTGATGATGTCGCCAAAGGCATTTAAAGCTGTTGCGTTAGAAAGAAAAAGAGCGTTTTGTACGCTCTTTTTTCATTTTATTAACGGAATATTTAGTATTTAGTGTATTTTATTAAGCGATTCGTAGTTTTAGTGAATATTTTAACGATGAGAGGAACTCGTTGGTTAAAATATTTTCATTGTGATAGCGCTAAATGATTGGGAACTTCATGGTGTTGAAAAAGCATAGAATAATAAAAACCGTATTATTTATGGCACTCAGTGTACAGTCTCTTACAGTATATGCGAGTGTAGATGAACGTCCCAAACTGAATCGAGAACGGATTGGACTTGTTCTTAGCGGTGGTGGTGCAAAAGGAGCTGCTCACATCGGCGTACTGGAAGTACTAGAAGAAAACCGCATTCCTGTTGATATCGTAACCGGTACCAGTATGGGCGCTTATGTTGGCGGTATGTACGCCATGGGGTTAAGTGCTAAAGAAGTAAAACGTCGTACCTTTGGTGTTAAATGGGAAGAAGGTTACCTCGATCGTGCTAGTCGTAACGATCTTACGTTACGTAGAAAGCAGCAAAGTGATAGATATCAATTACATACTGATATTGGTCTCGACCTGAATGGTGAATTTAAATCGCGTTCAGGCGCATTTCAAGGTCAAGGATTTGCTAAAATTCTACGAGATGTGACTGATAACCTTCCTGCTTTAAAATCTTTTGATCAGCTCGCAATCCCGTATCGAAGTGTAGCTACCGATATTGCTAAAGTGAAACCTGTTATATTAAGTTCAGGTCATTTAGCGACAGCAATGCAAGCATCAATGACAGTACCAGGGGCGTTAAAGCCGGTTCACTTAAATGGGAAACTATTGGTTGATGGTGGTGTTGTTAACAATATGCCTGTTAATGTGGCCAAAGTGCTTGGTGCTGATGCCATTATTGCGGTTGATTTACGTGATAATTTAATGCCAAGTAAAGATCTTGATAGTGCGTTAAATATCGTTGCTCAATTAACGACTTATATGACCAATGCGAGTGCTGATCTGCAAAAAAGTCTCATGGCCGAAGGTGATGTATATCTCCAGCCTGATGTGTCATTTATGACTGCCGCTGATTTTGATCAAATGAAAAAAGCATATTTAGCGGGAAGGAAAGTGGCAACGGCTTCGCTACCAAAATTACTTCGTTATCAATTATCAGATCACGATTATCAAGCTTATATTAAACAAAAACAAAATCGTCGAAGCCAATTAACCGCAGCTTCTGCTTATTACATTGATAAGATAAAAATAAAGAATAATACCCGTTTACCTGAAAAAACCTTATTGTCTCAGTTGGATTTAAAAACTGGTCGAGTAATTTCTAATGAAGAATTAGAGCAAGCAGTTAAACGACTACAAAGTGAAGATGTTTATGGTCGAATTACTTACCAAATTAAGCAAGAAAACGGCGAAAACGTGCTTGATATGGATATTAATGAAAAATCATGGGGACCGGGGTATTTAAACTTTACTTTGGCGTTCGAAGATGATTTTGTCAATCGTTCAAACTTCTCTTTTGGTGCTCAATATCTATATACCGATCTCACTGATAAAGGGGGAGAGTGGCTAACAGAGTTCTCATTAGGTAGTTGGAAAAATATCAATACTGAATTTTATTTCCCACTCGATTATAAACAGCAATTTTTTACAGAAATTGGTGCTGGTGCAAGTAACGAGGTAAGGAAATTCAATCGTCCTACTATTAATTATGTCGATGGGAATAGTGATGATCGGTTTAATATCGAAACTGAATATCGACATGTTAATGGTTATGCTGCTATTGGTTGGAATTTAAAATCATCAGCAGAAGCAGTTCTTGGATACAGTGTTCAAAAAGGCTCTATCACGGTCCTTTCAAAACGAGATAAAGAGAATTATTTCGTGCACGGCCCTTATATAAACTTAATTTATGATGACTTAGATAGTTTCTATTTTCCGTCAAAAGGTTTATATGCGAATGCAACTACGGGTTATAACCAAACAACCAGTGAGTATAAAGATAAGGGTGAAGTAAATGGCAATACCACTTTTTATAACTTATCGATTAAAAAACCGTTTACTTATGATCGACATACCTTGGTGTTAAATGCGAAAACGGCTGGATCTGATTCAGACGAAATATTACCGATATTTGTTCAGGCGTTAGGTGGCTTATTTAATTTATCTGGTTATCACCGTTACGAGTTAAATGGCCGTTACAGTGCATTTACTAGCATTGTCTATCGTTATCGTGTCATGGATAATAACTTTGGCGCATTTAAATTACCTGTTTATGTGGGAGGGTCTTTAGAGCATGGGGGAGTTTGGGCTAAATCTTCAGAAATGTCTTGGGGCTCAGCTGTGACTGCAGGCAGTGTTTATGTTGCTGTTGACTCTATTATAGGTCCTGTTTACTTGAGTTATGGTCAAGCAGAAGACGGCAATAACTCGTTCTACCTTTCTCTTGGCTCTTCGTGGTAATCAATAAAGCAAGGTTAAGTAAATTTACTTAACCTTGCTTATTTTAATTTTGAATATGTTGTGTATTTACATTGTTATGACAAATATATCTACGTATATGGCAAAATAATTACCGATATAACCTTTGTCTTATCGTACTAAGGATTAATTATTTAAGAAGGATCTTGAATTATAATCACTTTTGTATTGTATATTACGTTTGCGAGCATCTTGCTCGCTTTTTTTTTAACTAATATTTTATTTAATTACTTGTTATATTTATCCTATTTTTAATATTTCAATGGTACTTATTTATTAAGTATTTTCTTTCTTTTAAACAAGACAAATAAAAAATAAACCGTTTCTATAATCACAAAGTTAATTTGTATTCGCAAAGTAAACTGAGATAAATAGAGGCTTGCTCATGAAAATTATCCGAGTGTTTATATGGCTCGCAATGCTAATAAGTATTGTGAGTTGTAATGGTAGCAGTGAAGATACAGTAGCACCCAGTAGTGATAGTAAAACTGTAGTCATTGATTTTACTCCTGAATTCACTGCATTTCGTATGGCTATCCCCTCCACAAAAAATGAACAAATAGGAAAAAATACTTCATCACCAATCTTATTAGTGGGGACTTTACAAGCAACGAATACAGCTACGAATGCTGTCGATGAGTTCGATTGGAAAGCGTATCTACATCTTGATACGTTTAAAGTGGAATCGGAAACAACGGTTGGCTTAACACCGGGTAATTATGATCTTATGCTTGATATTGAGCATGATGGACAAAAATATCATGGTGAAGCGAACACCAATATTGTCGATGGTAACTCCCCTATTGCGATGAATTTAACCCCTGTATTAGGCAAACTTGATATTGACGTTTCTGTTAATCCTGAAATGGCTAAACTCTTTTTTAAAGTCGATCCTAACGAATTAAATTTATTAGGTTTAGGAACCCCTATTGTTGGTATTGGGCTTGATAATAATCAAGAAATGAAGTTTTTAATCAACAAAAATTCAGCGCAATCTGATCTTTTTTTTAATATCCAATATGGTAGCTATTTCGTTGATATTAATTTCTACAATGACACTGAAAAAGTGGGACATTTAGATATACCAAACCAAGTATTAAATATTGATCAAAATACTGCTATTGCGAATTATGATGTGGTTCCATTGATGGGGGTCAGCGTCATTACATTTAATGAGCAAGGAGAGACTACAGATATCACGGTTAAAATTCCTAACTCGATTATTACCCATGTTCAGCAATTATCAGATCTTAATACTGAGCTTAAGCTATTAGATCCTAACAATATGATAGTGTTTGATGATCAAGTGATATTTACCCAAGATCCAAATACACCTGATAGTTACATCGCAACGCTACCGATGAATTTGAATTTTGCTCAAACACAGATCCATGGTTTGTTTTTAACATTAAAATTTTTCGATACCGCGGATAATCCGACTGTTGCATTTGCAAGTTGTACTTCAGAGAGTTTTCATTTAGAGCACAATGATAAAACCTTAGGCTGTCAGGTGACGTTTAACGATACAACGATTGATGTTGTAACGGCACTTAATGCCCATTTTGTGGTGAATGTTTATGATGTCAACGGTAACCCTGTTAAAGATGCTCAAATCTTTATTGATGATGCAGCAACTCCTATTGGTGTAACTGGGGAAGATCCGTCGACCAGTGATGGTGCGCTGGTATTCAATACATCTATAGGTGAACACGATATTAAGGCTAAAGCGATTGGTTATGTTGCTGAAAAAGTCGTTAATGCTGCACCTCTAAGCATCAATAATGTTGATTTATATTTAATGATCCCTGAATCACCACCAGCAGATGCTGTTGAATCAAGAAACTATGATACGCGGGTATCTTTAACTGAAAATATCAATATTTTACCCAGTACAGAGCAAATAAACCTTGCTAATGACATGATGGTAAGAATACCGCCGGTGAAAATTGATTATGAAAAACGCACAGGTGTAGCGCGTGTTCTTTATAATCAGACAGGCTATTTGACTGATGCTGATCCAAGTAAAACCACAGAGCAAGTGGTAATGGATTTTCTTGAAGATAATCGACGATTATTACATTTATCACCTACCGATATTGCCAATGTAGAGCAACAAGTTTACGAAACTGCAGCGACAGGTGCGAAGCGTTTTTACTTACAACAAAAAATCCATGGGCGTGATGTCTTTAATGCTTTGCTACAAGTAAATGTGAATCGTGATGGTCGTATCTTAAGTGTGAATAACACCTTCTCACCACATATTGATCAAGTGATTTTGAGTAAGCAAGCACCCACCATAACGATTAAGCAAGCGATCATAAATGCGGCTGAAAAAGTAGGGATCAAGGTTCGCCACCAGCCAACCATTGAAAATGAAGATCTTGGCGCAGATGATCAAGCAACAAAAGTTAATGCCGCCAGTGCTTCAAGAGAGCCGATTGACGCTAAATTAGTTTACATGCCAGTCAAAAATGATGAACTACGTTTGGCATGGTCTTTCTTACTCTTTACTCATGATCAACGTCATGTCTATCAAATGTTGGTTGATGCCAATAGTGGTGAACTTCTCGCTTACTTTGATCAGGTTGATGAGCACAGCTATGAAGTGTTCCAATATCCTGTTGAATCACCGAATCATGCAACACCTGTTAACGCTCGACAAATTGAAGTTAATCCGGCGGCAAGTCCCGGTTCACCATGGGGATGGCATGATATAAATGCCACCATTGGCAATGAATATACCATCATGCGAGGTAACAATGTTCATGCGTATAATGATTCAAATAATTCAGGTTCACCAACAGGAGTCGAACCTGATTGTTTGGCAGGTATAAGTTGTGTCTTCCCACTGGATTTTACTCTACCACCACAAGACAACAGCGATGCGGCTGTAGCAAACTTATTCCACTGGAATAACATTATTCACGATATCACCTATCTATATGGCTTTGATCAAGCTTCAGGGAATTTCCAAGTCAATCAATATGGAGCACCCGGTGCTGGTGGCGATGATGTTAAAGCCGAAGCGCAAGATGGGGGGGGAATGAATAATGCTAACTTCTGGACGCCTGCTGATGGTACACGCCCTCGAATGCAAATGTACCTATGGTCATATACCACTCCACAGCGTGACGGTGATTTTGATAATGCGATTATTGTCCATGAGTATGCTCACGGTATTTCAAATCGTTTAGTCGGTGGCCCTGCCAATGTAAATTGTTTAAGTAATTACCAACGACCATCAGAAGGGATCAGTGATCTTTATGCCTTAATGATGACTCAACCAGCTGGGCTCACAGGGGCCGATCCTCGTGCGATGGGGACCTATGTATTAGGTCAACCAACCTCGGGTGCTGGTATACGTCCGCAACGTTACAGTACTGATTCAACGATAAATAATTATACTTATGAAAGTATTACCTCAGGTATGTCAGTACCTCATGGGGTCGGCTCTGTATGGGCACAAGCGGCATGGGAAGTGTACTGGGCATTGGTTGATGAACATGGTTTTGATATTAACTTGTATAATTCATTAGGGGGAAGCGGTAACCAACGTGCCATGTTGTATTTCACCGAAGGGTTGAAAAATACCATTTGTTCACCAAGCTTTATTGATACACGCGACGGTATTATCCAAGCTGCTATCGATAACTATTCGGGTGAAGATGTGTGCTTAATCTGGCGTACGTTTGCAGGCTTTGGACTTGGTGTTGATGCAATATCACCAAGTAGTAATAGTTTAAATGTTACTAATGGCTTTGGTATTCCAAGCTCATGTGACGAGACTGCTGATGTGTGGGTTGAAGATACCCATTATGATTACTTTGGTCCTGCACCTGATACGGGCAATGAGCCTGATGCCAATATGGTTGGTAAATCGATGTGGCGCAGTAAAGCGATTTGGAACCGTGTGGTTGCAGGTAGCCCTGGTCCGCATCAAAATCCAGAGTTTGGCCAGAAAAATGAAATTTACGTTAATGTGAAAAACCGTGGTGCAGCAACGGCCTTTAATACCACTGTTGAAGTGTATTGGGCACATGCATCTACTGGATTAACGTGGCCTGCGGATTGGACATTGCTGGGTACTGATACCATCGGCACTCTACCCGTGGGGGCTGATGTAGAAGCGACAGTTGCTTGGGAGCCACCAACAACGGGACATTATTGTTTAGTGGCACGATTAATTAACCCACAAGATCCAATGAGCTTCCCTGAAACAGCGAGCATTAACTATAACACCCGTCAGAACAATAATATTGCATGGCGGAATATGAATGTGGTTGATTTATTGATTAATCAGCAGCAAAAAATATCGTTTATTGCTAGAGGGATCGAGACGAATAATCAACAGATTGTTTTGCAAATAGGTCATGATGAACAGCAACGCTTCTTAGTTGATGGTGGTAAATTAGCGATTAATTTGCTTGAGTTTACAGGCGTTGATGAATGGCAAGAGATCACTCAATTACCCTTTATTATTCGTAATTTACAAACCCCAACAGGTAATGCTAATGAAGCAAATGTGCAATTACGCTTTAGCGCCGATCCTATGCCTATTACAGACAAAGAAAGTGCACTTTACCATCTTGATGTGATGCAGTTAGGTACAACGGCTGCGGGTAATAATCAAGAAATTGGTGGTGTATCGTATGAAATTATTACGCGTACTCACTTAACTGATACGGATAACGATCAGAAACCTGATATCCAAGATGATGATGATGATGATGATCAAGTCCCTGATGAGTTAGATGCTTATCCACTCGATGAATTACGTCATTAATTGTTAATAAGTGACACATTTAAGCCTCGCTATTTAGCGGGGCTTTCTTTTGTTGGTTAAATCGTATGTTTACTCTTAGCGTCTATAATGACTCTTAAATTATCAAATACCTGTATCAAAACATGTCTAATGACGAGTAGATGGTAATTAACTGTAACAGTGAATAAATAGCGAAAAGGGAGTGCTTGCTGCGTCAATCGTATCTTAATACTATCGCGAAAATTCAAGTTACTGACAACGTGTGATGGCATTTTTTAAATTAAAAATTACGCATGGACTTTCTCATTACCCTGATATTATTACCACAACGCGGGATCCACAGCGCGCTTTACAATTTTTAAAGTACGATGTATCACCGTATTCGCGTGGTTTTACTAAAATCGTGATCGTGGATAACAAGCAATATGTGAAAAATTTAGCGAATAATGCCACTGCTGAATTTCAATCTGATTATATCCACGATGGTGAATGCAGTGTATTTACTCTACTGAGTAGTAAAATTCTATTTGCTCGTTGGAATCGTAAGTAATTTAATATCAGTAATATGGATGCGATCAGTAACAATATAGACAATTATATTTTCGGTGGCATCGCCTCATCACCTAAGCGCTGACGATATTGATCGGGTGTACTGCCTGATTGCTTTTTAAACGCAGTAATAAAGGGAGATGCCTGATGATAGCCCAGTGTTAATGCAATCTCTTTTACTGATAAACCACTACGCAGTAAATGTAGTGAGTAGATAAACTTTCGTCGTTGTCTCCATTCGGTAAAGTTCATCCCAAGTTTATCTTTGAAGTGACGGGCAAGGGTACGCTCTGTCGTATGAAGCATTTTTGCCCATTCCGCTAAACTGCGATTATTGGTTGGGTTTTTTTCAAGTTCAATCAATATTGTTTGTAGGAGCTTATCATCACTTGTTGGTAAGTATTGATGGTGTTCTTTACTCATTAATACCTGATCAAACAACACCTTCACTAAGCGTTTATCTTGCGGGGTTTCAGGGCTAACAATCCGGCGCTCGCGTAAATCACTCACCATGGCTTGCATTAATGGGCTGACTTCCAATAAACAGGCATAATTCGGCAACGCATTAGCGAGTGGCTTGGTAATGTTCATTGAACAATAATTTAAACTACGACGAATATAACTTTGATGCTCCATTGCTGGTGGTACCCATAATGCAAACTGGGGAGGGGCAAGAAAGTGTTTACTCTCCGCTTTTAATTCAATGATCCCTCCACTGATTAGTTGCAATTGTCCCCACGGATGAGCATGTTTCATTGTTCCTGTATTTGGCAGAAAAATCGTATGACCAAAAAAGATATCACCGGGTGGATTATTATCA
This sequence comes from Photobacterium sp. GB-56, assembly GCF_003026105.1. GTDB lineage: Bacteria > Pseudomonadota > Gammaproteobacteria > Enterobacterales > Vibrionaceae > Photobacterium. Next base: position 30,227 of record NZ_PYNW01000007.1, on the reverse strand, counting down.
TCAAATAAAGGTTGGTATACGTTTTTCATTGAACTTTAGCTGTCATATGATGTGATAAGAATAGTATACGCAGGTTTTAGGTTATTGATCTACTTTGATAACTTATGGGTACCAGTCGATACCGCAAGTTTGTAGTGCTTTAAGGTAATCATGGGCTAAAGGGTAGCGGCCTACGGTTAATCCATGCAATGGAGTTTGAAATATTCGATATTCTAAAAACTCACCTGTTAGCATTTGATTAAATAAAGATTTAGCAGCATCACCTGTGGCAACGGTATAAGGCGATCTTGAAGCCAACGCTTTTGCCGTTACAGTGCTAAAACTGTGTTGTAATTCATCACGCTGATGCATGTTCATATGACTTAAGTAATGATCGTATCCTATTAGAATATGAGGTGTAATATCCATTTGTTGTTGAAGGTAATAGGGAATATCACGTTGCTTGATTAGCCAACGATAATGACTATCTACCTGTAATTGGATATCGCCAACGGGCAAGGGGTTTTGATCTGGGCTGTGCATGCCGACTCTTACCTGATCATGAACCATATCAACAATAGGATAATAGCTGCTATCCGTTTGCATTGGAGAGATTGCGCGTACACGACAAACAGGCTCACCTGTGAGTTCATCAATAACCGTGATGGCTTGCCATTGAGCGGGATAGAGCGCAACACAGCCCGAACAAAAAAAGATAACAGCAATAAGTATTATATAGAATGGCATATAACATCCTTGTGTATCTCAATAGCGCTTAAAAAGCGCGATAACTGATTTTAGTATATGCAAGCTTTACACATTGTGTTTAATCCCTTGCGAGAAGAGAAGATATGTAAAGCGCGGTATTGCTTGAAAAATAAACGTCGAAATGGATTACAAATGGCGATATTGTTACTTTATTAACACTCTGATTATTTGTTAATCGAGTGGTGTTTTTTCTTAAAATTAGGCTTTACAGATTTTAAATCTATCGGTAATATTCGCCGCACTTACGGAGAGATGGCTGAGTGGTTGAAAGCACCGGTCTTGAAAACCGGCATACGTTTATAGCGTATCTAGGGTTCAAATCCCTATCTCTCCGCCATATTCTAGAGATTCGACTTATCGGGTTTCATAAAGAATTGGAGCGGTAGTTCAGTTGGTTAGAATACCGGCCTGTCACGCCGGGGGTCGCGGGTTCGAGTCCCGTCCGCTCCGCCAACATTTAGATTTAACTGTTACGTTAAATAGACGAAATTATAGTGCCGACTTAGCTCAGTAGGTAGAGCTACTGACTTGTAATCAGTAGGTCACCAGTTCGACTCCGGTAGTCGGCACCATTAAATTTCGGTGGGGTTCCCGAGTGGCCAAAGGGAGCAGATTGTAAATCTGCCGGCACTGCCTTCGAAGGTTCGAATCCTTCCCCCACCACCATTACAATTCCTCCTTAGTTCAGTCGGTAGAACGGCGGACTGTTAATCCGTATGTCGCTGGTTCAAGTCCAGCAGGAGGAGCCAAATAAAAAAGCCCGCAAGCAATTGCGGGCTTTTTTACATCTTAAATTTGGAAAATCATTGCTTAGTAGCTGCTTAGTAGCTGCTTGGTTATTGGTATCTTTCCTCTCGACCTACCTTACCATTTCTCCCTTAGTTCACTTGGTGATTACCTCTTATCTCTTGTGATCGTTAACCGCAAATTTGGTTATCTGCTATGATTCTTTTGAGGTTAGGTGTTGCTATTAAATGATCTATTTTTAGCTTTAATTGTATTATTTATTGAAGATTAAGTGATCATAACCATCTAATAACTATCATATTTGCAAAAAATATTATCAAAATGTGCGTTTGTTAATCGAGTGAGCGTTTTTTCTTAAAAATAGGCTTTACAGGTTTTACATCTATCGGTAATATTCGCCGCACTTACGGAGAGATGGCTGAGTGGTTGAAAGCACCGGTCTTGAAAACCGGCATACGTTTATAGCGTATCTAGGGTTCAAATCCCTATCTCTCCGCCATATTCTAGAGATTCGATTTATCGGATTTCATAAAGAATTGGAGCGGTAGTTCAGTTGGTTAGAATACCGGCCTGTCACGCCGGGGGTCGCGGGTTCGAGTCCCGTCCGCTCCGCCAACATTTAGATTTAACGGTTACGTTAAATAGACGAAATTTTAGTGCCGACTTAGCTCAGTAGGTAGAGCAACTGACTTGTAATCAGTAGGTCACCAGTTCGACTCCGGTAGTCGGCACCATTAAATTTCGGTGGGGTTCCCGAGTGGCCAAAGGGAGCAGATTGTAAATCTGCCGGCACTGCCTTCGAAGGTTCGAATCCTTCCCCCACCACCATTACAATTCCTCCTTAGTTCAGTCGGTAGAACGGCGGACTGTTAATCCGTATGTCGCTGGTTCAAGTCCAGCAGGAGGAGCCAAATAAAAAAGCCCGCAAGCAATTGCGGGCTTTTTTACATTTGAAATCTAGGCTTTTGTTAACAACTCATTGGGTGATAAAGGTCTATTAACTATTCTTAACTCACTGACGTAACCATACAAAGGATTATGCAATTTACTGTTAGAACACGATGATCCCACAATCCAAGCGGCATCTTCTTTGATTTTCTTATCAACTGATATGTAATCCAGTATTAAAAACAGTATAAACTAAAGGGCAAAATGTACGTTGTTGATCGGTACTTACAGATAGTGTGAGCTTAATTATTTCGCTGTATGTTTTTCTCTATTAACACCATAGAATAGGTTTCTCTCATCTCTTAACGGATGAAGCAGTTAACACAAAATGGTATTATTAACGGCTGTTTTGCCTGTGACACTTGGATAACTAATGAATTTTGACCGTATTGTGTGTTTCGATCTCGAAATGTGTTGTTGGAATGATGGCCGCACATCTAGAACCGGTGAAATCATCGAAATTGGTGTGGCAGAGCTTGATCTCAACACCGGAAAAATTGTTCGTCGGGCACAACATTATGTGCGTCCTACAAAAGATGAAATCTCGCCGTTTTGTACTGAACTAACGGGCATCAAACCTGAGGTCGTTGAAAAAAATGGCAAGCCGCTTTCTGTGATATTAAAATCGATCGAACAAAAGTTTGGTGGTCGACATAAGATCTATGCAGCGTGGGGACATGATGATCGTATTTTGAAAAAGGAATGTTTAGCTAAAGAGCTAAAAGTCCCTTTTCGTGAATATTTAAATCTTGCCACTTTATTTAAATTACAGCGTCATGTGACGAATAAACGATTAGGTCAACGTGCCGCAATGGAAATTGCTGGTGTTGAATGGGAAGGGCGTCAGCATTCGGGTTATGTCGATGCGTATAACCTTGCGCGTTTAGCGGCAACCATGTTCTGTGAAAAAGACACAGATTCAACACAGGAATAGTGTTACTTCCAATCGATTTGTTTAGTAAAGCCGACTGATAGAGTCGGCTTTTTTATGTGTATGATGTAATTCGTGCGATGAAAATGCTGTTGTTTATATTTTGTGATTCGGTGCCAATACTTGAGGAGATAGTTGGATAACTAAAATATTAATATTAGTTTGTAGCAAGGGATTAAGTGTTTAAACAGCAAAATATAATGCGTTATGTATACTGACAAAAGCCGCTCATTAAAAGGTAACTTTTATGTCACAGAATACGTTTATTTTGCATTCCGCTTATCCTCCATCAGGCGATCAACCTGAAGCTTTAGCGCGATTAATCGGTAATATTCAAGACGGTGTTACACACCAAACCCTGCAAGGGGTTACCGGATCTGGGAAAACTTTCACGATGGCAAATATGATCCATCGTCTTCAGCGTCCTACCTTAATATTGGCTCATAACAAGACGCTTGCCGCACAACTTTATAGTGAAATGAAACGTTTCTTTCCTGAAAATGCTGTCGAGTATTTTGTCTCTTATTACGATTACTACCAACCTGAAGTGTATATTCCTGGTAGTGATCGCTTTATTCGTAAAGATTCTGCAGTGAATCAACAATTGGAACGATTACGTTTATCGACCACCAAATCGTTGATAGAACGTAAAGACGTGATTGTCGTGGCATCGGTATCTGCTATTTATGGCTTAGGCGATCCAGCTCAATATCGCGCGGTACAAATTCCGTTATCAGTGGGTATGACCATCGAAAGGGAAGACTTTATTCAACGTCTTGTCGTGCTGCAATATAGCCGTTGTGAGCGAACGATTGAACGAGCAACTTTCCGTGTCCATGGTGAAATATTTGATATCTATCCAGCAGATTCAGAATCAAAAGCAATACGTGTGGTGATGTTTGATGACACCATTGAGCAACTACAATGGCTTGACCCTATTACAGGGAAAGTGTTGGGCGACATTGAGCATTATTTTGTTTCTCCAAAAACCTTGTATGCCGCTTCAAAAGACAAGTTACTGAAAGCCAGCATTGAAATTCAAAAAGAATTAGAAATGCGTGTCGCTGAATTAAATAATGAAAATCGTATTGTGGAAGCGGCAAGGCTGTATGAGCGCACGACACATGATATAGAAATGATGCAGCAGCTTGGATATTGTTCAGGATTAGAAAACTACTCATGTTATTTAAACGATCGCGATCCTAGCTTGCCACCGACGACCTTATTAGATTATTTACCGGAAGATGGCTTACTGTTTATTGATGAATCCCATGTGATGATCCCGCAGATTTCTGCAATGTATCGCAGTGATGTGAGTCGTAAAGAGACATTAATTGATTATGGCTTTCGGTTGCCATCAGCGAAGAACAATCGACCTTTAATGTTTAAAGAATTTGAGCAAATAAAACCACAAACCGTATTTGTATCAGCTACCCCCGGTGAGTACGAACTCAAAAAATCTCAGCAGCATGTTATAGAACAAATCATTCGCCCGACAGGCTTGCTTGATCCTATTGTTGAAGTGCGTCCTTTAGCGACTCAAACCGACGATCTATTAAAAGAAATATCAGAGCGTACGCAAAAAGATGAACGCGTATTGGTGACGACATTAACGAAAAAAAGTGCAGAGGCATTGTATGAGTTAATGGTAGAGCAAGGTATTAAGGTCAGTTATATTCATTCAGAAGTAAAAACCGAGCAACGGGTTGAAATTATAGATGATTTACGTGCAGGTAAATTTGATGTGCTTATTGGGATAAACCTGTTACGAGAAGGATTAGATATTCCAGAGGCCTCATTGGTCGCAGTGTTAAATGCCGATCATGCGGGATTTTTGCGTTCAACACAGGCGCTGATTCAAATCATTGGTCGTGCAGCTCGTAACGCAAACGGTAAAGCGATTTTATATGCTGATAAAATGACGCCTGCAATGCAGCAAGCGATGAATGAATCACAACAACGCCGAGAGCGTCAGGTGGAATATAATAAAGCGCATAATATTACACCAGCCTCCTCTCAACGTAAAAAAGCAAGGATAGATAATAATGAGCCCGCACAACATAGTGTTGAGTTCTGCTCTAATCTATCAGAGTTATGCCAGCAAATTACGACAACAGAAAAAGAACTATTGGTGGCTTGTGATACGAATGATGAAATACACGTTGGTATTTTTAGAGAAAAGCTCAATGAGTTATATCGTCAGTTCATATTTATGTAAAAAGGATACTAATTGACATCTAATTAAGGTCGTAATGACTCGGCCTTAATTACTCACAATCAACCTAACTATATTCATCTGTTATATTCTTATTGAATAAGATAAGTATGACTTTAATTAAAAGTAAGGAACAAAACTGAATTATTGCAATATATTTTTATTAACAAGATAAGTGAATTTTATTGTAAATTTATCTCATTGATGAATTTACGTTTTATTTGTGTTGTTTGGTGGTTTTGTTTTTGTGTTGTGATTGTAATTACATTAAGTTTTGATATAATCCGCCCGATTTTTATAGAAAATAAACGGTATAAAAATTCTAAAGTTAAATAGATAAAAGCAGTCATCATTTTGGTGAATACCCCTCCAGCTATATTGGCCTTTTTACAACGTCGCGCGCGAATAACAGCGATGTATATTTTATATGGTGAGAAAGAGCGTATGTTCATTCTTAATATAAAAGATCTTAGTTTTATCAGTCATCGTGCTGGAAAATCATATGCTACGATAGAAAATAGAATTTAAGTGTATTCATTTTATAAGAATGAATCTGGGGCGTAATTGCTTCCTTTAGTTTGTTATAAAGAGTTGTTATGGTGCTATACAACGCAATAAATATGGCTTTAAATGGGATCGTTCTTATATGAACATTAAATACATGAAGCTTTATACATTGGTCGTGTGCTCTACGTTCTTTTTCATTATCTTTGCATGCGGTACTTATCTTCTTTATCAACACGATATTGATACAAAAATTCACAATGAGCATGAAATACAACGGAAAACCTTTTATTCAGTTGTTGATAGTAAAGATACACTAGCTCCTATGTTTTCGAAGATGACGATTCCGACTTTAGCTGAGCAGAGGGAGTTAAAGCGTTATGTCTCCGATCATAAAGATGTTAGCAGTATATCTGTGATTTATAATGATTATTATGTATACAGTACATTTGGAAATCGCCTGTATTCAATGAAGATGAAGGCAGTAAAAGGTTTTAGTATTAAGGTAAAAAGCTTACTAACGCATAAGCCAACCTTGTCTTATACGTTGCAAGTTGGAGCGAATACTTACTTAAAAATATATTTTAAACCGCTTCGTTTTAATGTTATCGATAGTATTGGTCGAGGCTATATTACCGTTTTTGATAATATTGAAATTGGTGAAGGTAATCAGTTAGTTAAGCATGATTTGTTAAATCATCGCGATGAGTACTATTTTCATCTCGACGACGCTGATTTTTTTGTTGATGTTGATCCGGTACTCGCTCTAAAACAATTTATTGAAACTAAATATGTTTACTTGTTAATGCTCTTATTGGGCTGCATGGTAAGTAGTTATACATCGGCCGCTTACTGCAAAAAAATCTGGGTACGAATTTGTATCAAACGCAATATTATTCGTCCATACCTTCAACCCATTGTTAACAAGGAAGGCGATATTATTGGGGCTGAAGTCTTAGCTCGTTGGATTACTAAAAAAGGTCAGGTTTTACCGCCTTATTTATTTATACCCTATATAGAGAGTCAACACTTAACATCCTTGTTAACCTGCTCTTTGATGACACAGGTTTATCAAAGTCAGTTAATGGTTTTGAGTAAAAAACTAAAATTGAGTTTTAATTTGACGGAACGTTGTTTGTTTGACGAAAGTATTTATAAAGCGAGTTTATTATTGGCGCCTAAGTTTGAACTGGTGCTTGAGTTTACGGAATCAGCACCATTTTCGAATGTTCATGTGAAAGCGCGTATGGAAAAATTTCATCAAAATGGCATGTTCTTTGCGCTTGACGATTATGGTACAGGGTACTCTTCACCGTATTATTTGACGGATTATAATTTTGATTATTTAAAAATAGATCGTTGTTTTATTGAGCAAATTGAACATAATCCTAAATCGATTTATGTTGTTGAATCTTTAGTGCTATTAGCCCAAAAACTGGAGCTTTCTGTCATCTCTGAAGGCGTTGAAACAGAAAAACAAAAAAAGATGTTAGATCAATGGGGAATTAAGCAATATCAAGGGTTTTACTTTTATAAACCGATGTCAATAGAAAGCTTTATGGATATATATCGTTCTCACTAATATAGCATCTTAGTGATAACCCTGACTCTTCTTGCACTCTGTGGAAGAAGAGTTTTTTTAGCTCTGTCATTTTATAAGGTTAATCGTAAGTGAGTATTTGCTAACTCTAGTCTTTAACTACCTGGGTAGTTTTGCCGCGTTCTTTATAATCTTGTTGTTTTGCAAAAGTAGCGAGTTGTTGAAATTGAGCGGGTTGCCAGACCATATTGTTTGTGAGCTCAGGAGCGAGCGCGTTAAACGTTTCTTCATTGCCTACATTATGTAAATACAACTCCGCCCACATACCATTATTATCACCGTTGCTCAGTTCGGTAGATAAAGAAAGAGGAACTCCGTTTTTTACCCCATTAGGGTAGAGAGTTAATCCCAGTTGATAATCACGTTTTAACACCACCCACTTTTGTGGCAAACGTGTATTGTGATCCCACCACTGACCATTTAACTGCTGTATGTTGCGTTTGGTTTCTTCTGCTGAAACACTGCCTAATTGCTGTAATTGATCGTTAAAAGCATCAGTCATGGCTTGAGAAAAATCTGACGGAGAAAGATCGGGTTGCTGCTCTAGCACTTGTTTAGCTGTGATAGCACCTAACATATTGGAATAGAGATCTTCAGGTGAAAAAGCAGAGACATATTCAGGAAAGCCAATAATTGATTCATAGCCAAACCACTGTGCGATTTCATGCCATTGTGCTAATCGAAAAGCTAATAGAGCCGCAAGCTCGAGACTCAGTGATTGTTTCTCTTTATTTGTAAGTAGTTGCTTATTCTCTTGTAACCGAATGTGGCGCGCCCGTAATTCCGTGGGTAAGATTATTCGATAATGGGATCCAAGATGCTGGCGAATTTGTTGATATAAATAATAAGTGAAATCTGCCGTATCTCGGACGTGAGCTGTATCGATAAATCCCCCCTTACTCGTAAAGATTAAGCCATTAGATTCACCGCCTAATCCGAATAAGCTTGAAATAACGCTTTGCGATCCATCGTTGTAGCTATGTTTACCGAGCATTGGTATATCGACAATATTCTCTACTGAGAAAAAAGGAATGGGCATACCTAATAATTCGGTTTTTAAATCTTGACCAAAGGCACAGCATGGACGTACGCCAATAGGCGCATCCAATGCTTTACTGTATGGGCTGACGAATAAAGCACAAAGGCTGAATGCTGCGATCAAAGGTGCGTGTATTTTCATTAAAAAGCTTCATTGATGTGAAAATAAAAACCGGAACTGTCTTTACCAATGGCGTAATCGACACGCACATTTATTCGGGGCTTAAAGGCAAAGCGATAGCCGACACCTAAACTAGGTAATAGCTTACTTGAAAGTAACTGCTCACTTTTATTGGCGATATTACCTCCGCCAAACCAGGTCACCATACCATGACGATGGTTAAAACGATGACGCCATTCTATTTGTCCAGACAGTAAATAACGATCACGGTATTGCCCTGTATAGTAACCACGCATACGTTTATCGTTACCCATTTCCGCATAGCCATACCAAGGAATATCACCATCAACCCGTTGCCCGTAGACATCCCAAGCAATAATGTTATTGCTATCAAGTTGAACATATTGACGGTAGTTCATGGTCAGGCGTGTGTAATTTTGATCAGAGCCTAATGTGGTTTTGTAATCAACCCATTCCGCGAACCACAATTGACCACGGTATGGGTTGGGTTCAAAATCTCGGCTGTCATATTCCAACGCAATGCTTATACCACTGCTTTGTTGATTTGAAAGTTTGTGCTCACCAACATCGTTAGTCTTTGCTAAGGTTTGTTGTGAATAATGTTGATAATCCCAGCCAACACTGACGTATTGATGAGGTAAAAACTGGTATGACACCTTTGGCGCAAGTTTGATGATCTGGCCGTTATACTCACGTTTATTGTTGTCGTTTTGTGCGGCAGCTTTTCCTACTCCCCAGTAGTGTTGGGGGGAATGGCTGATCCATGCATCACCGATCAAGCGCAGTTTGTCTTGATTTAAGTAACTGCGATTTTCAACCCCTAATCCATAAGAGCCAGTTGAGGATAGATAGGATTTAATCGCTAATGTTGAATACGGTGTACTGGGTGTCCAGCCTATAGGTGAGTAAAGCCCAACCGCAGCCATTCCAAATCCGACCCCTTGTTCAGGGTTAGCAAAAGGCCCCGGCAATACTCCCCAATCAATACCTTCTGAAGTATCAATCGTTTCACTAGCGCCGAGTTTTTCCAGTAGTTGATCTACCCAACCTGATTGTGTTGTATCAGCAAAGGCTAAGTGAGAAAAACTACAAATAATCAATAATGGGGAAAGTTGCCAAGGTTTCATTGCTGATCTCTGACTTAAAAACGAAAATCAATGGATGTAAATAGGCTGGAGCGATCGCCAAAGCCGGCTTCTGCCAATAAATACAGACTTGGATTGAGCTGATATTGCATCCCGAGGATTGGGTTCCATGGTGTCGACAGTTGTTGCTCGATATGGAAACTGCCATTTTTAATCCAAGGTTGTAACCCTGAAGGAAGATTGAGATCGGTGAGTTTGCCAGATAGCGATTGCTCAACATTTTGATACATTGCACCGGCCCAAACTCGTAGTGGTACACCTTGTTGATAAAAGTCGTAACCTACACGAGGGCTGATCACCCATGCAGAAATACTGCCGTCGATGACGGTTAGCTCTGTTTCGGTATAGCTGATATCAACTAAGCCAAAGAATCGCTTATAGCCACCGGCAAGCACTACACCACCACCATATAAGTAGCCATCAAGATCAAGCTTGAAGTTATCAATGCGGCCTTTGAGGTGACGGTCTGGGCGGTTTGGGAATAAAGGCTGAATAGCAACATCATAGTTCACTGCAGTTTCCGATTTACCCGTCATCTTGCCACCTAAGACATAGAGGTTCAGAAACGGAAATAGCCACATATCCGCCCGTAGGGTGAGCACTTCACTGGTTTGTTTGCCTTGCTCTGCTTGCATATCGATGTTGCGCACAAAAGAAGGTAGGTTAAGGCCATTAAAGCCAATGCTAGTTACATCAATGCCTTGCTCTAATGCCATGTAACTCAAATTAAAGCCAATCGGTTTGGGTAATTCGTAACCTAAAGCTTGAGCTTCTTCTTTCCAAAGAGGGAGAGTAAAAGATTGAGCATATGTATAAGTGGATGAGGAAAACGCTAGGCTACTAAGGAAAAGTGAATGCGCTAATCGCATGTGTGTAATGCCAGTTAAATTCTATAATGGCGCGCATTTTAAGTTGACATTTGATTTAAGCATACTTAATGATTTATCTATAATGTAAGTATATGTTACATAACTATGCCTTTTTGTTTGTAGGGTGATTTTGGGGGTTATTGTTTGTCTGGTTCTCATTCGTTAACGGGTTAACTAGATTGATATTTCACTTTACCCATGTTGCCAATGAGTGTTGGAATAACTGCAAGAAAGATTGGTAATTTATCAGCTGTAAGGTCGATATAATAGAAGGAACTAATGTGATTATTCGTGTAATGGAACACGCTGATTTAGAGCAAGCAGCAAAGGTGCATCAACAGGCGTTTGTACGTCAGCAACGCTCCTATGAGTGGATCGAATGTAACTTTAATGCCGCCCCGCGCTTTTTAAATTTTGTCGCTGAGCTTAATAGTGAAGTGGTGGGGTATATCGTTTGGGGGCAAAAAAGCGGTTTTCGTCCTGAAGTGATTTTAGAGTTAGAGCAACTTGCAGTGTTGCCAAGCCATCATAACCAAGGGATAGCGACACAACTTATCACTCAATCATTACCACAAGTGAAACAGCGATTAGCGGAACAAGACAGTAAATTAAAACATATTTTGGTCAATACTCGTGCTGATAACTATGCGCAACAGATCTATCAGAAGCTATTAGGCGCCGAGGTGGAAATGACGATCAAATCGCTCTATTCTGCTGATGAAGTGTTTATGATCGCCCGAAACGTTTGCTCGGATTAATACCGTTTTTTAGTTTATCTCTGCGCCGTATTTGGCCTCACCTTTAAACAAGATAGCTGTTAAACTGGCTATCTTGTTTTGTTTTAGGCTTTATTATCAGTAAAGACGTTTTATCGGTGAGAAAGCAAATGTCGTATCAGTTAGAAGAGTTAGATCTGAATTTAATACGGTTATTAAAAGCGGTGGTGGAACATCGCAGTATTAAATTAGCAGCCATGCAGTTAGGGATCTCACAGCCAAGTGCCAGTCGTGGCGTAGTGAGGCTTAAACAGTTCTTTAATGATCCGCTGTTTGTGCGCAAAGCCCACGGAGTAGAACCATCACCCCTTGCGATTCGTCTCGCTGATGAATTTGATAATATCTTAGCGCCTATAGAAAAAGTGTTACTGGAGTTCTCTGAATTTAAACCAGAAACCTACCAAGGCTCGATTTCTCTTGTGGTTGATCCCTATTTGATGGATGAGCATGGTCAACACCTACTATCTTGCTGCCACAAGGCGTTTCCAAAGGCGTCATTGGTGTTTTCTAATTGGGATAGCATCAGCCAAGATGACATGCTGGAAGGGAAAGTCGATTACTGCATTTTGGATCAAGAAACGGACATTGCGAAAGATATCTACATGCAGCCGTTATTTAAGGAAAAGCGAGTGATCTTGGCGAAAAAAGATCACCCAAGTTTACGGCTCGATAGTAATGATTGGGCATCGATAGCACCATTGTCATTGGTCTCGTTGCCAGCGCCTGCCGCTTACAAACCTTTGTGTACCGTTGAATCTGAATATCAACGCATGGGTTATGAGCCAAAAGTGTTACTCAAAACCTTTAATTTACGGGTCGCTTGCCAAATGCTGTTGGAAACCAACGCAATCATGTTTGCCAGCGAAAGTACTGCCGATTTAATGTCGGAATTACATGCCTATCCGATGCCTGTGGTGAACCGTAATTTCAGCCATTTTGTGGTCTCAGGTGGTTATCTTCAAACCCATCGTAATTATCCGCTTTACCAACATTTACATCAGGTGATACAGGCCGCATTCGGTTAAATTTTCTGATCATTTCTGCGCTATTTACCCTTTTAAAGATATTCAAATTTGAATATCTCAATTACCTATTGCGCTTTTGTGCGCTGCGGTAGTCTTGCGAGTAGATGCATTAACTTTATGTATTTTCACTACGAGAATGCGTGAAATTTGATGCTATCTACCTAAAAAATTAGCACAGTGGAGTCAATCATGTGGTTAGCACGAATATTTTTATTATTAGCCATTGCCGCAGAAGTGGCTGGTACCAGTACCATGAGCCTTATTTCCAGTGAAGGTGGAAATTGGGGGTACTGGGTGATGTATAGCTTAATTTGTATTTCATATTTTTTCTTGTCGTTGGCAGCAAAAAAGATCGCTATTGGTGTTGCCTATGCGGTTTGGGAAGGGCTAGGTATTGCGCTTATTACAATGGTTTCGGTGTTTGTGCTTGATGCGCAATTAAATACGCAAGAGCTGATTGGTTTAGCGATGGCAACTGTCGGGATCGTATTAGTGACACTTGGTGAAAGTCACAGCGATAAACCAAGTCATTCGCCCACAAGCGTGTCGGCATAACAACAGGAGGCAATGAAATGAGTCAATTTTTTACACTATCATTTGGTTTTGTTGTCCTTGCTGCGTTTGTCGATATTTTAGCGAACATGGCATTAACCCGATCAAATGGCTTTAGTCATAAACGTTGGGGTATTACTGCGATCGTCTTAGTCATGTTGGCATTTACCCTGCTAGCGCAAGCGGTCAAAGAGATCGATTTAGCGGTGGCGTATGCGTCATGGGGAGCTATCGGTATTTTAGGTACCGCGATTGGTGGCTCGCTGCTGTTTAAGCAAAAACTTAAGCCTATCGGTTGGGTGGGGATTGCTGTGATGATCTCCGCTGTGATTGTTATGAAAACAGCGTAATTACGTATTTTAAAGCCCAATGTGATGTTGAATCCGTTGGGCTTTTTGTTGCCTTTTTTCTGCGGTGAATATTGGGAGAAAAAATTAATAGCGAGAATTCAACATGTTCTGCTCTAAAGGCTGAAATAGTCTTGCTTTTTTGTTGATTAATATGTCTGACAAAAGATTTATTATGTCCGATTAGAGATATATGTATCTTAAAAGACGTGACAGAATAGCCTCGTTATTGATTCAGATATAGGTATCTGGACTAGAAAAATCTGAGAAAGGCAGACAATGTTCTATCTATTACCCTTAATTACCGTTGCAATATGGGCAGGGAACGCCATTGTCAACAAGATGGCATTCAGTGTCATCGATCCCGGTGCGATATCGTTTTATCGTTGGTTCTTCGCATTAGTCATGTTAACTCCTTTTGTTGCTAAATCTGTTTGGCGTGATCGTGCGGTGATTAAACCTTATCTAGCGAAATTAGCATTCCTTGGTTTGTTAGGTATGGTGCTAAACCAATCGTTAGGCTACTTCGCAGCAGCGACCACCACGGCAACGAATATTGCCCTGATCATTTCATTAGTGCCGTTGATCAGCATGTTCTTAAGTGTGCCTATTTTAGGTCAACGCTTATCACCGTTCGCATTGGTTGGCGCAGTGTTATCACTAAGTGGTTTAGTATTGATGCTAAGCCACGGTCATGTAGAAAACTTACTGTCGCAAGGTATCAAGCAAGGTGACTTCCTAATGCTGATCGCAGCGGTCGTTTATGCACTTTACTGTGTGCTATTAAAGCGTTGGAAAATGCCGTTCTCGACGTGGAAATCTGTGTACGTTCAGTGTTTATTTGCGGTCATTATGTTAACGCCATTGCTACTAAGTAGCGATCGTATGGCAATTACAGCATCTGCAGTCCCTTTGATTGCTTATGCTGCATTGCTTGCGTCAGTGATTGCACCTTGGTTATGGATGTTATCAATTGAACGTTTAGGTGCCGATCGTACCGCGATGTTCATGAACCTATTGCCAATTATGGCGGCAGGTATTGCGAGCGTGATGCTCAACGAGCAACTAGAGTCTTACCATTATATTGGTGGCATCATGGTATTAACGGGTGTTGCGCTGGCTCAGAAACGCATTAAAGCGAAGAAAGCAAAAGTGGCAATGACACCTGCTTAAGCACGACATTGATATAAGACGCCGTTGTATTGAAGCTTATTTAAGCTGCGTACAACGGCGTTTTTTTGTGTCAGAAATTTAGCTGTTAGCTATTAAAGGAAAGCTAATAGCGGCGAGATGCAGAGCAAAATACCGGTGAGGATGATCAAGTAGGTTGCTGTGCCTTTATATTTGTTTAATGATGGTACCTTGTATACCAAGTAGGCTGGGATCAAGCAGCCAACAATGCCGAAGATTGGTGAACAAATAGAAGTGAACGATAAGATCGGTAGATTCAATGCCACTGCCGCCCATGCGATCAGAATAATAAATACCGTCGTTAGTTTATTTACTAACTCAGTATTGATGTCGTGGTGAGCATACTTACGTTCAAGCATGTTCATTGCCAGCCCTTTACACGCCTCTTTAAACGCCAAGAACACCCCAAAGAACGATGTCACGACCGCAAAGATGTTGATCACGATACCGACGATTGTTGCCCAACTGCCGGGGAAGTAATGTGCAATCATCGCAAGGGCAGAGATATTTTCTTGCATCGCATGTTGTGCTTCAGACTGGCTGATCGCAAAGGTGAACGAGATGGCAAAGAAAAAGACCACCACAAACAAAATACTAAAGGCTATTTTCATCGCGCGTGATGCTTTATAACGTGCCACTTCAATCGATTTTTCATGTGAGCGGTACGAAATCACCATTGGGCTCAACGATTGAATAAATAAAATCGAGGTTAAGGTAAAAGGTAGGGTGATGATTGCATCTTTAAGCATCTTGTCCCAGTCGCCAACAGCGGTAATATTGCTAAAATTCCATTGTGGGATCAGCAGTACGCCCATCACCGCGACTAAGGTGATCACCGTTACTGCCATAACCCCTGAGATCTTAAACAGGAACTTTTCACTTTTTGAGCCGATATAGCTCAGTAAGCAGATTAATGCTAAGCCATAGAAAATATTATGGTTTAAATGAGATTCAGTAACGCCAAAAGTATATAGGTACGAGGCACTGTCATTAGTGATGGCGAGAGAGTAAACCAATACCCAAATCACCAGCATGATGAAATATAAAATGCCTAATGCGATGCCCCAGTTTTTACCTAAGTAGCCGCTGATCACGCCTGGATAATCGGTACATTTCTTTGATTCAGCAAGGGTATTGATAAAGAGTTTCTGAAACAAATACATGGCAGGGTAGCCAATGACCGATGAGAGTAAAAATACCCATAATCCCATGACGCCAACTTGTACTGGGAGAAAAACAATCCCCGCGCCAATGGCCATGCCAATACTCATGACAATCCAACCGACATCAACACTGTCGAATTTTGTTGCAGCCTTCCATTGCTGAGGTGTCATGTTTGCCTGTTGGTATAGGGGGACACTGGTGTTTGAAAGGGCGGTATCTATATCAGGTTTCATTATATATTCCAGCTTATTATCATAGTTATGCTGACAGCGAATAGCTGGATTATGGATCTAGTCGTATAGTTACTAAATAACTAAAAGTTATAATATATAAACTATAGAAGTATAAAAGATGCAATTAGGTGCTTTTAATGATTGTTTTACTTTTAGCGATGACAGAAGAGGACAGAATGCTCTTTTAAAGAGGAAAAAAGAAAAGGCATTTAAGCGATTAAAAATAGGAAACCAGAGCAAAATAGCTCTGGTTTAGTCTTGTCGATTATTTATTAATCACATGCGTTAGAACATTATTTGTTAATCATAATATCAAGGATCTGAACATCAGTATGGGTCATAGCGCCATTTGCTAATGCAGATAAATTACGAATAGTCGTATCGACATCATCAGCGACAATGCCTTCATTGCCCGTTACTCGAATACCATCTAATGCCATTAAGGCAGACTTAACAGCAGATCCGGCAGCAGAAGAGACTTTCATCGCACAGCTGGCTTTTGCGCCGTCACAAATAATACCGGTGATATCTCCGATCATACTGCAAATCGCTGCACTGATTTGTTCCACATTTCCGCCCAATAACCATGTAATACCAGATACCGCCCCCATTGATGCAGTTGTTGCGCCGCATAATGCAGACAGCTTGTTTTGATAGCTTTTAATATAAATTGCCATTAAATGAGAAAGGATTAAGGCGCGGATCAAATGCTCATTATCAGCATTTACAAAATCGGCAACGACCACGACAGGCATGGTGGCGGCAATACCTTGGTTACCAGAGCCTGAATTACTCATCGCTGGTTTCATAGCTCCTCCCATACGCGCATCAGAAGCGGCAGCCGTGCGGAGTAATACATCGGTGAGTAGACCGCCTGATAATAAACCGCGATCAATGTTACGTTGAAATGTCGCGCCAATTTCTAATCCATATTGGCCCTTTAGCCCTTCACAAGATAATGCGTTATTGAGCTCATAAGCTTGTTCGATAAATTGAATATCAGTAATAGGCGCATTGGTCGCGAAATCAAAAATATCTTGAACGCCAGCATCACTAAAAGGTGAGTTCGATATTTCAACGACCTTTTGCTCGTTAGGTGACGCTTCGAAAACTGTAACACCATCAAGTTCAATACTGATCACTTGAGTATGGCTATCTGCGATAGTCACTGTCGCACAATGAGCTTGGTTATAAATACTTACCTTGGCATAAAGAATATTAGTGACATCAGCGACGTTAACCGTGACTTTATTGGCATCTAATAATGCTTTAGCTTGTTTAACGTTATCTGGCGTAATGTCCTTTAATACTTCTAATTTCGCTTGGCTATTGCCAGCCAGTGCACCTACAGCTGATGCAATAGCTAAACCTGCCATTCCCGTACCGGGTACCATGACGCCGATGCCATTTTTCATCAAATTAGGAGAAACACGCACATCAATATGGGTGATATTGCGTTCATGAAGTGGAAGTTGTTCCATCGCAATAGCAGCAGCAAGCGCCACAGACACAGGCTCTGTGCAGCCTAAAGCAGGAACAACATCACGTTTGATCACGTTAATAAATGCAGGCCAAAGATGGGTTTTCATAACTACTACCTTAATGTTCCAACCGGAGGAAAATAAACCGACAACGAAGAGAGGAGGCTTTATTTTTTTAATATCCTCTTTAACTTCATGGGTATTTGAATCGCTGCAAATATACGCTCGATAACGAAGAAATAAATTTCCTATTTAAATGAAAATTAAAGATAAAATAGAAAAATATTCTATTATTTTATTTATTGTTGAATGTTCTGTTGTGTTTATCACATTTTTAGAGGTTATGTTTTTATCTAAATGATAAGTCCATTTAGGTAGTGGAGATAAAATGCAGAGTATTTCAACTGGAAAATTGATTTAACACTAGCGAATTGAGGCTATTTATAGGTATGATCACGTCGTCATAGAATGAAGGTTGGTGCTAGCATCAGCCTTTTATTTTGAATAGAAACGGAAACGTTTGCGTTAATTTGGCAATACATTAGATTTGCTGAAAAATATCGCTTTTTTGATCAAATAGGAATTTACCATGTCTGCTGATAGCACACATCAACGCCCTTCTCATTTAGAACCTAAGAGTAAACTAGATAGCTATTTTGAAATTACAGCTCGCGGCAGTAATGTCAAACAGGAAATAATTGCGGGTTTAACCACATTTCTAGCCATGGTGTATTCCGTGATTGTGGTGCCTAGCATGTTGGGTGCTGCGGGTTTTAATCAAGGTGCGGTTTTTATCGCAACCTGTTTAGTGGCTGCATTTGGTTCATTACTTATGGGGTTATGGGCGCGTTTACCGATGGCCATTGGTTGTGCTATTTCACTTACCGCATTTACTGCATTTAGCTTAGTACTAGGGCAAGACGTGAGTGTGCCTGTTGCCTTAGGTGCCGTATTCTTAATGGGGGTTGTCTTTACATTAATAACGGTAACGGGTGTGCGTACTTGGATCATGAAAAATATGCCCAATGGTATTGCTCATGGTACTGGGATTGGTATTGGATTATTTTTACTTTTGATTGCAGCGAATGGCGTTGGGCTAGTGATCAAAAACCCAGCTGAAGGCTTACCCGTTGCTTTTGGTGATTTCACCGCGTTTCCAGTCTTCATGTCTATTTTAGGCTTGGCGGCTATTTTAGGATTAGAAAAGCGCCGTGTTCCTGGTGGCATTTTATTAGTGATTATTGCCATTTCTATCATTGGTCTTATCTTTGATCCGAAAGTGACGTACCACGGTTTCTTTGCAATGCCGACATTTGGTCATGATGGCGAATCCTTATTAGGTACAATGGACATTATGGGTGCCCTAAACCCAGTTATTTTGCCTACAGTATTAGCACTTGTGATGACGGCAATTTTTGATGCAACAGGTACGATTCGTGCAGTAGCAGGACAGGCGAATTTACTTAACCAACGTGGTCATATTATCAATGGTGGTAAGGCATTAACGTCTGATTCTGTTAGTAGCATTTTTGCAGGCCTGGTTGGTGGTTCTCCTGCTGCGGTATACATTGAATCTGCGGCAGGTACAGCTGCTGGTGGTAAAACAGGCTTAACAGCAACTACGGTAGGTGTACTGTTCATCTTCATGTTGTTTCTTGCACCATTAAGCTACTTAGTCCCTTCCTATGCGACAGCGCCTGCACTGATGTATGTTGGCCTATTAATGCTAAGTAATGTTAGCAAGTTAGATATGGAAGATTCTGTTGATGCATTATCTGGCTTACTGTGTGCTGTTTTCATTGTTCTAACAAGTAATATTGTTACTGGTATTATGCTTGGTTTTACTGCATTAGTTATCGGTCGATTAGTTTCTGGTGAAGTGAAAAAGCTCAATATAGGTACTGTCGTTATTGCGATTGCCTTAGTTGTTTTCTATGCTGGCGGCTGGGCTATCTAGCGACTAGTTCTATAGTAAAGTATTTTTTAAGCCCACTAAAAGTGGGCTTTTTTATACATATCAACATATAACACGTTGTTTTTATTTTCCATAATGGACTATTATCAAGGATTAATTATATGCGTTCACATTCACAGGCATATTTATGAAAAAAACGATATTAACATTGCTGTTGGCGTCATGTTTTAGCTCCGCTGCAAGTGCTTGTACTGGAATTACACTTGGCACAACAGGCAATGATCATATTCAAGCTCGTACCATCGAGTGGGGTCATAGCGATTTAAATAGTAAGTTAATTGTTTCTCCTCGTAATTATAGCTATACCTCGATAATGCCAGATCAAAAGCAAGGGTTAACTTGGAAAAGTAAATATGGCTTTGCTGGGATCTCTGTTAGTGATGATCGTTTTATTGCTGAAGGTATTAACGAAAAAGGCTTAACGGCGGGTTTATTCTATTTCCGTGGTTATGGCTCACTTGCGAAATATGATCCTAACAATACCGCAAATAACATCACGGATATGGATTTCGTACGTTGGATGTTAAGTCAATATTCAACGGTTGCAGAAGTTGAAGCTGCGTTAAGTAAGATCAAGATTGTCACTGTTTACTTTGATGCTGAAGGTAACCCATCACCAACGGCGCACTGGCGTGTGTCGGATAAGCAAGGTAACAGCATCGTGATTGAGATAATGGATCACGGTAAGATAAATATTTATAAGAACACGGCTAAAGTGCTAACTAACTCGCCAGATTACAAGTGGCAGGTAACGAATTTAAATAACTATATTAACCTTCACCCGGGTATCAGTGCGCCACAAAAGATCAATGGGGTAGAAGCCCAATCGTTTGGTGTCGGCTCTAACTTTGTGGGCTTACCTGGTGATATTTCTCCACCGTCACGTTTTGTTCGCGCTGCATTCTATGTAAATAGCGCACCTGTATTAAAGACATCGCAAGAAGCAGTATCACAAGCTTTCCATATTTTAAATAACTTCGATATTCCAATTGGCAGTGAGTTTAACGATAAGTCACATATCCCTGATTTACCAAGTGCGACTCAGTGGACATCTGTTATTGATCAAGGCAATGGTGAACTGTTCTATAAAACGATGCATGACAGTACTATTCGTCGTGTAGAGTTATCTAAATTAGATTTCAATGCGAAGACAGAACACAAGCAACCACTTGATAATGGTAAGTTTACTACTCAAGATGTAGTGATTAAATAACCACAAACACCTAGTCGCTATTATGAGGGCAACAGCATGTTGCCCTTTTTATTGTCTTTTTTTGTGTCAAAAATGAATCTAGAAACGATCATTTTTGCAATCTTGCATTTTATTCATACTTGATCGTTAATTATTCACTACTATTATTGCGTACTCCATACCATTTATGCGCGATTGTGTCATTATTTAGTATCTTTTTATAATTTATATTCTTGTTTTTAATAAACTTATTATTCTTCTTTAAAGAAGGTGTTGGGGTGCGTATTTATAACTCCTAAGATAAAACCAGAAAAAGATTAAAAAAATTTGAATCTACCATTTATGCACAACTAACGTTGCATTTTTATTGTAATGACAATTAATCAAAACGAGGTAAATTAAAAAGACCAACTGAGGAACCGCAAAGTGTTTCGGTAGGGTTGTTTAAAATATTCATTTAAGGTGCAGTCATTATGAAAGTAGTAGTAGAAATTTTAGAAGCAGGTAAATACCGTGATGTTGCTTGGGAAGGTCAATTTGTATCAGTGAAAGGTGAGCTACGCGCTGTTACACCTTCATATGCAGCACAGTTGATCAAACAATCTAAAGCGTCGTTATACACAGATGCTAATGGTGAAATGGCGTTTACTTATAAATAACTTAAATATGTTAAATAGTATATTTAAGTTTTTTGGTTAATAAAAAGGTGACTTATTATTCAAGTCACCTTTTTTGTTTTTTACTTGCATAGATGAGTGAAAATTAACCACTATTTACAATGTAAATTTAAAAATTAACCGTCTCAAAATGTGGATTCGCGGTGAGTGCCTGCATAGAGGCGAGATGATCGAGAACTATTGTTGAAACGGTATTATTCATTTTCAATTCGATACATTCTTCTCGCTGCGCGTTATAACAAGTATCTTGGGCGATCCCTGAAATTTTATCTCCATTTTTATACGTTAAACTCACATCAAGGTGGAGCATGCAGGCTATCTCAATATAGTCATGTTGATGACAACTGATCATTATTATTGCTCCTTAAATTACCGTTCACGACTATTTTAGATTACTCCCAGCGTTCAAGAAATTCAAAATATATACCTTAATAATCCCAATATGGTGACTTAGAAAGAGCACGTGATAGACGATGAGAAATATTGATTGTTATCACTGAAGTAAAATTAACTTAATCTTTTAGTGAGTATTACTGGGTTTATTTTAGCGTTAAGAAACATTGCTATAGGGCACTTTGCAATGTGTGATTATGTATAAACACATTAAAAATAAAATTCGAAATTATATTTTTAATGTGTTTGATATTACAATCATTGGATTTTTATATTATTTATAACGATAAATCTTCTGCTTATAAATTACTTTCTATAATAATAAATAATGAAAGTAGACTTTTCTCTGAGTAAACCTTAATTATTAATATTTTTGTTATTTAATGTGATCATACTCTAAATATATTAATCATAACGATGTGCAACTAAACTCATCTATTGTCTATTGCCAACCATATATTAAATGAATAAGTTAAAATCTTTATTTTTCAATGTTTTATTTGTTGCCTGTTGGCTTTGGGGTTTTCAAATAAAATAACAATAAATAGACTTTGCTAGCTTTCATTATTATGTTTTCAAATTTTGTGTACAGTGTGACAGCCAAAGATATTAGTTGAATGAATTTATTACAGCGTACATAAAAACAAGTTATGTGACACGGTTTTAACCATGGAACGTTGCCGTTATTAAGTAATTATTTGTAAATGTACTGATAGCTAAGATGAGTTTTGAATATTAAAATTATTAGCGTCGCATTAAATAAAATTGTTTGGTGAGTATGCCGACTTATTTTAGCTCTGAAAGATAGATAATTCGTACTTAAAAGGAATTTATAATGGCGAAAATAAGTCAATTAGCATTACTGATTGCTGGTATATCCGCGACAAGCAGTTATGCGATGAATCCACAGCCTGATCCCGAAAACCCTGGTGGCTACATCATTGAGCGGGCAGAAATAACAGCCGCAGAAGATGCAAAGACGTTAGATCCTATGTATGACGTTTGGGCTAAAGCACTCGAAACACGCCCAAATACAGAGGTTGAAGCGATCTACCCTGATGCTTCAAGCAACCCTGATAACGTAAAACGTGTTGAGCGAGTTTTTCCTGAAACAGAGTGGAATTTCTTGACACAAATGGCAGCGCCTGAATATACCTATACCCGTTTTCTACGCGCAATTGGTAAGTTTCCTGCATTCTGTGGCGACTATACCGACGGACGTAATGCTGATGAAATCTGTAAAACCTCTATCGTGACGGCATTTGCCCATTTCTCACAAGAAACGGGCGGCCATATCAGTATCGATAATTATTCGGATAACCCACTGGCATTAGAAGAATGGCAGCAAGCCCTCGTTCATGTACGCGAAATGGGCTGGTCTGAAGGTCAAGCGGGTTATACTACAGGTTGTGGGCAAGATGATTGGCAAAATAAACGTTGGCCATGTGCTGACGGTGAAGGGTATTTTGGCCGAGGCGCTAAACAGCTCTCTTACCATTTTAATTATGGTGCTTTCTCGGAAGTAATGTTTGATGGCGATGCAACGGTATTATTAAATGATCCGGGGCGTGTTGCTGATTCATGGCTGAACCTTGCCTCTGCGATTTGGTTTTTCTTAACCCCACAAGCCCCTAAGCCTGCGATGCTTCATGTAATTGATCGTACATGGAAACCATCACAACGTGAAATTGATGCCGGTATTACCTATGGCTTTGGTACCACTATTAATGTGATCAATGGCGGTATCGAATGTGGTGAGCAAAACAGAGAGAAAGGACAACCTGTTAACCGTATTCGTTACTGGGAAGGTTTAGCCGAGCATTATGAAATTGCTATTGCAGAAGATGAGAAAAACACCTGCTGGCAGCAAACACCCTATGGTAGTTTAAATCTTAATGGTGCCACTGACGTGCTTTACACCAACTGGGATGCGAACTGGAAATATTATTCTGATCGTCCAGGCGGTGTTTCTTTTGAATGTGAATTAGTCGGTTTTCAAACGGCGTATTCAGCTTTAGTTGAAGGTGATTACGAAAAATGTGTCGCGAATGCATATGGTTCTCACGCCAATTGGCCTGATGTGCGTGTAGTTGATAAATTACCTGATACAGATAAGCCTGTGGATCCTGTAGACCCGCCAGTCGATGGTGTGGATACATGGCAAAGCAATAAAGTTTACACTGGTGGCGATAAAGTCAGTTACCAAGGTGCTGTCTATAAAGCGAAGTGGTGGACACAAGGCGATAACCCTGCAAGTGGTGGTCCTTGGGCGCTAGAAAGTGGTACACCAGTGACTCCTGAGCCAGTTGATCCAATCGAACCTCCTGTTGATCCTGTTACGCCAGTCGAACCTGTTGATCCAGTTATTCCTGTCGATCCTGTGGTTCCTGTAGAGCCCGTTGATCCTCCTGCAACTGATACACCTGCATGGAATGTAGGAGCTGTGTATGTTGGTGGCGACAAAGTCAGTTATCAAGGAAGTGAATATAAAGCGAAGTGGTGGACGCAAGGGAATAAACCCGATGCTGGGAGCCCTTGGCAAAAGTTGTAATAAAAACTAACAATTAGAGAAAGCCCGAAAGATAAACATAAAATGTCTTTCGGGCTTTTGTTTTATAAATTAATACGTTCAATAGGAAATGTGATCGCTTTTTGTGTAATAATTTGATTATCATTCAGTGAGATTATCTCAATAAGCAGCTTGTTAATATCTGGCGTTAAAAATAGGCTGCCCTCATAATTTGCTTCAGTAATAGCTGTTGCCATGACTCTATCATCATGATTAACAATGTAATTACCGTCATCATCAGTGCTATAATTTCGATAAATATTGACATAGACATCTTCAAATATTGGATTAGTAATGTTTAAGGGGATCGTTGTGATATTGCCCGAAAAATTAATATTACTCGCCTCTAATTCTGGAAAGTTGTCTTCGTCTTGCTCAGTTAAATCGTCATCACTAATATTATCAATATCGTCACTTTCACCGTTATCTATATTATCGTCACCGCTATCTTTCACTGGAAAAAAGATAGGGGGTTGCACCTGAGCACTGGTATCACTTTCTGTTTCTATAGGCTGATTGGTTTGATCGGATGAACTTTCGCTTAAACAACCAGTAAAGATCCAAGTGATGAGTAGTAACAGTAATCGAGAGTTTTTCATCAGTATTACTCCACTGTCAGAGAATATACGTTTAAGGGATCAGGGTGCATAAACCATGTATCATGTTCACTGTCATTATTGTTGAGATAGTTTTTGATATCAGGGTAGGCAGATAAAATACTTTTCCCTTCTACCGGATTATTCCAATTAGCAGGTATTAAAATCGCAAATGGGATCCCTGATTTATTTTTATAACTGTCGCAGCTTTTTTGAATACCACAATTGATGCTGGCATCGCCTGAATCATCATTACCACTTTTGAATAAATTTGGATTAGCCTTGATTGTTGGAGAAAAGTCCTTCAAATGAATTTCTAGACTTCGAGAAGGCGGGGCTAGAAAACCATGATTATCATTGGGCGAAGCAAAAATAAATGGATTTAAATATGGAGATAAATCTTTAGGGTAGGTAACAGGTTCGTTGAATGTGATTTTCATTGAAGCTTTTACGGTTACATTTTTATCTAATTCACAATTAGGATCTACGCGTAAAAACCCGTTGTCACATTCAGAAGAAAAGTATTGCTTTAATGAGTCCGTGACAATCAAAACTGCGTCATCATCTGGGCTGTCAGTTGCTTCTACAATACTTGCTTGGTATGCATTATTTACGACAACATAGCTGTTTTCGGTATCAACACTCGAAGAGGTAACGCCGTCTAATTTAATAGCAAAACCATTATTATATTCCCCACCGTAAGCCTGTAATTCAATATCAATGTTCAGTTGTGAAAGCTTGCCAGTAGTGGCTTGTTGTACATGTCCAACACGGTATCTCAGGACGACATCATTAAAATCAAAATCATCTTCATTAGGCCAGCGGTCTTCAAACGCGAGAGTTGCATAACTTCCTTGAGAAGGAAACCAAGAATAACTTTCTTGCTTGTCATAGCTGGTAATTGAAATAGGGTAGTCTTCGACTTCTCCTCGTTCACCACGCCCTAGATGTGAAATATTTGGATCTTCATTTAGCCTAAAGCGAACCCATGTTTGATCTGTTAAGCTTGCATCACTTGGAACGTCGATAGCAAGGTGGTGGGTGCCACCGAGCAGTGAGACATTTTGGAGCACATTCTCGTTAGGATCACTAAAGTTACCATTGTTATTCCAGTCAACCCACGCAGATAGATATCCCGTTAAAAAGCCGCCGACTTTTGCCGTGAAAAAAGAGGTTGAGCCTTGATTTAAACTCATAGTTGCGAAAGTTATCCCTTGTTCATCATCACTGTCATTATTATCATCAAACGCAGGATAAAGTTGTGCGAGCAGATCTTCATCAGGTTTACTTCCTAAGTAAAGATGAGAAGACACTTGATGATGCGCACCATTGACAGAAACTGAAGTACCATAAGAATTTGGTGCATCACCAAAATCATAACCTTTTATAGCGAGTGTCATATCACGACAACGAGCTATATCAATCGTACTACTAACATTCGTTAGGGAAGGTAAGGAAATATAACGGAAACTTTCTTGTTCATTGAGGGGAGTGATATCATCAAAAAGGTATAACTCTCCTGTTTTAGAATCAATAATGTATAACATTCCATTAGCATCGAAAAACTGACCACTAAAATTACGTAATCCTTGAAGCCCTGTTGATTGTGATAGTTCCACTTTGTTATCTTCTAACGATTGCGAAAGGTCAAATCGGTGAATATTTCTACTGTTATCAATTGCATAAACAACCCCCTCAGGATGAATAGCTAGATCTGCCAGTGTATAAAAAGCTTGTTCCTTTTTTAATACTTGGGTTGCTTGCTTCGTTGATAAATTAATGCGCCATATACCTTCCTGCTTGGCATAGAGGTACAAGTTATCGTTATGAACATCGCCTGCGGTGTAATCATGTTCGGGTAAATCAACTATATCTAACTCATCGGCGTTGAAACCATTATCAATGCGCACTACTTTTTTATTTATTACTCCATATAAATAACCATCGAGAGTATTGAAACCCACTGCATCATAACTATTAGGTATTAAGCCTGAGTTATTTGTCTGTCGATCAATGTTAATGAATGAGATATTCGCAGTATCATGAAAGAAATAGCCTGTTTGGTTACATGAAAATGAGTTTGCCAAGCTATTACTCATGAAGGAGGTAAACAAAAAAAATGAAAAAAATATGTACAGATAGCGTTTCATTGTCACTCCACTTCCAGTTAGCGTTTGAAACATCCTTAGTTAAGAATCAACTTTAATGCCAGTTAAACGTACACACATAACAATAGGTTATGGCGCTTTACACTTTTGTTATTCTCATTTTTGCAAAACGCTATGAATTTTAAGACAGTGTTTATTTGTAATATGAGTCTTTTAAAAAACTGAAAAGCAGTAAATCGCAGGGGAGTGATGTTTTTTTGAATGACTACCTCATATTTGATTGATAATTGACTAATTGATTTTTTTTTCAAAATATTCCCTTTACAGCAGCAAGTTAGCTCGATATTATTCATCGCACTTACGGAGAGATGGCTGAGTGGTTGAAAGCACCGGTCTTGAAAACCGGCATACGTTTATAGCGTATCTAGGGTTCAAATCCCTATCTCTCCGCCATATTTAATTGTTAAGCTTTGGCTTGATGATAAAACGAAATTTTAGTGCCGACTTAGCTCAGTAGGTAGAGCAACTGACTTGTAATCAGTAGGTCACCAGTTCGACTCCGGTAGTCGGCACCATTAAATTTCGGTGGGGTTCCCGAGTGGCCAAAGGGAGCAGATTGTAAATCTGCCGGCACTGCCTTCGAAGGTTCGAATCCTTCCCCCACCACCATAATTTGCAGAGATGCTTAGCAGGCATCGTATAATGGCTATTACCTCAGCCTTCCAAGCTGATGATGCGGGTTCGATTCCCGCTGCCTGCTCCAAACAATTCCTCCTTAGTTCAGTCGGTAGAACGGCGGACTGTTAATCCGTATGTCGCTGGTTCAAGTCCAGCAGGAGGAGCCAAATAAAAAAGCCCGCAAGCAATTGCGGGCTTTTTTACGTCTGTAAAAAATCACTTAAAAAATGCTCGGTGACCAAACGGTGACCACCATTTTTTGTAGGCTGGGGCTGTTGCAAATAATTTAACGGGTATATTGAGCCTACAATTAACTTTAAATTACGCGTAAATCGCATCAACATTAAAGAGACGATTCATAAAGGCGGATCTATCCTGTACTTTTGTTTTAGGTTAATCATGACGTAGCCAAAAATCAAATTGCCACTTATTTTACATTCGTTTGCTGTGCTAAGTGTCGCTAAGGTGTGTGCCGTTTCCATGTGCTTTTTGTTTTCTCCTTATTGTTCTCATCGCTTTTTCACGGGTTGTAACGTTGCACAGCAGAACCTCTAAAACAAGGGTGAAATACACGCTACGCGCCCTTGCTTTAAAGAACCTGCAGTGCCTCGAAAAAGTTAGGCGAAAACGGCGATGAGAAACCCCATAAGGAGAAAAGCGATGGCACATTCCAACTCACACTCACCAAGCTCCACTAAGGCACATCAACCGAGCAGCGTATCACCGCTGCACCGCTCAGGCTCTACAACGATGAGCGACAGATCCCGCGATTACTTCATTGATAAGCGTCTTTATCAACTCTACACCCGACTACGCGAATGTAACCCAAGCGTATTGGATATGGTGAATGCGCTTAATTTTGTGTTACGACAATACCCCGCATTAGGGCCGGTAATTGGTACTTGTCACGATCTGGAATGTTTTATTGAAGCGGTAGAAAGTTACGAGCAGGAGGGGGCGCTATGAGTCAGCCGTATTATATGGCAATAGCCAAAACCATTTTAAGCCAGCTAGGCGGTAACCGTTTTATTACCATGACCGGCGCGAAACATTTTGTCGGCCTTACCGAACCTGGACTGCAATTCGATTTACCTACGGATACGGGGGCAATCAATAAAGTGACACGGTTACGGGTAATTTTGGATCCGTGTGATACCTATACGGTGATCAGCTTTCGTAAAAAGCGTGGCCAACTTTACCGAAATGACGGGGCTGTATACGTCGTTGTAGGTGTGCGGTAAGTGTTAAAAAGCCCTGCAAAGCAGGGCTTTTTAACAGTATAGGTATTTATGCGTACTGAATCGGAAGTTACTGTAGTGCTAATATTCTTTGTTTCTATTCAACTTTAAATAACGGTAAGCCTTGAGACTTTCGCCATTCTTTTATGATTTTCGTAATACCTTCAGGAGAACAATTAGCTTCATTATCAGGGTAATATATTAAATCTGTTCCATCTGGGTGCTCAGTTAATAATTCAAACTTCTCCAGCAAAGTATCTAACTTATCATCGTTAAAAGCAGTATTCTCTTTAAAAATCAGATCCATAAGTTCAACAAACTCACTTTCTGTATAATCTTGTATTTTAGATTTCATTCTTATGTATCCTAATATGATTTTTTGCGGTGACTATTCTTAAGTTATCAACATTATAAACTTCACCTCCATATTGTATTTCTTCAATGTGGTGGATTTCAAAAGAATTTCGCTTTCCAACTTTATCAATACTTCTTGTTTTAGGTGACTTACCTAATAATATTCGATTCTGGTTTTGTTTATTAAATTGACTCATTAGAAATTCATCTTTAGAGACCTCAACCCAAAATGCTTTTCTAAACACATCAAAACTTGAAAACTCTCTGCCTCTTAATTTATCGGCTATCTGGGACGGTATTGGTGCTCCTAATCCTTGTCCTGCTTTTTCTAACCAGATCCCTGTTATATCTTCACCTTTCCCAGTAACAACTCCTGGCTCATTACGAGCGGTTGTCTTAAAGACCAGATACAGAGGCTCAATCCCTGAACCTTCAGGGAACACAAGAATTCTATCTTGCCAATCACTCTCTGCAGGCATAGGTAATACAGTCGATGAGTCATTAACCGCATCACTGAGTGGATTAACCCAAATATCATCGAATGACACACCATCATCTTGAGACGGCGTTGTATGGGGCACTTGATTTCCAGTCTCGTCTGGTGACCAATATATCGTTGGGCCACCTTCTTCTAGTGCGACTGAATATTGACCTTGTGCGTTCTGACCCACATACCGAACAGGTACTTTGTCGTCACCATCGCCAACATGAAAAGCTCTGACTGTAGGGTAAACATCATCACCTTCGGGTTCTATTATCTGCACACGAATACGGCTTTTGACTTCTTGCATT
>NZ_PYNW01000067.1 GCF_003026105.1 Photobacterium sp. GB-56 | reverse complement strand
AAAGAGATTGGTTGCGGGGGCTGGATTTGAACCAACGACCTTCGGGTTATGAGCCCGACGAGCTACCAAGCTGCTCCACCCCGCGTCCGATTTTTCACCTGTTTTAAGTTGGGTGACAACTATTTTTATCCATCGCCGTAGCCATGAATATCACTTCTCTACCAAGTAAAAAAGTGGAGCGACACACGAGGTTCGAACTCGTGACCTCAACCTTGGCAAGGTTGCGCTCTACCAGCTGAGCTAGTGTCGCATCACATCTCTTTAAAAGAGATTGGTTGCGGGGGCCGGATTTGAACCAACGACCTTCGGGTTATGAGCCCGACGAGCTACCAAGCTGCTCCACCCCGCGTCCGATTTTGCACCTATTTTAAGTTGGGTAACAACTATTTTTATTCATCGCCGTAGCCATGAATATCAATTTGGAGCGACACACGAGGTTCGAACTCGTGACCTCAACCTTGGCAAGGTTGCGCTCTACCAGCTGAGCTAGTGTCGCATCACATCTCTTAAAAGAGATTGGTTGC
>NZ_PYNW01000066.1 GCF_003026105.1 Photobacterium sp. GB-56 | reverse complement strand
AGTTAGGTAGCAATCAAACTCAATAAAAGGATGACTAAATCGCACCTTATCACCCTGACCAAATAACGTGACCATCCCCGTTTCTCGACTTAATCTAAATAACGGTTTTCGCGGCAGTTTGCTACCAAAGAAAGAGAAAGATTTCCAAAGTAAAAAACACAATACCTCAATACAGGTTATACCGATATATGCTGCATTAACTTCACTTTGTGGAGCTTTAGTGAGAATGTTTGCCATAAAACAAACTAATAAAGCCAAGGGCATCAGATATAATGTTAAGACTTTTGCAATAGAGGCAAAGTGAAAATAAATCATCCCCCACCAGGGAAAGGTCATATCATCAATTTGACGCTCATTGTATCTTTGCTCTGTCGGACTAAATATTTTAAGCTCAGAGGACTTTCGTGATACCAGCTCTTTAATTGGCACATGATAATTGTTACGAGTAAAAGGAAAATGTACACCTTTTCTGGCCATGTTTGACCAAAAGCCTTTATGATTCGCTGGCGCTTGCGGCGGAATGTGCTGAGAGTTATAAG
>NZ_PYNW01000065.1 GCF_003026105.1 Photobacterium sp. GB-56 | reverse complement strand
GCCCTTTCACGGCGGTAACAGGGGTTCGACTCCCCTACGGGACGCCAATGGGTCGTTAGCTCAGTTGGTAGAGCAGTTGACTTTTAATCAATTGGTCGCAGGTTCGAATCCTGCACGACCCACCATTCTTTCTCACGAAGGAAGTAAAACTATCGTGGGCGATTAGCTCAGTTGGGAGAGCACCTCCCTTACAAGGAGGGGGTCACTGGTTCGAGCCCGGTATCGCCCACCATTTTCTCTTTAGAGAACTTCTTAAAAGAAGTAAAACATTGGGGTTATAGCTCAGCTGGGAGAGCGCCTGCCTTGCACGCAGGAGGTCTGCGGTTCGATCCCGCATAGCTCCACCAATGTCCCGTTCGTCTAGAGGCCTAGGACACCGCCCTTTCACGGCGGTAACAGGGGTTCGACTCCCCTACGGGACGCCACTTTGTAAATACATTCTTATGAGTGTGATTAGAAAGTGGATCTTTAAATAGAAACACAATGCTCTTTAACAATCTGGAAAGCTGACTAGTAAATTCAATCAATAGATTGATTTTAAAAATGTTCTTCGAAAGAAGAACGAGTTCTCAAAACATACACAT
>NZ_PYNW01000064.1 GCF_003026105.1 Photobacterium sp. GB-56 | reverse complement strand
ACTCACAGCATATTCCGCCGCAAGCGCCGGGGAATCAGCAAGGCTTTTGGTCTCAAATGGCCAGAAAAGGTGTGCACTTCCCATTTACTTGCAATAATCATCATGTGTCAAGTAAAGTGTTGCGATCGCGTAAACCCTCTGAGCTTAGAACGTTAGACCCATCTGAAGGCGGCTACAACGAACGTCAAATTAGAGACATCACTTTCCCATGGTGGGGCTTGGTCTATTTTTATGCCGTGACTTTTGCGAAAGTTATTGCCATCTATTTTATGCCGCTGTTTTTTTTGGTTGCAGGTGTCATGAACCTTTCGAGTAAGGCTATTCAAAGTGACTTTAACCAGATTTATCTTGGGTTAATCTGTATATCTGTGGTGTGTCTACTCATTTGGTGGTCTTTCTCTTTTTTTAATGGAAAGTTACCCATTAAAACCTTATTTTCATTAAGCCGAGAAACAGGCATGGTCACACTACATGGCTTCGGTAATAAGGTGCGATTTAGTCACCCTTTTGTTGAGTTTGATTGCTACCTGACAACATCGCCAACCCCACAAGGTTTTATTAATTATCAACTGTTTCTTGTTCATC
>NZ_PYNW01000063.1 GCF_003026105.1 Photobacterium sp. GB-56 | reverse complement strand
CATATCGGGTGGATGCTAATTTTTGCGATTAAGGTAATGAAAATAAATGTTTTTATTTATTAGAATGTTGAATATTTGCTGTATTAATAAAGCGTAAAAGTAAGAATGCTTATTAATATACTGTTATATAAAAGGAGAAATTCGTGGATTTGGGAACTACAATTGTCATTTTCTTGTTTAGTGTCGTGCTGAGCTCAGTCTTTCTGTGGGTAGGCATGAAGTGCTCTTCTGTTTATGCAGGTATACCTCTAAATAGTGCTTACTGCAGCTACTTTGCAATAGTAAAAGTTTGTACTTTTTCCACCTTGGCAGGTTTAGTTCCATACATTGGTTTTGCTTTATCTTGGGTAGCTCTGTTTTATTTTTTAAAGAAAGAAACAGAAGCTGAGGTTGGTGAATTGATAATTATGGTTTTCATTTCAAAAGTAGCCGCATTTTTTGGCTTAATGTTCTTAGTGCCAGTAATTGCGTAGTAATTGAAATTTTATATAACAAATAAGGATATGTGTCGCGAAGCCGACACCTATCCGAAGTGTTGGACAAGCCCAAGCCACCTTATATAAGTAAATATTGGAAATATCATGAAGGGGGATGCCAAAAATAAGTCGAACGTTAT
>NZ_PYNW01000062.1 GCF_003026105.1 Photobacterium sp. GB-56 | reverse complement strand
GGTTCAGTATGGATGATGAAGCGTTTGAACAAGCAGTGACGAAAATTGTTGAGAAGCAAAATTCAGAGCCACCATTGGGTGAAGTTATACCGATCCCTACCACTGATTCTATAGCAACCACACCAAATACGGCTTCTGCCTAACGCATAATAAGCACGTCTATCTCGGCGTGCTTTTTTGTGGAGGTCATATCTCATAATCAATCAGGCCAATTATTGCCCAGTCTATTTAGCGTGTATTCTCACTCTGGGAATCGTTAACGCCGAAGATAGATTGAAAATAACCATGAAAAATACCCCGTACAACTCACAGCACATTCCGCCGCAAGCGCCGGGGAATCAGCAAGGCTTTTGGTCTCAAATGGCCAGAAAAGGTGTACACTTCCCATTTACTTGCAATAATCATCATGTGCCAGAAAAAGAGCTGCGATCCCGTACCCCCTCTGAGCTGAAAAAGCTTAAGACATTTGAGAGTGATATATACAGTGAGCGTGAAATTCACGACATCACTTTCCCATGGTGGGGCTTGGTCTATTTTTATGCCGTGACATTCGGAAAATTTATTGCTCTCTATATGATGCCGTTAGCATTTGTTCTTCTGGGGATAATATATCTCGTAACCA
>NZ_PYNW01000061.1 GCF_003026105.1 Photobacterium sp. GB-56 | reverse complement strand
GCTTCAACTTCTGAATCTTTGAATGCGCCGCTGTGGTCAAGTAGAGAACCCAGTGCTGCACGTTCGATACCCATATCGGTACGGAATAGATTTTCGCCGAAGAATTCGAAGAATTGGTTACCAGCAGGGGTCTTAGTAAAACCGATACCACCTTGGTGACCAGGCGCAGACCATGAGTACTCATGGATGTCGTTGTAGTGCATCATCGCTTTCATGAAAGGCGGTAGCACTTGTGAGCGGTAACGACGCATAGCAGCAACGATACGGCCAGCAACGAAATCTGCAGTATCTTCTAGTACTGAGTAACACTCATCAACACGTTCCATTAACTGGCGGTTGTTAAGAATAGAAGTACGAGCGCGTTCTGCTAGTAGAAATACTGGCACTTCAGGTTGACGTGCTTGTAGTGCTGCTAACAAATCAACTTCTTCGTGAGAGTTAACGATTTGCTCTTCAGTTTTTTCAAGAGCCAATACAAGGCTATCGATTTGAGATGCCATGATAACCGCACGTGCATCTTCGTAAGAAGTGGCAGTAACGATTTCGATAGTACGGCTTTCTAATTCAGCGATTAATGATTTAGTTGCACGATCGGCAAAGCTGTTTGGAGTAATGTTTTGGTGCTCAATAACGAGAGC
>NZ_PYNW01000060.1 GCF_003026105.1 Photobacterium sp. GB-56 | reverse complement strand
CAGCACTTACACACCCGACCTATCAACGTTGTAGTCTTCAACAACCCTTTAGAGACCTTAAAGGTCTAGGGATGACTCATCTTGAGGCTCGCTTCCCGCTTAGATGCTTTCAGCGGTTATCGATTCCGAACTTAGCTACCGGGCAATGCGTCTGGCGACACAACCCGAACACCAGCGGTTCGTCCACTCCGGTCCTCTCGTACTAGGAGCAGCCCCTCTCAATCATCCAACGCCCACGGCAGATAGGGACCGAACTGTCTCACGACGTTCTAAACCCAGCTCGCGTACCACTTTAAATGGCGAACAGCCATACCCTTGGGACCGACTTCAGCCCCAGGATGTGATGAGCCGACATCGAGGTGCCAAACACCGCCGTCGATATGAACTCTTGGGCGGTATCAGCCTGTTATCCCCGGAGTACCTTTTATCCGTTGAGCGATGGCCCTTCCATTCAGAACCACCGGATCACTATGACCTGCTTTCGCACCTGCTCGAATTGTCATTCTCGCAGTCAAGCGGGCTTATGCCATTGCACTAACCTCACGATGTCCGACCGTGATTAGCCCACCTTCGTGCTCCTCCGTTACTCTTTGGGAGGAGACCGCCCCAGTCAAACTACCCACCAGGCACTGTCCGTAA
>NZ_PYNW01000006.1 GCF_003026105.1 Photobacterium sp. GB-56 | reverse complement strand
TGCTTGGCGACCATAGCGTTATGGACCCACCTGATCCCATGCCGAACTCAGTAGTGAAACGTAATAGCGCCGATGGTAGTGTGGGGTCTCCCCATGTGAGAGTAGGACATCGCCAGGCTTCAAATTTAGAATGTTGCATAAGCAGCTTTCATACAAGCTTTGTGTGCTGGTATGGCTCAGTTGGTAGAGCGCACCCTTGGTAAGGGTGAGGTCCCCAGTTCAAATCTGGGTACTAGCACCATTTATTTGTTTAGCGACCATAGCACAGCGGTCCCACCTGATCCCATGCCGAACTCAGAAGTGAAACGTTGTAGCGCCGATGGTAGTGTGGGGCCTCCCCATGTGAGAGTAGGACATCGCTAAATCTTATTTTAAAACCCAGCCTTCGGCTGGGTTTTCTCGTTTATAAGCCCTCATATTTCCCATATCTCTTTATCTCTTTATCTCTATATTTATCTATTATGTTATTATTTTGCACTAAACTTGCGTCTGCCTTTCTTTTTCTATAACGTTGATGGAAGTTTAGACGGCTAAACATCTTGTGTCGAAAGGAGTCAACAAAGATGCCAATAAAAATACCTGATCGCCTACCTGCTACTGATATTCTGCGCAGTGAAAATATCTTTGTGATGACAGAGAAGCGTGCTGCTAGCCAGGGGATCCGTCCGTTGAAGGTATTATTATTAAATTTAATGCCAAAAAAAATTGAGACAGAGACACAGTTCTTACGCTTATTATCCAATAGCCCAATTCAAGTAGATGTAGAGCTATTACGAATCGATAATCGTCCAACAAAAAATACTCCTCAAGAACACTTAGATACTTTTTATCGTCAGTTTGAGATGGTGAAGCAACGTAATTTTGATGGATTGATTGTAACGGGAGCGCCGTTAGGTTTAGTTCAATTTGAAGATGTGCTTTATTGGGAAGAAATTCAAATCATCATGAATTGGGCAAAAGAGCATGTAACATCAACTATGTTTGTTTGTTGGGCTGCTCAAGCTGGGCTAAAACTGCTTTATGACTTGCCGAAGCGTACACGAAAAGAGAAATTATCAGGTGTTTATCAACATCGAATTCATGATTGTCATCACCCGGTACTACGAGGGTTTGATGATACTTTCTTTGCCCCCCATTCTCGCTATGCTGACTTCTCTCCTGATTATTTAACCAAGCATACTGATCTTGATATATTAGCGACTTCAGAGCAGGCTGGAGTATATTTAGCAGCAACAAAAGATAAACGTAATGTATTCGTAACGGGGCATCCTGAATATGATGTAGATACATTGCATAATGAGTTTGTACGAGATAGCGAACAAGGGATGGAGCCAGCAGTACCTGTGAACTATTATCCTGAGAATGATCCTTCGAATGCACCTATTGCGAGTTGGCGTAGTCATGGTCATTTACTATTTAGTAATTGGCTAAACTATTGTGTATATCAGCAAACGCCTTACGATTTAGAGCACTTCTCCGAAGCGAGTTTTACGAAAGACGAATAATAAAAAAGCCTGCATTGAAGTGCAGGCTTTTTTGTTAGTGGAATAATTACTTATTTATTTTTTAATTCCCAAAGCTTGGCTTTTTCAATTAATGGGGTAATGGTTGAACCTTGGATAAGGATCGAGAATACAACCACTGAATATGTCATTACGAGGATGATTTCTCGCACATCGATCCCCTTCTCTGGAATTACCATGACTCCAGCAGGAATAGCCATTGCCATTGCTAGTGCTAAACCTCCGCGTAAGCCACCCCAAGTGAGGATCTTGACTGACATTGGATTGTACTGGCGGTAGCGATTGAAGCCCACATATGGCAGTTTGACACTGATGTAACGGCTTAGAAGAACTAAAGGTACGGCAATAATCATTAGGATCCAGTCTTCTTGGTGGAAGCTAAAATCAAGCATGGTCATACCAATTAACAGGAATAAGACCCCATTTAGGAATTCATCAACCAATTCCCAGAAGTGATCTAGGTGCTCTTCACTTTCTTTTGAAAAGCCAATATAACGGGTCCAGTTACCAATCATGATCCCAGATACCACCATAGCAAGTGGGCCTGAAACATGAAGAACTTCTGCTAAAGCATAACCTGCGGTTGGAATACCGATAGTAAGCAGTAATTCCATAGAGTGATCATTGGTTGAGCTAATGAGGTAGTGGAAAACTAGACCAAGAATAAAGCCGTAAGCAATGCCACCAATCGCTTCTTGTAAGAATAGCTGGGTTACGCCCATCACTGTTGGTGCGGTATCACCAAAAGCAATGGTAAACATGGTGACGAAGATAACGAGGCCAAACCCATCATTAAATAAAGACTCGCCTTCGATTTGAGTCGAAATACGGCGAGGCGCATTCATTTTCTTAACGATGGCCAATACAGCAATAGGATCGGTAGGGGAAATCAATGCACCAAAGAGTAAACAGTAAATCAGATCTAGTTGAATTCCGATTAACTGGCAGATACCCCATAAACTGAAGCCAATAAAAAAGGTGGAGAATAAAGTGGCGCCCAGTGCTAATACGGTAATTTCCCACTTTTGATCTTCAAGATGGGGTAACTTGATACCTAAGCCGCCAGCAAATAATAAGAAGCCTAAAATGCCTTTTAATAGGAAATCTTCAAAGTTTATTTTGCTGATTTGAGTCGCGGCAACATCTTCAAGATGGAACCAACCGTTGTGTCCCGCAATGATGATCAATAGTGACAGGATTAATGATCCGGCAGTGATGGCAATGGTTGTTTGCATCTTACCTATTTTACTGTTTACAAAAGCAATAAGCATTGCTGCTGCAGCCAGAAAGCAGAGTGTGCTATAGACCGACATGCGTAACCTCTAGATTGGTGGGTTGTTAGAAAACTTGTGACGAAATAGTAAAACCATCAGTAATTAATGGCTACTGATAATTTGTTTTATTTTGAAAAGCTTTTGTTGTGTAAATTATATTTAGCTTTCTTTATCCCCAATTGAAGTGTGGTAGGATGTTACAAAGCTGTAATGGATTATAAGGATGTAGTGACGTGTTAAACAGCAAGGAATTACTGCATAAGCGGTTGGAAGAGCAAATCCTGATCATTGATGGTGGCATGGGCACCATGATCCAAGGTTATAAATTGGAAGAAGATGATTATCGAGGTCAACGATTTGCTGATTGGCATTCTGATCTAAAAGGGAATAATGATCTTTTAGTATTAACCCAACCCCAGCTGATTAAAGATATTCACCTCGCGTATTTAGAAGCCGGGGCGGATATTCTAGAAACCAACACTTTTAATGCTACAACGATTGCGATGGCGGATTACGACATGGAATCGTTGAGCGCGGAAATTAACTATGAAGCAGCGCGTCTCGCTCGTCTTGCTGCCGATGAATGGACCGCTAAAACACCAGAAAAACCACGTTTTGTTGCAGGTGTTTTAGGACCGACAAACCGTACTTGCTCTATCTCTCCTGATGTTAACGATCCTGGCTATCGTAATGTTACCTTTGATGAACTAGTTGAAGCCTATTCCGAATCGACACATGCCTTAATTCGAGGTGGCGCCGATATTATCTTGCTTGAAACTATCTTTGATACCTTGAATGCTAAAGCTTGCGCTTTTGCTGTTTCTGGGGTTTTTGAAGAATTGGGTTTTGAACTACCAGTGATGATTTCAGGCACCATAACAGATGCCTCGGGACGTACTCTTTCTGGACAAACAACGGAAGCGTTTTATAACTCATTACGTCATGTTAAACCTATTTCCTTTGGTTTGAACTGTGCGCTTGGGCCTGATGAATTACGTCAGTATGTTGAAGAGTTATCGCGTATTTCAGAATGTGCTGTTTCAGCTCACCCAAATGCGGGTTTACCTAATGCCTTTGGCGAATATGATCTTGAAGCTGAAGAAATGGCGGAACATATCCGCGAGTGGGCGAAAAGTGGTTTTCTCAATATGGTCGGGGGCTGCTGTGGTACTACGCCAGAGCATATCCGCCACATGTATGAAGCGACTAAAAACCTGAAACCTCGCCAATTACCTGATATTCCTATTGCTTGTCGTCTATCAGGGTTAGAGCCGTTAACGATTGATGCTGATACCTTATTTATTAACGTTGGTGAACGTACCAATGTGACTGGCTCGGCTCGATTTAAGCGCCTAATCAAAGAAGAACTTTATGATGAAGCATTAGAGGTTGCACGTCAGCAAGTAGAGGCTGGGGCTCAAATCATCGATATTAATATGGATGAGGGGATGCTTGATGCGAAGGCTGCAATGGTACGCTTTTTAAACCTTTGTGCTACAGAGCCCGAAATATCAAAAGTGCCTATTATGGTCGATTCTTCTAAATGGGAAGTGTTAGAAGCAGGGCTTAAATGTGTACAAGGAAAGCCTGTTGTTAACTCTATCTCGATGAAGGAAGGTAAAGATAACTTTATCACTCAAGCGAAATTACTTCGTCGTTATGGTGCTGCGATTATCGTGATGGCATTTGATGAAGTTGGTCAGGCGGATACTCGCGAACGTAAAATTGAAATTTGTACTAATGCTTATCGTGTGTTGGTTGATGAAGTCGGCTTTCCACCTGAAGATATTATTTTTGATCCTAATATTTTTGCTGTTGCGACCGGTATTGAAGAGCACAACAATTACGCCGTTGATTTTATTGAAGCGGTAGGGGATATCAAACGCACGCTGCCGTATGCCATGGTATCAGGCGGGGTGTCGAATGTTTCGTTCTCTTTCCGTGGTAACAACGCAGTTCGTGAAGCGATCCATGCTGTTTTTCTTTATTACTGTTTTAAAAACGGTATGGATATGGGGATCGTCAATGCAGGTCAGCTTGCAATTTATGATGATCTGCCTGATGAATTACGCGATGCGGTTGAAGACGTTGTGCTTAATCGCCGTGATGATAGTACAGAGCGCTTATTAGACATTGCCGCTAAATACCGAGATAGCGGTAATGTTGAAGAAGATCGCAGCGCTGCAGAATGGCGCGGATGGCCAGTTGAAAAGCGTTTAGAGCATGCGCTAGTTAAAGGTATAACCGAATTTATTGTTGAAGATACTGAAGAATCTCGTCAGAAAGCCAGTAAACCACTCGAAGTGATCGAAGGGCCATTAATGGCTGGGATGAACGTCGTTGGTGATCTATTTGGTGAAGGTAAGATGTTCTTACCGCAAGTCGTAAAATCGGCTCGAGTCATGAAGCAAGCTGTTGCCTATTTAGAGCCGTATATTGATGCTGAAAAGCAGGCTGGACAAACCAACGGTAAAATACTTCTAGCAACCGTTAAAGGCGATGTTCACGATATTGGTAAGAATATAGTCGGCGTTGTACTGCAATGTAATAACTACGAGATTATCGATCTTGGGGTGATGGTGTCATGCGATAAAATTCTAAAAGTCGCCAAAGAAGAAAACGTCGATATTATTGGCTTGTCGGGTTTGATCACGCCATCGCTTGATGAAATGGTCCATGTTGCCAAAGAAATGGAGCGACAAGGATTTGATATCCCTTTGCTTATCGGTGGTGCAACAACTTCTAAAGCCCACACGGCGGTTAAGATTGAGCAAAACTACAATCAGCCAGTAGTGTATGTATCTAATGCATCACGCGCAGTAGGTGTTTGTTCTGCGTTATTGTCTGATGAACAAAAGCCAGCGTTTGTTGAGCGTTTAAACCAAGAGTACGATGTGGTACGTGAACAACATGCGCGTAAGAAACCACGTACCGCACCTATTTCGTTAGAAGAAGCACGTGCTAATGCGGTTAATATTGATTGGCAAAATTATACGCCGCCAGTACCGAAAAAAGCCGGTGTTCACACCTTCACTGATTTCCCTGTAGCTGAAATTCGTAAGTATATCGATTGGACGCCATTTTTCATGACGTGGTCATTAAGTGGTAAATACCCAACGATTCTTCGTCATGAAGTTGTGGGTGAAGAAGCGACTAAGTTGTTTAATGATGCTAATAAAATCTTAGATGAGATCGAGAAAACAGGCATGATTAAAGCTAACGGTGTGTGTGGTTTATTCCCTGCCAATAATGTCGGTGATGATATTGAAGTGTACACAGACGATAGCCGAACTGATGTTTTAACTGTGCTGCATGGTTTACGTCAGCAAACCAAAAAGCCGAAAGGTCCTAACTATTGTTTATCTGACTATATTGCGCCTAAAGAGAGCGGCAAGGCTGATTGGATTGGCGCTTTTGCGGTAACAGGTGGGATTGGTGAATATGACATTGCTGAGCAATTTAAAGCAAAAGGTGATGATTACAATGCCATTATGGTACAGGCTGTTGCGGATCGATTAGCGGAAGCCTTTGCTGAATGTATGCATGAAATGGTACGTAAAGATATTTGGGGTTATGCAGCTGATGAAAATCTGAATAATGACGATTTGATCCGAGAAAAGTATCAAGGTATTCGTCCTGCACCTGGTTACGCCGCATGTCCTGAGCATACCGAAAAAGGTGCTATTTGGCAGTTACTTGATGCTGAGAAAAATACTGGCATGGTACTAACGGAAAGTTACGCAATGTGGCCTGGTGCTGCAGTTTCGGGATGGTATTTCTCACATCCTGATTCTCGTTACTTTGCGGTTGCTCAGATCCAGCAAGATCAGTTAGAAAGTTATGCCGATCGAAAAGGTTGGGATTTGATCGAAGCTGAGAAATGGTTAGGCCCAAATCTTTAATGCTTAATCAATCGTTAAAAAAGGCGCTCAATGCGCCTTTTTGTTTATCGGAACTTTATTTGGGTTAGTTAGAAAGAGCTTATTCCAACAAAGATGCGTGCAGTGTGCGAACCACGTCTTTAGCTTCATCTTCATTAATTAAGAAACATAAATTATGTGGGCTAGCACCGTAGCAAATCATACGAAGGTTATGATCTTCTAGCGCGCCAAAGATATCTTTGGCTGAGCCTTTCGTATCA
The DNA here is from genome assembly GCF_003026105.1 of Photobacterium sp. GB-56. GTDB lineage: Bacteria > Pseudomonadota > Gammaproteobacteria > Enterobacterales > Vibrionaceae > Photobacterium. Next base: position 239,129 of record NZ_PYNW01000006.1, on the reverse strand, counting down.
CTCATTTGGTTACCGATAAGTGCAACCAGTGATAGCCCTTGCTCGACGTCAACCACACATAATTGGCTTAATTCTTCAACGACTTGAAGCGGAAGCGTTGGCGCACCGCCACCCGTATCAGTTTGATCTAAGGTCAGTGAAACGCTGACCTCTGAGGTTGTGATGAGATCAACTGAGATTTTATGTTCAGCCAAGATACGAAAGACTTCGGCTAAAAAGCCATAAGCATGGAACATATTTAAGCTCGTGAGTGTCACCATGGTTTGGTTGGCTCGTAATGCGAGTGCTCTAAATAGTGGCGCTTCTTCAACGGATTGTCGGATCCAAGTACCGCCTTGCTCTGGTGCTTTTGATGAACCAACAAATACAGGGATCTGTTGACGAACAGCTGGTACTAGAGTTGATGGGTGTAAAATTTTAGCACCAAAGTTTGCCATTTCAGATGCTTCACTAAAACTGATCTCTTTGATCGGTTTAGCGGCCGATGTAATACGTGGATCGGTAGTGTATAAACCCGGTACGTCCGTCCAAATCTCTAATGTGCTAGCATTTACGGCTTCTGCGATTAAAGCGGCACTATAGTCACTTCCCCCACGACCAAGTGTTGTCGTAACACCCTGGCTGTTTGATCCAATAAAGCCCTGTGATACCACGATATTATTGTCTAATAGTGGTAATAATTGCTCAGTCGCTAATTGCTTAATTGTTTCTGGCTGTGGGATCGCTTTACCAAATTGATCATCAGTACGCATGATGGAACGAATATCTACACGTACAGCTGGGGCGTTTAGCTCGACTAATATTTGACTAAAAAGATGGGTTGAAAGCAGCTCGCCATGGCTAACAATTTGATCGGTCAATTGTGCAGAGGTTGTTGATGCCGCATGTTCAGCTAAGGTTGCGATGTTATCAAGTAGGCCGTAAATAGCGTCTTGAATATTTTCTGGGTGCTGAAGTTGATCAAGAACATCTTGGTGGGTTTGGGTCAGTGTCTGAATGCGCTGTTGGCGGGTCGTTGAATCGCTCACGCCATTAGCAAGTTCTACCAGAATATTCGTGACACCAGAACAGGCGCTGATTAACACAATTTTAGTGTCTGGATTAGCAGTAACAATGGCAGCACTTCGGCTCATAGCGGTGTAATCAGCAACACTGGTACCGCCAAATTTTGCGACAGTGAGTGAATCTGAATGTGTTGCAGCCTTGTCCATAATTAATTTCTCCCTAAATAGTAAACACATCACAAGGTAGGCTATTTTTTCGGGAGTATTCCCGACATCCTGTCAGGAGAGCATAAGAGGTGAATAGTCACTCACCCAGAAGCTCCCCACCAATGTCAATCATTGACCTTGGTGACAGCTAGAAGGATTCAACCTTCATAGCCGATATAACTCATCCCCTAATCAGTTATACCTCGGCGTTACTCTCCCTCTCATAATGGCGATTGGATGGGGTCCTGTCATTATGATACCTAGGTAACGCTCCTCTTCCGTTTTAAGTCGTACTGTTTGAATAATAAGTGCTTGAATAAAATATCATCTTATTGAATAAGATTCATCACCCTGTTGTCAAATGGAATATGACAATTTATTTACATATGATATTTCGTCAATGTGTGTCATGGGATCGGTATAGGTCGCTTGCACCAATGAAAGGGCTCTAATACTCTAAAATAGATAGCAACGCGTTCCATATAAAAATATCGACAGGGACAATGACTTTACGGAGCAAAAGAATGACAATTACCAGCTTTATCCCGCCGCATCGAACCCTCATGGGGCCGGGACCATCAGATATTTATCCGCAAGTATTACAAGCGCTTAGTCGTCCTACGGTAGGGCACCTTGATCCGTTATTTATAGGCATGATGGATGAATTAAAACAATTGTTGCAATATGCCTTTCAAACCCAAAATGCCTTTACCATCGCTGTTTCAGCGCCAGGTAGTGCTGGAATGGAAGCCTGCTTTGTTAATCTCGTTGAAGCTGGGGATAAAGTGCTAGTTTGCCGTAATGGTGTTTTCGGGGAGCGGATGCGGGAAAATGTCGAGCGTTGTGGTGGTGTTGCTATCGTTGTGGATAACGAATGGGGGGCGGCGGTTGCTCCTGATTTAGTGGATCAAGCGTTACAAAACGATCCTGAAATTAAAATTGTTGCTTTTGTACATGCCGAAACCTCAACCGGCGCATTGAGTGATGCGAAAACATTGGCGGAAATTGCCCGTAAACATGATTGCTTAACGATTGTTGATGCGGTGACATCACTTGGTGGTGTTCCTTTGCTGGTGGACGAGTGGCAATTAGATGCGGTTTATTCAGGTAGCCAAAAGTGTTTGTCCTGTACGCCGGGGTTATCGCCATTAACGTTTTCTCAAAAGGCGATTGATAAGATCCAACGACGTAAAACCAAAGTACAAAGCTGGTTTTTAGATCAAAGTTTGGTGCTAGGTTATTGGAGTGGTGAAGGTAAGCGTAGCTATCACCACACTGCACCTGTAAACAGTTTATATGCGTTGCATGAAGCCTTGGTATTATTGCAAAACGAAGGGTTAGAAAATGCATGGCAGCGCCATCGAAATGTCCATGAAGAGCTTAAAGCAGGGCTTGAAAAGCTTGGGATCCAATTTGTGGTAGAAGAAACCTCACGTTTACCCCAACTCAATGCGGTTTATATCCCTGAAGGCGTTGATGATGCTGAGGTACGTAATGAGTTGCTGCAACGTTACAACTTGGAAATCGGAGCAGGTTTAGGTGCGTTGGCAGGTAAAGCGTGGCGTATCGGTTTGATGGGCTATGGTGCGAGAAGTGAAAATGTTGCGCTGTGCTTAAAAGCGTTAGAAACCACATTGAAGTAATTTATTGATGAGTAAATAAAAATGGCTACCAATTGGGTAGCCATTTTTTATGGTTATTTAGCAGCAGACGTTGCCTTTGCTTCGCTGTTTTGCTGCTCAAAATTTAAAGATGGGAATAAGAACAGCGCTTCATCTCTGATTTGTGATGCTTGCTCTTTATTGCCGAGGGCATCGTAAGCAAGGATCAGGTTTTGATAAAGCGCCGGTCGCGGCCATGTTTTCGCTTTCTCGGTTGCCCATTGAATATAGTCTTCAATTAATGCTGGCTTATTACTGCCAATACCAAGTTGTAATTGGGTTAATTGTAAATCCCAATCAAAGCGGTTTTTCCACGACCATGGATTATTCACCTTTAGTAAGTATTCAATATTGACTGGTCGAGTGGTTTCAAATTTAGTGAGCTGCCAACCTGAATATAGCGTAGTCAGCATAAAGCTGGAGATAAAAATTGGTACAATAAGTGCAAAAACTTTCAGACCCAATACGTAGCTTAATGATTGGCGATGGTATTTGGCGGTAAGGTTATCCACCCAAAATATCAGTATGATAAAGATCAGCCAATGGACTAATGAATGGTAGAAAGGATACTCAAGTTGGGTATGCAGAACGATAGGGAAAAACAATCCGATTAACGCTAATTGAGTACCAGCAGGCGCCTTTCTTATCTTTATTATTACTGCAAACGCAGCAAGCAATAAACCGATAAGTGGCACAATACCGCCTTCGTCAGCCCAGAGAAGTAGCTCATTATGTGGGTGATCTAAACTAGGAATACCTGCATGTTGCGCTGGATCTTCATTGTGCCATAACGCGGTTTGCGTGATGTAAGCGGCTTCAAATTTACCATACCCATAACCTGTAAGTGGTTTAGTAGTAAACATGTCATAGGCTTGTGGATATATAACTCCTCGACCATCACCAGCAACAGTTACGCTGTTGGTTTTAGGTGACCAATTCTCTGTAGATGAAATATTCCATGCCAAACAAAGCCCTAATGTAACCATTAACAACCATAAACGTTGTGCTTGTTTTGCGGCAAAGCGACGTAAATATGGCAGCATTAGTATTACGCCGATAATTGCGCCTAGCCAACCTGTACGAGAGTTCAACACCACTAACATTGGAATCGTTAGCATAGGTGTGATCAGCAAAGTGATATGAAGCCAGGACCATTTACCGCGATATAATGGGATACGTGCTAATAAGTAAGTACTAATCACGAGTCCAGTTGCAAGAAAGCTTGCCATCACATTCGGTTGCTGGAAAATACCATAAGGGCGGTTAGCGATAGTGTCATAGCCAATAGGGTTTTTTGCCGGGATCCAAAGGTATTGATACCACGCAAATATGGCTTCAATGAGTACCCCAATTAAAATAAACCATAACAAACGTTGGCGTTGCTGGTGGGTAAAGACGAATTGCTGCAAGCTGACAAAAAACAGAAATCCAGCCCATAAGGTAAACAAGCGATTAAACGCCGCTCCAGCATCAGCATTGGAATAAAAAATGGGGATAGTCAGCAGTACACAACAAGCAAACAATAATAGTGTCAGGCGTGAATAACGCCAGATTTGTTGGCGACAAATTTCAAGTAAGCCGAAGGAGATAGCAAAACTAAAAGGGATCCAAACTGCAGCATTAAACGAGAGTTCAAGCCCTGAACCACCTGGATTGTGTTGGAAGTAGTGCATTGCAACAATGAAAATAACACCGATTGTTGCAAGGAAATAGCGTACCAATGGTTTAGAAATCCGTTTCTGTTCTAATCTGGTACCTTCGAGTTGTAACACTGTCATGGTTGTTCCTGAGTATGAATAAGCAAACAGGCTGAGTAAAATCAGCCTGTTATCATATGTTAGCGTGTTTTCATATTCTAACCTAGTAGCGGTTTAAGGAACCTTGCTGTATGTGAGCCTTTTACTTTAGCTACATCTTCAGGTGTTCCTGTTGCAATGATCTCGCCACCACCACTGCCGCCTTCTGGACCAAGATCGATGATCCAATCTGCGGTTTTTATTACGTCTAAGTTATGTTCGATCACCACAATGGTATTACCTTTATCACGCAATTTATGCAGCACTGTTAATAGCTGCTGAATATCGTGGAAGTGTAGTCCGGTTGTTGGCTCATCCAGAATATAAAGTGTCTTTCCGGTATCGCGTTTCGATAACTCTTTTGCGAGTTTTACACGTTGTGCTTCACCGCCTGATAAGGTTGTCGCCGCTTGACCTAAACGAATATACGATAAACCAACATCCATTAAGGTTTGTAACTTTCTTGCAATAGCGGGAACCGGATCAAAGAATTCTCGTGCATCTTCAACCGTAAGCTCTAACACTTCATCAATGGTTTTACCTTTGTAGCGGATCTCTAAGGTTTCACGGTTATAACGTTTTCCTTTACAGGCATCACAAGGGACATAAACATCGGGAAGAAAATGCATTTCAACTTTAATAACACCATCACCTTGGCAGGCTTCACAGCGACCACCACGAACGTTAAAACTAAAACGCCCTGGTTTATAACCACGGGAACGGGCTTCTTGAGTGCCTGAAAAAAGCTCACGAATCGGGGTGAAAATACCGGTATAAGTGGCAGGATTTGAACGCGGAGTACGACCAATCGGGCTTTGGTTAATGTCGATAACCTTATCGAAATGTTCTAGATCTTGGATCTCACGATACGGCGCAGGTGTGCCAGTTGTTGCACCATTTAATTTGTGATGAGCAATTTCAAAGAAGGTATCGTTAATAAGTGTTGATTTTCCTGAGCCAGAAACACCGGTAATACAGGTAAATAAACCAACAGGGATTTCAACATTGACATCTTTTAGGTTGTTACCGGTAGCGCCCAGTAGTTTGACGGTTTTTTCGGGATCAAACGGTGTGCGATCAGTGGGAATTTCAATTGCTTTTTTCCCGCTAAGGTATTGGCCTGTTAAAGATTCTTTTGATTTTAAGATATCTTTAACGCCACCTTGCGCAATGATATTACCGCCGTGAACACCCGCACCAGGGCCAATATCAATCACGTAATCAGCGGCACGAATAGCATCTTCGTCGTGTTCAACTACAATCACGGTATTGCCTAAATCACGTAGGTGAATCAAGGTTTTGAGTAGTCGTTCGTTATCACGCTGGTGGAGACCAATGGAAGGCTCATCTAAAACGTACATCACGCCCACAAGCCCCGCACCAATTTGGCTGGCAAGACGAATACGTTGTGCTTCACCGCCAGATAAAGTATCGGCACTGCGAGATAGGCTCAGGTAGTTTAAGCCAACATTGATTAAGAAACTTAAACGCTCGTTGATCTCTTTTAAGATCTTCTCTGCAATTTGTGCCCGTTGCCCCGTTAAGGCTAATTCATCAAAGAATTGGTGCGCGCCACTAATACTCATTTCACAGATTTGCGGCAAGTTAGTCTCACCAATAAACACATGACGTGCTTCTTGGCGTAAGCGTGAACCATGACAGCTTGCACATGGCTTAGTCGAAACAAATTTAGCTAGCTCTTCACGTACCGAGTTTGATTCGGTTTCACGGTAACGACGTTCCATATTATTGAGGATCCCCTCAAATGGATGGCGTCTTACGGTAATGTCACCACGATCGTTGATGTATTTAAACTCGATCTCTGTATTGCCAGAACCGTTTAAAATGACTTCTTTGACTTTCTTCGATAGCGAATCAAAGGGTGCTTCAACGTCAAACTTATAATGCTCAGAAAGTGATTTAAGCATTTGGAAATAGTAAAAATTACGTTTATCCCAGCCGCGTATAGCGCCGCCAGATAAACTTAATTCGCCATTTTGAATCACCCGTTCGGGATCGAAGTACTGCTGAACACCAAGCCCATCACAAGTACCACAGGCACCGGCTGGATTGTTAAACGAGAACAGGCGTGGTTCAAGCTCTTGCATACTATAACCACAGTGTGGACAGGCAAAATTGGCAGAAAATACCTGCTCTTCACCTTCTTCACCGGACATCGGTGCTATCACTACATTACCGCCTGATAGCTCTAAAGCGGTTTCAAAAGATTCGGCTAAGCGGATCTGTAGATCGTCACGAACTTTGAAGCGATCAACGACCACTTCAATGGTATGTTTTTTATGTAGCTCTAATGTTGGTGGATCGGAAAGATCGCAAACTTCACCATCAATACGGGCGCGGATATAACCTTGTGCAGCTAAGTTCGCCAGCGTTTTTACGTGCTCACCTTTACGCTCTTTAATGATAGGTGCCAGTAGCATTAGCTTACTGCCTTCTGGCATGGCTAATACTTGGTCGACCATCTGACTCACAGTTTGCGCTGCAAGCGTAATGTCATGGGTTGGACAGCGAGGCTCACCGACACGGGCGTACAATAAACGTAGATAGTCGTAAATTTCGGTAATCGTACCAACGGTTGAACGTGGGTTGTGCGAGGTGGATTTCTGCTCGATGGAAATGGCAGGCGAAAGCCCTTCAATATGATCGACATCAGGCTTTTCCATCAGGGATAAAAACTGACGTGCGTAGGCAGAAAGAGATTCAACATAACGACGTTGACCTTCTGCATACAAGGTATCAAAAGCCAGAGAGGATTTCCCCGAACCTGATAACCCTGTGATAACGATGAGCTTATCGCGGGGGATCGTTAGATTAATATTTTTAAGGTTATGGGTGCGAGCACCCCTGACTTCGATGTTATCCATATCAGTGATGATTCTTTTATTTTATTTAACGACTAGTATTTCACAGCGGATCATAATGAGCAAAAAATACTGAGTAAAAACACAGTGAAATGGATAAAAAAAATCCCGCGGTTAAGCGGGATTGTGTGTTTATTTCTTGCCAGTTTTCTGTTGGGCTAGCTCTTTATGTTTACCTTTTTTGTAAACATGCTCAAAACAATAGTTAGTTGCATCGATATAGCCTTCAACACTACCACAGTCAAAACGTTTACCTTTAAACTTATATGCTAATACACAGCCTGTTTGTGCTTGTTGCATTAGGGCATCGGTAATTTGGATTTCGCCACCTTTACCGGGCTCTGTTTGTTCAATAATGTCAAAGATGTCAGGTGTAAGGATGTAGCGACCAATAATTGCTAAGTTACTTGGCGCAGTGCCGGGCTCTGGTTTTTCTACCATGTTATCAACACGGAATAGATCGTCACGTAGCATTTGACCTGAAATCACGCCGTACTTATGTGTCTCTTCTTCTGGCACTTCTTCAACCGCAACAATGGAGCAGCGAAATTGCTTATAAAGCTCAGCCATTTGCGCCAGCACGCCTTGTTGTTCTTCATTGGTTACACAAAGGTCATCGGCAAGTATCACAGCAAAGGGGTCGTTACCTACAAGCTCACGTCCTGTTAGGATCGCATGGCCTAAGCCTTTCATTTCGCGCTGACGAATGTAAGTGAAGTACGCTGAATCAATGATGTCGCGAATATCCACTAACAGCTCTTCTTTGTTAGTACCACTGATTTGATGCTCAAGCTCGTAATTCTTATCAAAGTGATCCATCAAGGTGTTTTTACCACGACCTGTCACAATACAAATGCGGTTCATGCCTGCTTGGATTGCTTCATCTACGCCATATTCAATCAAGGGTTTGTTAACTACGGGCATCATTTCTTTTGGCATTGATTTGGTTGCGGGTAAAAAGCGCGTACCGTAGCCTGCGGCAGGAAAGAGACATTTTTTTATCATCGTACATCCTAGTATGTATATAAAGTTATCACGTTTTATACTGCTATATTATTAAAGACTTAATGCATATATCAGCAAATAGAGCACCTTTCTTTTTAAATGCGAAAGACTTCATTATTTGCGACTTTAAAGTTTGTTACTTCAGATCGTAGACACGAACATAATCGATTAAAAATTCCTGTGGAAAAATAGAGTTATCTATTCCTTTCTGTCCCCCCCAGCCACCACCGATAGCGAGGTTTAAAATCAGGTACATTGGCTTATCAAATGGCCAGGCTTCACCGTTACGCTGCTGGGTATGATAGAGCTTACCATCGTAGTAGAAGCGAACTTCATTACTATCCCATTCTGTTGCGTAAGTGTGGAAACCATCTTCTAATTTGTCATCTTGGATCACGCCTGGTATGGAGTTACCTAAAGTCTGGTTACGATCCGATTTATGGGTCGTAGAGTATGCAAAGTGTGGGTTGTAGCCAACATACTCCATGATGTCGATTTCACCACATGCAGGCCAGCCAACGGTTTTAATGTTGTCGCCGAGTAGCCAAATAGCAGGCCATGTGCCACGCCCTTGCGGTAGTTTTGCGCGGACTTCAACGCGTTTATGTACCCAAGAATGTTTTCCCGCGGTGGTTAAACTGGCAGAGGTGTAATAGGCGTCTTTACGTTGTTGATACCACTGAGTGCCGTTGGGATTGTAATCTGCATTTGGTACGGTTTCTTTCAGCGCTTCAATCACCAAGTTTCCATTTTCAATACGCGAGTTTTTACTGCTGGTGGTGTAGTACTGATCTTCTTGATTACGAATAAACTTTGTTTCGTATGTCCAATCTTTAGGGTTCGGACGTGTACCTGAATTGAACTCATCCGCCCATATTAAACGTTTGTGTTGTTTATCAACAACGTGAGATGAAGTGTCGTGTTGCGCGGCAAAGCTATAGCCAGAAAATAAAAGTAATGTGCTAGCAAGAAGTGTTTTTTTCATGACAAAACCTATTTGTTAAGTGCTCTATTGAGACGCTTTTTTACGGGTAGCGATAATAATAATGCTGAGTGTGGATATTTAATCATGTCGATAAATGCCGAAAGATCTTTGTGCTTTAACTTGGCAACGATCTCTAAATATTTACGCGCTGTGTTCATATTTTTAGTGCGATATTGCTGAGCGTTTACCGCACTGGCATCAAAGTTAAAGCTATTAACTAATTGGGTGTCATATTTCAGCAAGGTATCGATATGTTCGATATTAATGACACGTGAGATAGACCCTTCGCGAATGGTATAAATATAGCCGCAGTAATCGACAACTTGCGCTTTTGCACCAAAAGCGAGGCAATTAGCCAAGAAATAATAGTCTTCGCCAATCTTCACTTCTGGCCAATATCGCACTTGATGTTGTTTGATAAACGCATTGCGAAACAGTGGCTTCACATAACCTGTTGAATGTACATCACTGAACATTAAATTGGTTGCAATGAGGTGGGCAAGGCTGAAGTCGCCAACAGGTAATTCAGCACGGTTATAAATCGGTGCTGTTTGTACACCATCTGCGGTTTGTTCACAGAAGTTATCAATAATTATGTCGGTATCATCCGCTGCCATTTTTAGCATGACAGAAAGGCGCTCTGGTTGCATCGCGTCATCAGAATCGACCACTGCAATCCATTCACCTTGTGCCGCTTGAAAACCAATATTTCGCGCTGCACCCGGCCCACCATTTTGTTCACTAGTGAGCACTTTTACCCGAGGGTCGGGATGTTTGCTGACAACTTCCACGGTATTGTCGGTTGATGCGTCATCGACCACTAACACTTCAAGCTCAACGTCGGTTTGCTGCAAAACAGAATCAATGGCTTGAGTAATAAATTGAGCAGAGTTCCATGCCGCCATGACAACGGAAACTTGAATTGGATTTGCCATCTATAGAATCTCGTAATAAGTCAGATCAAGTGTAGCTTTTAACGTTGGCAAATAAGCCGTAAAAGAACCCACAGCCATGGGTAAGATCGCCTAAGGAATTGAGGATGCTACGGCTTGGCAGTAATGCATCCGGCAGTAACATCAGTGCGCCTTTTGCTAAGTAAGCGGAGCCTTTGAATAGGCAGCGAGCATAGCTTTTTGCAGGAGAGTTAATGCAAGATTCAATTTGAAACTCGGTGGCACCAATACGGAAACGACGCTTGAGCGCCCATTTCACATTAAGACGCTCTGGGCTAATAAACTCACTAATGATCGCATTTTGTACCCATAATATCTTGCCGTCATGACGACCAACTTGTTGGAACAATGCCTTATCTTCACCACCGAAAATCAGCTGGTTATTAAACGCTAATTGGTTTTGCGCAAAGAAGTGTAAATCAAGCAAAACGTTATTGGTTGCCGCCCAAGAAAGCGCAGCACCATCTGCCAGTTTACGTTCATGGTAAACCTTGGCTGCGGTATATAATGTTGCTGTGTCATCAGGATAAATTGGAAATTGTGGCCCTGTAGTCACTTGAACCTGATTATTTTGTAAGGCGACAAATAACGTTTGGATCCAGTTTGGATCGGCAATTGCGTCATCATCAACAAAAGCCAAATAATCAAAGCCTTGCTGTTGACCGAAGCGTAACCCGTTATTACGTGCGAAAGGGATACCTGCTGTAGTTTCCAATTGATGATGGATAGTAAAAGGGGTGTGCTGATACCGAGCAATCGCCTCAACTACCGCTTGATTGTGAGTTTTATTGTTTTCAACAACCAAAATATCAATGCTAAATGTATCATTGATATTTTGCTGCTGTAGGCTCTCAATACACTGGCAGAATGTCGCCATACGTGAGCCCGTAGTTAAGGTTGTGAGCAGTACTCTTTTCATAATTTAGCCACGAATAAAAACGAACAAGATCAGTGAGTGTCACCGTATTGAGTGAGGTGCTGTTTGCCTAATAAACCACTTACCACGCCGAGGTGTAGGGCAACGCGCAACTTCCAAAAATACTTTTGGCTGGTTTCTTGATTTATAAAGCGCAACGCATAGACATAACTAAATCCTGCTTTAGCGCCAGCGAGGAATGTCTGTTTTAAGCGATTGAAGGTACTCGCGTTATCGAGTAGTAACATCTTGCCGTGGGTTTGCCCACAACGAAAACGACGTTGATACAGCCAGTCATACTCGGTGCGTGCTAGTGGTACATGCTCAGAGGCTTCTGCCTGCTGAGAAAAGGCAATGGTGCCACCTTTCATCGTTAACTGACGAAAGAAAATCGAATCTTCACCGCCAGAGCAACCGTATTCCAAATCAAAGCGCAGTGGGTGCTGTCGAATAAAATCAAGGTTGATTAAGGTATTACCGGAGTTGGCGGTTTCAATCTTGCCACTTGGTGCGATGATTGGCTCTTTTACTGATTGTAAATCGAGCGCTTTCACCCATTCAGGTGCTTGCTCTGGGTAAATGCTACGTACTGGGCCTATCACCACATCTGCTTGTTCGCGTTGTGCGGTATCAAGATGGGCGCTTAGCCAGTTCTCTACCACAAATTCATCGTCATCAAGGAAGATCAAATATTGACTATGATTGAGTGCCCACTCTAAACAAGCATTACGTGCAATTGAGATATTAGAGGCTGGCGCATGAAGATAATGAATCGCTAATGGCGACTGCTCGGCGTAGCTTTCGATTAAGGCTTTTGAATTAGCGTCCACCGAGTTATCAGCGATCACGATCTGTATTTGTTTACCGTCGGGGATCGCGACCTTCGCCAAGCTATCGAGCGTGTCGGTAACTTCTTGGCGATGATATGTACATAAACCGATCGTAATTACATTAGGATCAATCATGAACAGGCTTCCTTCTGAAGGCTGGGAAGAGCAAGGCTGCACAAAAACCGAGTGACCAACCAAAGTGCATGATCATGGCTGGGATCCCTGAAAGCTTAGCACTGAGTGGGAACTGATCTGACTTACCCGTCGCGCCGACGAGTAAACAGGCGGCGATCCACAATAGAGCGGGTAGAGCAAAAATAAAATGCCACTCACTAAGCAATAACGCCATTAATAATACAGGTACCACTGATAATGGGATCAACTGGCGCAGTTTCGGGATCGTGTGGTGCTTTATACAGTTGGCGGCACGACCTTTGCCATAGTTGTAGTATTGCTTAAATAGCGATTCTGGCGTTTTACGAGGGAAGTAAGTCATGTCCGTTTGACCCGTTAGCCAAATTTTGTAACCCGCATCGGTTAAACGCTTATCTAATTCTGCATCTTCGTTGGCGATGAAGGTTTCATCATAGCCTCCTACCGCGCGGTATGCCGATACTTTCATTAGTGCATGATGACCATGCTCAACCCACTTACCATCATTTTGTGCATTGCGGTGTGGTGAGCCACCGTTACCTAATTTGGAGTTTTGCGCGATAGCCGCTGATACTTGAAAAGGCGTGTGACCTTCGGTGTACATACTGACGACAACAGAATCCGCTTGGTGTTTTTCTGCTTCACTGAGTAAAGACGCAATGAAATCATCTGGGTACTGACCATGAGCATCAATACGAATGAAGTATTCATAATCGTCACCAAATTGATCCACCGCTAAGTTCATAGCAGCACTTTGGATCTTATCTGGGTTGTGAAGCAATACAATGTGATCATCTTTTTCAGACCAACGCTCCACGATTTCTTGCGTGCCGTCATGGCTGCCACCATCAACCACAACCAGTTTACTGTTGTCTGTTAATGATGGAGAAAAATGCGTTAAAAGATCACCAATATGATCAGCTTCGTTTAAACAAGGAATGATAATTAAACAGCTCAAAATATAACCTTTAAGTCTTAGTTAAAAAGCAGAAATCACTAGCGGAAGGTGATTTTTTTATTGGATAAATCAATCGATAAAAAGTGTCGTGAGAATAGGAGCAACAACACGATATAACAGCTTAAAAAGAGAATGGCGCTAAAGCACAAATTGAAAAACTCGTGAGTAAACGGCATTAAATGCAGATTCATCGCAGCGAATGCAGTAATACCTAATGCGGTGTAAATAGGCCATAAACTTTTTAAATAGCGGTAAAACGAGGTGTTAATTTCACTGGTCACCAAGTAGGTCGAGGTGAAGAAATACAGTGCATTAACACCTAAGAAGCTCCACAGTACTGCATGAATATCAATGGTTGAGGCAAAGTACAATGTCGGCAGATAAATAGCCGCAATGATCATTTGTACTCTAAACCACAAGCGAGATCGGTTCGTCACGATGATCGCAGTTTTGTTGATCATGCTGTAAGAGATAAACAAAAATGCAATACAGAAAAACTGAAAATAACCTGCCGAGGTGATCCACTTTTCTGAGAACAAGAAATTGAAGATCGTCTCAGAATAGATAAAGCCATATACGAACAGTGGAGAGGTGATCGCTCCTGTAATGAATAAAGCTTGGCGGATCGCCCGTTGTAAACTTTGTTGATCGTTTTGGCTGTTGGATAAATACGGCAATGACATGTCATAAGACGTGCCAGTTAAGATATCGTTGATGATATTCGATAAGCGTTTGGCAATATTGAAAAAGCCTAAATCGTATTTACCTATGTTGCTACCAATCACAAAAGATTCAAAGTGGGTAGAAATGCTCTCAACGGTTGTGATTAGGGTGTTATATAAACCAAATTCCCACGTTTCTTTAATTAAGCTCCAGCGGAATGACCAGCCCAACATTTTACGAGTCGGAATGTAGACAGCAACCAAGTTGAAAATCGAAATAATGGTTTGTGATAACACCAGTGCCCAGATATTAAAATCAAAGTAAAGCAAACTGAGGATAGTCAAAGCTGAAACCATCGCACCTAAAATAGTGCGGTAGCCCAAGGCTTTGTATTTTTGCTCACGAACTAATATAAACGTGAGGGTATGACCTGCCGCATCAAAGGGCATTTTTATCGCCATTAAATAGAAAGCGAGATTAAATACCTGAGACTGAAAGCTAAAAAGGTTTAAGGAAATAACAAAACAAGCGATCAGTGCAAAAGCGAATCCCGATAAACTAAGAAACGCTAAAATGGTACTAAATTCGCGCTTGCCAAACTCGTGGTATTTAACAATCGCGCTTTGCCAGCCTGAGGGCAGAAAACTTGAAATAATATAGATGATGGATAGTGCAAGGGCGACTAAACCAAAGTCTTCTGGAGCCAGTATTCTTGCCGTATAAGTAAATACAGCGAAGTTAATGATCGGCGGAAATAGCTTACTGGAAAACAGCCACAACATACCGGATATGGATGACTTAGACATAGGGATGTTCTTTGATGTTGGTATCTAAGAGAGAGGCTCTCTGGAAAGTAATACGACAAGTGAGAACACTTGCCGCATTGGCGCGGTAATTAGTCGAACTTACCGTCAGTGTCTTTAGACCAACGTGTTAACGCTGTTTGTAGGTTGCCTGGTAGTTCTATGTGGTTTTCAACTAACCAGCCAGGGTAAACATTGGTTGAGCGGATCAACTTCATCACGCGGTCAGGGTGAATACCTATGTTTAGAAAGTTCACCAATTGCAGTAATTTAGCCGCACCAAGTACCACAAATTTTGGCACCATATAGACTTTAACGTCTGGGAAGTGCTCTGCTTTAAATGCCTCTATGATTTGTTCTAGGGTATAACGATCAGGGTAAGCACCGTTAAATAATTCAAAGTTATTGTCTGTTGCACGTGCCACTTCAATGGCAAAGATCAAATCTTCCACATAGATACAGGCTTTAATGGTGTCTTTTCGACCTGGGTAGACAAAGAAGCCTTTACGCATCATTGCTGCAAGGCGAGTAAAGTTGCCGCCTTCACCTGGGCCAAAGACGACAGCAGGACGAACAATAGTCAGTTGATGCTCACTATTGCGTTCAAGCCATGCTTTATGGATTTGTTCAGCTAACATTTTCGAGTAGCCATAGGCTGAGTTTGGCGTTAATGGGCTATTTTCATCTTTTTGCTCTTCACCTGGACCGTATGGCGAAATTGAACTGGTAAAGACGATTTCTTTAATATTATTACGCTCAGCAAACTGACAAACGTTATTAGCCCCTGCAATATTGGTTTCGTAGTACTCGTGAGTGGGGTGCCCTGGTGTGGTGTGAATCGCAGCAAAGTTGTAAATACAGTCAATAGGCTCATCAATCACTAAATCATTGAGGTTTCTAACGTCATGGTTTATGTAAGTAACTTCATCGTGACGCACTTTAGGCTCGCGAATATCAATCGAATAAACCTTCACCCCTTCAGCAATAAATTTCTTGATGTAATGGGAAGCAATGAAACCGGAACCACCAAAAATAGCCACTGTTTTCATGAAATATTACCTTTATTATTTAATCTTTTTGCTTTGTGAGCGCTACTTTCTAGCTCAATCCAGCAAAAACAAAACATGACATGTGCGAGGGTGAATTGGGCAAACCAGTCAACTTCAAGCACACTTCTTGATATGAAAAACACAAAGTACGCAACGGGAATGAAATCACTTTTTTGAAAGTGTCCGCAGGCAATTAAACGAATGTTATAAAGCAGTCGTGCCAGTATCAAAAGGTAGATGGTGAGGCCGACATAACCGAAATGTACTGTCCAATGGATAAACATGTTATGGAAGTTAAATCCCACCCCTGGTGGTACTAAACCAATTTTCCACACCGCATCGCCGATCGGATTTCCAATCTGGAATATAGCATCATAGCCAGCACCTAAAATGGGCGCTTGGGCAATGGCCTTATCCCCTTCAGCCCAAATTAGTGTTCGGCTGGTTAAGGTTGGATCTTTCCCGATTTCAATCATGAAGTGGTTAAATTCAGGAGTGCCAAAGATGATATAGACAAAAATGATGACACACATAGCGAGCAAATAAAGCAGATTAACGGTCGCTTTTTGTGCGCGTTGGGTGATCGCAAAATTGGAGAAATGATATAAACAAAAGCACGCAAAAATAGAGCCAAAAGACGTTACTGTCGCCCCCAGAGATTTGGCTTTTAACAGGACAGCAATAGAAAAGACGATCGACAACAGCCCGATAATCTTTTCGACTTTATTCTTAGCTAGGGTGTAAAACAAACCAAATCCCACGAAAAAACCAATCGAAGCGGTTTGTGCTAAAAAGTTCTTACTACCAAGATAACCAATTAAAACGGTTTCTCCTGTCATACCGTTCGTCTCTACCCGGTGAGAGACTAAGCTCAGCGCCATAATAATAATAACGCTGCCTGATAAGCCGACAAAGAACTGTTCTTTTTTGATGTTATAGGCAACGGCAATACCTATCACCGTTGTTAAAATAAATTGTATTGATGAGCGAAATGTCGCTTCTGGATATTGTGACCATAATACGGAAAGCAAAGCGAGTATCGGGTAGACCATCACCATCCAATTATATTGGATTCCTAATAATGTTCGGTGAAGGTGGAATATAATAACGGTGCCACCGACAAGAATAAATAATAGGGCGGCCACCGATCCTAGAAAGGTATTCCAAACCAGTGCAGAAGTGATAAGGAAAGAGGCAGTAATACCTATTGCAGTATCTTTTTTAATTTCAAGCATCGTTATTATTTAAAGCGAGCGAATAACAGAGAGTTAACCGCCCGCTAAACCTTTTTAAATAGCGGTTACATCACTTTATTGATCATAACGGCATCGATATTGATCCCATATGCACTGAACTTATGTATCGCTTGCTCTATGTCATTACGTTTGGTTTTATTCGCAGCGACAGTTAAGAGATTTACATCTGATATTTTTGCCACAATTAAGGCATCGCTACTAATAAGGCTTGCTGGTGTATCGATAATGATCTTATCAACATGCTGTTTTAATTCATCAAGTATGGCATTAAAACGCGATGATGAAAGCAGCTCTTGGGGATCGGAAACGGGCTCACCAGCGTTAATGACAAGCAAATTATCGAGGTGAGATTTCGCCATAATATCATTGATAGAAAGCGTATTATTGAGCAGCTCACTTAATCCTTTCGGTGTTGATAGTGCCGTTCCACGGTTATGAAGATCGACATGGATCAATGCCACTTTCTCTGTTTGTGCTAATGATTGTGCCAGATTAACAGCAAGTGTAGTCTTTCCTTCATTGGCTAATGCGGATGTGATCATCACGGTACGTTGATCTGGGGTTAATGCTAAATTCAATGCGGTTCTTATGTTACGGATCCCTTCAAAGAAAGCGGGTTTTTCTTTGATATTTAGCGTTTGTTCATCAATAGGACCTTTCTTTTTCGCTAGACGTTTCACAAACGGGAGATTACCTAATGAAAAGAGTGCGAAGTAACGTTCAAACTCTTCTGATGATTCAACCGTGGTATCGAAAAACTGGATAGCAAAAAGAATACAGAGTGCTAAGCCAAAGCCAACAATACCTGCAATCAAAACATTCTTTTTAATATTAGGGCCTGACGGATAAGCTTTTAGTGCGTAGTCCGTAAAGTGGGCAATAGAATCTTTGTAGTTATCTGTTGCAAGTGTTTCTTTTTGGCGATCAAGAAAAGCTTGAAGTAGCCGCTTATTGGTATCCACTTCTTGTTTAAGTGACTGATAATGTAACTTTTTAACAGCAAGTGATTGGAACTCTTCTTTTTTCTTGTTTATTTCAGCGGTGAGATCTTGTTCTTGACGTTGGTTGCTTTCAAGTTCTTTATGAATACCTTCAACTAAACGTGTCAGCATGCGATCTTTGCGCGCACGAATAGCTCTTAGTTGAGATTCTGCTTCAAGCATTTTCTCATGTTTAGGACCGTAGCGTTTTGATAGCTCTGCAACCAGATTTTCAGCATCTGTTTCCGCGTTAGTGATGTCTCGAATTTGTGGGTGATTAGAGATTTCACTGATTGAATCTATTTGGTTGTAACTAAGATGACGATTACCTCTTAGTGTGGTGTAAAGGGACTCTGTTTGTAAGCGTTTATCAGTTACTGCCGCTAACCGATTGGTTAAGTTAATCAATTCACTATTAGCAAGTTCATCAACCGCAATCGTATTAACCAATTTCTCTTTGGCTAAGTAGTCAGTGAGTTTTTTCTCTGAAGTATTAAGTTGCGCTTTTAATTCGGTTAAGCGTGAGGTTAACCAGTCAGAGGCTTTTTTATTTGTCTCTTCATTAATATCGACATAATAATTGATGTAAGCCTGACCTACAGCATTAGCAATATTGGCTGCTAAAGTTGGATCTTTAGAGGTGTACGTCACCATTACTAATTGGGTTTTAGCAACAGGCGTGATCAATAAGTTTTTAGCAAAAATCTGCAATGCTTTTAATTGTTCTGGTGTGGTGTGAGTCAAACTATCATTGACACTTACACTGCCATCAGAAGGCTGTTTTAAATCAATCAGCCATTGCTTAATTCTGGCTTTTATTGAACCGTGTTGTGATGCATCCGTCCCCATAAACGCAGCATTATTCGTGAGATCTAAATTCGAGATCACTTTTGCGGCAATCACATTGGAACGCAATAATGCATATTGTGTGGCATAAAATTCTTTTTGCGTAGGATCGTAATTGGGCAAAGTTTGCAATGAAATCGGTTTTAGTGGTGTTGCATCAATCATTAATGTTGATGTTGCTGAATAAGAGTTCGTTGCTAATGGAGACTTCAAAAAAACGACAGTACAGAAAACCACGGTCAGTAACACAATCCACTGCCAATTATTTTTGATGCGATTAAAATATTTAGAGAAATTAATCGTTTCGTCTTTTACAACCAACTCTTCTGGTGATTTAAATAACATATTAATTTAACTCTATAAAAATTAGAAAAAGCTTTGTCCAACGACAATGATATCGCCAGGTTGAATTTCCATATTGACACTGGCATCGTCAGTTTTTAATTTGTTGTCAGCATCTTTAATGGTGATGTCATCCGTGTCAGCGCGATCGGTAAAACCGCCAGCAAGTGCAACGGCTTTTTCTACACTCAGATTCGGTTGATACTCATAACCACCTGGTCTTCTTACTTCACCTCCCACATAAATTTGTTTGAAGTTCAGCAGATTTACCATCACTTGAGGATTAAGAAGGTAGTCACCTTTTAATCCTTGTGTGATTTCATTTTTAACTTGCGATAAGGTACGACCTTTTAATGTGATAGCGCCAAGGTAAGGGTAATTAATTTGGCCACTGTCAGGAATCAGGATTTCATCAAACGATAAATTGTCTTCGCCATAGACTTTTATTTGGATCTTATCACCGGGGGACAGTTGGTAATGTGTTGTATCAATTTGTGCCGCATAAACATGGGGAACAAAGGCAAATAAAAACAAGCATAAGTACGCTTTTAATTTATTTTTCATAGCGAATCCAATTTAAAATTAGCAGAAAAGTAGACAATATTTTGGTCGTAATCATTGATAGGGACGGTCGAGCGATTACTTTCTTTTGTCCATCCAGTAACAAAGGTTAAATAATTTCTAAAGACATACCCGATAGAGGTTTCATAGCCTGTGGTTTTATCGGTTCGAAGACCACTGGTATATTCGTCGGTTAAATAGTTTGCCTTAACTTCGCTGTACAGTCGGTTAAGCCAAAAGTGTTTCCATGAAAAATCGTAATACGTTTCTTTGCGATAATCGTTTTTGGCATCAGGGTCGAGAATTTCTCGTTTTGTCTCTAATCGAAATGTTGAACGTTTTACTGGTGACCAAGCGAAATCACCTCGCCATGTTAAGCCACTAAACGTTGGACGATCGGCTTGAGCAAAGCTTTTATTTTGCCAGCCAAGCATCAGTGAACCATTGGTATCTTTATTGATGCCTAATTTCGATCCCAAAAAGAAATAGCTCGTATTGTTATCAAGAGTGCTGCCTTCAAATCGATTATAGAGATAAGTACGATCTTGATTTTCTATTCGGATAAAAAACGCACTCACATCGGAAGGGCGGTAAGTAAATTGACCTTCCAGTAATAGATCATTGAAGTCATCAAAACGAGTCGAAGATAAATCACCAGGAGCCGGTAAGTATCGGTAGTTCTTAAAACGCTTAGTGTTAAAACCAGCACCAAACTCTAATCGCCCTCGTGCCCATTGTGCCCCATATATGTAATCAAGCATGCCGTGCTGCGCATCGTATTTAACCGGTTCAGTTACATAGGGAAGAAGATCATCGCGAATGTCGGAACGGCCGTCATGTGATTGTATATATTGATATTTGAACTTTATTTTATTACGCATTGTAAAATGCTGCTCAATATCTAATTCTAAGTTTTGATCAATAAAATTATCTTGTTCACTGTTTAAGAACGTTGCTTTCTTAGCATAGTAGGTAAGATCATAAGTATTGGTACTTTTCTCACCATTAATAATAAATCCGGGCGTTAGCTCTATAACAGGAGACGAAATAGGATTTTTGGCTACTTGGGTAATATTATCGTTAATTAAATATTTACTGAAGATAAAAGGACTTACTTTTACATGTAAAGGGTTAGCCCATACAGAAAAAGTCATACAGCTTGATAATAATAGAAGTACTATTTTTAAACGCATGTCTTTTTTGTGTTCTCTAAATTAGATACTAAAAATGAATAAGCCTACGACTCTGAGGCGTGTGTTATATGATAGGTTTCGATTATTTTTTTTACGCTACCGCCCTTAGGTTAAAGCTCCCAAAGTGCTTGTGGTGTTAACGCTAGAGTGACATTTTGTTGTCTTTTCTTTGAAATTAGCTTTAAAACGTCAGAAAAAGGTATCGCATTAACTATTTCTGACACTTTACTTAGTGTTTGTTACATCTAAGTTATGGCGTTAAAAGTAAGTCAATGGTAGCTGCAAAATCATAGGGTTACAATTTTATAATTTTCAATAGTGGTAGTTTGTCCTGATATCACAATGAGTGATGATTTAGCTATCCTTGATTTGTACTACTAGTGTTTTATCTCGATATAGGATAACGCGATAACTTGTGAAAGTGTCAGAAAATTGACATATTTGCATGGCACAACATTTTGCGCCAGTTGAGGTAAAGATATTTAGCTGATATCCGCTGAAATTGTGATTGCCGTTTTTATTGCGTTGTACTTGGACTATGTAAAAATTCTACTAGCGTGATAAACTGCGCGATTGAGTATAAACTTTCAATAAGCGGCTATTAGAAACCAATAGTACGCTATCAGATTTGGAGTGAACTATGGCCAGTCGTGGCGTAAATAAGGTTATCTTAGTCGGTAACTTAGGAAATGATCCTGAAGTTCGTTACATGCCAAATGGCGGTGCAGTAGCAAATATTACTATTGCGACATCAGAATCATGGCGTGATAAAAATACTGGCGAGCAGCGTGAAAAAACCGAATGGCACCGCGTTGCTTTATACGGTAAGTTAGCAGAAGTTGCTGGTGAATACTTACGTAAAGGTTCACAAGTGTACATTGAAGGCCAATTACAGACGCGTAAATGGCAGAACCAGCAAGGTCAAGATCAGTACACAACAGAAGTGGTTGTTCAAGGCTTTAACGGTACTATGCAAATGCTTGGTGGTCGTCAAAACCAAGGCGGCCAAGCGCAAATGGGGGGCCAACAGCAAAACAATAATTGGGGTCAGCCTCAGCAGCCGGCTTCAGCACCTGCTCCTCAGCAGAACTATGCGCCGCAGCAGCAATCAGCACCACAGCAGCAGGCTCCTCAACAGCCTCAGCAGCAGTACAATGAGCCACCAATGGATTTTGACGACGATATCCCGTTCTAAATCCTGTATAAAATAATCATTGAATATTAAGAAGCAGCGTTTAACGCTGCTTTTTTATATCTTAATAATGATAAGTCAGGCGCTTTTTTTAATAAAATCAATAAAACATTTCGTTTTAGTGTGTTGATAGTTCAACTTTAGGTAGTAGGCAAATGTCGTCTGTTGGGGCAGTTGTAAATGCGTTAAAACAGGGATTAGTAAACCATGGGCTAACTCTCGTTGTACGTTTTGTGGTGAGATTAATATTAGCCCCATATGTTCGACGGCACTTGCGATTAAAATTTCTGGATTTGAGGTAGTGAAATTACCTTGTAAGCGAAGCGTTAACCCATTATCGAAGGCATATTCATGGGCGTGATTATGCTGATTTAGTAGTAAGCAATTATGTTGTGCCAGTTGCTCTGGTGACTCAATAGGATCATATTGCTCTAAATAAGACGGAGAGGCGTAAAATCTCGCATTATCTGAAAATAGGGGGGTGGCGATATAACTGGCAGAATTAAAATTATCGATTTCACTACAAATAATAATGTCGAGATTTAAATCAGGTAATTGTCCTGGCGTGATGGTGTGAAGCGTAATATTGATATTGGGGTATCGCTGACAAAACGCGGCAATAATATTGATCAAAAAATGACTTCCCGTACTTAATGGGGCGCCAACATGTAATGTGCCACTCATCTTTTCATTAGTTGCCGTCGTTTCGGTGATCAGCTGTTGCCAATGCTCTAATAACGTCTGACTTCGCTGAAAAAAAACATCTCCGGCATCAGTAAGTGATAAATGACGGGTTGTACGTTTTAATAAAGGGACCCCAAGCTGTTGTTCAAGCCAAGACAAACGTTTTGATAAGGCTGAGTTTGATATATCAAGATACTTCGCGGCTTGAGAAAGCGATCCTTGATGAATGACAGCGACAAAGCTTTTAGTGCAGGTGATCCAGTCCATGGTGATAACCTTTCCTTGTTTCTTTCACGCATAATATGAGATTGATTGTTTCATTATGCGATACATTGTGTTTTGCTCAATGTAACGTATCGCGTTAAATGAAAATAGCGCGTGACGGAATGATATTGTGGATATATTAACCTTAAAATGAAAAACACTTCATAATGGTGCTCTACTATATAAGTTGTAGCTGATAATAGTAAATTGATTTGAATAATAGTGTGTAGAGTTAGGATGTTATGAGAAAAGCCTCAGGGATGAAGTTAACTAATCGGTTAGTTGCTTTTGTTACAATGATTGTTATTTGCGCCATCTTCGTTATTTTCATCGGAGGTGCATTGAGTTTTCGTAAGCTTGGTCAGGATTACTTAACCCATTATTTAAACGGTGTTGTTCAAGTTATTGATCAAGAGCTTGCTGATCCTCAAGGTGGCGCATCATTATCTCGTTGGCTACCTAAGCTTTTAAAATCCAGTAATGTCATGGGGTTAACGGTAACGAGTCCACATGGCGTGGTGTACGCCTATAAAAGTATGGAGTCGATTACTGATCCTAATATTCTCTATGACAGTGAATATCAACTTCAACTAAACCCTCAGTACAAAGTGACAATTGAATCTATTCCACCTTATGCTGAGTCTACGTATTCACTCGGCGCGATGTCATTTATTAGTCTCGCTATCGGCATTGTTATTTTTGGTTTAGTACAAGGGGTACGTTGGTTAAAGCTTCAATTACGTGGCTCTGAATTATTAGAAACGCGAGGAAGAATGATTTTAGCCGGAAAGGTTGATGATTATGCGGTGGGTGATGATCATGAATGGCCTGGCACGGCAAGTTTAGCCATGGATCAATTAATAAAAGAACTGAAAGATGCCCGCCAAGGGCGTAGCCGCTTTGATACCTTTATTCGTACCCATACTTTCCTTGATCAACTCACCGGTGCTGCGAATCGTATCCTATTTGATAGTCGCTTAAAGTCCATGCTGCAAGAGCCTGATAATCAAGGCTCGGTTATCTTGTTACGCTTGGCTGATTGGGATGACGTGGTCTCTGAAGAAGGGAAGTTAATTGCTGATGAATTTATCCAAGATGTCAGTATTATTCTGTCTAATTTTATTCAGCGCTTCCCTGACACCATGTTATCGCGTTACTACGATGCTGAATTTGCAATTTTGATCCCACAACAATCAGCGAAAGAAATTAAACTCTTTATTAATCAACTATTGAATGCGCTCGAACGTTTGTCTCCGCCATTATCAATGGAGCGAGACAACTGGTGCCATATTGGCGTGACGGACTTCGAAGGTGGGGAGCGGCGAGGTCGTATTATGGATGAAGCTGATATCGCATTGCGTAGCTCGCAATTACAAGGCTCAAACAGTTGGAATCGTTTTACCAAGGAAAGCCATTATGAAGATGATAGAGGCAGTGTGCGTTGGCGAACGTTGTTTGATCGGATTTTAACCCATGGTGGTCCTTTGTTGTATCAGCAGCCTATCTTTAATGCCGAGAATAACATTGTGATCAGTCGAGAAATACTTGCACGTATTCAAGATGAGCATAAAAAATTGATCAAAGCGTCATTCTTCATGCCTATTGTAAATCAAGTTGGATTCAATCAACGTTTTGATCGCGCTGTCATTAATCAGATATTAACGTTATTAAAAAGAGAATTAACACCAGAAGTTTACTCAATAAATATTAGTGCTTATTCATTATTAGATAAATCTTTTACGAAATGGTTATTCAATGAATTATTACAATTGCCACGACCATTACTGAGTCATGTGATATTTGAAATATCTGAAAGTCAATTAGTCAAAAACCTTGATGCCTTACGTCCGGTATTAAAAAAATTAGCAGGGCTTGGATGTAAACTAGCTGTTGATCAAGCTGGACGTACGATTGTAAGTACACACTACGTTAAAGAGGTAAAAGTTAATTACCTTAAATTGCACCGAGGACTTGTGAGAGATATTAATAAACGACAAGAGAACCAGCTTTTTGTAAGAAGTATGCTAGGTGCTTGTGATGACTCAAATGTTCAAATTATTGCTGTTGGTGTTGAAACCGATAAAGAATGGGAAATATTAAAACAATTGGGTGTTTCTGCAGGTCAAGGTCGTCTATTTGCCAAAGAAGATGTGATTTTATAAAAAATAACTATTTGTTTTATTTTAATAAATTCAATGTTTTTTAAACAGTATAAATTAAGTGATGTTTATCAATAATTTTATCGTATATCATTGGGGCGGTAATTAACTGCTGCTAACCTTATCAATAAAAAAGCATCATACAGGATGTATAGCCTTTTTCTGGTCGATTATGAAATACGTATTCTCTAAGCTTTTTCAGCGAGCGAGTTTTCAACCCTCTGCTGCTTTGGTTTTCTATACCGACACGGTTGTCCTTGTCCAAGCGAAAACTGAACATTTTATTGTTGATCGTATGGGGGTCTCTAATGTTTCTGATTGGAGCGATGCTGCACGCAACTTAATTATACAATACCAACTCTCAGGTACCGATTTAAAATTAGTACTAGGGCATGGTTTATATCAAAGTTTAGTGATTGATAAACCAGAAGTGAGTATTGATGAACTGTCAACCGCACTGCCTTTTTTAGTCAAAGATTTAGTCAATGAGTCGCCGTCTGAATTAGTCGCTGATGGTTTTCCTGCCACAGCTAAAGATCGTTTACAGGTTTTTGTCGCATCAAAACAACTGATCACTCAGGTTGTCTTAGCGTGTCATGATTGTGGTTGCCGTGTCTCGGATATCACAACAGAAGACATTGCATGGAGTCGCTTTTCTGATCCTAATCGTAGTCAACTTATTCTCCATGCTGATGTTGATGGTAATCTGCAGTTAACTGCATTTAATGAACAAATGCTGTGTTTTCAACGTCAATTACGTGGTTTTACTTTACCGTTATTTGATCGCCAAGCGCTGGATGGTGGTAGTTTTCAGCTGGATAATTTAGCGCTTGAATTACAACGTTCATTAGATTTCATTAGTGCGCAGTTACGTAATAATCCAATTAGTCAGCTGATCATCAGTTGTGATAACGAAGATAATCAAGCTTTAGCAGAAGAATTAAATAAACGTCTAAATATCAATGTAGAGGCGATTCAAGAGGTTGATCCTTTACTTGATACTAATGCTGAGCGTTTAGGCTGGGCGGCATTACAGCGGCCTAAAAACGCGATAATCAATCTATATTCTGACAATTTACTGCCAACTAAGCAGTGGATGACACTCACCAATATCGTTGCCAGTTGGGTGGCACTTATTGCCATTTTCGCGATGTGGGCGGGTTGGAATGCATGGCAGAACACGATTGAGCAAAAAAAATTAGCGCAACAAACATCCTTATTAAGTGCTGAACAACAAAAACTTGATCATGCCAGAGTACAAGTTGCCGCATTGCTGTCAGATCCTTTAAAAGAGAATCACGCCCATGAGCTTGAAAAAGAAATCGCGGCAAAGCGTGCCACCCTTAAAGTCATTGAAGAGCATGATGATAGTTTAAAGGTTGGCTATGCGGGATTGTTACAGCAGTTAGCTGATGCGGCGAGTAGCGATATCTCGGTTCAACAGATTTATGTCTCAGGCACTTCGATGGATTTAAGTGGATTAGCACGTAACCCTGATGCTGTTCCTCGCTGGGTAGGAGCATTTAAAACTTATCCATCATTAGCTGAACGTCGTTTCCAAATGATGTCATTGGGTCGTAATGATAAAAATGTCGTGACCTTTCAGTTACAAGCTGAGCGTCAAAGCATCATTAAGGGGGGCGAACAATGATCAAGTGGGATGAGCTAAGTCAGCGTTTTGCTGCTTTGTCAGTGCGTGAGCAATGGTTAATTGCTATCACAGGTTGGTTTGGCATCTTGTTTATTGGCTATATGCTAATTATTGAGCCACAAATGGTGACCTTACAGACGGTTAAAACAGCATTGGTGGATACCAAGAATGATGTGATCACCGCACAAAATCAATTGATTGTTGCAAATAGAAAATTACAGCAAGATCCGGATAAAGCGATTAACCAAAAATTGGCACAATATCAGCAAGAAGATAAAGCCTTACAACAAGCGCTAGAAGCAAAAATTGGTAGTTTGATCACGCCGGTTCAAATGACTGGCTTGCTAGAGCAAGTTCTGCGTCATAGCTCGGCATTAAAATTAGAGTCAATGACGTCATTACCGTCATCCCAACTAGTGAGTGGTGATCAACAGGGGTACTTTGTTCACCCCATTCGCTTAACGTTTAAAGGGCGTTACTTTGATGTGGTGAATTACTTAAATAAATTAGAAGCATTACCGGTTAAATATTACTGGCGAAGCCTGAGCTATCAGGTTGATAAGTATCCATGGGCAAAGGTGGAACTGGAAGTGTATACCTTAGGTGAGAGTAAGGACTTTATTGGTGGATAAGAAAATGACATGGATGGCAGCTTTACTTTTAAGTTTATGCGCCTTCGGTGCTTATGCTGCTCAAGATCCTACTGCACCATTAGGTTGGGTGGCGAGTAAAGCCAAAACGAGCCAAGCACAGGCACGATTGCCACAGTTACAAAGTATTATTTGTGATGGTCAGCAGTGCTCGGTGATTTTAAGTGGTCAAGTGGTCAGCCTTGGCGAACGCGTCAATGGTTACACTCTGACAAATGTTTCTGAAAGTAGTGTTACTTTAAGTCGTAGTGGCAAAAAGTGGCATTTGGCGTTATTTGCTGAAAATATACGAACGAATTAAGGTTAAATATTATGCGTCGAATTCTTCTAGGGATCACCATTGCATCCTTAGCGGGCTGTTCAACTAATATGGGGCATCAAAACCCTGTTGAAGTGAAGAAGGCCTTAAATGAAGCTGCGAATGAAGCGAGTAGCCGTCCGTTAATGGAGCTACCGTCTGCGGTCAATGCTGATCTTATGCCATCACTTGATAGCAATATTAACCCTGCTAATTCTTCGTTAGAAAAGCGTTTTCGTGTTAATGCTAAAAATGTTGAAGCCAATGCATTTTTTACCAGTTTAGTAAAAGGCACACCATTTAATATCGTCATTCATCCTGGTGTTACTGGCCGTATTACGATGAAATTAAATGATGTCACTCTCGATGAAGTGCTAAATGTCGTGTCTGATATTTACGGTTATAGTACGACGCGTAAAGGGAATATTATTCAGGTTTTCCCTGCAACGCTACGGACTGAAGTGATCCCCGTTGATTATTTACAATTACAGCGTAAAGGTAAGTCATTAACCTCTATTACCTCCGGTTCTATTAGTGATGGCAATAATAATTCATCATCAGGTGATGATAATAGTAGTAGCTCATCATCAAGTGGTGGTAATACCACAACGGGCGGCACAACGATTGAAACGACCTCGGACAGTGATTTTTGGACACAGTTAGAGAAAGTCGTGAGTGGCATGATTGGCTCTGGTGATGGTCGAAATGTCATGGTATCACCGCAAGCGGGTCTTATTTCGGTACGCGCCTTCCCTAATGAATTACGTGAAGTTAAAGAGTTCTTGGGCATGTCTCAACGTCGTCTAAAGCGTCAAGTCGTGCTTGAGGCGAAAATCATGGAGGTGACACTTGATGATAGTTACCAACAAGGTATTGATTGGAATAACTTAACGCGCAGCATTGGTGGTACAAATATTGTTGTGAATGGTGTTGAAAATGCAGCAGATATTGTTGCTGGTGCACTACCCGGTGGTAATGCCATCTCAGAACTTTTAGGTGGTCAAACTAACGTTACTATTTCAGATGGTAACTTTAGTGCGGTGATGAGCTTCTTATCAACTCAAGGGGATTTGAATGTACTTTCTAGCCCGCGAGTGACAGCTGCAAATAACCAAAAAGCGGTGATCAAAGTCGGTGGTGATGAATACTTTGTGACAGACGTTTCAAGCAGCAACGTCTCAGGTGATAACAATAATGTTTCGCCAGATGTCTCATTAACCCCGTTTTTCTCTGGTATTTCGTTAGACGTAACGCCACAGATTGACGACCAAGGTGGCGTTTTATTACATGTTCACCCAGCGGTTGTTGATGTGCAGAATGAACAGAAAACGATTGAAGTCGGTACTGAAAAACCTATGGTATTACCGTTGGCAAAAAGTACTATTCGCGAATCTGATTCAATCATCCACGCCCGAACAGGTGATGTTGTGGTGATTGGTGGTTTAATGAAATCAAGCATTAATGATCAAGTCTCGAAGGTTCCTCTGCTTGGTGATATTCCTGGGATTGGTAATTTATTCCGTCATATCAATAAAGTGAAAAAGAAAACTGAATTGGTGATCTTACTTAAACCGACAGTTGTGACTGACAATACTTGGAAACAAGAAATTGAACGCTCTCGATCACTGATTAATGAATGGTTCCCTGAAGAAGGGTAATTCATGTATCTCGAACACTTTGGTTTTAGTCAGCAGCCTTTTTCTTTAACACCGAATACCTCTCTTTTCCATGCGCTGCCATCACATATTGAAGCGATTCAAACCGTGTTGGCAGCACTACAAATGGGCGAAGGGATCACACAGGTATCAGGAGAGGTAGGAACGGGTAAAACCTTAGTGTGTCGTATGTTGATGACCCAATTGCCAACTCATTTTGATCTTGCTTACCTACCGACGCCAGCCTGTAGTGGAATAGAATTAAAGCGTTCATTGGCAAAAGAATTAAGCCTACTACCCAATAGTGACCATGCTTTACTGACAGAGCAAATTCAGGATGAATTAATCACTCGCCGGTTGAATGGTCAATCGGTGGTAGTGTTACTCGATGAAGCACAAGCGTTGTCAGATGATGCGTTAGAAGCGATTCGTTTATTCGGTAATTTAGAAACTGAACAAGAAAAGCTACTACATATCGTTTTACTCGGACAGCCAGAGCTTGATCAACGATTAGCTCAGCATCAATTGCGTCAATTACGTCAACGGATCACATTTCGTGCTGTTTTACGGCCATTAACCTTGGCTGAAACCGTTGCATATATACAACACCGACTGTATCAAGCTGGCTATACTGACATGGTGTTTAGCATGTCGATATGCCGCGCAATTTGGTATGCCAGTGGTGGCATACCACGATTGATCAATCAACTATGCCATAAGTCCTTACTTGCCACTTTTTGTGAGCAAAAATATATCGTTAGTAAAAAAGAAGTTCTCATGGCTATTCGGGATACCCTTGGTGCAAAACAACCTAAGTGGTCATTTCCTATATTGTGGGGATGGAGTCATTCATGAGTGAATTAAATCGCCGACTTAATGAGTTGAGCCAAGTAAAACTCGCTTCTGCATCACAGCAGGGCTCTCCATTACGTGCAGCAGAAATAGCACCTATACCAACATCAGCATGGCCGAAATGGGTAACTGTTGGTTGCTGCACCATGGCATTTGTCGGTATGGCGTGGTGGTTAAATCAACCTGATAGTGTTGTTACACCAGCCATGGCACAAACAGAAATAGCCGCAGAGCCTATTGTTGATCAACCTGAAACGACGAAAGAGATTGCATCAGTTAAACCGTTATCAACCATTGCAGTGAAAACACCTGTAGCATCAGATGAAATTAAAACGGCAGTTGTTACAGAACAACCACATTCAAAGCGTATTGATAAATCAGTCACAGCTGAGCTTACGAATATGCCTGTCGCTCAAGAATCTCTTGAAAGTGAAGATGAACAAAAAGAGTTACAAAGCTCTTATGATCAAGGCTATGAAAGCGGTTATGAAAAAGCATTGGCTGCGGTTGAGCGAGAGCATAAAGTCCAGTCAAAGCCACCTGCGCCAAAACCTGTTAAAAGTGAATTATCGATTCAAACTGTTTCTTTAACGCCAAAAGAATTGGCGCAAGTTGAATACTTAAATGCAGAAAAAGCCTTAGAGCAGCAAAACAGTAAACAAGCGGTTGTTAATTTAGAGTCGGCTTTAAATTATCGACCGGATTGGATCATGGCAAGGCAACGTTTGGCGGCATTGTATTATGGGCGAGGCAATGTAAGAGAAGCGATTGCGACGCTTGAAAAAGGGCTAGCAAAGCAACCGAATCAACCACAGTTACGTTTAACACTCGCAAAATTATTGGTCAATGAAAACCAAAATCAAGCGGCATTAGCTGTGTTAAATGATAAAAGTGGCAGCATGGATTCACAGTATTTAGCTATGCGTGGCGCGTTAGCACAAAGATTAAATAACAATGTGGTAGCACTTCAAAGTTATCAACAATTAGTGCGTTTAGCGTCATTTGATGGTCGCTGGTGGATGGGATTAGCGATTGCTCAAGACCGGAGTGGTAATGCAGAGAAAGCCCGTGAGTCTTACCAAAAAGCATTACAGCTAGGTAATATCTCAGCGTCATCACAACAATTTATTCAGCAGCGTTTAGTTGCATTAAAATCGCATAGGAGCTAGCCGATGCAAATTCGATTACGTAAACGCTTAGGCGATCTTCTAGTTGATGAAAATATCATTACTCAGCAACAACTAGAACAAGCACTGACAAAACAGCAATCAACGGGACGTAAGCTCGGTGACACCCTAATTAATTTAGGATTTCTTACTGAACAGCAAATGCTGCAGTTTTTGGCGCGTCAGCTTGATGTGCCGCTTGTTGATTTAACACGAGTGCAAGTGGATAGCGAACATGTTGGTTTACTTTCAGAAGTAAATGCGCGTCGCTTGCGTGCGTTAGTTTTAGGTCGGCATGGTGATACGGTTCGTGTTGCGATGAGCGATCCTGCTGACTTAGCAGCGCAAGAGGCGGTGTTTGATCAGCTCAGCCAGTACCGGGTTGAACTTGTGATTGCGCCAGAGCGTCAATTGTTGGCTGCCTTTGATCGTTACTATCGCCGTACTCAAGAAATTGCGTCATTTGCTGAGCAATTAAAAGCAGAACACCAAGATCACCACACTTTCACATTTGGCATGGAAGAGGCCGACAATGAAGAAGTGACTGTTGTAAAACTGATCAACTCATTGTTTGAAGATGCAGTGCAAGTGGGCGCTTCGGATATTCACATTGAGCCTGATGCTGATGTGTTGCGTATCCGCCAACGTATTGATGGTGTGCTGCATGAAAACCTGATTGATGAGAGCAGTATTTCTTCTGCGCTAGTATTGCGTTTAAAGCTCATGAGTGGCCTCGATATTTCTGAAAAGCGTCTGCCTCAAGATGGACGCTTTAACATGATGGTACGAAACCGCTCGGTTGATGTGCGTATTTCTACCATGCCAATTCAACATGGCGAATCGGTCGTAATGCGTTTACTTGATCAGTCCGCCGGTATTTTAAGCCTTGATGAAATCGGTATGCCGGATGATATCGTGCAGCGTTTTCGTCGCCAGCTAAAACGTCCTCATGGCATGATTTTGGTCACAGGGCCAACAGGTTCAGGTAAAACTACGACGCTATATGGCGCATTAAGCGAATTAAATAAGCCGGGTAAGAAACTCATTACTGCAGAAGATCCGGTGGAATACCGTTTGCCGCGTGTTAACCAAGTTCAGGTAAACAGCAAGATTGGGCTTAATTTCTCCTCTATTCTACGCACTTTTTTACGTCAGGATCCCGATGTCATCTTAATTGGTGAGATGCGCGATCAGGAAACCGTCGAAATTGGCTTGCGTTCGGCATTAACGGGTCACCTAGTTTTATCGACACTTCATACTAACGATGCGGTAGACAGTGCACTGCGTATGATCGATATGGAAGCGCCAGGTTACTTGGTGGCGAGTGCCGTTCGTGCAGTATTAGCGCAGCGATTGGTACGCCGTATTTGTAGTGATTGTGGTGAAGATGCGGCTTTAGAGCCGGGACAAAAAGCGTGGCTAGAAACCCGTTTCCCATTCTACAACAATCATGTTTTCCGTCGTGGACGAGGGTGTCATAGCTGTAACTTTACCGGTTACAAAGGCCGTATTGGTGTCTTTGAGTTACTTGAGATGCGCCAAGATATGATGGATGCGTTACGTCAAAATAATGCGGTGCTATTTACCCAGCTGGCGAGAAAGAGTGAAGGCTATAAACCGCTGGTGGAATCAGCAATGGAGCTTGCTTTAGCAGGCAAGACCAGCATTGATGAGGTACTGCTTCTTGGTGAAGGTGAAGTACTGGATGTTCTTAACTAGTAGTAGAGACGAAGATGGCAGTATTTAGCTACCGAGGGCGCGGTGAGAAAGGCCAATTAAAACAGGGAACGATTGAAGCATCAAATGCTAATGCCGCAGCCGATCTCTTGCTGCGTCAAGGTGTGATCCCCCTTGAGATCCGAGAAACGCACGGTAAAGCAAAAGGTCAAGCGTTTGATTTAAGTGCTTTGTTTCAAGCGCAATTACCGCTAGAAGTTCTCGTGATCTTTTGTCGACAGCTATACAGTTTAACCAAAGCAGGTGTCCCTTTATTACGGGCTTTTAAAGGTTTATCGCAAAGTGCGAGTCATCCTTTATTAAAAACAACCCTAGAAGCGTTAACCCTTGATTTGACGAATGGTCGCGCGTTGTCAGTGGCGATGCAGCAACATCCTCGGGTTTTTTCTCGGTTATTTATCTCGATGATCCATGTCGGCGAAAATACGGGTCGTCTTGATCAGGTATTGTTACAGCTTGCGAATTACTACGAACAAGAAATGAATACCCGTCGCCAAATTAAGTCGGCGATGCGTTATCCCACATTTGTATTAACGGCTATCGTGATAGCAATGGGGATATTAAATACCAAAGTTATTCCACAATTTGCGTCGATGTTCTCGCGCTTTGGCGTTGAACTGCCATGGCCAACTCGAGTGTTGATTGGAACATCGAACTTTTTTGTTCATTACTGGCCGATGATGATTGGCGTATCCGTCGCTATTTGGTTAGGTATACGATTTTGGCGTAATACGCCAAAAGGTGCCGAAAAGTGGGATAACTGGCGCTTACGTATGCCTATTACGGGAAGCATTGTTAATCGTGCTCAAATGGCGCGTTTTGCTCGTACGTTTTCTTTAATGATCCGTGCTGGTGTGCCTTTAAATCAAGCGATTCAAATGGCAGCGGAATCGTTAGGTAACCGATTTTTAGAAAACCGCTTGATTGAAATGAAGCAAGGGATCGAGGGCGGTAGCAGTATTTCACGAACCGCTACTAAATCAGGGGTGTTTACGCCACTCGTTTTACAAATGATTGCCGTGGGCGAAGAAACAGGTCAAGTCGATGAGTTGCTATTAGAAGTCGCGGATTTTTATGATCGTGAAGTGGAATATGATTTAAAAACATTAACAGCTCGAATAGAGCCCATCATGTTGGTTGTTGTGGCAGGTATGGTGTTGTTATTAGCTTTAGGTATCTTTTTGCCTATGTGGGGAATGCTCGATGTCGCTAAGGGATCGTGAGTTACAGCACAAAAAAAGGTTACAAAATGTTTCATGGCTAATAATTACATTTATATTAATAAGTGTTTTGTTATACGAATGGCAGCAAGTGCAAAAAAATGCCAAGTTGCTTCAGTTTGATTTAACCCGAAATAATTTGTATCAAGGTGCTGTAAACCTGCGTCAGAACTGGGAGTTAAATAATAGGCCTCATTATGACAAGGTTGGTGATATTGCGTTTGAATATACCCAATTAGGATGGCCTATTGTATTGAAACAGGGGGAGTTGGACTGCCCTAAAATATGGTCTTTATTGTCAAATGGAATAGGAAGGCCTGAATATAATTCATTTGGTTATAGAAGTACTGATGATTCAAACAGTTATAATACATGTTTATATGATATAGGCATTAAGAAAAAATTGGCAATATTTTATATTAATGACAAAATACATATTGCCAGTAATTTGTCGCAATAGTGTCGAGTTTCTTACAGTAAGGATAGGGAAATGAAAAAAAACGCCGGCTTTTCGCTTATCGAATTAGTCGTTGTGATTATTGTGCTCGGGATCTTAGCGGCAACCGCTTTACCTCGGTTTATGAATATCACCGATCAAGCTAAGCAATCTGCAATAGAAGGAATGACAGGCGGTTTTGCAACGGCTGTGATTTCAGCAAGAGCACAATGGGAAGCGTATGGTCGCCCTGTTGATAGCGGAAATAAGAATACTGTTGATTACGACGGTACTGAATTTAAATTAACCCAAGAAGATACCACGTTAAATATACGTCCTGGTTATCCGTTTGCGTTAAACACTAGTGCAACAACTGATGTGGTCGATATGACGGCGACGGACTGTTTAGATTTGTTGCAAGAATTGATGCAAAACCCACCGTTAGCAACGACATCACGCGATGATCTAGCGAGTGGCAAAGATTTATTTTTCGTCACAGTTGAAGGCACAGGTGCCGCTAAACAGTGTCGTTATTACCAGCTAGCATCAGCTAGCAAAAATAGCTCTGGCGAAGTGAATCCATTCGCTGGGCATTCTTTTACTTACCAGCCGGCAGTGGGCCGTGTTGAAGTAGATTTGAAATAAATGAAAGGAATCAATATGAAAAGTCAAAAGGGTTTTACGCTTATTGAGCTGGTAGTGGTGATAGTTATTCTTGGTATTTTAGCCGTAACAGCGGCACCTAAGTTTATGAATTTACAGACCGATGCGCGTAATGCTTCGCTAGAAGGTTTAAAAGGTGCTATTCAAGGCGCAGCGGGTATTGCTTACGGTAAAGCGGCTGTGAAAGGCCAAGAGTCTGGCGATGGTGCGATTAGTGTTGCTGGTAGCACATTAGATTTAACCGAAGGTTATCCTGATGCAACATCTGCGGCATTAAGCTTAATTGTTAATGGTTTGCATAGTGGTAATACTGAGTGGAAAGCATTTCAGCCTAAAAATGCAGTAAGCGATACCATTTCATATACGTTTGCTAATCAAAAAGCTGATAACACTCAAGCAAAATGTTATGTGACTTATGCACAAGCTACATCAACATCAGCTGCAACAGTAACTGTCACAAAGTGTGATTAATTTTTATAGTTAGTTAAGGTTTCATTGGAGTTAATATGAAGCGCCAAAATGGTTTTACCCTTATTGAATTAGTTGTAGTGATTGTTATTCTAGGTATTTTAGCGGTTACTGCTGCACCTAAGTTTATGAATTTACAAGGTGATGCGCGTCATGCATCGCTACAAGGTTTGAAAGGTGCGATTCAAGGCGCATCTGGCATTGTTTATGGTAAAGCTGCAATTGAAGGTATCGAATCAACATCTGGTACTGTTAGTGCTGGAGCAGATAATGTCGCAACACTTTTTGGTTATCCGGAAGCAAGTGATAACGGTATTGTAAAGGCGATCGTTGGTACCGGTTCTGATGGTGACTGGGCATCGAAAGTTATTGGTACTGGCACAACAAAGGATGCAAAAGTTGTGTTTGCCCCAAAACAATATTCAACTCAATTAAGTGAAATTTCGGCTGTTGCTGCAGATGGAAGTTCAACAACTCCAGCTAATAAAGTTCCTAAAAATTGTTACTTAGTCTACGTACCAGCACAAAGTGCAACTGTACCTGCAAAAGTACAACTAGCTGATAATGCTTGTAAGTAATTTTAAACTTCGCTTCGTTTCGATGCTATTTAGTAAATAAGAGATAAAAAATGAAAAAGCAACAAGGTTTTACTCTAATTGAGTTAGTAGTAGTGATTGTTATTTTAGGTATTCTAGCGGTAACGGCGGCGCCTAAATTTATGAACCTTCAAAATGATGCGCGTAATGCATCGCTTCAAGGCCTAAAAGGAGCAATCCAAGGTGCGGCAGGTATTATGTACGGTAAAGCTGCGATTAATGGTGTAGAAAGTTCCAATACAGCTACAAACGTTGATGGTATTGAAACCATTTTTGGTTACCCAACAGCAAGTTCAGCAGGTATTGCTCTTGCAGTTAAAGGTTTAGAATCAGACTCAACTGAATGGGCTCCTGTTAAGGGATCTACTGGCGGTGAAGATGCTGGTGATTCAATTAGTTACACACTGAAAAACCAAGCAGATAAAGCGGCGGTAGATAAGTGCTCTGTAACTTACACTGCTGCAACTTCTGCTGCTGCTGCAACCGTTGTTGTGCATGATTGTGAGTAATTAACATATAGCTAGAACTAAAGGCGCAGTCACTCGGCTGCGCCTTTTTTGTTTTAATCTGATAAATTATATAACAATAAAATAGGTCATGTTTAGGTGGTAATGTGAAGCAGCAACAAGGTTTTACTCTCGTTGAACTCATTATGGTGATCGTAATTATAGGGATCATCAGTGCCACTGCTGCTGCTCGCTTTTCAGGTCGGAGCGAGTTTGATGCCCAACTGACCCGTGATCAGGCGATTTCTGTTATTCGCCAAATTCAAATATCTTCGATGCAAGGGCAACGCGCTCCCTTGAATGTTTCTTCGCCATGTTTAGGCGTCTGCGATGCCGCTAATTCAGAAACGGATGGTAGCTTGCGTCAATCACAAACCAATACCGAGTTTTCATTGGTTGATGGTGGAAATACACGTGCTAAGTTGTACTTTAATTTGCTTGGGCAGCCTGTCAATGCAACATCTATGTTAGTGTGTGCTAACGGTTGTACCATTACGATTACGGCAAAAAATAACCAAACCGCCAGCATTTGTATTAATAGCCAAGGTTATGTATATAAAAAGAAAGATAACGAGGTGTGCAGTAAGTGAATACTCACATAAAACAACGCGGTTTTACTCTTATTGAAGGGATCATCACTATTGTATTACTCGCGATTGCGATGATCACCTTGGTGAGCTTTCTTTTTCCTCAAGTTGAGCGCTCTGCGATTCCTCAATATCAAGCGCGTTCAGCGGCAATGGCTGATGCGATTTTTAATGAAATATTAGCACGTCAGTTCGATCAAAATTCTAATCCTAATGGCGACAGTGTTTACCGCTGTGAGGATGATGCTAAAGGAAATCCTAATCCATGTACCTTGCCAGCACGTTTAGGGCCGGATGATTTTTTAGAAGCAACGAATCCAGCAATGGCTAATGATGTCGATGATTTTATTGGCTGTTGGGGAGATACAACGCAGTGCCCTAACCCTTATACATATAACGGTAATAATTATGTTAAACCCAGTTTAACTTCTCGCCGTGGCGAATTAACTGATTTAGTACCCAGTTTATCAACCGCAAACTATACCCATATTCATGCCACCATTAATGTCGAGTATGTGGCCTCACAACTTTTAAAAAAAATCACAGTGAGTGTGGATGCTGGACGCTATGGTAAATATGACTATATCGCCTATAGGGGAAATTATTGATGGCTAAGCCGCGCGGTTTCACGCTATTTGAAATGGTGATAGCAATTGTCGTGCTATCTATCATTATGATTGGTATTGGTAGCTATATTGCGATTGGTGTAAAGGGGTATACCAATACCGTTGATCGCGAGCGTCTGCAGTCTCAAGCCCGTTTTTTAGTTGCACGTATGACCAAAGAAATCCGTCATGCCGCGCCGAACAGTTTAAGTAATACATCTCATTGTCTGAGCTTTTATCCGATTATTGCTCCAGCGGTGTATTACGATAATTTACCGAATAACAGCAATACGATTGCGATCACTCCGTTACGTTTTTCTTCTAACTGGAGTAGTAGCGGTAATTTTGTTGCAGTGGGCTTTGCCTCATCTGAGCAATATAAAAATAACACCATAACTGTGAGTAGTATTACTGCGCCAGCTTCAAAAGATGAGACGTATCAATTGACATTAACTTCGCCAATCAAGGAGGCATCTTCTCCCGGTAATCGATTATATTTATACAAAGATAAGATCAGTTACTGTCAAGTGGGGACGACTATTGTGCGCAAGGTCAACGATGGTGATGGCATATTAATGGCTGAGAACATCGATAAATTTATACCGAATGTACAAACGGCGGGATTAAACAGTAATGCGATAGCGTTATTTACTATTCAGTATTTAGACTCACGCACTCAAGAAAAGTCAGATTATAACCATAGTGTACAGGTGATGAATGTCTTATAGCAGTTATAACAAGCAACGTGGTAGTGGCTTAATGATAGTGCTGTTCGTCATTATCGTTATGGGGCTCATGGCAATGGTGATGACGAAAATTGGTACCTCTAGTCAAACCATGACTACCAAAGAGGTGCTTGGAACACGAGCATGGTTTACAGCCCATTCTGCCAATGAAGTTGTATTAACTCGACTTTTCCCACTTGGAAACCCATTTCAGAGTGATTCCGATAAATGCATAACTTATCCATCATCTGAAATTGAAAAAATTATGCCGCCATTCCAAAAAGGGTGCCAAGTAATAAAGGTGGTATGTACAACGAAAAAGATTAGGTTATCAAGCGGTAAAACAGTCAATGAGTACCACCTAGAAAGTACAGCGACCTGCGGTAGTCATAACGTGGCGATGACACGTACCCAAGAAGTGTGGGCGAAAGATTTAAATGATTAAAAATTTTGTTTTTTTTATCTCCTTAATGATGTTGAGCGGTACGGCGTTGGCGAGTGAAGATGGGCCAGTATTCGACTTTGGGCAAAGTGATATTTCACGCCCCAATGGCTGTATTAACCAAGAATGTGAAATTGTCTTAAATAAAGAATTTACAACCAAACCGTTAATTTTCCTCATGCCGACCATTACAGATAATGGTCTTGATGCACCATCATCTTTAAAGATTACCCGAATTTACAAAAAAGGTAAGACGTATGCATTTGGGGTAAGACAGGTTTATCCGAAAGTATCGAACGCAATTCGTTTAGAAGATGAAGATAGTCTTTTAGGCTCTTGGGAGTCATGGGAAGCGAAATGGCATCATTTTAAAAATAAAACCTATACCTTATATCGTATTCCTATGCGTAAAATCACCTATTTTGCGATGGAAAAAGGCACCATTGCATTAGGCAATAATGGTCGTATTACTGCGGCAGAACTGACTGTACATAAACAGCTTGATGCTAAAGATCCTAAATTTCAAACCGGTAAAGGTGATATCGATTACGGCAAATTAAATCCATTAATAAAGAAAGGCAAAGTAACGCCGGTTACGATTCCTAGTGGATTTAAAAGTAAAACACCTGGAGGAATCGCAGAAATTCAGCCAAGAAATAAACCGTCTGTTATTTCGGCTACAGGTACAGAATCAGAGTGGATAACGCCGTTTATTATTCGTGGCACGATAAATCAAGGTACGAGCAATAATGGCCATTTTTATTTAGGCGTGGATAGCTCTGAAACTCAATATGTGCTTAATCATAATGTGACGATTGGTTATTTATTAGTTGAAGGTAGTGGTTTATACAAAGGGTTACAGTTTGCTTTAGGTCCAGCAGAAACGCCCAATACCCTAAAAGGGAATTATCATGGGATTGAAAAGATCACTAAGCCTGTTACGGAGCAATGTGCAGGCTTTACTGATTTAAAAGGCAGCGATTTTGATTTTTCGGATCAGTCAAAAAATCCCATCTTAGTGATTGCCTCTAAAAACTCCCGTTTAGGACCTAACGGAGGGTGGATCCGGTTATGTAAAAATCAACAAAAGCCGGGTAAAGATGTTCTTGAAGTAAGCTTTGTTACTGATGAAGACTTAAATGAGCATACTAACCCAGAACGTCAACATGCCAATGAGATGGTTGGTTTTATGGCTTTCCAGCGTCGTGCATCAGAAGAAGTCTGTAATGTATTCCCAGGTCCTGCTCAGACATGGCAAACCTCTACTGGCGCATTTAACGCTAGCCATAATGTCTTAATTAAAGGTTCAGCCGTAAAAGAAGGCAAACGCTATATAGGTTTTAAGACAATTAATTCAAGTGGTGGTGAGAATAATTACTGTAATGGCGAAGAATGTCATACGGCTCAGCCTTACCCGAGCTTATTTGCTAAAAAACAAGTGTTAGATACATGGCCTGCTGTTGATGATGGCGATTTACAATCGCAACGAGACGTTGGCAATAAAACGGTATTTTGGTTTAACACCATTAATTTAAGTAATAAAAATATTATCTTTCCTACGGGCTCTGTTGTTCATGTGAAAAAGATGAGTTTGATCAGCTCAACCATGAAGCCACTATCTGGGATTGCTGACGATTTACTTATTGTTGTTCATGATTTAAAACCGGTGAATGATATTCTCCATGATTATATTGAGCTAAACAAAGGCAGTCAGATCACTGGCTTAATTTACTCTGAGCGTAATCTTATGATGAGTGATGGCTTGAGTAACCAGATCACGCGAATTACCGGTGCAGTAACGGCGCCTAACATCACGATGACTGGCGATGTGAATAATATAGAAACAGAGATTATTGGTAGTAGTGCCTGTTTTGATCCTGAGCCTGAACCTAAATTTGAACTTACAATCACACCGACAAAAGTCACGAAGACCTTATGTCATGCCCAGCAAGTTGATTTTAATGTGACATCGGAGGATGGTACTAAAGAATTTGATGGTGATATTACGGTTAATATTACCTCATCAACAGGCGGTATCTGGGCGGATAATTCAGCGCTCGCATCTTCTCATCAGTTTACTGCGGGTACACATACATTTACGTTGCCAGTAAAAAATCAACATGCAGTTATTTGGGTATTACCCACGGGGTCGGAGACGCTGAAAATAACGGCAAGTATTGAGTTTATGGCTGGTGATGAACCTAAAGGTCAATATACCTTTATCCCTGGTGGTTTCGCGATTGATCTAAATGATGGTCACAATATCGTGGCGGGAAAAGACGTTACCGCCACAATTAAAGCCATGACATGCCAAGCGGGTAAGAACATCAAGCTAGTTGAAAATTATACTGGAACACGGTTATTAGATTTTTCAACTGAATACCAAGCGCCGAAAAAAGCAGCCGATCCCAATAACCCTATTACTGTCGAGATTGTACAAGGAAAGCATATTGAATCAGCGACAGGCGCATCTAAGCAAGCAAAAGTAGAGTTCGAGCAAGGGAAATCTGAACCGCTTACTTTGCGTTATCGTGATGCGGGTGTTATTGCTTGGCATGTCTCTGATCCAAATTGTACTAGTGATAGCTGCACGTTAACGACAACCAAAACGAAGGAAGCAAAAGCGTTACGTGAGCTGCTGCCTAATGGGTTAACCGGTTCTGTTGCAATTAATGCAAAGCCGTGGATGTTCGCGATTTGTCCGTTAAAGCCTAATGAAGCTAATACATTAGATACAGCAGATGGCACGTCTAAAAGTGGTGAGGGGTATATTGCCGCGGGGTTACCTTTTAATGTGCTGCTTAAGCCTTTAGTGTGGCAGGAAGGTAGCTCCCAAGGAACTGTTATTGATTCATCTGATAATAAATACTGTAGCTATTCTGTAACGGAGAATTTCCTTGCTCCAGATGCGCCAACTATGGGAAATGGGT
Organism: Photobacterium sp. GB-56; assembly: GCF_003026105.1. Taxonomy (GTDB): domain Bacteria; phylum Pseudomonadota; class Gammaproteobacteria; order Enterobacterales; family Vibrionaceae; genus Photobacterium. Next base: position 196,600 of record NZ_PYNW01000006.1, on the reverse strand, counting down.
TGTTGATGCAGGCTCACCTAGCCTCACCTTCTAGTGGCGTTATGGGGACATTTACGCAAGGTCAAATGACAGTAAAACCGACCTTGAAAGGGGTATTACTTACTGGTAATAGATGGTCTGAAGTCGGCAGTATTTGGCTACAGGTTGGGATGAACGATTATATAGAGAATGGCAATAATATTAATCAGAGTAAACGTCAAATAGGGCGTTTCTATCCTAAGTATTTTGCTTTTTCTAAGAATGAAGTAACACCTGCGATAGGCTCATTCACTTATATGGATCAGCCATTTGATGCTGGATTCACGATTAATGCTTTTAACGCGAATAATCAACCCGTTCAAAATTATGCCTTATTTGATCCGTCTCTTCAGAGTAAGTTTAGATTACAGTCGGGGAATAATAACGGGGGGTACGTACCATTAGATCTACGTTTAAAACAAATGCGCAGTGATAAATCGTTAATGTCTCCTAAAATCGGTGATTGGCAGCAAAATAGCCAAGGTAACTCTGAGGTTGTTTTTAAGCCGTCTAAACTGATATTCCAACGTAAAGAAAAAGATATTAACACCAGTATTGAAGATGGACCGTTTGACCAATGGCAGTTGCGAGTGAAACAAGGTGAAGCGTTTCCTGATCACGTAACATGGGCGGGGGAAGAGGTTAATGCACAGGGTGCACTAGTGGGAGTTAACGATCTCCGTTATGGACGCATGGTATTAGAAAATATCGGTGGTGATATTCGTAAATCGCTAGCAGTGCCGTTACGTATTGAATATTGGGATGGTACAGAATTTATTAAAAATACGAATGATTCAGTATCGCAGTTTAATGGAGCAAATTACTGTCGCGAAGTGATCAGTATGTATCCTGAAGATGGCAAGAGCAGTGCTTATACATCCGGTAGTGGTAAAGTAATGATGGGCAAAGCCTTATCTGGAGACTTTATGGCGAACCCAAGCCAAATCTCTGGATATGGTACCAGTTCAAATAGTACTACTTTTAAACAACAGGTAAGATTTTGGCAGCGTTTGAGTGCGGTGAAACCAGGGGTAAAAGATAAAAATCCCATTAACTGTTTTGGAGCCTACTCTCATCAACCTTGGCTACGATACAATTGGCGGAATTTAGGTGATGAAGACCCATCGGCTATTGTGACTTTTGGCGTATATCGAGGTAATGACCGAATATTATACCGAGATGAGCCAGGGATCCCTGCTGCTGATTACCAGTAAGTCTTATTTATTCATCAGAAAGCCGAGAGTGTGATCTCTCGGCTTTTTTGTGTGTAATTATTTACTCTGAATGTAGATGTTTGCGTTATTAATAATTAAGATATTAAGTTGAAATTAGTCAAATACCCTTAAGGCACGGACTCGCTTTTTATTTTGGGTAAAAGGATGTTTATGCGTTTATGTCTTAAGTTAATCAACGTTTTATTTTTCAGTTTATTCTTTGCATGGCAAGCGCATAGTGCTCAGTATGAATTTGGTACATTTGATACCAGCACCTGTTCATCATTTATTTTACCTGAATCAGCAAACTCCTATGAGGATCAATCGGGTTGTGTTGTTAGATTAAAAAATGCATATGCGACTAAACCGCTTGTATTTTTAATGCCAACAATACCCAGCGATAATCCAGATAATGACGCCCCTCAGACCCTTGCTTTGTTAAATGTTACAAAAAAATCTTTTTCCGTAGCACAAATAGTTGCGCCACTGTCTAACTCCTATTCGTTATCACGTAATCAAATGCCAGTGATTTCTTATTTGGTTATTGAAGAGGGGGTTACAACATTTGAGGATGGACACAGAGTATTCGCAGGCAGTGTGAATACGAAAAGATATTCCGCAGATGGTAAAAGGTCTTCACCAGCTTATGAAAGAGTGGATCTCTCCTCGTACTCTTCATTGTTGAGTGAATCGCCGATTGTTCTCTCAGAAGTCCAAACGAAAAACAATGAACGCTGGTTAACGACCGCAACTAAAAATATTTCATCAATGGGATTTGACCTAGGTCTTGAAATTACGCGTGTAAATAAACGTGATATTGACGTTGAGGAACATGAGAAAATTGGTTATTTAGTCAGTGTTCCTAATATTGGTGAAACCAATGGTTATGACTATGAATTTTCATCAGGTGATATCGTTTCAAATTCGGGTAAACTGAAGCCATTACAGTACACATGTAATACTCCTATTAATCTTCGTCAAACTTATACCACTGTTCCAAATTTTATCGCCGGGAAGTTGCAGCGCCAAGGTGGACAAGGTGGCTGGGTTCGTCAGTGTAAGAAGTCCTTAACACAGGTGAGTTTTGTTGTTGATGAAGATATCCCACCATGGACGTATATAGGTCAACGCGCACATATAAAAGAAAAGGTGGGCTTTTTTGCTTTCGCTAAAAAGCCGCTGGCCAATAATATTTGTAAATATTTTCTAAGCCCAGCTCAAACATGGCAAGGTAATAGTGATCCGAGTTTACAAATTGGGAAAGATAGTCGACTAATAAATACGGTTGAAATCAAAAATAAAAGGTATGTCGGTTTTCGCCAAGAAAGTATAAATAATTACCTTGATAAAGGTTGTGATGATTCTCCATGTAATGAGAATCAAGATTTAATTGTAAAGAAAGAAAATAAGCCTCAACTTCCTAGCTTTAAAGAAAATAAAAGTAATAATGTATTTGACGCTGGAAAACAAATTGAACCAGAGATCCCATACAGTGAATATAAAAATTTGTCTGTTAGAGGCGGATCTATAACGTTAAACAAAGAGATAAAAATTGAAACATTATCTTTAGATTCAAATAGTCAGCTAACATTAAAAACGGGCACCTACTGGATTGATAGTTTTATCGTAAATGGTTCTCGAATTGTTATTCCAGAAAATAATAAAGTAGTTATCTATACCAGAGGTTACTCTTTTAACCATACATCAGGAACTAATGGCGCTTTAATTAATGTAGATGGAAGTCCTGATAATTTGGTGATCTACGCCTATAATGAGCCACCAACTTCGACTTTGTTATTTAAAGATTTTAACGCCGTGTCTAACAGCTCTATTGTAAAGGCGCTTATATATTCAGAGAAAAAAACTTACTTAAGTAACAATGCGATAGTATATGGTTCGGTAACGATTAATCAGATAGAACTAATTAATAAATCAAAAATTATTGGTGAAAGTGAGTGTTTTGACCCTAAACCTGATAATTATATTTTAGATATTGAGCCATCAACTGCATTTTCATTAACCTGCGATTATTTGCCTGTTACGTTGAGTGTTAAAAATGAAGACGGAACGCTAGCTGACACCTATTCTGGTTCAGTATCAGTAACCACCAATATTTCAACAGCTGGAAAAGCATCGTGGTTTCCAATCAATAGTGAAACGCCTTATAAAGATGTTTCAGAAGTCGCTGACGTTAATATTAAAAATGGTGTTGGTCAGTTGCGGCTTAAAAGTCATGATTATATCGGCAATATAGCGGTTAAAGGACAATTAAATAATTCCCCATCAACCAACACCGTTAATGGTCGTTATACGTTTGTACCGTTTAAATTTGATATTTCGCCAAGTCCAATAAAAGTCATTGCGGGTAAACCTAGGGAAAATATTAAAGTAAAAGCCCTTGCTTGCAAAAATGATCAAGTAACGATTACAACAGGTTATCAAGGTGATAAACCGTTAGTTATGACGAGTACTTTCTTACAGCCAGCAAGCCAGGGTAATGGCGACTTACAAATAAAGGCTATGAATAGTGACTGGCAAACGTCTCAAGAAACATTTTCTTTTGATAAGGGGTTAGCGACCTTTGCGCTGAAATATCCCGATGCAGGTATTGTAGGGTTAAACCTTGCAGATCCTAATTGCTCGTTATCAACTGGCTGCGATATTTTTTCTACAGATGATGAATTACCAACAGAGTTTGGGAGTTGGAAACAATTAGAAGGCTCTGTTGAAGTGCATGCCCGCCCATGGACACTTGCCGTGTGCCCCAAAAATCAAGATGGTGAATATATAAAAGCAGACGGTACATCATCATCAGGTGAAGGCTTTGTGGCATCGGGTGAGAAATTTGATGTGGATGTAAAACCTATTGTCTGGCGCAATGCGGGATCTGAAACTGCAGATATTAATAGTCGGTATTCAAGTAGCATTGATTTGTGTGAAAGCACAATAACACCTAACTTTTCTAAAGCAGATGCTCCAGCTGCAAATGTTGAATTATCTATTCCATCAGATCATTCAATAACACCTGTGAATGGTGAGCCAGGTGAATTGCAAGGCATTAAAGTAAAAGAACATACTGAAGCTTTAACCTATACCGGTTTATCTTGGAGTGAAGTAGGGAGTGTTCGTTTACAAGCGAATACGGCTGCACAATATTTGGGTATGAATATTAATCAAGGCTATCGCAATATTGGCCGTTTTTACCCTAAATATTTAGAGCTTCAACCTAATCGCATTATATATCCAAACGGACATGATCAATTTGCTTATTTAAGCCAACCATTTAATGTTCAAGTCATGATAAAAGCGAAAAATGCGTTGGGTAATCAAGTGAATAACTACAGCAACTTTGATTTGGCGTATCAAGCTGATGTTGCACTGACTGCGTATGAGGATCCATCATTAACGAGCTTAAATCATCGTTTTTCATATCATCATATAACAGGCTTGACAGAGAAGAGCTTTAAGGGAAACTGGAATCGTGACGTTCAACAAACATGGCTATTAGCACGTAAGGCCATTGCAGCCATCAACCCAACAACAGAAGAAGATGGCCCTTGGTCTTTAAATAATAGCCGCTTTGGTGGGTATATAACAGAAAATCAAGATCCCATATCTATTCGAAGTAGTACATCGGTTAAAAACGATGTTATCGATACATATACCATCGCACAGTTCGAAGAAACGCCTAATTTACGTTATGGGCGAATGGTTCTAGATGATGCGATCAGCCCATTTGATCAACCTGTTAGTCTGCCATTAAAAATCGAATATTGGGATGGTAGTGAATTTCAAACCCATACTGATGATAGTGGCTCAACATACAACAGTAACTATTATTGTAAGCTGGCATTACATCCGGTTGATGGATCTAATACATCGATATTAACAACCAATATAACGGGAAAGGTCAGCGTTGGTGAAAGCGATGAAATTGAAGCTCATCCACAACTATCACCGCCTGCTAATTATAAAAAACAACAAACCCGTTTTTGGTTACGTATTGCAACCAACACACCAAGTAATATTGGTTGTAGCCAAACCAACAAAAAGCACCAACCGTGGCTAACCTATAATTGGCGAGAATTAGGTGATGAAGATCCATCCGCGATTGTGACATTTGGTGTATATCGTGGGAGTGATCGCATCGTTTATCGAGGTGAAAAAGGGTTAAATTAGGCCTTAGCGCAAATAAATTGCAAATCTGTGGTAGGTTTGACAATCCTTACCTTGTTTCAGTGTCTAGCGCTTGGTACATTTAGTGCAATTTAACGAATTTTGAGCTTTCAGGATTAGCCGAAGACTATGTTTAAAAAACTTCGTGGCATGTTTTCTAATGACCTGTCTATTGACTTGGGTACTGCCAACACCCTTATTTATGTCAAAGGACAGGGCATCGTTCTAGATGAACCCTCTGTGGTTGCAATCCGTCAAGACCGTGCAGGCGCAACAAAAAGTGTTGCAGCGGTAGGTCATGACGCAAAATTAATGCTTGGTCGTACACCAGGTAATATTGCTGCTATCCGCCCAATGAAAGACGGTGTAATTGCTGATTTCTATGTGACTGAAAAAATGTTGCAGCATTTTATTAAGCAAGTACATGACAACAGTATTCTTCGCCCAAGCCCTCGTGTGTTAGTTGCGGTTCCTTGTGGCTCAACGCAAGTTGAACGTCGTGCAATCCGTGAATCAGCACAAGGTGCTGGTGCTCGTGAAGTTTACTTAATCGATGAGCCAATGGCGGCTGCTATCGGTGCTGGTATGCCAGTGTCTGAAGCAACGGGTTCTATGGTGATCGATATCGGTGGTGGTACAACAGAAGTTGCAGTGATCTCACTTAACGGTGTGGTTTACTCATCATCGGTTCGTATCGGTGGTGACCGTTTTGATGAAGCCGTTATCAACTACGTACGTCGTAACTACGGTAGTCTTATTGGTGAAGCAACCGCTGAGCGCATTAAGCATGAAATCGGTTCAGCGTACCCAGGTGATGAAGTGCGTGAAATTGAAGTGCGTGGTCGTAACCTTGCAGAAGGTGTACCGCGTAGCTTTACGTTAAATTCAAATGAAATCCTAGAAGCTTTACAAGAACCACTAACGGGTATTGTCTCTGCAGTTATGGTTGCCCTAGAACAGTGTCCGCCAGAGCTTGCATCTGATATTTCAGAGCGTGGTATGGTACTGACGGGTGGTGGTGCACTACTTCGCGATTTAGACCGCCTACTGACAGAAGAAACAGGTATCCCTGTGGTTGTTGCTGAAGATCCACTAACATGTGTGGCTCGTGGTGGTGGTAAAGCGTTAGAAATGATTGATATGCACGGTGGCGATCTCTTCAGCGAAGAGTAATAATGCCTGCGTTAGTTTTCTATAAAACAGGTTATAGCGTTAGATGAAACCTATCTTTGGCAGAGGTCCTTCTCTGCAATTACGCCTGTTTCTTGCCATATTACTATCGGCTAGCCTTATGCTAGCCGATAGTCGTCTTGATGCTTTTGCCAATGTTCGTTATTTTCTGAACTCAGCAATCGCTCCGCTTCAGTATGCGGCTAATTTACCGCGTGAATTACTTGATGGCCTGAATGGTCAAATGAGTTCTCATCAGCAATTATTAGCTGAGAATAAAGCGTTGAAGCGTGATTTGTTGGTGATGAAAAGTAATGTTTTATTGCTTGATCAATTACAGCAAGAAAATCAGCGTTTAAGAAATTTATTAGGCTCACCGTTTGTGCGTGGTGAGCGTAAAATGATCGCCGAGGTGATGGCGGTCGACTCTGATCCTTATAGTCATCAAGTGATGATTGATAAAGGGCGTGTTGATGGAGTGTATGAAGGCCAGCCTGTTATTAATGATAAAGGTATTGTTGGCCAGATCTCCTATGTTGGCGCGCATAATAGTCGTGTGTTATTACTGATTGATCCGACGAATGCTATTCCAGTACAAGTTGTGCGTAACGACATTCGTGTTATTGCAACAGGAACTGGAAAGAGTAATGAGCTTCAACTTGAGCATGTCCCAAGCAGCACGGATATTCGTGTAGGTGATTTATTGGTGAGCTCTGGGCTCGGTGGTCGCTATCCTGAAGGATATCCGGTTGCACGTGTAACTGAGTTCTCTTTTGACAATAAACGCCCATTTGCACAAATTATCGCTAAACCAACCGTGCAATTTGACCGATTACGTTACTTATTATTAGTCTGGCCAACCGATAGAATGAAAGCGGCAGAAACGTCAGCCACAAAATCGATTGCGCCTTCAAGTGCGGTTTCAACCATTTCTCCTGCAGTTGCTGTACCAGCAAATGGTGTAAAACCAACAGCACCTATTGAGAACAAAAAGCCGAGCAGTGAGGTGAATAATGCCAACTAGCCAAGCACATGGCCGAATTTGGATTTGGTTGTCATTCGTTTTTGCGCTGGTGCTGCAAGCAGCTCCTTGGCCCGGAATGTTGGAACCGTTTCGACCTTCATGGGTTTTACTGGTTACTTGTTATTGGGTATTAGCCTTACCACATCGTGTTAACGTGGGAACTGCTTTAATTATCGGCTTATTGTGGGATTTGATTTTAGGATCTACGTTAGGTGTCCGCGGCTTAATGATGTCGGTGATTGCTTACATTGTTGCTTTAAATTTTAGAGTACTTCGTAACCTGTCATTAGGACAACAAGCGATTGTCTTCGCGCTGTTATCATTAGCCGGTAAGCTTATTGAATACTGGGCTGAATACTTAGTCTCAAATGTAACTTTTGAGCCACAACAATTATGGGCTGTCGTATTAAACTTTATATTATGGCCATGGTTGTTCTTATTATTACGGCGTATACGTCGTAAATTTTCGATTCGTTAATCGCAATAGCATAAAGGGGAAGCCAATTGGTCTTCCCCTTATTTATAATTAAATGTTTTTAAAGTATAAATGTAAGTTTGAGGTGTATCATGGCTGCTATTCAATTATATCTTGCTTCAGGTTCGCCTCGTCGAATGGAGTTATTAAATCAGTTAGGCTATCAGTTTGAACGTGTTGTGGTAGATGTCGAAGAATGCCACCAAGTAGGCGAAAGCCCTGAAAATTATGTTCAGCGTTTATCGCGCGATAAAGCCTTAGCTGGAGTAAAAGCAGCGCTGGCTGATTTACCTGTTTTAGGATCGGACACAATTGTTGTGGCTGATCAGCAAATATTAGAAAAACCTGTCGATTTTAATGATGCAGCGCGTATGCTGAAAATGCTGTCTGGTCGTCAACATCAAGTGATGACCGCAGTGACAGTCGCAACGAAAGAAAGGATTGAAACTAAGCTAGTGATCACGCAAGTGTGGTTTAAGCCTTTGTCAGATAACGAAATCAAAAAATATTGGCAAAGTGGAGAGCCACAAGATAAAGCGGGCAGTTATGGCATCCAAGGCTTAGGTGGCAAATTCGTTGAACGTATCGATGGCAGTTTTTATGCAGTGATGGGGTTACCGCTAGTGGAAACCGACATCCTGTTACAAGATTTTTTAAAGTTATAAGTAGAGGCAACCATGAGCACTGAGCTGCTGATCAATGTGACGCCGAGTGAAACCCGTGTCGCAATGATTGAACATGGCGTATTGCAAGAGATCCACATTGAACGTGAATCGAAACGCGGTATCGTCGGAAATATTTACAAAGGGCGAGTAAGTCGCGTACTTCCTGGTATGCAGGCGGCATTTGTCGATATTGGGTTAGATAAAGCTGCATTTTTACATGCTTCAGATATTGTTCCCCACACGGAATGTGTGGCTGAAAATGAGAAAAAACAATTTCAGGTGCGCGACATTTCAGAGCTTGTTCGTCAAGGGCAAGACATTGTCGTACAGGTGGTGAAAGATCCTCTGGGAACTAAAGGTGCGCGGTTAACGACTGATATTACCTTACCGTCTCGTTACCTTGTTTTCATGCCGGGAGCAAGCCATGTTGGTGTATCTCAGCGGATTGAAAGTGAGAAAGAGCGTGATCGTTTGAAAAAAGCGGTTTTACAGCATTGTGATGATTTAGGCGGCTTTATTATTCGAACGGCTGCAGAAGGGGCGAATACTGATGAAGTCGCTCAAGATGCCGCTTTTTTAAAGCACTTGTGGCGTAAAGTATTAGAGCGTCGTGCTAAGTATAAGCCACGTTCGATGTTGTATGGTGAGCTAGGACTTGCGCAACGTATCTTACGTGATTTTGTTGGTACTGAAATTGATAATATCAAAGTCGACTCACGCCAAGCATTTGATAAATTAAAAGAGTTTACAGATGAGTTCGTACCTGAAGTAACAGATAATATTGAATATTATTCAGGTCAGCAGCCTATCTTTGATCTCTATGATACCGAGTCTGAAATTCAGCGCTCCTTAGATCGTAAAGTTGAAATGAAGTCTGGCGGGTATTTGATCATCGATCAAACAGAAGCGATGACCACGGTTGATATTAATACCGGTGCGTTTGTTGGGCGAAGAAATCTCGACGAGACTATTTTTAATACCAATATTGAAGCAACGAAAGCTATCGCACGTCAATTACGGTTACGTAATTTAGGCGGCATTATCATTATTGATTTTATCGATATGATTTCAGAGGAACACCAACAACGCGTTTTACAAGCGCTTGAGCAAGCACTTTCTTATGATCGAGTGAAAACCAATATTAATGGCTTTACGCAATTAGGCTTGGTTGAAATGACGCGTAAACGTACGCGTGAAAGTATTGAACATGTGTTGTGTGGCACGTGTCCATCTTGTGATGGTCGTGGTACGGTGAAAACAGTTGAAAGTGTTTGCTATGAGGTATTGCGAGAAATAACCCGAGTCAATCGTGCTTACGATGCTGATCGATTTATCGTGTATGTTTCATCCGCGGTGGGTGAGGCCCTTATGGGGGATGAATCGCATGCATTAGCTGAGCTTGAGGTCTTTATTGGTAAACAAGTAAAAATAAAGCCTGAGCCGCTGTATAACCAAGAGCAGTTCGATGTGGTAATGATGTAATGATACCAATGGGGAAGAGTCAGTGAACCGTATGGTGGCAAAAACCTTACGTGGTGTATTGTGGTTAGTGGTTATTGTTGCAGTAACATTGGCTATTTTGATCAGTACTCTCCGCTTTTCTCTTCCTCACCTTGACCATTATCGTCAGCCAATAGCGCAGTGGCTTTCTCAGCAAACACATACCCAAATATCGGTAGAAAATATTGATGGGCGCTGGCTACAATCGGGGCCCGAAATAAAATTTAACCAATTATCGGTGGCTGAAAATAATCATTCAGCACCATTAGTGAAGGTTGGGCAAGCCGAGATCTATTTAGATTTCTGGCAGTCAGTGCTAACATTTAGACCCGTCTTTAAACATGTCCAAATTGAGCAATTCGATTTAGATATTACACAACTTCCACGTCGTGCTTCGAAACCCTCTTCTGATATTTCTTTTGTTAAACGGTTAGAGCAATTTTTTTTCACGCGTATTGATAATGTGACATTAAAAAACGCGACGGTTACCGTTCCTTCTCCTTCAGGTAAAGCATTACATCTAGCGGTTACACAACTTAACTGGCGCAATGAGGGAGGGCATCATTTTGCTCAAGGTTCCGTTGGATTGATTAATAGTCCATTAGGCCAAGTTGAAGTAAAAGCAGACATTACCGAACAAGGTGGTTTGTCTAGTGTGAATGGAACGCTATATCTCAAAGGAAAAAACATTTCGGTCACACCATGGTTAAATAAAAAATTTACCGGTGTCGCTGATATTTCAGACAGTAAATTGAGTATGCAAGCGTGGTTATCGTTAGATCAAGGCACGATAAGTTCAGCGATGATCCAACTTGCCAAAAGTCATATTGATTGGACGACCCAACATAAATCACACCAAATTGTTATTAACGGTGGCGTTGTTGCGCTAAAGCCCACCTTCGATAAACAGCAACGCGTATGGCGGATTGATACCGAGCAATTTGATATAGCTACCGATAAGATATCGTGGCCTAAATTTGATATCGCAGCGCAATTTTCACTTAATAAGCAATGGCAGCCTGTAAATTGGAAAGCCGCACTGACCAATATCAAATTAGATCGATTACTACCATTGCGATCTTTTTTACCCAAGTCGAATAGTATTACGGAAGCGATCACTGCGTTACAACCGACAGGGCTGGTGACAAAAATTCGGGTTGCTGGCGAGCAAGATAAGCCGATCCATTTTTCATTAAATCTTGATGATTTAGCATTTAAACAGTGGCAGTTACTACCTGGTATTAATAAGCTAAATGCGCGTATTGCTGGTGATACAACACAAGGTGCAGTGAAAATTCGAGTCGATGATGATGCTCTGCCTTATGGTAAGGTTTTTCCGAAACCATTAAACATCAATGACGCGACGATTGATGCATATTGGAAACATGATAATCACGGCACCAGTTTATGGAGTGATAAACTGAGTGTGGCCACCCCAGATCTCAATGCAAAAGGGCAATTTAGACTCGATTTTTATCAAAAATCGCCTGCATGGTTGGCTTTTTATGGTGAAGCGTCGGTTAAAGATGCTGGGCAAACATGGCGTTATTTACCTCGACCAGCGCTTGGTAATAAATTAACCCATTATCTAGCTACCGCGATAAAAGGCGGTACGGTGAAAGACGCTGAACTGCTCTGGTTTGGTCCTTTAAACACATTTCCTTATCCTAATCATGATGGTGTCTTTGAAGTTAAAGTCCCACTGAAAAAAGCAAAATTTCAGTTTGATCCTGATTGGCCATTATTAACAGATCTCAATCTTAATTTAGGCTTTAAAAATGATCGTATGACGATTGATGCCAGTCATGTAAAAACGTTATCAGCCGTTGGCTCTAATGTGGTTGGTGGGGCAAAATTAGCCCCTGATGGGCATTTGAAACTAGCATTTGATCTTGCCGCTAGTGGCAAAGATGTTACAGAGTACATGTTGAAAACGCCATTAGCCGATTCTGTAGGGAGCGCATTACAAACAGTGAGAGTGAATGGGCCTGTTACAGCTAAATTAACCCTTGATATACCTTTTGACGGCAGTGATGTGGATGCGAAAGGTCAGGTGTTTTTTAAAAATAATCGTATCGATTTACGAACACCAGCTCTGACTGTTGATAATACTTACGGTAGTTTAACCTTTGATAATGCCAAAATTAGGGCTGAAGACTTAAGCGGTAAATTATTTGATCAACCGATTAGGCTTGGATTTACGGGTAATAATGTTGCAAACAATCATTATCGAGTAAATGTTGATGTGGCTGGTGATTGGCAAGTCGCTCGATTGCAGCCTTATATTCCTAAACAGTTATTGCATTATCTTTCAGGAACCAGTGATTGGAAAACAAATGTCCAGGTAGATTTAGAAGGTGATTATTTTACTTACAAAGTAAAAAGTCTATTACCTCTTACCCACATTAAGAGTGATTTACCCTATCCGTTATCTTATCAACCTAAGCTCAATCAATCGCAGTTTATGACGGTGAATGTTGATGGCAATGCACAAAGCTTTAATGGGCAACTTCAGATGCCTGATGCGGCTTATCAAGCACGTGTGAACCTTATTGATGGAAAACCACAATTAGCAGCCAGTGATTTGATGATTGGTAAAAAAGAGATTCAGTCATCATTAGGTATTGGACATGTGGTGAATATCGATACTAAGGCATTCAATGTTGATTCGTGGATCGCTTTTGCGAATAAGTGGCAACAATCAAACACCAATAAAAGCCATGGTAATGAGGGGATTGTATGGCCGATTCCAAGCAAGATAGAGGCAAAAGTTAAGCAGTTAACCTTGGGCGGGTTAGTGTGGAATGATGTTAATTTGCATGTCAAACATGGTCATCAGTGGTCCGCGAAATTAGAGAGCCGACAAGCTGAAGGCTATATTACTTGGGATCAGAAAAATACAGTGAATGCGATCTTTAAATCCCTTCATCTTAACTTTCCACAATTAGATAAAAAGTCAGTTACTCAGCAGCAAGCTGATATTACTAAAAAAGCGCCTTCTCTATTATCTCCGATAGTCACAGCGCTAGATCGTAAGGTAATGGCTGCGATCCCTGCTATTAAACTTACGATATCGGATGCATGGCTACAGGGTTATCGATTAGGGCAAGTCAATGCTGTACTTGAGAAGTCCTCAAATCAATTAACGTTGAAAACGTTCAATATTAATGCTGGTAATATCAAATTAGATGCTAATGGACGTTGGTATTTTAAAGATAACCGTAATCATTCGGCGTTAAGTTTCATGGTGAAAGGTGACAATAGCTCCGATTTATTAGGTCGCTTTGGTATTGAAGGTGGCGTGCAAGATGCATCGTTTGATACGAGTATTTCAGCCGCATGGCAAGGATCACCTTGGGCGATGGATCGCCGAACATTAAATGGCAAGGTGAAAACAGATATTGGCAAAGGGCTAGTCAGTGGCGCATTTGGCGCAGGACGATTGCTTGGCCTGTTTAGTTTAGATTCTATTATTCGAAAAATGCAGCTCGATTTCTCGGGGGTATTTGATAATGGCTTAGCGTTTAACTATATCAAAGGAACAGGAATAATTAAGCAAGGCACCTTTGATAGTAACGATATCAAGATGCAAGCATTAGCCGGTGATATGTACATTAAAGGTAAGGTTGATCTGGTGAATGAAAAGGTCGATGCAAATGTGAAGTTTATTCCTGACTTTACCTCGGGCTTACCTGTTTTAACCGCTTTTGCTGTTGCGCCACAAACAGCGTTATATGTGTTAGCTATTTCAACGGTGTTATCACCCGTGTTAGATGTGATCACTCAGGTTAATTATCAAGTAACGGGTTCGATTGAAGCTCCGAACGTTGTAGAGCGCTCACGCTTATCTGGTGAGTATACTGTGCCTGATGAGTAAGCTAAATGAATGGGTTGCGTTAATTTTTATCAGTGGTACAACAAAGAGATAGTAATAAATACGTTATATGTTGAGTATAACAAGTGTATAGGCCCAGGGAGAAGGTCATGGCGAAGATTGGTTTAGTACAAATGAATTCGGGAGCCGATCCTGAACATAATCTCACTAAATTAAAAAAGAAAGTGAAAGGGCTTCAGCTACAAGGGGCTAAATTGGTTGTTACTCCTGAAAATACCTTAGTTTTTGGTAGTAAAGCAGATTACCAGAAATGGGCTGAACCTCTCAATGACGGCCCATTTCAAAAAGAATTATCAGCATTAACTGAAAAGTTAGGCATTTGGCTTTTACTGGGCTCAATGCCTATCTTACAACCCGATGGTTCAATCACATCAACCAGCTTGTTATATAACGATAAAGGCCAACTCCAAGAACATTATAATAAGCTGCATATGTTCGATGTCGATGTTGCCGATAAACACCGTAGCTATCGAGAGTCTGATACTTTTAAAGCGGGTGATGAGCTTAAAGTCGTAAAAACACCGTATGGCAATATCGGGATGTCGATTTGCTATGATGTAAGATTTCCATTGCAATATAGTGCATTACGCGCACAAGGCGCTGATATTATTGTTGTGCCCGCAGCGTTTACTAAGTTAACAGGTAAAGCGCATTGGGAAGTATTATTACGAGCTCGTGCTATTGAAACTCAGTGTTGGGTGATTGCCGCTGCACAATGGGGCGAGCATAATGAAGGGCGAGAAACATGGGGCCACTCAATGATTATTGATCCTTGGGGGCAAATTGTTGCCTGTCAGCAGCAAGGCACCGGTGTTCTGACTGCCAATATTGATTTACAATTATCTGAGAAGATCCGCGCCAACATGCCTGTTGCTGAACATACTAAATTTTATGTTCAACCGCGCTAAATAATTTAAGAGCAAATTAATGACCCTTAACACCGTAGAAAATACCATGCTAGACCAATCAGGTCTTGGCCGTGATGAACTGCATAATATCCTTGGGCTAATTGCAGCAAGAGATGTGGATTATGCCGATATTTATTTCCAATCTTGCTGGCATGAGTCGTTAGTACTGGAAGACAGTATTATTAAAGATGGTTCGTTTAATATCGATCGTGGTGTAGGTGTACGTGCGGTTGCTGGCGAGAAAACAGGTTTTGCATATTCTGATCAAATAAACCTATTGGCACTAACGCAAAGTGCCAAAGCGGCACGTGGTATTGTGCGCCAAGGGGGAAGTGGCAAAGTACAAACTTTCAGCCCACTAACACCATCAGGTATTTATGCCCCTATTAATCCATTAGGCAGTCTTGATAAATTCCAAAAAATTGCATTACTGGAAGAAATTGATCTTTATATTCGTACTAAAGAGCCATTAGTCACGGAAGTGTCGGTTAGCATCAATGGTGTCTATGAAGAGGTGTTAGTTGCCGCGCTTGATGGCACTTATGCGGCAGATATTCGCCCGCTTGTTCGTTTATCTATCAGTGTTCTGGTTGAAAAAGGCGATAAACGTGAGCGTGGTAGTGCCGGTGGCGGTGGTCGTTACGGTTATGAAATGTTCTTAACTGAAACCGATGGTAAAAGCCAAGCATTGTATTTTGCTGATGAAGCTATCCGCCAAGCATTGATTAACCTAGAAGCAGACGCTGCCCCTGCAGGTACCATGCCGGTGGTTTTAGGAGCGGGTTGGCCTGGCGTGTTATTACACGAAGCTGTCGGCCATGGCCTTGAAGGCGACTTTAACCGTAAAGGTTCATCGATGTTCTCTGGTCAGTTAGGTGAGCAAGTCACATCACCGTTATGTACCATTGTCGATGACGGTACACTGGTTGATCGTCGAGGCTCTATTAACATTGATGATGAAGGAACACCTTCACAATACAATGTGCTGGTGGAAGGCGGTAAGCTAAAAGGCTACATGCAAGATAAGCTTAACGCACGTCTAATGGGCGTAGCGCCTACTGGTAATGGTCGTCGTGAGTCATATGCGCATTTACCTATGCCTCGCATGACAAACACTTACATGCTGCCTGGTGAACATACACCAGAAGAAATTATTTCCAGCGTGAAGAAAGGCATCTACGCCCCTAACTTCGGTGGTGGTCAGGTCGATATCACATCGGGGAAATTTGTATTCTCTGCATCAGAAGCTTACTTAATTGAAAACGGTAAGATCACTCGTCCAATTAAAGGCGCAACTTTAATTGGTAGCGGTATTGAAGCGATGCAGCAAGTTTCTATGGTTGGTAATGACTTAGATATCGACCGTGGTGTGGGTGTGTGTGGTAAAGCGGGACAAAGTGTACCTGTGGGTGTTGGTCAGCCAACCCTGAAAATTGATTCAATGACAGTAGGCGGCACTGAGTAAATCTTCTCGCACGTCTATTTGATAAAGAAAAAGCCAGCATGAATAATTCCTGCTGGCTTTTTTTATTTTTACTTTATCACAACGAAAAGAGGTGAGTGATCACTTATCTTCTAGGTATAAAGATTTAAGGTATTGGAAAATTTCACGGTAAGCCTTACCTGGCTTCTCTTGTGATTTTTCTTTTGTTGCTTGGCGAACAAGCTGGCGTAAATGTTGGCGATCAGCATCTGGGTGATCGACCAAGATAGCATTGATCATGCTATCGCCATTTTCGATTAACTTATCCCGTTTTAGCTCAAGCTTTTTCAGCGCAACAGTATGCTGAGAGTGCTTATTACGTAATTTATCGAGTGCCGCTTGGATTGGTTCAATGTCGATAAAGCGCATTTGCTTACCGATATATTGAAGTTGACGACGACGTGCTTCTTTATTAAAGCGCTGAGCGTCTTTAATTGCATCCATCATTTCGTCATCAAGAGGCATCTTAGCGAGTGCATTAGGTGTTAATTCAACTAACTCTTCACCAATTTTTTGTAGCGCATCCATGTCGCGTTTCATCTCGGATTTACTTACCCAGATGATTTCTTCTTCTTCATCCCAAGGGGCTTTCTTGTTTTTACGGCTCATAATGGGCTCACTAACACTATCAATAGCTCTATTTTATCAGTTTAATAACGATTTTGGGCGTAAATTACATTATTCTATAACCAATAAGCAAAACTCTAACCTTAAGTGATTGTATGGACGTAAGAGAACAGGTAGCCCAGCAGCGTGTTGAACTGGAAGCTGCGGTTGCGAAAGCACTGGAAGTCGCCGGTAAACAAGCGGATGCCGCCGAAGTAGCCATTAACAAAACAACAGGGATCAGTGTCTCTACACGTATGTGTGATGTTGAGAATGTTGAATTTAATAGTGATGGCGCATTAGGGATCACTGTTTATCGCGGAAATCGCAAAGGCAGCGCATCAACTTCTGATTTAAGTGAATCAGCAATTGCTCAGACAGTAGCAGCCGCACTGGATATTGCTAATTACACTTCAGAAGATCCTTTTGCAGGGCCAGGTCCGAAAGAGTTAATGGCACGTGATATTCCTGATTTGGATTTATTCCACCCAGATGAGCCAGAGCCCGATCGCGCAGCCGCGATTGCTATTGCTGCAGAAGAAGCCGCATTAGCTTATGATCCTCGAATTAAACAAAGTGATGGCGCAAGCTATGATAGCCATTACGGTGTCCGTGTTTATGGAAACAGCCACGGCATGTTGGCAAGTTATGCCTCAAGTCGTCACAGCATCAGTTGTTGTGTGATAGCGGAAGGTAAAAATGGTGAGATGGAGCGAGATTACAGCTACACCACTTCACGTTTAGCCTCTGAGATGTGGACACCAGAGCGTGTGGGTCGCCATGCAGCTGAGCGTACAGTGGGGCGTGTTGATGCGCAGAAACTGACAACCCGTGAAGCACCTGTGATGTTTGCAGCGGATATTGCCACAGGCTTGTTTGGTCACTTAGTGATGGGGATCAGTGGTGCTAATCTGTACCGTAAATCTTCTTTCTTGGTTGATAAGTTAGGTGAGCAAATTTTCCCTGAGTGGTTAGGTATTAGCGAGCGTCCACATATTTTACGTGGTATGGCGAGTACCCCGTTTGATAGCGAAGGTTTAGCCACTTATGACCGTGAAATCATTACCGATGGTGTGCTACAAACTTACTTATTGACCAGCTACGCTGCCCGTAAAATGAATATGCAACCAACAGGTCATGCGGGTGGTATTCATAACTGGATGGTGAAATCGACCGGTGAGTCTTTTGAGCAAATGCTGAAGAAGATGGATCGTGGTTTATTGGTCACAGAGCTAATGGGCCAAGGTGTGAACATCGTAACAGGAGATTACTCGCGTGGCGCTGCGGGTTTCTGGGTTGAGAACGGCCAAATTCAATATCCAGTGTCTGAAATTACGATTGCTGGCAATTTAAAAGATATGATGCAGAATATCGTTGCTATTGGTAATGATACTGAAACTCGCAGTCAGATCTTAACTGGCTCGATGTTATTAGATTCAATGAAGATTGCTGGTGAGTAATTTTTGCTAAATTGATTAAAACGAAAAGCCCGAATCATGTTGATTCGGGCTTTTTTTATTTATTCATATTACAGGAAAGGGCTGTTTTTAGGGGGTAATGAAGATAGTCGCAAGACCAAGGAATACCATTAAACCGACAATATCAGTACACGTCGTTAATGCCATACCGCCAGCTAATGCTGGATCGATCTTGAGCTTTTTCAATCCAATCGGGATCAAAACACCAGCGACACCAGCGACAAATAAGTTCGCAAGCATTGCACCGGCCATAATAGCACCTAGCATTAAACTGCCTTTCCAAACAACGACAACCGCACCGATAATTAACGCCCATATAAAGCCATTAATTAAACCAACACGGGCCTCTTTACTTAGTAGCCAGCGGGTGTTGGTATCACCGATGTGACCGACAGCTAAACCACGAATAACCAGAGCAACGGTTTGGTTACCGGCAACGCCACCCATTGAGGGAACGATAGTCATCAATACAGCAACAGTAGCCATCTGTTGTAAAGTGTTTTCAAACATGTTGGAAACAGAGGCTGCAGCGAGTGCTGTTAATACGTTAACACCTAACCAAATACTACGACTTTTGGCTGATTTTAAAACTGGCGCAAAGGTATCTTCGTCATCGTCCATACCCGCCATACTCATCATTGAGTGTTCGGCTTCTTCACGAATGAGATCGACCACGTCATCGATAGTAATACGACCAAGTAATAGATTATTTTGATCGACAACAGGTGCTGAAACCCAGTTACGACGTTCAAACAAATTGGCGATTTCACTGTCAGGCATATCGACAGGAATGGCTTCATCTGCATCTTCCATCACATCTTTGATTTCAATATCAGGCTGTGTCGTAATTAGTGCAGCAAGAGATAAATGGCCTATTAAGGTTTCGTTGCTATCAACGACATATAAAGCATCTGTCGCTTCAGGTAACTCGCCTCGCATACGCAAATAACGTAAGACAACATCAGCGGTAACATCACCACGAATGGTGATGAAGTCGGTACTCATCATACCGCCAGCAGTATCTTCAGGGTACGCGAGCGCTTTCTCGATACGATGACGGTCAGTGCTATCCATTTGCGCCAGTACTTCTTGATAACGTTCATCAGGAAGACTACGCAGTACATAAGCGACATCATCGCTTTCCATCCCCTCGGTCACAGCAGCCAGTTTCTCTGGCTCCATTTGCGAGACGATACCATCTTTTACATCTTCAGATAGTTCATCAAGGATTTCACCTTGCTCTTCAGGATCGGTCAGTTGCCATAGTACTTGACGTTCTTTCGGAGGAGAGGCTTCCAACAGATGTGCAATATCTTCCGGCTCCATTTCTTGAAGGAGTCGGCGAACATGGACAAACATGCCATTTTCTAATGCAGTATTAACTTCTTGGAGTCGTTGATGGGTTTGATCTTGTTCTAATACATCCGCCATAGGTATTAGGCCCACTTATATTTTGATGGCGCAATAAGTTGAATTTTAACGTAATCACCTAGCTTTTGTCTCACATGTTTTACGTATAATGAGTAGATTTATCCTTCTCATATATATCACATACACAATTACTCGGTTATTTAACGGAAAGTTATCACCAGTTGCCTACAGAGTTATTAATAATAGCGATAATTAAAGCAGAATTTCAGATTTAGTTGTCAATGACACATGAGAAAATTATTTAAAGTGTAATTGAAAAGTGAGTGGCATTGAGTCTTAAACGTAATGTTTAATTTTCTTCATCAAATCCGGCTTCAATTAAAGCGGAAATAGCGTTAAGTGCTGAGACTTCGTCTAAACCTTCAGCACTTACCATGATTTTTTGTCCTTGCGCAGAATCAAGCATTAAAAGCCCCATGACACTGTCAGCAGTGGCTGATACATCAGCATTACTCACGGTGATCACTGCGGTAAAGCTTTGTGCTAGTTCAACCAGTTTAATTGCCGCGCGTGCGTGTAAGCCGAGTCGGTTTTTAATAAATAATTCGCGTTGGACAGTCATTGTTTTTCTTCTAATGTGCGGTGACGAACTTGGACTTGTTGACCGTGGTGTTCAAAGTAGTCAGCAAGAGATTGTGCAATATAGACAGAACGATGTTGGCCGCCAGTACAACCAATGGCTACCGTGACATAGCTGCGGTTGTTTTTTTCAAGCATTGGGAGCCAAGTTTCGATGAAATTACGAATTTGGTAATTAAGTTGATTCACTTCACTTTGGCTGGAAAGAAAATCTTTTACCTCTTGATCTAGCCCTGTTTGGGGTTTGAGTTCAGGTACCCAATGAGGGTTGGGTAAAAAGCGAACATCAAATACATAATCGGCATCTGAAGGTAAACCATGCTTAAAGCCAAATGATTCAAAAACAAGAATCAGCTCTTTTGCTTCTCGACCTAATACGCGAGCACGAACGGTTTCACTTAAATCATGAATGGATTTATTTGTGGTATCGATAACTAAATCAGCGTGCTCTTTTAAATCACCTAATATGGCACTTTCAGAGGTAATCGCTTGCTCTAGAGTCATATTTTGCCGAGATAAAGGATGTAAGCGACGAGTTTCGCTATAACGTTTAACTAACTCTTTATCATCAGCATCGAGAAAAACAACGTTAACATCAACATCGTTCTCAAGTGATTTGAGAATACGCTGTATTTCACCTGGCTGCTGAGGCATGTTACGTACATCAATACTGACTGCTATATCTTGCTCTGTATGGGCAATGTCTTTGACAAATTGCGGTAGTAGAGTAACAGGTAGATTATCGACACAGTAATAGCCGAGATCTTCAAGCACACGTAAGGCGACAGATTTTCCTGAACCAGAACGGCCACTTACAACCATTAACATCATGGTTTATTTACCTCGGTAATTGGGATATGGAGTAAAAGCTCACGATTCATCGGTAAGAATATGATACAGCTCTTGATCGCTAGTTGCATGACGCAGTTGTTTACATACTTGCTTGTTACCTAGCTTTTCAGCCATGCTTGCAAGCGTTTTTAAATGCTCTTTACATTGTTCTTCTGGTACAAACAGCGCAAACAGAAGATCAACGGGCTGATTATCAATTGCGTCAAAATCAATCGGTTCTTGGCATTGAATCAGTACGGCAATGGCTTGATCGCTATTACTGATACGTCCGTGAGGGATCGCAATACCATTACCAATACCTGTAGTCCCCATCTTTTCACGATTGAGCATACATTCGAATAGTGGCTGTGGGTTTTGATCGAGATGAGCGGCAGCTATCTCACTAATGAGTTCTAGCGCGCGTTTTTTGCTGGAGCAAGGGACTGCACTTTTAGTGCAGTCCAGGCTCAATACATGACTAAGTTGCATAGTTAGTGGCTGTTGAGCTTATCTTTGTGTTTGTTTAATTGACGGACGAGTTTATCAGTCAATTCATCAATCGCAGCATACATATTTTCAGAATCCGCTTTTGCGTGGATTTCCCCTGCGTTAATATGTAGCGTAGCTTCAGCGATCTGTTGAAGCTTTTCAACATTAAGTATTACTTGGACATTGTTTATTTTATCGAAGAAGCGCTCAAGTTTTTCAAACTTGGTCGTGACATACTCACGAAGAGAATCGGTTACATCAACATGGTGCCCTGTAATATTGATTTGCATAGACATCTTCCTTTTGTTGGATCTGACCTGTTAATCTAGATCAGACGTTTTCGCTGGTTCGACGGCGGAATACCTAAGGATTCACGGTACTTAGCGATAGTCCGCCTTGCTACCATAATGCCTTGCTCGGCTAGTAGTGTCGCAATTTTGCTGTCACTTAATGGCTTCGCTTGGTTTTCTGCTGCAACAAGTTTCTTCACCAGTGCGCGGATGGCAGTAGACGAACATTCGCCACCATTATCCGTACTGACATGACTTGAGAAGAAGTATTTCAATTCAAAAATACCTCGAGGTGTATGCATATATTTTTGCGTTGTGACTCGAGATATGGTGGATTCATGCATTTCTACGGCAAGGGCGATGTCATTTAATACCATGGGTTTCATCGCTTCTTCGCCATATTCAAAGAAGTCTTGCTGATGTTCGACAATGCAGCGAGCAACTTTGAGTAATGTTTCATTTCGACTTTCTAAACTTTTGATCAGCCATTTAGCATCTTGCAGGTGAGTACGAATAAATTGGCTATCTGCACTATTACGGGTATTTTTGCTTAATGCTGCGTATTGTTCATTGACTTTAATACGTGGCACGCTGTCAGGGTTGATAGTGACTACCCATTTGCCGTGATCTTTAAACACAGAGACATCTGGTACCACATATTCGGTGTCTGAATGAATAACACGATTGCCTGGACGCGGATCGAGCGAATGGATCAACGCCATTACGGCTTTTAAATCGGCTTCTTTTAGTTTGGTTTCACGCATCAGTTGTCGATAATCACGATTGCCTAAAAGAGCAATATGATCAGACAGTAGCATTTTGGCTTCAGTGAGCCACTGGGTCTCTTTTGGGTAGGTAGCCAGTTGCAATAACAAGCATTCTTGCAAATTACGAGAAGCGACACCGAGAGGGTCAAATTGTTGTACGCGTTTTAATACCGCTTCAACTTCATCTAGCTCAAGTTCATCATCATCAAAACTCTCTAGAATATCTTCTGCAGAGCAGGATAAATATCCTTTTTCATCAACAGCATCAATGATAGCTGTTGCAATGGCAAGATCAGTTTCACTAAATGGGGTTAGCTGAACTTGCCACATTAGGTAGTCTTGCAACGATTCCGTGGTTTCCCCTTGATAGGCAGGAATATCATCGTCAAGTGCAATGCCCGTACTGCCTGTTCCTGCGCTATAAACATCATCCCAAGTCGTATCGACGGGGAGTTCTTCTGGCATTTCATTGGTATCGATAACATCGGCGGTGTCAAAGCTTTCAATATCATCAATATTGTCAGAGGCATCGTCTGTTGAAGATTCTGTCGCAGCTTTATCATCGTTTGTCGAAAGATCTTCATTTTCTTCCAGCTCTAGCAATGGATTTCCATCTAGGGCTTCTTGAATTTCCTGTTGGAGATCCAAAGTAGATAACTGCAGCAGGCGAATAGCTTGCTGTAGCTGCGGCGTCATGGCCAGTTGTTGGCCTAGCTTAAGCTGGAGCGAAGTTTTCATTAACGTAGATATACCTTGTCGTTATTATTTTTATGCTGTGGCTTTTTCTTCAATAGCAGACCTATGTAATGTGTTATAAGCGGAATTGGTCACCTAAGTACACGCGCTTAACATGCTCATCGTTGAGAACATGTTCAGGTGTACCGTTAGCGATTAACTGTCCTTGACTTACGATATACGCATGCTCACAGACATCAAGTGTTTCCCTTACATTATGGTCTGTTATTAAGACGCCAAGCCCACGATCACGTAAATGTTCAATGATCTTTTTGATGTCGATCACAGAGATGGGGTCAACACCAGCAAATGGCTCATCAAGTAAAATAAATTTAGGGTTTGCGGCTAATGCTCGTGCAATTTCAACACGGCGTCGCTCACCACCTGATAATGATTGGCCAAGACTGTTACGGATATGCTGGATGTTAAACTCATCCAATAAATCTTCTGCTTTGTCTTGGCGCTCTTCTTTCGTTAATTCTTTGCGCGTCTGGAGTACCGCCATCAAGTTATCATAAACGCTTAAGCGGCGGAAAATCGATGCTTCTTGAGGTAAATAACCGATACCCATACGTGAACGGTTATGCATGGGCTGTAGGCTGATATCGTCACCATCAATGGTGATCACACCTTCATCTCGTGCAACTAAACCTACAATCATATAAAACGATGTCGTTTTACCTGCCCCGTTAGGTCCTAATAGACCGACGATTTTTCCAGATTCAACCTCAAGGCTAACATCAGAAACAACTTTACGTCCGTTATAGCTTTTTGCGAGGTGTTCTGCTTTTAGAATAGCCATAGATACTGTTTATTTCTTGTTATTGTTCAATTGATTTGGTTGGATGACGGTAGTTACGCGCTCTTTGTCGCCACTTTTTGCAACCAAACGTTGTTCATCGATCTTATAAGTGATGACATTACCTTTGATTTCACTGCCATCTTGTATCAAGACTGCGTGATCCGTCATTTTCAAAAATTCTGTTTTTGTGTCATAGCGCATTTTTAATGCTTCGCCATCAATAGGCTTACCATCATCCATAATTTGATGGAAGGTGGCAGGGTTACCATAAGCAACAATAGTTTGCTCTTTGGCGTTGCTATTTGGGCGTGTTACAACAACTTTATCAGCATGAATATCAATTGTGCCCTGACGTAATCTTACATTGCCAGTAAAGGTTGCAATGTTATTTTTTACATCAAGTTCTTGGCTATTCGAGCTGATATTAATCGGTTGTTTAGTATCACTTTTTAATGCCCAAGACGATGTGCTAACACACAATAAGCATAGTAGGGCACTAGTTTTCAGTCGGTTCATATCTACTTTTCACATTTTTTAAGAGTTTAGCGACTTTACGTTTCATATTACCCGTCATACCTTCACCTTGGTTTTGGAAGGCGGGGCCTATAATCATGACATGGTCTTGAGTATTAAAATCTTGAGTTTCAATATTCAATTGCAAGTTATCTGTTTTGATCACTTGGATATCTGAATCGGGTAATAAGTTAAACATACGAACATTGCCATGAAGATTCAGTACCTTATTTTTATCTAAGATAGCGGTATTGGAGCTGATCCGCCATTCTGCATTCTTACCTTCCTTAAATACCCACAATACAGGTTTTACAAAATCGGTCTCACCACTTTTTTCAAAGTATTCAAGATGATCTGAATCGATTTGATAACTACGAATACCTGTGGGGTCAAAGGTTGTATTACTGATATCGTTACCAATGAACATTGGCTTTTCATCATCAGGTTTTACTTGATGATCTTGTTGCCACTGTTGTTCAAGTTGGTTGTAGCCTAACCATGCACAAAATATTACCAGAAGTACATAGAGTAGCCTTTTTAAAGTCATAGACTTAAGCCTTTATCATGTTTCATTGTTCTAATTCGTTACGCGTTATACTGAGTATGCTACTACATCACGCCTGCTTTTAATAAATCATGCATGTTTAATGCACCAACCAGTTGAGCGTTTTCAGTCACAAGCAACCCATTGATTTTACGATCTTCCATTATTTTTAACCCTTCAGCTGCGAGCAGTTGAGGAGAAATGGTTTGCGGGTTACAAGACATCACATCACCGATACTCGTATTGTGGATATCAATATGGTTATCGAGTAAACGGCGTAAATCACCATCGGTAAATATCCCGCTAAGTTGTTGCTTATTATTAACGATAGCCGTCATGCCTAAGCCTTTTTTTGAGATTTCTAGCAAGGCATCTTTAATGCTGGCTGTTTCTTCAATAATAGGCAGCATTTTACCGGTATGCATGACATCCGCGATACGCATTAATAATTTTCGTCCAAGTGCTCCTCCTGGATGAGACAAAGCAAAATCATCTGCCGTAAATCCACGTGCTTCCATAACTGAAATTGCTAATGCATCACCCATCACAAGTGTTGCTGTCGTACTTGAGGTTGGTGCTAGATTTAATGGGCAAGCTTCTTTATCTACAGTGATCTGTAAGTTGATAACTGCCATTTTTGCCATACTGGATGTTGGCTTGCCTGTCATGCTGATCATGGGAATTCCCAATCGTTTAATAACAGGCAGTAACGCTAAAATTTCAGCTGCTTCGCCAGAGTTAGAAATTGCGATCACAACATCTTCTTGTTTGATCATGCCTAAATCACCATGGCTTGCTTCACCAGGATGTACGAAAAAGGCAGGTGTACCGGTACTCGCCAGTGTTGCTGCTAGTTTTCTACCAATATGACCCGATTTACCCATTCCCATCACAATGACTTTGCCTTGGCAATCGAGTACCAGCTGACAGGCTTTATTAAAGCTATCATTAATATATCGGCTGATGTTTTGTAATGCTTGAATTTCAATATCCAGCACTTTTTTGCCATGACTAGAAAAGTCAAAGGAGCGAGACATCTGATTATTCTCCATTATGCGGAAATATTTAAGAATAGGTAAGCTTGGTAAGCAATAAAGCACAGTACCAAAAGACCGCCTTCAACACGATTGATTCGACGGCGTTTACCTAATGCCATTAATAATAACAATACAGACAGTCCGAGCATGACATAAAAATCACGCCCCATCGCAAGAGGACTTAATACTGATGGGTTCAGCAGCCCAGGTATACCCATTACTGCTAAAATATTAAAGACATTGGAGCCGATGATATTACCTACCGCCATATCATCTTCACCCTTGTAAATACTCGCGATAGAAGCGGCAAGCTCAGGCAAACTGGTACCAACAGCAATGATCGTTAAACCAATCACTAAGTCACTCATGCCGTAGTGTTTAGCAATAACTACGGCTGACTCTACTACCATATCAGATGAGTAAAGCAGTAAACCTAAACCAATAAAGACCCAGATAATAGCGGATGAGTTTTTAACGCCGGTTGGGATCTCAGCTTCTTGCTCTTCAGCAAGAGGATCGTTTTTGCTCGACTTGCTGATTTTTAACATCGCAAGTAAAAACAGGACAAAAAGCACGGCAAGAAAAGCGCCTTCCATTCGGCCTAAATAATTATCCCACAGTAAGAGGCCAGCAATAACGGTCACGCCTAACATTAGCGGTAATTCACGGCGAATAATGGTTGAACTGATTGATAGTGGCTTCAACATTGCCGTTATACCTAAAATCAGAGCAATATTGGCGATATTAGAGCCAAGCACATTACCTACTGCTGTATCGGTTTTACCTGCAAGTGCTGCGGTCGCTGAAACCATCATTTCGGGTGCCGAAGAGCCCATTGCCAGTATTGTCATACCGATAACAAGTGGCGCAACACCAAAATTTTTAGCCAGTGCTGCAGCGCCATATACTAATCGATCGGCACTCCATACTAATAACACTAACCCTACACAGAGCAATACAATGGCTTCGAGCATTCTAATCCCTTTTAAAAATGGCACGTTAAAAACGAGTACAGTAAATCTAGCGTTGAATCGCTTTTGATATTAGGCCGTAATTTTGACGGTTAGCAAAGCAAAAGGGAAGTATAACAAATGACTAATTCTCTCTATTGTGAACATTTATGAGGGAAAATAACAATCACGATGAATTTATCATGATGGATTGTAAAGCCTTGCTATTTTTAGGGATGATACAAGTATTTGAATAGCGTTCAATTGTTAAGTTAAAATAATACAAGAAAAGGTTAATAAGAATCGTTATCCAAGTAATTGGCGTTTAAAATAACAGCAATACGCCTTAACACTGTAACAATAGATGAGATATGAACCGACTAACTTGAGTTGATGTTTTATTCTCCTTATTATCCTTAGCTATAATGGCTTTCACGCGATAAATATGATTTTTCCTGTGGCTAAGTCATAATTTACTGATTTTTAATAATAATTAGTGTTTTTCATGAGAAATTACCAGTAATTAGAGGCGAATACGAAGCAATGGCTAAAAGCGATATACTGATTTCGATTAAAAACCTAACATTTTCTCGTGGAGAACGATTCATTTTTGATGATATTTCCCTTGATGTGCCACGAGGAAAAGTAACCGCAATTATGGGACCTTCGGGCATAGGTAAAACAACATTACTCCGTTTAATTGGTGGTCAAATTGTGCCAGATAACGGCGAAGTATGGTTTGATGAGTGGAATATCCCAACCTTAAAACGCAGTGATTTATATCAAGCTCGTAAACGAATGAGTATGTTGTTTCAATCGGGCGCGCTTTTTACTGATATGAACGTTTTCGACAATATTGCATTTCCGTTGCGGGAACATACCGATTTACCTGACGATTTATTGCGTAGTTTAGTGTTACTGAAATTAGAAGCAGTAGGGTTACGTGGTGCGGCGCAATTGATGCCGAATGAGTTATCTGGCGGTATGGCACGTCGAGCGGCCTTAGCTCGTGCCATTGCTCTTGATCCTGAATTAATGATGTATGACGAACCTTTTGTCGGACAAGATCCCATTACGATGGGTGTGTTAGTGCAATTAATCAGTAGTCTCAATAAAGCATTAGGTATGACATCTGTGGTTGTTTCTCATGATGTACCCGAAGTGATGAGTATCGCTGATCATGTTTACTTACTATCAGGTGGTAAAATTATTGGCAGTGGTAGCCCTCAAGAATTACGAGAAAATCCAGATCCTCGCGTACGTCAGTTCTTAGACGGTGATGCTGATGGCCCCGTTCCTTTTAAGTTTCCAGCGCAGCCATTAGAGCAAGATTTATTTGGTTAAGCGTTATTCACGATGCGTGTCATGCGCATCTGTTATTCGATGGATTACGAGCAAAAAATGATTGTTGATGCGATAGCTGATTTAGGGCGAAGTGGTATTGAAAAATGCCAAACAATGGGCCGAGCAACGTTAATGTTGTTTGGCGCATTGGTGAGTAAGCCTCAGCCAAGAAAAATGTTTCCGTTATTAATAAAGCAACTGTATTCAGTTGGTGTTTTATCAATAGCGATTATTCTTGTTTCAGGTTTGTTTATCGGCATGGTGCTGAGTTTACAAGGTTACCTTGTACTGGCTGACTTTGGTGCCGAAACGAGCTTAGGACAAATGGTTGCATTGTCTTTACTACGCGAATTAGGTCCGGTAGTGACAGCACTGTTGTTTGCTGGGCGAGCAGGATCTGCACTTACCGCTGAAATAGGTTTAATGAAAGCCACTGAACAGCTTTCAAGTATGGAAATGATGGCGGTTGATCCGCTGCGTCGAGTGATTGCACCACGTTTTTGGGCTGGTGTTATCTCAATGCCATTATTAGCACTGATGTTTAGTGTTGTAGGTTTATGGGGGGCGCAAATTGTTGGCGTTGATTGGAAAGGGATTGATTACGGTAGTTTCTGGTCGGTCATGCAATCGTCAGTGAACTTTAGTTATGACATAGGGAACAGCATTATTAAGGCTGTTGCTTTTGCTATAACGGTAACCTGGATTGCGGTATTTAATGGTTATGATGCCGTTCCTACTTCTGAAGGGATCAGCCGAGCAACGACACGAACAGTGGTGAATTCATCACTGGCGGTATTGGGCTTAGATTTTATTTTGACTGCACTGATGTTTGGTAGCTAATTCGTAAAGAAACCAACATGGTCTTAGTGTGACAAAACAAATTAAATGGATAAAAGCATGCAACAAAATAAACGTTTAGAACTGTGGGTTGGCATTTTTATGTTAGCCGGAATTGCAGCATTATTAGTATTAGCTTTCAAAGTTGCTAACCTACAAAGCTTTGGTAGTAATGAAAGTTACACATTAAAAGCCCATTTCGATAATATCGGTGGTTTAAAAGTCCGCTCTCCCGTGAAGGTAGGTGGTGTAACCGTTGGTGAAGTGACAGCTATTAACCTTGATAAAGAAACCTATATTCCGATGGTTACGTTATCGATTAACAAAAAATTTGGTTATTTCCCTGAAACGAGCTCGGCTTCAATTTTAACATCTGGCCTTTTAGGTGAGCAGTATTTAGGTATTTCCCCTGGGTTCGTTGATGACGATGTCGAGATGCTACATAACGGCGATCTTATTGAAGACACGAAATCTGCGTTAGTATTAGAAGATATGATAGGCCAAGTGCTATATAGCATTGGCGGTGACAAAAAAGACTAGGAGCACCAATGAAATTTTTACGATGCCTAATGCTGGCTTTTCTTGCCCTACCGATGTTGGTGCAGGCTGCAACAATCGATCAGACCAATCCATACACGATGATGGATAAAGTTTCTGTTCAGTTATTTAAAACCTTAAAAGCAGAGCAGCCGAAGATCCAAGCCAATCCAGAAGAGTTACGTATTATTGTTAAAAAAGAGCTATTGCCTTATATCAATACACGTTATGCCGCTTATAAAGTGTTGGGTTCAAATTTAAAGAAAACTACCGCAGAGCAGCGTGATGCATTCACGGAAGCGTTCACTGAATATTTAGTCGCATCTTATGCTCAGGTGTTAACGCAGTATACTGATCAGAAAATTCAGATTGAGCCTGCCAAAGCGGTTCCCGCAGATCGTAGTATCGTGTCAGTACGCGTTGATATTGTCGATAATCAACGCCCACCTATTCGTCTTGATTTTAAGCTACGTTTAAATAAAAAGACAAAAGAATGGCAAGGATTTGACATGGTTGCTGAAGGAGTCAGTATGATTTCGACTAAGCAAAGTGAGTGGAGTGGTGAGCTTCGCACGAAGGGAATCGATGCGGTAACGCAAAACCTACGCGATCTTGCTGCTAAGCCAATTCAGATCGAGAAAAAATGATCATGTCTGAGGATAGGATCAAATGGCAAGCTCTCGGTAATGACCAATATTGCTTGTCAGGTTGTTTAGAACGTGACACAGTGCCAGCTTTTTGGCGACGTAGAAACGAGTGGGTACCTGATTCAAACAAGGTCTTGCTCGATCTAGGTGGTTTGAGTCGAGTCGACTCAGCTGGCATGGTGATGTTATTGCATCTTCACCAGCAATTAAGCAGCGCAGGATGTGACTTCACCCTGCTTAATGTGCCCGAGCAGCTAAAAACATTGTTACGCTTGAGCCATGTTGAACCCATTTTAGCCGCTAGCATGCAGTGAGCTTTAGAGAGGATAGCTTGTGGAAATCTCCGAGATTAAACAAATTTTAGAAAACGCCTTAGATCTTGATGAAGTGATTGTTAAAGGTGAAGGTAGTCACTACGAAGTTATTGCAGTGAGTACGATTTTTGACGGCATGAGCCGAGTGAAAAAACAACAAACTATTTATGGTCCGTTAATGGATCGAATTGCAGCAAACGACATTCACGCATTAAGTATCAAAACGTATACACCTGAAGAATGGATGCGTGATAAAAAGCTAATGTCGTTATAACGAGGTAAACAATGCAGAAGTTTCGTATTCAGGGCGGTGGTCCACTAAGCGGTGAAGTGTCAATTTCTGGCGCTAAGAATGCAGCATTGCCGATTTTATTCGCCGCTTTGCTTGCTGAAGAGCCTGTAGAAATTGCAAATGTTCCAAAATTACGTGATATCGATACGACAATGGAACTACTTTCTCGTTTAGGCGTAAAAGTATCACGTAATGGCTCAGTTCATATCGATGCAAGTGATGTGAATGAGTTTTGTGCTCCTTACGATTTAGTGAAAACGATGCGTGCTTCTATCTGGGCACTTGGCCCATTGGTTGCTCGTTTTGGTCAAGGTCAGGTTTCACTACCTGGCGGTTGTGCGATAGGCGCGCGCCCTGTTGATCTTCATATTGTAGGTTTAGAGCAATTAGGCGCAACAATCACGCTTGATGAAGGCTACGTGAAAGCGAGTGTTGATGGTCGCCTGAAGGGCGCACATATCGTGATGGATAAAGTCAGTGTTGGTGCAACAGTAACGATTATGTCAGCAGCAACATTGGCTGAAGGCACAACGGTTATTGAAAATGCAGCACGTGAGCCTGAAATTGAAGATACAGCTGCATTTTTAAATGCACTTGGCGCAAAAATTTCAGGTGCAGGTACTGCAACCATTACCATTGAAGGCGTTGAGCGTCTTGGTGGTGGTTACCACGAAGTGGTTGCTGACCGTATTGAAACGGGAACTTTCCTTGTTGCTGCTGCTGTTTCTGGTGGCAAGATTATGTGTCGTAATACCAAGCCTGAATTAATGGAAGCGGTATTAGCAAAGCTTGAAGAAGCAGGCGCTTTGGTTGAAACGGGTGAAGACTGGATCAGCCTTGACATGACAGGACGTGAGCTTAAAGCGGTCAATATCCGTACCGCGCCACATCCAGGTTTCCCAACAGACATGCAAGCGCAATTCTCACTACTGAACCTCATTGCCAAAGGCACAGGTATTATTACTGAAACGATTTTTGAAAACCGTTTCATGCATATTCCTGAGTTAATTCGTATGGGCGCTCACGCTGAGATTGAAGGTAACACTGTTATTTGTGGTGATACTGCAGGTTTAAGTGGTGCTCAAGTGATGGCAACAGATTTACGTGCATCAGCAAGCCTTGTGATTGCAGGTAGCATTGCGAAAGGTGAGACGATTGTTGATCGTATTTACCATATCGACCGTGGTTACGAGTTTATCGAGCAGAAGTTTAGTGCATTAGGTATGAACATCGAACGTATCTAAGATGTCTTATTTTTAAATAAGAAATGTCTAAACAAAAAAACGCCTCACATGTGAGGCGTTTTTTTATATTTGTTATGTGTAATTATCGCATCGGTTTATTCTCAGAGGCCGGGCGATTAGCCACCGTTACAGGAATGATCATGGGTTTACCATCACGTAGAATTTTTACATTCACATGCGTACCTGGGCGGATATCAGTAACAATATCTCTAACACTTTGTACATTCGTGACTTGTTTACCTGCAATCTCGACCACGATATCATTTTTTTGAAAGCCAGCTTTTGACGCCGGGCCGTTAGGATCCATACCTTCTACGATAATGCCATTTACCTGATTGGCATCATACAGTCTTGCCATAACAGGGTTAATCTCACGCCCTTGAATACCAATCCAACCACGGATAACACGCCCATCAGCGATCAGCTTATTCATAATTTTGATGGTTAGTTGGTAAGGGATAGCAAATGAAATACCGTAGGTTTCAATATTCGTTGCTTGTTGGAAAGAAGCGGTATTAATACCAACGAGCTCTCCACGGGTATTGACTAATGCCCCACCTGAGTTACCACGGTTAATCGCGGCATCTGTTTGGAGAAAATCTTGTGGGCCATAAAAGCTCATGCCTGAACGCCCTGTTGCTGAAATAATACCAAAGGTTGTTGTTTGACCTAGATTATAGGGATTACCTATGGCAAGAACGACATCACCGACTGTCGCTTTGTAGTCTGGATTAACTGGGATCACGGGTAAATTATCAGCATTAATTTTCAAAACCGCGAGATCGGTTAATTGATCTAAGCCGATCAGTTGTGCGTTTAAAATGCGGCCATCTTGCAGTGCGACAATGACTTGATCCGCATTGGCGACAACGTGATAGTTCGTCACGATATAGCCTTTATCACTCATGATCACCCCCGAACCTAATCCTTGGGTGATTAACTCTGGCTCTGGTCGTGATTCATTATTTTCATAGCGACGGTTATAAATATTCACCACCGCAGGCGAAGCGCGTTTAACGGCGTAGTTAAATGATAAAGGGGCGGGCGCATCGTCTAATTGGGGTAAAGACACCGGTGATGATGGGCGCAAACTTGGTACAGCAACAAGTACAACACATGCTGTGATAAGGCCGAGCAAAATAGAACGACCAAGAAAAGCCAACATCAAGAGTCCTTAAAGTAATAAAGAGAGTGAGTGGCAAGAAGAATACCATTCATACTTAGAGAGACCAATAATAAAGTCAGAGCGCGGTTTCACCCTGACTTTATTTGAAGGTTAATGATAAACGTATTATTACCTAATGATCAGGTACAGGACGTTGTTTCCACGCTTGACTTCCATCGCAAGCACATCAGGTTTTGCTTCAAGTGCTTTACGAAGTTCACCGAGGTTATTTATCTTATTACGGTTAAGGCCAATAATAATGTCACCTTTTTTTAGCCCATAACGTGCAGCGATAGATCGCTCATCAAGCTTTGATACCTTAACCCCTTTGACTTTATCGCCAGCAACCGTATTGGTAAATTCAGCACCGGCTAGGCTAGGGTGGAGATTATCAGCCTTCACTTTGTTTTCACTCGCCGCTTTTAAGGTCACATTAACGGTTTGCTTTTTACCGTCGCGAATAATACCTAAAGTGAGTGCCTTGCCTGCGCCCATTGTCGCTATTTTCGCTCGTAACTCACCAAAGGTACGGATTGGGTTGCCGTTCACTTCGGTAATGATATCCCCCGCTTTCAGCCCTGCTTTTTCAGCAGAAGAGTCAGGCATGACTTGGTTAACAAATGCACCGTGGTTCGTTGAATACCCGAAGGTTTTAGCAAGCTCTGCGGTTAATTCTCCACCTTGAATCCCCAAAATCCCGCGTTTTACTTGACCAAATTCTAAGAGTTGATCAGTTAAGCTTTTCACCATATTGGAGGGAATAGCAAAGCCAATACCGACATTACCACCGTTAGGGCCTAAAATTGCGGTGTTAATACCAATTAACTCACCATTGAGATTAACTAATGCACCGCCTGAGTTACCACTGTTGATAGCAGCATCGGTTTGAATAAAGTTTTCAAAGTTTTCGACATTTAAGCCACTACGGCCCAGTGCCGAGACAATTCCTGATGTTACCGTTTGACCTAAACCAAATGGGTTACCAATTGCGATAGCAAAATCACCGACACGTAACTTATCGGAGTTCGCCAGTTTTACTTCCGTTAAGTTTTCAGGTTTGTCTATCTGTAGTAATGCAATATCGGACATGCCATCACTACCAATAAGTTTGGCATCGATTTCGCGTCCATCAGAAAGTTGGACACTGATTTCATCTGCGCCATCAATAACATGATGGTTAGTGACGATATAGCCTTTCTTTGCATCAACAATAACCCCAGAGCCTAAACCTCTAAATGGACGCTCTTGGACTTGCTCTGAAGGAAAGTCTGGACCAAAAAAATAACGGAAAGATTCAGGTAAACGCTGCTTAGAAACATGCTTACCTTCAACAGCAATACTCACAACCGCGGGGGTGACTTGCTCCAACATTGGTGCAAGGCTTGGTATAGGTTGGTTATTAACAGAGGTAGGTAATGCTGCAGTTGCAGTTACTGGGGTAAGAGCAGAACTGATACCTAATGCTAACGCAGTAAGAACAAGAAAAGGCTTTTTAATCATTATTGAGCTCCAATTTACAAGTAAAATTAAGACCTATAAAAAGAAGTCAAAGTTCACTTTCACTCACTCTTATTACGAATAAACAACAAGTGAAAGTGAATAAATGTGACAGTTAACTCGCTTTTGGCTCGGCATGTAGTTGAGCTTTTTCTTCTTCTGTTACTGCGGTGTTTTCACCGTTAAATAATCCCGTCGCGCCATTGGCATAATCGCGCGGTGCTTGCTCAACACTCTCATCTTCTTTTGGCCCGTCTTTCACCGTTTCTAAACTCGTGATGCGTTTTGCAAAAGGATTATCTTGTGCTGGAAGGTTTGGCATTAACTCGGTAGAAGTCTTCGCCATATGCTCATAAAGTTTGCTGTAATCTTTAGCAACATTGTCGAGTAAATCAGCACTGCGAGCAAAATGATCAACGAGTTCTTGGCGGAACTGTTCGAGCTCGTACTTTGACTTATCAAGCTCTTTTTTGAGTGTTTTTTGCTGTTTTACACTTTTGTTTGTTAGACGAACGGCAAGAGCACCAACTAAGATCCCTGCTAAAAATATAATAATGGCCCAAGTCATGGTCATGAATAAACTCCTTGTGACTTATACGAATATTCGTGTATCAATGTTTATCAACGATGGCTGTCACGTTACTATACCGTGAGGTTAAGCGACATGATACTCAATAAATATGATGTAAGAGTCATGAAGTGGCTCTGCCTCTCATAATTAGAGATAACTCACGGATGTAACAGGTAAGGTTAGAATGACGCCACTAGAAAAATATCAACAAGATTTACAGAAAACGGATTTTTTTGCAGATCCAGCACAAGCCAATGCCGTTTCCCATCTTGATAATTTATATCATCGTATAATAGCGCCTAAACCTGAGCCTAAACTGTCTTTCATCCAACGTTATTTTAAATCTAATTCAACTCAAGCAGATATTGTGCCAGTGAAAGGATTATATTTTTGGGGCGGGGTAGGACGAGGGAAAACTTATCTTGTTGATACTTTTTATGACTGTTTACCATTGGAACGTAAAACGCGGATGCACTTTCATCGCTTTATGCATCGCGTGCATCAAGAATTAAAAACATTAGATGGTGTTGAAAATCCACTGGAACACGTTGCTGATAAATTTAAACAAGAAACAGATATTATTTGTTTTGATGAGTTTTTTGTTTCTGATATTACCGATGCAATGATTTTAGGTACCTTGCTTGAAGCGTTATTTAAGCGAGGAATTAGTTTAGTCGCAACATCGAATATTCCACCATCAGAGTTATATCGAAATGGTTTGCAACGTGCGAGATTTTTACCAGCTATCGCATTGATAGAACAGCATTGTGAGATAGTGAATGTTGATGCTGGGATTGATTATCGCTTGCGAACGTTAGAACAAGCTGAGATTTATCATTACCCATTAGATGAATGTGCAACAGAGAATTTAAAACGTTATTTCGAACAGTTAACCTCAGAGCCTCGTAATCAGCAAACAATGATCACAATTAATGCGCGGCAATTGATGGTACAGCGAGAGGCGGATGGTGTCGTGCAGTTCAGTTTTAATCAATTATGCCAAACGTCACGTAGTCAAAATGATTACATGGAAATAGCACAAATCTATCATACGGTTATTTTATCTGAAGTAC
The DNA here is from genome assembly GCF_003026105.1 of Photobacterium sp. GB-56. Taxonomy (GTDB): domain Bacteria; phylum Pseudomonadota; class Gammaproteobacteria; order Enterobacterales; family Vibrionaceae; genus Photobacterium. Next base: position 159,499 of record NZ_PYNW01000006.1, on the reverse strand, counting down.
CGCAAATTACAGAGCAGGAAGACGATGCTGCACGGCGCTTTATTGCCATGGTTGATGAGTTTTATGAGCGTAATGTCACTTTGATTATTTCTGCGGCAGTACCTCTTGAGCAACTTTATCAACAAGGACGATTAACCTTTGAATTTAAGCGATGTTGCTCACGTTTAATCGAAATGCAAAGCCATGAATACTTAGCAAAGCCGCATCTAGCATAGAAATCGCGTTGTTAACGGTTATCGTATTTAACGATAATCAGGATTTATCGACTGCTTTTGCCTTAAATTGTCGTTAATAAGAAAAAAAGACATTTTTTTTAGGAAAAGAGGTGATTTTTTCCTCACCCTTCCCTATAATCTTGCGACCCACCGTACCTGTGAAGGCGAAAGCCTGGAGTGCCAACCACTCGAAGGGGTGATGACTGGGCTCTTATACAGAGGGACCATCATTTGATGGTTCTAGTAAGTGAAACTATTTAAATTATTGGGTATTAATTAGCATGAAAACTTTCGTTGCTAAACCAGAAACTGTAAAACGTGACTGGTATGTTGTTGACGCTGAAGGTAAAACTCTAGGTCGTCTTGCAACTGAAATCGCTTCTCGTCTACGTGGTAAGCACAAGCCGGAGTACACTCCACACGTTGACACTGGTGACTACATTGTAGTTATCAATGCTGAGAAAGTAGCAGTAACTGGTAACAAGCGTACAGATAAAATGTACCACCACCACACTGGCTACATCGGCGGCCTTAAGTCAATCAGCTTTGATAAGCTAATCGACAAGAAACCAGAAATGGTTATTGAAACTGCTGTTAAAGGCATGCTTCCTAAAGGTCCTCTAGGCCGTGCTATGTACCGTAAGCTAAAAGTTTACGCAGGTACTGAGCACAACCATGCTGCACAACAGCCTAAAGTACTAGACATCTAATTGGGAATTATGACAATGGCAGAGAATCAATACTACGGCACTGGTCGCCGTAAAAGCTCAGCAGCTCGCGTTTTCATCAAACCGGGTACTGGCAACATCGTTATCAACAAGCGTAGCATCGAAGAGTACTTCGGTCGCCCAACAGCGCGTATGGTTGTTCGTCAACCTCTAGAGCTTGTTGAAATGACAGAGAACCTAGACCTATACATCACTGTTAAAGGTGGTGGTATCACTGGTCAATCTGGTGCAATCCGTCACGGTATCACTCGCGCTCTTATGGAGTACGATGAAACTCTACGTCCTGCTCTACGTGCAGCTGGCTACGTTACTCGCGACGCTCGTTGCGTTGAGCGTAAGAAAGTTGGTCTACGTAAAGCACGTCGTCGTCCACAGTTCTCTAAGCGTTAATTTTCGCTTCCAGATTTTATCTGGTTACTGTGTACAGAAAGCTCAACCCTCGGGTTGGGCTTTTTTTTATTTATTAATAGCTAAACAATCAGCTTCCTGCCTTATTTTCTCCATTTTTACCGCTCTCAACACGGCCAAAAATTAAGTTTAAGTAACGATGTTATCGTTGGAAGGTAAAAAGAACGCTTTGCTCAGATTTAGTGCAAAAGAGTCGCTTTAACTTGTCAAAATATCGTCTGTTACATATCCTTTTTATGTTGGAAACAGTTTGAATGTGTAATTTTACTGTTACCTTTTCGTTGGAAGTTAGCCGTGGCTCCAAGGACGCATAAGGACATAATAATCCAAGGCGGGAGTAAGGGAGAATATTGGATGAGCAATGTGCCAGTAAGCAAAGGACGACGTCGCTTTCTGACCGTAACAACCTCGGTTGTTGGTGGGTTAGGAGCTGCAGCTGTTGCCGTTCCTTTTATCAAATCATGGAATCCGAGTGCGAAAGCAAAAGCCGCCGGTGCTCCTGTCGAAGTTGATATCAGTAAGTTAGAAGATGGACAAATGGTTCGCGTTGAATGGCGAGGAAAACCTGTGTGGGTTGTTCGTCGCAGCAAGGCTGTTTTACAAGAGTTAAGTACCCATGATGGCGAATTGCGGGATCCTTCATCAGAAGAACCTCAGCAGCCATCTTATGCACAAAATGAATTCCGTTCAGTGAAGCCTGAAATCTTTTTAGCCTTGGGTATTTGTACTCATCTTGGCTGTTCTCCAACTTATTTACCCGATAGCTTTAATGAACAAGTAAGTGGCATATCGTCAGGGTTCTTCTGTCCATGTCACGGCTCTACCTTTGATATGGCCGGTCGTGTGTTTGCAGGCGTGCCTGCACCATTGAATCTGGTGATACCTCCATATCAATTCTTAGATGACAACACGATTATCGTTGGTGTTGATGGGGAGGCCGTATAATGAATGCGCTACTAGGCTGGATTGAAAAACGTTTGCCCGTCACGAATGCTTATAGAAAGCATTTATCTGAATATCCGATGCCGAAAAATTTCAACTTTTGGTACATCTTTGGTTCTCTTGCCATGTTGGTGCTTGTTAATCAGATCGTAACAGGGATCTGGTTAACCATGAACTATGTACCATCAGGTGAAGGGGCATTTGCTTCCATTGAATATATCATGCGAGATGTAGAGTATGGTTGGCTGCTACGTTATATGCACTCGACAGGTGCTTCCGCATTTTTTGTCGTGATTTATCTGCATATGTTCCGCGGCTTGATCTACGGATCTTACCAAAAGCCTCGTGAGCTACTGTGGTTATTCGGTATGTTGATTTTTCTCATTCTTATGGCTGAAGCGTTCATGGGATATTTGTTGCCATGGGGACAAATGTCATTCTGGGGCGCACAGGTCATTATTTCGCTATTTGGTGCAATACCTGTAATCGGTGACGATCTAACTCTTTGGATCCGAGGGGATTATGTTGTCTCAGGGGCAACGCTAAACCGTTTCTTTGCATTACATGTTATTGCGCTGCCAATCGTATTGTTGTTGCTCATTGTGTTACACGTATTAGCACTTCATGAAGTGGGTTCAAATAACCCTGATGGTATTGAGACAAAACTGCCGAAGGGCTCTAAAGGTGAAGGGTATAAAACACAATTTCGTTTTCATGAATACTACAGCAACAAGTATGACATCATTGATTCAATCCCATTTCATCCTTATGGAACAGTTAAAGATCTGATTGGTGTTGCTGTTTTCGCCTTTTTCTTTAGCTATGTGATCTTTTTTAACCCAGAAATGGGAGGGTACTTCCTTGAGCCGCCAAACTTTGAAGCTGCAAATCCACTAAAAACACCTGAGCACATTGCGCCAGTTTGGTATTTCACGCCGTTCTATGCGATTTTGCGTGCGGTACCCGATAAGTTATTAGGTGTGGCGGCAATGGGAGCATCGATTGTCTTTTTATTCCTGTTACCGTGGTTCGATCGCTGTAAAGTTCGCTCTTTCCGTTATCGTAGCAAAGTGCACTTTATTAATATTTGTCAGTTCACAGTTAGCTTTATTGCACTAGGTGTTTTAGGTACGTTACCGGCAACTCCTACCTATACATTGCTTGCACAGATATTTAGCTTTGCTTACTTTATGTTCTTCATTTTATTGTTCTTTTACAGTAAAAATGAGGCAACGAAACCGCTGCCAGAGAGGGTGACATTCAAATGAGAAAATTGATTGTAACGCTGCTGGCAATGCTTCCTACTTTTGCTTTTGCGGCAGGTAGCAATGTACCTTTAGATGCGGCGAATAATGACTTAACAGACAAAGCATCACTTCAACGTGGCGCAAAGACATTTATGAATTATTGTTCTGGATGTCATTCAACCCAATACCAACGCTACGAGCGAGTGGCAGAAGATCTTGGTATTCCACCAACGTTAATGAAAGAGAATTTGATTTTTGATCAAAATGCTAAAATTGGTGATTTGATGACAAATGCGATTTCAACAGAGTATGCGGCAGCCTCATTTGGCGCCCCTGCTCCTGACTTAACTTTGGTTGCGCGTGTTCGAGGTACTGATTGGATCTATACTTACTTACGATCCTTCTATGCCGATCCTAGTCGTCCATTTGGTGTTAATAATTTAGTGTTCCCAAGTGTCGGTATGCCGCATGCTCTCGAAGAGTTACAAGGTGCACCACATAAAGCATTTGAGACCAAAATGATTGACGGTGAGAAAGTGCAAGAGTTTATCGGGATCGAATCTGATGGTACCGGAGAGCTGAGCGCCGAAGAATATGACGATATGGTGCGTGATTTAGTTAACTTCCTTGATTACTCTGCTGAGCCAATGAAGCTGGAACGACAGCAAATGGGCTTGTGGGTGATGGGCTTTATTGCGGTATTCTTTGTTTTAACTGTATTGTTGAAGAAAGAATATTGGCGTGATGTCCACTGATAAGGTAATCTAGTGGGTTAAGAATCTCGCAATGGGGGCTTAAGCCTCCATTGCTTTTTGTGTATTAAATATACTGGAGGGGTTGATGGCTGTTGCTGCCAATAAACGCTCTGTGATGACTCTGTATTCTGATGCTTCAGACATCTACAGCCATCAGGTGCGTATCGTACTAGCCGAGAAAGGTGTTAGTGTTGAAATCGAGCTGGTTGATCCATTGAATCTACCTGAAGATCTGTTAGAGCTGAATCCATACCAGTCAGTTCCTACATTGGTTGATCGTGAATTAGCACTATACCAAGCGAACATCATTATGGAGTACTTGGATGAGCGTTTTCCTCACCCACCTCTAATGCCGGTTTACCCTGTTGCTCGTGGTAACAGCCGTCTAATGATGTACCGTGTTGAGCGTAACTGGTACTCACTTGCAGAGAAGATTAATACTGGCACTGCCGATGAAGCTGACAAAGCACGTAAGCAATTACGTGAAGAGTTACTTGCATTAGCACCAGTATTTGCAGAATTCCCATTCTTCATGAGTGATGAGTTCAGCTTGGTTGACTGTTACCTTGCTCCACTACTATGGCGTCTACCTGAAATGGGTATTGAACTAAGTGGTGCTGGCGCAAAAGAAGTGAAAACTTACATGACACGTGTATTTGAACGTGACTCTTTCCTAGCTTCATTGACTGAAGCTGAACGTGAAATGCGTTTAGCTGGCCAGTAATATGGATATGGAAAAAATGACACCGCGTCGTCCTTATTTGTTGCGGGCATTTTATGATTGGTTAGTGGACAACGATCTCACACCACACTTGGTTGTTGATGCAACATTACCAGGTGTACAAGTACCAATGGAGTTTGTTAGTGATGGTCAAATCATCCTAAACGTTGCTCCTCGTGCTGTGGGGAATTTAGAACTGGGTAATGAAGCGGTTAGCTTTAATGCGCGTTTTAGTGGTCGTCCACATTCTGTTATTGTACCTATGTACGCTGTGCTTGCTGTTTATGCGCGTGAAAACGGAGCAGGAACAATGTTTGAGCCAGAGCCTAGCTATGAATCAGATATGCCAGTCTTTGATGATGTTGATGATATCGAAGATATGATTGATGAAGCATCAGAGCCTAGCTCTCCATTTGCCGTGGTTAGTGAAACTGAAACTGCCGGTGATGATCCTGACGATGAGCCGCCACGTCCTCGCGGTCGTCCAAGCTTACGTGTTGTGAAATAGATAGTTTCTCTTTAATAAAAAAACGCAGCCAATAGGCTGCGTTTTTTTATATCGATAAAGGGTGATTAGCGATTTTGACTCGGTTCGAATAATGTCACAACTTTTTTAACGCCATTGATATTCCGTGCAATATTGATCGCAATTTCTTTTTGGCGTGGCGTCACATAGCCTAAAAGGTAGACTCGCCCCCCTTCGCTGATCACTTGGATCACCGCTCCTGTTAACTGCTTGCTCGCGATGAGTTGAGATTTTACCTTGGTGGTTAGCCAGGCATCATAACTAATGTCACCTACGCTAAGTAAAGGTCTCACTTCAAGTTGGTTATACAGATCTTTTACATTAGCAATATGCTTAACTTGCTGAGCAAATTGTGCTTTTGCAGCGGCAGAAGTGGCTTGACCAATCAGTAGTACTTTACCGTTAAGCGAGATACTGTTGGCACTGATTGAGCGGGTAAATTGGCGGCTATTTGCCAGACCCGAAATATCCATTTCTACTTTTTGATCTTGCCAATGTTGTTCTATATCTCGTGGATCTTGCGTGGAAAAACTCGAACATCCTTGCAAGACAAGGCTAAAAATTAGCAATAGGCGGCATACCCAGTTCATTGATTATCCTTCGTGGTGCGGGAAGAGTACTTGGTCAATAAGATCGCACAAGCAATGTACTGTTAGTAAGTGGACTTCTTGAATACGTGCGGTACGTTGAGATGGGATACGAATTTCAACATCTTGTATACCAAGTAACCCTGCCATTTCGCCGCCATCTTTACCTGTTAAGGCGATGATAGTCATATCACGTGTAAGTGCAGCTTCCATTGCTTTGATAATGTTCTTGCTATTACCGCTGGTTGATAATACAAACAGAATATCACCGGCTTGACCGAGTGCGCGCACTTGTTTTGAAAACACTTCGTCGTGGTGATAATCATTAGCAATTGCTGTCAAAATTGTTGTGTCAGCCGTTAATGCTAAAGCGGGAAGGCTTGGGCGCTCAGTTTCAAAGCGATTAATAAGACATGAAGCAAAGTGTTGTGAATTAGCTGCTGAGCCACCATTACCGCAACATAAAATCTTATTGCCGTTTAATAGGCTCTGAACCATGACTTGGGCAGCTTTTGAGATGGAATCTGGAAGTGCTTCTGCTGCTGCAATTTGAGTTTGAATACTTTCGGTAAAACTTTCGCGAATGCTATCTAGCATGATTAACCTTCAACTAAGATGTTGGTATGCCACTCAATATGGTGTTCTTGACCTTCAATTGTCACGACATCAAACCGACATTCGGTTTGATCGATTGAAAAGCCATTTTTCTGTAACCAAAAAAGGGCGGTGCGTTTTATTTTTTGTTGTTTATGCCAATTCACCGCTTCTGAAGCCGAACCGAAATGGCGATGTGTCCGGTATTTTACTTCAATAAAGACAAAACATTTACCATGTCGCATGATTAAATCAATTTCACCACCGCGACAGCTAAAATTTCGTTCGATAAGCTTAAGACGGTGGCGAGACAGAAACTGTTCCGCCATCCGTTCATAAGTTTGACCTTGTTGTCGTTTATTCAGGTTGAATACCGTCTGCAGTGAATTTACCCCAGTCAATGTGACGATGGATCACACATTGGCTATCGGCACTTAATTTGCCTGTAACACCTTGTGTTGTGTAATCACTCATCGCACGTAATTGTGGTAATTCGTTACTTAAAAGGTAAGCATCCATACCAAAAGCATGAAGGCGAACACTGGTATTACCTTCATTTGGCCACAATTGGTTGAAACGCTCCATATAACTTGCCGGTGGATTGATTAGAAGTGGAATATCACCGATTTCTACGCCTTGTATTTCTGGAGAGTATCCTTTGCGATCTGGATTACTTCGAGAGCTAACATAAATTTGTGGTGGGTTACCACTTGGTGGTAATGATGCTTCAATAAATGGCTTTATAGTCATCAATTCATTTTTGCTAGCAACGATATATATCGCATCTGTCTTACTACCTGGTGCACGCCCAAATACCTGACGGATTTGCTGTGGTATCTCATCGCTTGCACCAAATGTAGCCACTTGTGCTGGTTGACTATTTAAGCTTGTCCACTCTTGATTAAAAGCAGAACTTACTCGCTGACCATAACTGTTTGATGGTACAAGTACGACAGGATCACGATGACCTTCATTGAAAATATGCTCTGCAGCTTGCTCGGCACTTTGCTCTGGCGAAAGAGCAAAATAACACGCATTAGGGTGGTTGCTGGTAATTTCAGGTGGCATATTTAACGCCAACGTATTGATATGAGTGGTGTTATCTTGTTGAAACTCTGAAATCTTATTCTTACGCAGTGGACCGACAACAAATTGAGTGCCATTTTGCTGTAATTTTGCCACGATAGAAGCCATTGGTTCTGCTTCTGTATCATAGATATTAAGATTGGTATCAGCGCTTCTGTTAGCATCATCCATCATTGCATCTATAAAGCCATCACGTACATTTTTACCTTGTGCGGCAAAGCGACCAGATAATGGTAAAAGCAAAGCGACACGATCTAGCTTAATGGCTTTAAGGTTCATTACCGCTTCAAGTTCTTTGGGTAAGTATTGATTAGCTGGATGGTACGGATGTTGGCTTAACCATTGCTCAACTGCGCTTTTTAATTTGCCTGGTTGACGGCTAGCGCTATTTTTTAACATGGCAAGCTCAACCCAACCTTTTAATACGCCTTCATCACTACCAATTTTGGCGTTACTCAGCTGTGCGTTGGAGTAGCCAGATAAATCATTCCACAGGTTATTCCAGTTGGCTGCTTTTTGATCCCGATTTAAGTAAAAATCAAGTTTACTGCGTTCACGCGCGGCTTGAAATTTATGGTTAAGTTGATCTAATAATTCAGCACGGAAAGTGTAATAACGTTGATACTGACTTTTCGTTAACTGCCAAGACGGTTGGAAATTTAGACTATTAAGTGCTTCTTGATATTGCCCTTGATGATAGCGGATCGCTGCACGAGCAAGTTGCCATTCAGCAATTTGCAAAGGGCTCATAGATTGTTGTGATAGTTTGGTAACTTGTTGGTCAGCTTGCTGCCATTTACCTTCTTCTATCATTGCTTTAAGGGCTAATATTTCCCAGTTAATACGCTCAGCACCCTTACTGGCTTGAGCTTTACTGAGGTAGGCGGCTGAGCTTTGAGCGGCTGCCGCAGTGATATCCGTTAATGGAGCCTGCTGATTGTACAGGTTTGGCGTGCTACAGCCTGCTAAAATAACAGCAAGGGCTACAGGCGCCATTAGTCGTGATACACTTTTACGCTTATGGGTAAAATTGGGCATTGAATTCATTCAACTGTGACAAATTACTCTTGATATTAATTGCAGATGAGATCTAAGACAAATGAGTGAAACCAATTCAAGCATGGTTGATGTTGCTACGTTATACATCGTACCTACACCCATCGGTAATTTGGCTGATATAACACAACGAGCATTAGACGTGTTAGCAAATGTAGATTTGATTGCTGCTGAAGATACTCGCCATACATCACGCTTGTTATCCCATTTCTCTATCTCAACCCGCACCTTTGCGCTTCATGATCATAACGAGCAGCAAAAAGCTGACTTCTTGATTGAAAAGCTTCAGTCAGGTACCAGTATTGCGTTGGTATCAGATGCTGGTACGCCGCTGATCAGTGATCCAGGGTATCATCTTGTTAATCGCTGTCGTCAAGCGGGGGTAAAAGTTGTGCCATTACCAGGCCCATGTGCAGTGATCACTGCCTTGAGTGGTGCAGGCTTACCGTCTGACCGATTTAGCTTTGAGGGCTTTTTGCCACCCAAAAGTAAAGGTCGCCGTGACTGTTTTCAAGCGTTAGCAAACGATGAGCGTACGTTAATTTTTTACGAATCGCCACATCGTATTAATGATTCCCTGAGTGATATGTTAGCCGTGCTTGGTGCTGAACGCCAAGTAGTATTAGCGCGTGAGTTAACAAAAACTTATGAAACAATCCATGGTGCGCCATTAGGAGAGTTAATTGAGTGGCTTGCTGAAGACAGTAATCGTGTTCGTGGTGAGATGGTGGTTTTAGTCGCCGGTCATCGCGCGCAAAAAGAAGAACTATCAGCAGAATCATTACGTACACTGGGCTTGTTAGTCAAAGAATTACCATTGAAAAAAGCGGCTGCACTAACAGCGGAAATTCACGGTGCGAAAAAGAATGCGCTGTATAAGTGGGGGTTAGAAAACCTAGGCTAAAAATAAAATTAACGGCTGCTAATTTTTTGTGGGCTGTATGACTAGATTTGGTGGGAATTAGCTTTTTTTGCTGTTTTTTTAGTCAGGCTGTAATTTTGTTTCGTTTTTCGCTAGCAACTGTGATCGTTGTCTTATACAATCCGTGCCGGAGTTGGTCAGGTAATCGCTGCTTCATTGATGTCCTTTGGGAGACTGATGAAGGGGAGGAAAGTCCGGGCTCCACAGGGCAGGGTGCCAGATAACGTCTGGGGGGCGCAAGCCCACGACAAGTGCAGCAGAGAGCAAACCGCCGATGGCCTATTGCTTGCAATAGTGCACAGGTAAGGGTGAAAGGGTGCGGTAAGAGCGCACCGCGCAGCTAGTAATAGTTTGTGGCAGGGTAAACTCCACCCGGAGCAAGACCAAATAGGTCCCTAATGGCGCGGCCCGCGTTGGGGACGGGTAGGTTGCTTGAGTCTGTGAGCGATTGCAGACCTAGACGAATGATTGCCGCCGCGCAAGCGGAACAAAACCCGGCTTATCGACCGACTCCCTACATTTAGAGAAGGTGGTGTTTGGATAACAAACACCACCTTTTTTTCGTCTTATTCCCGCATAAACATAACTTTCGCTTGATGACTACAGAGTGTGTTAGAACTCTGTTTGAATTACTGTCAGACGCTTGACATCGTTTTTGTCTCATACGTACACTTTATGGTGGGAATTTGTGGGGAAAAGTGGTGCAGTCGCATTCTCTTTGTTTTTAATTCTGCTAAAGTCGGTTACTACGGCTGATTTTTAGTATCATTGAATGGGCATGTGAATGTTAAGAGGCGCAACGGTTATATCGCTCGATAACAAAGGACGCATTGCGATTCCTAAGCGTTATCGTGCTGAGGTAACAAATCATTGTGACGGCTTATTCGTATGCACTATTGATCACCAGTTTTCTTGCTTGTTGCTCTATCCCATGAATGAATGGGTACACATTGAAGCGAAGTTAGCGACATTATCAAGCCTTCATCCTGCGGAGCGTCGAATTCAACGTTTGTTACTCGGCCACGCTAGTGAATGTGATATGGATGGGCAGGGGCGAATTCTACTTCCTGCTACCTTACGACAATACGCGCACTTACAAGATAAGATCATGCTTGTAGGCCAATTCAATAAATTTGAAATTTGGTCTGAATCTTTGTGGCAACAGCAAATTGAACACGATATCAACCTTCAGGCTGAGGATGCGATAGCACAGTCATCGCGCCTTAGTGAGCTTTCACTTTAGCTGAACTTATATTTATGTCTGAACAATTTGAGCACGTTTCCGTTTTACTGAATGAATCTGTAGACGGATTAGCAATTAAACCCGACGGTATTTATATCGATGGTACCTTTGGCCGTGGGGGACACAGTCGCCTTATTCTTTCTCATTTAGGTGAGAATGGTCGTCTATACAGCATTGACCGAGATCCTCAAGCGATTGCTGAAGCTCAGAAGATTGATGATCCTCGCTTCGAAATTATCCATGGCCCATTCTCTGGCATGGAAAAATACATGGAAGAGCGTGATTTAATTGGTCGTGTTGATGGTGTGTTACTGGATTTAGGTGTGTCATCACCGCAATTAGATGATGCAGAGCGCGGCTTTAGCTTTATGCGAGATGGCCCGCTTGATATGCGTATGGATCCGACATCGGGTCAATCAGCTGCTGAATGGTTGGCTGAAGCGGAAGCGGATGATATTGCATGGGTACTAAAAGAGTTTGGTGAAGAGCGCTTTGCCAAGCGTATTGCTCGCGGTATTGTTGAGCACCGTGAAAACCCAGAAAAAGAGCCACTAACACGTACCCGTGAATTAGCGAGCTTAATTGCGGCGGTATCGCCGTTTAAAGATAAGCACAAACACCCAGCAACACGTAGTTTTCAAGCGATTCGTATTTACATTAACAGTGAGTTAGATGAAATTGAAACAGCGCTAAACGGTGCGGTGAATATTTTAGCTCCTGAAGGTCGTTTATCAGTGATCAGTTTCCACTCATTGGAAGATCGTATGGTAAAACGCTTTATTCGTAAACAGAGCAAAGGACCTGAAGTTCCAGCAGGTTTACCGCTTACTGAAGAACAAATTAAAGCTTTAGGTAGCGCTGCACTTAAAACGGTAGGCAAAGCCATCAAACCTTCTCAAGATGAATTAGGGTATAACACACGAGCGCGTAGCTCTGTACTAAGGTTGGCTGAGCGTCTATGAAGCAACCAACAGAATCATCATTGAATCTGGCTCGCCTGATTGGACGTGATCTCGTCACTGTCGGGCTTGTTCCTCTCATTCTTTCTTTTATTATTCTCGCATCAGCATTGTCAGTGGTGTATATCACCCATGACACACGCCAGCAAATTGTGAAACAAGAACAATTGTTAACTGAACGTGAAGGATATGATGTGGAATGGCGAAATCAGATCCTCGAAGAAAATTCGCTTGCAGAGCACAGTCGTATTGAACGATTAGCTGAGACTGAACTCAAAATGCAACGACCATCCGCTGATAGTGAAATTGTTATCCAATAAACATGAAATTATTCAATCGTTCGACGTCGAAAAATAGCGTAACCAAGAAAGCGAAACCATTTATTAAATGGCGCTTTACTGTTGTTTGTATTTTTATCCTGTTAGGATTTTTCGGCTTAATTGCTCGTGCCGCTTATATTCAGGTACTGGAACCGGGTCGCCTTATTCAAGAAGGTGATGCGCGTTCTTTACGTACTAAGTTGATGCCTTCTGCGCGCGGTATTATCTCTGATCGTAACGGTGAACAGCTGGCTGTTAGTGTGCCTGTTCAAGCTGTATTCGCAAACCCTGCAGAAATATTTAAGCATGGTGGCTTAAGTGATGTAGAGCGATGGCATGCATTAGCTGATGTACTGGATCTCGATCGCACTTGGCTATTACATGAATTAGAAACAAAGAAAAATCGCCGCTTTATTTATCTTGCTCGTCAAGTTAGTCCTGCAATGGCAAATTACGTCCATAAATTAAAACTTCCCGGTATTGGCTTAAAAGATGAATCTCGTCGTTTTTACCCTTCAGGTGAAGTTAGTGCACACTTATTAGGTTTTACCGGTATTGATGGCCATGGTCTTGATGGTGTGGAGAAAACCTACGATGGTTGGTTAACGGGTGAGCCGGGTCGACGTACCGTACGTAAAGACCGTTACGGCCGCGTGGTTGAAAATATATCTCAACAAAAGCGTCAACCGGGTAAGCCATTACAGCTCAGTATTGATCAGAGAATTCAGGCTGTCGCGTATCGAGCGGCAAAAGAAGGCGTGATGGATATTCCTGCAACGTCAGTTAGCATCGCTATATCTGATGTGCGTACGGGGGAAATTTTGGCGATGGTTAATGCGCCGTCGTTTAACCCAAATAATCGCAATGATCGTCAACCCTATAAGATGCGTAACCGCGTCATTACCGATACTTTTGAACCGGGCTCTACGGTTAAGCCATTTGTCGTGTATACCGCGATGAAACACGGTATTGCGAATGAACATACCTTAATTGCGATCCCTCAAAGTAAGCATTTCCGTGTTGGTAGTAAGGTTATAACCGATGTTTCACGTGTTGAACCGTTAGCGACGGTACAGCGCATTCTACAAAAATCGAGTAACATCGGGGTGACCAAGTTGTCACTCGCAATGCCTGTTGACTACATCCTTGATACGTATCGTAAAGTCGGTTTTGATGAGCCATCTGGTATTAACTTGATTGGTGAAACAACAGGCCACTTCCCTAACCGTTACCGTTGGTCTGATATTGAACGTGCGACGTTAGCGTACGGTTATGGTTTATCGTTAACACCGATTCAGTTGCTGCATGCTTACACAACGTTGGGCGCGTATGGCATTAAGCGACCACTATCAATACTAAAGACTGAAAGAGTCGTACCGGGTGAGCAAGTGCTCGATCCAGCGATTGTTAAAAAAGTCTTGTTAATGATTGAGTCAGTCACCGATAAAAAAGGTGGTGGCGGTGGTTGGCGTGCAGCTGTTCCTGGTTACCGTGTAGGTGTGAAGACGGGTACCGCGAAAAAAGCGATTGCTGGTGGTTATGGTGATGATTATTTCTCCTATACTGTCGGTGTTGCACCGATCAGTAAACCACGTTTAGCGATCGTCGTTATGGTTAATGAGCCGAAAGGTAAAGTTTTCTATGGCGGTGCTGTTGCTGCGCCAATTCTATCTAAAGTATTAGGCAGTGCTTTACAGATTTTAAATGTGCCGCCAGATGCCGATACGTTACATAAAGTTGATCTGGATAAGGGAGTCTAAATAATGGCATCGTCGAAGAGTGTGATGAAATTAGGGGTGCTGTTATCACCATGGCTTGCAATTGATAAGTTGCCTCTTGAACTTACAGAAAGCCAGATTGACGCGATAACATTAGACAGTAGAGAAGTCACCGCAGGAAGTTTATTTACAGCGGTGAATGGACATACTGTTGACGGTCGTCGATTTATTGATACGGCGATACAGGCGGGTGCAAGCGCGATTATTGCAGAGGCTGATGGGATCGCTAATGAAGGCGATATAGCGCTTAAAGATGGCGTGTATATTGTTTACCTTCAGGATCTTAATCATAAGCTTTCCGCAATTGCTGGACGTTTCTTTGATCATCCCGATCAAAAGCTGGCACTGTATGCCGTCACGGGAACAAATGGTAAAACCACCATCAGTCAATTATTAGCCCAATGGGCGAACCTTGTTGGCTACAAAGCGGGTGTGATGGGGACGACCGGAAATGGTTTGTTGGTTGATTTAAAACCTGCTGCTAATACCACAGGTAGCGCGATTGAAATTCAACAAACCTTAGCTCAACTGGTAGAGCAAGGGGCCGACTTTGCTGCGATGGAGGTTTCATCGCATGGATTGGTTCAAGGTCGTATCCGTGATCTTCATTTCAAAGCGAGCATCTTTACCAATTTAAGTCGTGATCACTTAGATTATCATGGCAACATGCAAAATTATGCTGACGCTAAAAAGTCATTGTTCACTGAACACCAAAGTGGCATTGCGATCATCAATGCAGATGATGCTGTCGGGGCGTCATGGCTTAAAGATATACCGAATGCGGTGGCGGTAGCGATTGATCCACAAGCGGTTGTCAACCATGCAGGGCTAAAGCTGTGGGCAACAGGAGTGCAGTTCAGTACCCAAGGTGTGACCATTGAGTTTGACTCGAGTTGGGGACAAGGTAAGTTTACTGCGCCTTTGGTTGGTTCATTTAATGCCACCAACTTGTTGTTAGCATTAGCCACATTACTCGCGACAAACCACTCAATGGCGGATTTACTTGAAAAAGCCCCCCAATTACAAGCAGTAATTGGACGCATGGAAGTTTTTCAAGACACTGACAAAGCTATGATGGTGGTCGATTATGCTCATACGCCGGATGCGTTAGAGAAAGCATTGCAAGCACTACGTGTGCATTGTGACGGTAAGTTATGGTGTATTTTTGGTTGTGGTGGTGATCGTGATAGCGGTAAACGCCCTATGATGGCTGAAGTTGCCGAGCGCCTTGCAGATCAAATTATTCTGACTGACGATAACCCTCGCAGTGAAGATCCTAAAGATATTGTTGACGATATGCTTGCTGGTCTTATTTCTCCAGAATCCGCGACTATTATTCATGATCGTGAAACGGCTTGTCGTCATGCACTTACTCACGCTTCTTGCCAAGATATTATCTTAGTGGCAGGTAAAGGGCATGAGGATTATCAAATTCTCGCTGATCGCACTATTCATTATTCTGACCGCGAAACGGTAGCTGCATTATTAAAGGAGTTGGCATGATTGACGTTCAACTAAGTCAGCTTGCATCGGCATTAAATGCCGAGTTAATTGGCGCTGATGTTGCAATTGCTGCAGTATCGACAGATACACGTAATATCCCATCAGAAACGTTATTTATCGCGTTAAAAGGTGAGCGTTTTGATGCTCATGATTTTTGTCAAACAGCGAAGGATAATGGTGCAAAAGCGCTGTTGGTAAGTAAACCCTTACCGGTTGAATTACCACAGTTAGTGGTTAGTGATACACGCATTGCTTTAGGAATGATGGGTGCATGGCTTAAAGCACAAATGACTGAAAAGTATGGCTTAAAGACATTAGCATTAACTGGAAGTTGCGGTAAAACAACGGTAAAAGAAATGTCTGCTGCGATTTTGGCTAATAAAGGTCAAGTCTTAGCAACCGCTGGTAATTTTAATAATGACATTGGTGCGCCACTGACGTTATTGCGTTTAACGCCTGAATATCAATATGCAGTTATTGAGCTTGGTGCTAATCATCAAAATGAAATCTCGTATACCACAAATTTAGTTAAGCCTAATGTAGCGTTGATTAATAATATTGCAGCTGCGCATTTAGAAGGCTTCGGCTCGTTACAAGGTGTAGCAAAAGCCAAAGGTGAAATCTTCGAAGGGTTGGTAGAAAACGGTACTGCGATTATTAATCTCGAATCGAATGATTTAGCGTTATGGCAGCCACTATTAGCAGATCATCAAGTATTAACATTCTCGACAGACTCGCATCAAGCGGATTATTTTGCCGAGAAGATAAAGATTACCACTCAAGGGTTAGCCTGTTTTACAATGTGCACCCCAATCGGCAAGATCGACATTAATTTAGCACTTGCGGGCATGCATAATGTGTCAAATGCATTAGCTGCTGCGGCGTTAACTGTCTCCTTAGGGGCGACATTAGCTGATGTTAAAGCTGGGCTAGAAACCATGGCGAATGTAAAAGGTCGTCTTGATATTACAGAGCCTCATGCAGGGTTACGTCTGATTGATGATACCTATAACGCCAGTGTTGCTGCGGTAAAAGCTGCGATTGATGTGTTAGCAAGCTTTGAAGGTAAGCGCTACTTCATTTTTGGCGATATGGCTGAACTGGGTGAAGAAAGTGATAATCTTCACCGAGAAGTGGGCGAATATGCTCTAGAAAAACAGCTTGATTGTGTGATGACGTTTGGTCACTCAAGCGCTGTGGTTAGTGAGCTCAATCAAGGACAACACTTCAGTGATAAAGATTCGCTAATCATGTCACTGAAACAACGATTACAACAATATTCTCGTCAACCTGATATTGAGACTGTCACTGTGCTAGTAAAAGGTGCAAGAAGTTCAAAGATGGAAGACGTAATTGCAGCCTTGCAGGAAGATAAATAATGATTTACTGGTTAGCTGAACAATTTCAGTCAACACTCCCTTTTTTCCGATTGTTCGAATACCTAACATTCCGAGCGATCATGAGTATTCTAACAGCATTGCTGTTTTCGTTATGGATGGGGCCTCGGATGATTGCCCGTTTGCAAATGTTGCAAATTGGTCAAGTCGTACGTAATGAAGGTCCTGAATCACACTTTAGCAAGCGTGGTACTCCAACGATGGGCGGTATCATGATCCTAGCAGCAATAACATTTACTGTATTGCTTTGGTGTGACTTAACTAACCCTTATGTCTGGGCTGTATTGGTTGTCATGTTGGGTTATGGTGCAGTCGGTTTTGTTGATGATTATCGTAAAGTTGTTCGTAAAAACACGGACGGTTTGATTGCGCGCTGGAAGTACTTCTGGCAATCAGCGATTGCACTTGTTGTCGCATTTGCACTATATGCATACGGTAAAGACACGGCAGCGACTCAGCTTGTGGTTCCTTTCTTTAAAGATGTTATGCCACAACTAGGTTTGTTCTACATCGTCATGACTTACTTCGTGATTGTCGGTACCAGTAACGCAGTTAACTTAACTGATGGTCTTGACGGCTTGGCGATCATGCCGACCGTCATGGTATCGGCAGGCCTTGCTTTTATTGCATGGGCTACAGGTAACTTTAACTACGCCGAATACCTTCATATTCCGTACATCAAAGATGCTGGCGAGCTAGTGATTGTATGTACTGCTATCGTTGGTGCCGGTCTTGGTTTCTTATGGTTTAACACCTACCCAGCACAAGTCTTTATGGGCGATGTGGGCTCATTAGCATTAGGTGGCGCACTGGGTACGATTGCTGTGCTTGTTCGCCAAGAGCTACTACTTGTGATCATGGGTGGTGTGTTTGTAATGGAAACCGTATCGGTAATTCTACAAGTAGGATCATACAAACTACGTGGCCAACGTATCTTCCGTATGGCGCCTATCCATCACCATTACGAGTTAAAAGGCTGGCCAGAGCCACGTGTTATTGTGCGCTTTTGGATTATTACACTGATGTTGGTATTGATTGCGTTAGCAACGCTTAAGGTTCGTTAAAAATGAAAGGCTTGGCTGGTGTGAATACGATCGTTGTTATCGGTCTAGGTATGACAGGGTTATCTGTTGTCAATCATTTAATGCGTCTACCACAGTCACTGACCATTAAAGTCATTGATACTCGTGACAATCCGCCCGGCCAAGATCAATTGCCAGATTCTGTTGAGCTATGTAGCGGTCAATGGAATAGTGAATGGTTATTGTCTGCGGATTTGATCGTTACAAGCCCTGGTATTGCACTAGCAACGCCAGAGCTTGTCGTTGCAGCAGAAGCGGGTGTTGAAATTGTTGGTGACATTGAGCTGTTTGCGCGTGAAGTTGATAAACCTGTTGTGGCAATTACTGGCTCAAATGGTAAGAGTACCGTAACGAGCTTAGTCGGTGAAATGGCGAAAGAAGCCGGTATTGATGTCGGTGTTGGCGGTAATATTGGCTTTGCAGCCCTTGATATGCTGGCGCAACAACATTCACTTTATGTATTAGAGCTTTCGAGCTTCCAGTTAGAAACGACGACTTCTCTTGAGTTAACAGCCGCTGTTTACTTAAATCTTTCAGAAGATCACATGGATCGCTACCCTGGCGGTTTAGCACAATATAGCCAAGCAAAGATGCGTATTTTTGATCACGCAAAGCTGGCTGTTTTCAATCGTGATGATTTAGCAACCAAACCGACTCAATTTAGTGGTGCAATGACAAGCTTTGGTTTTGATGATCAAGACTATGGCATTGTCTTAGTGAATGGCAAAGAGTGGCTAGCGGTGAACGGTGAAGCTGTAATGGCTGTGGCTGATATTGCTTTAGTTGGCCGCCACAATGTTGCCAACTGTTTAGCAGCACTTGCACTTGCTGATGCAGCAGGGATCCCGCGTGATGCAGCATGTCGTGCAATGCAACGTTATACCGGCCTTGCGCATCGTTGCCAACTTGCGGTTAATCGTCATGGTGTTCGATGGGTTAATGATTCAAAAGCCACGAACCTTGCAAGCACGTTAGCTGCGCTGAATGGTTTGCAACTTGAGGGCAAATTGCATCTATTGATGGGCGGCGATAGTAAAGGAGCCGAGTTCAGTGAACTAAAACCGGTTTTAGCTGACTTAAACGTACAGTTGTATAGCTTTGGTCGTGATCGACACTTATTTAACGATGTTGTTGATAACGCCATCAGTGTT
The DNA here is from genome assembly GCF_003026105.1 of Photobacterium sp. GB-56. Taxonomy (GTDB): domain Bacteria; phylum Pseudomonadota; class Gammaproteobacteria; order Enterobacterales; family Vibrionaceae; genus Photobacterium. The sequence continues at coordinate 140,279 of NZ_PYNW01000006.1, read as the reverse complement.
GAAACCATGAGTGAAGCTATGGTCTGTATTAGCCGCACCGTTCAATCTGGAGATATGGTTTTATTATCGCCTGCTTGTGCTAGTTGGGATCAATTTGCCAACTTCATGGCACGTGGTGATGCTTTTGTTGAACAAGCGATTCAGTTACAAGATTCGGTTTCAGGAAATATTTGATGTTAAAAATGATCCGTAATGGATTTGCCGCTGTGGGGGGCTGGTTTATTAAGCCTAGTAAGCCCTGTTTGTATGACCGCCAATTGGTTTGGATCGCTATTGCATTGATGATCACAGGCCTGGTGATGGTGACATCGGCTTCTATTCCTGTCGCGACACGCCTTACAGGTATTCCATTTTATTTTGCCTATCGTCATGCGTTTTTTCTTTGTGGTGCAATTTTTATTGCTGCCATTGTATTGCAAATACCATTAGCTAAATGGAAGCAATATAGTTTCCCGATGTTGTTGGTATCCATAATTTTACTTGCAGTTGTGTTAATCATTGGTCGTTCAGTTAATGGTGCTGCACGTTGGATCCCATTAGGCATATTTAACCTTCAGCCTGCCGAGGTTGCCAAGCTCTCTTTATTCATATTTCTTGCAGGTTACCTCGTCAGACAATATAACCAAGTGCGCGGTAGCTTCATTGGCTTCTTAAAACCGCTTGCCGTCTTGGGGATTCTTTGTGTGCTATTGCTGATGCAGCCCGATTTAGGTTCATCGGTAGTAATGTTCGTTACCACTATCGGTATGCTATTTATCGCTGGAGCAAAACTTTGGCAATTTTTGATGATGTTAGGTACCGCTCTTGTGGGTATTGCCTTTCTGATCGTTTTAGAACCCTATCGTATGCGCCGCGTAACGTCATTTCTTAACCCATGGCAAGATCCTTACGGTAGTGGTTATCAGCTCACTCAGTCATTAATGGCATTTGGTCGTGGTGAATGGTTTGGACAAGGCTTAGGTAATTCAATTCAAAAGTTGGCTTATCTTCCTGAAGCGCACACAGACTTTGTATTTGCGGTATTAGCTGAAGAGTTAGGCTTAGCTGGCGTTATTGTTGTACTGTGTTTACTGTTTGCGCTGGTTTACAAGGCCTTAATGATTGGTCGTAAATGTCTTGAAAGTGGTTTGCTGTTTGGTGGATTTCTGGCATTTGGCTTTGGCTTTTGGTTTGCATTCCAAACCCTTGTTAACGTTGGTGCTGCTGCAGGTATTGTTCCAACTAAAGGTCTAACGCTACCACTTATCAGTTACGGTGGTTCCAGTTTATTTATTATGGCAGCTGCGGTTGCCATTCTGATTCGTATTGATTTTGAGCAGCGCGTCGCGGAGAAATTTGAGTCAGCAGAGCCGGCTGAAATTGATGATGAAGCGCTTGATAATATGGACGGAGCGGTGCAGCAAGTTGCTATCGATCCTGAGGCTTTACTTAGTGAGCCTACTCAATTAAATAATGATAAAAAAGACGCTCATGGCAAAGAATAAACGTTTATTAGTAATGGCGGGTGGTACTGGCGGTCATGTTTTTCCTGGTCTTGCTGTTGCACAAAAATTGCAACAACAGGGGTGGGAGATCCGCTGGTTAGGTACCGCAGATCGTATGGAAGCAGATTTAGTGCCTAAGCATGGCATTGAAATCGATTTCATCAAAGTGAAAGGGTTACGTGGTCAAGGTGTACTGCGTTTACTGACTGCACCATTTAAGATTGTGGGGGCTATTTTACAAGCCCGTCAATATATTAAAGCATGGCAGCCTGATGTTGTACTTGGCATGGGAGGTTATGTTAGCGGTCCTGGCGGTGTTGCGGCTTGGTTATCAGGTGTTCCTGTTGTATTGCATGAGCAAAATGCCGTAGCAGGTTTAACGAATCAGTGGCTGTCAAAAATTGCCGCTAAAGTACTACAAGCATTTCCAGGAGCATTTCCAAATAAAGACGTTGTGGGCAATCCTGTTCGCCATGATGTGACAGTTCTACCTGCTCCTGCAGAACGATTTGCAGAGCGTACAGGGCCGATTCGTATTTTGGTGATGGGCGGCAGTCAGGGTGCACGTATTTTGAACCAAACCATGCCTGAAGTGGCAAAGGTGTTAGGCGATAGCGTTACCATTTGGCACCAAGCAGGTAAAGGTAGCCAGCAATCAACAGAACAAGCTTATAACGAACAAACCACCACACCTCACAAAGTTACTGAGTTTATTGATGATGTTGCTGCCGCTTATAGTTGGGCTGATTTAGTGGTTTGTCGCTCTGGGGCGCTAACAGTTTCTGAATTGTCTGCTGCCGGTGTTGGTGCCATCTTTATTCCATTTATGCACAAAGATCGTCAACAAGCACTCAATGCCGATCATTTGGTGCAATGTGGCGCTGCAAAAATGATTGAGCAAATGGATTTGACGGCGTCAAGTTTAGCGAATGAAATTCAACAATTAGATCGTCATACGCTTGAAACAATGGCGTGTGCTGCACGAGAAGCTGCTATTATCGATGCCGATGAACGAGTAGCTAACGTGATTAAATCACTAGTAAAAAATTAATACGGGAACAAAGTGATGAATAAACTGGATAACCAGCAATTAGCAAAAATTCGTACAATGGTGCCAGAGATGCGCCGTGTTGAGCGAATTCACTTTGTTGGCATTGGTGGTGCAGGTATGAGCGGTATTGCTGAAGTACTTGTAAACGAAGGCTACCGTATTAGTGGTTCTGACATTGCGCCGAATGCTGTAACAAACCGTTTGACAGCGAAAGGTGCAGAGATCTTTTTTGGTCATTCAGCTGAAAATATTCAAGGTGCTAGCGTTGTTGTTGCTTCTACGGCAATTAGCAAAGAAAACCCTGAGCTGATGGCGGCGACTGAATTGCGAATTCCTGTTGTACGCCGTGCTGAAATGTTAGCAGAACTAATGCGCTATCGTCATGGTATCGCTATTGCTGGTACGCACGGTAAGACAACAACGACAGCATTAACGACACAGATTTATTCTGAAGCTGGCTTAGATCCAACGTTTGTCAATGGTGGCTTAGTAAAAAGTGCAGGTACTAATGCACGTTTAGGTTGCAGTCGTTATTTAATCGCAGAAGCAGATGAAAGTGATGCCTCTTTCTTGCATCTTCAACCTATGGTGTGTGTGGTCACTAACATTGAAGCTGATCATATGGATACTTATGGCGGCGATTTTGAAGTATTAAAGCAAACCTTCATTGATTTCCTACATAACCTACCATTTTACGGGTTGGCGGTAATGTGTATTGATGATCCTGTGGTACGTGAATTACTGCCGCGTGTGGGTCGTCCAATGCTAACTTATGGTTTTGCAGAAGACGCAGGTGTTCGCATTACAAATTATACGCAAACAGGACAGCAAGGTCATTTCACTGTATTACGCAAAGATAAACCAGCGCTTAATATCACCTTGAATATGCCCGGTAAGCATAATGCTTTAAATGCAACGGCAGCGATTGCTGTTGCTACAGAAGAAGGCGTTGATGATGATGCTATCATGCGCGCGTTAATTGAGTTTGAGGGGACGGGTCGACGTTTTGATCATTTAGGGGAGTTTGAAACGGGCAATGGTAACGTAATGCTGGTGGATGATTATGGTCATCACCCAAGCGAAGTGGATGTAACGATTCAAGCTGCACGTGCTGGGTGGGCGGATAAACGCTTAGTGATGATTTTCCAGCCTCACCGTTATAGTCGAACTCGTGATCTCTATGATGATTTTGCAAACGTCCTCGATCAAGTGGATGTATTAGTGATGCTTGATGTTTATTCTGCTGGTGAAGCACCTATTGCTGGAGCTGATGGTCGAGCGTTATGTCGTACTATTCGCTCTCGTGGCAAAATTGATCCTATTTTCGTACCTGAAGCCGAAGAGTTGCCAGCCATTCTTGCAAATATTATTCAAAATGATGATTTAGTTTTGACACAAGGTGCAGGTGATGTCGGCAAAATAGCGCGTCAGCTAGCAGAAATGAAGTTGAATATCGAGACGATGAAAAAAGACGTATAAATTAGTATATGGCAACATGTATACGTCGAAAATGATAATAGCTGGCTATAGATTGTGTAGACAATAGCCAGTTATTTTGTTTTTTTCGATATTTTGGTAGATATATACAAAATTATTCTCAGGTTGTGTACATAAAACGCCTCATGAGTGTTGGAGTGGGTCGAGTTGCTCGGTATAATCGTTTAACTTTGCTTATAACATCTGAGATAGCTGACAGCTAATTTATACCTATATGGTAAGGTGAAGCTGAATGAGTAAAGCGAAGAGTAAACAATGACTGAAGAAGTCGTAGACCAAGAGTATATACACCCATCGCCAAAAAAGTGGTCGCGCTGGGGTGGATTGGCGTTTTTCCTCTTTGTCATTGGTTTTACGGTTTGGTTATTCAGTGCAACAAAAAGCTGGATGACAGATACTAACCGACTGCCCTTGTCACAATTAGTGATTCAAGGACAATTGCATTATCTAACCAAAGACAATGTACGCCAGACGATATTAACAATTGATCATCTTGGTACTTTCATGACCCAAGATGTTAATACTATTCAGGCTCATGTAGAGGCACTGCCGTGGGTTGCTCATGCTGCAGTACGAAAACAATGGCCTGATACGATCAAAGTTTTCATTGTAGAAAACCAACCAGTAGCGCAATGGGATCATAAATATTTGGTTAATAAAGAGGGCCAAGTATTTAAAGCGCCTGCTGAGCAAGTTGCAGATTTAAACCTTACTAACCTCTCTGGCCCTGAGGCTAGCAGTGAAGAAGTATTAGCTGCATTGCGAGAAATGCGTCCCTTACTGAAGAACGCTGGCTTAAGTATCGCGTCGTTATCATTAAATGAACGTCGAGCTTGGCGAATCTTATTAGCCAATGGCATTACGCTTGACTTGGGCCGAGAGGCTCGAATGGAGCGTCTTAAGCGTTTTATCGAAATTTATCCAGAATTAGTAAAACTGAATAAACCGATAAAATATGTGGATTTGCGTTATGATACTGGCGCAGCTGTGGGTTGGAAAACAATACCGGAACATGATGCTCATGTATCGGATACCAAATAAGAGCGTGTGTTAATGACTAAGGCTGCAGATCAAAAACTTATCGTTGGTCTTGATATCGGCACATCCGAAGTTACGGCTTTGGTTGGGGAAGTGCTGCCCGATAACACGGTGAATGTTATCGGAATGGGAAGCAGTCCGTCACGCGGAATGGACAAAGGCGGGGTCAATGACCTTGAATCTGTTGTTAAATCAGTACAACGAGCCGTTGATAAAGCTGAATTAATGGCTGAATGCCAAATCAGTTCCGTGTACTTGTCGTTATCAGGTAAACATATTAGTTGCCAAACAGAAAAAGGCATGGTGCCAATTTCTGAAAAAGAAGTGACACAAGACGACGTCGATAATGTTATTCATACGGCGAAGTCAGTAAAATTAAGCGATGAACAACGAACTTTACATGTAATTCCTCAGGAGTTTGCTATTGATTATCAAGAGGGGATTAAAAACCCTGTTGGTTTATCAGGAGTTCGTATGGAAGCCAGTGTTCATTTGATCACGTGTCACAATGACATGGCGAAAAACATCGTTAAAGCAGTAGAGCGTTGTGACTTGAAAGTTGATCATCTGATTTTTTCAGGATTAGCATCAAGCTATGCTGTACTGACACCGGATGAGCGAGAGCTCGGCGTATGTGTTGTCGATATCGGCGGCGGTACGATGGATCTTGCTATTTGGTCTGGTGGTGCATTACGACATGCGGCAGTAATTCCGTATGCGGGTAATGTAGTAACCAGTGATATTGCTTATGCATTTGGTACACCGCCGGGTGACGCTGAAGATATTAAAGTGAAATACGGCTGTGCGCTGAGTGAATTGGTGAGTAAAGATGCTAAGGTTGATGTCCCAAGTGTTGGAGGTCGACCATCTCGTAGCTTACAAAGCCAAACACTAGCAGAAGTGATAGAGCCTCGTTACAGCGAATTGCTGGGGCTGGTTAATCAAAAGCTGTTAACAGTACAAGAACAGTTGCGTGAAGCGGGTGTTAAACACCACTTAGCTGCGGGCATCGTCCTAACCGGGGGCGCTGCACAAATGGAAGGTTTGACAGAATGTGCAGAACGGGTGTTCCGTCACCAAGTGCGTATTGGTCAACCTTTAGAGTTAAGTGGTCTAACTGACTATGTTCAGGCCCCAACTTATGCAACTGCAGTAGGCTTACTGCATTACGGAAAGGACAGTCAATCATTTGATGAAAATGAATTAGAACCGAAACGTTCAGTTACTGGTTTATTTTCACGAATTAGTGGTTGGTTAAAAAAAGAATTTTAAACCTGATGCGAACAGGATAACGGAGAGAACACATGTTTGAACCGATGATGGAAATGTCTGATGAAGCGGTAATTAAGGTCATTGGCGTTGGCGGCGGCGGCGGTAATGCTGTCGATCACATGGTACGTGAATCTATCGAAGGCGTGCAGTTCATTAGTGTTAACACTGATGCACAAGCACTACGTAAAACAAGCGTAAGTACAGTTATTCAAATCGGTGGTGATATCACTAAAGGTTTGGGTGCGGGTGCTAACCCACAAGTAGGTCGTGATTCTGCACTAGAAGACCGTGAAGCAATCAAAAAAGAGCTAGAAGGCTCTGATATGATCTTCATTGCTGCTGGTATGGGTGGTGGTACTGGTACTGGTGCTGCCCCAATCATTGCTGAAGTGGCAAAAGAGCTAGGTATTCTTACTGTTGCGGTGGTGACTAAACCATTTAGCTTCGAAGGTAAGAAGCGTATGGCTTTTGCTGAGCAAGGTATCGATGAGCTTTCTAAGCATGTTGATTCATTGATTACGATTCCAAACGAAAAGCTACTAAAAGTACTTGGTCGTGGAATCACATTGCTTGACGCTTTTGCTAAAGCAAACGACGTTCTTAAGAACGCTGTTCAAGGTATTGCTGAGCTAATCACACGCCCTGGTATGATCAACGTCGACTTTGCTGACGTACGTACAGTAATGTCTGAAATGGGTCATGCGATGATGGGTAGCGGTGTTGCTTCTGGCGACGACCGTGCTGAAGAAGCGGCTGAAATGGCAATTTCTAGTCCATTACTAGAAGATATCGATCTAGCTGGTGCACGTGGTGTTCTTGTTAACATCACTGCAGGTATGGATATGCGTCTAGACGAATTCGAAACTGTGGGTAACACAGTGAAAGCATTCGCTTCTGATAACGCAACTGTTGTTATCGGTACATCTTTAGATCCAGATATGACTGATGAACTACGTGTAACAGTTGTTGCTACAGGTATTGGTAAAGAAGTGAAAGCGGATATTACGCTAGTGACTTCATCTAAGCCTGTACAAGCGACAGTAGCACAAGAAAAAACAGTTGTTGCTGAAGAAAAGACAGTTACTAATAATGATGGTCAAGCGACGGCGGCTAAGCCACAAGCTGATCATGATTACTTAGATATTCCTGCATTTTTGCGTAAACAAGCTGACTAATATCTATAGTTAATAGGTGATGCTGATTGAGTATATAAAAACTCAATGAGACTAAATATATCGGTATTGAAATATTTGGTTTTATCGCAACATAATCAGTAACTTATTAGTGCCTTTAACGATTAGTTTAAAGGCACTCACTTAGCCTATGTCAAATTATTTTGGATATTTAGTAGCTTATGGTATTATTTATGCCCATTTCGCGTAATTGTGCCTGATAATGGGTGTTATTTAGCCTTGTTGCTTGTGACAAAAGTTTGTTTAACAGTTGAGATATGAGCAGATGATCAGACAACGTACACTTAAAAGCATTGTGCAAACGACTGGTGTGGGTCTCCACTCTGGACGTAAAGTGACGCTTATTCTGCGTCCTGCAGCCGCTAATACAGGCGTGATTTATCGTCGTACAGATTTAAATCCTCCTGTGGATTTTCCTGCAAATGCAGATTCTGTGCGTGATACCATGTTATGTACAGCTCTTGTAAATGAAGAGGGCGTGCGTATTTCAACGGTTGAGCACTTGAATGCAGCACTAGCAGGTATGGGTATCGATAACGTGATTATCGAAGTTAACGCACCTGAAATTCCTATTATGGATGGTAGCGCGAGCCCATTTATCTACCTGCTTCAATCTGCAGGCATTGAAACGTTGAATGCGCCTAAGCGTTTTTTACGTATCAAAAAACCTGTTCGCATTGAAGATGGCGACAAATGGGCGGAGCTCGTTCCTTATAACGGTTTCCGTCTGGATTTTGCTATCGAGTTTAACCACCCTGCGATTGAATCAGATCAGCAGCGTCTAGTGTTAGATTTTTCAAGTAAGTCTTTTGTTAAAAATATCAGTCGCGCTCGAACCTTTGGTTTCATGCGTGATATCGAATACTTACAATCACAAAACTTATGTTTAGGTGGTAGTTTCGATAACGCTATTGTACTGGATGATTATCGTATTCTTAATGATGATGGTTTGCGTTTTGACAATGAGTTAGTGACTCATAAAGTATTGGATGCCATTGGTGATCTCTACATGTGTGGTCATAACATTATTGGTGAAATGCGTGCTTATAAATCAGGACATGCATTAAACAACCAGTTATTACGTGCAGTACTTGCTGATCAAGAAGCCTATGAATGGTCCACTTTTGAAGATGAGCAGCAGGTACCGGTTACTTTTGCTCAACCAGGAATGGTTCTTGCTTAATACCAAATGCGAAAAGAATTAAAAAACGCCGAGCAGTTGCTCGGCGTTTTTGTATCTGGTTTTATTTACACTAACGTTTTTGTTTTTGTGCTAATAAAGCAAGGCGTTCTAAGCGTTTTTTTACTTTTTCTGGCGCGGTTGCGGCCGTTGCTAAGAGGTGCTGAGCAGCAACTTCTGTGATGGGCTTTTGTATAATATCGGGTATTTTTTCTTGTTGCTGCTTCTGTACTGCAGCAAGAGAAGGGTTCACTTTTATTTCAATATCTTGCAACTTAGGCAATAGCGTTTCTCGTAACTTCATCATCAAAGTGTGGCGTTCGTAATTAAGACGCATCGACCAAGCTGCAGATTCGGTTTCTACAATTAAAATACCTTGACGATAATTACTCACACGGCAATGTTCAGCACAATTGATATGCTGCTTTACCGCGGTATTTAACTGGCTTAATGCGATAGCTCGTTGTTGAATATTATTAAGCCCAGTTTGCTCTAAAAGATCCCCGGTAGTTTGGGGACGGTGATCTCTCATCGTCTGTGATCCTAAGTAATGATGTTGCTCAAAGTTGAAAAATTGCGGATATGATCCTAATTTTGCGAATATAAAAAGTGTTAAGCCTGCTTTTCTCATAGGCGATGACACTAATATGACTTATTATATCACTCATATAGGTTAATATATCTTGAAAGATGTACCTGCAAGTGTTGTTACTGCCAGCGTTGTATTTAAGCGTTAAATTGCCATCTCGTTTTATTTGGTGATGGTTATTGATGAAGCCCCCTTGAAAAGTGGTTTTCATGACGCAATATTAGTATGACACAGTTTCAGGATTATCCTCTTAGTCACCATTGTGGCGATTCTAGTGGGACAGGGATTGCTTACGGTCCCCCAGAGAATGAAACCAGATTAAGCGATTCAGCAATAGATACGCTGATATAACAAAGAGAAAACGGCATCGCCATGTTATCAAAACTACTGACTAAAGTTATCGGTAGCCGTAACGACCGCACTCTGCGTCGTATGCGCAAAATTGTTGATCAAATCAATAAGCTAGAGCCTCAATTTGAAAGCCTACAAGATCATGAGCTGAAAGCAAAAACAGCTGAATTTCGTGAGCGTTTAGAGCAAGGTGAAACGCTAGATCAACTACTACCAGAAGCCTTCGCGACCGTTCGTGAAGCATCCAAGCGTATTTACGGTATGCGCCACTTCGATGTCCAGCTGCTTGGCGGTATGGTATTGAATGATTGTAAAATTGCAGAAATGCGTACCGGTGAAGGTAAAACTCTGACAGCAACTCTTCCTTCATACTTAAATGCTTTAACAGGTAAAGGCGTTCATATCGTAACCGTGAACGATTACCTAGCAGCACGTGATGCCGAAACTAACCGTGAGTTATTTGAATTCCTCGGCATGACTGTAGGTGTAAATGTTCCTAATATGTCACCACCGGCAAAAAAAGAAGCGTATGCCGCAGATGTCCTTTATGGAACAAATAACGAATTTGGCTTTGACTACTTGCGCGATAATATGGCATTCCGCCCAGAAGATCGTGTTCAACGCGAACGTTTCTTCGCAGTAGTCGATGAAGTTGACTCCATCTTAATCGATGAAGCACGTACTCCGCTTATCATTTCAGGTCCTGCTGAAGACAGCTCTGAAATGTACATTAAGATCAATGAATTAATTCCTTTACTAGTTCGTCAAGATAAAGAAGATAGTGAAGAGTACCGTGGTGAAGGTCACTACACAGTCGATGAAAAATCGAAGCAAGCTTATTTAACTGAAAATGGTCAGGAGTTTGTTGAAGAGCTATTGATTAAAAATGGCTTAATGGCAGAGCACGATACCTTGTACTCTCCAGCAAACATTAGCTTGTTGCACCACGTAAATGCGGGTTTACGTGCACACGTACTCTTTGAAAAAGACGTTGATTACATCGTTCAAGATGACGAAGTGATCATCGTTGATGAACACACTGGTCGTACAATGCCGGGTCGTCGCTGGTCAGAAGGTCTTCACCAAGCCGTTGAAGCGAAAGAAGGCGTGAAGATCCAAAACGAGAACCAAACGTTAGCATCGATTACTTTCCAGAACTACTTCCGTTTATACGATAAGCTTTCTGGTATGACAGGTACGGCTGATACTGAAGCGTTTGAATTCCAGTCTATCTACGGTCTAGATACGGTTGTACTTCCTACTAACCGTCCAATGGCGCGTATCGATAACGGTGACTTGGTTTACATGACAGAAACTGAAAAGTTTGCTGCAATTAGCCAAGATATCAAAGAGCGTGTACAAAACGGTCAGCCTTGTTTGGTGGGTACAGTATCGATTGAAAAATCAGAGTTACTGTCTAATGCGCTTAAGAAAGAAGGCATTAAACATAACGTACTAAACGCAAAATTCCACGAAAAAGAAGCGGATATTATCGCAGAAGCGGGTGCGCCGGGTGCGGTAACTATTGCAACTAACATGGCCGGTCGTGGTACTGATATCATGCTGGGTGGTTCGTGGAAGACTGATGTTGAAAAACTCGATAATCCAACTGATGATCAAATCGCGAAGATCAAAACCAAATGGCAAGAAAAACATGATGCAGTCTTAGCGTCAGGTGGCTTGCACATCATTGGTACTGAGCGTCACGAATCTCGTCGTATCGATAACCAGCTACGTGGTCGTGCGGGTCGTCAGGGCGATGCTGGTTCTTCTCGTTTCTACCTATCTATGGAAGATGGCTTAATGCGTATCTTCGCTTCAGATCGTGTTTCAGGCATGATGAAGAAGTTAGGTATGGAGCAAGGCGAAGCGATTGAGCACCCTTGGGTATCAAAGGCTATCGAGAACGCGCAACGTAAAGTTGAAGGTCGTAACTTCGATATTCGTAAGCAGTTGCTTGAATTTGATGATGTTGCTAACGATCAGCGTAAAGTGGTTTACGAATTACGTGATGAATTAATGCATGCTGAAGATATCAGCGAAATGATTGAGCACAACCGTGAAGACGTGCTAAATGCATTAATGGATAGCTATATTCCACCACAATCGCTTGAAGAAATGTGGGATATCAAAGGGCTAGAAACTCGCCTGAAAGATGATTACGATCTTGAGCTACCAATTCAACACTGGCTTGATACCGAAGATAAACTTTACGAAGAAGCACTTCGTGAGCGCATTGTAGAAAAAGCGCTTGAAGTTTACCGTGAGAAAGAATCAGTTGTTGGTGCTGAAGTGCTACGTAACTTCGAGAAAACAGTGATGCTACAGAACCTTGATACGCTATGGAAAGAACACTTAGCGGCAATGGATCACTTGCGTCAAGGTATTCACTTACGTGGTTATGCACAGAAGAACCCTAAGCAGGAATACAAGCGTGAATCGTTTGAACTGTTTGAAGAAATGCTAGATAACTTGAAGAGTGATGTTGTTTCTATCTTAAGTAAGGTACGTGTACAGCAGCAGGAAGAAGTTGATCGCATGGAAGAAGAGCGTCGTCAAATGGCAGAAATGCTAGCACGTCGTCAACAGTTCCAGCATCAAAGTGCAGAAAGCCAAATCACTGATGAGTCATCAGAAGAGCCTGAAGCTCAACAAGGTACTTACGAGCGTGAAGAGCGTAAAGTAGGTCGTAATGAGCCTTGTCCTTGTGGTTCTGGTAAGAAGTACAAGCAATGTCACGGTAAGATCAATTAAGATTGTTCTTATTGTAGATACTAAAAAAGTCGCTCTAGGGCGACTTTTTTATTGGCTGAAAATCAAGGCTAATGATGTAGATTCTAGTGGATCTTCAGATAATTTATTAAGCGAAAGACTGCTGTATTTTATCGAGTACAGCTTGATTAGCATCAGGGAAAGGGTAATCAGCAAGTGCATTGATAGCGACCCACTCCCCCGGTTGACCTTCTTTACCAAAGGCTTCGCCATCAAATTGATGGATCAGAAAGAAATCAAACTTTAATGATTTATCTGAATAATCATGAGCAAGGCTAATAAAAGGTTCAACGTCAGTGGCATGAATACCGACTTCTTCTTGCAGTTCACGGATAACCGCTTGCTTTGCTGTTTCACCTGTTTCTACTTTTCCGCCAGCAAACTCCCATAAGCCACCTTGATGCGCTTTATCGGCACGGCGGGTAATGAAAATATGCTTTTTCTCTGTATCTAAAATAATGCCTGCCGCAATCCAAACTTGCTTTTTATCCATACTGTTAGTAACCCATATCGTCAGACCAGCCATCTGAATCTGATAGATCAGGTGCGCCTGGAATAGATTTTTCTTCTTCCGCCCATTCGCCAAGATCGATCAATTGACAGCGTTTGCAGCAAAAAGGACGAAATGGACTCTGCTCACCCCAAACCACTTCAGTTTTACAGGTAGGACACTTTACGACAGTAATATTGGTATTGGTTGTTGATTGAGACACAAAAACCTCAGCAAATGGCTAATTTAAATTCAATATCGCTTGCGACAGGATCTCCTTCCACAAAGGGAGAGAAACGAATAGCAAAGCGACTACGATGTCCCGATATCATAGGATAAACGCCATCTTTAGCGCAAATTTCTAGCCGTAATAAACAGGCATCTTCAGCGTCATACTGGAAGAAGCCATTACGGGCATGATTGGTTTTATATTGTGCGCTTTCTCGGGTTAACTTCAACCAGAGATTGAGTGCTTCGTTAAGTTCTGAAAGCTCATGTAACCAGCTTTTCATTGCCTGTTGTTTGTGTTCATCGCTAAGGTGCAGCCAGTGATGTAATGACGGCAGATCAAAACAACAACTACCACCTGGAATCGAGAAACGTTGTTTTATACTGGAAAGAAAACGATCTTCTCGTAGATTCTGTCCTAGGCGAGGAGATGAAATTAACGCTTTATGGGCTTGCTCCATCGAATCGATCATTTGTTGCAGCGCATACTCGTCAACACCATCAATGTTTAACCAATTCATCAGTTGCTGACGTTGTTTCTCTATATCTTTGGCAAGATCGGTTTTAACTTGTACTTGGTCTAAGATCTCAAGCAAATCAAAAAGGGCATGGAAGAAGATTTTATATTGCCAAGGATCATTTTGGTTGCTGCTGTGATGCATTTGTTGCAAGAGATAATCAAGGCGTAAATAAATACGGACTTTTTCTGTCAAAGGGTGTTCATAGCGCGTCATTTGCGTAGCTTGCATAAAGGGAATACCAAACAGGAGCCAAGATCGTAATAAGAATTATCATAGTTAAGACGTCATTTTACTACAGCTCATGATCCATTTTGAGATATTGCCTGTGAAGTTGCGCGATTTGTAATGTTAATGCTGGACTATCACCAAAATTAGTAATGACATCATCTGCGGCATCCAACCGTTGTTGGCGCGTTGCTTGGCTCGCTAAGATATTTTTGATTTGCTCAATTGAGACATTATCACGTTGTTGTGTTCGTTCGATTTGGGTTTGCTCATCGACATCAACAACCAATAAACGATTGGTGAGGGTTTGTAGATTATTCTCAACCATCAATGGCACGACTAATAAACAATAGGGAGATTTGCTTAATTTAATATCATGGAGCATTTTTTCACGGATCAAAGGGTGAAGTAGCTCATTTAACCATTGCTTTAATTCAGGTTGACTAAAAATAGCCTCACGCAGTTTTGCCCGATTTAACGTACCATCTTTAAGTAAAATATCAGCACCAAGTTTTTCGATAATAGTGTTCAAACCGACGGTATTCGGCTCGACGACTTCACGTGCAACAATATCGGCATCAATAATATCAATGCCGTAGTTATCAGCAAATAAGTTAGCAACCGTGGTTTTACCGCTACCAATTCCGCCTGTTAGGCCAATGACAATACTCATTATCTACATTCCTAAGTACGAAGTAACATACCAATTCACAATAGGCTCGCCCCATAACAATGCAATCCAACCCGCAACCGCAAGGTAAGGGCCGAATGAGAACGGGGTTTGGTTATCGGCATCTTGCATTTTCAGTAATACAATACCGCACAGCGCGCCGACTAAAGATGAGAGTAACACTACAAACGGTAGTAATTGCCAGCCAAGCCATGCACCTAATGCGGCGAGCAATTTAAAGTCGCCATAGCCCATGCCATCTTTTTTAGTCAGTAACTTAAAGACCCAGAATACGCTCCACAGCGATAAGTAACCCGCAATTGCACCAATCACCGAATCAGTTAGTGATACAGGGCTAATACCCATTACAGAGAGCAAAATACCCGCCCACATTAGCGGTAAGGTAATTTGATCGGGCAGGAGCATTTTATCGATATCGATAAAGGTAAGCGCAATTAACGCGAAGGTGAAAAAGATCACCGCGATTGCCCACCATGTTGGTGGCAACATCAGTGATACGGTTAAGCTCAATGCTGCGGTCAGTAATTCAATTGCAGGATAGCGTTTACTAATAGGCGCTTTGCATTCTTTGCATTTTCCGCCTAAAGCAAGCCAACTGATCACTGGAATATTCTCAAGTGCGCTAATGGCATGATTACAGTGTGGGCAGCGTGAACGTGGCACACTTAAATTAAAGACCGAATCGTCTGGCTTGTTATCCATTTCAGGAAAACATTCTTGGCATTCTTTACGCCATTGACGCTCCATCATGATCGGCAAGCGGTAAATCACCACATTTAAAAAGCTACCCACTAACAGACCAAAAATAACGGCAAAAAGGGGATATAACCAAGGGTAATAGGAAAGTACTGCCATGTGAGGATCTCTTAAAAATTAGGCGGTTATTGTAAGGCAAACGGCTAGGTGTTCCTAGCCGATGATTATGGGAAATGAATACAGTGATTAACTTATAAGGTGGTTACTAAAATAGTATTAACCGATCACACTCATCAAGGTAAAGATTGGCATATACATAGCAACCAGTAAGCCACCAATTAAGCCACCCAAAATAATGATAATGAAAGGTTCTAAAATTTGCCCGAGGTTATCAACGGTATTATCAACATCGGCCTCATAGATTTGCGCCATTTTATTAAGCATGTCATCGAGTGAACCTGATTCTTCACCTATCATCACCATTTGCAACATGAGTTCAGGAAAGACCCCTGATTGACGTAGGGCTAAATATAGCGGCATACCGCCAGCGGTACTTTCGTAAACTTCTTCAATCGCCTTTTCGATATATAAGTTGCCACAGGTTCTTCCAGCTGATTGAATGCCGGATAACAATGGAATACCTGCCATGAAAGTAGTAGCTAAAGTGCGGGAAAAACGGGCAACGGTCGCTTTTAGTAATACATCACCAAAGATTGGTAACTTTAAGGCAAACCGATTAGCTTTATAGCGAAAATCATCAGATTTTTTATAAAAATAGCGGTAAAGAAAAACGGCTATTCCAACACCAGCCCCAAGATAGACGCCATAAGCGATGAGAAAATCTGAAGCATGGACAACAAATTGTGTAAATAAAGGTAGCTCAGCATTAAAGCTTGAAAATATTTGAGCAAACTGCGGAATAACAAAGACTAGCATCATTACGGTAACAAGCACTGCTGTAAGAGTGACCATTGCAGGATAAATCATCGCCTTAATAACTTTTTTACGCATTGCTTCATTTTTTTCACGGTATACCGCAATACGCGCAAAGACTTGTCCTAGGTGACCTGTTTGCTCACCGGTAGCGACTAAATCACAGAAGAACTTATCAAATAAAGGAGAGCTTGATCGCATCGCACTAGAAAGCGAAGCACCAGATTCGACTTGGGTGGTAATTTGGAGCAAGGTAGCGCGCATTTCGGCTTTGTTATAACTGCTTGCCATTAGTTGTAGAGCTTGCACTACAGGCACGCCAGATTCGATCATGG
This sequence comes from Photobacterium sp. GB-56, assembly GCF_003026105.1. Lineage (GTDB taxonomy): Bacteria > Pseudomonadota > Gammaproteobacteria > Enterobacterales > Vibrionaceae > Photobacterium. The sequence goes on along the minus strand of NZ_PYNW01000006.1, from coordinate 123,733 downwards.
TGGCAAGCTGACGAGTTACCGCAGTGACATCTTCCCCTTTCATTTGATCACGTATTTTGGTCAGAAAAGAGGGCGAGGTTTTCTTTATTTTTTTGACCACAATTTTTTGTTCAAGCAGTTGGTGACGCACTTCTTGTTCTTGAAAGCCTAAAGTGGTGCCTGAGACTTTACGTCCTGCTTGGTTGGTTCCCCGCCAGTTGTAATAACGAATTTTAGTGGCTGCTGTACTCATAAGCGGAATTCTCTATTAAACAATTAATACAAAGTAGGGAAGGTTATAATTGTAATACCCGTTGTAATTCGGCAAGACTGGTAATGCCATCGGTTAATTTTTCAATGCCGGATTCTTTAAGACGTTTCATCCCTTGCTGGGCGGCAATATCTTCTAATTGTAGGGCGGTAGCATTGGTCATTAAGGCTTCGGCGATCTCGCGGCTAAACACCATCACTTCATAAATACCAACGCGGCCTGCGTAGCCTTTATTGCAATCATCGCACCCTGCGTTATTAGCTTTATACACACTGGAATTTTGCGGCAGGTTTAATCGCTGACAGGTAATTGGATCAAGCGGATGTGGCTGTTTACAGCTTTTACATAAGCGACGGGCAAGGCGCTGGGCGATGATTAAGCTCAGTGATGAAGCGAGGTTAAAATCTTCCACTCCCATATTGGTTAAACGGGTAATGGTTTCAGCGGCAGAGTTGGTATGTAGCGTAGATAATACCAAGTGCCCGGTCTGGGCGGCTTTTACTGCAATGGAGGCGGTTTCTAAATCACGAATTTCCCCTACCATTACAATGTCGGGATCTTGACGCAAAAATGAACGCAGGGCATCGGCAAAACTTAAACCGACTTGTTGATTAATTTGTACCTGGTTAATACCGGGTAAGTTAATTTCTACTGGATCTTCGGCAGTCGAAATATTGCGCTCTTCGGTATTTAAAATATTGAGCCCAGTATACAGCGAGACGGTTTTACCGCTACCTGTTGGACCGGTAATTAATATCATCCCTTGTGGGCGCTCAAGGGCAGTTAAATAATCGGATTTTTGTTTATCGTTATAGCCTAAAATATCAATATTAAGATTAGCGGCTGAGCTATCTAATATCCGTAGTACGACTTTCTCTCCCCATAGGGTGGGCAGGGTTGATACACGTAAATCAATCGCCAAATTATCAGAGAGTTTTAGCTTTATTCGTCCATCTTGTGGCTGACGACGCTCGGCAATATTGAGCTTCGACATTACCTTTAAGCGGGTCGATAAACGGCGCGATAAGCTTGATGGTGGGGTTAAGTGCTGATGCAAAATACCATCACAGCGAAAGCGAATCCGATAGTTATGCTCGTAAGGTTCAAAATGAATATCAGATGCTTTTCGGCGTACAGCGTCTAATAATACTTGGTTGATATAACGGGTAACAGGGGCGCTGTCTTGGCTTAAATCGGTAGCATCATCGAGTTCAGCATCGCTAATATCAACTAATTCACCTAAATCGGCATCGCTGACTTGTTTACTGTGGCTAGTTTCACCAATATCGCTACCGTAAACACGGCGAATGGCCGATTCTAACTGTTTGTTTTCTAATACCAGAAAATCAACGGTTTTACCTACCGCAAAACGAAATTCGTCTTGCGCATCCACATTAGTGGGGTCACTGATACCTAAAAATAAGCTACTTGCATCTTGGGTTAACGGCAGGGCACGGTGACGCAGTACTAATTCACGTTGGTAAACACTTTGACAGCAACCATCATAGTCATAGTGGTGAACATCGACTTTTTGTAGCCCAAATAAATTAGCGAGGTTATCGGCTAAATCGACATCACTTAGTATGCCTAAACGGGTTAAGGCGGTCGGGACGTTAATCCCTTCCGCCGTCACAAACTCGACCACTTGTTGTTCTTGCTCTGGGCTAATTAAATTAGCTTGAGCCAAAATGGAGGCGAGATTGGTTTGCATGTTATGGACAGTATGCAGTTTGTGTAGCAGTACCATCAGTCGTACAGTATGTTGTCCAAGTAACTCCGTTTGATGAATACGCACCTTTCATTACGTAGGTTTCACCTGACTTAATTGGAGATTTAGTTGCATCTGCAGTTGCTACAAGGTTAACAGCGCCTGATGCAGTAGTATCAGCGACAGTTGTAACAGTGATACCATTCAATGTTAGGGTTGAAATACCATCACTGACCCCATTAATACATTTCGCTTTGAAGTCAGCTCCATCTGCTGCTTTTTCATGAGCACAAACTTCAATAGCTAATTTTGTTGAAGCTGCAACTTTTGGAAATTCTGATAAAGTTGCTTTTTTTGTATAGTCTTGATAGGCAGGCACTGCAAACGCTGACAAAATACCAATGATCGCCACTACGATCATCAATTCAATAAGAGTAAAACCCTGTTGTTTTTTCATTTCTCTGTCCTTAAGTAACAAAATAATAAATGAGTTAACTTCATAAATTCGCGAATGGAATTATGTTCAGAATAGAGGCTTTATTGTTAGAGTGAATAACGAAAAAGGGATAGCTCGGCACGGGTGGTAAAAATAAATTGTGTGTTACAGAAGTTGCAAAGCTCAAAGCGAGTAACCGCTCGTAATTAGATTTGATTTTTATAAAATTCAGTAAGATGTGAAGTAGAAAGAGAAAAATTAGTGGTTATTTTTCTCTTTCTTTATAAATTAAGGTACCAGTTCAATATTTGTGTCACAAAAAATTGATAGTAAAGTAGCGCTATTTAAAACGCATCGATAAGTCCATCGCTTTAACGTGCTTAGTCAGTGCACCTACCGAAATATAATCCACCCCCGTTTCAGCACATTCGCGGATATTGCTAAGGGTAATATCCCCTGAGTTTTCTAATGCCACACGTCCAGCGTTAAACGCGACGGCTTCACGCATCATGGCTAAGGTAAAGTTATCCAGCATCACAATATCAGCGCCGGCTTCAATGGCTTGTTTTAGCTCTGCCAGACTTTCTGTTTCTACTTCGACAGGTTTATTTGGATTAAGCTGTTTCGCTGTAGTGATGGCTTGCTCAATACCACCACAAGCAATGATGTGGTTCTCTTTTATAAGGTAGGCATCAAACACGCCAATACGGTGATTAAAGCCACCACCGCAAGTCACGGCATATTTTAATGCGCTACGCAGACAAGGAACAGTTTTACGGGTATCGAGTAGGCGAGTGTTGGTGCCTTTTAACTGTTTGACATATTCAGCTGTTAATGTCGCGCAACCGGATAGGGTTTGGATAAAGTTCATCGCGTTACGCTCGCCGGTAAGCAGCGCTCGTGACGGGCCTGATAGGGTACACAAGGTTTGATTAGGCTCAACCACATCACCATCTTCTACGTGCCAATCAATGGTGACTTCGCCACCGAGTTGCTTAAATACTTCATCAGCCCACATTTTTCCGCAAAATACGCCATGTTCGCGAGTAATAATAGTGGCAACGCCTTGGCTATCGGCAGGAATTAGATTGGCTGTAATATCGAGATTGGCATTAATCTCACCACCTAAATCTTCGCGAAGTGTATCGGCAACAGTACGGCTGATCTCGATTGGGAGAAGTTGTTTAAGGTAAGCGAGGCGGGCACTGCTATCGTGTTTGTGTTCCATATCTGTCTTCTTGTATCCATTGCGCGTTTAGCAGCAAAAGTGCTGCGAATGATGGCGCAAATCATACCGTGAGAAAGGAGTGGGATAAAGTGAATACGGGTTAATCGAATGTTAATCACCAAATATTTGGTTGTTTCTATCTATTACTGCGATAGGCAAAAGCGATGAGAGGAAATTGGCTTTTCAATATAAGCTAATGATACTTTACCTGCTAATTTGGTTTTAGTAACACGTAAATAGAAGATGGATTATGACGTTATTGATTAACGATGATCATTGGTTACAGACAGCAAGGCGTGTGCCATCCCCTTTTTGTGATAATAGACCTCATGACGAGATGTCATTGCTGGTGGTACATAATATAAGCTTACCACCGGGTAAATTTGGTGGTCCTTATATTGAGCAGCTGTTTACTGGGCAATTAAACCCTGCAGATGATCCGTATTTTGAAATTATTCATCAGTTTCGTGTTTCTGCTCACTGTTTGATACGCCGAGATGGTGAAATAGTGCAGTTTGTGCCTTTTAATCAGCGTGCTTGGCATGCGGGGGTATCAAAGTTTGATGATCGGGATAAGTGTAATGACTTTTCAATTGGCATCGAATTAGAAGGCACAGATCACCTGCCGTATACTTCTGAACAATATCAAATGCTGACAAAATTGACTCAATCTTTGATGAGCCGTTATCCCGCTATCACCCGAGAGCGTGTAACAGGGCATGAATTTATTGCCCCTGGACGAAAAACAGATCCTGGTTTATCGTTTGATTGGCGACGGTTTAAAAAACAGCTTTAAAAGGGCAGTTATTAGACTAAAGTTTTATTTACGAATGGAAATTGGTCAAATTGGTCTGACCAATTTTCATAATCACTCTGCTTTTTATTCCTTCCTATCACCTTTTTCGTTGCTTGGCTGTTTCTAGCTCTGAATATGTAATGTTTTATTAATAAGTCAAAAGTTTAATTTTTTGTTAAAACCAACTTCGTTCTATGATTTCAATCAAGTTGCGTGTGGACATCTTTATTTATTTCTGTAAACTTTCACCCGGTAAAATAATTGGTAATACCAATTATCCGATGATTCGGTCTTTATGAAACGGGATTAATATAAGAAGCGTCGATAAAAATGACTTATAAACGCATTAAACAACCAAAGCTTTCTGATGCTATTGAGCAGGAATTGGAGCGCTTGATTTTAGAGGGAATTTTGTCCCCAGGTCAGCAATTACCTCCAGAGCGAGAGTTGGCAAAACAATTCGATGTTTCTCGTCCTTCCGTTCGTGAGGCGATCCAACGTTTAGAAGCAAAGCATTTGCTTACTCGTCGCCAAGGCGGCGGAACATTCGTAAAAGAAAAGTTATGGCAAAGTTTTTCTGAACCCTTATTGGATCTATTAGCGACTCATCCGGAAACACAATTAGATTTATTGGAAGCTCGCCATGCACTAGAAGGCTTAGCCTCTTATTTTGCGGCATTGCGCGGTAACGAAGAAGATTTTGTTCGCATTCGCGATTGTCATCAGCGTATTCAAGACGCGCAGCAACAAGGGGATTTACCCTTAGAAGCTAGCGCGGTAATGCAATATCTTATTGCGGTAACAGAATCGGCTCACAATGTGGTGTTACTGCATATTATTCGTAGTTTAGCGCCGCTACTTGAGCAAAACGTATTACAAAATTTCGAACTCCTAAACCGCCGACCTGAGGTGGTGGAGAAAGTAAGAAAGCACCGAGCTAATATTGTGCAGGCGATTGTTTCTGGTGAGCCTGAAAAGGCCCGTGAAGCATCGCACGCACATTTGGCTTACATCGAGGAAACCTTGTTGGATTTATCGCGTGAAGATAGCAGGCGTGAACGCTCTCTTCGTCGGATTCAACAGCGCAAGGACGGGTTAGAGTCTTAACTTCATACCTAAAAACGAAGTTAGACCTAGTCGCGACATTGTTAGTAGATTATCAACGAAAGGATAGATCGCATGTCTGAAGTCATGAAAAGTGACGTGGATGTACTGGAAACTCAAGATTGGTTAGAAGCACTTGAATCAGTAGTCCGTGAAGAAGGTGTAGAACGCGCACAGTTCTTACTTGAGCAAGTATTAGAAAAAGCTCGTTTAGATGGTGTAGATATGCCGACTGGCGTAAACACAAACTACATCAACACAATTCCAGCAGCACAAGAACCCGCGTATCCAGGTGATGTAACATTAGAGCGTCGTATCCGTTCTATCATCCGTTGGAACGCAATCATGATCGTTCTACGTGCATCTAAGAAAGATTTAGACTTAGGCGGCCACATGGCTTCTTACCAGTCTGCTTCTGCTTTTTACGAAGTATGTTTCAACCACTTCTTCCGTGCGCCTAACGATGTTGATGGCGGTGATTTGGTTTACTACCAAGGCCACATTTCTCCAGGAATTTACTCTCGTGCGTTTGTTGAAGGTCGTCTAACTGAAGAGCAGCTAGATAACTTCCGTCAAGAAGTTGATGGTAAAGGTATTCCTTCATACCCACACCCTAAACTAATGCCTGAATTCTGGCAGTTCCCAACGGTTTCTATGGGCCTAGGTCCAATTTCTGCGATCTATCAAGCGCGTTTCCTTAAGTACCTAGAAGGTCGTGGCCTTAAAGATACTTCAGCTCAGCGCGTATACGCATTCTTGGGCGATGGTGAGATGGATGAGCCAGAATCACGTGGTGCTATTTCTTTCGCTGCGCGTGAGAAACTAGACAACCTATGTTTCCTAATCAACTGTAACCTTCAGCGTCTAGACGGCCCAGTAATGGGTAACGGTAAGATCATTCAAGAGCTTGAAGGTCTATTTAAAGGTGCTGGTTGGAACGTTGTTAAAGTGATCTGGGGTAACAACTGGGATGCACTACTAGCAAAAGATACGACGGGTAAGCTTCTACAGCTTATGAACGAAACTATCGATGGTGACTACCAAACATTCAAATCTAAAGATGGCGCTTACGTACGTGAGCATTTCTTTGGTAAGTACCCAGAAACTGCAGCACTTGTTTCTGACATGACTGATGAGCAAATCTTCGAGCTGAAGCGTGGTGGTCACGATTCTTCGAAACTATTTGCAGCATTTAACAATGCAAAAGAAACAAGCGGTAAGCCAACGGTGATCCTAGCTAAGACTGTTAAAGGTTACGGTATGGGTGAAGCGGCTGAAGGTAAGAACATCGCTCACGGTGTTAAGAAGATGGACATGACTCACGTTCAATACTTACGTGATCGTCTAGGTCTACAAGATCTTATCTCTGAAGAAGATCTTAAGGCTCTGCCTTACCTAAAACTGGAAGAAGGCTCTGCTGAGTACAACTACTTACACGCTCGTCGTGATGCGCTACACGGTTACACACCTAAGCGTAGTCCTAAGTTTACTCAAGAATTTAAAGTGCCTGAGCTTGATGCATTTGCGCCACTACTAAGTGAGCAGAAGCGTGAAATTTCAACCACTATGGCTTATGTTCGTGCGCTAAATATTCTTCTTAAAGATAAAGCAATCGGTAAGAACATCGTGCCAATTATCTGTGATGAAGCGCGTACGTTCGGTATGGAAGGTCTGTTCCGTCAGGTTGGTATCTACAACCCAGATGGCCAAACTTACACACCAGAAGATAAAGGCATTGTTTCTTTCTACAAAGAAGCAACATCTGGTCAGGTACTTCAAGAAGGTATCAACGAACTAGGTTCAATGGCATCTTGGGTTGCTGCTGCAACATCTTACAGCACCAACGATCTTCCAATGATCCCATTCTACATCTACTACTCAATGTTCGGTTTCCAACGTATTGGTGACATGGCATGGCTAGCAGGTGACCAACAAGCACGTGGCTTCCTACTAGGCGCTACTGCTGGTCGTACAACACTGAACGGTGAAGGTCTACAGCACGAAGATGGCCACAGTCATATTCTTGCAAACACAGTACCTAACTGTATCTCTTACGATCCAACGTTTGCTTACGAGCTAGCGGTTATCATGCAAGACGGTATTCGTCGCATGTACGGTGAAAATCAAGAGAACATTTACTACTACCTAACAGTAATGAACGAAAACTACGCAATGCCAGCAATGCCAGAAGGCGCTGAAGCAGGCATTCGTAAGGGTATTTACAAGCTTGAGTCTCACGCTGGTGATAAGTCTAAAGTTCAGTTAATGAGCTCTGGTACTATCATGAACGAAGTACGTAAAGCGGCACAGATCCTAAGTGAAGAGTACGGTGTAGCGTCTGATGTTTACTCTGTAACATCATTCAACGAACTAACTCGTGATGGTCAAGATTGTGAGCGTTACAACATGCTTCACCCAACTGCAGAGAAGAAGGTTCCTTACCTAACAACTGCAATGGGTTCTGAGCCTGCAATCGCTGCAACGGACTACATGAAGAACTACGCAGAACAAGTACGTGCATTCATGCCATCTGAGTCTTACAAGGTTCTTGGTACTGATGGTTTCGGTCGTTCTGATAGCCGTGCAAACCTACGTCGTCACTTCGAAGTGAATGCTGGCTATGTTGTTGTTGCTGCACTTTCTGAACTCGCTAAACGTGGCGATATTGATAACGCTGTAGTTGTAGATGCAATTGCTAAGTTCGATATCGACGCTGACAAGATCAACCCGCTATACGCATAAGAGGCAAATTAAAAATGGCAATCGAAATTAATGTACCAGACATCGGTGCGGATGAGGTTGAAGTAACTGAGATTCTTGTTAGCGTTGGCGACAAGGTTGAAGAAGAGCAATCACTGATCACTGTTGAAGGCGATAAAGCTTCAATGGAAGTTCCTGCTTCTCAAGCGGGTATCGTTAAAGAAATCAAAGTTGCTGAAGGCGACACGGTTTCTACTGGTTCTCTAATCATGATTTTCGAAGCCGAGGGTGCAGCTGAAGCTGCACCTGCTCCTGTGGCTGAAGCAGCGCCTGCTGCTCCAGCTCCAGCAGCAGCGGCTGAACTGAAAGAAGTTCATGTTCCAGATATCGGTGGTGATGAAGTTGAATGTACTGAAATCATGGTATCTGTTGGCGATACAGTAGAAGAAGAGCAATCTCTAATTACTGTTGAAGGTGACAAGGCTTCTATGGAAGTACCTGCACCATTCGCTGGTACTGTTAAAGAAATCAAAATTGTAGAAGGCGATAAGGTTTCTACTGGTTCTTTAATCATGGTATTTGAAGTGGCCGGCACTCCGGTGGCTGGCTCTGCACCTGTTGCTCAAGCAGCAGCGCCTGCTCCAGCAGCACCTGCAGCATCTGCAGCGAAAGAAGTTAACGTTCCTGATATCGGTGGTGACGAAGTAGAAGTTACTGAAATCATGGTATCTGTTGGCGATACAGTGGAAGAAGAGCAATCGCTAATCACTGTTGAAGGTGACAAGGCTTCTATGGAAGTGCCTGCACCATTCGCTGGTACAGTTAAAGAAATCAAGATCGCAGAAGGCGATAAGGTTTCTACTGGCTCACTAATCATGGTATTTGAAGTGGCCGGCACTCCGGTTGCTGATGCAGCACCTGTAGCTCAAGCGGCAGCGCCTGCTCCTGCAGCAGCACCTGCGGCGGCTCCAGCAAAAGCTGAAGCGCCTGCTGCAACAGGTGATTTCGTTGAAAACAACGAATACGCACACGCATCACCAGTTGTTCGTCGTCTAGCTCGTGAGTTCGGTGTTAACCTTGCGAAAGTTAAAGGTACTGGCCGTAAGAACCGCGTTCTTAAAGAAGACGTACAAAACTTCGTTAAAGATGCACTTAAGCGTCTTGAGTCTGGTGCAGCAGCTTCTGCGTCAGGTAAAGGCGATGGCGCAGCGCTTGGTCTACTACCTTGGCCGAAAGTTGATTTCAGCAAGTTTGGTGAGACTGAAGTTAAGCCACTATCTCGCATTAAGAAGATCTCTGGCGCTAACCTACACCGTAACTGGGTAATGATCCCTCACGTTACACAGTGGGATAACGCAGATATCACTGCGCTTGAAGCATTCCGTAAAGAGCAAAACGCGATTGAAGCGAAGAAAGACTCTGGCATGAAGATCACACCACTTGTGTTCATCATGAAAGCGGCTGCTAAAGCACTTGAAGCATTCCCTTCATTCAACTCTTCTCTATCTGACGATGGCGAGAGCTTGATCCTGAAGAAATACGTGAACATCGGTATCGCAGTCGATACGCCAAACGGCCTAGTTGTTCCTGTATTTAAAGATGTGAACAAGAAAGGTATCTACGAGCTATCTGAAGAGCTAATGGCTATTTCTAAGAAAGCACGTGCTGGTAAGCTAACTGCATCTGATATGCAAGGCGGCTGTTTCACTATCTCAAGCCTTGGTGGCTTAGGTGGTACTGCATTCACACCAATCGTGAACGCACCAGAAGTAGGTATCCTAGGTGTATCTAAGTCTGAAATGAAACCAGTATGGAACGGTAAAGAGTTCGAACCGCGTCTACAACTTCCATTATCACTATCATACGATCACCGTGTGATTGATGGTGCTGAAGGTGCGCGCTTCATCACTTACCTAAATGGCTGTCTATCAGACATCCGTCGTTTAGTACTTTAAGGTTTCACATCCACAACGCCATGCCTACAATGCGTAGGCATGGAATTGTTGTGTAGCTCACAGGCTGCAGTAATTTATTTTTCACTCTGTTAACAGGTCTGTAGACTTGTTGTCCATCTGAAAGATAAACGTATACAAATACGTAAAAGTTACCTGATAGCTTGTTAGGGATATAAGACTTACAACGAGGTCATAATGAGTAAAGAAATTAAAGCCCAGGTAGTGGTGTTGGGTTCAGGCCCTGCTGGTTACTCTGCTGCATTCCGTTGCGCTGACTTAGGTCTAGATACGGTTCTAATTGAAAAATTCAACACACTAGGTGGTGTATGTCTTAACGTGGGTTGTATCCCATCAAAAGCATTACTTCACGTAGCGAAAGTTATCGAAGAAGCAAAAGCAATGGCTGAGCACGGCGTTGTTTTTGGTGAACCACAAACAGACATCGATAAGATCCGTCTGTGGAAAGATAAGGTAATTACTCAGCTAACTGGCGGTCTTGGCGGTATGGCTAAGATGCGTAAAGTTAATGTTGTGAACGGTTACGGTAAATTTACTGGCCCTAACAGCATTGTTGTTGAAGGCGCAGATGGCCCAACAACAGTTAACTTTGATAACGCGATTATCGCGGCGGGCTCTCGCCCAATCGAACTACCATTCATTCCGCATGAAGACCCACGTATTTGGGATTCAACAGATGCGCTAGAGCTTAAAGAAGTACCTGAGAAGTTACTTGTTATGGGCGGCGGTATCATCGGTCTTGAAATGGGTACGGTTTACCACGCGCTAGGTTCTCAAATCGACGTTGTTGAGATGTTCGATCAAGTGATCCCAGCTGCGGATAAAGATATCGTTAAAGTATTTACTAAGCGTATCGCGAAGAAATTCAACCTGATGCTTGAAACGAAAGTAACAGCTGTTGAAGCAAAAGAAGACGGTATTTATGTAACGATGGAAGGCAAAAAAGCACCTGCTGAGCCTGTTCGTTACGATGCTGTTCTTGTTGCTATCGGTCGTGTGCCAAACGGTAAACTGATTGACGCTGAAAAAGCGGGTATCAATGTTGATGAGCGTGGCTTTATTAACGTTGATAAGCAAATGCGTACGAATGTTGCTCACATTCACGCTATTGGTGATGTTGTTGGTCAACCAATGTTGGCTCACAAAGGTGTGCATGAAGGTCACGTAGCGGCTGAAGTTATTTCTGGTAAGAAGCACTACTTCGATCCTAAAGTTATTCCTTCAATTGCTTACACTGAGCCAGAAGTTGCGTGGGTTGGTAAGACTGAGAAAGAAGCGAAAGCGGAAGGCATCAACTACGAAGTTGCTACATTCCCATGGGCGGCATCAGGCCGTGCTATCGCATCTGATTGTGCTGACGGTATGACGAAGATGATCTTCGACAAAGACACGCACCGTGTGATCGGTGGTGCTATCGTAGGTACTAACGGTGGTGAACTACTTGGTGAAATCGGTCTAGCGATCGAGATGGGTTGTGATGCTGAAGATATCGCATTAACTATCCACGCTCACCCAACACTACACGAATCAGTAGGTCTTGCTGCTGAAGTATTTGAAGGCTCTATCACTGACCTTCCAAATGCAAAAGCGGTAAAGCGTAAGAAGTAATTACTACTTGTTATGATAATAAAAAAGCGCCTAAGGGCGCTTTTTTATTATCTGCTGTGTAGCAATGCTAACCTTCTATTTCAGGTTACAACTTAAAGGTACCGACCATATCATCAAGACGTTGTGATAGTTGACGTAATGCTTGGCTTGAATCAGCTAATTGCGCGGCTGTTTCTGCGGTTAGCTGAGTGGTTTCATTTATCTCTTCAATATTACAATTAATGTCTTGTACCACGGTTGACTGCTCTTCTGTCGCGGTAGCCACTTGGGTATTCATATCGGCAATTAAACTAATACGCTCAGAAATCGACACTAAAGCAACAGATGCTTGATCGGAAGCTGATCCCCCATTTTCAGATAGCTGACGGCTTTGTTCCATCGCAACCACTGCATTGGATGCTTCTTGCTGGAGGCGGTTGATCATCGCTTGGATCTCGTCGGTAGAATCGGCAGTACGACTAGCAAGATTACGCACTTCATCGGCCACGACCGCAACCCCTCGTCCTTGTTCGCCAGCACGTGCTGCTTCAATCGCGGCATTAAGGGAAAGTAGGTTAGTTTGCTCTGAGATCCCACGGATCACATCTAAAATACTACCAATCGACTGGGTATTACTTGCCAGTGAGTCAATGACATCGCTGACTTGGCTAATATCCGATGACAGTTGATTTATGGTATTACGTGCTTCACCAACAACGGTTTGACCATCATGGGTTTGATACTTAAATGTTTGTAATTCATAAAACGGCTTATATTTATGAGCAAGTGAACAGACCATGCACAACGTGACAACGCAATACTGATCAATGAAATGAAAATACGCCGTTATGTATCTGCAAATTTGTTACAAAACTTTAGTGATTTACGTCACTAAATATGACCTGTAGCTAAAAAAGAGAAAATAAAACCAATATGAAACAAGCGACTTTTATTTTATGCGTTATAAATATTGAGGATCGCTTTACACATTATGAACAAAGAATTTTCCTAAAATGTGAATGTTGTAAAAAAGCAGTAGTTTTTAAGTTTACGTTAAAAATGGTATAATACTGCACAGTTTTGGTCTCTCCTAAAGGGTTTTGGCTCTGACAATGTTCAGCAAAACATGATTATAAGAATCTAGAGATCACTCACTTCCAAGGATGTTTGGCCTATGGTGCCAGACCGTAATATGAGGAATATGTCGTGCTTGAAGCCTACCGTAAACACGTCGAAGAGCGTGCTGCTGAAGGGGTTGTTGCTAAACCATTGGATGCTGAACAGGTTGCCGCTCTTGTTGAGTTACTAAAAAATCCGCCAGCAGGCGAAGAAAGTGTTCTGCTGGATCTACTAGAAAATCGTATTCCCCCGGGCGTTGATGAAGCGGCATACGTAAAAGCGGGTTTCCTTGCTGCGATCACTAAAGGTGACGCGCAATCACCTATCGTAAGTAAAGAAAAAGCCGCAGAGTTACTCGGCACAATGCAAGGTGGTTACAATATCGAACCACTTATTTCTTTGCTTGATGATGACACGCTAGCTCCGATTTCAGTTAAAGCGTTATCTCATACATTATTGATGTTTGATGCGTTCTACGATGTAGAAGAAAAAGCAAAAGCAGGCAATGTATTTGCTCAGCAAGTTCTCCAATCATGGGCTGATGCTGAGTGGTTCCTATCTAAACCAGCATTGGCTGAAAAAATCACCCTGACTGTATTTAAAGTCACAGGTGAGACCAACACCGATGACTTATCACCAGCACCTGATGCATGGTCTCGTCCAGATATCCCACTTCACGCGCTTGCGATGCTGAAAAATGAACGTGAAGGTATCGTGCCTGATCAACAAGGCTCTGTGGGTCCGATCAAGCAAATCGAAGCGTTAAAAGAAAAAGGTCATCAGCTTGTTTATGTTGGTGATGTTGTAGGTACAGGCTCTTCTCGTAAGTCTGCGACTAACTCTGTGCTTTGGTTCATGGGCGATGATATCCCTTATGTACCGAACAAGCGTGCGGGTGGTTATGTTTTAGGTGGCAAGATCGCTCCTATCTTCTTTAATACGATGGAAGATGCAGGCGCACTACCGATTGAAGTTGATGTAACTCAACTCGCGATGGGTGATGTGATTGATGTGTACCCATTTAAAGGTGAAGTTCGTCGTCACGAAAGTGATGAGCTAGTGTCTACTTTTGGGCTAAAAACGGATGTGCTGATTGATGAAGTACGTGCGGGTGGTCGTATTCCATTGATCATTGGTCGTGGCCTAACCGATCGTGCGCGCCAATCATTGGGTTTACCATCATCGGATATTTTCCGTCGTCCTGTTGCGGTTGAAGATAGCGGTAAGGGTTATACTTTAGCGCAGAAGATGGTAGGTAAAGCATGTGGTGTTGAAGGCGTTCGCCCAGGCACTTACTGTGAGCCTAAGATGACAACGGTAGGTTCGCAAGATACCACAGGTCCTATGACTCGTGATGAATTAAAAGACTTAGCATGTCTTGGTTTCTCTGCTGAACTTACGATGCAGTCGTTCTGTCATACCTCGGCTTATCCGAAACCGATTGATGTTAATACTCACCACACATTACCTGATTTTATTATGAATCGTGGTGGTGTATCACTTCGTCCGGGTGATGGTGTTATTCACTCATGGCTAAACCGTATGCTACTGCCTGATACCGTTGGTACAGGTGGTGACTCACATACCCGTTTCCCATTAGGTATTTCATTCCCAGCTGGTTCTGGCCTTGTCGCTTTTGCTGCGGCAACAGGTGTTATGCCGTTAGATATGCCTGAATCTATTCTGGTTCGCTTTAAAGGTGAGATGCAAGAAGGTATCACGCTACGTGATCTGGTTCATGCGATCCCATACTACGCGATTCAGCAGGGTCTACTGACCGTTGAGAAAGCAGGTAAGATCAACGAATTCTCTGGTCGAGTACTGGAGATCGAAGGTGTTGAGCACCTAACGGTTGAGCAAGCATTTGAGCTATCAGACGCATCGGCAGAGCGTAGTGCGGCAGGTTGTACGGTTAAGCTTTCTGAAGAATCGATTGCAGAATACTTAAATTCAAACATCGTGATGCTGAAGTGGATGATTTCTGAAGGTTACGGCGATCGTCGTACCATTGAGCGTCGTATTACTGCGATGGAAGAGTGGTTAGCCAATCCTGAGCTAATGACCGCAGATAGCGATGCTGAATACGCACACGTGATTGAAATTGACTTGGCAGATATCAATCAGCCAATTCTATGTGCGCCAAATGATCCTGATGATGCGCGTTTATTGTCTGACGTTCAAGGTACACAAATTGATGAAGTGTTTATCGGTTCATGTATGACGAACATTGGCCACTTCCGTGCAGCAGGTAAACTGCTAGAGAAATTTGGTGGTCAGCTAGATACACGTTTGTGGGTCGCACCACCAACGAAGATGGATAAAGATCAGCTAACGGAAGAAGGCTACTACGGTATCTTTGGTCGTGCTGGGGTTCGTATTGAAACGCCGGGATGTTCACTGTGTATGGGTAACCAAGCACGTGTTGCAGATAAGGCGACAGTGATGTCGACATCAACCCGTAACTTCCCGAACCGTTTAGGTACAGGTGCCAATGTTTACCTATCTTCAGCTGAGCTTGCTGCAGTTGGTGCTATTTTAGGTCGTATTCCAACGAAGGAAGAATACCTAGAATACGCGAAACAAATTGATGCAACAGCGGCGGATACTTACCGTTACTTAAACTTCCACCGTATGGAAGATTACACTAAAAAAGCGGATGAAGTGATCATTCAACAACCAGCTTAGTCATTGTGCTTAGTTGTTGATTAAATAATAAAAAACGCCTCGAATATTCGAGGCGTTTTTTGTTGGTATGGAAAAAGTTTTTATTAGCGACCTAAGGTGTAAATCGCTGCGACATTACGTGCTGTGAGCTCAACGTTAATTGCAGCTTCTGCAAGTGCTTCAGCTAAACTTACCGAGCGTGGTACGACACTGAATACCGCATCAATACCGTGCTCATAAACAACATCACAGTCATAAGATAAACATCCTGCAATACCAATGACAGGTTTGTTAAAACGCTTGGCCGTACGTGCCACACCAATCGGGGTTTTACCGTGAATCGTTTGGCTATCAATGCGGCCTTCACCAGTGATCACTAAATCAGCGTCTTTTAATACATCTGCTAAATTGACCGCATCCATAACGATTTCTATCCCTGGGCGTAACTGTGCGTTAAATAGTCCAAGTAAAGCAGCTCCCATACCGCCAGCAGCCCCTGCACCTGCCATGTCTTTTACATCAGTACCTAAATCGCGTTTAATGATTTCTGCATAATGGGCGAGGTTGGTATCGAGTTGCACTACCATCTCAGGTGTTGCACCTTTCTGTGGGCCAAATACCTGAGATGCCCCTTTTTCACCACACAGTGGATTATCGACATCACAGGCAACTTCTAATTTGACCTGAGCAAGACGAGGGTCGATATTACTAATATCAATATGGTGTAAGCGAGCTAACGCACCGCCGCCGAAGCAAATTGGGTTGTTGTTTTCATCCTGTAGACGTACCCCCAACGCTTGTGCCATCCCGATACCACCATCGTTAGTTGCGCTACCACCGATACCGACGATGATGTGTTCAACTCCTTTATCTAATGCTGCGAGAATTAATTCACCAGTCCCAAAGCTGTTGGTTAACATGGGGTTTCGCTGCTCAGGGCTAACAAGATGTAAACCGGAAGCTGCAGCCATTTCAATAATCGCGGTTTTTCCATCCCCCATTAAGCCGAAGAAGCCATTCACTTGTTCGCCTAACGGTCCTGTTACTGTGCACTCAATAATGCGACCGTTGCTAGCATCCACCAATGATTGAACTGTGCCTTCACCACCATCAGCCATGGGAAGCTTTATGTATTCAGCGTTTGGTAATACTTGGCGGAAACCGTTTTCAATCGCGGTAGCCACTTCCATTGCCGTTAAGCTTTCTTTGTAAGAATCAGGAGCAATAATAATTTTCATAATAATGAGCTCTAAACGAAGAGAAGGAATACGAGCATTTTTGTTATGGTTACGTCATTGTGTAGCACGATTTGCGTCTACTTGTGGTATTGAGTTGCATTTCTTGAGTAGATCCTGACAATGGGCGGCAGCATATAGGCTGTATTTTATCAGCTTATTAAAGCAAGAAGATCATCTATGAGGAACGAAAGGTATGGACTACGAATTTAAAAAAAATACCTTGGACGGTACTTATCACGCTATTTTCTCTATGGGTCATGAAGTATTGGGTCGTTGGATCATTGAAGAAATAGGTAAGGATACCGAGAAGCTCGATCTCATCATGGATCAACTTAGTGCAATGAAAAACAGTAGCCAAGAATGGCGTTTAGTGGGGGAAGAATTAACCCTATTATTGCAAGATAATGAAGCCTTGGTTCAAGCTAACTGTTTGTTTTCAGAAGAAGAGGAAGACTTTGAAGAGGATTTTCATTTCTATGATGAAGAAAGTCTTTCTGTTTGTGGTTTTGAAGATCTTGAGCAAGTGTTAGAAGGTTGGCGTACTTTTATTGCGCGTTTTTAATTTTCTTATCGAGCTTTAAAAATAGAATTGATTTGAGGCGTTTTTATGCTTCATGTTAGTGAGGAGGCTGCACTGTGATGGTGCAGCCTTTTTTCGTTAATTTTCTTTAAATATCTTAAGTTATTGAATTTTAATGTAAATAAAAGTTGGCACAATGCTTGTTTGTTAAATAACTGTAAACATCAAGGATTGGGTATTTGAGGAGCAAGCAATGAAGATAATTAACGCCATTATTAAGCCATTTAAATTAGACGACGTACGTGAGGCATTAGCCGATGTCGGTGTAGAAGGTATGACCGTCTCGGAAGTCAAAGGATTTGGCCGACAGAAAGGGCATACAGAGCTTTACCGTGGTGCTGAATATCAGGTTGATTTTTTACCTAAGGTGAAAATTGAAATTGCAACGCAAGCTCAGAATTTAGATGCCATTGTTGAAGCTATCAGCAATGCCGCACAAACCGGGAAAATCGGTGACGGCAAAATTTTTGTTTACGATCTTGAGCACGCGGTACGTATTCGTACCGGTGAAGTGGACACAGAAGCACTGTAGTTCACAACAATAAAAGAATTGATGAATTGGGTTATTAGGGGAAGACGACCATGGAATTATCAACAACAGTAATAGAATTACGTTATGCGTTAGACACATTTTTCTTTTTGCTCTCTGGCGCATTAGTGATGTGGATGGCGGCAGGTTTTGCGATGTTAGAAGCAGGCCTTGTACGTTCGAAAAACACCACTGAAATTTTAACTAAAAATATTTGTTTATACGCTATCGCTTGTACCATGTATCTATTGGTTGGTTACAACATTATGTACGTCGATAATAGTGCGGGTGGTTGGTTACCCTCGTTTGGAGCATTAATTGGTACGCAAGCTGAAGGCGCTGATCACTCTTTAGAATCTGACTTCTTTTTCCAAGTTGTCTTCGTTGCGACTGCGATGTCTGTTGTTTCTGGTGCGGTAGCTGAACGTATGAAGCTATGGTCATTCTTAATCTTTTCTGTAGTGCTAACAGCGGTTATCTATCCTGTAGAAGGTTACTGGACATGGGGTGGTGGTTTCCTATCAGAAGCAGGCTTTAGCGACTTTGCAGGTTCAGGTATTGTACATATGGCAGGAGCTGCAGCAGCACTAGCGGGTGTATTGTTACTGGGAGCACGTAAAGGTAAGTATGGTAAAAATGGCGAGATTTACCCAATTCCGGGTTCAAACATGCCACTTGCGACATTAGGTACATTTATTCTGTGGTTCGGTTGGTTTGGTTTCAACGGCGGTTCACAGTTAATGGTATCTGACTTTGAAAACGCAACGGCTGTTGGTCAAATTTTCCTAAATACGAATGCCGCAGCTGCCGCTGGTGCCATTGCAGCACTAGCAGTATGTAAAACAACATGGGGTAAAGCTGATTTAACTATGGTGTTAAACGGCGCGTTAGCCGGTCTTGTAGCTATCACGGCCGATCCATTATCGCCATCACCTGTTGCTGCGTTAATTATTGGCGTGGTTGCTGGTGCATTAGTTGTGTTTAGTATCATTGCGCTTGATAAAGTGAAGATTGATGATCCAGTAGGCGCGATTTCAGTACACGGTGTATGTGGTTTATTTGGTCTAATGGTCGTGCCATTTAGTAATGCTGATGCAAGCTTTATGACTCAGTTATTTGGTGCTGCGGTTATCTTCGGTTGGGTGTTTGCAGCAAGTTTAGCGGTATGGGGTGTACTAAAAGTCACGGTTGGTATTCGCGTAACAGAAGAGGAAGAACTGGAAGGTATGGATTCACATGATTGTGGTGTTGACGCCTACCCAGAATTTGTTAGCGTGAAATAAAATATAAGTAATTGATTAATTTATAGATAAAAACTCGCCACCTAGAAATGGGTGGCGAGTTTTATTTTTGATTGTAATAAATTGTAACTACTGGATTGCGAAGGTAAGTGTTTTACGTATAATGAATCTTATTGAGAAACGTTATCATTACATTTTGCATTTAAGGGAATAATCAATGAAAAAGCTTTTAGCTTCAGCAATCCTTATGGGTTTAGCCGCTCCTCAAGTTGCCACTGCGGCTGAAGAGGTTAATGTTTATTCATACCGCCAACCTTTCTTAGTTGAGCCTATGTTTAACGAATTCACAAAAGAAACTGGTATTAAAGTTAATGTGAAATTTGCTAAAAAAGGTCTTGCTGAAAAGCTTGAGCAAGAAGGTGAATACAGCCCTGCTGATGTTGTCCTAACAACCGATATTAGCCGTTTGGTAGAGCTATCTGATAAGAAATTAGTTCAGCCAGTGGATAGCAAGCTGATTGATGGTAATGTTCCTGCACAGTTTCGTGATAACGAAGATGAGTGGTTTGCTCTAACATTGCGTACGCGAAACGTATATTCATCAAAAGATCGTGTAGGTAAGCTACCAGCGTCTTTTGATTATGCTGATTTAGCAAAGCCTGAGTGGAAAGGTAAAATTTGTACACGTTCAGGTAAGCACCCATATAATGTTTCACTCGTTTCATCGATGATTGCACATTACGGCGAAGCAGAAACGAAAACATGGTTAGAAGGTGTGAAAGCAAACCTTGCTCGTAAACCTCAAGGTAACGACCGCGGACAAGTTAAAGCGGTTAAAGAAGGCCTATGTGATTTAGCGATTGGTAACAGCTACTACTTAGGTAAGATGGTTAACGATGAAAACCAAAAACCATGGGCTGAAGCGGTTTATATTAATTTCCCAGGTCAAGAAGGTAATGGTACGCACGTTAACGTAAGTGGAATGGCAATGGCGAAATACGCGCCAAACCAAGCTAACGCACTTAAGTTAATGGAATTCTTAACGTCTGATAAAGCACAAGAAATGTACGCTGAAGTGAACTATGAATACCCAGTTAAAGAGGGTGTGAAGCGCTCAGAGCTTGTGGCATCTTGGGGTGATTTTAAAGCTGATGATGTATCACTAGACAAGATTGCACAGTACCACAATGCAGCAACAAAACTGCTGGATGAAGTGAAGTTTGATCTGTAATTAGTTACAAAATAAATGGGGTGCTAAGCCCCATTTTTGCATCATGCTTGGTAAATTTCACAATAAGTTGTGGTAGTTTCCTCTTCCCATCACTAGGGAATGTCGATACTTAATCTTGCCGTTTTTCTTATGGTTGAGATATTGGAAAATACTAAGTAGTAGTCAATGAAAGAAAAGTTTTTGTTCTGGAAAGCCGGTAGTTGGACCTTTGCTCTGCTACTGGTTTTTCCCATTCTGGCAATATTTTTTACCGCAATGGGTAATTCAGATGAGGTGTTTGGTCACCTAATGAATACGGTGATGCCTACCTATGCCTTTAATACTGTTGCTTTAGTTTTTGGCACGGTACTGTTATCTCTGTGCTTCGGTCTTCCTACTGCTTGGTTAATGGCAATGTGCCGCTTACCAACTGAAAAAACACTTCAATGGGCACTTGTTTTACCTTTAGCTATGCCCGGCTATATTGTTGGTTACCTCTATACTAATTGGTTTGACTACGCGGGCCCAATTCAGATTTTTTTACGTAGTATGTTCGGCTGGCAGCATGTTAGTGACTACTGGTTTCCTGACCTTCGCTCATTAGGCGGGGCATGTTTTGTTTTAGCGTTAGTACTGTATCCTTATATTTATCTTCTTGTTCGTGCTGCTTTTATGGAGCAGAGCGTCAGCTTATTGCAATCAGCACGTTTGCTTCGTTGCACACCCTGGGAAAGTTTCCGCCGTATTTCACTGCCGTTAGCACGTCCGGCAATTGCTGTTGGGGTGTCGCTTGTGGCGATGGAAGCATTAGGAGATTTTGGTACGGTTAGTTACTTTGCCGTTAATACGCTAACGACAGCGGTTTATGATACGTGGCTAGGTTATTCTAATCTTTATGCTGCCGCGAAAATCTCAGCCATCATGTTGCTTGTTATATTCTTTTTGATCAGTTGTGAGCGTTTCAGTCGTCGTAAGCAAAAGATGTTTCAACATCAATGCGATAACGATGGGGATGTTAAGTACAACTTAAGAGGATGGAAAAAGTGGCTAGCACTCGTATGGTGTTGGGGGCTTGTTGGCTGTGCTTTTATTTTTCCTCTGTTACAACTGGGTTATTACGCTGTTGAGTATTTTAGCCAAAGTTGGACGCCTGAATTTAAACAGTACAGCTTAAATAGCTTATTTGTCTCGATTACTGCTGCTGTTATAGCGGTAATGTTAGGGCTTTTGGTTAACTTTTATCGACGCCTTGATGGTAACGGTCTTAGCCAAATACCAATCCGTTTATCGTCATTAGGCTACGCAGTACCGGGTACTGTGTTGGCGATAGGGGTGATGATCCCACTAACCAGTGCTGATCATCTGGTTAATGATATTGCGATTAGCTTAGGGCTAGGTCGTCCGGGGTTAATTTTCTCAGGCTCGATATTCGCGATTATTTTTGCCTTTGTGGTCCGTTTTGCTGCCGTTGCGATTGGTAGCATTGAAACAAGTTTAACCAAAGTATCGCCATCATTAGATATGGCGTCGAAAACCATGGGTTATGCCTCAACGGCGATGTTGAGAAAAGTCCATTTGCCGTTAATACGTCGGGGTTGTTTAATTGCGGGGTTACTGGTGTTTATTGAGTCGATGAAAGAGCTCAATGCAGCTTTGTTGCTGCGGCCATTTAATTTTGAAACCTTAGCGACTTACGTATTTAATTTTGCGTCAGATGAACAGCTAGAGCTAGCTGCATTACCGGCTATTTTGCTGGTGGTTGTGGGTTTAATTCCCTTGGTATTGGTTAACCGATCTTTGGAGCAAAAGAACTAATGAAACATGCATTATCTGTCAGCGGCTTAACCTGTAGTTACCATGGTCAGGCTGTGTTGCAAGACTTATCGTTAGCGGTTAACTCAGGTGAGATCGTTTGTCTGCTAGGCGCAAGTGGCTGTGGTAAGACAACGCTGTTAAAAGCGATTGCAGGATTGCTGCCTTTAGAACAAGGCTTAATGTCGATTAATGGGCGGACAATTGTTGATAAGCAGCAATGGGTACCACCAGAAAAACGTAATATTGGGATGATTTTCCAAGACTATGCCTTGTTCCCGCATTTAACCGTGGCGCAAAATATTGCCTTTGGTCTACGCCATTGGGATAAAGCCCGTACAGACGCCAAGATCCAAGAAATGTTAACCTTGGTGCATTTAACAGGGTTAGAGGATCGTTATCCACACCAATTATCAGGAGGACAACAGCAACGTGTCGCGATTGCTCGGGCACTGGCGTGTGAGCCTGATTTGATTTTGTTAGATGAGCCATTTTCTAACATAGATACACAAGTACGACATAGTTTGATTCGTGATATTCGAAAAATCTTTAAAGCGCAGGGAGTGACAGCGATCTTTGTTACCCATAGCCGTGAAGAAGCTTTCGCTTTTGCTGATAAAATGGCAGTAATGAATCATGGTGTGATTGAACAATTTGGTAGTGCTACAGAGTTGTATTATCAGCCAAGTAGTCGATTTGTTGCTGATTTCCTCGGTACCGGGTCTTACCTTCCAGCGACGGTAAAAAATCAAACGCGTTTGCTGACACCATTAGGTGAGTTAGCGTTAGCGTCTAATGAAACGTTACTTGATGAGACGTCTGTTGATTGGCTATTAAGGCCACAAAACTTGCGTGTCATGCTACAAAACGATGGTGATGGTGAAATTATCGAACAACAATTCATGGGAGATAGCTGTCGTTACACGGTTGATTTTTCAGGTTATAAATTGATTGTTAATTCAAATTTATTGATGAATGTTGGCGATCGTGTTGCAGTTGAAGTTGAGCCTCATTTACCAGTGGTGTTTGCGGTTGCGTAGCTGTTTGCAAAGAGATAGTTGAGCTCAATTTTGCTAATAATAAAGCCTGCATGATGCAGGCTTTATTATTTATGCACTTGAATTAGCGATTTAAAGCTAATGCTTCAAGGTAGATTTCAGCTTGTTCTTGGAGTGCAGTTTGATCTGGCAGTAAATTAGCTTGGATATAAATTACGTAACAAATACCGTGTAATAATTTCGCTAAATCATCGGCTTTTTGTGCGGTAGTAATTTCACCATTATCGATAGCTTGGGCAAACGCATCACGTACTTTATGAAGGTTATTACGGTTGGTTTCAACAAATTGTGGCCATACTTCATCACGTACCGAAGTACTCCATTCAAACCATACTTTAATCCAATCTTGTTGCTCTAAAACTGTATCGATAAGATTGTGACTTATACAGGTTAAACGTGCATGCAGTGTCTTGTTTTTATCACCCAAACATTCTTCTAGTAATGCACTAAACTCGTTTTCAACTTCAATGAGTACTTGTTCAACCAGTGACTCACGGGTTGGAAAGTAATTAAACACAGTTGCAACAGAAACGTTTGCCATTTCAGCGATATCAGCATGCCCTGCACGACCGATACCTCTTCTGGCAAAAACTTCTAATGAGTAATCAAGAAGTTGTTGTCTTCTCTTTTCAGGTGAAAGACGAGTACGGGTTTTTTTTGTAATCGTATCCATAATTAATAATCCCTAGCCTAAGAATAAAAACTGTTTATGCATCTGCTTTAATAAAGCTAGGTTACATAATAAACAACTGTTCGGCAAATATAACTAATCTAAAGTGTTTCGGATTATTGACACTATTGATTAAATAACCATTATTTCTGAGGAGTGGTACAATGCGATTCCTTTGAAATAAGTAGCCTGTGATGGCTAGTGCAGTCGCACAAGTGGAGAAGAAAATGAAACATACAATTGAAGTAATGATTTCTGAGCAGGAAGTTCAAGAACGTGTTAAAGAGCTAGGCAAGCAAATTACTGAGTGTTACAAAGATTCAAAAGATCTAGTGATGGTAGGTTTATTGCGTGGTTCTTTTGTGTTCATGGCAGATCTTGCACGTGCGATTGACTTGCCTCATGAAGTCGATTTTATGACTGCATCAAGCTACGGTAATACGATGGAAAGTAGTCGTGATGTGCGGATTTTGAAAGATCTTGATGATGACATCAAAGGCAAAGATGTACTGCTGGTAGAAGATATTATCGATACCGGTAATACATTACATAAAGTGTACGAGATCTTATCGCTGCGTGAACCTAACTCGATTCGTATCTGTACCTTACTTGATAAGCCAGAGCGTCGTGAAGTGGACGTGAAAGTTGATTGGCACGGTTTTGTTATTCCTGATGAATTCGTTGTGGGTGTCGGTATCGACTACGCACAAAAATACCGTCATTTACCTTTCATTGGTAAAGTGGTTCCGGAATAAAAAAAAAGCGACCTGATGGTCGCTTTTTTTATCATGATCGATTCTAAAGCTTAGTTAGTTTTTTCAGTAATATGATCATTGATAGACTGTTCTAACGGTGGCAGCAGTGAAGACATTGCCGATTGGTAGCCGACTTCAAGCGTTTCACGACTGGTTGAGGTAACACCAAGATCTTTAAGTACGCCATTGCTTGTACTATAGATCCAACCATGAATCTTCACTTCTTGTCCGCGTTCCCATGCTTGCTGCAAAATGGTTGAGTTACCCAAGTTATAGACTTGCGAGGCTACGTTAATTTCAGATAATTTATCATCCCACTCTTGGCGAGGAAGGGCACCTAAATCAGTACGGTGCTTTAAGTAAAGGTCGCGAATATGCAGTAGCCAGTTATTGATTAAACCTAGCTGTGGGTTTTCAATGGCAGCGGTAACGCCACCACAGCCATAGTGACCACAGATAATAATATGTTTTACCTTCAGTACATCAACAGCATACTGAACCACGGATAAACAGTTAAGATCGGTGTGGATCACTTGGTTGGCTACATTTCGGTGGACGAATAATTCACCAGAGACAAGTCCCGTTAAACGTTCTGCGGGAACACGACTGTCTGAACAACCGATCCAAAGGTATTGTGGATGTTGTCCTTTTGCCAGTTCGGTAAAGTAGTCAGGATCTTCATTTTTAATGTTCTCTGACCAAGATAGGTTGTTTGCGAAGAGCTGCTTAATATCTGCCATGATGATACCTTATATTGATATGTTCCTTACTATACACAAGCTTCGCTAATAGCAAATCGGATTAGTGATAGATAATTAATAATTCCTTTTAATTTTGTAACAGAAAGATTGCAATTTATGAACGCTTTAGAAATAAAAAATGTAAGAAAAACTTACAAAGGCGGTGTGGAAGCTTTAAAGAATATGAGCTTAACCGTTGATGAAGGGGATTTTTTTGCGTTATTAGGGCCTAATGGTGCGGGAAAATCGACCACTATTGGCATCATTAGCTCACTGGTGAATAAGACCTCGGGCTCGGTAAAAATCTTTGGTTATGATTTAGACTCTGAAAAAGTCGATGCGAAAAACCAGCTAGGGTTAGTGCCACAAGAATTTAATTTCAATCCTTTTGAAACGGTTGAGCAAATCGTGATTAACCAAGCAGGTTATTACGGTGTAGAGCGATCGCTTGCTAAAGAGCGTGCTAAGAAATATTTATCACAGCTTGATTTATGGGGTAAGCGCAGTGAGCGTGCGCGTAATTTATCCGGTGGGATGAAGCGTCGATTAATGATCGCTCGTGCATTAATGCATGAACCTAAGTTGCTGATTTTAGATGAGCCAACCGCGGGTGTCGATATTGAATTACGCCGATCTATGTGGACGTTTTTACGTAAAATAAACCAAGAAGGGGTGACGATTATTCTTACCACTCACTACTTGGAAGAAGCCGAAATGCTGTGTCGTAATATCGGTATTATTAATCATGGTGAATTGATTGAGCATACCTCAATGAAACACTTATTGGGAAAGCTTGAATTAGAAACGTTTATTTTAGATATCAACCCGCAACAGACGCCACCAAACCTGATTGGCTTCAATAGCCTATTGGTTGATAGTGCGACGTTGGAAATTGAACTGAAAAAAGGCGAAAGTTTAAATCCTGTATTTAGTCAATTAACAGAGCAAGGGATTGAGGTTAAATCGATGCGCAATAAGAGTAACCGTTTAGAGGAATTGTTTGTCACTTTGGTACACCAAGCACAGAATAATAAAGGGGTTGAGGCGTGAAGAAACAATATTGGATCGCTTTTAAAAGCTTAATTGCCAAAGAAATCCATCGATTTACACGTATTTGGGTGCAAACGTTAGTCCCACCTGCCATTACCATGACCTTGTATTTCATTATTTTTGGTAACTTAATTGGTAGCCGAATAGGTGATATGGAAGGGTTTAGTTATATGGCCTATATCGTTCCAGGTTTGATCATGATGTCAGTGATCACTAATTCTTATTCTAATGTAGCGTCTTCTTTTTTTAGTGCTAAATTTCAGCACAACATTGAAGAGTTATTGGTTGCGCCAGTTCCTAACTACATCATTATTGCCGGTTATGTCGGTGGTGGTGTACTACGTGGTTTAGCCGTAGGGACATTAGTTACGATTGTATCATTGTTGTTTGTAAAGCTTCACATTGCACATATTGGTGTGATTGTAGCCACCGTGGTAATGACATCTATCGTGTTCTCATTAGGCGGTTTAATTAATGCGGTATTTGCCCGCACGTTTGATGATATCAGTATTATTCCAACGTTCGTGCTAACGCCGTTGACCTATCTTGGTGGGGTGTTTTACTCGATCAATCTACTGCCTGAATTTTGGCAAGGTGTATCGAAGATCAACCCAATCGTTTATATGGTGAATGCCTTCCGTTACGGCTTTCTTGGCGTCTCTGATGTGGGAATTGGTACATCGTTTGCTGTATTGAGTGTTTTTGTTATTGCGTTGTATAGCGTGGCATACTATCTAATATCACGCGGTATTGGATTACGTTCATAACGTGATATTTGAGATAAAAAAATACCGCTTAATGAGCGGTATTTTTTTATTAATCGTTATTACTAACGTTTATTCAGCGACATCTTCATCTGATGTTTGAGTCGGTCCCAAGTCAACAACTTGGTTATCAATCAGGCGGACTTTACCTAATTGAGATGACATCAAGATCACTGCTTGCTGAGTTCCTTCGGTTACAGGCAGTAAGGTGACTGCATCACGAATGAAACATTTATCAGGCTGTAAACCTGCCGCACGTAATTGATCATTGGCATCGATTACAAGCTCGTCATAATCAGTGCGACCACCACGCATTTGGCTACTGACCCAACGCATAGTACGGGCAAGTACTGGCGCTCGTTGACGTTCATCAACGGTTAGTTTGCCATTGCGCGAGCTCATGGCTAAACCGTCCATTTCACGTACTGTAGGTACACCAACAATTTTGATATCAAGCTCAAGGTCGATAACCATTTGACGAATAAGCGCCAATTGTTGGAAGTCTTTTTCACCAAAGCAGGCTACATCTGGCTGAACAATATTAAAAAGTTTATTAACTATGGTTGCTACACCACGAAAATGACCAGGACGTAATTCGCCTTCTAAGATGCTAGATAGGACTGGCACTTCAACAAATGTTTGATTGTCTAAGCCGGCAGGGTACATCACCTCTGGCGTTGGTGTGAATACCACATCAACCATATTTTGTTGACTTAGTTTTGCAATATCTTGCTCTAACGTACGTGGGTACGTTTGTAGATCTTCTGCCTTATCAAACTGCATTGGATTAACAAAGATACTAGCAACAACAACATCGGCATGTTTACGTGCTTTACGCATTAGCGTTAAGTGGCCTTCATGCAAATTACCCATTGTTGGAACAAAAGCGATACGGCGACCCTCACGGCGCCAGGTACGAATTTGCTCTCTTAGTGGGGCAATCTCGGCGAATGTTTGCATCTTTTATTCCTTATTCAAAGGTATGTTGAGAGCCTGGAAATTCACCTGTCTCAACATCTTTAATATATTTAGTGACAGCCGCACGCATGTCGCCAGTTTCTGCGAGGAAGTTTTTCGAGAACTTCGGCATATAATTGGCAGAAATACCGAACATATCGTGCATAACTAGAATTTGACCATCGGTACTGTTACCTGCACCAATACCAATCACAGGGATCTCTACTGCTTTGGTAATGCGCTCAGCAAGGCTAGCTGGTACACATTCAAGAACAATGATCTGTGCGCCTGCATTTTTTAATAGGATAGCGTCTTTAACCATTTCATCGGCTTTGTCGAGATCACGGCCTTGTACTTTGTATCCACCAAAAATATTGACTGATTGTGGTGTTAAACCGAGGTGAGCACAAACAGGGACGGCACGTTCAGCTAGCATAGAAATGGTATCTGCTAACCATGCACCGCCTTCTAGTTTGACCATATTAGCGCCAGCACGCATTAGCTTTGCTGCATTTTCACAAGCTTGTTCTGGCGTTGCATAACTCATAAATGGCATATCAGCCATCAGTAATGCATTGGGGCTACCCGCACGAACACTACGCGTGTGGTAAGCGATTTCTTCTACAGTAACAGGAAGCGTATCTTCACGGCCTTGTAAAACCATGCCAAGAGAATCACCAACCAGTAATACTGGCATTTCCTGCTGCTCAAATAATTGAGCAAAACTTGCATCGTATGCAGTGACTGATGCGAACTTACGACCTTCTTGCTTCCATTTCATGAGATCGTTGATAGTAATTTTCTTCATAGCTTTTCCTCGCCCTGATAGATTTTTATTTTTGCCAGATAGCTAAGCCATTTAGGTCTACCTGATCCAATAGAGTGGATAAAGGGGTGTTGTCAGGTAGGGTTAACTTAGGGCTTATCTCAGCTAACGGGTAGAGTACAAATTCTCGTACTTTCATACCGTAATGTGGAACGGTTAAACGTTCACAGTGGTGCATGAGATCACCGTATAACAGAATGTCGAGATCCAAGGTTCTTGGCCCCCAACGTTCATTTTTACGTACTCGACCATGTTCAAGTTCAATGGCTTGGGTTTGATCAAGTAATGCGAGCGGCGCTAAATCGGTATCGATTGCTACCACGGCATTGATATAATCGGGTTGGTTCTGCGGTCCCATCGGTGTACTGCTATATAGGGATGAGACAGCAATGACCGTCATATCGGGATGTGCGTGTAACGCATCAATGGCGCTATTAGCTTGGGCGATAGGATCGCCCAAGTTACTGCCTATTGCGATATAAGCTCGGATCATGATGATTTCGGCTGTGGCTTTTTACGGCGTTGCTGCGGACGGCGACGACGTGGGCGACGACTGCCACTTTCATTCAGGTTTAGCACCATTTTACCGCGTTGGTTGCGATCCACGTTTTGGAATTCACTCCACCATTGCGCTAACTCTTTAACATCATGACCTTCAAATAGGGCACGCATTTCTAAGAAGTCGTAAGCGGCACGGAATTTAGGATGTTCCATGGTTTTAAACGCACGCTTGCCACTGCGACGAGCAAAACGTAATTGCTGTTGCCAAATATCGCGAACTGTCGTGGTATGGCGGCGTGGGATCGCAATCGTACGAACTTGATCATCAAGAATATCGTTACTAGCCACCATAAAGGCGTCGTAGAACGATAAACCACTGGCAAAAGACACTTCTTCTGCTCGGATCATCATTGGATACCAGAGCATTGCCGCATAGATAAAGGCAGGGTTTACGCGTTTATCTTCTGCAATACGCTTATCGGTAGATGCCAAGATGTGCTCAATCATCTTCTCTGTTTGGCTGCTGTTATCTTCAGTAAAGTGCTCGGCCAAAATAGGGAAAAGTTGTTGGAACAGGTTGTATTCGCGTAGCATACGGTAGGTTTCTAAACCTTGCCCTGATTGCAGCAGTTTGAGGCTTTCTTCGAACAAACGTGCCGATGGAATATCTAGCATGAGTGGCGCAAGATCTTTGATCGGTGCTGCCGTTGCAGGATCTATTTCCATGTCTAGTTTCACCGCGAAACGTACTGCGCGTAGCATACGTACAGGATCTTCACGGTAACGGGTTTCAGGATCACCCATTAAGCGAACAATACGATTGTTAAGATCGTGAACACCGTTGGCGTAATCGGTCACCGTAAAATCTTTCACACTGTAATAAAGTGCGTTGATGGTGAAATCACGACGCTCTGCATCTTCTTCGATCGTGCCGTAGACGTTGTCACGAAGTAACATACCTTCTTGGCTACGCGACGAGATTTGCGGTTTTTGTTTGCTATCTTTTGGTGTCGTCGTTTGTACTGGCGCGTCGGAATGGTGTCCGCGGAATGTTGCCACTTCAATAATGTCACGACCAAATAGGATATGGGCAAGACGAAAACGACGACCAATTAAGCGACAGTTACGAAATAGCTTTTTAATGTCTTCTGGTGTTGCATTGGTTGCAATATCGAAGTCTTTAGGTTGTTTGTCTAGTAGTAAATCACGTACGCCGCCACCTACTAAGTAAGCGTCGTAACCGGCTTTGTTTAGACGATATAGTACTTTCAGCGCATTTTCGCTGATATCTTTACGTGAAATGCTGTGCTCTTGGCGTTGGTAAACTTGCAAAGTTTGTTCCTCTGGAACGCGAGTACTACTGTCGCGATTCAATACTTTACGGCAAAAGCTGGCTACTCGATTAAAGATAATACACCCCATTATGTGCATCTGGTTCAACAAACAGCCGTATATAATATATCACGGCAGACTATTTTAGAATGCTAGTGTGATAGCGGTGGTTTTTGGTAGCTTATCGAGCTGCCAATGTTCAACGCCCCACAATAAAATTTCTTCTACAGTTAGTTCAGCAAGTTCTGCTGGCGGCGCAAGGCCTAAAAATTGTAGCGCTGCAACTAAAGCCGGGCGAGGATTGTTTTTATCAATCGCTGGCGCATGGTTTTGTTTTGACAATTTATTGCCATTTTCCGTTACAGCGAGCGGTAAGTGTAAATAGCTTACAGGGGAATGACCAAGTTGTTGGTATAAGCCGATTTGACGTCCCGTAGGTTCAATTAAATCAGCACCACGAACAACTTCAGTGATCCCTTGTTCGATATCATCAAGCACAACCGCAAGATTATAAGCAAATAACCCGTCTCGACGTCGAATGATAAAATCCTCTCCCGCAACAGTCGTTGGTAGGGCGATTTGACCATGTAATTGATCATCGAAAAGAGTGATAGGTTTGTCCACTTTTAAACGAACAGCACTGTCTTTAGGCTGTTGATTGAGGTTACGACAGGTACCTGGGTAAAAACCGCCAGCTTCTTTGATTGCTTTACGACTACATTGACAATAATAAGCATCGCCTTGGGCTAACCATTGGTCGATTTGACTTTGGTATGCATCATGACGTTGGCTTTGATACATAATTCCACCGTCCCACGTAAAGCCATAAGCTTCAAGAGTACGAAGGATATCATCTGCAGCACCTGGCATTTCTCGTGGTGGGTCGAGATCTTCCATTCTGACAATCCAGCGCCCTTGGTGTGACTTGGCTTGCAAGTAGCTACCGAGTGCGGCTATCAATGATCCGAAATGAAGTGGCCCTGATGGTGATGGCGCAAAGCGTCCTATATATTGTGTCGTCTGTGTCATAAATTATGAACAATAAAGCAGCCTAGACCTGATTAGGTGACTAGGCTCGGCGTTAAAATATGTTGACCAGAGCTAGGGGATACTGCTGCAAGGCAACCCTCCAAACTGAATAAGATTCTTTACGCAGAACCTTATTCAGTTTGGTGCGAGCTAATCTTAAGCTCAATTGAGCGTGATTAGAGCGCAAGCAATGATCAACATGGATAAGTCGCGCTAATAATAGCGCGACACAAATTAAATCGCACGCTAGTGTAAACGAAAGAGGGAGCTTTCGCTCCCTCTAAAATTAGGCATTAACGCAGGCGACGTAATTAGCCAGCCATTTGCTTTTCTTTGATTTCTGCAAGTGTCTTACAGTCAATGCAAAGTTCTGCTGTTGGGCGAGCTTCTAAACGACGAATACCGATCTCGATACCGCAAGAGTCACAGAAGCCGAAATCATCTTCTTCAATGCGCTTTAGGGTTTTTTCGATTTTTTTAATCAGTTTACGTTCACGGTCACGGTTACGTAATTCAAGGCTGAATTCTTCTTCCTGAGCTGCACGATCGACAGGATCTGGGAAGTTAGCGGCCTCGTCTTGCATATGGTTTACTGTACGATCAACTTCTTCACGAAGCTGATTACGCCATGCTGAAAGAATCTTATGGAAGTGATCGCGTTGAGCTTCACCCATATACTCTTCACCAGCTTTTTCCTGGTAAGGTTCAACCCCAGCAATAGCCAGGATGCCTAGTGATTTTTTAACGTTGCTCTCTGGCATATAGCATCTCCTAATGTACCTAATAACCGTCACTGGTTAATTTTGGGCGGTATCTATAGCAGAAAGGGTTGGCTGTGGCAATTAATGTCTTTCTTCAATTCTATACCAATGTGAAGAAACCATCATTTTTCAGTTTGAATGACGAAATTCTATACAATTAGTCAGCTTGATTTGCTCTTTATTGAGCTCTGCTTTGTAGCAAAGAACCTCAACACCAGCCTTCACTGCTTGCGTTAATAGCTGAGCGTATATTGGATCAATATGATCAGCTACTGATACGTTATCAATTCCCGAATGTAATACTGCAAATAAAAGCACCGCTCTGTTGCCTTGATCGACCATCTCCATTAACTCTCTAAGGTGTTTTTGGCCTCGAGTGGTTACGGCATCAGGAAAATAACCTTGTCTATCTTTCCCTAATAAGGTGACGCTTTTTACTTCAATATAGCAGGGTGGTCGACTTTCTGACTCAAGTAATAAATCAATGCGACTATTTTCAGTGCCATATTTAACTTCAGCTCGCAGTGATGTGTAACCTGTTAGTTCATCAATTACGTCATTTTTAATGGCTTCTTCCACTAATCGATTGGCTTGAGCTGTGTTTACACAAATCCAATCATTACTCAGTGTTTGAGTGAGCTCCCAACTATTGGGGTATTTACGTTTTGGATTATCAGAGGTG
Organism: Photobacterium sp. GB-56; assembly: GCF_003026105.1. GTDB lineage: Bacteria > Pseudomonadota > Gammaproteobacteria > Enterobacterales > Vibrionaceae > Photobacterium. The sequence goes on along the minus strand of NZ_PYNW01000006.1, from coordinate 90,433 downwards.
GAATACCAAACGGTACTGCCAGGTTCGGCACAACCGGTCATGGCACCTGTATTAGCGCAATGGATAGTGCGAATGTCATTATTATCAAGTTCAATATCGGCTAAAAAACGCTTATAACGTTTGATCAGTTTGGCCGCTTGTAAAGGTTGCGCAAATTTCATAGTTCTCTCAGTGGCTGATTATTGTTTTTCGTTGTAGGTTACCTTTTCGCTACAATGGCAATTAAAGGCATGGCATTAGCCGATAAATTCGATCATGACATAAGGTACTCAGCTTGTCACAACTCCCAATAGTAGACGTATTACCCAATTTATTATCAGTACTGACATCTTCATCTCAACTGATTTTAAAAGCGCCACCGGGGGCAGGTAAGTCGACATTTCTACCGCTTTCATTATTACAACAAAATATGTTTACCGGACGTATCGTAATGTTAGAGCCAAGACGATTAGCTGCAAGAAATATTGCGGGATATTTAGCTCGTCAGTTAGGTGAGAAAGTTGGGGAAACGGTCGGCTTACGTGTACGAGGTGAAACCAAAGTCAGTGCAAAGACCAAGCTTGAGATTGTCACCGAGGGTGTGATGACACGGATGCTGCAACAGGATCCTGAGCTGACTGGCATTGATTTACTGATCTTCGATGAATTTCATGAGCGTTCTATTCACGCCGATACCGCATTAGCGTTAGCACTCGAAGTACAGCAAGCGCTTCGCGATGATTTAAAGATTCTGGTGATGTCAGCAACCTTATCTCAGCAAGCATTGATAGCGCTATTGCCTGAGGCAAGTTATATCGAATCACAAGGACGCTGCTTCCCTGTTGAATATCGCTACGCTGGGCAAACTGAACCTAGAGATCTTATTGAAAAAATGGCACAAGAAATATGCCAATTACTCAACACTGGATCAGGATCTATGCTGGTATTTTTACCGGGTGTCGGCGAAATTAAACGGTTAGAGCAAGCGTTACAGGATCGTGTCGACAATAAAACTATGATTTGTCCGCTCTATGGTCAATTGAGTATTGAACAGCAGCAACAAGCGATCAGTACGCCAATCAATGGGCAACGTAAAGTGGTGTTGGCGACGAATATTGCTGAAACCAGTTTAACCATTGAAGGTATTCGATTAGTGGTTGATAGCGGGTTAGAGCGTATCGCACAGTGGGATCCAAAATCAGGTATTAGCCGCTTACAGCAAGTACGTATTGCACAATCATCTGCAGAGCAACGAGCAGGACGAGCTGGACGTTTATCGGCGGGTATTTGTCTGCGAATGTACAGTGAAGAGCAACTAAAGCGTCAACCAGCAACCCCGCAGCCTGAAATTTTACGTAGCGATTTAACCTCATTGGCAATGGAATTAGTGCAGTGGGGTTGTCACGATCCCGCTGAATTACAATGGCTTGATATTCCTCCCGCAATCGCATTGCAACAATCTCGTGAATTATTGGTACAACTCGGCGCCATAGATACGCGAGGTCAACAAACTGAGCGAGGAAAACTGATCCAAGGTTTAGGTGCCGACCCTCGTCATGCCGCGATTCTAGCCTTTGCCCTTGAACGCTACCGAGCGCAACAGGATGAGACAATATTGTCGACAGCAGCCATGCTTGTGGCGTTATTAGAAGATCCGCCGCGAGGGATGGACAATCCGGATCTCGGTTTTCAATTACATTTATTGGAAAGTCAAAAGCTTGCTAAAGCAGGGCATTACTGCCAGCGGGCGAAACAAACCCGACAAAAACTTTATCAACACCTTGATGACAAACCTAAGAGCACGTCATTAATAGTGAATAACCTATGGTTAGGTGCATTGTTAGCAGCAGGTTTTCCTGATCGTATTGCGATGACACGTAACTATGATGGACGTTATCAGTTGGCAAACGGCCAAGGTGTGATACTCGATGTTGATCAAAATTTAGCATCTGAACATACCTTGGTGGTGGCGGATGTAGTGAAAACACGGCAAGGTGACAGTCGAGTATTTTCTGCTGTGTCTGCTGATTTAGCCCAATTACAACTGATGCACCCTCAGTTATTTACCAAGAAAGACTGGCTGGATTGGGATGATAAAAAAGGGCGCTTAAGTGCTGAGCATCGGATCTATTGTGGCAAACTCATCGTTAGTCGAGATATTGCTGCCGATCCTGATCCCGCGCTTACCAGTGAAGCGTTGGTTAATGCAATAAAACGCAAAGGGTTATCGGTATTAACGTGGACAGATAAAGCCTCTTCATTGCTGACACGTGCACGTTGTGCTGCTCGCTGGTTACCTGAACTTGAGCTTCCTGCATTAGATGAAACAGATTTACTTGAAGCGGCTGATCGTTGGTTACTGCCTTATATGAATGGGATCAAAACCATGAAAGGTGTCGCTAAGTTAGATGTAGTTAGCGCATTAGAAGCGTATTTAGGTTGGGATAAAAAGCAACAAGTCGATTTGCTACTGCCTACGCATTATCAAGTACCAACAGGGACGACGATAAAGATCCGATATCATGAGCAACAGCAACCCGTGCTTGCGGTGAAGTTACAAGAAATGTTTGGTGAAAAAGTGTCGCCTTGTATTGCTAATGGCAAAGTGGCATTGGTATTGGAATTATTGTCTCCCGCACAAAGGCCACTGCAAATTACCCAAGACTTAGCTGCTTTTTGGCAGGGCTCTTATAAGGAAGTACAAAAGGAAATGAAAGGTCGATACCCTAAACACCCATGGCCGGACGATCCTGCTAATCATGTACCTACACGTAAAACCAAAAAGTATATCTAGCAATAGACCTGTATATATAATCAGGTATAGTGTTCATTATTAGCCATAATCACGTTTTTAGGAGCAATGGTTGTTGCTCCTATTTTAAGATAGGAATGACCTTAGTTGATGCATTATGATTAAGTTGCCTCTTCATTTTCAGTCAAGAAAGCATGTTGCACCGCCCAAAGACAGTGGTGGAAAAAAGCCGACGACACCACGAAAGAAAACCCCAGTAAAACCTACAGCAAAAAAGCCCACTAAACGTACTCCTGCTGCGAGTGCGACTAAAAAGGCGCCGGCTAAAAGAACAGCCAAGAAAAAAACAAAAAAATCGGTTAAAACAGATCGTCCCTGGTTACGTAAACTGGGGTGGCTGAGCTTTAAAATCGGCTTAGTGGTTGTTGCCGCAATGCTGGTGATAGGGATTTACCTTGATACGATTGTACGTAATAAAATGGATGGTCAAATATGGGATTTACCGTCTGTTGTTTATGGTCGAGTATTAACACTTCGCCCAGATCAACATATCAGTATTATGGATGTGCGCCGTGAATTGGATTTATTGAAATACCACAAAGTGCACACGCCAACCCGTATTGGGGAATACTCTGCTTCATCAACTCGCATTGAATTGATCCGACGTCCGTTTGATTTTCCTGAAGGAGCTGAGAAAAAACAGCATGTGTTACTGACGTTTTCGGGCACTACGTTAACAAGTATTAAAGATCTCATCACCAAGCGTTCGTTAGGCTATTTCAACATTGAACCTAAAATGTTAGGCATGTTGGGCCTTTCAGGCAATGAGCAGCGTATTTTTATGAAGCGCGATGAGTTTCCACCACTCTTAATTGATGCATTGCTCGCAACAGAAGATAGAGATTTCTATCAGCATGATGGTGTATCACCATTGGCGATCATTCGTGCCATGTTCGTGAACTTACGTGCAGGTCGAACGGTACAAGGAGGCAGTACCTTAACTCAGCAGCTCGCGAAGAACTTATTTCTAAGTCGTGAACGTAGCCTATGGCGTAAAGTTCGTGAGGCCTATATTGCAGTTATTATTGATTATCGCTATAGCAAAGATCGGATATTAGAAGCTTACCTTAACGAGATCTATCTTGGTCAAAATGGCGGTAAAGAAGTTCATGGTTTCCCATTAGCAGCAAGATTGTATTTTGGTCGTCCATTAGAAGAGCTCACATCAGCACAGTTAGCCATGCTGGTGGGCATGGTGAAAGGGCCTTCTCAGTTTAACCCTTGGCGACATCCAGAGCGTACGCTAGAGCGTCGTGATTTAGTCCTTAGCTTATTGCTGAAAAATAACACCCTTACTGGAGCTGAATATGAAGCTGCGGCTTCAAGCCCATTAGGGGTACAAAAGACACCGAAGATCGCGAGTCGACAGCCTGCTTATTTCCAGCAGCTACAACGTGAATTAGAGCGTGATGTCGGTGATATTTACAAGTCAGGTAAAGGGCTACGTATCTTTAGTACCTTAGACCCATTATCACAGCAATCAGCAGAGCAAAGTGTTGCCGCAATGGTGCCAAAGCTGAATAAAAAAGCAGGGCTTAAAGTCGAAACAGCAATGGTGGTTGTTGATCGCCTAAGCGGAGAAGTACGTGCTATTGTCGGTGGTAGTCGCCCAGGTTATGCAGGCTTTAACCGTGCGTTAGATGCCAGTCGTCAAATAGGTTCATTAGCCAAGCCTGCGGTGTATTTAACGGCATTGAGTGAGCCTAATAAGTTCAATCTAGCAACCAGCTTGGATGATAAGTCGATTGTATTACGTGGTAGCAAAGGTACTACATGGCGTCCACGAAATTACGATCGTAAGTTTAGAGGGCAAGTACCACTTTATTATGCGTTAGCGAACTCATTGAATGTGCCTACCGTTAATCTGGGTTTAAAAGTTGGGCTGGGAAGTGTGATTAATACTATGAGCAAACTTGGTGTCGATCGCGATGAAATTCCTAAACTGCCATCAATTCTGCTAGGTTCATTTACCTTATCACCTTATGAGGTGGCACAAATGTTCCAGACCATCACAAGTGGTGGTCGCAGAGCAGATTTAACGGCATTGCGCGCGGTTGTTGATCAGAAAGGTAGGATTCTTTATCAAAACTACCCTAAAGCCTCTCAAGTGGTGCCAGAGCAGGCAGCATGGCTAACAACCTATGATATGAAGCGAGTCGTGAGTCAAGGTACCGCACGTTACTTACAGAGTAAATTTAGTGCCGCGAAATTGGCAGGTAAAACGGGGACCACGGATAAAAACCGTGATAGCTGGTTTGCAGGTGCTGATGGGCATGAAGTGGCGGTAGTATGGGTTGGACGTGATGACAATACGCCAGTGCGTTTAACGGGCTCTAGCGGTGCATTAAGAATTTATGCTGATTACTTAACCCGTCGTAAGCCAGCGCCATTAACGCTTCCATGGCCTAAGCAGATCACCACCATGAAGTATGATAAGCAAGCCAATGGCACATTAATACCAAACTGTAACGGAAGTGTCTCCTTGCCGGTTTGGGATAAAAATGGGCAATTAAAAGCGCAGTGTTCAAGCAATAAACCTGCCGCTTGGATCACTAATATGTTCACTGGTGGTTAACCGCGTGTATTCATCATTATAGGTAAAGCCTCGCTCATGTAGCGGGGCTTTTTTTGTCTCAAAGGGGGATGTGATTAGAAAGAGGAGATTTTCTCAAGACGAAAAAAAACCTCATCAAAGATGAGGCTTCAAAAGATGGTGCCGACTACCGGAGTCGAACTGGTGACCTACTGATTACAAGTCAGTTGCTCTACCTACTGAGCTAAGTCGGCACGTTTTGTTCTTTTTGTCATAACGTCAATAACGTTACTTTTTAATATGGTGCCTCGAGGCGGAATCGAACCACCGACACGAGGATTTTCAATCCTCTGCTCTACCGACTGAGCTATCGAGGCAGAAGTAGTGATGGTTAAGTCTCTACTTTTGCATTCTTACGTGAGTAAGAAAATAAATGGTGCCGACTACCGGAGTCGAACTGGTGACCTACTGATTACAAGTCAGTTGCTCTACCTACTGAGCTAAGTCGGCACACTTTATTTTGGCTCCTCTTGCTGGACTTGAACCAGCGACATACGGATTAACAGTCCGCCGTTCTACCAACTGAACTAAAGAGGAATTGTCTCTTTTATCTGACTTGACGTATCAAGCGAGATGAATATGGTGCCTCGAGGCGGAATCGAACCACCGACACGAGGATTTTCAATCCTCTGCTCTACCGACTGAGCTATCGAGGCAAACACAGCAATTACATTGCTATTTTTGCATTTCTTACGTGAGTAAGAGAATAAATGGTGCCGACTACCGGAGTCGAACTGGTGACCTACTGATTACAAGTCAGTTGCTCTACCTACTGAGCTAAGTCGGCACACTATATTCTTTTAATTTCCCCGCTCTGTTGAGCCAAGAAATAAATAGTGGCTCCTCCTGCTGGACTTGAACCAGCGACATACGGATTAACAGTCCGCCGTTCTACCGACTGAACTAAGGAGGAACAGATTGTGGTTGCTTTGCACCATACTTCGAAAGGGAAGCATGGTGCCTCGAGGCGGAATCGAACCACCGACACGAGGATTTTCAATCCTCTGCTCTACCGACTGAGCTATCGAGGCAACGGAGCGCATTAAAAAGGTTTTCGGTCTTTGCGTCAATGCTTTTTTTCTAAATAATTATCAACCTTGTCTTTTTTGTTCCGTTTGTTTGAAAAGTAAGCTTTTATTGGGGGCTGATACCTGTTTGAACATTAGTTTGTGAAGCAAGCAACAGAAATAATTAAAGATTATTTTGTGAAATATCGAAAGAAAAGGAGTCATTATTAAGTCTTTAACTGAAAAGATCGCATTGCTGGTAAGGCGATTAAAAAAGATCGTGGAGTAGTGATTTTGAGAGGAATTATTTTATCTAAAAATAGTATTGGAGAAGGGAGGATGAGAAAAGTTAACAAATTTAAGACGAAAAAAAACCTTGTCTTGCGACAAGGTTTCTTAACTGGCTCCTCCTGCTGGACTTGAACCAGCGACATACGGATTAACAGTCCGCCGTTCTACCAACTGAACTAAGGAGGAATTATCTTTTTTATCTTACCTGACGTATCAAGTGAGATGAATATGGTGCCTCGAGGCGGAATCGAACCACCGACACGAGGATTTTCAATCCTCTGCTCTACCGACTGAGCTATCGAGGCAAACACAGCAATTAAATTGCTATTTTTGCATTTCTTACGTGAGTAAGAGAATAAATGGTGCCGACTACCGGAGTCGAACTGGTGACCTACTGATTACAAGTCAGTTGCTCTACCTACTGAGCTAAGTCGGCACACTTTATTTTGGCTCCTCTTGCTGGACTTGAACCAGCGACATACGGATTAACAGTCCGCCGTTCTACCAACTGAACTAAAGAGGAATTGTCTCTTTTATCTGACTTGACGTATCAAGCGAGATGAATATGGTGCCTCGAGGCGGAATCGAACCACCGACACGAGGATTTTCAATCCTCTGCTCTACCGACTGAGCTATCGAGGCAAACACAGCAATTAAATTGCTATTTTTGCATTTCTTACGTGAGTAAGAGAATAAATGGTGCCGACTACCGGAGTCGAACTGGTGACCTACTGATTACAAGTCAGTTGCTCTACCTACTGAGCTAAGTCGGCACACTATATTCTTTTAATTTCCCCGCTCTGTTGAGCCAAGAAATAAATAGTGGCTCCTCCTGCTGGACTTGAACCAGCGACATACGGATTAACAGTCCGCCGTTCTACCGACTGAACTAAGGAGGAACAGATTGTGGTTGCTTTGCACCATACTTCGAAAGGGAAGTAATGGTGCCTCGAGGCGGAATCGAACCACCGACACGAGGATTTTCAATCCTCTGCTCTACCGACTGAGCTATCGAGGCAACGGAGCGCTATTAAAAGGGTTTTCAGCCTTTTCGTCAACACTTTTTTTCATAAAAAAAGATAAACAGTGTCGTTTGTTGTCTTTTTGTTCGTTGTGGTGTGATTTTGATATTCATTATTGAGATTTCATCAAGTTAAGCAAATTAAGAGATGAAATCTCAATTATAAATTTTATTTTTCTGGCGGCGTGTAACCGTCGATAATCACATCTTGACCTTCGAACAAAAACTTCACCATTTCAGTTTCTAATAACTGGCGATGTTCAGGGTTCATCATGTTGAGCTTTTTTTCGTTGATCAGCATGGTTTGCTTACCTTGCCATTCTGCCCATGCTTGCTTCGAAATATTATCAAAAATACGTTGGCCTAGTTCACCTGGGTAAAGTTGAAAGTCTAAACCTTCAGCGTCTTGTTGTAGTCGAGTACAAAAAACAGTACGACTCATGAAATATTCCTTACTGTAACTCGCTGATATACAGGCTCAGCGAAAATGAGTGATTAGTTGATAGTTATACCAGAGTCAGTGACTGGCATCTAGCATCACTGAGCGGAAATAAAAGCGGTAAAAACCGCCTTATTTTTGATGGTTTAACGAGTATGCCAAACTGTCCAAAATTTTCTGTACTGGTGCTGCTAATCCGATTTTTGGTGGATTATTAAGATCATACCATTGACCTGAAGCTTCATTGATTTCTGTAGGTTGTGATTTAAGTTCGTATAAAATCGGCACGATATCAAGATGATAATGGCTAAACGTATGACGAAAAGCAGTTAATTGACTTTGCTGTTCGATAAGTGACAGTTGTTGACCTAATTGCTTGTCCAATAGCGACGTTAAATCAGCATTGTCATGTTGAGGGAAGCACCAAAGACCACCCCAAATGCCGACCTGTGGGCGTTGTTCTAACCAAACTTTATCGTCGCACTGTAAAATAGCGAACCATGTTTGTTTTTCTGGCAAGGTTTTTTTGGGTTTTTTACCCGGAAAATCGGTTTGTCGTAATTCTTTGAGTGCAATGCATTGTGTGCTTACGGGACATAATTCACATTTAGGTTTACTACGGGTACAAATCATTGCTCCCATATCCATCATGGCTTGGTTATAGCGCTCAACGCCCTTTTCGGGCGTATTTGTTTCTGCTATTTGCCATAACGTGTTTTCAACGGTTTTCTTACCAGGCCAGCCTTCAATCGCGTAACAACGGGCAAGCGTACGTTTCACATTGCCATCTAAAATAGGGTGATGTTGAGCGAGTGAGAGTGACAGAACAGCACCAGCCGTTGAACGACCAATGCCCGGTAATGCTTGGACTTGATCGATATCTGTTGGGAAAATGCCGTTATGTTCACTAACAATTAACTGCGCTGCTTTATGGAGGTTACGTGCGCGAGCGTAATAGCCGAGCCCTGTCCATAAGTGTAAGACTTCATCTTGCTCGGCAGCCGCTAAGTCTTGCACGGTAGGGAAGCGCTCCATAAAACGTTCAAAGTAGGGGATCACGGTTGCTACTTGGGTTTGTTGTAGCATGATCTCTGAAAGCCATACTTTATATGGGGTTTTGTTTTGTTGCCAAGGTAGAGTTTTGCGGCCGAATTTGTCATACCACGCTAAAATGGCATCGGAAAATGTCGTACTCAATGTTGTGCTCACTTTACAGTTTATAGCTACTTATCTTTTATACTGCGCAAAAGGATATGGCATTTGCCAATGAAGAATAGCTATCGAGTTATTTTTGCTACACAGTGAAAATTGGTGTCCGCTAGTGCAATCACTTATACTGCAAACAGAAGTGCAACGTTATTTATTGTCTATTATGGGCAAGATTGCACCATAAACTGGCCATTGTCGCAATTGATAGACTTGAATTGAGTCGATAACTTTGGATAATGCCGATCCGTTTCTTTTTTGTTTGGATAGTTATTAGCATGAGCGAAGTTTCAAAGAAGTCAGGTGAAGTGACCCTGACCGAATTTACCGAAGATGGCAAACTGGTTCGTAAGATCCGTAGCTTTGTCCGTCGTGAAGGCCGTTTAACTAAGGGCCAAGAACATGCGATGGAAAACAATTGGCCAACTATGGGTATTGATTTCGCCAAGCAAATGCTGGACTGGAAAGAAGTATATAACCGTGAAGCGCCAGTCGTGTTGGAAATTGGTTTTGGTATGGGGGCATCATTAGTTGAAATGGCTAAAAATGCCCCTGAGAAAAACTTTATTGGGATCGAAGTACATAGCCCAGGTGTGGGTGCGTGTCTAATGGGGGCGGAAGATGCGGGTTTAACTAACCTTCGTGTAATGTGTCACGATGGCGTTGAAGTGTTTGAATACATGATCCCTGATGGTAGTTTAGATACCGTACAGCTATTCTTCCCAGACCCATGGCATAAAGCACGTCACCATAAGCGTCGTATTGTTCAGCCTGAATTTGCTGAAATGCTGCGTAAAAAGCTTAAAATTGGCGGTATTTTCCACATGGCAACTGACTGGGAAAACTACGCTGAGCATATGGTTGAAGTGATGGATGCAGCGCCTGGTTACCGTAATACGGCAACAAACGGTGCTTATATTGATCGTCCAGAAGATCGCCCATTAACCAAATTCGAAGCTCGTGGTCACCGCTTAGGTCACGGCGTTTGGGATATGAAGTACGAGCGTACTGAATAATTTCTCTTTGGTATTATATGCTGAAGAAATAAGACATTATTGATTTAATGACGCTTGGTTAAATCAATGAAAAAGCCAACCTTGTGTTGGCTTTTTTTCCCCTTGGAGAAAGAGCTATGAAGCCAACAGCTACACTGCTAAATGAAATATTAGATGAAGTGAGACCATTGATAGGTCAAGGAAAAGTGGCTGACTATATTCCGGCTTTAGCTAACGTACCTGCGAGTAAATTAGGTATAGCAGTGTGCTATAACGACGGAGAAATTATTCAGGCGGGTGATAGCCAAGAAGGTTTTTCTATTCAATCTATCTCTAAGGTGTTGTCGTTAACACTTGCAATGACCTTATATGAATCGGAAGAGTTGTGGTCTCGAGTTGGAAAAGAGCCATCAGGTCAAGCGTTTAACTCCATGATCCAGCTTGAGCTAGAAAAAGGCATCCCACGTAATCCGTTTATTAACCCAGGTGCGATTGTGGTGTCGGATTTACTGCATAGTCGTTTATGTGCACCGCAATACCGGATGTTGGAATTGGTACGAGAGCTTTCTTGTAATCCGAATATTGTCTACGACAAAGTCGTCGCTAGCTCTGAAATGCAACATAGCGATCGTAATGCTTCCATTGCTTATTTAATGCGTTCATTCGGTAACTTTGATAATGAAGTGATGCCAGTGCTCACTAATTATTTTAGTTATTGTGCGCTCAAGATGAGTTGTGTCGATCTCGCCAGAACATTTAGCTATTTAGCAAATAAAGGGCTTCCTTTAGGCGCGAAAAAAAGAATTATCAGCCAAACTCAAAGTAAGCATATAAATGCATTGCTTGCGACTTGTGGTTTGTATGATGGCGCAGGTGAATTTGCCTATCGTGTTGGTATGCCAGGAAAGTCTGGCGTAGGTGGTGGTATTGTTGCGATTGTACCGGGTGAGATGACGATTGCAGTATGGTCGCCAGAACTTGATCAATCCGGTAATTCTGTTGCAGGGACTGCAGCGTTAGAGAAATTATCTGAGCGTATTGGACGTTCTATTTTTTAGTGAGCCCGTATACATAAACCGCGAGGCTCACATTAGGGGGAGAATCGTATGTTAATGAATAAGGGGTTTCACGAATTAAAAACATCGATATTAGGCGCAATAGTAGCGATGTTCAGTTTCTTTACGGTATCGGCTCATGCGGTTGAATGTGAGCCACTATGGCATAACTCACTGAGTTTAAATGAAGGACGGTTAACCTTAGTACAAGGTAAACAAGAATTTATTGTGGATGCTAAAGGGCGGATGTTTTTCGATGTACATAAGGTCGCACTGAATCCTAAACAAACACAATTATTATCGGACTATTACGAGCTTTTAGATAATGACTTGCCCTATTTGTTGTCGCATTCTCAGCGTATTGATAAGCAAGTGTGTGAATTTGTTTCGCTACGAATAGAACAAGAACAACGGTTGCAAGATGCGATTCCTGCATTAAAAAACTGGCGTAGCGTCACGTTAAATTAGTTAGTATCTAACCAGAGAAAAACGAGCACTGTGAATAACATAGTGCTCGTTTTTTTATTAGATATTATTCGTTATCATCGTCAACGAAGGCGGCTAGGAGATCATTTAAGAACAATTTACCGTGCTCGGTGATTTGCCAATGATCGCCCGTATCTTGGAGATAGTTTTGCGCTATCGCCCAATCAATTGTCGGTTCTATGGTTGTTAACGCTAAACCTGTTCTTGCGACAAAATCTTGCTTTGGACAGGATTCTAATAAACGAAAACGATTCATAAAGAACTCGAATGGACGTTCACCATCAGCAACCTTATTCTCTTGCGTTAAATACGGCTTATCCGCTTGTAAATATCCACGAGGGTGTTTGACTTTAACGGTACGGATGATTTGCCCATCAGCTAAACTGATTTTGCCATGTGCGCCACAACCAATACCAAGGTAATCACCAAAACGCCAGTAGTTAAGGTTATGCTGACATTGTTTTCCCGGCTTGCTATAGCCTGATATTTCATATTGCTGATAACCGGCTTCTGTTAAAAGCTGATGACCTTGCTCAAAAATATCCCACAAGTCGTCATCATCAGGCAATGTCGGTGGTTTTGAGTAATACAGGGTATTGGGTTCAATTGTCAGCTGGTACCAAGACAAGTGCGGTGGATCGAGTGCGATCGCTTGTTTTAAATCACTGATCGCATCACTCACGCTTTGATCCGGTAAGCCATGCATAAGATCGACATTAAAGCTGTTTAATCCCGCTTTCTTTGCAAGGCCAGCTGCACGAATTGCTTCATCTGCGCCATGAATACGGCCAAGACGTTCGAGTTTTTCATTTTGAAAACTTTGAATACCAATAGAAATACGGTTTACACCAGCTTGGCGATAAGCTTCAAAACGACCCGCCTCTACTGTGCCAGGGTTGGCTTCCATAGTAATTTCAATATCATCACTAAATGGAATGCGTTGCTCAATGGCTTTTAATAAACGACCGATCTCACTTGGAGAGATCAAGCTAGGCGTCCCTCCACCAATAAAAATTGAGTGGAGAGGTCGTGCTCCATTGATTAACTGATAAGCGCTAAGATCGGTTTCTAAGTCGTCAATTAAGGCATCAATATAATCAAGCTCAGGAAGATCTGTCTTTAAGGCGTGAGAGTTGAAATCACAATAAGGACATTTTTGTACACACCAAGGGATGTGGACATATAAACTCAGTGGTGGAGGTACAAGCATTTAATCGGCCTTTAATGCGCTAAACAATTGCTGTAGTGCTTTACCACGGTGTGATAGTTGCTTTTTACGAGCAGGTGGAAGTTGAGCTGAAGCACATTGATCTTCAGGTACCCAAAATACCGGATCGTAACCAAAACCATTTTCGCCATGACGTTCAGTTAAGATGCTGCCTTCCCAAGAGCCATGGCAAACCAGTGGAGTAGGATCGTTTTCATGACGCATCATCACTAGCACACAATGGAAACGTGCAGTACGTTGCTCGGCAGGGACATCTTTCATTTCTGCAAGTAGTTTATCAATGTTGTCAGCATCTGATGCGTCTTCACCGGCAAAACGTGCAGAATAAATACCAGGAGCGCCGTTGAGGTAATCAACTTCTAAGCCAGAGTCATCGGCAATGGCTGGAAGGCCCGTTTCCTTTGCGGCATGGCGCGCTTTAATGATCGCATTTTCAATAAATGTGGTGCCCGTTTCAGCAACGGATGAAACGTTATAATCACTTTGCGCGACTACATCAAAACCAAAATCAGCCAGTAAATCGGCCATTTCTTTCACTTTGCCTTGGTTGCCTGTTGCTAGTACAAGTTTACTCATTTTGATGCCTTTTGAACGTCAAGCTATGTAATATTGGCGGCTATAATAACGGTTGTTATCGTAATAAAAAAGGCGCGAGTGCGCCTAGTGATTGTAGAAGAGATTGATGCTCAAGTGGTTACTTGTCAACGAAGAAGGTCTGCTTAAAGATCAGTGTTTCTTTTTTACCGTTAGAGTAAATAGTGATCGTAAAATTAAACGTTTCATCATTAGTGTGTTTAAATTCAGCAAGGTAATAAATTGATTTACCTTCTTTTATTTCTCTAAAATTTAACTTCTTTTGCTGCCCTAATACATTACGAGCAATACCGGTTAATTGTGCTTTAACCGCTGTTTTTTCTTCTTTACTGGTATCAAGAATTGCAATATTGACCAAGGCACTGTAACGGCTACGCTGAATTTTATAGTGGCTGGCAATCTCTGGGGTTAAAAATGTTGAGGCAAAACTAGAATAATGTACTTCTAAGTCGCCAAATTTTTTGAATTGTCCGGCATGGCTAGGTAGCGTGAAAACGAGCAGTAGCAGGCTGAGTAATATTTTCATGAACGATCCTTATCTTTCAGTGAGTCACTGAAGTATTTCCTTTCTGTCTCGATGTGTTGCTTGACTTGATGATTGTAGTTAAGAGTAAGGGGATAAAAAAAGCGAATATCGGTGATTGATATTCGCTTTATTGAACCAATCAAATTACATGATGGTGGCGATCTCTGAGGGAATAACTTTCGGGGCTTCAATCCGAATTTGTTTGTGCCGACCTTGTAAGCCTTTTTCTACATGAATTAGCCCCTTAGCGACCTTAAATTGTTTTGCAAGGTACTTTACTAAATGGGCATTGGCTTTTCCGTCTACCGGTGGTGCGGTAATGGCAATTTTTACTTCGTTGCCATGCAAGCCAACGATCTGATCGCGGCTTGCTTTCGGTTGGATATAAAGTCGAATAATGAGATCGTCATCATCACGAAAGATGGTCTTTTCTGTCACAGCATGTACCACACGTTACCAACTAAAGAGCCCATCGCGTAGTTAGCAAATTGTAGTGCAATAAAGATCACTAGAACACTCAGATCTAAACCGCCCATTGCAGGAAGAACGCGGCGAACAGGTGCCATTAGTGGTTCTGTTAATTGGTGCATGACATATTCGATAGGGCTTCGACCTTGGCTAACCCAGCTTAAGATTGCACGGATCAATAGTACCCAGAACAATAAACTACCAGCTGCTTTTAATAATGCTAATAGCCCTAAGAACAGGAAGCTTGGTTCAAAGGAAAAACCACCACTGCTGATTGAAATAATGATGATAAATTTAGCGACACACAGTACATAAGCAAACAGTACCGTTGCCATATCTAGCGAACCAATTGATGGAATCACGCGGCGTAATGGCGCAACGATCGGTTGAGTCGCTTTAACAATAAATTGTGAGAAGGGATTATAAAAGTCTGCACGAGACCATTGTAACCAAACTCGTAATAATACGACCATGATGTAAAGATCAAAGCCGGTTTGAACTAGATAAACGAAAGGATTCATAGATAAACCTTAAAACAATTGTTCCATTTCTTTAGCTCGAGATACGGCTGCTTGCATCGCTTTAGCAACAATATCTGAGAATTGATGTTGATTAAATGTATTAATAGCTTCAGCTGTCGTGCCACCTTTTGAAGTGACTTGATCACGTAGTGTCGACAATGAAGTATCTGGATTCGCTTTTACTAATTCAGCGGCACCTAAAGCGGCTTGCTGAACCAGTAAGCGCGCAGTATCGGCATCAAACCCTTGGTTCATCGCTTCTTGCTGCATTGCTTCCATAAACAAAAAGAAGTAGGCGGGAGCACTGCCTGCTGCGGCAATAATACCATTGATACCTGATTCTTCTTGTACCCAACAAATTTCGCCTACGGCTTGTAATAGTTGAGTGGCAAATAATCGGTCGGTTTCTGTGAGTTGTGGGTTTGCATATAAGCCGCTCATCCCCTTACCAATTAAAGAGGGAGTATTTGGCATTACACGAACCAATTCAACTTGCTGGCCTAACATTTCACATAAGCGCTCGCAATTAATGCCAGCGGCAATAGAAATCACTAATTTTCCCGCAAAGTTAATGTCTTGCAGTGGTTTACACACTTCTTCCATAAGTTGTGGTTTAACCGCAAGAACAACAACATCAGCATCTTGAGCAGCGTTTAGGTTATCGCTAGTGGTATGAATACCAAAGTCACGCGCTAAAGGTTCACGGCGAGCATCGCTAGGGGCGGTGGCCGTAATCTTTTTTGCATCGTAACCGCTAGCAACTAATCCTGCGATAATTGAGCGAGCCATATTACCTGCCCCAATAAAAGCAATTGAGCGTTGTTCCATGTAAAATCCTTATAAATAGGTACAAACTTAATGTTTTTTACCTTAATTGAGCTGTTGTTATCATGAACAGTACGAATATTAGTAATTATTCTTTGTTACCGTAATCACGAGCACCAAAAATCGCGGTGCCAATACGAACAATTGTACTACCTGCTGCAATTGCCGCTTCCATATCACCACTCATTCCCATTGATAATGTATCAACATTGGGATAAGTCAATTTCAACTGTTCTAGTGTATCAGCCAACGCTTTAAAAGTGGCAAATTGGCTGTCGTAATCTGTGGCCGGTTGTGGAATCGACATTAAACCGCGCAGTTCAATATTTGGCATTGCAGCTATTTCTGCGGCCAGTGCAGGCACTTCAGCCAAGGTTATTCCCGATTTTGTTGCCTCAGCGCTGCTATTAACTTGCAGTAAAACTTGCAGCGGTGCCATTGACGTTGGACGTTGATCGCTTAAACGTTTTGCTGTTTTTATACGATCAATAGAGTGCACCCAATCAAAATGCTCTGCGACAAGGCGAGTTTTATTAGATTGGATCGGCCCAATAAAATGCCATACAAGCAAGTTTTTCTCCGGATGGCTCGCAAAGTGATTAACCTTATCAACACCTTCCTGTACGTAGTTTTCGCCAAAGGCATACTGGCCTGCAGTAATGGCTTCTTCGATCGCTTCCACTGGCTTGGTTTTACTTACTGCCAATAGTTGCACGGAATCTGCAGCCCTGCCGCATTTTTCAGTTGCTAAGGTGATCTGGTTGATGACCTCAGCAATATTTTGTTTGATACTAGTCATAATTGATTCTTGGGGAAAATTTATGGATATCACCGAATTACTGGATTTTAGTGTAAAGCATAACGCATCGGATCTACATCTTTCTGCAGGTGTTCCACCGATAATTCGTGTTGATGGCGATGTTAGAAAGCTCAGTATGCCAGCACTTGATCACAGTGAAGTACACCGTTTAGTGTTTGACATTATGAACGATGCCCAGCGCCGTGAGTATGAAGAAAACTTAGAAGTCGATTTTTCATTTGAAATTCCCGACATCGGTCGCTTCAGGGTTAATGCTTTTCATCAGTCTCGTGGTTGTTCGGCGGTGTTTCGAACCATTCCTATTCATATTCCAACATTGGAATCGTTAAACGTTCCTGATGTTTTTTATGATATTGCCCAGCTTTCACGTGGCTTGGTATTAGTAACAGGTGCGACTGGCTCGGGTAAATCGACCACCATTGCTGCGTTAGTTGATTATATCAATACCAACTATAACCGTCATATTCTGACGATTGAAGATCCGATTGAATTTGTTCACAGCAGTAAACGTTGTTTGATCAACCAGCGAGAAGTGCACCGTGACACATTGG
Source organism: Photobacterium sp. GB-56 (assembly GCF_003026105.1). Lineage (GTDB taxonomy): Bacteria > Pseudomonadota > Gammaproteobacteria > Enterobacterales > Vibrionaceae > Photobacterium. The sequence goes on along the minus strand of NZ_PYNW01000006.1, from coordinate 73,016 downwards.
GCTTCCAAAACGCACTGCGTTCAGCACTGCGTGAAGATCCCGATGTGATTTTAGTGGGTGAGCTTCGTGATCAGGAAACGATCAGTTTAGCGTTAACCGCTGCTGAAACGGGGCACTTAGTTTTAGGTACCTTGCATACCAGTTCTGCGGCAAAGACGGTCGATCGTATCATTGATGTTTTCCCTGGTAGTGATAAATCCATGGTTCGTTCTATGTTATCGGAATCGTTACGCGCAGTGATATCACAAAGCTTATTAAAGTGTGTGAGCGGTGGTCGTGTAGCCAGCCATGAAATTATGATGGCAACACCTGCGATTCGTAACTTGATCCGTGAAGATAAAGTCGCACAAATGTTTTCAATGATCCAAACCGGCTCATCGATGGGAATGCAAACCATGGAGCAAAGCGTGAAGATGCTGGTGGCAAAAGGCTTAGTTGAAGCTGAAGAAGGTCGCCGTATTGTTGATACCAGTCAGCGCGGTTTCTAATAACACCTCAGGTTTAACGAGGTAGGAAAAGAGATGAATTTAGATAGTATATTAGCGCAAATGGTTGAGCGTAAAGCGTCGGATTTATATATCACCGTCGGCTCAGCATGCTTACTGAAAGTTGATGGCAACTTACATCATCTTGGCGAATTACTTGATCGCGCAGCAGTGGATTCGTTGTTCCACGAAGCGATGGACGATGAGCAATATAAAGAATTTGTTGCGACCCGTGAGGCCAATTTTGCGATTGTCCGTAATGGTTGTCGTTTTCGATTAAGTGCATTTTGGCAACGTGAATTACCCGGTATTGTGGTCCGTCGAATCGAAACCAAGATACCGAATATTCATGAGCTTAACCTACCGCTGGATATGGAAAGATTAGCACTGGCTAAACGTGGTTTAGTACTGGTGGTTGGGGCGACAGGCTCGGGTAAGTCGACATCAATGGCGGCAATGACGGGGTTTAGAAATCAAAACCGCAGTGGACATATTTTAACGGTTGAAGATCCAATTGAGTTTATCCATGAACATAATAAATGCATCATAACTCAGCGTGAGGTTGGGCTTGATACTGCCAGTTATGAAGTGGCATTGAAAAACTCACTACGTCAAGCTCCAGATATGATCTTGATCGGCGAGATCCGAAGTCGTGAGACGATGGAATATGCGATGACGTTTGCCGAAACAGGGCACTTGTGTATGGCAACACTACACGCGAATAACGCCAACCAAGCACTTGAACGTATTCTTCATCTTGTACCAAAAGAGCGACGTGAGCAGTTTTTGTTTGATCTGTCGTTAAACCTGAAATGTATTTTAGCACAACAGTTGATCCCTGATGCCAATGGTGTCGGACGACATGGTGTTTATGAACTGCTGCTCAATACGCCACGTGTCGCTGATTTGATCCGTCGCGGTGAGTTACATGAAATTAAAGATGTGATGGCAAAATCAAATCAGGCTGGAATGGTGACGTTTGATCAATCGTTATATGCATTATTTCGAGATGGGAAAATCACCGAGCAAGATGCACTGCACCACGCTGATTCACCGAATGATCTTCGCTTAATGATTAAAGTGGGTGATCCTAATAATAAAACGTCAAACAGTACCAGTACGCTATCTGGGGTGAAATTAGATCTTCAGTAATATGCTTGTGATGATCATAACGCATTAGGATCATCATAAACTAGTTACTTATATTTAATGCTTTATTTGAGTTTTATTTTAACCTATTGAATTTTATTGAAAATCATTTAAATTATTTTAGTGATAATTGTCGGAACAGCTTTTGAGTTCAAGAGGTACAAAAGCTGTACAAGCTGTACAAACAAGAAACAGCAAGGCCTTGAAGGAGGATCTTAGTACAGGTTTTGATCGTGTTTAGCTTTATGATGATCAATAAGAAAAAAGCTGTACAAGGTTCGACAATTGTTAGATTTTAGATAATAAAAAAGACAAGTACCTCAACAGCACTTGTCTTTTTTGTTTTAGAAACTTGTAATATTAAGCGCTGTATTGACGTTCAAACCAGCTTTCTAAAATAACGACAGCAGATTGTGAGTCGATATTACCTTTACTTAATGAGCGATAACCACCACGCTCAAACAGTTCTGCTTTTGCTTCAACAGTACTTAAACGTTCATCGTGTAGTTCAACTTGGCAACCAAAACGACCATGTAAGCGATTAGCAAATTTTTTCGCCCGTGGTGTAATGCTTTCAAGCTCTTTACCTTCAAGGTCTAAAGGTAATCCTACAACGACTAAATCAGGTAGCCATTCTTTTAAAATCTTTTCAATATCATCCCAATTGGGGATGCCATCTTTGGCTTTTAAAGCGGCAAGGGGAGTAGCGGTTCCTGTCAGCTCTTGACCAATAGCAACACCAATACTTTTGGTGCCGTAATCAAAACCTAATACACTGCGAGATTGACTCATGCGTGACCTATATCTAAAGAAAGGTTTGCTGGTGTAAAGCCAAGTTTTTCAATTGCTTTATGCCAACGTTCGTCGATAGGAGTGGAAAAAATAATGGTGTCATCTGCTTCAATGGTGAGCCAATTGTTATCAACCAGTTCTTGCTCTAATTGCCCCGCATCCCATCCGGCATAACCTAGCGCGACCAGAAATTGGTTTGGCGCTTGTGCAGTACCTAGCTCAGATAAAATATCCAGTGAGGTGGTCACGGCTAATTCGTTATTCACAGGTAAACTTGAGCTATATTCACCTTTCGTGGTGTGAAGTACAAAACCACGATCTTCAGAAACGGGTCCACCATTAAGTACCAGTGATTCTAAGCTAATAGGATCGGCAACAGGTAGCTTTCTCTCAACTTCTATTTGCTCCAACATATCAGCAATAGAAATATCGATAGGTTGGTTAATAATGATCCCCATTGCGCCTTCATTATTATGCTCACAAAGATAAATAACACTTTGCTTAAATTGAGGATCTTGCATAGTGGGCATCGCCACTAAAAAGTGGTTGGTCAAATTCATCTACAACACCAGAGTTTGATACAAATCAGCGAGCGTTCACTCGTTACTGATAGGTAAAAAAGCAGCGACATTGCCGCTGCATTCTTAATTTGAGTATGGTTGATGATTGTCAGTAAAGCGATATTACTTCGCGTTTACTCGACGTTCGATAGCATCCATTAATTTACCTGTAATTGAGATATCAAAAGCCGCTTCAATCTCGCGGATACAGGTTGGGCTAGTCACATTAATTTCCGTTAGCTTGTCACCAATCACATCAAGTCCAACAAAAATGAGGCCTTTTTCTTTTAGAGCTGGCGCAACGGTTTCTGCGATCTTACGATCAGTTTCACTGATTGGACGCGCTTCACCACGTCCGCCAGCAGCTAAGTTACCGCGAGTTTCCCCTTTAGCAGGAATACGTGCTAGGCAGTAAGGCATAGGCTCGCCATCAACCACTAAGATACGCTTATCACCATTACTAATATCAGGAACAAAGGTTTGTGCCATGCAGTAGTTTTGGCCCATATTAGTTAGCGTTTCAATGATAACCGATACGTTAGGATCGCCTTTCATTACACGGAAAATTGACGAACCACCCATACCATCAAGTGGCTTTAAGATCACATCTCCGTGCTCTTGGTGGAAGGCTTTTAGTTTCTCGGCGCGACGAGTAACAATAGTGGTTGGTGTTAGCTCAGGGAACCATGCCGTAAACAGCTTTTCATTACAGTCACGTAGGCTTTGTGGCTTGTTTACAATCAGAGCGCCATTATCTTCGGCACGCTCAAGGATGTAAGTCGCGTAAATATATTCAGTATCGAAAGGAGGATCTTTTCGCATTAGTACAGCATCAAGATCTGATAATTCAATTTCTTGCTCGCTGTGAAAATCAAACCAGTGATCAGGATCTTGTTGTACTGTGACGACACGCGTACGGGCAATCGCTTTACCTTGCTCTAAAGATAGATCATTCATTTCCATGTAATGAATTTCCCAGCCGCGACGCTGAGCTTCTAACATCATAGCAAAGCTAGAATCTTTCTTGATATTGATAGACTCGATAGGGTCCATCACGATACCCAGTTTGATCATTGTGTTCTCCTAATCTCTAATTTAGCCTAAATCACCGAAGCGTACTTGCAGTGCGGTGATGGCTGTCATTGCGGTGGTTTCGGTACGAAGTACGCGAGGCCCCAGCAAAATTTCATCAAATTTATATTGTTCTGTCATGCTGATTTCATCAGCAGATAAACCGCCTTCAGGGCCAATCAATAAACGAACATTAGTGACTGGTGTTGGAAGCGTGTTTATCGAATAATTAGCGCGAGGGTGTAAGTTGAGCTTTAGACCATCATATTCTTCAGCACACCATTGTTCCAGTTTCATCACTGGGCGAATAGTAGGGACAACATTACGACCACATTGCTCACAAGCTGCAATGGCGATTTTTTGCCACTGTTCGAGTTTTTTTTCAAAACGTTCAGCATTTAATTTAACGCCACATCGTTCTGAAATTAGCGGTGTAATGGTATTCACCCCTAACTCGACAGATTTTTGAATGGTGAATTCCATTTTATCACCACGTGAAATCACCTGACCTAAATGGATATCTAGTGGGGATTCAATACTGTGTTCAACCCGAGATTGGATTTCTACTTCAACGCTTTTTTTACTTGCGTTGGTGATAACGGCGGGAAACTCTGCATTACTGCCGTCAAACATTAATAGCTCTTGGCCTACTTGCATACGCATAACGCGACCAACATGGTTAGCAGCATCGTCACTGAGCATTACCTTGCCGTGAGAAGGTAAAGATTCTGGATGATAAATACGTGGAATTCTCATAATGCGGTCATCTATGCAATAAAAAAAGAGTAATGACGAATCTTAACATGGATGAGCAATTCGCCAATTATTCAGGCTTAAATAAAACATGTTATTTCTATCGCAACATGTTTGTTATGGTTAGAGAGAGCCATAAAAATGTTATGTATGCTCTCTCATACATAACAAGTTACGGTGCTGAAACGTTTTAGGCGCATCGACTCGCGAGGATTGGATTAACATTGCCTTGGATCTTTTCAATCTTAGCTGCACGTTCACATTCCCACTTAGATACAGGGTACTGTTTATCCCAACTATTCATTAATTGGCGTTGTTGACGACTCATTTTATATTTTGGATATACGGCTTCAAAATACATATAGGTACGAGCAATCACCCCGCGAGCACGCTCGGGCGGTTGAGCATCATGATCCTTTTTATCAATGATCATGTCGCAACTACCAAATGAACGATAATTCTTGCTGTTGGTTTTAGGCAGCATTACATAATTATAGTTTTGCCTTGCAGCATTAACGGCGCCAATGGCAGGGTATAAATTATAAAGGTCGGATTGCATTAAGCGGTATTCGTTATTGGCTTTTTCTGCACATTTACGGCCTTTAAAGGCTTTTCCTTTACTATCAACACAAACGGCAGCACCTTCACGCCATTCACTAAAAGCACGACCAAAGTTCTCGGCTGGAACGACATGCTCCGCTTCCCAGCGTTTAACGCGTTTTTTATACACTTCAGTAGAAAAACCGGAGGGTAATGTCACGTATTTTTTATTGTTGAAATCAGCACCACAGTAAATGGTTTTCATGTCTTGAGGAGAAATATAAATTTCCGTTTGCATGATTTTTTTTGCTTTGCTGAAAGAGGGATTAGTCGTGTTGCCAAGTTCGCTTGGCTTATAAGAGGTCGCAAATGCGGTAACAGGTAATAGTAGGGCAATAGCAAAACAGCTTGAGATACGTGTCATGAATGTAGTTCATTAATTATTTATCGTATCACTAGCTTACTGATATTTTTCTCTTTGAGAAGCGTGTCGCAATTATTTGTAACTGTGCTTTTTGATTATTTTCATACAGAATCGTACGCTACTGAGGCGAATACACCAAAACTTCACGGCATCGGCGACAATGGTAGTTGGCTTGTCCACGTAAGATACGGTTGTGCCGGCGAATAGTTAACGGATATTCGCTACAGCTACATTTATAGAGATAAGTGTCACCTGAGACTGAGCTGACATCAAAGCGATGTGTTGTTCTTGGTGCTACTTGAAACACTTCTCGCATGATCAATTGCCACTCTCTACCATGCGGTTTTACCCGGCCAAACAGTTTAAACACAATTAAATGTGCCACTTCGTGTGGAACAACTTCGTCTAGAAAAGCGTCTGCGTTTTCATTGAGTAAAACTGGGTTAAAACGGACTTCCCAGCTTTGTAAGCGTGCACTTCCCGCAATTTTCCCTCGTTGGGTAAAAGTCACCGTCGGCATTTTTAAACGTTTATTAAGGCGTTGATTGGCGGTTTTGATGGCGTGTTCGACACGTTTGATAACTTGTTGTTGCAGTGAATTCATTGTTACTCGTTCTTGGTTATTGAGATCGGCACTATACACCGAAGATAACGCGCTGGCGAGAGTAGGGAAGCAAGGTGTTTTTATTGCACATAGATAAACGGCAAGTAATAAAAAAGGACGCCTAAGCGTCCTTTTTTGTGCACGATTAAGTGTATTACTTAATGTTTGCGAAATCGCGAAGTGCAGCCACTTTATCTGTTTTTTCCCAAGGGAACTCTTCACGACCAAAGTGACCGTAAGCTGCAGTCTTCTTATAGATTGGTTGTAGAAGATCTAGCATTTCTTGTAGGCCATATGGGCGTAGGTCGAAGTGCTGGCGTACAGCTTCAATGATGATCTCATGTGCTACTTTTTCAGTACCAAATGTTTCCACCATGATAGATGTAGGATCGGCTATACCAATAGCGTAAGAAAGTTGGATTTCACAACGATCTGCCATGCCAGCTGCGACGATATTTTTTGCTACATAACGTGCTGCATATGCTGCAGAGCGGTCAACTTTTGATGGATCTTTACCAGAGAAAGCACCACCACCGTGACGTGCAGCACCGCCGTAGGTATCGACGATGATCTTACGACCAGTCAAACCACAGTCACCCATTGGGCCACCGATAACGAAACGACCGGTTGGGTTGATAAAGAATTTTGTCTCTTTATTTAACCATTCCGCAGGCAGTACTGGTTTGATGATTTCTTCCATTACTGCTTCACGTAGATCAGACGTTGAAATTGAATCACTGTGCTGAGTTGATAGAACAACCGCATCAATACCAACAATTTTACCTTGATCGTAAGCGAACGTTACCTGAGATTTTGCATCAGGACGTAACCAAGGAAGCGTGCCGTTCTTACGTACTTCAGCTTGACGCTGAACTAAGCGGTGAGAGTAAGTGATTGGCGCAGGCATGAAGACTTCAGTTTCATTGGTTGCGTAACCAAACATGATACCTTGGTCACCAGCACCTTGTTCTTTTGGATCGGTTTTATCAACACCTTGGTTGATATCAGGAGACTGTTTACCGATGGTGTTCATTACTGCACAAGAGTTTGCATCAAAGCCCATATCTGAATGGACATAACCGATTTCACGTACGGTTTCACGTGTTAGCTCTTCAATATCAACCCAAGCAGATGTGGTGATCTCACCACCAACCATTACCATGCCGGTTTTTACGTAAGTTTCACAAGCTACACGCGCTTTAGGATCTTGTTCAATAATTGCATCCAATACAGCATCTGAAATTTGATCTGCAATTTTATCTGGATGACCTTCTGATACCGACTCAGAAGTGAATAAATGTTTTGCCATCGGTAGTCTCACTTTCTTTTGAATTTAGTCGCACGGTAGCGTTTATAACGCTGTTATATAGCTATATGTACGTTTGTATGTATAGAGCTACTTCCGTCTAGACGTCTATAATACATCGAGAACAGATAAAATCAACAATATGAAAACTAGGGTTTCTTATTGTATAAAAAAATTGAATAGCTCTATTGTGGTGGTTGATAGACATAGTTTTCATCTAACATGCTGATAAATAATTATATTTATCTTAAATGTTTACACTGTGGCCTTTTTTAACTCAAAAATGTAATCACAAATTGACTATATAAAGTTTCTTTTATTAAAAATAACGATAAACAGACTTTATATACCTGAGTACAAGCAATATTTTATAGGCTATAAAGTCCGCTTCGTATGCTGGTGGATTTAGTTATAGATTGCGGTATCTATAATATGACAAGAATTTATTATCTTTTTTCTAGCAGATTGATGAGATCAACGGTACCTGCTTGAGCGCGAGACACGTAATTTGCCATGATCAAAGAGTGGTTAGGCAATAAACCAAATCCCATACCATTTAAAATCATTGGACTCCAAATCGTTTCTTGGGTTGCTTCAAGCTCACGAATTATCTGATTAATCATGACCGTTGCTTTTTCTTCTTCTAGCAGTGGTTCAAAATCATGTTTCATTGCTTTCATTAGCAGCAATATGGCCCAAGTAGAGCCTCGTGATTCGTAAAAAACATTATCAATTTTGAACCAGCTTGTTTTCGGCGCATTGAGTGAAACTTCCTTACCTTCTGTTTTGCTATCCATTATTAACTGTGGCTCACCCACAGATGAGCCAAGGTCTTGTGAAATAGTGCCTAAGCGTTTTTGTACTACTTCAAGCCAAGCCACTAAATTATCATCCCGTGAATAAAATTGTGCTGGATGGCGAGATGCCGAAAGGCGGTCACGATATCGAGTAAGGGCGTCAATTGCATTTTGATATTCAGACTCGGCACTTGGAAAGTTCCAGCTATGGCTATTGATATTGAGCGCGGGTTGGGCTTCTTTTAAATCTGAATCGACATGGCTTTCATTTTGAGGACGGCTAAGATTATCTTTTAGTACCAGTGCCATATCTCGTACTTGCGTTAATACCCCCGTTTCCCATGCTGGCATGTTATCCATTAATAAGCTGGGTGGTAATTTATCGTTAGTAAGGAATCCACCTTGCTTATTAATCAGTAATTCTGAAATATGAATCAGCGTTGTGGTGGTCTCATACCCAGTCGTTAAAGTTTGTTGATTGAGCTTGGCTTGCTCTGCCGCATAACTGTCTGGATTAAATGTATCTGGTTCAAATGACCAATAAACAGACAAAAAGTAAAGTACGACGGTGAAAAATACTGCGCCAATAATGACTTTTACTTTCGACATAACCACCTCTTTGGAATTGCTTAATATGAACTTTTTTTCATTTATCTATTAGCTATATGTAAAAAAGTGAAGGTTTGTTAATGCCAATCCTAATCTTAAACGCCGTTTATTAATGCGTAGAAAAAGACGCTGAATGAACAAATAGTGACTTTTTAATACGTGATTTTTCGCTGTTTTAAGCCTATAAATCAGTGATATTTTAAGGTTAAAGTAGAGGATATACGCGAAAATATTGATGAGTGGTGAGACTATCTATTTGGTTCTATTAGAGATTAAGTCTGCTTGGTGAGAGATGTCACAATTATGGTGATTCTGTATCTAGCTTGGTATACACTAACGCAGCTTAGTATTTTTGTAGCACGGATATGACACTAAAAGTCGCAATAAATGGATTCGGTCGCATTGGTCGCAGTGTGCTTCGCGCATTGTATGAAAGCGACAAACATCATCAGATTAACGTCGTGGCTGTTAACGAATTAGCAGAGCTGGAAGCAATGGCTCATCTACTTCAATACGATTCTAGCCATGGGCGTTTCAAAAATCCTGTCAGTCATGATCAGGAGCATCTTCTTATTGCCCATGAAAATGGTCGCCAAGATCAAATTCGTATCCTCCACCAACCTGATCTAAAATTATTGCCTTGGCATGATCTTGATGTCGATATTGTTTTAGATTGTACCGGTAAGTTTGGTTCTCGAGATGACGGTTTAGCGCATATCGCATCAGGCGCTAAAAAAGTATTATTTTCCCATCCTGCTAGCAAAGATATTGATTGCACCGTTATCTATGGTGTTAATCATCAACAATTAACATCTCAGCACCGCATTGTTTCCAATGGTTCATGTACGACCAACTGTATTGTCCCCATTATTAAAATCTTAGATGATCAGTTTGGTATTGAATCAGGCACTATTACGACCATTCATTCCGCTATGAATGATCAACAAGTCATTGATGCTTATCATCCTGATTTACGCCGAACGCGCGCAGCAAGTCAGTCAATTATTCCTGTTGATACTAAGCTACACCTTGGAATTGGTCGTATATTTCCGAAGTTTTCCGACAAATTTGAAGCGATTTCTGTGAGAGTGCCCACAATAAATGTCACTGCTATGGATTTGAGTGTCACAGTTAAAACAAATGTGAAAGTTAATGACGTAAATCAATCATTAAAAAATACGTCTCGTTGTACATTAAGTGGTATTGTGGATTACACAGAAGCGCCTTTAGTGTCGATTGACTTTAATCACGATCCCCATAGTGCAATCGTTGATGGCAGCCAAACTAGAGTAAGCAACCAGCATTTAATTAAATTGTTGGTGTGGTGTGACAATGAATGGGGCTTTGCTAATCGTATGTTGGATACAGCGTTAGCAATGCATGCAACCGAAAATACGGATGCTGAAAAGTAAAATAGTAAGAATTACTGGGCTTGGCGTTGGAACATTAATGACGACAGGCTGTCAATTTTATGAACTTTTATTTTTAATAATGTTTGAGAGGACAAAACATGTCTGTAATCAAGATGACTGATCTGGATCTAGCTGGTAAGCGTGTATTTATTCGTGCTGACCTAAATGTGCCAGTAAAAGACGGTAAAGTAACTTCAGATGCACGTATCATTGCATCTCTACCTACAATTAAGCGTTGCCTAGAAGCAGGCGCTAAAGTAATGGTTACTTCTCACCTAGGTCGTCCAACGGAAGGCGAATACGCAGAAGAATTCTCTCTACAGCCTGTAGTTAACTACTTAAACGACGCACTAGATTGTGACGTTAAATTAGCAAAAGATTACCTAAATGGTCTTGAGCTAAATGCAGGCGAGCTTGTTGTTCTTGAGAACGTACGTTTCAACAAGGGCGAGAAGAAAAACGAAGACGAACTATCTAAGCAATACGCTGCACTTTGTGACGTATTCGTGATGGATGCATTTGGTACCGCTCACCGTGCACAAGCATCAACTTATGGTGTGGGTATGTTTGCACCAGTTGCATGTGCTGGCCCTTTACTAGCAGGCGAGCTAGAAGCATTAGGCAAAGCAATGGACAACCCAGCGCGTCCAATGGTTGCTATTGTTGGTGGTTCAAAAGTATCAACTAAGCTAACTGTACTTGAGTCACTATCTAAAATTGCTGACCAAATTGTTGTTGGTGGTGGTATTGCTAACACATTCATCGCGGCTGAAGGCAACGATGTAGGTAAGTCTCTATACGAAGCAGACCTAATCCCAACGGCTAAAGCGCTAATGGCAAGCACTGACATCCCAGTAGCAACGGATGTTGTATGTGCTAAAGAGTTCTCTGACACCGCTGAAGCAACAGTTAAATCAGCATCAGACATCGCAGCTGACGACATGGTTCTTGACCTAGGTCCTGATTCAGCACAAGCGCTTGCTGACATCATCATGAATGCGAAAACGATTCTTTGGAACGGCCCTGTAGGCGTATTCGAAATCGAGCAATTTGGTAAAGGTACTGAAGTTGTTGCGAATGCAATCGCAGAATCTGCAGGTTTCTCTGTAGCGGGTGGTGGTGACACACTAGCGGCTATCGATAAGTACGGCATCAAAGATAAAGTATCTTACATCTCAACAGGTGGCGGTGCGTTCCTTGAGTTCGTTGAAGGTAAGAAATTACCAGCAGTTGAAATGCTAGAGTCTCGCGCTAAAGCATAATTATTTTGGGCGTGGGAGCCGAATTTACGCTAAATATGAGTGTTGCTTCCACGTTTAAATGTTTGTGATAGCTATCAACTTTCAGTAGAATAGCAAGCAATCGCAAACGTTTGCACAAGAATTTTTCCACAGACAACAAAGTAAATAATAGGACTATTGTTATGTCTAAGATCTTTGATTTTGTAAAACCTGGTGTTATTTCTGGCGACGACGTTCAGAAAGTATTCGCAGTAGCTAAAGAAAACAACTTCGCACTTCCAGCTGTTAACTGTATCGGTACAGATTCTGTTAACGCTGTACTAGAAGCGGCAGCTAAAGTTAAGTCTCCAGTTATCGTTCAGTTCTCTAACGGCGGTGCTGCATTCTTTGGCGGTAAAGGTCTTAAACTAGAAGGTCAAGGTCCACAAATCCTTGGCGCTATCGCTGGTGCTAAATATGTTCACGCTGTTGCTGAGTCTTACGGTGTTCCTGTAATTCTTCACACTGACCACGCTGCTAAGAAACTGCTTCCTTGGATCGACGGTCTACTAGACGCGGGTGAAGAGTTCTTCGCTCAAACTGGTAAGCCTCTATTCTCTTCTCATATGATCGACCTTTCTGAAGAGTCGCTAGAAGAGAACATCGAAATCTCAGCTAAGTACCTTGCGCGTATGGCTAAGATGGACATGACACTAGAAATCGAACTAGGTTGTACTGGTGGTGAAGAAGACGGCGTTGATAACTCTCACATGGACGCATCTGAGCTTTACACTTCTCCAGAAGACGTTGCATACGCATACGAGAAACTAAGCGCTGTTAGCCCACGTTTCACTATCGCTGCTTCTTTCGGTAACGTACACGGTGTTTACCAAGCAGGTAACGTTGTATTAACTCCAACTATCCTACGTGATTCTCAAGCATACGTTTCAGAGAAGTTTGGTCTTCCAACTAACTCTCTAGATTTCGTATTCCACGGTGGTTCAGGTTCTTCTGAAGCTGAAATCCAAGAGTCTATCGGTTACGGTGTTATCAAAATGAACATCGATACAGATACACAGTGGGCTTGTTGGGATGGCATTCGTCGCTACGAAGCTGAAAACCACGATTACCTACAAGGTCAAATCGGTAACCCAACTGGTGAATCAGCGCCTAACAAGAAATACTACGATCCACGCGTATGGCTACGTGCAGGTCAAGTATCAATGGTTGAGCGTCTAGAAAAAGCTTTCGCTGATCTAAACGCAGTTGATGTTCTTTAATCGAACTTCAGCTATATAAAAAGTGAAAAGCCCGCTTTTGGCGGGCTTTTTTTTTGTATTTCATAATGGATTGTACTTAAATTGTTGTTTAGTGATATTTAAGTTAATTTATGTAAACATCATTTTTTTTAGTAGCTATTTACTAATAAAAACAGGAATAATTGGTATCAATATTCCGTAGTGTGTTTTTTCGCGATGAGATAGACAAACGGAAAGACAGTTCTAATGGCGTAACTCCTAGAATAATCACGCTATCTACGACTTACGCTATAGATTTATTTTAAGTAAACATAAGAGAGAGCACTTCAAATGACTGAGAGCGTTACAGACAAGGTTGTCGAAAAAATTTCTGATAACACATTAACTAATGGTGTGTTACACGCTGGAAACTGGCTGAGTAATAACCAGGATCTTTTGATCCAATACGCAGTAAATCTTGTATCAGCACTGCTAATCCTGTTTGTCGGTAATATGATCGTAAAAGCCGTTGCTGGCGCAGTTGCTAAAGTATTACGTAAAAAAGATATGGATAACGCGGTTGTTGAATTTATTCACGGCTTAGTTCGTTATCTACTATTTGTTATCGTATTAATTGCTGCACTAAGCCGTATTGGCGTTCAAACTGCTTCAGTGGTAGCAGTGATCGGTGCCGCGGGTCTTGCGGTTGGTCTTGCTCTTCAAGGCTCTCTATCGAACTTTGCTGCAGGTGTTCTGATTGTTGCTTTCCGTCCATTCAAATCTGGCGACTTCGTAGAAGTAGCCGGCGTGTCTGGTGCTGTAGAATCTATCCAGATTTTCTCTACTGAGCTACGTACGCCTGACAACAAAACAGTAGTCGTACCAAACTCATCTATCATTGGTAACCCAATTACAAACTATTCTCGTAATGCGACACGTCGTATTGATCTTGTCATTGGTGTTTCTTACAGCGCTGATCTTCAAAAAACCAAGGAAGTACTTAAGCGTGTTGTAACTGCTGATGAGCGTGTTCTTAAAGATCCAGAGCCAACAATTGGTGTTGTTGCACTTGCTGACTCTTCAGTGAACTTTGTGGTACGTCCATGGGTTAATACGCCTGATTACTGGGCGGTATACTTCGATCTTAACCAAGCAATTAAAGAAGAGCTTGATAAAGAAGGTATCGAAATCCCATTCCCACAAATGGATGTTCACCTAAATAAAGTTGATGCTTAATTTATTTAAAGCATAACGAATAGAAATGGAGCCTAATTGGCTCCATTTTTTTATCTACAGAAAATAGAAATAGTCATTAATTAATCATAAAGGAACGATGTTCAAAATAAATAATCTAATAAGGGATAGATTTCATTTTTTTGGGGTCAAAGTTGATAGATTATTTATCTTATGACTACGATAAATAAAAATAACTCTTTGTTAGCGAGGATTGATAATGAAAAAACACCTATTAGCTATATTATTAAGTACCAGTGCACTTATCTCTACAGGCGCTGTTGCCGCTGATCTATCATTTCCTCATTTAGAAACAACAGGGCGCGGTGAAGTCGTGGTGAAGCCTGATATGGCAGTATTCTCTGTGGATGTGGTTGCGACACAACCAACAGCTTCAGGTGCAAAGCAAGCTGCAGATCAGGCTGTGACTAAGTTTATTGAGCGTTTAACCAAAGCGGGTGTTGAACGTAAAAATATTAATAGTGCCAATATTTCTCTTTCTGCACAGTACCGTTATCCGAAAGATCAGGCACCAGAGTTCACAGGCTTTAAAGCAACCCGTAATGTGGTTGTAACGGTATACAAATTAGAGAATCTTAATACTTACCTTGATGGTGCATTAGGTGATGGTATTAATCAGATCAACAACATTACGTTGAAAGTAAAAGATCAGAAGAAATACCAAGAAGAAGCACGCCAAGCTGCGATTACCAATGCCAAAGAAGTGGCTGCATCTTTAGCGAAAGGCTTTGGTGATAAAGTTGAAGGTGTATGGCAGATTGATTACAACACGGCTTCTCGTCCAATGCCGTATCGAATGGCTAATTATGTCGGTAGTGCGATGCAAGACTCCGCAGCGGTTAACCAAAGCTACAGTGAGAATAACATTGTTATCTCTGATAGTGTGAACGTGATTTTCAAGTTAGCCAAATAATCGTAATTGCTGTTAGTTGATGGAATAAAAAAGGAGAGCTGATGCTCTCCTTTTTACTATTTATTCACGCTGTAATTAGTGAAGAATACGCGCACGAATAGTACCTTCGATTGTTTTCAGTTTTGCTAATGCTTCTTTTGAACGTTCAGTTTCAACATCAATGACGACATAACCAATTTCAGCGCCTGTTTGTAAGAACTGAGCAGCGATATTGATACCTTCTGAAGCAAAAATTGTTGTGATTTGGTTTAAAATACCTGGGCGGTTTTCGTGAATATGGAGTAGACGAGAACAACCACGGTGCTCAGGGAGTGATACCTCAGGGAAGCCAACAGCAGATAACGTTGAACCATTATCTGAGTATTTCACTAGTTTACCTGCCACTTCAATACCAATGTTTTCTTGTGCTTCTTGGGTTGAGCCTCCGATGTGAGGCGTCAAAATAACGTTATCAAATTGCAGTAGAGGGGATTCAAATGGGTCGTTATTGGTTTTCGGTTCAACAGGGAATACATCGATAGCTGCGCCTGCAATATGTTTGCTTTCTAACGCACTACAAAGCGCATCAATATCCACGACGGTACCACGTGCTGCGTTAATAAAGATAGAGCCAGGCTTCATGCGTGCAAATTCTTCAGCACCCATAATGTTTTGTGTCTCTGGTGTTTCTGGTACGTGCAGTGAAATCACATCGGATTTATTTAAAAGCTCACTTAACGATGCGACTTGTGTTGCATTACCTAAGGTTAATTTACTTTCAATATCGTAAAAACAAACGCGCATTCCGAGGTTTTCAGCCAAGATACCAAGTTGAGTACCAATATGACCGTAGCCGATAATACCTAGGGTTTTACCACGCGCTTCAAATGAGTTGTCTGCAGATTTTATCCATTCGCCACGATGCGCTTTAGCGTTCTTTTCTGGAATGCCACGTAAAAGAAGAAGAAGTTCACCTAAAACAAGCTCAGCAACACTACGGGTATTTGAAAATGGTGCGTTGAAAACGGGGATACCGCGACGCATAGCTTCATCTAAATCAACTTGGTTAGTACCAATACAGAAACAACCAACAGCGGTAAGTTTTTTCGCTGCAGCAAAAACTTCAGGTGTTAATTGTGTTCGAGAGCGAATACCAATGAAGTGGGCATCTTTTACCGCTTCTAGTAGCTCTTCACCAGCAAGTGATCCTTTGTGGTACTCAATGTTGGTGTAACCTGCTTGTTTTAGCACTTCTAGAGATGAAGGGTGTAGTCCTTCTAATAATAGAATTTTAATTTTATCTTTATTGAGTGAAACTTTGGCCATGGTTCTCATCCTTAAAAACGCAGCTAACTGAATGTAAAACAAAGAAATGTCAGGTGGTGAAATGTCTTCTTTGCAGCCACAGTAGCGAAATGGTTAAACGTTTGCTAATAGCTTATTAATAAAGTATCAAAAAATAGCCACTATGGGTAAGAATATTACAAAAAAGATAATAAAAAACGGCATAAGCTAGAATTAGAATCAATAAGCTATGCCGTTTTGAAAGGAAATAACATTTATAATGGGATCAATAGCGTTTGATCATTTCGAATAAAACGCGATCATTGTATGTTATTTCTCGAATTTTTTTACACCGTCAGGTGAGCCAACCAATAATACATCAGCGCCACGGTGAGCAAATAGACCAACAGTTACAACACCGGGTAGGGCGTTGATCTTATCTTCCATTGCTTTAGGATCGGTGATCTTCATGTTGTAGACATCAAGGATCATATTACCGTTATCGGTCACAACGCCTTCACGGTAAGCTGGATCGCCACCAAGTTTTACTAACTCACGGCCAATGAAAGAGCGCCCCATAGGGATCACTTCAACTGGAAGCGGGAATTGACCCAATACGTCAACTTGCTTGGTATCATCAACGATACAGATAAATTTTTTCGCAATTGCAGCCACGATTTTTTCACGAGTAAGCGCTGCACCGCCGCCTTTAATCATGTCGTAGTCTGCGTTAATTTCATCAGCACCATCGACATAAATATCAAGTGAAGCCACTTCATTTGCATCAAATACAGTAATGCCTAGTTGTTCAAGACGTTCAGTTGAAGCGACTGAACTTGAAACAGCACCTTTAATTTCTTCTTTGCGAGTTGCTAAGGCATCGATGAAGTGATTAACCGTAGAGCCAGTACCTACACCTACAATTGTTCCTTTCTGTACGTATTCAAGTGCTGCCCAACCTGCTGCTTTTTTCATTTCATCTTGTGTCATGCCATTCTCCTCGTTATGACTAATACGCCGAGTAAGCGTTGATGCTAATTATAACGAATTGGAAATCGTTCGTCAGTGCGATTATGAACAATCACAATGCAAAATAAGAAATAAAAACATAAGGTTATTTATAACAATTAGTTAGATTATCCATTTTCATTGAAACTAAAGTAAACGATTGCTTCAATAGGGGGATTTGATGCTCGCATTTGTATTGTTACCAACAATAGATCTTTGACGGGGTAATGATTTTAGGTAACGGCACATCCCATTGTTCACTTGGTAATTGTTCTACATGTTGGCAATCATGGGCTAACCCTAGCGGGTAAGGGCCTTGTTTATGCTGATGCCACTGACTAAGAGTGCGATCATAGTAGCCCCCTCCCATACCTAAGCGTTGCCCGGAGTTATCAAAAGCCACCAATGGGGTGCAAATAATATCTAATTCATTCACAGGTTTGACTGCTCGCACATCGAGAACGGGCTCTGAAATTTGATAGCGATTTTTACGCATAGGGGTGTTAGAGGTGTAGTGAAGAAATAACAAGTGTCCTTTGCTAAAAGGATGCAACACTGGTAGATAAACAGATTTTCCGTTTTGCCATAACCAGTCGATAATGGGGTGAGTGCTGATTTCACCGTCATTGGTCAAATAAAGCGCAATATGTTGACTCGCCAGAAATTGTTGGCATTGCTTAATTTGTTTAAGTAATTGTAGGCTAGCGTGCCTTTGTTGTTCTGGAAGAAGTTGTTGTCGCTGTATGCGGATCTGTTGTCTGATTTTTTGTCGTGGGGTTACAAGCTGTGGTGTCATTTGGCTCAATCCTTGAGTTGGGATTTTGCTAAATTGTATGAATATGTTAATGAAATGGGAAGTAAAACAGAGGAGTTCCCCAAGGTGCCGTTGCGAAATAATGCCCTTGAACCAGACGTTCAAGGTGGATCGGCAACATTAACCGTAGGCTTCTCAGTCGAGCTGAGCATGCTCAATAGCTAATAAAAGCAGATCCTGGGTATTTGCTTATCGGCTCGGGGACGTTCATTCACTGACGCACACCCCAGGGTTAATTCATTATCAACGCTTTGGATAATTTTGCAATGCTTTATCTAATTTTTCTTCTAGTGCACTGATCTTATTGGATAAAACGCCAGCGCTTCCGTTATGTTCTAGTCGCTCTGCATGTAACTCGTTGCAGATGTTAAGCCCTGTAAAGAGTAACAGTTGCTCTACATTGGATACTTTAGTGCGCTCTGACATATCTTTCAAGCGTTGGTCAAAATCAGAAGCGGCAGCACGAAGTGCATCCTCTTGACCAGTTGGGCAATTAACTTTGATGTTTCTGCCGAATACTTGAATTTCTACAGCCTGAGTACTCATAAATCTTCGGTTTGCTCCATGCCTAATGGGTATTCATTCCGCTTTTGCTTGTCGCCAAATCATAGGAAAAGCGGTTACAACATGCAAGCGGCTATACTTCACTTTGTGCTCAATAGCTTCTAACTAAACAGATATTAATCACACCAAATTGATGGGTGGTTAACTATTGAACGTTATGCTCGGCGTTATGATTTGCCGAACAGAGCTTAAGTGTTAGCATAACACAGGCGGTTACTGACCCATTGTTATTTCTGCTTTAGAAATTCAGTAAAAATGTAATTATTGGTGTTTGCTTGATTTGAATTATTTAAATCAAGTGGATATAGCAATGTGAAAGTAACAATAGAGCGCTTTGTTCGTTGTTTGATCTAAAAATAAAGGTAATAAACCATGAGTGAAATAACCCTACCTACATACCAAGCTGTTGAATCTGCCTTAAAAGAGCAAGGGCTTGCAGCGGCACCTGCTGAATTACATGGTTTATTAAGTGGCATGATTTGCGGTGGTTTAGCGATTGATGATGAAAGCTGGGTTGGACCTGTTAGTGATTATGCCAACGAAGGTGAGCCATTAACCGACGGCGCTAAAATAATGATCCGCTCTTTGTTTACGACAACAGCGAATGAGCTGTTTAGTGGTGGCTTTGAGTTTTCATTACTGATGCCAGATGATGATGAGCCATTAATGATGCGAGCAGATGCATTAACGGAATGGGTTACTAGCTTTATTTCTGGTTTAGGACTGATGGATCTCCAAAAGAACCAATTATCTGAAGCTGTCACTGAAGCTTTAGCTGATCTTCAAGAGATCGCTCAGTTAGGTATTGATGAAGATGACGATATAGAAGAACAAGCAGCCTTATTTGAACAAGTTGTTGAGCATGTTCGTATGTGTGTATTGAGTTGTCACTCTGAATTAGGTCAGCGTCCTGTTGCTGAAGATACAGAGGAAAAACCAACGTTACACTAAACGTTGTTTTGTGAAGGGATAAATAGTGAAGCACTATGATGTTGTAATTGCTGGTGGTGCAATGGCAGGAGCGAGTCTTGCTATCGCATTAGATGTATTGAGTCGTCACTCATTACGTGTTGCAGTGGTTGAAGCTGTGATGCCTGAGTTTGATACTCATCCGGGTTATGATGCAAGAAGTATCGCGTTATCGTATGGCACGACCCGTTTACTGGATAACATTGGTATGTGGTCAGCCTTGCGTGATGTTGCAACACCGATAAACGATATTCATGTTTCAGATCGTGGTCATGCAGGCATGGTCCGAATTTCATCACAAGAGCAGGCGGTTGATGCGCTAGGTTATGTGATTGAACTTGCAGATGCTGGTGAAGTTTTTCATCATAAACTGCAGCAGCTAGAAAATGTTGATCTATATTGTCCTGCCAGTGTTAAGCAAATTGAGCGCAGCGTAGATAACGCAACTATTGAGCTTGATAACGGTGAACGCATACAGGCGTCATTGCTGGTGGCTGCTGATGGGGCTATTTCTCATTGCTGTCAGTTGGTGAAGCTTGGTCGCTCAGACTATGATTTTGAACAAACTGCTATTATTGCCAATATTACAACCTCTGAGCCTCATTATTATCAAGCATTTGAACGCTTTACAGAACATGGTCCGGTTGCCTTACTGCCAATGTCTCAAGGGCGAAGCTCTTTAGTATGGTGTGTACCACCAGAGCAACAACAAGTGATCATGGATTTATCTGACGCAGAATTTCTTGCCAAGTTGCAACACGCGTTTGGGTGGCGTTTAGGTGCGTTAGTCCAAACGGGTAAACGCTCATGCTATCCATTGTTACTTCGTCAATCAAACTCGCTTGTATCGCATCGTTTTGCCGTGATTGGTAATGCGGCACAAACATTACATCCTATCGCAGGACAAGGATTTAACCTCGGTATTCGAGATGTAGTGACACTTGCAGAAGAGATCGTTTCAGGTCGTCAACAGGGTAACGATATAGGTTTACCTGAGGTGTTAGGGCGTTATCGTGAACGCCGTATGCCTGATCGTCAAAATACCATTATGATGACAACAGGATTGGTAAACTTATTTGCTAATGATAATCCATTGCTGACAGCTGGACGAAATATCGGTTTGGTTACAATGAATTTTTCAAACACATTAAAAGCACCGCTATTGCGTCGTGCTATGGGACAGGTAGAACGATAGCTATGATGCAAAGTGTTGATGTCGCGATTATTGGCGGCGGAATGGTGGGGTTAACGTTAGCGGCAGCATTGGCTGAAACTGAACTTCGAGTTGCCGTTATTGAAGGACATTTACCCGATCCTCAATTGCAGTCATTACCTGATTTACGTGTATCGGCATTAAGCCGTGCCAGTGAACGTATTTTCCGTCGCTTAGGCGTATGGGAAGGGATTGCAAGTCGTCGTATGAGCCCATATTCGGAAATGACGGTATGGGAGCAAGATAGCTTTGCTCAAATCCATTTTGATGCGCAGCGATTAGCGCAGCCTGATCTGGGGCATATTGTTGAAAATCGAGTTATTCAGCTTGCCTTATTAGATCGTGTAAAGCAGCTTAGTAATGTGACCTTATTAGCGCCAGAGCGCTGTGAAAACATCGCGTTTGGTGAATCAGAAGCCTGGCTAACATTAGCCTCTGGTAAACATCTGACGGCGAAATTGGTTGTTGGTGCTGATGGGGCAAACTCTTGGGTACGTCAGCAACTCGATATTCCATTAACCCATTGGGACTATGGTCATAGTGCCATTGTGGCCAATATTCGTAGCCAAGAGCCACACATGAAAGTGGCACGACAAATTTTTCGGCCACAAGGGCCGTTAGCCTTTTTACCGTTATCTGAACCTGATTTATGCTCTATTGTGTGGTCTGTACCGCCAGAAGAAGCTAAACAATTATGTGATATGTCGGATGAGTTGTTTAATCAGCATCTAACGACTGCATTTGATAATCGCTTAGGTTTATGTCGCGTAGAAGGTGAGCGTCAAGCATTTCCACTGCGTATGCGTTATGCGCGTGATTTCGTTCGTGAACGGGTCGCGTTAGTCGGTGATGCTGCACATACTATTCACCCCTTGGCTGGACAGGGAGTAAACCTTGGTTTGCTTGATGCAGCGGCTTTGGCACAAGAGCTAAAAGCATTATGGCTAGCAGATAAAGACATTGGTAAACAGGCGCATTTACGTCAATATGAACGTTGGCGTAAGGCTGAAGCAGCGAAGATGATCACTGCGATGCAAGGGTTTAAAGATCTGTTTTCAGGTTCAAATCCAGCGAAAAAACTATTCCGTGACATCGGCATGTTAGTAGCAGATAAAGCACCAGGTGTGAAAGACGAGTTTATGCGTAAAGCGTTAGGTTTGAGTGGTGAATTACCAGAGCTTGCTCGCTACGAAAAATAACATGCTTGTTATTGAATGTTGAAAAAGTCACCTGATGGTGACTTTTTTGTTTTTCGTGACTAACAAAATGGATTTTTTCACCTACAGTAAATATCAGAGATAAATAATGTGCGTTAATTTATATAGATCTGACATGGTGACAGTAGTGTTTTAACGATTCCCGCTACTTTTATAAGGATGTGAAAATGAGTTACGTTCCTCTTGAATTACAATATACCTATAGCCATGAATGGATTCGTTCTGAAGGTGATGGGATTTATACTATTGGTATTACCGACCATGCTCAATCATTGCTTGGGGATATGGTTTATATTGAATTACCTGACATTGAATCGTCCACAGATGTGGGGGAAGAGTGTGCGATGGCTGAATCGGTAAAAGCGTCCTCAGATATTTATGCCCCCTTGTCTGGTGTTGTGATTGCTATTAACGATGAATTAGATTCGGCGCCAGAGCTCGTCAATAGTGATCCTTATGGTGACGGTTGGTTATTTCAGATTAGGGTGAATGATGATAACGAACTGAATGATTTATTAATGGCGGAAGACTACGCCACCATTATTGTTGAAGATGAAGAGCTGTAAGATCAAAAAAGCCCATTTTGATATGGGCTTTATCGTTAGCAATAGTGTTTAAGCTTCATAGGTTTCACGTAAGCGTCTTACTTCTAAATTCACCTCATTCACGGTATCGTAATGACGTTTCTTTGCTTTGATAGGAACCAGTAGTAAACCATTTTCAAAATGGTACCCACCGCGTCCGTCAATGTAGAGGCGACCACTAAATAAGCGACTGATATGTTTGGCGATTAATTTTGGTAAGTAGCGTTTAAACATCCGCATAATACTGCTAACTCCAACCTTCCTGGCTATTGACGGCGCTAAGTATAGCAGTTTGTGCATGACACTTCTGTGACATAATTAGCATATGCTGTTTCCTATATGTAACTATCTAACTTATTAATTAGCAAATAAATAAAAATCCAGACAATTGTTCTGATTTTAAGGTTTTTGGTATTGTCGAATAAAATAAATAGATTCTATTTTTTAATGTAGTTCGCGTCATCTTCACGCCTGTTATCTTCTCTTCGCTACAATATCCGCGCATGGTACTTTCATCTTCATTATTTTTTAAAGCCGTTATATTGGGATTTTATTTTGTGAATTTATAAATCATCAATGTGTTTAGATAAGAAAAATTTTTATTGCTTGTTACGTATCTAGATCAAAGTAATGTTTTTGGCATACGCCAATAATTCACCATAGTTAGATGGATAAGGTGAACCATGGCTAGGCCTAAGATTGAACGTCGAATAGGATGTCGTCCTGCGTACAGTTGCTTTAAGCCCAATGGCGTACCGATGAAAGAACTCGTGTCATTACGTTTAGATAGCGATGAATTAGAAGCACTTCGGTTAGTTGATATGCAAGGTTTGCAACAGGTAGAAGCGGCAAAGCAACTCGGTGTCTCTCGTCAAACATTAGGCAATATAGTGGCATCGGGACGAAAAAAAGTGGCGCAAGCGTTAGTGCAAGGGTTGGCGTTAGAACTTGACGGTTATATGCCAACACCATGAACGCTTTTATTTTGATAAGTGATAAAAGCGATCATATTCGTTGTGAGCGCTCGGTTAAGTGAGTGAGGAAAAATTATGGCAATGGCGATTGCGTTAACACCCCGTGAGCAGGTTGCAGGGCATTTTGGAAAAGCGGCTGTTTTTGTTATTTACGATCAACAAGGACAGCAAGTGGCTAGAATTGAAAATACAGGTAGCCGCGAACTAGGCTGTAAGCATAAAAAAATAATCCAAAGTCAACTGGTTGAGTATGGCGTGTCTGAAATTGTCTTAGGTAATATTGGTCAGCGTTCACTGGCTCGATTATTACATGCAGGCTTTCATGTTAGTCGAGTTGCACCACGCACAACATTGGCTGATGTGTTATCAGGTAGCGCAGTAAAAGAAGCGTTAACATCGTCAGAGCAAGGTCGTGATTGTAAGCGTGAAAAAGGCGCATGTGGCTGCGGTTGCGGCACTAAAAAGAAAGCGCCTGTTGCTAAAGTAGGGATGTCATCATTATCGCCTGTTAGCGGTTTAACAAAAATTGGCGGTTTTAAGTTGTGACCACATTTCTGTTAACACTAGGTATTTTTCTGCTTGTTATTTTTGCTATGGCGATAGGTTGGTTTTTAAAACAACGTACCATCAAAGGCAGTTGTGGTGGTTTAGCCAACGTGGGTGTTGATAAAGAATGTAACTGCGATGAACCTTGTGACGAACACAAGTTATACCAAATTCAAGAACCTCAATCGGGTAAGTAGTCGTAGAAAGCAGAGTATGTATGACTCTGCTTTTTTGTTATCCGTTATTGTTTCTGGAGTTGTTTTACCTGTTCGATAACCGTACTGGCAACTCGTTGACGTAGCCACTCATTTCGAGGGTGAGTACCATTACGATGTAACCATAATAAACGAATATCGAAATCTGCAATATCGACAGGGGTGGGGCATTGGGTCAAATCATCATGAAACAGATCTAATTGTGCCATTAAGCGAGAAACCACACACAGTAAATCCCTTCTTTTGAGTAAATGGCGGATGGTCAAAAAGTTACGTGAACCTACCGCGACTTGACGTTGTAAGGCATGATTTTTTAGTTGCTCATCAACTTGGGTAATGAGTTGTCCATCTGGTGACACTAAGGCATGCGGATGCGCACTATATTGTTCTATGGTGATAGGGGCATTGAGTCCGGTTGCTTTGCTATCGAATAAACAAACATGATCTTCGGTATATAAATATTGGCTACTAATATCTTTACCCATATTTGTCATTGAACCAATCACCAAGTCTAATCGTTGATCATTAAAAACGGTTTGATAGTTATGCCGATCAACATTAAAGAAGCTGAGATGGCTATGTGGTGAGCAAGTATGAATGGCATCAAAAATGGCGGGTGCGAAAAGTAACTCTGCGTAGTCGGTTAAGCCTATTTTAAACGTTCCAGTGAACAGCTCTGGCTCAAATGTACTCGGTTGTAATAACTCTCTAGTGATTAAGTTTAGAATTTTTTCGACAGTGACCGAGAGCTCTAACGCTTTTTGTGTTGGGATCATATTGTGTCCTTGACGTTCAAATAAAGGATCGTCAAGGAGCTGCCTTAAACGCGACAAATTATGACTCATGGCAGATTGTCCAATCGCAAGTTTGTTTGCCGCCTTCGTAACACTTTGTGTTTCCATTAGAGCGGAAAAGGAGATCAGTAGGTTGAGATCAACCCCACGCCAGTTGATATCTTTTTTATGTGAAGGAGAAACAGACATAGTATGGAATACCTAGTTAGGAATAACATTAATAAGCGAAATTGGCACAATAAAAGAGCGAGTATCAAAGAGTGCTAATTGCAAGAGTAAAATATGAAACAAATTGCAATTGATAAAAAACAGCTTGTGAGTTCGCCTTGTTTTATATCGATTATCTGTTTTTTTATCAAGCTGGTGCCTTTTTAATCTGTAGAGTAATACTCGGACTTATCAGATAAATAGGGATGATGATGGCTAGAACACGTACTAAGAAAAAACCAAAGGTTTGCCTTGTTCTACAAGGTGGTGGTGCATTAGGTGCTTATCATATTGGCGCGTATCAAGCACTGGAAGAAGCGGGATACACACCAGACTGGTTTGCTGGCATTTCTATCGGCGCGTTGAACAGTGCCATCTTGGCTGGCAATGAACCTGAAGATCGTTTAAATAAATTGGCTGACTTTTGGGATCGTATATCAAGACCTGAGACTGATGTTGATTTATTACCAGCCATGGCACCGATGTTTAATACTTTTAGTGCATCTCAAGCATTAACAATGGGCCAACCTGGCTTTTTTGTACCGCGTATTATTAATCCATGGTTGTCATTGCCTGGTGAATCAGCAACCAGCTTTTATGATACTAGCCCGTTATTTTCCACTATCGATGACCTGTCTGATTTTTCTCTTATTAATCAACAGAAAGCCCGTTTAACTGTTGGCGCAACAAGTGTCACCAAGGGAGAGTTGGTATTTTTTGATAGTCATACACAGCCATTACAACCCGCTCATGCTATTGCGAGTGGATCTTTACCACCCGGTTTTCCAGCCACCAAAATTGGTGATGATCATTATTGGGATGGTGGGTGCGTTTCCAATTCACCGATCAATGGTATTTTAGATTTAGCTGAAAAAGATGAAGATTTACTCGTCTTTATGGTTGATTTATGGAATGCGAAAGGTGAATTACCACAAACCATGAGTGAAGTGTTATGGCGTGAAAAAGAGATCCAATACGCGAGTCGCTCTTGTGAGCATATTGAAGCGCTTGTAGCAAAACGTAATCTTGATCATATTTTAGAACATTCAAAAGATGTTGTTGATAGTGAACAAGTGCCTGGTGTGGTGTCACTAAAAATAGGCAGGCATATTGATATCGTGCATATTACGTTTGATCCACTGAAAGGCCATATTCCATTAAGTGATGCAGAGTTCTCACGTCGTTCTATTCGTTTACGCCGTGAAGCCGGCTATGAAGATATGACGAAAGCTATTAAAGAATCGCCATGGACGCAAAGAAGTAAAAAATTACCCACGCATTATCATCCCCGCCAAGACCACGGTGGATGGGTAGAAGATGATGAGATAAGTAAAGCCAGTTAACGTGTTAGAATTAAATGAAAGCCCCTTAGTTTGGGGCTTTATTTTTAATGGATTAGTCTCGGCTGATATCACCAAACATAGGATCACATAAGATCACTAAATCATCGGTAGCTAACTCAAGCCCAGCCATACGATCACCACTACTAATGTTCACTTTAGTATGTTGCTCTATTTGATGATCGAAAATAATAGGTAGTGGGCGTTTCAAGCCTAATGGCGCAACCGTGCCAATGACTAAACCTGTGATTTTTTCAACATCAGACGCATCAGCACAGGTCATACGACGACAACCAAATAGCTCACGGACTTTCTTAGGATCAACAGCATTCGGGCCTGGTACACAGGCTAAAACATGAAACCCTGCCATATCTTTGAGCAAAATGGATTTGACCAGTTGCTTTGGGTCAACCCCACGTTCTTGAGCCGCTTCCTCTATAGTTTTTGCTGGCTTGCTGTGATGAAGAAGGCGAAAATCAACGCCTTCTTCTTCAAGAAAACGGGTAACAGCAGTATCGATAGAATTATGCGTCATCATCTAAAGCGTAAGGTAATGGATGTTTTTCCCAGATAGCATCTGGTTGTAATGCAAATCGAAATTGTGCATCGTCATCGAGATCGTTTGGTAATACCACTAAAGCTAACGCTTGTTGATCATTAAATTGGTAGCCAGTGATAACCGTACCACCTTTACGCCAGTTTTCACCAACGCTACGTTCAAGTGCATCACCTGCCTGTGGGCATTGTGTGGATTCACCGCTCACGATGTACATTGCGCGTTTGTTAATACCACGGTATTTTGCACGAGCAACCGTTTCTTGGCCTGTGTAACACCCTTTTTTAAAGCTAATACCATTAACCGCCTGAAGGTTCATCGCTTGTGGAATAAATTCAAGTTCAGTTACTGCTTCAACACGGGGGAGGGCTGCTTTTATATCGTATAAGTTCCACAACGCAGCATCGGTTAGCGTTGCGTTAGCCGCAAAGTGTTGAGCAACCGTTTCAGCATGCTCAGGTGGTGTGATAACAAACCAACGTAAGTTATCTACTTTTACCGCGGTTGCTGTGTCGTTATGACGGACATCATCATTACCTGTAAAGTAGTTATCAATCGTGTTTTGAGCTTGTTCTCCACTAAGACCTAGGACTACGTCAGTTGATTGATTAATGTCGGTTTTAGAGAAAACCGCGTATTTTTTTAGCTCAGGGATCTGGGTTGCCATGACAGTTTGGCGTTGAAGATAACCATAGCCATTGTTGATATGGAAAATACGCATCACAGTACGCATTTTACCTTTTGCATCACAATGTGCTGCTAATGTTGATTTACCCGCTTCTAGTGATACAAGATCACAGGTTAACTGACCTTGTAAATAGGCTTTACTGTCGGCACCAATTAACGTGACCATCCCCCAGTCATCAAGCTTACTTAATGCTAAAGCTGGAAGAGGATCTTGCGATGATAAAGCAAGGGGGGAAAACGTTAGATTTGTTGACCAAGTACTCATATCTCTGTCCACAGAATGTTGTCATTATTACGACATGGTATACCAAGTAAATGAAATAATTAACCATCGTCTCGCTGTGGAAATCAGACAAGAGTCATTGAGAGGGGATTTATCGTTTTCATGTCTCATCTTTAATGATTGCTTGTTTAAGCGCATGGTCGGGAAGTGATGTCACTGCTACTATAAATAGCTGTTTCTCTTTGTTTTAAATCTACAGCATTAAATAGGTTTTTAGTTCTAGTTATCGAGGTTAAATATGTTAAGCGCGGAAGATAAAGCACGAGTTAAATGGGCATGCCGACGTGGAATGCTAGAGTTAGATGTGATTATTATGCCGTTCTTTGAAGAGCGTTTTGATGAACTATCAGAGCAACAGCAGCAAGATTTTATTAATCTATTAACGTGTGATGATCCTGATCTTTTTACATGGGTGATGAAACACGGCCGCAGTGAAAATGAAGCCCATGCAAATATGGTGGATATGATTGTTGCTCACAACAACAGTAAATTACGCTGATCTTTATTTATTCCCATCTAAATTACAGATAGCCACATTAACGGTAGCTTACCTGTGTGTGGCTATATTCCTCTTATTCTCAAGTTCCTTACTTATTCTTCCTATTACTTTGATTTTGTGTGAGAAGCTGTATGACGAATACCTTAATTCGGCGATATACAGTTATCGATTACAAGGGCGTTTGCGACTTTCTTCTGTAGGGGAAGTTTATTATCAACAGCAACGAGGTCGCGTGATTTATGCTCGCCCGTTAACCCGTTGGTTGATCATATTTAAAGTGGAGGGGCTATCTCATCGTTGGGTTATTGTCTGGCGTGATAGTTTGTCCGAACGTCATTATCGCCATTTAAAAATGTTTACTTATCTTTACTTCTCGTTCCGTTAATTTTGGAAAGCCTCAGTTTGTACTAGTTAGATTGTGAGCTGAATTCAGAGTTTTTATCTTTATTTAAAATTTTTATTACATTTTTATTTCAATTCGCGGTAAAAATATATATTGATAAAAATAATAATAACTATAAAAACAGGAATTAAAAATGAAAATAAAACATAAGTTAATGGGGCTCAGTGTTATCTCTGTTATCGCTTTAGTTTCTGTACTTGCTATGAGTAAACTAGCTAACGACAGAGTTGAAACTATCGGTCATGTGGTGCAAGGGATAGGTCAACTAGAAGTAACATTGCTTAACTTAAGGCGTAATGAAAAAGACTTTTTGATGCGTAAGAACTTGAAGTATCGCGCTAAGTTTCAAAATAATATCAGTTTATTCAAGCAACAACTCTCTCTCTTAAATCAAGAGTTATCCGATCTGTCTATCGCTGTTCCTGAACTTGATAAATTGCCTGTTGCGATGACAAATTACCAGCAAAAAATGATGGCGTTAATTTCAGCCTATGAGGTGCAGGGCTTAGATACTTCGCAGGGTAAATACCGCACCTTTTTATCTTCTTCTGAAAAAATCAATCAGTTAGTGGTTGAGAAAGACATCAATGCGCCAGCATTATATGAACTTATTCAAACGGCTAAGTTGTTTGTTCTTACTGGTGATCCTGAATACGCCACGTTATATCAACAACAGTTGGCGAAGAATAACGCCCAGTTTGTGGCTGATTATGGCAATGCATTTAGTGTTTTTACCGCCGCTGTTGAGGCTGTATTACAACAAAAAATGATTATTGGGCTCAGTTACAACCAAGGATTACGAGGAGATATTCGCACTCAATCCCATTTGGTTGAAAAGACATTTGCGACTGTTAGTGAGCGGTTGACGCAGCTGATTGATGAGCAAAAACAAAAGATTATCGCGATAACCAGTGTGGTTGTAATTATAATTATAGCGCTATTACTTGGCTTATCGTGGGTTATTAGTATGTCGATTCAACGCCGGTTAACCAGTTTAAGTTCGTTAATGGCTCAAATTGCAAAGAGCCATGATTTAAGTTTACAAGCAGATCAAAGCGGTAATGATGAATTTAGTCAAATGGCTCAAAATTTTAACTATCTATTAGCACATTTACGTCAGTTGATTGGAAATGTAAAAGCCGCTGTAGAGCAACTAAGCGATGCATCAGGATCATTACAGCAACGAAGTCGTGATACCGAAAAGGCAATGAAACAACAACAAGAAGAGACTAATTCTGTTGCCACTGCTATTACTGAAATGGGCATAACTATCCGTGAAATATCAAACAATACTGAAGTGGCAGCTGCGAATGCTGAGCGTAGCCAGCATATTGCACAAGAAGGTATTGATGAAGTGAGCGCGACGAAGGATCGTATTCGTTTATTGGCCGTGAATTTAGAAAATACCAATGGGGAAGTCGAAAGTTTATCGAGTTTATCTGAAGAAATTGGCTCAGTATTAGATGTAATAATGTCGATTGCAGAGCAAACGAATTTATTAGCATTAAACGCGGCAATTGAAGCGGCAAGGGCTGGGGAGCAAGGTCGAGGTTTTGCGGTTGTTGCTGATGAAGTTCGTTCTCTGGCATTACGTACACGCCAATCGACAGAAGAAATTACAACCATTATTAGTTCGTTACAGCGGCAAACAGATCAAGTAGTAACGCATATTGTGGATTGTCGCGAGCAGGGCGAAGCCAGTGTAGAGCAAGTTAATAGTGCTGAGCATAAGATTGCGAGCATCATGTCAGAAATGCAGCAAATTATGGATATGAGTACACAAATAGCGACTGCTGTGGAGCAGCAAAGTATCACTTCTGAAGATATTACGGTGAACATTACTTCTATTCGAGATATTACAGAAAACAATTTTCAGGTTGCTCATCAAAATGCCGTGGTAGCAAATGTAGTGGCAGAGCAAGCCGAAGAATTAGACAAAGCTATTACTGGCTATAAAGTGTAGTGGTTGTAACGAAAAAATCCCGACATTTGGTCGGGATTTTTATTGAAGCTGGCTACTGGTAACTTAGCGATTTTCAGGTACTAATACGGTGGGTTTGGCATTTTCGTCTAACTCTGGGTAATCCAGAGTATAGTGAAGACCGCGGCTTTCTTTTCGCTCAATAGCACAACGAATGATGAGCTCGGCAACTAATACAAGGTTACGTAGTTCAATTAAATTGTTTGAAACTCGGAAATGGCTGTAATACTCGCTAATTTCATTTTTCAGTAACTCTATTCGGTGCATGGCACGTTCAAGTCGTTTGGTTGAACGGACAATACCGACATAATCCCACATAAATAAACGTAATTCGTGCCAGTTATGTTGGATAACGACTTCTTCATCCGAGTTACTGACTTTACTTTCATCCCATATTGGTAGCGCTGGTGGTATGACAATGGTATCCATTTTTGCTTGAATATCTTTTGCTGCTGACCAAGCATAAACCACACACTCTAGCAGTGAATTTGATGCCATACGATTGGCACCATGCAAGCCTGTGTAACTCACTTCACCAATAGCATATAAGCCATCAATATCCGTTTTACCTTTTTTATCAACCATAACGCCACCACAGGTATAGTGAGCGGCGGGAACAATAGGAATAGGCTCTTTCGTGATATCAATGCCGTAGCTTTGTAGCTTTTCATCAATCATCGGGAAGTGTTTTTTAACAAAGTCTGCAGGTTTATGACTGATATCAAGGTACATGCAGTCAGCGCCTAAACGTTTCATTTCATAGTCGATGGCACGGGCAACAATATCACGAGGCGCGAGCTCTGCACGCTCATCAAATTCAGGCATAAAACGAGAGCCATCAGGACGACGTAAATACGCCCCTTCTCCGCGCAGTGCTTCTGTTAGCAAGAAAGTCTGGGCTTCAGGGTGGAATAAACAGGTTGGGTGAAACTGATTGAACTCAAGGTTTGCCACACGACAACCAGCACGCCACGCCATGGCGATACCATCACCGGAAGAAACGTCTGGGTTAGAGGTATATTGATAGACTTTTGAAGCACCGCCAGTGGCTAGAATAACGAATTTAGCCCCCAGTGTTTCTACCATTTCTTTATCACGATTCCACACATAAGCGCCTAATACGCGGTTTGATTCGGTATCTGGATTAAGTTTTTTTTCAGTGATTAAATCGAGCGCATTATGACGTTCTAAAATGGTAATATTGGGATGATTACGGGCTTGATCTTGAAGTGAGGTCTGCATTGCCATGCCTGTTGCATCAGCGGCATGGAGAATACGACGATGGCTGTGGCCGCCTTCACGGGTTAAGTGAAAACGAGGGTTATCATCACTATCAGATTCTTCACGATCAAACGGTACGCCGCCATCAATCAACCACTGAACACATTCTTTAGCATTCTCGGCAATAAAACGAACGACGTCTTTATCACATAAGTGGGCGCCAGCAATAAGGGTATCTTCAACATGTGAATCGATGCTGTCTGATTCATCAAATACTGCAGCTATTCCGCCCTGTGCGTAATAAGTTGCGCCTTCATTCAGCGGTCCTTTACATAACACGGTAACATTGGCAGAAGAAGAAAGGTGTAGTGCTAATGATAGGCCAGCGGCACCGCTGCCAATAACCAGTACATCGCAGTTATGTTGATGAATCTGATTCATACTTGATCTCATATCCTTTTGTTATCTGTCCGTATCCTAACAAACTCACGTCAAATTAGCATGAAAATTGTACGACAAATAAGTTTTATAGACGATTAAGTATTCAAATATATCGCATGACAATTTTTATACCTAGCGTCAATGCGCGAACGAATGGCGATAAAAGGTGAATAACAAAAAACTTATGTCACGTAATAATCCTAAAACTTGTTATTAATTTTGCTTTTTTCACGCTGAAAAGCCCGTTAATATCGTGAATTAAGGTAAGATAGTGATCACTTATATACACCGTGCATAAGTCACAGTGATAAAATAATTAGTAAAATAAGCCGAAATTATTTAATGGGCGTAGGAACTTTGCCATTATCCTCCGGTCATAAGTAGTGCTCATGCTCATAAATATTTCATAACTCAATGATTTGTTTAAGGTGACACTCGGCTTATTTCGCGTTACGACGCCGAACAAATCATGATATAGCATTTTTGATAGAGCACTAACGCAAGTATTTGTGGCTTTATTTAGCTAATGCAATATTGAGTAAAGACAGATATAGGAGTACACGCTCGAATGAGCGAGCAGCAAACTGATCAGGTATTAATTGAGCGAGTACAGCGGGGAGATAAGCAAGCTTTCAACCTTCTGGTTATTAAATACCAGAACAAAGTTTGTAACCTTGTATCACGTTATGTCAGTAATTCTGGTGATGTACCAGATGTGGCGCAAGAGGCGTTTATTAAGGCGTACCGAGCGTTGCCAACATTCCGTGGTGAGAGTGCCTTTTATACATGGCTCTACCGAATTGCAGTCAATACCGCAAAAAACTATTTAGTCGCTCAGGGGCGTCGTCCGCCTGCATCTGATGTTGATGCAGAAAATGCGGAATACTATGAAAGTGGTAGTGCGCTGAAAGAAATTTCGAACCCTGAGAACCAAATGTTGTCAGATGAATTGAAGCGGGTTGTTTTTAGCACGATTGAAGCGCTACCAGATGATCTCAAAACCGCAATCTCATTACGTGAACTGGATGGTCTAAGTTATGAGGAAATTGCAGAGGTAATGGGATGTCCAGTAGGTACAGTTCGCTCTCGTATATTCCGTGCACGTGAGGCGGTTGAAAAACGTATCCGTCCTCTCATGCAGCAATAATGTTGCACCCAACGGTGGAAAAAATGGCTGATAAAGAAAAGATCTCGGCATTACTTGATGGCGAAGAGCTAGATCAGAGCATTATAAATGCGCTGACTGTTGACAAAGAAGATGAGCTTATATGGCGTGACTACACCTTAATTGGTGATGTGTTACGCGGTGATGCTCCGCAATGCAAAGAATGGAATATTGCAGCGAATGTCGCATTAGCGTTAGACGATGAACCTGCCCATTCAGTTGGACATACTGAAACACCCGTTGCGGTTGTTGCAGAGCCAATTTCGCAAGCAATTGAAGATCAACCAACACCATTTAAAGCCAAGCACACGTTACCGTCATGGCTTACTCAATTTGGCCAAGTGGCCGTTGCTGCTTGTGTCTCTTTAGCTGTTATTGTTGGCGTCCAGCAGTATGATAATGAAGATAATTCATCAGGTTCAACTAACAATGATGTGCCTGTGTTACAAACCATTCCGTTTACAGGTAAAGCGGAACCGGTAAGTTTAAATACCAATATGGCAAGCAATACAGATCGTGCACCAACTGAAGCGCAGTTGATGGAGCAACGTCGTCGTATTAACTCCATGTTGCAAGATTATGAGTTACAGCTGCGTTTTAATGCGCAAGACGGCAGCCTTGATCACTCTTTACTTAAACAACATAATTCTGTGGCAGATTAATGAAAAAGATTCTGGTCGGTGCGATAGCATTGGTCAGCTTGCTTTTGCCTCTCCAAGCCTTTGCTGAAGCTGAAAAGCCTTCGGCAGAGGCTTTGTTGCTTCAAATGGAGCAGGCAAGCCAAAAGCTGAGTTACGAAATATCTTACATTCGAGTAAAAAAGAACAGTATTGATACCTTGCGTTATCGACATGCGTTAGAGGATGGTCAAGGCTATAGTCATTTACTCTACTTAAGTGGCCCTCCTCAAGAAGTGATTCAACGCGGTAATGAGGTGAGTTACTTTGAGCCCGGTCTTGATCCATTCACCGTAAAAAGTGCAAAAATAGTGGCGCCTATCATGCCGCTTATGAAGGCTAATATTCAAGAGTTAGCCCATTACTATGATTTCATTTCAATGGGCCGCGCACGAGAAGCGGGTGTTACCTGCGATGTTATCCGTATTGCACCCAAAGACGGCGAACGTTACTCATATTTAATATGGATTGATCAGCTAAGTCACTTAGTGATGCGTGCTGATTTATTAGATCGAAATGGTGATTTATTAGAGCAATTTCGCGCTGTTTCTTATGCGGTGAATCCGAAAGTGGCTGAAATGCTCAGCAAGTTAAAAACGGTAAAACTACCAGAAGTGGTAAAATTACCAGTACAAGAAAAAGCTAACCTTGATTGGAAAGTGTCATGGTTACCAGATGGCTTTAAATTAATTTCAGGCGATCGCCACCGCCTATTAATGACAGAGCGCCCGGTTGAAAGTCGGATGTACAGTGATGGTTTATTTAGCTTCTCTGTATATGTGTCTGATATTGATAGTTATGCGTTAAGTGGGCAACTTGTCCGTCAAGGTCGCCGAACATTGAGCAATATAGTTAAAGACAATAAAGAAATTACGGTTGTCGGCGATATTCCGCCACCAACAGCAAGACAGATTGCAGAAAGTGTCACTTTCGATAACACTAAAGGGACACCCAATAAGGCAGTAAAAGGTAATTAGTCATGATGCGCACTTTAGCGACAGTGACCGCTGTTGAAAAAGGAATGGTAACGGTAAGTTGCCAGCAACAAACAAGCTGTGGCCATTGTGCATCACGTGATAGTTGCGGAACAGGCATTGTAACGAAAGCAATGCCTGGTCGTGTCCATGATGTAAAAATAGCGACGCAATCGCCGCTCTCTATCGGGCAGGTAGTTGAAATCGGCTTATCTGAGCGAAGTATGTTAAGCTCTGCCTTATTGATCTATATGCTCCCATTGCTTTTTTTACTGTTAGGCAGTGCATTGGGGCAATGGGTATTTGTTGATTTAGCCCACAGTAACGAACTGGGTGTTATCAGTTCTGCTGTTATTGCGACAACGTTAGGATTACTGATTGCACGGCACTATGCCAAACGCTTAGAAGGTAATTCAGCGTATAAGCCAACCCTTATTCGAGTTCTCGGCGCACCGATTTCATCAGATAAGCTGATAAATGCCGCATCGAAAGATAGCGAGTAGCGTTTAAATTCGGTAGAATCCGACAACTTGATCGTAAGATCCCATTCATTTTAATCACGAGCTAGTCACGCCATTCATGAAGCACATTCGTAACTTTTCGATTATCGCACATATCGACCATGGTAAGTCGACCTTATCCGACCGTCTAATTCAAGTTTGTGGCGGCCTTTCTGATCGAGAAATGGCTTCACAAGTTTTAGATTCTATGGATCTTGAACGCGAACGCGGTATTACCATCAAAGCCCAGAGCGTGACGCTCGATTACACGGCTAAAGATGGTGAAACTTATCAATTAAACTTTATCGACACACCGGGACACGTAGACTTCTCATACGAAGTTTCTCGTTCACTTGCTGCTTGTGAAGGCGCATTGCTGGTGGTTGATGCGGGTCAGGGCGTTGAAGCTCAGACTCTTGCTAACTGTTACACTGCCATTGAGATGGATTTGGAAGTAGTGCCAATCTTAAATAAGATTGACTTACCTGCGGCTGAACCTGAGCGTGTAGCTGAAGAAATTGAAGACATTGTTGGTATCGATGCTATTGATGCTGTTCGCTGTTCAGCGAAAACAGGCTTGGGTGTTGACGATGTTCTTGAAAAGATTGTTGAAGCAATTCCTGCACCTGAAGGTGATCCAGATGCGCCATTACAAGCGCTAATCATTGACTCATGGTTTGATAACTACTTAGGTGTTGTTTCTTTAGTTCGTATTAAAAACGGTAAGCTAAAGAAAAATGACAAGATTAAAGTTATGACCACAGGTCAAATCTGGGGTGTTGACCGTTTAGGTATTTTCACACCAAAACAAATTGATACAACAGAGCTAAATACAGGTGAAGTTGGTTGGGTTGTTTGTGGTATTAAAGATATTCTTGGCGCACCTGTAGGTGATACTTTAACGCTGGCAAAAGGTGGTTGTGAAACCGCGCTGCCTGGCTTTAAGAAAGTGAAACCGCAGGTATACGCAGGTCTATTCCCTGTTTCTTCTGATGATTATGAAAACTTCCGTGATGCTTTAGGTAAATTAAGCCTGAATGATGCGTCATTGTTTTATGAGCCAGAAAGCTCGTCTGCGTTAGGTTTTGGTTTCCGTTGTGGTTTCTTGGGGATGCTTCATATGGAGATTATTCAAGAGCGTCTAGAGCGTGAATATGATCTAAACCTGATCACTACAGCACCGACTGTAGTGTATGAAGTGAAGAAAACAGACGGCACAATGTTGTACGTTGATAGCCCAGCTAAACTGCCAGCAGTGAATGATATCGAGATTATGGGTGAGCCAATTGCTCGCTGTAATATTTTGGTGCCAAGCGAATACTTAGGTAATGTTATTACCTTATGTATTGAAAAGCGTGGTGTACAGGTTGATATGGTTTACCACGGCAATCAAGTCGCACTAACGTATGATATTCCAATGTCAGAAGTGGTTCTGGATTTCTTTGATCGCTTGAAATCAACATCTCGTGGTTATGCGTCACTTGATTATAATTTCCAGTGTTACCAAGAATCAGACATGGTACGTGTTGATATTCTTCTTAATGGTGAGCGTGTTGATGCACTTGCTATCATTACTCACAAAGATAACTCACAATCTCGTGGTCGTGATGTTGTTGAGAAAATGAAAGAGTTTATCCCTCGTCAGATGTTTGATATTGCAATTCAAGCCGCGATTGGTACGCATATTATTGCTCGCTCTACCGTGAAGCAATTACGTAAAAACGTAATCGCTAAGTGTTATGGCGGTGATATTAGTCGTAAGAAGAAACTGTTGCAGAAACAGAAAGAAGGTAAGAAGCGTATGAAGCAGATCGGTAACGTAGAACTGCCTCAAGAAGCATTCTTAGCGATTCTTCATGTGGGTAAAGATAAATAATTATCTTTAGCTAGTAAGCTTCAAAACGATTAGAAAGTGCTTATTTATTAATTAAATGGCACTTTCTTTTACTCTGACGCTCTAAATGGGGCAGAGCAGATCAACATTCTTCTGTTGGTCGGGTTAAACATAAGGGATAACATGGCAAACACTTTTTCTTTGATTCTGGTACTAGCTACGCTAGTAACAGGGATCATTTGGGCACTTGATAAGTTTCTTTGGGCACCGAAGCGTCAATTAAAAATAGCTGCAGCAGCTGAACAATCCGGTGGTCAAGTTGATGCTAAAACGCTAGAAAGTGTTGCGCCACAGCCTGCATGGGTTGAATCAGCAAGTTCAATGTTCCCTGTCATTGCTTTGATCATGGTATTCCGCTCTTTTATTTATGAACCTTTTCAAATTCCATCAGAATCAATGCTACCAACTTTATACGTAGGTGATTTTATTCTGGTTGAAAAATTTGCTTATGGTCTACGAGACCCTGTTTTCCACGATAAAATCGTCAGTACAGGTGAGCCAAAGCGTGGTGATGTAGTGGTGTTTAAATTCCCACCTCAGCCAAAGATTGATTATATTAAGCGTGTTGTTGGCCTACCTGGCGATACTGTTCGCTACAGTGAAGATAAGCAACTGTGTATTCAACCTAAAGGTACTTCAGTATGTAAACCGGTTAAATTAACCGATATGACTGACAGTGACTTTAAGCAAGGAATGGCACGTTTAGTTGAGTTTAAAGAACAACTGGGTGATGTTGATCACCATATTCTGATCAACCCATTACGTCGTGATCGTCGTATGGCATATGAGCCTCGTCCTGGTATTGGTGAGTGGGTTGTACCAGAAGGAAACTATTTTGTTATGGGTGATAACCGTGACAATAGTGCTGACAGTCGTTACTGGGGCTTTGTGCCAGAAGCGAATCTTGTTGGCAAGGCGGTAGCTATTTGGATCAGCTTTGAGTTTGATCGACAAGCAGATAGTTTACTTCCATCTTGGATCCCTACCGGTGTACGTTTTAATCGTATCGGTAGCATTAAATAATCGAGAGAAAATGACAACTCCAGCGAATAGGCTTCAGCGCAAGCTGGGCTACCAATTTACTAATTGTGAGTTGATGACATTAGCACTGACACATCGCAGTGCTAATGGCACCCACAATGAGCGCCTAGAGTTTTTAGGTGACTCTATTTTAAGTTTTGTTATTGCTGATGACTTATATCACCGTTTTCCTTCAGTGGATGAAGGTGATATGAGCCGAATGCGTGCAACACTAGTCCGTGGAAAAACATTGGCAGAGCTAGGTCGGGAATTCGAGCTTGGCGACCATTTGTTACTGGGACCTGGCGAGTTAAAGAGTGGTGGCTTCCGTCGCGATTCGATTCTTGCTGACTGTGTTGAAGCAATCATTGGCGCGATTTATCTAGATAGCGATGTTGAGCAAGTACGAAGTATCGTATTGGCTTGGTATAAAACTCGTCTTGATACGATTGAGCCAGGTATCAATCAAAAAGATCCAAAAACACGTCTTCAAGAGTGTTTACAAGGTCGTCGTTTACCGCTACCTGCATATACTGTAACTAAGGTACAAGGTGAAGCTCATAATCAAGAGTTCACAGTACAGTGTGACGTAACAGGTTTGGATAAACCTGTAATTGGCAAAGGCGGCAGTCGGCGCAAGGCAGAGCAGGCAGCAGCAGAACTTGCACTAAATCAGTTGGAATCATGACAGATAAACAACATTGTGGCTTTATCGCCATTGTTGGTCGACCGAATGTCGGTAAATCAACCTTGCTAAACCGTTTAGTGGGGCAGAAGTTATCTATTACTTCTCGTAAACCACAAACCACGCGCCACCGTATTATGGGTGTAGACACACGTGACGGCTATCAAGCTGTGTATGTTGATACTCCAGGATTGCACATTGAAGAAAAACGTACAATTAACCGTTTAATGAACCGTGCTGCAAGCAGTTCATTAACCGATGTTGAATTAGTATTGTTTTTAGTTGATGGCACTATGTGGACGGCTGACGATGAGATGGTATTAAACAAGCTGGCAAAGAGCCAGTTACCAACGGTATTGTTAGTGAATAAAGTTGATAACGTAAAAGATAAGCATGAGCTATTCCCTCACTTGCAAGAGCTTGCAAGTAAGATGGAGTTTGTTGATGTGATTCCGGTATCAGCAAAGCATGGTACAAACATTGATGCGGTAGAGAAAATCGTACGTCAGCACTTACCTGAGTGTGAGTACTACTTCCCTGAAGAATACGTAACTGATCGTTCTCAACGCTTTATGGCCTCTGAAATTATCCGTGAAAAGCTGATGCGTTTTACGGGTGATGAATTGCCATACGCTGTGACGGTTGAAATCGAGCGATTCGATTACAACCCTGAAACCGATGGTTTCGATATCAATGGTTTGATTCTGGTTGAACGTAAAGGCCAGAAGAAAATGGTGATTGGTAAAGGTGGCGATAAAATCAAAGTGATAGGGCGCGAAGCGCGTTTAGACATGGAAGACTTGTTTGAACGTAAAGTTTACCTTGAACTTTGGGTTAAAGTGAAATCAGGTTGGGCAGATGACGAACGTGCACTGCGTAGCCTTGGTTACATCGACGACTTATAAGGGTAGTAATGGAAGGGCTACAGCGTTGTTTTGTCCTTCATTCTCGTCCCTATAGTGAGACGAGCCTGATCCTTGATGTATTTAGCGAGGATCATGGCCGTCTTACTCTTCTTTCTAAAGGCGCTCGCCGTAAACGTTCTAATCTAAAAGGCACACTCCAACCTTT
The DNA here is from genome assembly GCF_003026105.1 of Photobacterium sp. GB-56. Taxonomy (GTDB): domain Bacteria; phylum Pseudomonadota; class Gammaproteobacteria; order Enterobacterales; family Vibrionaceae; genus Photobacterium. The sequence continues at coordinate 32,124 of NZ_PYNW01000006.1, read as the reverse complement.
TACTCCCTTATTTATGAAGTGGAGTGGTAAAGGTGCGATGCCTGTTCTTACTCATGCCGAACCTATCAGTATAGGTTTACCCTTACGCAGCTATATTTTATATTCAGCAATGTATGTGAATGAAATACTGGTACGTGTATTGGGCAACCATACCCCTTACCCACAGTTGTTTCTGGATTATTTGAATGTGCTTAGAGAGCTAGCACAAGCGGATAACCCAGAGCCTGCTTTGCGCCGCTTCGAGCTTTCTCTGCTACATCATCTAGGCTACGGGATTGATTTTCTGCATTGCGCTGGTAGTGGATTAAGTGTTGAAGATGATATGACCTATAACTATCGCGAGCAGCAGGGGTTTATTGCTTCAATGAAAATTGGTTTATTAACCTTTCGTGGTAATGAATTAAAAGCCATTGCTGCGAGGCGATTTGAAACCCCAGAGCAGTTGCGGGCAGCAAAACGATTTACAAGGATGGCATTAAAACCGTATCTTGGTTCTAAGCCATTAAAAAGCCGGGAATTGTTTATCCCGCGAGGAAGGAGAATCGGAACATGAACAATATATTACTTGGCGTGAACATCGATCATATTGCGACATTACGTAATGCACGTGGTACACGTTACCCAGATCCTGTTCATGCTGCAGAAGTAGCCGAGCGAGCAGGCGCTGATGGCATCACTATTCATTTGCGTGAAGATCGTCGTCACATTAATGATCGTGATGTGAGTATTTTACGTGAGACGATCCAAACTCGCATGAATTTAGAAATGGCCGTCACTGATGAAATGGTGGCAATTGCGTTAGATGTTAAGCCTGAATATGTTTGCTTAGTACCAGAAAAGCGTGAAGAGTTAACCACAGAAGGTGGTCTAGATGTCGCAGGTCAACTTGAAAAAGTAAAAGCGGCAACAGAAAAACTTACAGCTGCTGGGATCAAAGTGTCACTTTTCATTGATGCTGATCGCGCGCAAATTGATGCAGCTCATGCATGTGGCGCACCGTTTATTGAGCTTCATACTGGGCAATACGCAGAAGCGACAACCGAAGAGGCACAATCGGATGAGCTGAAGAAGATTGCTGCAGGTGCAAGCTACGCTCACAATTTAGGTATTAAAGTAAATGCAGGACATGGTTTAACTTATCACAATGTTAAGCCGATAGCGGCATTGCCAGAGCTGTATGAACTTAACATTGGTCATTCTATTATGGGACGAGCAATGTTTGATGGGTTAGAAAAGTCAGTGGCTGATATGCGTTTGCTAATGCAGGAAGCGCGTGGTTAATGGCGATTGTTGGTTTAGGGACTGATATTGCTGAAATTGAGCGAGTCGAAAAAGTCTTTGCTCGCTCAGGTGATGCGTTCGCCCAGAAAATACTGTCTAGCTCTGAGCTTGAACAGTTTCAGCAATTGAAGCTAAAAGGGCGCTTTTTAGCAAAACGTTTTGCGGTAAAAGAAGCAGCATCAAAAGCACTCGGTACCGGTATTGCGTGTGGCGTCTCTTTCCATGATTTTACGGTTAAAAATGATGAGCGTGGTAAGCCATTACTGAGCTTATCAGGTAAAGCAAATGAACTAGCGCAAGCAATGGGCGTGAATCATGTTCACCTTACCATTGCTGATGAGCGTCATTATGCTGTTGCAACGGTCATTTTAGAACGTTGAATCGTGATTCGTTTTTCACGTTAATAAATAAAAAGCGGTAGATAATATATCTACCGCTTTTTTGATCGTTAGCTTATCTGTTTTAAAACAAAAACGGGTTAGTTTCGATAGTCTTTAGACGCTTTGACAATGTTATCCATTTCATCAACCAGCTCTAATAGCTCTGGTTCAATATTGGACAGGGTTGCATTAGCCTTAAGTGCGGTTTCAATTTCCAAACATAAATTCTTCAGGCGTGGAACACCGCTGTAAGCGCAGCTACCGTGTAATTTATGAATCGGTGGCCAGAGTTCAACATCTTTCCCATCCAGTGCTTCATTTACCAGCATTTCTACCTCAGGCATGAAATCAAGCAGCATTTGCAGCATGTCATAGGCTAAATCTTCTTTTCCTGCCGCTTGTTTTAACGCTAAATCCCAATCAAAACTAACGTGGTTATTGTTTATTACTGGAGCGACATCATTAACTTGTCCTTCAAGCGTCACTGGCATTCTGTTTACAGATGGTGGCGTTGCTTGCGGTGTGGTTGGGGCAATCCATTTTGCTAAAATTTGCTGCAGAATCTGCTCTTCAATCGGTTTGGTGAGGTAATCATCCATACCTGCATTGATTAAGCGCTCGCGCTCACCTGCCATAGCATGAGCGGTAACAGCAATCACTGGGGTATTTTTATTAAGTGCTGTTTCATGGATTTTCTGACAGGCTGTCACGCCATCCATTTCCGGCATTTGAATATCCATAAAGATCAAATCAAAGGCTTTACTTTGAGCATATTCAACCGCTTTTTTACCACCGGTTGCGGTAATAACGGTTTCCACTCGTTCACCAAGTAGTGCAGAGATCAGTTTTAAGTTCGCTGGGTTATCATCAACCGCCATCACCGTTAGTGGTTGTAGTGTTTCGGTAGTGGTGGGTAATAAAGGTACTTCTAATTCACTTTGCTGCTCATCATCATTATCGCAGAGTGCTTCAAACAGTTTACGTTGCGCCAGCGGTTTACCTAGACAGGCCGACACACCTGTTTGGGTCAGTTTTTCTGATAACGCAAGTTCTGTTGTCGGTAAGCAAACCAAGACCTTTTCAGCGGTTTGCTCTGCTTTAAATACATCATTGAGTATGACTGGCAGTGGTGGCTGCTCACCCGGCGATAAACACAATAGAGCGAAGTCATGGTGATCAATATCATCAGGCATAGAAGCGCGGTAAGTAACATGTACGCCTGCTAACATTAGACGTTGCTGTATCACTGATGCTGCTTGCATGTTGGCCTCAACCAGAAGTAATGACTTACCTTCAAGTGAAGTGGTATCAATAGGCTGTGATACAGGTAGATCTGTTTTGTTCATTTTGATGGTGAACCAGAAGGTCGAGCCTTGGTGTAAGCGACTAGTTAAGCTCACTTCACCGCCCATTTGACTTACCAGTTTCTGGGTGATCACTAGACCTAATCCTGTACCGCCATAACGGCGAGAAATACTGGCGTCGGCTTGGCTAAATGCTTGGAATAATTGCGCTTGCTGACGCTCTGAAATACCAATACCAGTATCGCGGACCATAAATTGCAGGGCGATATTATTATCGACTTCGGATTTTAACTCGACAGAGACATCAATATTGCCATGCTCGGTAAACTTAACGGCATTACCAATTAAGTTAGTGACCACTTGCTGAATACGTAATGGGTCACCAATTAAGCCTGCTGGAATACGATCGTCAATCTTCAGTGTCAGCTCTAGGCCTTTTTCGTGGGCACTTGGTGCAAGTAAGCGCATGACTTCATCGAGTGAATCTGTAAAGTCGAAAGGAATGTTTTCCAGTAACAGTTTACCCGCTTCGAGCTTCGAGAAATCGAGAATGTCATTGATGATGGTCAGCAGGTTGTTGGCTGAATTCTCAATCGTTAATAGGTAATCTTTCTGGCTAGTATTCAGTTTGGTTTTGAGCATTTGTCGGGTAAAGCCAATGACCCCATTTAGCGGAGTGCGGAGCTCATGAGACATATTGGCTAAAAACTCTGATTTCACCCGTGCCGCTTCCTGCGCACGCTTTTTCGCAATATCTAATTCAACGTTTTGAATTTCTAGCTGTTCTAAGGTTTCACGTAGATCGGATGTTGCTTGATCGATACTTTGTTGCATTTCAATGTGGTATTCCGACAACGAAATTGCCATAGCATTAATACCGTTTTTCAGGGTATCTAATTCGCCCAACAATCGGCCTTCAATTCGAATATCAAGGTGGCCGCGACGGATCCTATCTACCACACTGATCATATGAGAAATGGGTTGTGTCACGTCTTGCATCAAGCGATACGCAAACAATGATGACAGGGTTAAGCCCAGTAATAACACCATTAAGGCGGTAAATACTTCTTGGTATTGTTGTAGACGTAGCGTGCTGAGATCCAGCTCGATAGCGATATAGCCGAGGGCTTTACCACGAACATCGCTACCAACATTCGTTCCAAATTGACCTTCGGTAAGAATGGGCGCGCGTAATATTAAGGTGTTATCGGTTAACTGGGTATCCAGTAGCCGAGGAATAGGTTTGCCCTTTGGGTACATGAAGGAATCAAAATTACGGTGAAAGTTAGATGTGGCAAAAATATGGTTATGGTTATCAAACACCGCGATGCTGCGGATGATGTCGGAATGTTTTCTATGGGTATAACCAATCAACCGACGAATTGCTTCTCGGTTTTTTTCTGTCATGCCGTATTCCGCTGAAATAGCTAACGGCTCGATGATACTTGCACCTGTAGAAATCAGCTGATGTTCTAGATCCTGATAACGGCTCATGGTGAAAAAAGCGCTTAATAATAAGCCAATAATAAGTGTAGGTGCTAATGTCAGAGTAAATACTCTGGCACGAAGTCCATATCTGGTCATGGTTCTCTTAATTACAAGCAGATAAATCTGTGGGAGAATTGGCTCCCATCAGTAGCACTAGATTAAATAAATCAGTGCTGTTCGACAAATACTCAATGCCTGAACAGTGAGCAAAATTTTATGGCACGCTTTTTTAAGCCTCAAAAACGTAAAACTGATACGAAGCATAAAGAAATAACTATCAGCCGTTTAGATCATATCGGCGCTGGCATCGGCCATTTGAACAACAAACCTGTTTTCATTGATGGTGCATTACCCGATGAAACCGTTGTTGTGCAATTGACGGAAGACAAAAAAAATTATGCCCGAGCTCGCGTGATCAAACGTTTAAAAGACAGTGCTGCGCGTATTAAACCTCATTGTCCAATCTATGACCAGTGTGGCGGTTGTAACTTGCAACATTTATCCCACCAAGGTCAAGTTATCGCCAAACAACAGGCGCTAAGTGAATTGATGGCGAAATTTGCGATCACAGAAAAAGATGATGCCTCACAAGTTGAGCCTATTGTTGGGCAAAGTGAACATTATCGTCGCTGTGCACGTTTTAGTGTCCGTATGCTACCTAATGGCAAAATGGTATTTGGCTTTCGTAAAAAACAGAGTAAAGACATCGTTGATGTGAATGCTTGTCCTGTTTTGGCGACCACACTTAATGATTTGTTACCGCCATTACGTGAACTGTTAAGCAACCTTAAAGGACGTAAACATGTTGGCCATATAGAATTGGTTAATGCAGATAATGGTCGCGTATTGTTAATTCGTCATTTGCAGCCATTCAATGACAACGATCTCGCAGCGATTAAAGCTTTCGCTACTGAACATGCATTGATGCTATTTTTAGCGCCGTCGTCAGATGAGCTTGACCATGTGTTAGGTGAGGAGCCGTACTACGATATTGACGATGTAAGACTGACGTTCTCACCAAAAGATTTTATTCAGGTTAATCGAGACGTAAACGTAAAAATGGTTGAGCAAGCGATAAATTGGCTTGATATTCAGCCGCAGGATAGGGTACTCGATTTATTCTGTGGGCTAGGCAATTTCAGCCTTCCGCTAGCAAGACGAGCGAAAGCGGTAGTCGGCGTGGAAGGTGTTGATGATATGGTCGCGCGAGCGACTGCTAATGCGGCAGCAAATGGTCTAGATAACGCAACTTTTTATCAAGCAAACTTGGATGAAGATGTAACGAAACTAGTGTGGGCGCAAGAGCAATTTGATAAGATTTTATTAGACCCGGCACGAGCTGGGGCGGCTGGTGTGATGCAACATATTGTAAATTTAGCGCCAAGCAAAGTGGTTTATGTATCATGTAATCCAGCAACATTGGCTCGTGATAGTCAAATGTTGTTGCAGCAAGGGTATAAGTTGGCACGTCTTGGTATGATGGATATGTTCCCTCATACAGGGCATTTAGAATCAATGGCGTTGTTTGTTAAAAGCTAATCACCATAAAAAAAATAGTAATGTGATGTAAGACAATCATCGGTATTCAGAGAAAACAGGATAGAAACATGGTCGCAGTTCGCGGTGCGCATTTAAAGGAAAATACCACATTTGAGCTTGTCTCGTGGGTCGAGAGTTTACGTCAAGATGCAAAAGTATCGAGTCGGATAGAAGGAACATATCAGCGCTGTATTGAACTTGCCGCTGAACAAGAAAACGGTCCGTTACTGTTGTGGCGTGGTCGTGAGTTAGTTGAAATCCTTGTCACCTTGAGTATGGATGCCGATACGTTAATTGCGGCCTTGTTATACCCATTAGTGGAAGGCGGTTGTTACAGCAATGAAGCGTTAAAAGAAGAATATAGCGGGACAATTTTACATTTAGTTCAAGGTGTTGAACAAATGTGTGCAATCAGCCAGTTAAAATCAACGGCGGAAGAAACTGCGCAAGCCGCGCAGGTGGATAATATTCGTCGCATGCTACTTTCTATGGTGGATGATTTCCGTTGCGTGGTTATTAAATTGGCTGAACGTATCTGTAATTTACGTGAAGTGAAAGATCAGCCAGATGAAGTACGCCGAGCTGCAGCGCAAGAATGTGCCAACATTTATGCACCATTAGCAAACCGTCTTGGTATTGGTCAGCTTAAATGGGAAATTGAAGATTACGCGTTCCGTTATCAGCATCCAGATACCTACAAGCAAATTGCTAAGCAGTTATCTGAGCGTCGTATTGATCGTGAAGATTACATTACTCATTTTGTTGATGATTTATCTGACGCGATGAAAGCATCAAATATTAAAGCAGAAGTACAAGGTCGTCCTAAGCATATTTACAGCATTTGGCGTAAAATGCAGAAGAAAAGCTTAGAATTTGATGAGCTTTTTGATGTTCGAGCGGTACGTATTGTTGCTGAAGAGCTACAAGACTGTTACGCCGCATTAGGTGTGGTGCACACCAAATACCGTCACTTACCGAAAGAGTTTGATGACTATGTTGCTAACCCAAAACCGAATGGTTACCAGTCTATCCATACTGTGGTGTTAGGCCCTGAAGGTAAAACCATTGAAATTCAGATCCGTACTAAGCAAATGCATGAAGAGTCTGAATTAGGGGTTGCGGCACACTGGAAGTACAAAGAAGGTACAGCATCAGGCGGTGCACAGTCGGCTTATGATGAGAAAATCAATTGGCTGCGTAAATTATTAGCATGGCAAGAAGAAATGTCAGATTCTGGCGAAATGCTCGATGAGCTTCGTAGTCAGGTATTTGATGATCGCGTTTATGCTTTCACTCCTAAAGGGGATGTGGTTGACTTGCCATCGAATGCAACACCGCTTGATTTTGCTTATCATATTCACTCTGAAGTGGGTCACCGTTGTATTGGTGCCAAAGTAGAAGGGCGTATTGTTCCTTTCACTTATCATCTTCAAATGGGTGATCAAGTTGAGATCATCACGCAAAAAGAGCCGAATCCGTCACGAGATTGGTTAAACCCTAACTTAGGGTTTGTGACATCTAGCCGTGCTCGTGCCAAAGTGCATGCGTGGTTCCGTAAGCAAGATCGTGATAAGAATATTATTGCGGGTAAAGAGATCTTAGAAGCTGAGCTGGTAAAAATTCATGCAACATTAAAAGATGCGCAATATTATGCGGCAAAACGTTTTAATGTGAAATCGCCTGAAGAGCTATATGCGGGGATTGGCAGTGGTGATTTACGTATTAATCAGGTGATCAACCATATTAATGCGCTAGTGAATAAACCAACAGCTGAAGAAGAAGATCAGCAGCTTTTAGAAAAGCTATCTGAGGCAAGTAATAAACAAGCCACAAGCCACAAAAAACCGCAACGTGATGCTGTTGTTGTTGAAGGTGTTGATAACCTGATGACTCACCTTGCGCGTTGTTGTCAGCCTATTCCTGGCGATGATATTCAAGGTTTTGTTACACAAGGTCGTGGTATTTCTGTTCACCGTATGGATTGTGAGCAGCTTGAAGAGCTTCGTCATCATGCGCCAGAGCGTATTATTGATACGGTTTGGGGCGGTGGTTTTGTCGGTAACTATACCATTACCGTGCGTGTGACGGCTTCTGAGCGTAATGGCTTATTGAAAGAATTAACCAATACTTTAATGAATGAAAAAGTGAAAGTAGCGGGAATGAAAAGCCGAGTTGATTATAAAAAGCAAATGTCTATCATGGACTTTGAACTTGAATTAACTGATTTAGAAGTGTTGGGACGTGTACTTAAACGCATCGAACAAGTTAAAGATGTTGCCGAGGCTAAACGTTTATACGGTTAATTAACTGATTAAAATATAAATTAAGGGGAGCAATATGCTTCCCTTTTTATTTATTACGACATAATGAATAGTAGTAATTATTAACGCGCACATCTTAAAATGGAATAATTTATTAATTTAATGATCTAAAATAAGACTTGATGTTGACTCATATATAATAGACCGATAGTATTCTATTAACTTTAAAATAAAGACTCAGTATGTATTTATCTCAATTACATAAAATATTATATGCATTATTTATAGCAATATTACTGTTAAGTAGTAGTGTGAATGCTGCGTATATGAGTCAAAATGTTCAAGTCTCTAATGTTGCTAATTTAGCAAGTAATATTAAGAGCGAACTGCAATACCAGCAAACGGCTACTCAACAATCTCATCACTGTAGTTTGCAATGTGAGAATAGTTGTAATGATTGTTCACAGTGCTCATGTTGTCGAGTACTGCCTCGTACTGGCAGTAATCCATTTCATCTACTCTCTTTTCCTCCGCTGCTTATCACTCGTGTCAGTAAGCTGTTACCGATTGAATATCTTCAAGAGTCGCTTGTTCTTGCCGTTATAAAATCAATTTATCGCCCTCCTATTGCCTAATAGTTTGCTTATTTCTGGATCTAAATTGGATTCAAAGTAAGTGTTAATTTCACAAATTAATTATCCCATCTTAATTATATAGATGAGTGATGATTGTTATTAATTAATGATGTTGCTTTATAAATAAAGCGGCAAGAGAACTATTATGAAAAATTTACTATTAAAATTATTAACTAAAAATAGTATTACGAGTGTTTTATTACTTATTTCAATGTTTCTTATTCCTGATAATAATTTTATCAATGTACCTAGTGATGACATCAAACAATTGCTGTTTTTTATTCTTTGCCTGCAGGGAATGAAAGTGGGTGCAGATAAAGTAACGTTTAAATAATTAACGGGGGTATTATGAAGTCGAATGTATTAAGCATGATTAGAGAAAAAAGTCTTACAATAGTACTGTTATTGTTAATGTCATTTCTGTTGCCAAACTATGCGTTAGCAGAGTCTTATAGCGTAGATTCTTCTAATCACACGTGCTCTCATCGCTCTGATTGCCAACACCATGATTCACATCACCAAGGGTGTAGACACCATCGCCATGATTCACATCAACATCGATGTGAGAATCATCATTATGATGGCGATAATGGACATGAAAGTTGTGATCATGCTAGAGATCATCATAAGCAACATGAACATTGCCAACATGATGATGATTGATCGTTGCTATGAATTTCTAAATTAGTTTTCTAGTATTAACTATCGAAGTTTTGGCACTTTTAAAGTTAGAAGCTTAAAGCGCCATTTTAAAGAGTTGGTGGTATGGATAATAAACAGGCGTCTCAAATGGAACAATTATTAGCAATTATGTCTCAGTTGCGAGACCCACATCGTGGTTGTCCGTGGGATTTGAAACAAAACTTTGATTCAATCGTTCCCTATACCCTTGAAGAAGCCTATGAAGTGGCTGATGCCATCGAGCAGAAAAACTGGAACGATGTAAAAGAAGAATTAGGTGATTTATTGTTCCAAGTTGTTTTTTATAGTCAGATGGCCAAAGAACAAGGGTTGTTTGAATTTGACGATGTAGTGGCAGGCATAAGTGAAAAGCTGGTCCGTCGCCATCCCCATGTTTTTAGTGATGCTGATTTTGATGATGAAGCAGCCGTTCAACAAAACTGGGAAGCCGAAAAAGCCAAAGAGCGCGCAGCTAAAGAGCAAGATGAGAGCTTGCTTGCCAATATTCCAAACGCATTACCGGCATTAATGCGTGCTGATAAAATTCAAAAACGCTGCGCGAATGTTGGTTTTGATTGGGATGAATTAGCACCAGTGGTTGATAAGGTAAAAGAAGAGCTTGATGAAGTGATGGACGAAGTGATTCAAGCGGTGCCAGAACAACAACGAATAGAAGAAGAGCTCGGTGATCTACTATTTTCAGTGGTGAATTTAAGTCGTCATTTAAAAGTAAAACCAGAGATGGCATTACAAAAAGCCAATAAAAAATTTGAAAAGCGTTTTCGCCAAGTGGAAGAAAGTGTGCTAGAACAAGGAAAGATCATTAGTCAGTGTTCATTAACTGAGCTAGATGAAGCATGGAATCGTGTTAAAGAGAAAGAAAGTAAAAACCAGTAATTAAAAATTCAGCATGATTTTTAAATGCATTATACCATTATGGTATTGTTCTGCTTGTTAAAGCTTGATATTTCAGTTCATAACGCTTACTTGATGTGAAGCAAAAAAAATCAAATGGCGGTGTGATAGTTTTCACGTTGTGGCGATAAATGGTGTCTGGTATACTAATTTCCCGTCCAGATACATTTATCCTCTACACCAATCTTCCAGGTTAAACATGACTACGAATTACATTTTTGTTACGGGCGGAGTAGTTTCCTCTCTAGGTAAAGGCATTGCTGCTGCATCACTTGCAGCGATTTTAGAAGCACGTGGTCTTAACGTGACTATGATGAAGCTTGACCCTTACATCAACGTTGATCCAGGCACAATGAGCCCAATTCAACACGGCGAAGTATTCGTTACGGAAGACGGTGCAGAGACTGACCTAGACTTAGGTCACTACGAGCGTTTCATTCGTACCAAGATGACTAAGCGTAATAACTTTACAGCTGGTCGCGTGTACGCAGACGTATTACGCAAAGAGCGTCGTGGTGATTACTTAGGTGCAACGATTCAGGTAATTCCTCATATCACGAATGAAATCAAATCTCGCGTGTTAGCGGGTGCTGAAGGTCATGATGTAGCAATCGTTGAAGTAGGCGGTACTGTGGGTGATATTGAATCACTCCCATTTATGGAAGCTATTCGTCAATTAGCCGTAGAGCAAGGTCGTGAAAACACCATGTTCATGCACTTGACACTTGTTCCTTACCTAGCAGCGGCTGGCGAAGTGAAAACTAAGCCAACTCAGCACTCAGTAAAAGAACTTCTTTCTATTGGTATTCAGCCAGACATCTTAGTGTGTCGTTCTGATCGTATGATCCCTGCCAATGAGCGTGCAAAAATTGCCCTGTTCTGTAACGTGCAGGAAAAAGCTGTTATCTCAATGAAAGATGTAGATTCAATCTACAAAATCCCACAATTAATTAAGTCTCAAGGTCTTGATGATTTAGTGTGTAAGCGCTTTGGTATTACAGCACCAGAAGCTGATCTTTCTGAGTGGGAACAAGTTATTTATGAAGAAGCGAACCCTACCTCTGAAGTCGTTATTGGTATGGTTGGTAAGTACATTGAACTGCCAGACGCATATAAGTCAGTTAACGAAGCACTTAAACACGCGGGCCTGAAAAATCGTCTATCAGTAAAAATCAAATACATCGATTCTCAAGATGTTGAGTCAAAAGGTACAGAAGTACTGGCTGGCCTTGATGCAATCTTGGTTCCAGGTGGTTTTGGTAGCCGTGGTGTTGAAGGTAAGATCCTTACTGCTCAATACGCACGTGAAAATAATATTCCATACCTAGGTATTTGTTTAGGTATGCAGGTAGCATTAATCGAGTTTGCTCGAAATGTAGCCAAAATGTCTGATGCGCATTCAACTGAATTTAATGCTGAAACTAAATATCCAGTCGTTGGTCTTATTACTGAGTGGATTGATAGTGAAGGTAAAGTTGAAGAGCGTACTGAGAAATCAGATCTAGGCGGTACAATGCGCCTTGGCTCTCAGCTATGTCATCTACAAGATGGTTCTAAAGCGCGTACGTTATACGGTCAGCCAACGATCCATGAGCGTCACCGTCACCGTTACGAAGTAAACAACACTTTACTACCTAAGCTTGAAAAAGCGGGTCTAAAAGTATCTGGTTTGTCTGCTGACAAGAAACTTGTTGAAATTATTGAAGTTCCGAATCACCCTTGGTTCGTAGCTGCACAGTTCCACCCTGAGTTCACATCGACACCTCGTGATGGGCACCCATTGTTTGAAGGTTTTGTAAAAGCGGCGGGTGCATACCACCGTGGTGAGCTTAACCAGTAAGGATTACTGATAGCTGTAGTTGTTATGGCTACAGCTATTTTTTTAGCTTTTAATTTGAAGATAAAGCAAGAGGAAACACAATGTCTAAGATCGTTAAAGTTCTAGCTCGTGAAATCATTGACTCACGTGGTAACCCAACAATTGAAGCTGAAGTTCACCTAGAAGGTGGTTTCGTAGGTATGGCTGCTGCGCCATCTGGTGCTTCAACTGGTTCTCGTGAAGCTCTAGAGCTTCGTGATGGTGATAAATCTCGTTTCCTAGGCAAAGGCGTTCTGAAAGCTGTTGCTGCTGCAAATGGTCCAATCGCTGAAGCACTAATCGGCCAAGATGCAAAAGACCAAGCTGCAATCGACCAAGTTATGATCGACCTTGACGGTACTGAAAACAAATCAAACTTCGGTGCTAACGCAATCCTAGCTGTATCACTAGCTAACGCAAAAGCAGCTGCGGCATCTAAAGGCATGCCTTTATTCGAGCACATTGCAGAGCTAAACGGTACTGCTGGTCAGTTCTCTATGCCTCTACCTATGATGAACATCATCAACGGTGGTGAGCACGCAGATAACACTGTTGATATTCAAGAGTTCATGATTCAGCCAGTAGGTGCTAAGACACTTCGTGAAGCTGTACGTATGGGTTCTGAAGTATTCCACAGCCTAGCTAAAGTTCTTAAGTCTAAGGGCATGAGCACAGCGGTAGGTGACGAAGGTGGTTTCGCACCAAACCTAGAGTCAAACGAAGCTGCTCTTAAAGCAATTAAAGAAGCTGTTGAAGCTGCAGGTTACGAGCTAGGTACTGATATTACTCTAGCAATGGACTGTGCTGCATCTGAGTTCTACAACAAAGAGCAAGGTATCTACGATCTTAAAGGTGAAGGTAAGCAATTCACTTCAGAAGAGTTCAACTACTTCCTTAAAGATCTAACTGAGAAGTTCCCAGCGATCGTTTCTATCGAAGATGGTCTAGACGAATCAGATTGGGCTGGCTTCAAGCACCAAACTGAACTACTAGGTGACAAAATTCAACTAGTAGGTGACGATCTATTCGTTACAAACACTAAGATTTTCGCGGAAGGTATTGAGAAAGGTATCACTAACTCAATCCTAATCAAGCTTAACCAAATCGGTTCTCTAACTGAAACTCTAGCTGCTATTAAGATGGCTAAAGACGCTGGTTACACTGCTGTTATCTCTCACCGTTCAGGCGAGACAGAAGACGCAACTATCGCTGATCTAGCGGTAGGTACTGCTGCAGGTCAAATCAAAACGGGTTCTATGAGCCGTTCTGACCGTGTTGCTAAGTACAACCAACTTATCCGTATCGAAGAAGCACTAGGTGAGCGTGCTCCTTTCAACGGTCTTAAAGAAGTTAAAGGCCAAGCTTAATTTTTTATTAAGCGATGATTGAGTTTACTCAATTTGGTAAATAAAACCGCCTTGCAAGAGGCGGTTTTTTTATCGCTAAAATAAAAAACGCATCACTAAGCGGCATCAATATTTATGCAGGAATCAATGCTTATTTTGTATTGTTGTCATGAATGCTGTTTTTATTTTCAACAAAAAGAAGGGCTAAGTAAGGGAGATGTAAAGTCTCATGGCATAATAGTAGTCACCATTGACTGATTATGGGATTATTGCTGACTCGCAAAATGTATTCCAATTATTTAGGTTTATTCAATAATCGGAATGCAGCTTGCTGTTTAAAATTATGTCGCAGGGAGAAGTATGCGCCTGTTTATTATTGTATTATTGGTTCTTATCGCTTGGCTACAATATGATTTCTGGTATGGCAAAAACGGTATGAAAGAATTTACCGCTGTCACAGAGAGCGTAAGCTTACAACAAGCCGCTAATGCCGAATTACATCAGCGTAATCAGCAAATGTATGCGGAGATCAAAGATCTTCATGGCGGCAAAGAAGCTGTGGAAGAGCGTGCACGTACCGATCTTGGTTTGGTAAAACCAGGGGAAACATTTATTCGTGTTGTTAGTGATAGTAACTAATTACATATTTTAGTTAAGTGATGAGATAACCTTTCATGATCGATAAATGCATTGCTATTGTACCTGCTGCAGGGATTGGTAGCCGAATGGCCGCTGATCGTCCTAAGCAATATTTAACGATTGCTGGTAAAACTATTCTAGAACATTCGGTTGAGCGGTTATTAAGCTTGCCTGAAGTCCAACATGTTGTGGTTGCGGTGAGTAGGAACGATCCTTACTTTTCAACGTTACCATTAGCGAGCGATCCTCGCATCACTGTGGTTGATGGTGGTAATGAGCGTGTGGATTCGGTATTTTCAGGCTTAGCTGCAATCAATGATGATAACGCTTGGGTGATGGTACATGATGCCGCTCGCCCTTGTGTACGTATCGAAGATCTTCGTCAATTAATGGCTGCGGCTGAAACGTCTGAATATGGTGCAATCCTTGCCACGCCAGTACGCGATACCATGAAACGCAGTACTGTTAATTCAAATACACGAGCAGTGATTGATCACACCGTTGACCGTGAGCAACTATGGCATGCATTAACACCTCAAATGTTTCGTGTCGGTCAGCTACGTGATGCGTTAACGACCGCTTTAGCAAAAAAGGCGGTGATCACTGATGAAGCCTCTGCGCTTGAATTTTGTGGTTTTTCCCCCGTGTTGGTGAAAGGGCGTGCGGATAATCTAAAAGTAACCCAACCTGAAGATTTAGCTTTAGCTGAGTTCTACCTACGACAATTATTAAAGGAATAACCATAATGCGAATTGGTCATGGTTTTGATGTTCATAAATTTGGTGGTGAAGGCCCGGTAATTATTGGTGGGGTAGCGATCCCTTATGAGCAAGGTCTGATCGCTCATTCTGATGGTGATGTTGCACTACACGCGGTATGTGATGCATTACTTGGCGCAATAGGCGCAGGGGATATTGGTCGTCATTTTCCCGATACAGATGCGGAATGGGCTGGTGCTGATAGCCGATTTTTATTACGTGATGTCTACAGTAAAGTTAAAGCACAAGGTTACAGACTTGGTAATGTAGACGTTACTATTATTGCACAAGCGCCAAAAATGGCGCCGTATATTGATGCGATGTGTCAAGCGATTGCAGACGATCTGGAAACAGATATCACCAATGTAAATGTTAAAGCAACGACCTCTGAACGTTTAGGTTTTACTGGACGTAAAGAAGGCATTGCTTGTGAAGCGGTTGTTTTAATTAAAAAGGTATCTTGAGCTTATGTCTCACTCCAACACTGCAGAAAATATAATGGATTGTTTTAATTGGCTACATGCAAAGCCAATCTGTCACGGACGTCTTAAAGCCAGTCCTCAGGACTTCATCGTTAATGAAGAACTTGGTTTTAAATTTAGCGGTACAGGCGAGCACCTGATGGTGAAAATTCGCAAAGTCGGTGAAAACACCAAATATGTAGTGAATGAGTTAGCTAAAGCATGTGGTGTTAAATCACGTGATGTTAGCTGGGCTGGGTTGAAAGATCGCCATGCAATCACTGAGCAATGGTTAAGCGTTCACTTACCGGGTAAAGCTGATCCTGATTTAAGCCAATTTGAAGCTGAACATCCAGGTGTCGAAATTCTTGAAGTGACACGCCATGATAAAAAATTACGCCCAGGTGATTTAGCGGGGAACTGGTTCCAATTACGCCTTACTGATCTAGATAACCTTAATGCATTAACTGAGCGTCTGGAAATGATCAAAGCACAAGGTGTTGCAAACTATTTTGGTGAGCAGCGTTTTGGTCATGGTGGTAATAACGTGGTTAAAGCACGTGCTTGGGGCAATGATGAATTCCGTGTACGTGATAAGAGTAAGCGAAGTTTTTACTTATCAGCAGCACGTTCTTGGATGTTTAACCAAGTATTATCAAAGCGAATTGAGCAAGGTTTAACCTCAACCATTATGGCAGGCGATTGCTTACAAATGGCAGGCGATGAGCGCACGTTTGTTGCTGATGTGGTAACTGATGGACTCCAACAGCAAGTCAATAGTGGCGAGGTAGCTATTACCGGTCCGTTGCTTGGTGATAATGCTCTGCCAACTCAAGCTGAAGCACAAGCATTTGAGTTAGCAATTGTTGAACAAGAACCTGCATTGGTTAAGCTTGTTCGAGATAACCGAATGCGTCATGATCGTCGCGCATTATTATTAATGCCTAATAATATGCAATGGCATTTTGAAGACAAAGATTTGATTGTTTCATTTGCTCTGCCTGCTGGTAGTTTTGCCACCTCGGTAGTGCGTGAGTTAATCATGCCACTTAACTCTGAGGTTGTGAATGATGAGAATATTGATCAGCAATGATGATGGCATTTTTGCCGAAGGCATCAATACACTTGCAAAAGAATTAAGCCAACTGGCCGATGTAATTGTGGTTGCACCCGATCGAAATCGATCGGGTGCTTCAAATTCATTGACCTTAGATTATCCACTGCGTATTCGACAAGAAGCTGAAAACCGTATTTCAGTACAAGGAACGCCAACTGATTGTGTGCATTTTGCACTGAATGAATGGTTGGATGAACGTCCCGATATTGTCGTTGCAGGGATCAATCATGGCGCTAATTTAGGTGATGACGTGCTGTATTCCGGTACTGTGGCAGCGGCAACAGAAGGGCACTTTCTAGGTGTTCCTGCTATTGCAGTATCACTTGTTGGTAATACACACTTTATAACGGCAGCAAAGGTTGTGAAACAAGTGATTGAACAGCTATCTAAGCAGCCATTACCCAGCAACAATATATTAAATATTAATGTTCCTGATGTGCCTTTTGAGCAACTTAAAGCTTGGCAAGTCACTCGTCTTGGGGCAAGACATCGTGCTGAAAATATGATCAAAGAGCATGACCCAAGAGGCCAACCACTATATTGGTTAGGCCCTCCTGGTCAATGCCAAGATGCTGGTATTGGTACTGACTTTTATGCGATAGAGCAAGGAGCGGTATCAATCACGCCTCTACAAGTCGATTTAACCGCGCATGATGCCATGGTTGGAATTGAGGGCTGGATGAAAAATGTGGAGATCCAGTAGTCATGCGGTATCAAAATCAAGTAGATAGCTTGATAACATTTTTAAACAATAAAGGGATAAGTAATCAACGTGTTCTCAATGCGATTGCAACAGTGCCTCGAGAGCGTTTTATTGATGAAGCTTTTTCCTATCAGGCATACGAAAACAATGCGTTACCCATAGGTAGCGGACAAACGATTTCTCAGCCTTATATTGTAGCAAGGATGACAGAGTTACTAGGGTTAACCTATCAATCCTCTGTATTAGAGATTGGTACTGGCTCTGGATATCAAACCGCCGTATTAGCACAGCTGGTTGAGCATGTTTATTCGGTTGAACGAATTAAAGCGTTGCAGTGGCAGGCCAAACGACGTTTCAAGCAGTTAGAGTTACATAATATATCAACCAAACATGGCGATGGCTGGCAAGGATGGGCAAGCAAAGGTCCCTTTGATGCGATTATCGTGACAGCTGCAGCAAGTGAGATCCCCCAGAGCTTACTTGCTCAACTTGTTGATGGTGGACGATTAATTTTACCTGTTGGTTGTCAACAGCAAGAATTGAAATTGATTGTTCGAAATGGCGAAGCATTTTGCGAAACCGTGATTGAACCCGTAAGATTTGTGCCTTTATTGGCTGGAGATTTGGCTTAAACCATGAATACAGAGTGTATGATGAAAAAAATAATTCAACCTTCCTTGTTAGCGGTGACGAGTATGATCCTGCTATCAGCTTGTAGTAGTCATACACCAGCACCGGTTGCCAATCTCAGCAAAGATTACTCACAATTAGAGCGTGGTAGTTTTAAAGGAAATTCATACACGGTAAAGAAAGGAGATACGTTATATTTTATTTCCTATGTTACGGGGCAAAATGTAAAAGATATTGTGAAAATCAATAATCTATCAGAGCCTTATATTATCTATCCAGGCCAGCGTTTAGTGCTCTCTAGTGGAAGTAATAGTTCATCATATAGTTCTTCAACGCCTCCTGTTGTGGTCAAGCCTCCTGTTGTAAATACCACTCCAACAACACCGAAAAAGCCAGTTGTTAAACAACCAGAGCAAAAAACAACCAATAAAACGGTTGCACAGCCAAAACCAAAAGAGTACTCTGAAAACTCAAAAGTTAACAAACCTGTAACAACTAAGCCAAGTACAAGTTCAGCAACATCTAAATGGGCTTGGCCTGTAAAAGGGAAAATTATTGCTGGTTTTTCTAATTCAGATAACGGCAATAGAGGTATTGATATTGCAGGTACGCGAGGAGAAGCTATTAAGGCGACTGCCGCAGGTCTTGTTGTATATGCTGGTGATGCGCTACCGGGTTACGGTAATTTAGTCATTATTAAGCATGGTGAAGACTACTTAAGTGCTTATGCACACAACGACAAAATTTTCGTAAAAGAACAACAACAAGTAAAAGCTGGGCAAAAGATAGCTTCCATGGGAAGCACTGGGGCTAGCAGTGTAAGGCTACACTTTGAAATTCGCTATAAGGGTAAATCCGTCGATCCGATGCGTTATTTACCGAAGTAAAAAGTGAAAGATCAATGATGCAGTAATAAGAGATGACATGATGAAGTTGTAATGTCTTGCTAACTCGCCATCTGGGAGGCGCTATGAGTAGAAGCAGCACAGCCACAAACCTTGATTCATTCACTTTAGACGAAGAACTGGATATTGATGTACCAGCACCTACGTCTGCTGATGATAGTTCTGAAACTACCGCAGCATCACCTGTAACCGATGATACAGATGATGCTGAACTTGCCAAATATGAGTCCACTCAAAAAGCACTGGATGCAACTCAACTCTATCTCGGTGAAATTGGCTATTCGCCCTTACTTACCGCAGAAGAAGAAGTATTGTATGCGCGACGCGCATTAAGAGGCGATGAAGTCGCCCGTAAACGTATGATTGAAAGTAATCTTCGTTTAGTGGTTAAAATATCACGCCGTTATAGTAACCGAGGACTTGCGTTACTTGACTTAGTCGAAGAAGGTAATTTAGGCCTGATCCGCGCGGTTGAGAAGTTTGATCCCGAGCGTGGATTCCGTTTTTCTACCTATGCTACATGGTGGATCCGTCAAACGATTGAACGGGCTATCATGAATCAAACCCGTACTATTCGGCTGCCAATCCATGTCGTTAAAGAGCTCAATGTCTATTTACGTACAGCACGTGAATTAGCACAAAAGCTGGATCATGAGCCAACGGCAGAAGATATCGCTCAACAACTGGAAAAACCGGTTGATGATGTGAACCGTATGCTGCGCTTAAATGAGCGTGTGAGCTCGGTCGATAATCCGATCGGTGGGGATTCTGAAAAAGCACTGCTTGATATTATTCCTGATGAGAAAGGTGGCAGTCCTGAATCATCAACCCAAGACGATGATATAAAAAACTCGATTGTTCACTGGTTACAAGAACTCAACCCTAAACAACGTGAAGTGTTAGCGCGTCGATTTGGCCTATTAGGTTATGAAGCCTCAACATTAGAAGATGTGGGACGAGAAATTGGTTTAACCCGTGAACGAGTACGTCAAATTCAAGTTGAAGGCTTACGACGTTTGCGTGATATGTTGACTCATCAAGGATTAAATATCGAATCACTATTTAATCAAGAAGTTTAGATTTAATATGGCTTTAACAATTATTTAAATCACTTTTTAAGAGCCAGTAATGAATTTAAAGTAATAAAAAAGGACGCTTCAGCGTCCTTTTTTGTATCTGATTTTAATGTTGTTTAATTAAAGCAGCGCCTTTAAACGATAGAGCTCATCAAGTGCTTGACGTGGTGTTAACTCATCAGGATTAACGTTTGCTAAAGCTTCTTCTACTTCACTCGGCTCTGGGATCAAACTTAATTGATGCTCTTCTTTAGGTGCGCCCGTTGTGATCTCGCTAGGTTGCAGAGCTTGTTGGTGACCTGATGCCTCCAATTGCTGTAGTTTGATCTTAGCGCGTTTAATCACCGTCTTAGGCACCCCAGCTAAGCTCGCTACCGCTAAACCATAAGACTTGCTTGCGGCACCTTCTTGTACAGCATGCATAAAGGCGATTTCATCACCATGCTCAACGGCATCAAGGTGAACGTTAGCTAGCCCTGTTAACAGTGATGGCAGCTCGGTTAATTCAAAGTAATGAGTCGCAAAGAGTGTCATGGCTGAGATTTTATCAGCGAGCCATTCCGCACTTGCCCATGCCAGCGATAAGCCGTCATAAGTACTGGTACCACGACCAATTTCATCCATTAAGACTAAACTTTGCTTGGTCGCATTGTGAAGGATATTTGCCGTCTCTGTCATTTCAACCATGAAAGTTGAGCGACCTGATGCTAAGTCATCAGAGGCACCAATACGGGTAAAGATGCGATCTAATGGACCAATTTTTACCGCCTCAGCTGGGACAAAAGAGCCAACATGCGCCATTAACGCAATTAATGCGGTTTGGCGCATATAGGTTGATTTTCCCCCCATATTAGGACCCGTGATGATTAACATACGACGGTCTTGATGTAGCGAAATAGGGTTGGCGATGAAGGGGTCACTTAGCACATGCTCAACGACAGGGTGACGACCTGCTGTGATTTCGATGCCTGTTTCTGTCATTAACTCAGGGCGACAGTAATTAAGGCTATCAGCACGTTCAGCAAGGTTGGTTAATACATCAAGCTCTGATAATGCACTTGCCGCATTTTGCAGTTGTTCAAGATGAGGCAATAGCTTATCAAACAGCTCTTCCCATAATTTCTTCTCAAGAGCGAGTGCTTTTGATTTAGAGTTTAATACTTTATCTTCATGCTCTTTAAGCTCAGGGATGATGTAACGTTCTGCGTTTTTCAGTGTTTGGCGACGAACATAATGACTTGGTACTAAGTGACTTTGACCACGGCTTACTTGAATAAAGAAACCGTGCACTTGGTTGAAGCCCACTTTTAGGCTGTCGATGTCGTGACGTTCGCGTTCACTGGCTTCTAATTCTTCTAAGAATTTAGTTGCGCCATCTGCTAAATCACGCCACTCATCAAGTTCTGCGTTATAACCCGGTGCAAGAACGCCACCATCACGAATGATAACCGGTGGATTTTCAATAATGGCATGCTCAAGTAATTCACATAGCTCGTCCATCGGCGCTGCGTGAGTGGCTAAGTCGTTAATGCGTGTTTGGGGTATTTCCGCTAATAATTCAGCAAGTTCTGGTAGATACTGCATTGCCGTTCGCATGCGTGCTAAATCGCGAGGACGTGCTGAACGTAATGCAAGACGCGCAAGAATACGTTCTAAGTCACCCATGTGACGCAAGACGCCTGATACATCGACAAACATGCCGCTATTTTTAAATGCTTCAATGGCATCTAGGCGACCATTTAATTGTTTTTGATCGCGAATAGGTTGGTGAAGCCAGCGTTTTAATAAACGGCTTCCCATCGGCGTTGCGGTTTGATCGAGGACGGCTGCTAGCGTGTTATCGTAGCCTCCGGCAAGGTTTTGCGTTAACTCTAAATTGCGACGTGTCGCAGCATCTAAGATAACCGCATGATCTTTAGTATCTAAAGTGATTGCACGAATATGTGGTAATGCCGTACGTTGGGTGTCTTTGACATATTGCATTAAACAGCCAGCCGCACATAGCCCTAACTCCGCATTCTCAACCCCAAAGCCGATTAAGTCACGGGTACCAAATTGCAGAGTGAGTTGCTGGCGCGCGGTATCTAATTCAAACTCCCAAATAGGGCGACGACGTTTGCCTTTAAACGGTTCTACTAAATGTAGGTAGGTAAAATCTTCAGGATAAAGTAGTTCAGCAGGGCTAGTACGTTGTAATTCAGCCTGCATTTCTTCTTCGCTGTTTGGCTCTGTGAGCATGAAGCGACCAGAGGTGATATCTAATGTTGCGTAGCCAAATTTATTATTTGCAGTATAGATAGCGGCAATTAAGTTATCACGTCGCTCGTTGAGTAACGCCTCATCACTGACCGTACCTGGCGTGACGATACGTACGACTTTACGTTCAACAGGGCCTTTACTGGTAGCCGGATCACCAATTTGCTCACAAATCGCAACAGATACACCTTGCTGAACCAATTTAGCTAAATAACCTTCAACCGCATGGTAAGGCACACCGGCCATCGGAATAGGCTCGCCATTGGTTGAGCCACGTTTGGTTAGCGAAATATCAAGCAGTTGAGAGGCACGTTTCGCATCATCAAAAAACATTTCATAGAAATCACCCATGCGATAGAACAATAATATATCAGGGTTCTCAGCTTTGATTCTTAAGAACTGCTGCATCATAGGTGTATGTTTTTCTAAGCCTTTTATCGTCACGATATTGCCTACTCTTGCTTGAACGTGGTCATGCCGACATAACAGCATGACCCATGAATATTTGATCGCTAAGGATACGTGAATCTGGCTATAGGGCAAAGTAGCGAAATACGTTTTTTTAGATATTTGCATTAGCCTTAGATAGGGGTAAAGTCGAGAAAAGAAATTGTAATTCGTATTATGAAACGAAAAATCGAGAGCATTTCACGTTGATAGCGCTAGCAAGGAGTAAATAAAAATGAATATAGAACAACTTGCGACAGATTTAGGTCAGGCATTAAAAAATAAAAATTGGGTTGCAACGACAGCGGAATCTTGTACTGGAGGTGGTGTTGCTTATGCGATCACTGAAATTGCGGGCAGCTCTGCTTGGTTTAATCGCTCGTTTGTTACCTATAGCAACGAAGCAAAGCAAGAAATGTTAAGTGTTTCTAGCGCGACGTTAGCAGAATTTGGTGCGGTAAGTGAAGCTGTGGTATTTGAAATGGCTTGTGGCGCATTAGCGGCTTCACGGGCAGATATCAGTGTGGCGATCAGTGGCATTGCTGGCCCTGATGGTGGTAGTGAAGAAAAACCTGTGGGTACTGTCTGGTTTTGTTGGGCTGATGTAACGGGTTGGCGACAAACAACATGTTGCCACTTTGAAGGCGATCGAAAAAATATACGATTACAAGCGATTGCTAAGGCATTGTCTGTCATGCTTGAACGAGCATCAAGTGTGGTGGAGTAGCACAAGGCTAATGCACATTTAACAAAAAAATTATGATCATCTATAGACACTGTATGAATAGACAGTATACTAGGCGGCATAGAAATACTTCACTCATTTCATTTTAGCATCCGTTGGAGAGTCGAATGGACGACAACAAACAAAAGGCTCTTGCCGCAGCGTTAGGCCAGATTGAGAAGCAGTTCGGTAAAGGTTCAATCATGAAGTTGGGCGATAACCGTACTATGGATATCGAAACCATTTCAACTGGTTCATTATCGTTAGATATTGCACTCGGTGCTGGTGGTTTACCGATGGGACGTATTGTAGAAATTTACGGTCCAGAATCATCTGGTAAAACAACCTTAACCCTTGAAACGATTGCAGCAGCTCAGCGTAAAGGAAAAACCTGTGCTTTCATCGATGCTGAACACGCACTTGATCCTATCTATGCGCAGAAGCTAGGTGTTGATATCGATCAGCTATTAGTTTCTCAGCCAGATACAGGTGAGCAAGCGCTTGAAATTTGTGATGCATTAGCTCGCTCTGGCGCGGTTGATTTAATCGTTGTTGACTCAGTGGCTGCTCTAACACCTAAAGCTGAAATCGAAGGTGAAATGGGCGACTCACACATGGGTCTACAAGCACGTATGCTTTCACAAGCGATGCGTAAGTTAACGGGCAACCTTAAGCAGTCAAACTGTATGTGTATCTTCATCAACCAAATCCGTATGAAGATTGGTGTGATGTTCGGTAACCCTGAAACGACTACTGGTGGTAATGCACTGAAGTTCTATGCTTCTGTTCGTCTTGATATCCGTCGTACTGGCGCAATCAAAGAAGGAGACGAAGTTGTTGGTAACGAAACACGTATTAAAGTAGTTAAAAACAAAATTGCAGCACCGTTTAAGCAAGCTGAAACTCAAATTCTTTATGGTCAAGGTTTCAACCGTAACGGCGAGCTCATTGATTTGGGTGTTAAGCATAAGTTAGTAGAAAAAGCGGGTGCTTGGTATAGTTACCAAGGTGATAAAATTGGTCAAGGTAAGGCAAACTCTTGTAAGTACTTGGTCGAAAACCCTGCAATTGCTGCAGAAATTGAGAAAAAATTACGTGACTTGCTACTAACACCTGTGACTGAGGGTGATCAAGTTGACGAGAAAAATAGTGATATTGAAGAAGACGAAGCATTCTAAATTACGTTAATTCGTATCAAGAAACCCAATCTTAGGATTGGGTTTTTTTATATCTGGTGTATTTTAGTTATAGAATGAAAATTAGATCCTCCTTAGTGTTGTATTTTGTTTTAATATAAATGAACGTTATTTTTTACTAAGCTATAACGGTAACTCATTGATATCGCTTAATAGGTATATAGAAAGTGAAAGACGGTTTTTCGTTATTACATTGGACAGGACGCATTTTTAAGCGTTTCGCGTTATGGCTCTATAGTATTAGGCATATTTTTGTCGCATTATTTGTATTGGTTAATAGCGGTTTAATTTTCCATACTATTTATGGTTTACCGATTGATTTGATCGCGATCTTTAATGTGAAAGATTATGAGCAAATTAACCATAGTTTTTTAACTAACGCGCCTTATTTCATGCTGGGTGTATTTATAGCTTTAAGCTCTATTGGACTCTTTTTTAGAGCTCGAATATCGTGGATGATCAGTTTCACTTTAATGATCATCGATACGCTTTATACCGCGCATATCCACCCTGATCAGACCTATAATATTCACTATGGCTTAATTTCTTTATTAATTTTATTTCTAGTTCGTCGCCATTTTTCAAGAAGCAGTGTTGCTGCGGGTAGTATTTTTGCGTTGATCAGCGTGATCACGTTAATGCTCACGTCAACCTATGGTGCGCTGTATTTTGGAGATGGTTTTGACCCTAAAATTACCTCATTATTGACCGCGTTTTATTACGCGATAGAAACTATGTCGACAGTGGGGTATGGTGATATTGTTCCCGTTTCGGAGCCTGCACGATTATTTACTATCTCAGTCATAGTGTCTGGTATCACGGTCTTTGCTACATCGGCGACATCAGTATTAGGTCCTGTTGTTCATAGTGGTTTTGAGCGACTTGTTAAAGGTAATACTAAAAAAATGAATAGAACTAATCATTTTATTATTTGTGGCTTATCTAGCCTTGCAATCAATACAATAAAGCAACTGTCTTCTCGTAAACAACCAATCACCGTGATCGTATCTCCTCGCACTCAACAAGCAGCGAAGGATTTACTTGAAGATTTAGATGTTGTAGTGGGGGATTACAGCGACGGTGAGATCTTAACTCAAGCCGGTGTTATGAATGCAAAAGCGGTGCTCGCATTAAGTGATGACGATGCTGATAATGCTTTTATTGTGCTGTCAGCGATTGAATTAGAAAGCAGTGCACGTACGGTTGCATTGGTAAATGACAGTAAAAATATTAATAAAGTGAAAAGTGTGAATCCTGATATTGTGATTTCACCGCAGCAATTTGCTAGTGATATTTTAGCGCGGGTGTTAAATGGTGAAAGTATTGATAGTGATTCGATCGTTTCTTCACTTCTTAACTCTGTTCAAGGCTTATCAGCAAAAGAGATCTCGAAATAGGTAGCCGAAAAGTGTTTATCTCATAAATTACGCGAACGTCTCATTCAATCCTGAGCTATCACCTACCAAATGCATTAAATAATCGGATTATTTAATGCATTTTCCCATATAACATTTTCAGTTATTGCTGCCGTTGTTTTACAATAGCCCCCAAAAAATTTATCTTAGTTCGATTACTCAGCTCGACCTTTTAACTAAAGTATGTTTTTCATACCCAAAAAGGCGAGGAGGAAGATCACATAAGTATGATTTTCTGTCTTTCAATAAAGCATTAATTCAGGATTTGCCAATGTACATGAGCACTGATGAGATCCGCCGTGCGTATCTTGCGTTTTTCGAGAGCAAAGGCCACCAAATAGTGGAAAGCTCCTCTCTTGTACCTGCGAACGACCCAACATTGTTGTTCACAAACGCGGGTATGAACCAATTTAAAGATGTTTTCTTAGGTTTAGAAAAGCGCAGCTACACGCGAGCGACAACGGCTCAGCGCTGTGTACGCGCAGGTGGTAAGCATAACGACCTTGAAAATGTAGGTTTTACAGCGCGTCATCATACATTCTTCGAAATGTTAGGTAACTTCAGCTTTGGCGATTACTTCAAGCATGATGCAATTGCATACGCTTGGGAATTTTTAACCTCTGTTCTTAAACTGCCAGCTGATCGTTTGGTTGTGACTGTGTATGAAACCGATGACGAAGCATTTGAAATCTGGAACAAAGAAATAGGTATTCCAGCTGATCGTATCGTGCGTATCGGTGATAAGAAAGGTGGCAAGCCTTTTGAGTCTGACAACTTCTGGCAGATGGGGGATACAGGTCCTTGTGGTCCATGTACAGAAATTTTCTACGATCACGGTGATCACATTTGGGGTGGACGTCCAGGTACACCAGAAGAAGATGGTGACCGTTTCATCGAGATCTGGAACAACGTATTTATGCAGTTCAACCGTCAAGCTGACGGTACAATGGAACCGCTACCTAAGCCTTCTGTTGATACCGGTATGGGTATTGAGCGTATTGCTGCAATTATGCAAGGCGTACACTCAAACTACGAAATCGACATTTTCCAAACGCTAATCAAAGAAGCGGCGAAAGTGATCGGCTTTGACGATCTGTCTAACCAATCACTACGCGTTGTGGCTGACCACATCCGTTCATGTGCTTACTTGATCTCTGATGGTGTTATGCCGTCAAACGAAGGTCGTGGTTACGTACTTCGTCGTATTATCCGTCGCGCAGTGCGTCACGGTAACAAGCTAGGCGCACAAGGTGCATTCTTCTACAAGCTTGTAGGTCCACTTGCTGAGATCATGGGTACCGCTGGTGAAGAGCTAAAAGCACAGCAAGAACTAGTAGAAAAAGTTCTTAAGATTGAAGAAGACAACTTTGGTCGTACTCTTGACCGAGGTTTGACAATTCTTAACGAAGCACTAGATAACTTAGACGGTAAAGTGCTTGATGGTGAAACAGTATTTAAACTATACGATACGTACGGTTTCCCTGCTGATTTAACCAACGATGTTGCTCGTGAGCGTGGCTTCACTATTGATGAAGACGGTTTTGAAGCGGCAATGGAAGAACAACGTCAACGTGCTCGTGATGCGGGTAACTTTGGTGTTGATTACAACACAGCAATCAAAGTTGATGCTGAAACAGAATTCTGTGGTTACAGCGCAACAGACGGTGAAGGTGAAATTGTTGCCCTATACCGTGATGGTGTTGCTGTTGATAGCGTAAATGCAGGTGAAGAGGCGCTAGTCGTACTCACGAATACACCATTCTATGCAGAGTCAGGTGGTCAGTGTGGTGATAGCGGTATTCTTACTGCTGAAGGTGTACTGTTCAACGTTGCTGATACGCAAAAGTTTGGTGCAGCAATTGGTCATAAAGGTCAAGTTGCTGAAGGTACACTAACTGTTGGTCAAAAACTAACAGCGTCTGTAGATTCAACGCGCCGTGCAGCAATCAGCCTAAACCACTCAGCAACACACCTAATGCACGCAGCACTGCGTAACATTTTGGGTGAGCATGTGGCTCAGAAAGGTTCATTAGTCAAAGCTGATGGTCTACGTTTCGATTTCTCTAATCTAGAAGCCGTTAAACCAGAACAACTACGCGCTGTAGAAACCATGGTTAACGACCAAATCCGTGCTAACCATGCGATTGAAACCAATATCATGGACATCGAAGCGGCGAAAGCGAAAGGTGCAATGGCACTATTTGGCGAAAAATACGATGATGAAGTACGCGTACTAAGCATGGGTGAGTTTTCAACTGAGCTTTGTGGTGGTATTCACGCAACTCGCACTGGTGACATTGGTCTATTTAAGATCCTAT
The DNA here is from genome assembly GCF_003026105.1 of Photobacterium sp. GB-56. Taxonomy (GTDB): domain Bacteria; phylum Pseudomonadota; class Gammaproteobacteria; order Enterobacterales; family Vibrionaceae; genus Photobacterium. Next base: position 3,791 of record NZ_PYNW01000006.1, on the reverse strand, counting down.
CTGAAAGCGGTATCGCGGCTGGTATTCGTCGTATCGAAGCGGTAACAGGCGCTGCGGCAATTGAAGCGATGCATAACGAAGATGTAATGCTAGCTAAGACTGCTCGTCTAGTGAAATCTGATTCAGCATCAGTTGTAAGCAAAGTGGAAGCATTAGTTTCGCACAGCAAGCAACTTGAAAAAGAGATCCAACAATTAAAAGATAAGTTAGCGGCACAAGAAGGCGCAACACTTATCAATCAAACACAAGAGATTAATGGCGTTAAAGTTTTAATCGCAAAACTTAATGGCGCAGATAATAAAGCACTTCGTGGCATGGTTGATGAACTTAAAAATCAGCTAGGCAGTGGTGTTGTTCTACTTGGTAATGTAAGCGACGACAAAGTAGGCTTAATTGCAGGTGTAACAAAAGATCTTATTGGCAAAGTTAAAGCGGGTGAACTAGTTAACCTAGTTGCTCAACAAGTTGGCGGCAAGGGCGGTGGTCGTCCTGATATGGCGCAAGCTGGTGGTACAGATGCTGCAGCATTACCTGCAGCACTAGAAACCGTTGCACCATGGCTAGCTGATAAACTGTAATTACTGGAGAGGTAATGTGGCACTATTAGTGCAGAAATTTGGTGGAACATCGGTTGGCTCAATAGAGCGAATTGAAGCGGTGGCTGAGCGTGTGATAAAAGCACGCCAGTCTGGCCATCAAGTTGTCGTTGTTCTTTCTGCGATGGCTGGAGAGACCAATCGTTTATTAGGTCTAGCCAAGCAAATAGACGAAATACCAACACCACGTGAGCTAGATGTATTGCTTGCAGCGGGAGAGCAGGTGTCAATTGCCTTGTTAGCCATGGCATTGAATAAACGTGGCTACAGTGCGGTATCGTTGATCGCTGATCAAGTTGTTATTCGAACAGATAATGCATTTAATAATGCCACTATTCGTGAAGTTGAAACGCAGCGAATAACCGCATTACTTGGCGACGATAACATTGTTATTGTCGCTGGCTTTCAAGGTCGTGATATTGATGGCAATATTACGACATTGGGGCGCGGTGGTTCTGATACCACCGCAGTAGCGATTGCAAGTGCGTTAGATGCAGACGAATGTCAGATCTTTACTGATGTTGATGGCGTTTATTCTACCGATCCAAGAATTGTTCCTACAGCAATACGACTCGATGTCATTCATTTTGACTACATGACGTCAATGGCTCGTTTGGGTGCGAAAGTACTACAGCTACAATCTGTTGAGTATGCTTGCCAGCATCGCGTTCCACTTCGTGTACTTTCTTCTTTTGATGATAGTGAAGGGACGCTAGTAAATTTTGATAGTATGGTTTCATCAACTATTATTGGTATCGCGTTACAAAATCAACATGCGTTGCTTGAAATAGCGCTTCCAGAAACTGAGATCAGCAAACATTTAGCATTATTTGGTGGAACTGCGTGGATTATTGCTCATGCAAGTGATGAGAATAAATCACAAATAGTTGTTGTAAATGATGATATTGCACGCTTGAAGCTAGTTTTTGATAGTAAAATGCGCCATATTGGTATGGTCTCCATTCTTTCCTTAGTAGGAGATAACACGGAACACTATTTGGATTCAGTTCAAAAGGTGTTAAAGGAGGCTAACATTAAAGTGCATACTTACCAGAGTGACAAACAATGTTTATCTTTGTTAATTAATGATGATGATCATGTCGCTGCTGTAGATTTAATCCATAAAAGGTTTGTGGTTGACGGCCAAAGTCTGGATAATCAATCATATCTCGCTGTTTCTTGAGCAGTGGCTATTTACGAAGTCGTAAATAATATTGGATAGTAAACGTTAAATTCTTATAAGATTGAGATGACTCAAGGAGCACATAAATGTTAATTTTGACACGTCGCGTAGGTGAAACCCTAATGATCGGTGATGAAGTGACCGTAACTGTTTTAGGCGTTAAAGGTAACCAAGTACGTATTGGTGTTAATGCACCTAAAGAAGTATCTGTTCACCGCGAAGAAATTTATATGCGAATTCAAGCGGAAAAAGAAACAGACTCTCAGGGTTCTGGTAACTATTAATTTGAAGAAGGTCTGGTATAAAACTAGGCCTTTTTTGTATTTGTAATAAATGAATGCGTTTAAATATTTATTTAATCGCGAGTAATTACAGGCCCCATTAAGTTAAAAGTAAGTGAATAATTCAACGCTTACGTTGTATAAATTACCTCATTGATTATTAAGTACGCATGCGGTTCGTGATTGTCATTTTTTATCAATAAAGTGATTGACTTATTTTTGGCTGACAGTAATATGAGCCCCCGAAAGACGGTGAGGTGGCCGAGAGGCTGAAGGCGCTCCCCTGCTAAGGGAGTATACGGTTTATCCCGTATCGAGGGTTCGAATCCCTCCTTCACCGCCATCTTTCAACTTGTTTTATCTTGATAAGATAAGTTAGCCATTAAGGCATTTAGTGCGCGCGTAGCTCAGCTGGATAGAGTACCTGGCTACGAACCAGGCGGTCGGAGGTTCGAATCCTCCCGCGCGCACCATTATTTAGAGTGATGAGTGGTAAACTTGTTATTCGCACCGATTTGTGTGGTGAGGTGGCCGAGAGGCTGAAGGCGCTCCCCTGCTAAGGGAGTATACGGTTTATCCCGTATCGAGGGTTCGAATCCCTCCTTCACCGCCATTATTATTGATGGCAACCTTGTTGATATCAATATGGTGTTTCTTTAGCGAGAAGCACCCAGTGCGCGCGTAGCTCAGCTGGATAGAGTACCTGGCTACGAACCAGGCGGTCGGAGGTTCGAATCCTCCCGCGCGCACCATTATTTAGGATGATGAGTGGTAAACTTGTTATTCACACCGATTTGTGTGGTGAGGTGGCCGAGAGGCTGAAGGCGCTCCCCTGCTAAGGGAGTATACGGTTTATCCCGTATCGAGGGTTCGAATCCCTCCTTCACCGCCATTTATTTTGCTTTCGTCAACGATTATCGCAAGGTAAGGTTTGTCGACTGCACTATTTCCTTTTATAGCTCAAAGGAATATCTTTCTCTAAGAAAGAACAGTGCGCGCGTAGCTCAGCTGGATAGAGTACCTGGCTACGAACCAGGCGGTCGGAGGTTCGAATCCTCCCGCGCGCACCATTATTTAAAAGTGATAAGCCTAACGCTTGTTGCTGTTACACCGATTTAGTGCGCGCGTAGCTCAGCTGGATAGAGTACCTGGCTACGAACCAGGCGGTCGGAGGTTCGAATCCTCCCGCGCGCACCATTTTTAAAAGTGATAAGCCTCAATGCTTGTTGCTATTACACCGATTTAGTGCGCGCGTAGCTCAGCTGGATAGAGTACCTGGCTACGAACCAGGCGGTCGGAGGTTCGAATCCTCCCGCGCGCACCATTTTTAAAAGTGATAAGCCTCAATGCTTGTTGCTATTACACCGATTTAGTGCGCGCGTAGCTCAGCTGGATAGAGTACCTGGCTACGAACCAGGCGGTCGGAGGTTCGAATCCTCCCGCGCGCACCATTATTTAAAAGTGATAAGCCTTAAAGCTTGTTGCTGTTACACCGATTTAGTGCGCGCGTAGCTCAGCTGGATAGAGTACCTGGCTACGAACCAGGCGGTCGGAGGTTCGAATCCTCCCGCGCGCACCATTACTTAAAAGTGATAAGCCTCAATGCTTGTTGCTGTTACACCGATTTAGTGCGCGCGTAGCTCAGCTGGATAGAGTACCTGGCTACGAACCAGGCGGTCGGAGGTTCGAATCCTCCCGCGCGCACCATTTTTAAAAGTGATAAGCCTTAAC
>NZ_PYNW01000059.1 GCF_003026105.1 Photobacterium sp. GB-56 | reverse complement strand
TCCACTTAAAAAGTGGAGTAAGTTGGTCAAACAACCAAGGTTTGTGTTTAACACTTCGATCAAGAAAGTATTAAACGTTGGTTTTTCGCCGGACTCATTGTTTTGTTTTCACTTTTAAAAAGTGAAAACAAACACAGACACTTGAATGTGTATGTTTTGAGAACTCGTTCTTCTTTCGAAGAACATTTTTTAAAATCAATCTATTGATTGAATTTACTAGTCAGCTTTCCAGATTGTTAAAGAACATGTAATCATCGTTAGATAACCACTTTTTAAAAACACTCACAAGAATGCGTTTAAAGAGTGGTGGAGCTATGCGGGATCGAACCGCAGACCTCCTGCGTGCAAGGCAGGCGCTCTCCCAGCTGAGCTATAACCCCAACGATATAAAAGACTAAACCGCCACCTTCTCTGGGAGAGAAAGTGGTGGGTCTGAGTGGACTTGAACCACCGACCTCACCCTTATCAGGGGTGCGCTCTAACCACCTGAGCTACAGACCCAAGTCTTTTTACGTTCTACATTTTAACCAAGCAATCTGTGTGGACACTGCATTAAACAGTAAGTCTTTAGGTAAGGAGGTGATCCAGCCCCAGGTTCCCCTAGGGCTACCTTGTTACGACTTCACCCCAGTCATGAACCACAC
>NZ_PYNW01000057.1 GCF_003026105.1 Photobacterium sp. GB-56 | reverse complement strand
AGTTAGGTAGCAATCAAACTCAATAAAAGGATGACTAAATCGCACCTTATCACCCTGACCAAATAACGTGACCATCCCCGTTTCTCGACTTAATCTAAATAACGGTTTTCGCGGCAGTTTGCTACCACAGAAAGAGAAAGATTTCCAAAGTACAAAACAGACTACTCCAATGAAGGTTATACCGAGATAGATTTGATTGTATTCATCCTGGCCTGAACTATCCGAAAGGTTCATTACACCACAAACTAATAAAGCCAAGGGCATCAGATATAATGTAATGACTTTTGCAATAGAGGCAAAGTGAAAATAAATCATCCCCCACCAGGGAAAGGTCATATCATCAATTTGACGCTCATTGTATCTTTGCTCTGTCGGACTAAATATTTTAAGCTCAGAGGCCTTTCGTGATACCAGCTCTTTAATTGGCACATGATAATTGTTACGAGTAAACGGAAAATGTACACCTTTTCTGGCCATGTTTGACCAAAAGCCTTGCTGATTCCCCGGCGCTTGCGGCGGTATGTGCTGAGAGTTATACGGGGTATTTTTCATGGTTATTTTCAATCTATCTTCGGCGTTAACGATTTCCAGAGTGAGAATACACGCTAAATAGACTGGGCAATAATTGGCCTGATTATGAGATATGACCTCCACAAAAAAGCACGCCGAGATGGGCGTGCTTATTATGCGTTAGG
>NZ_PYNW01000056.1 GCF_003026105.1 Photobacterium sp. GB-56 | reverse complement strand
AAATGTAAGAGAGCCACTTAATGTTGCCCAACAACATTAAGTATGAACATTGTCCCGTTCGTCTAGAGGCCTAGGACACCGCCCTTTCACGGCGGTAACAGGGGTTCGACTCCCCTACGGGACGCCACTTCTCTTTGAAGTGCAAATTGGGTCGTTAGCTCAGTTGGTAGAGCAGTTGACTTTTAATCAATTGGTCGCAGGTTCGAATCCTGCACGACCCACCATTTCCTTTCCACGAAGGAAAGCTAGTTTGATTTCACTTTTAAAAGTGAAAACAAATAGCAACTATCGTGGGCGATTAGCTCAGTTGGGAGAGCACCTCCCTTACAAGGAGGGGGTCACTGGTTCGAGCCCGGTATCGCCCACCACTCTCTAAAAGTTTTCTGCACGGATTTCGCAGATTTAATGAAGAATACCTTTGTTAAGTCCGCATTTTTGTCGCTGAAAATCGTTAGAAAGTGGTTATCGTTAGATAATTGCATGCTCTTTAACAATCTGGAAAGCTGACTAGTAAATTCAATCGATAGATTGATTTTAAAAAATGTTTTTATCTTCGGATAAAAACGAGTTCTCAAACAATACACATTCAAGTGTCTTGTATCGAGTCCGGCGAAAAACCAACGTTTAATACTTTCTTGATCGAAGTGTTAAGCACAAACCTTGGTTGTTTGAACATACGAAACCTCTTGGGGTTGTATGGTTAAGTGACTAAGCGTACACGGTGGATGC
>NZ_PYNW01000055.1 GCF_003026105.1 Photobacterium sp. GB-56 | reverse complement strand
CACGTTGACCACGGTAAAACAACTCTAACTGCTGCTATCTGTACTACACTTTCAAAAGTGTACGGTGGTGCTGCTCGTGACTTCGCATCAATCGATAACGCTCCAGAAGAGCGTGAGCGCGGTATCACAATCTCTACTTCTCACGTAGAGTACGATACTCCAACTCGTCACTACGCACACGTTGACTGTCCTGGACACGCCGATTACGTTAAAAACATGATCACTGGTGCTGCTCAAATGGACGGCGGTATCCTAGTTGTTGCTGCAACTGACGGCCCAATGCCACAAACACGTGAGCACATCCTACTTGGTCGCCAGGTTGGTATCCCTTACATCATCGTATTCATGAACAAGTGTGACATGGTTGATGATGAAGAACTACTTGAGCTAGTTGAGATGGAAGTTCGTGAACTTCTTTCTGAGTACGACTTCCCAGGTGATGATTGCCCAGTAATCATGGGTTCTGCTCTAGGCGCTCTAAACGGCGAGAAAGAGTGGGAAGACAAGATTGTTGAACTAGCAGAAGCTCTAGATAACTACATCCCAGAGCCAGAGCGTGCAATCGATCGTCCATTCATTCTTCCAATCGAAGATGTATTCTCAATCCAAGGCCGTGGTACTGTTGTAACTGGTCGTGTTGAGCAAGGTATCATCAAAGTTGGTGACGAAGTTGCTATCGTTGGTATCGTAGACACTATTACAACTACTTGTACTGGTGTTGAGATGTTCCGTAAGCTTCTTGACGAAGG
>NZ_PYNW01000054.1 GCF_003026105.1 Photobacterium sp. GB-56 | reverse complement strand
ACTCGACATCGTATCTCAGCCTTAAGATGGTCCGGATTTGCCTAAACCATCAGCCTACATACTTGGACCTGGACAACCGTCGCCAGGCTCACCTAGCCTTCTCCGTCCCTCCATCGCAATTATAAGAAGTACGGGAATATTAACCCGTTTCCCATCGACTACGCCTTTCGGCCTCGCCTTAGGGGTCGACTTACCCTGCCCCGATTAACGTTGGACAGGAACCCTTGATCTTCCGGCGAGGGAGTTTTTCACTCCCTTTATCGTTACTCATGTCAGCATTCGCACTTCTGATACCTCCAGCAAACCTTACGATTCACCTTCAACGGCTTACAGAACGCTCCCCTACCCAATGAAGTAAACTTCATTGCCGCAGCTTCGGTGTATAGCTTAGCCCCGTTAAATCTTCCGCGCAGGCCGACTCGACCAGTGAGCTATTACGCTTTCTTTAAATGATGGCTGCTTCTAAGCCAACATCCTGGCTGTCTGAGCCTTCCCACATCGTTTCCCACTTAGCTATAACTTTGGGACCTTAGCTGGCGGTCTGGGTTGTTTCCCTCTTCACGACGGACGTTAGCACCCGCCGTGTGTCTCCCGGATAGTACTTACTGGTATTCGGAGTTTGCAAAGGGTTGGTAAGTCGGGATGACCCCCTAGCCTTAACAGTGCTCTACCCCCAGTAGTATTCGTCCGAGGCGCTACCTAAATAGCTTTCGGGGAGAACCAGCTATCTCCGAGTTTGATTGGCCTTTC
>NZ_PYNW01000053.1 GCF_003026105.1 Photobacterium sp. GB-56 | reverse complement strand
AGATGAAAAAGATCATATCAACCGGAGTACTCTGCCTATTACTGGCTGGTTGTAGCATGATGAATAGAGAACGCGTACCTGATGAAGTTCCGGATTGGACTGTAGCTTATGCTATGCCATCATTTTACCCTGTCAGAATCACTAAAGCATATGGTATTAACACGCAAGAAGATTGGACTTCTATTTTACACACCCACAGCCAATTTATGACTACCAGTGCATTAAAACGTATAAAAGAGTTTTTACCCAACTATGATGGTTATGGGTTACCTCTCGCTTTTGCTACTATGGGAGGAGCTTCACAAATCCAACCTACCAATCATTTACCCGATAAAGTCGTGCTTTACTGGACATCCCTTTTTGACGCGAAGTTCTATATTACTGAATTAAATATCACCCCAAAAATGAAGGCGCTGGCTTATAAAAAGCAAAGTTACACTAGACCAGAAGATGGAAGGCGTAAAACTTGTTACCAAACGACATTTGATTTTGGTTTCCTACCAAATGGACAAGTGAAAGTGTGGCTTGAAGGGTGTGGCAAGTATACGTACATTACTGAGCTGTCACCAACGAGCACACCCGAAACGGACTATAACGGAAATTCATCAACTGCCTACAAGCATGATTATGAAGACGAGTTAAATATTAGAGCTGAAAATGCTAACGCAACCTTAACGCCTATCCCTTGGGACAAGGTAAATAAGGTTTATACATCAGAGAATTATATTGTAGATCAGCTTCATTAATATTGGCCTATCGCCTCACAGGTTTCTGTGAGGCGCTCAA
>NZ_PYNW01000051.1 GCF_003026105.1 Photobacterium sp. GB-56 | reverse complement strand
GTGCATCTTCGTAAGAAGTGGCAGTAACGATTTCGATAGTACGGCTTTCTAATTCAGCGATTAATGATTTAGTTGCACGATCGGCAAAGCTGTTTGGAGTAATGTTTTGGTGCTCAATAACGAGAGCGCGCATTTTATTAGTACTATTATTGTTGTTCATAATAACGCCTGAATAGAATGGTTGATTCTGATATATATCGATTTATAAGTGATATAAAGCAATAAAATATCTGGCAGAATTTATTGAGAATAAAATAAACAACCTCTTAATTAATATCACTATTAAAGGTAAGGGAATTGATGTTTATTATTTTTATTCTTACTACTTGTTTATTAACAAGTGATTTTTTGTATTTAAATTCGAGAAATTTAAATAATTAAAATATAACTCTTATTTTTAAGAATGATATTTTAAGTTGAATAGTTATCTTGTCTTCGAGGTATATAATGCGCTCTTTTCACAAAAATAAAACCATATAAACGGAATGAATTATTGCATTTTTACTAAAAAATAAGCCGATAAGTATCATTATTCGACCATGTTTTTTCATAAATCGTTCTCTAATGTTACCTTTGATGTCTCTTTTGAGGTTAAATCCTTTTTTTACAATAACTTAGTTTTGTGTTGTCTGATGTCATATCAAATGCAAATAATGGCTATGTTTTTATTATGCAAAAATAATGAAAATAAATTCACACAAGAATGTGTATTTATTTTCGTAAGTGTAGGTAAAGTAAGATTTAATTTGTATTCCTCTTTATTTAGTCTAAGTAAACTCAGTGTGTGAGGAATATCTGGCATGATTTAAACGCATAAAAAAATCCCCACTCAATGAGTGGGGATTTAGGGTAGTCACGTTATCGACTTAGTCGATTATAGAGCGTCTTTTTTGATACAAAGAACGTGGTATTTACCGTCTTCGATCTCTGCGCCTTCAGTTTCGTGTTCGAAACCTGGGAATTCTGCATCCCATGCTTCTAGTGCTTTCAAGTACTGAATTTGAGGACTTGTTTCGTCACCGAAGTTTTCACCACCCATTAGCATTGGGATGCCTG
>NZ_PYNW01000050.1 GCF_003026105.1 Photobacterium sp. GB-56 | reverse complement strand
GAAGCAAAATTCAGAGCCACCATTGGGTGAAGTTATACCGATCCCTACCACTGATTCTATAGCAACCACACCAAACACGGCTTCTGCCTAACGCATAATAAGCACGCCCATCTCGGCGTGCTTTTTTATGGAGGTCATATCTCATAATCAGGCCAATTATTGCCCAGTCTATTTAGCGTGTATTCTCACTCTGGGAATCGTTAACGCCGAAGATAGATTGAAAATAACCATGAAAAATACCCCGTACAACTCTCAGCACATTCCGCCGCAAGCATCGGGGAATCAGCAAGGCTTTTGGTCTCAAATGGCCAGAAAAGGTGTGCACTTCCCATTTACTTGCAATAATCATCATGTGTCCAGTAAAGTGTTGCGGTCCCGTAAACCCTCTGAGCTTAGAACGTTAGACCCATCTGAAGGCGGCTACAACGAACGTCAAATTAGAGACATCACATTGCCATGGTGGGGCTTGGTCTATTTTTATGCCGTGACATTCGGAAAATTTATTGCTCTCTATATGATGCCGTTGTTTTTTTTGGTTGCAGGTGTCATGAACCTTGTGGATAGTTCAGGACAAGATGAATACAATCAAATCTATCTAGGCATGGCATGTATTTTAGTGGTGTGTCTACTCATTTGGTGGTCTTTCTCATTTTTTAATGGAAAGTTACCCATTAAAACCTTATTTTCATTAAGCCGAGAAACGGGCATGGTCACACTGTATGGTTTCGGTAATAAGGTGCGATTTAGTCACCCTTTTGTTGAGTTTGATTGCTACCTAACTACATCGCCAACCCCACAAGGTTTTATTAATTATCAACTGTTTCTTGTTCATCGTTATAATGGTTACAAACATGGAGTTCCCATTGGCCGTTTTATTAATGGCTCAAGAGATCTTGATGAATACCAACGCTTATGGAACATGATCCAAGCCTATATGGATGTGAGTCAGCCTTTGCCCGACATTCCAATGAATGAGCCTTTCCGCCATAAAGACAGTGCAACCGTTGCTTATGATAAGGCGCATCATCGAAAGCCAGATTTTTGGTTCAGTATGGATGATGAAGCGTTTGAACAAGCAGTGACGAAAATTGTTGAGAAGCAAAATTCAGAGCCACCATTGGGTGAAGTTATACCGATCCCTACCACTGATTCTATAGCAACCACAC
>NZ_PYNW01000005.1 GCF_003026105.1 Photobacterium sp. GB-56 | reverse complement strand
TCGCTGCTTTGTAAGTTGCTGGGTGCCAATCGGTGCCTTAGTGGAGGCTTGAGCCGTATGCAGTGAAAGTTGCACGTACGGTTCTTAGAGGGACGGCACTTGGTAACAAGTGTCGTCTACTCGACAACAACGAGCTAGCTATCATGGCTAGCTCAGTGTGATCACCAAGCGACTTTGTCATTACGCTAACTACCAAGGTAATATGTCGGGACTGAATTAGCTTATCTTTTAAAGTAATTAATTAGACTTTAGAAGGAGCTAAGGATGTTCTACATGGATGCTAAATCTCAATTCACTGTTGATATCATTAGCAAAGTTATTGAGGGTAAAATTACCATCAATAGTGCTACTCAATTGCTGCAAAAATCACGAAGAACCGTTGAGCGTTACTTGCGTCGTTATCGCAAAGAAGGGATTCGATGTGTTATTCATGGCAACACTGGCCGTGCTCCAATTAATAAAACGCCTGATTCACTCAAAAAAGAGGTTCAGCGCTTCATCCAAAAGAAGTATTACGATTTTAATCTTCAGCATGTGAGAGTAAAGGTCATGATTAAAAAGTTGCAAAAGTAACGGACGTATGATTTTTTGATATTATTAGCAATAAGCAGGTTTCTCTAATATAAGAGATAAGAAAAAGCCCGATAATAATTATCGGGCTTTCTAGAGTTAAATATTATTAACTTTGATTGCAGATGTAAATAAGTCCACTTCTTTTGCTAATAACTGCAGTAACGTATGGTTATCAAGTTTGTATATTTCATTTTCAATATAGATGAAAGACTGATAAATCAATTTCTCTTGTTTTGATATGTGCTTAAATAGTTCTGTGTGGTTTTGCGATTTCTTAAGTGTTTTATCTAGCTCTGTTAGAGATGCAATTACACTATCTAGATCACTATCAATGGTAGAATCCAGTGACAAAGACTGCTTGTTTTCATTCAGTTGGGTCAATATACGCAAGATAATATTAGAGCTGCGACTGCATAATAAAATATGCTCGCCTGTTTGTGACTTTCTATGCGGTTCACCTAAATAGCCCATCCAATGATCAAACAGATTGGTATCGTTAACCACGCAATCTTGGTAGTGACGTTGTAATTGAGTAGCCGTACTATCTGATTTATCTGCTACGTACATTTTTAAAGAGACCAGATAATCAATATAGCCTGTTGTTGTTGCCGTTAACTGAGTAGGGAATAATTTCTTATTCCAACCAGGTGATAAGATAAATACAAATAATAAAGGTAAGAAAACACCCAGAACAGTGCTGTCTAGGCGAGGTAAAAGAATATTATCGCCTTGTCCGTTAAGAGAGAAGCCTGCGAATACAAACAAAGTCACGCAGAATACCGCAAAGCCGTAATGACGTGCAGAGGTATGGAAAAAAAGTATTACAGCGATACAAAAGATGAACGGCAGGATGCTTGACGATACTTGGAAGTGCAGTAATGCAACAACAACCAATAAACCACAAATTGTACCGGTTAATCGTTGAAGTAGTCGTGTCCATGTCATTGATAAATTCGGACGTAATACCAACAAACTAGTCATAAGAGTCCAAAAACCAAAGTCTAAGTTTAATGTTCGAACAATAATTAATCCCGTCGCTAAACTTAATGTTCCCCGAAGGGCATGTCGAAAATAACTCGATTTTAACGTAATTTGACTGGTTAACTTAGAGGCTAACTCTCGCCATTTCCATGACACAACAATTGGCTTGATAATGCTGGAGCTTAATGTTTGGCTTGTTTGTTGGTTCAACTGCTGAAGTGTTAAGTAGATAATATCCAGTTTATTAATATATGAAAGCGCAGCCAGTGCTTCCTCTTTTATGTTCTCTTGTATTGTATATTGGCGTAACTCTTCAAAGTCGATACTTGGAACGTTTATACGATGAACATTATCGACAGTCACTTGCTCTAAATATTGACTTATTTTTAACGTTGCTTGGTGAATCTTATCTAACCATTCAGGACATGTTTGTTGGAGATTTGAAGTTGGAATGAAATAAAGTAAACGTGTTTGTTCGTTAATACGCTCAGCAACTTTTAAGAAACGATAAATATCTTGCAGTTTTGCGCTGTCTTCACCAGCAGTAAATTGCTGGTGAATTCGACCTTCTAAGGTGTGAGATAAGCCCGCAATTTGGGATCGTAATTGCGCCGATTTAATAAACAACTCATTTTTGTCGGAAGAAAAAATAAAGCCGTGATCGTGAGTGATAAGCTTTTTAGCAATCGCTTGATACAAATCAGACAGGATATCTTTGGATTCTTGGTTCGGAAGAAAGTAGATGGCTAACGCTTGCCAAAAAATGTACCACAAAGCGCCACAGGTTAACCACAAAGGAACAAGCCAAATAGGTCGACCATCTAAATGCAGTAACATAGCGTATATAGCGAGTAATATGGAGGCAAAACCGATAGCCCCTAGCCTTGGGCTTAAAACAGCCAACATAAATAAGCTAAAACTGACAACCGTTAAGCTAATAACAAATAAGACTGAATGTGGGAAAACAGCTTCAGTTCCTAGGCTGATAAGAAAGAAAACAGGAATAGCGATACAAAAATCAAGAATGCGATATTTTGTCACACTAGACGTATCAGCAAAGCCACAGCTAATACTACCCAGAGAAAATGCAATCCCCATGGTTACATGACCCATAAGGAACAAAGGTACTGAGCAAGTAATGAAGCTAAATGCAGCGATGTTGGTTCTAAAGTTGAGCAAAGTCCGTAAAGTAGGGTAACGGAGAAGTACGTTGTATAAATTCATAGTGTATTAAATATCGTCGTTTGTGCGATTTGCTTTGTTAATCATAATCTCTTTTTAAAAAGAGTGAAGGCTTTATTGGTATACACTGGTGTTTTTTAGGTATTTAGTTTGGTTGGTTATTCCCTAAATGTGAGTAAATATTTCTACATCAAGTAAAAAATGCTGGATGAAATGTAGTAAATTAAGATTAATATACTGTGTGTAATGTGAATGAAGATTTAATATCTGATATTGCTCAAATATCACATCGATTAATAAAATAAATAATTATTTAAAGCATGATTGTTTATTTTTTTAAATAATGAATAAATAACATGCATAAGATTGAATAAATAAAGAATGAAAATTAACCGTATGATTTCACTTGATTTTTAGTAATTCATTATTTTTTATAAATATATCAATAAAATTATTGATATATTTATTTAATACTGTTTATGATGCGAGAAATAAAAAACGAATACAAACAACATGGAGATAGTTGTTAATGTTTTTACTTAAGGATATATCAATAAAGCTGCAGTTAGTTATTCCTGTTATATTTATGGCTGTTTTATTATTTATTGGACTAATGCTAGGGCGAAATAACCTTATAGAAAGTGTTGATAAAATGAACGCAACAACACAATTAGTTGTTGAAGCTAAAGATAGTACCGCGAGTTTAATTAGCAATAGTTACGCAATGAGAGTAAGTGCAATTTATGCGCTTTATGATAAAGATTTATTATCACGGTTATCCAAGTCTCTTGATAGTAGCGAGTTAAGTAACAAAAATGCGATTGCAAAATTGCAAAAAATACCTGAAATAAACCAAGAATTAGAAGCATTTCGAACATTAATGATCAGCTATATTAGCTTTAGCCGAGACACAATGTTAGAAGTGCTTGATCTTAGGCATTCCGGTCAAATAACCGACTCTGAATATCAAAAATATATTGTTAAATATCGCCAATTAGGTGATGACATGATTTCAGCAATTGATGCGTTGGATAAGCGTGTAAATTTAACCGCAGATGCTTATATTACCCAGCAAAAGAAAGAGCACGGACAAACAATAAATGCGATTGGTTATGAATTTATCATTACATTGATAATCGCTATTATTATTTGTTTAGTCATTGGTTCAATGATTGTTAAGCCAATTACTGATTTGCAACGTGCAATGCAGAAAATAGCTGATGGTAACTTGAAAGATGAAATCACCGTTGACGGCTCTAATGAAGTGGGTGAATTGGCACGTAATTTAAATCGCATGATTGTTAAATTGCGTTCAACTGTGGCGGTATTAAATGATGTTGGTCGTAATGTCGCAGCCTCATCGACTGAATTATCAATTGTGATGAAAGATTCTGAGACTCACGCAAATAACCAAGTGATTGAGATTGAGCAAGTGGTAACAGCAATCGATCAATTAACAACAACGGCACAAGAAGTTACTCAAGCTGCACAAAAATCTGATGAAAATTCAAAAAGTGCCAGTGAGTTGGCTAATAAGAGCCTTGATTTGTTCTCTAACAACCAACAAGCAAATGAAGAAATGGCTGAATCATTAGTGGAGGCCGCTGATGTTGTTGCGCAACTAAAAGTACAATCGGCGCAAATTAGCCAAGTTATTGACTCGATACAAGGCATCTCAGAACAGACTAATCTATTGGCACTTAATGCTGCGATAGAAGCCGCACGCGCAGGAGAAAGTGGTCGCGGTTTTGCCGTGGTGGCTGATGAAGTTCGTCAGTTAGCAGCAAGAACACAAGCATCAACAAAAGAAACACAGCAGATTATAGAGCGTCTGCAAGAGCAATCGACCTCAGCAAATGAGCGTATGCAATCTGCAATTGATACATTAGAAAGCAATAAATTAGTTGCTTTTAAAGCAAATGAAGCGCTAGAGGGCATCACTGCGGCTATTTCAATGAATAGTGATATGAATACCCATGTTTCAACCGCTTCTGAAGAGCAGTTACAAGTCACAATGGATATCAGTAATAGTATTGAGAATATTCATCATATCATTCGACAAAATGCATCAGGTTTAAGCCAGTGTACGGTTGCAAGTGAAGAGTTATCTGATCTTGCTGAAAAGCAAAGCGAACAGTTGAAATACTTTAGGTGTTAACGATTGATAATCAGTTATAAATAACCGTTTTTCTTGAAGCCTTACTGTGTGTATACATTTGATGATAAATCAATATGTAGCATACGCTGTAAGGCTTCTAGTTTTGTTTAGGGCTTTGACGCTCGAGGTTAAGTTCTTTTACACGTTGTAATAGATAATCTTTGAAATTAGCGCATCGCACTGGCATATATTTTCTTGGTTTATAATACAAACTCAGTTCAAATTCGCTACTAACATAATTGTTTAATACCGTGACTAACCGATCTTCTTGAAGATCGTGTTTAATCAAACTGTAAGGCAGGTAAGCAATCCCTCCACCGGCTAGGGCGATATTTTTTAAAATTTCACTGTCGTCTACTTCTACCGATCTAGGTATTTGAACAGAGTTATATTCACCATGTTGTTCAAAGATCCACTTGTTTCCACCGACTAATGTTGTTGCAAATAGGCACAAATGCTTTTTTAGATCATGGGGTATTATTGGCTCTCCATAGCGTTGAATATAACTTGGCGAACAACAGGCTTTTAACGGTTCACTGAAAAGAGAACGTTTAACCAGTAAACTGTCTTTGTTTTGAAAACCGCGGTAAGTTGCATTTGCTCGAATGGCAAAATCGACATCGTGGACATTATCCACTTCAAACGCTGTTTCGATCACAACAAAATTAATAGTAGGGTTATTACTGATATATTCACCAATAATTTTACTCAAAAAATGCTTAGCAAACAAAGGGGTACTAGCAATTTTTATTGTACCAATATCATCATTGCCTAAATTTTGTATTTCATTAATGGCATCGGTTATTTGATTATTGATGTGGCTAAATTGTTTAAATAGTAATCTGCCAGCTTGTGTTGGTGTGATTTTTCGCGTGGTACGTTTAACAAGGCTAACTCCCATGTTTTCTTCAAGCTCTGTGAGCCAGCGACTACCAGCAGACGGTGATATACCATATTGTTTTGCAGCATCAGTCACTGAATTGCAGCGTACGACATGAAGAAAAAAAACAATTTTGTCTAACATTCGCATTCCTTGCATTATTAATAACGTTCCGGAGTATCAAATGTAAATAGTAACGTTATAGTTTATGATTTAAAGCTATCTTCACGGTAATTGTGTCTTTTTCTTATATGTGGAACGTTATTTGATTATTTGCAAGAGTGAATTGCTTTAATGCAACTGCACGCTGAGGACAGGTTACCTATTATTAAGTTAAGCCGTAAAGATTAGAGCTTATGTATTGGGTGTAATAATAAGTATATAGAGTAAATATGTCTTTTTAAGAGGGGTAGTAAAAATGCTAACGGATAAGGTTTGCCTTGTAACTGGTGGTGCTCAAGGTATTGGTCGCTGTATTGTCGAAACCTTTGCTAACCAAGGCGCAAAGCATGTATATGTTTGTGATATGAATTTTGGCGCCATGGCCGATTTAGAGCAACAATTTCCTAATGTAACTGCACTTGAATTAAATGTATGCGATAGAGCTAATGTATCAGAGACGATCACAAAAATCGCACAACAGTATGGAACCATTGATGTATTAGTGAATAACGCAGGTATCACACGGGATAACTTAATTGAAAATATGTCCGAGAATGATTGGGATCTTGTCATTGATGTCAATTTGAAAGGTGTATTTAACATGACACAAGTCGTTGCTCCGTTAATGATGGCTTCTGGTTCGGGTTCTATTATCACAATGTCATCGGTGGTTGGTACAGACGGTAATATTGGTCAAACCAACTATGCAGCGACAAAAGCTGGCGTGATTGCAATGACAAAATCATGGTCAAAAGAGTTTGCACGTAAAGGGGCAAAAGTACGTGCTAATTGTGTTGCGCCTGGTTTTATTGAAACACCAATGACAGTCGATTTACCTGAAAAAGTGATTGATTATATGGTGTCTAAAACGCCGCTAAAACGTATGGGGCTGGCGCAAGATATTGCAAATGGTGTGCTATTTTTAGCGAGTGATAATTCAAGCTTCATTACTGGTCAAACATTGAAAATCGATGGTGGGCTAGTGATATAGAGGCAATACATAATTCATCTTCCTACCTCATTTAGACGAGGGAGTATTTTGCCTTGTTGCAATGTGTTTCTGGAACGAGAAAAGCGTAGAATATGCATTACTAAATAGACATCAAAACAAGATGGATTGAATTTTGAACAATTACTGCGATTGAATAAACATCACTATTGCTGGAATAGTGATGTTTTTACACTTAATTGTCAGAGTTGTGTGAAATATTAGGGTTTTGCTAATATTTTCAATGCTTTCCACTTGAAAAGCATTAAACTGCGTCGACTTATGCTTTTAGGATTGATGTCGTGGTCACCTTTTTTATACAAAATATAAGTGTTGAGAGTGTAGTGCTATTACTTCTAGCTGTTATTTTATTGTTTTATTCAATGCAGAAAGAAAATATTTGGTTAAGCCGTTTAGCGCTTATATTAATGGTTTGTGGTGGGGCGGCCTTGATCAATAAACAATACCAAGAGTATCAGTCTTTTTCTGATCAATTAAATATAAAGCATGATCACAGTGGCTTTGTTGATATTCCATAAACCTGTTAGCACATTGTTGCGATAGTGACTTGATTTGACTTAAATAGGGCATAAATAGACATACCGATACGAAGGTTTTCTTCTATTAGATCTAGATTGTCTACTAATGCACAGACGGTAATATCATCATTTAATGCGATAGTAACTTCGGTTGATTTCGTATCTTGCTGAATTGACGTTATCGTGCCTAATAATTGGTTATCAAAACGATCACGTTTTCCGTGGATCATATTTTCTTCACTACAAACTGTAATCGCTGGGCCTTTAATCAGAGCGACGACATCTTTGTTTTTTTCCAATTGAAGTTTTACCGTACTGCCATGGGTGATCGTGGCATAGATATTATGGGTGTCGGTAAGTGTAATCGTAACGCGATCATGCAAGCTATGACGTTCGATAGAACTAATGTGCCCAAAGAATTGATTTCTCGCACTTGTCTGTAATGAAAAACGAGACATGATACCCAACAAACTATCTAATGGCGCGCTTTCATCATTTAAGGCTTTTAAGCCCATATCTTGAATTTGATTTAGCAGTTCATACATTTGGACTAAACGTAAACCAAATCGCGTGAGCTCCGCGCCACCGCCACCTTTACCGCCTTTTTCACTTGTTACAAGTGCAGAGCCAGCAAGAATATTCATATCCTTAACGGCATCAAAAGCGGCTTTATAACTAATACCTGCAAGTTTTGCTCCTTTGCTTATCGAACCTGTTTGGTGGATGGCATTGAGTAGAGCAATACGACGAGGATTGGCGAAAATCTTATTTTCAATAAGAAGAGTAGAGATGGCAGTAAGGTTCATAACAGTAATTTGATCTTATATTTTTTTCTATCTTAGCGCAGTTTACCCTGTAGGTATAATTTAAATATATAAGTAACCTTTTGTATTTATTATGGTATTACTGTTTTAACTAAAGTAAAGTTATTGAATAATCAAAAGATTAGCTATAACACTGTTGGTTTTTTAAACTGCCTGCACCCACAATCCATGAGTACAGACAGTGCCTTAATCCAACGTAAAAGGGTTACGTTTGGCAATATGATCAGTAAGGCTACTGACTGATTCACAACAACATTGTTCCATCACTTGTTGTAGTTGTCTTTTCAACATATTAATAGTGTGATGACCACCGTTAATACCCAACGCACCAACACCATACATAAAACTGCGACCAAGAAAGGCAAACTCAATTCCTGTTGAGAGTGTACGAGCAATATCAGCTCCGTCACGAATACCACTATCCATCATAATCGTAATTTGACCTTTGCATTTATCCATAATTTCAATGGATTTACTAATAGTAGAAGGCCCTGCATCTAATTGTCGACCACCATGGTTTGAGATAATGATGCCGTCTAAGCCAAGCGCAATGGCTTTTTGACTGTCTTCAACTGTTGATAAGCCTTTTAATACTAGGTTGCCTTTCCACTTGTCACGTAAACGTGCGACTTTATCTTCACTTAAGCGACCATTAAAGGTTTTATCCATGAATAATGCGAGATGGTGCATGTTCATTGAGCCTGACATATATTTAGATAAAGTTTCGAACTGAGGCTGTCCTTTTTTCAACGTGGCTAATGCCCATTTGGGTGACAACATTATTTCGACAATGTTTTGCCATGTCATTTTGGGCGGCATAGCTAAACCATTACGGATTTCTTTAGGGCGATAAGCAAAAGTAGGGACATCAGAAAGCAATACTAATGTTTTGATCCCAGCATCTTCACAGCGTTTAAGTAAGTCATCTGTAATCTTGTCATCAACAGGGTGATAGAGCTGGAACCATGCTTTACCTTCTGTGATATCGGCAATCTTCTCAATCGGAGAGGTTGAAACAGTACTAAGAATAAAAGGTACATTTTGTTCAAAAGCGGCTTGCGCCAATATTTCAGGTGCATTTGGCCAAATCAAACCTTGTAAACCCACAGGGCTGATACCAAATGGCGCATCATACGTTTCGCCAAACAGGGTGGTTTTTAAAGAAATCGAATTGTAATCACGAAGATAATAGGGGATTAGCTCAATTTGGCGAATATCATGAGTATTGCGTTTGAGTCCCATTTCAATGTTGCAGCCGCCATCGACATATTCAAATGCAAACTTAGGTAAGTTGAATTTTGCCTTACGGCGAAGGTACTCAACATCAGGGTAATGGGTATTAAAATAATCCTTCATTTTTTATTATCTCATTTTGATAAGCTGCAAATAACATAGAACAATTGAATTGATTATGAACGTGATATTTACAATATCTAAAAAACAAAAAATGGAATAAATAAAACCCGTTAATCGATGTTGTTAAAAGCGATGCGCTATGTGATTAATTAATGGTTTCAAAGTAGAATTTGTAGTCGCGAACTCCATCTATTTGAACGCCTTTTTCTCTTAATTCCAGAAACTGTTTGAGTTTAATTGTTCTAAAATCCATTGCTTTAAGCGCAAGAATGATGCGTAGCTCATCCATTGATCTTGATTTAGCTTCAGAGCTACACGTACCGCAAACAACATGCGTTTTTTGTTTAAAGCCTACTTTATTCAGCCAGTTTAGCTCTTTGGGATCTTTTTGAGTGCCACAAAAGTAGCAGCAATTGTCTTGTTTTAGTGCGGCTTCTTCCCTTAATGCTTTAGGGCTAGGTGATGTGGAGGGTGAAGCCGCGCTATTTTTCTTATTACCACTGAATGCAGAGAATTGAACGACATTAGACATTTTGATTGCTCTTACTCATTAAGGAAAATTTATTAAAATTGAACATGATTTTAATCTACTTGTATATCCTATTTCTTGTGCATTCAGTTAGTCAAATATTCATAAAGTAACTAATGATGTTCAAAGTACGGTCATCGCAATGAATAAGCAAGGTAGAGAATACTGGTTCACTTTTTGAACACATCTCAGTGCTTATAAAAGTTAAGGATATGTAGCGCGTAACCCACACTGTTCCCGAAAATGTTGTTTAAGATCTTTTCGGCTAATGTATAAGGCGATTTATCAAGTGGATACATAATGAGAGGCAACGCACGACTATAAACATCAATCGTTATAGGGTGTTTACCATGCAATACGAGATAGGTAAGTTGTTGTTCATAAAATACGCTGAGTGATATTGTTATTTCCACTATTGCTCGCCATTTAGTAAGGCGTTAAATCAAAGGATGGTTTATGTCTATAGCAACGGGTATTGCACTATTTCTTGCGATGCTTCTATCTGCCGCTATTCCGGGACCAAGTGTGCTCGCTGTTATATCGAGATCTCTTACTTATGGTTGGAAACAAGGCTTATTAGTTGTGCTCGGAGTGGTACTGGCTGATTACATCTTTATCTTTCTAGCTTTGTCGGGTCTATCTGTGGTTGCAAACGTTATGGGTGAGTTTGCTATCGTCATAAAATATGTAGGAATTACCTATCTCTTTTGGTTGGCTTATGTCACATGGACTTCTGATGTTTCTGTAACATCAACACGAGTTCATGATAAAGGGATAAAAACTTCAAGTGTGGCTGTTGGTATGTTAATGACTTTATCTAACCCCAAAGCGATATTGTTTTATATGGGGTTCTTTCCCGCGTTTATAGATCTACAGTCAACTTCACTATCAGACGTTATTATTATTTTTATGATTTCGACGATATCTGTCGGTGGGGCACTAAGTCTCTATGCTTGTATTACGTCAAGGGTAAGTTTTGTATTTGAGGGAAAGAAAGTGAAAAAGTTACTTAACAAGTTCTCTGGTGGCTTTTTAGCAACCTGTGGGGTTTTGTTGGCAACAAAGACTTAAAGTAGCGGACACCTATCTAACATGTTTGAAGTCCAAAAGATCTTAAGTAAGTAATCAGTGCCAATAGCATTAAGAGTTACGCTATAAGTAAGCACTACAAAGCTGATAGGTTAGGGGAAAGGCTAATATTTATAATTAGATAAAATAAAACCCTGCGTCTGAATAACTTATTTGAACAAGTAAACAGTCGCAAGGTTTTATCAGTTTATTTACTTACCAGCAATATTTAGGCGAGCAAAACGGATTTTGGGCGCATAGAAGCTTCGATTGTAATCGTGTTCTAATACATTACTTACCGCGTCTATTTCTTTGAGCATTTGGTAGAAGTTACCTGCTACCGTAATACCACGTACTGCTTGAATACGTTGACCATCACGGCATAAGAAACCACTCGCACCAAATGAGAAATCACCACTGATAGCATCGGCGCCAGAGTGAACACCTTGCAATTCAACAAGCTCTACATATTCACCTGCAGTGGTTTCAGCAATGCTGTTCACACCTTCAGAAATAACCGTGTGACGAGAGCCAACACCTAATCCACCTTTTGCCGAACGTGATGCATTCGCGGTGTTGTCGATCCCGAAGTAACTCGCGGTATGGCTATTGTGCAGCAAGCTATTTAGTTGACCTTCACCGACTAGAACAGTATCGCGAGTGGCAAAACCTTCGCTATCAAAGGCTTTAATAGAAAAACCGCCTTCAATATAAGCTTTGTCAGTGATGGTAATAAGTGGACTCGCCACTTGGCTACCAATCGCATCACGCCAAGGGTTAATGCCTTTCATTGCAGCTTGACCAGAAGTACACATTCCAAATGCACCGAATAAGCTACTAAGTGAGCTTAGGGTGAAAATGACAGAGTATTGTTTGGTAGCGATAGGTGTACCATCGAGTAGGGCTTTTGCCATGTCATAGCCATAGTTAATACAGAAGTTAGCATCTAACTCACTGAACTTACGACCTGATGACATACCGCCATGCATCGCTTGCTTGCCGTCTTTTTCAATTAAGCTGTAAGCATAACAGTAGGTCGAACGCTCACTGTGATGGCAAAGCGTACCTTGAGTATTGGCTAAAATCACATGGGCGTCTGATTCAGCAAAGCCATTATATGGCGCGCTTTTAGCGTCTGGTTTGTTTACTACGCCTTGCTCTAGTGATAGAGCTAGAGCGATCTTTTGATCTACATCGCCATCATCATCTTGATAAATCTCACTTAAATCTGTGCTGATTTTACTATCAATACAGCTAATGGTTTGATGTGGATCTTGCTGTGAATATTCGGCGTTCAATAGCGCGTTATCAACCATTAGATCAAGGCTCGTTGGATCTAATGACTCAGAATAGCTGGTGGCAATACGCTGATCTTTTACCACGCGGACGCCAATCACTTGTCCTGACGTTACCTTGTATTCATCGAGCTCGCCATTATTGGCTTTAAGCGAGAAGTTATTGCTACGATTAGCAATCACATCGGCACTCGCGCCTTTTTGAGTTACACGCTCAAGCACATGGTCGATGGCCTGCTGTAATTTATTTTGATCAGCCATTAGTTACCACCTCCCACAAGAATATTATCAACTTTCAATGCAGCTTGACCCACAGTTGTTGGTACTGAACCACTGACAGAACCACACATACCTGCCGCAAGGGCAAAATCATTACCAACCATGCTGATTTCTTTTAATACTTTAGGACCAGTACTAATTAGAGTTGCAGATTTTAAAGGTTTAGTGATTTTACCGTTTTCAACAAGGTAGGCTTCCTGCACTGCAAAGTTAAACTCACCTGTACCGGGTTGAACTGAACCACCCCCCATTTTCTTAGCGTAAATACCGCGCTCAACACCCGCTAGCATATCGTCAAGACTGCTATCGCCGGGTTCGATAAAGGTATTACGCATACGTGAAGTTGGCGCAAATTTATAGGATTGACGACGACCAGAGCCTGTACGAGCAAAGCCTGTTTTCATACCACCCATACGATCAACCATAAAGCTAGTCAGTTTACCGTCTTTAATGAGCTGAGTGCGTTGGGTTTCCATGCCTTCATCATCAATATTGATAGAGCCCCATTCGTTTACCATCGTGCCATCATCCACTGCGTTCACGACTGAATTAGCAATGGTTTCGCCCATTTTATCGTAGAAAACAGAGGCTTTTTTCGCAACGGAGGTGGTTTCAAGCAAGTGACCACACGCTTCGTGGAAGATCACCCCGCCAAAACCATTACCGATGATCACTGGCATTTCACCAGACGGACAAGCATCAGCAAACAGTTTAACCATCGCTTGTTTAGCCACACCTTGACCTAACTGCTCTGGATTGACCTTGCTATTAAATTCCCAACCTGTGAATGCGCCAGGCGCTTCATAGCCAGTGGATTGTTCGCTACCATTTTGCGCGACGGCATTAGCAGAAATACGGGTATAATGACGAGTATCCCCAATGTGCAAACCTTCAGAGTTGAAGATTTCAATCTGTTGTTCACGTTGAGCAATGTTACCGATGAACTGACTAATTTTTTCATTTTCAGCGCGAGCCGCTTCATCTGCTTGGCGAAGAAACGCAATTTTTGCTGCCATATTAGCGTCTTGGCTTAATGGTAACTGGCAACTGTGTTTATTGGAAAATCGGTTTAAATTCAAACTTCCAGCAGATAAAATTTGTTCACGTTTATCTTTTGCTGCCAGTAGGCTAGTAACGCGTTTCAACTCTTCTTCGTCTGTGCTGTTGGTGTAGCCGTACAGAACTTTAAATCCGAAAAATAGACGAATACCAATACCAAAGTCGATCCCTGAGTTGATTTTATCGATTTCACCTGAAATTAACTGCACAGAGTTAGATTGGTGATGTTCAACAAAGAGTTCGGCAAAATCGGCACCTAAAAATAGCGCATGATCGATGACTGCTTTTGCAGTGCTAGGGTTTAGCATGTGTGCTCCCTTGTGTTTTTATAAGTTCCATTTAATAAATTAGCATTTTTTTATCGTTTATTCCTGCTATTACTCTAGTAGGTCAAACCAATTAAACCTTGCTTGTTTGATGAGTGATCCTGATGGTGTTTGCTTAAGGCAAAATAATAGAGCAAAGAATGTGTTCAAGCTCATCCCAAGGTAAAACTTCATTATCAATCACTTCAATACGGGATTCAAAACCTTCGAGTGATAGTTCGTTAACCGATACCACTTGGTTGACAACATTAAAGGCAAAACAACCATTTTCAGTATTTACGACAGCCTTTACACGGTTCGCATTTAAGCTTGAGAATAGACTGAAAAGCTTTGAAAATTCAAAATGTTGATCGGCGGCAAAGAACCAACCGCAACTGTGGAATCCTTGACCGTGGTTTTCTTTACGAATGAATTGCTGCCCTGGTAATAGCTCAATCTCTGGCTCTGGGGCGATATCATGGTGGTGATCATCGTGATGATGGTGATGGCTATGTTGTGCAGCACGATCAATACGTGGAATATCAAGCCACTCTAGTTCTAGTTTACCGAGTTCTACCTCACCGATTAAGGCTTTCTTTGGCTCTGCTTGATCAATCGCTGATTGGAAAGTGAAAAGATCGTAGTCATCACATTGGTCGATCTTGTTAGCAACGACAACGTCGGCAAGAGCAAGCTGATCTTGGAAGTTTTCATTATCAGTATAGAAGCTATCAGCAAAGTGACGAGGGTCAACAAGGGTGATGGTGGCACGTAAATCGACGTAATCTGCATACATGCCAGAAGTTAGCTTGTTGATCACTTCCTTTGGATGACCTAATCCTGTTGGCTCTAACAGTAAGCGATCAGGTTTTTGCGCCAGTAGGGCATTAATACCAACAGACATGGGTAATCCAGCAACACAGCACATGCAGCCACCAGGAACTTCTTTGATAATGGCGCCTTGTTGTTCGAGAATTGCGCCATCGACGCCAACATTGCCAAACTCATTAATAAGAATTGCCCATTTTTCATTTTCAGGTTTACGAGCAAGAAGAGAAAGAATCGCAGTTGTTTTACCAGCACCTAAAAAGCCAGTAATAATGTTGGTTGGAATACGTTTCATGTTGTGCTGATCTCTATACGTCTACATTCTGTAATTTGTTTATTCTACCGTATGTTACAGAGTAACGGTATCTCGCTGAATAAAGCAAAAATGTGGATGTGTTGAGTCATTAATTTGATAAAGATGAATAGGAAGCCTAATGGTTGGCTTCCTGATATTGTCTTTGATCGCGGGAGTTGAAACTAAATATAATTTTTCGCTTCACTGTATGCTTCGATCTCTAAAGGTGTGCTGTTGTAACCGTAGATATAAATTTGCATCAAGTACTGACGAATTTGCTCTTGTACACCGCGTTGCTCAAATTGACGAACATGAATCAGTTCATGGGCTAATAGCTCGCGATTATCTCGTTCTTTATTTTTTATCCAAATACCATATCCATAGGTGTATCCCGCCATGTTAGGGCCCGCATAACCGGATTTTTTGGCTAATTGTGCTAATGTTGGATCTGTAGGGAATGGAAGTGTGTTGCTGTAGTAAACATGCACTTTTTCTGGGTGTTTAATACCGATACGTTTGGCAATAGCTAATGCTTGCTCATTCAGTGGTTGACCTTTTTCTTGCGCGATTTTCTCTTGTTGTTTTACATATTCTGTCGCTGCGGGAAGAATAGCATTAATGCTCTCTGTTAATTTAGCAGGTGGGTTAGCGTAAATTTCATCTCTGTTAATACACCCTGAAATTAATAGTGTGAACATGAGGATACATGCCAATCTCATAACGATTCCTTGTTAAGTTTTCGACTTTCTTGTGTTAGTAGACATCGTATATGAGTGCATACTTGAGTGTTACACTTTTACATAATAATACGAGCTATTTCACGAAAGTTGGAAAGAGTGATGTAAGCAGAGTCTTTGGGAGTGAACTTGTTAATGAAGACTTTAAAATAGGTATTATTGATAACGGTTAGTTGCGTGTCAAAAACGTCAAATTAGCTGTGAAGAAAAATTATTTTATTTCATTGGTAATTTTAACTTGCTGATAAATAAAGGTTGTCGTGTTTATGTCAGGCTTGTGACGTGATGTTTTTGATAAGATATCGTTAGGCTTTGGCGGAAAGTAGCAAAAAGGATTTGTAATGATTATTCGAAAATTACGATTACAACGTGGTTGGTCTCAAGAGCAACTTTCTCAATTAAGTGGATTAAGTATTCGTACGATTCAACGTATTGAGCAAGGACAAAAAGCGGGGCTAGAATCACTCAAATCTTTAGCTGCTGTGTTTGAAATACAAGTATCAGACCTTCAAATGGAGCCGCCAATGAATAAAGAAATCAGTGTCACAGAAGACGAAAAAAAAGCGCTTAACTATGTTAAAGGTATTAAAGGATTTTATTCGAATCTAACTACGTACGTATTAGTCATAAGTGCACTCTTCGTAATTAATTACTTTACGAGCCCTAGTTATTGGTGGGCGGTATGGCCTGCACTGGGCTGGGGGATTGGTATTGTGAGCCATGCGCTTAGTGCGTTTGAAGTCCTTAATATTTTCGGTCCTGAATGGGAGAAAAAGCAAGTCGAGAAACGCTTGGGTCGAAAGTTATAACCTTAACTGTAAGTTATTATCCCCGATTAAAATAACTGCATAGAGTGGTTAAACCTAGAGCCCTATACTTTATAAAAACATAATAAAGGTAGGGCTATTTTTATATATAGCTATTGTTTTTTATGGTTGTAAATAGGTAAACAAGTCTACATATGCGATATCGTTTTAACGACATAATCATGATAGATTAATCAATCATGTAAGTGATATGTTCTGGTGTGTTAATGCTCTCTTCCGTCGTCCGTAATATCTGGTATACCCCCTCAGTTAACTTTGGTTTTCGTGCATTCAGTGCAATGTTATTGATTATTTTAGTTGGTCTAATTTCTGGACAAGTCAATTATGCAATGACGGCATTAATGACATTACCAGCCGCTTTAATTAGTGGGTTAGATATTGCAGGACCGAGACGTTGGGCGCGTTTTTTGATCTCATCAGTGGTGTGGATTAGTGCGTTGTTATTGTCTTATTTTATGCTTACTTGTGCTATTCCATTGTGGGTTATTTATGGGGTGTTATCGATATTAGCGGCAGGCTGTGCCCTTAATGGTCCGTTTTGGGGGCGGTTGGGTATCTCTAGTTTATTGATTACTGTTATGGCCTTGTCACTGCATAACTCAAAAGCTGACATGTATTCCTATTTGATGCTGGTTTTAGGTCCATTAGGTTTTGCTTTATTCAGTTGGGCTTGGTTTGCATTATGGAAACACTATGCGCTAAAAGTCGGTTTAATTGCTATTTACGATCAGCTTAATGCGTTTTTTAAACACCGAACCCAGTTTTTATTGGGTGAAGATATCGAGAAAAAAGCAATAGAAACCAAATATCAATTGATTGAATTGTTTGAGCAAGCCGTTCAATCAGAGTCATTTCTATTATCAAAAAACGATGTAAATTCTTTAAAACAAGAGTTATTTATTGCCGCTGACATTTTTGAAGGTTTGATAAGTTGCCATACCAGAAATAAAGATCTGATCAGTCAGTTTCAACATGATAAAGAGAAACGTAATCTGTTGTTGAAATGGAGTGAAAATTGTCAGCAGAGGTTATTGTGTAAAGCGAAAGCGCTTCAACATACACAAGTTATACTCCCTGCAGAATCGTGTATTGCCATTGCAGATCAATTAATAGAGGCAGTTCAAGCAGAGTTAAATCATCAAACACGGTTTCGTTACTGGGCGGCAAGTATTAAATACCTCTCTCGTCGTATTGAACTTGAACAACCAACGTTCGAAAGACAAATTGAAATTCAACCTTTTGAATTAGCTTGGCATTGGCCAAAGAAAAATAATCCAATATGGCGACATGTAGCGCGTTTCTCGATGATTTTCACCTTGGGTGCTTTTATTGCTGACTCATTTCATTTAGCGCATCCAGAGTGGGTATTTATTTCAATTATAATGGTTATCCAACCGAGTTTTTCATCGATCAGAAGTAAAATATGGCAAAGATGGCTTGGTACAGGCTCAGGTTTATTATTTGCGACTGGGTTGATTTTCCTTGGTATCTCTGATCTACAAGTTTATATACTGTTAACCATACTACTGACAGTTGCGATGTTTAATATACTTAAAAATTATGCACTTGCGGTCGGTTGTATTACAGCGATGTTGGTGTTGGTGTTTCAAGTTATCGCTAACAGTGGCATTGATATTGTTGTTCCTCGAATGATAGATAACCTTATTGGGTGCTCTTTAGTATTAGTGGGCTACAGCTTACTTTGGCCACAATGGAGAGGAAAAGAGATCCACGCTCAATCGATTAAAGCACTTCAAGCATCTAAAACCTTATTCTTAATGTGTTATGAGGAACTTCAATCTGAAAGTAATAAGATTGAGCCCACTCAATTTGGTAAACAACGTTTGGAGATGATGTCCAAAGAGCGGGGACTGGAGCTGATTTATAATGAGATGCAGAATGAGCCTCGTTTCACACGCCGTGATCCTCAATACTATGAAGAGATGCTTAGTCATTATCGTTTGCTGTCTCACTATCTATGCTTACTTATTCCTCTTGCGAGAAATGGAACCACAATACATAGTCTAACGGATTGGGAAGGGACGATTAATCGTGCAATGGACGCTTTGATTTCAAGCATTCAAGGTGAAAAAGTCATTGAGCTTCCCTATTTTGATGAAACAAATATACCAATGACTTCAGATAAACCGACTAATGAGCAAGCAGCCTATGAGTTGGTTTGGTTATCTTTAATGGCTGTAAAACAAATGCATGATCTCGTGCGTGATAAATACTTACAAGCTGCTAGTTAAGCTAATAATTGGGCAATGAAGTGTTTAGGAGAGAGTGAACAACTGTTTACTCTCTTTTTATATGAATATAAATCTAGTCTTCATGCATGACTGTTGAGTAAGAAACGATGTTATGAAATATAACGGTTTCTGTCACTGCGCGATAGTCATGAGGTTTATCTGCCTCAAATCGAATACTTTCACCTTTGGATAAATAGTGCCATTTATCATCAACATACACGCCTAACTCTCCCTCAGTAACAACAGAATGCTCAATGGTTCCAACCTTGTGTGGTGACGAATGTTGGGTATGAAAGTGGGTTAGTGTGATTTCGAACATCTCAAATTTAACCGTAGGATCATAAGCGATTAACGTCTTCACATGCATATCGATATCGGCTGGAAAGATCCGTCCATCAGTATCATTTTGATCACTAAAAAAAGCAGTGAATGATGAATTCAAACCACTCGATATCTTCCACAAGGTTGCCACGGTTGGGCTAGATTCTTTACGCTCTATTTGTCCAAGCATGGCTTTGGATACACCCGTTAACTTTGATGTTGCATCTAGGCTAAGTTTTTGTTTCTCACGCAATGCTTTTAAATGTTTAGATATTCTGGCTTTAAAAATGTCTTCGTTCATCAATTTTCCTGTTGTGCGCTATAACGCACAATGATAAGGTTCCGTCTGTGCGCTATAACGTACAAATAAACCTATCTGTATCGTGCGCTATAACGCACATGATAGCATTGTTCTAAGGAGTAGAAAATGAACGATCTGAGATTTAATTTAAGTCATATTTCAGCTGGAACAATTGCTGTTTTAGTCGGTTACACCTCGTCTGTTATTTTAGTTATTCATGCCTTAACAGAAATGGGGTTAGCCCAGTGGCAGATTAATAGCTGGTTGTTCGCTTTGGGGTTAATTATGGGCATAACCACTATCGGCTATTCTTTTTATTTCAAAGTACCAGTATTAACAGCATGGTCTACTCCCGGTGCTGCTTTTTTGATCACAGCTGTGCAGGGGTACAGCGCGGCAGATGTTATTGGCGCATTTATTGTATGTGGTTTATTGACCTTTATTTCTGGGTTAATTCGTCCACTTGCTTTGGCGTTGCAACGTATCCCATCGCCAATAACTTCAGCGTTATTGTGTGGCGTCATATTGCCTATTTGTTTAAGTGGATTCACGCAAATAGACACTCATCCAATCATGTTTTTGGTGTTGTTTAGTGTGTATATAATCACGAAACGATTTATGGCTCGATATTCGATGTTGCTGACGTTACTTGCTTCTGTAGGCATTGCGCTGTATTCCAATACCTTAAATACCGCTGCAATCCATATGGCAATGCCAACATTCTATTGGTTAACGCCGAGTTTTCATTTTCAACCGATCATTAATATCGCTATTCCTTTATATCTAATAACTATGCTGTCACAAAATATTGCAGGTTTTGCTGTACTTCAAAATTTTCAATTTAAAGTACCCGTTCGCCCAGTATTTTTAGGAACAGGTTTAGTGAATATGATTGCTGCACCTTGTGGGATCTTCACGTTGAACCTTGCGGCAATAAGTGCCGCTATTTGTATGAATGACGATATTGATGGTAAGCATAGTGATCGCTACAAAGCTGCTATCTGTGCTGGTGGATTTTATATGTTAGTGGGTATTTGGGCATCAATTGTGGTCGCTATTTTCGTATCTTTACCTGAGGGATTAGCCGATATTCTTGCTGGCTTTGCTTTATTAACTACCTTAATTAGCTGCTTGTTTAATGCATTTTCTGCCGATGAATACCGAGAGTCAGCGATACTTACTTTATTGATAACTTTATCAGGCATTCATTTGTTAGGGATCAGTGCGGCTATATGGGGAGTAGGTGTTGGCTTGTGTCATTTCAAGTTAATGCAGAGTAGAACCCCCGTATTCATTGCTGGGCGTTAATGGGTGTATATCCACTTAACCTTAAATACAGCACAGTAAATCATTGCCTATTCAATAATGAATGGGCTGTAAACCACTGTGTTCTTGTTAACCGTCATCGTCATGATTTATTTGCACAATAAATACTTCGTGTAAAAAATAATAAGACACTGCTATTTGTCAGTTTTATGTAATTTATAACCCATTTTTGCTGTTATTGTTTGTTGTTTATCCTCTCTGTTGTTATGGTTGCGGCGAAATATTGTTTAGTGCTCTAAATAAATATTATTAGGTTTACATAACAAGGTAGGATTTTTTGAATACTTCGACGGATAAAGTAAGTAGTAAATACAGTATAGAAACGACGGATTATCAAGTTGGACAAGATAATATTCAGCGCTGGGGTTTTGATATTCACAAACCGGTGTTTGGAATTAGTGCGATATTAATTTTGCTATTTATTGCTGTGATGTTAGTTGTCGATCCTGCGACAGCAAAAACTGCATTAAATAATACGCGAAACGGTATTATGGAGCAGTTTGATAGCTACTTTATGTGGGCTGTTAATACGTTCGCAGTTTTTTGTATATTCTTAATGCTTTCACCGCTAGGTAAAATTCGTATCGGTGGTAAAGAGGCAAAGCCTGAGCATTCAACATTGTCATGGAGTTCAATGTTATTTGCAGCAGGTATTGCTAGCGGTATCATGTTTTTTGGCGTTGCAGAGCCAACGGCTTATTTCACTAACTGGTTTGGGACGCCTTTTAATGTAGAGGCTCTGACGCCGGAAGCTAAGCAACTAGCGATGGCGGGTAGTGTGTTCCACTGGGGGATCAGCGCTTGGTCTATTTACGCAGTAGCAGCATTAGCGTTAGCCTTTTTTACTTATAACAAGAACTTGCCGTTATCAATTCGATCTTTGTTGTTCCCTATTTTTGGTGATCGTGCATGGGGCTGGTTAGGCCATGCTGTTGATATTCTTGCTGTTGTTTCTACTTTATTTGGTTTAGTGACTTCTTTAGGATTAGGCGCGCAACAAGCGGCGAGTGGTATTAATTATGTTTTTGGTACTCACGGCGGCTTAGGGTTGCAGTTCGGTATTATTGCCTTTGTTACATCAATCGCGATTTTCTCTGTAATACGAGGTATTGATGGCGGGGTTAAACTTTTAAGTAATATCAATATTGTTATTGCGTTTGGGTTATTAGTTTTAGTAGCAATTTTGGGTTTTGATGTCGTTAAACATTCATTACCAGATACCTTTATGGCTTATGCGAAGAACTTTTTTGCACTAAGCAATCCTATTGGTCGTACTGATGATACATGGCGTCATGGTTGGACTATCTTCTATTGGGCATGGTGGATTTCATATGCGCCATTTGTGGGTATCTTTATCGCTCGAGTATCTAAAGGACGAACAGTAAGACAGTTTATTTTTGCCGTTCTCTTTATTCCAACATTAGTAACGATGACTTGGTTCTCTGTCTTCGGTGGTATTGCGGTAGAGCAAGTAGCGTCAAAAGTAGGAGAGTTGGGATTACATGGCCTACAAGATCTATCTCTTACTTTATTTTATGTATTTGATGCGATGTCAATGAGCCTGTTGTTATCTGTGATTTCGATTGTACTTATTTTAGTATTCTTTGTGACATCATCGGATTCCGCATCGCTAGTTATTGATAGTATAACCGCTGGTGGTAAATTAGATGCGCCAGTACCACAACGTATTTTCTGGGCAACGATTGAAGGTGTTATTGCTGCTATTTTATTATGGGTTGGTGGTGCTCAAGCATTAGAAGCATTGCAGTCTGGAGTGGTGATTACCGCGTTACCGTTTAGCTTTATTCTGGTAATAACGTGCGTGAGCTTATGGAAAGGATTGATGAGTGAGCGACACTTATATACTTAAGCTAGAAGTAAATTAAGCAATTATCCAAAAGTCGGCATTTGTCGGCTTTTTATTTTCTAATCATAAAATTCATCAATAGTGCAGGGTGATCCATCACTGAATTTTAAAATAATTACTTTAATTAGCTTGTCGAGTACTGGCGAAAAGCCGAGCCTTTCTTCAAACTAAAGCCAGTAATAAAGTCGTGAATGAATGGAGTCACTATAATGATTAACTGGATTACTGTTGAGTCTAACGCAATTCGTAAAGTGGGTTATAGCGAAGCAAAAAATGAGCTTTATGTTGATATGGGACAGCGTCAACCTTATTGCGTCTTTTCTGAGGTTTCCAAATATGCTTTTTTTCATTTTGCAGCTGCAGAATCGGTAGAAGATCACTTCGAGAGCCATATTAAATCTGTTTATAGTCAAGTGTCATAGTTTAGTTGCTGTATATAGATGTTCAGTTATTTGCTTGTTTCTTAAGATTTCATTTTTCGAATAAAATACAGTTTGCTTAATAAGCTTGTCAGGCATATTTTAGGATAATAGAGCGTAATTATAATTAATAGAATTACGCTTATTCATCGTAAAGAGAGTAGGCAGTAATGAGCATTGCAGATTTAACCGAAGCATCTTTTTTAAGTGCAAACCGTATAAGCCAACAAGAATGGCAGGCCAGTTCGGTTGATTGGCCGACATTGCATCAAATTGGTCTTAATCATGAAGCCAATATCGAACAATTAAAAGAAACGGCTGAAATGTACGCGCGTATTATTCAGCGTTGTCAGTATGTACATTCCGTTCGCTGGCGGGTAAAAGATCCGCAGCATTTAATGGAAAAGATTGTTCGTAAAACCCAAGCAAATACTCCCACATTTAAACAAAAATATGTCGGTATTAACCCAACCAATTACGACCGTATTGTGACTGATTTAATAGGTGTACGTGCGCTGCATTTATTTAAAGAAGATTGTTTACCGGTTCATGATTATCTCTGCCAAGAATGGAAAAATGCTGAGCCACCAATTTATTACGTCCGTAATGGTGACGATAAGGTCTTTACTGAATTACCGAGTGATGTTGAAGTTAAGATTCATCCTGCGGGATATCGGTCATTACATTATGTCTTTGGTTCACAGCCGTTAAACCATACTGTTTTTACTGAAGTCCAGGTTAGAACAATTTTTGAGGAAGGTTGGACGGAAATAGATCATAAAATCCGTTACCCTAATTTTTCTCATAATGAACAAGTATGTGAATTTTTATTGATGTTTAATCGCTTAGCTGGATCGGCTGATGAGATGGGATCTTTTGTCAAACAACTGGTCAGTGAGCTAGAACAACACCAAAAATCAATTGATGAAATTACGCACAAAAGTGATGTAAACGCCCAAGAAGTAGCAGAGCTGTTTAAATTATTAGAGCAAAATGAATCAAAACAACAAGGCTCTCAAGAACTTATTGATAAGCTACGAGAACAAGTTGAACAGTTACAAACAGAGAAAAATACCTTACAGAAAGCGACAAAGCACCATGTCGTTAATAGGATAGATTTAATGGGTAAAGCGCAATGTAGGGCTGCTGATCTTATGAAATAATCGCATAACTATCCGTTTTTCGGATAGTATCTAGTTTGTTAGCCTTAGAATAATGCTTATAATTCATATATTCCTTTTAGGTATCTGTAAAATATAAAAAAGTTGTACTGAGGTTGTATATGATGAGAACACGTTTTGATCGTATTCGTCATGCTGTTTGTTTTGAAATTATTGGATTAGTGCTTTTAGTTGGTGTGTTGAGTCAATTTGGCTATGATTCTGATCATGTTGGAGCAGTTGGCATTGCGTTTTCATTTTTAGCTACAGGTTGGAACTACATTTATAATAACTGGTTTGATAAGTTAATGGTACGACGCTATAAAACTCTTAAGAAAACATCGTTGCAGCGTGTAGTACATAGTGTAGGTTTTGAAGCTGGATTATTAATTGTCACTATTCCTATTTTATCTTGGGTATTAAAGGTGTCGATTTGGGAAGCATTTATACTGGATATCGGTATGGTTCTTTTCTACTTAATCTATGCTTATGTTTATAACCTGATTTACGATAAGATTTTCCCTGTTCCTGAAGTGGTACATTAATTGGTGTTGCTACAAAAAAGCCCTCAAGTTTACTTGGGGGCTTTTTTATATTACTAACATCGATATTCTTACTGTTTAGCATCTAGCATTGTCCTTACGACAGGGTGCAGTGTTACAAATTGTATGTTTTAGTTATTAATGACTAACTAGCCAACACAGGGTTTGACTTGATTTGTTATGCTTGTAATGTATCTGGATATAGCGAATTATCCATATATAACATTGCAAGTTGAGGGATCATGTTTCGATATATCCAACGCCGTAGAATAAAAAAAGTTATTAAGATCCTTTCGCCTATCTTATTAAAAGGTTACGGAAGCCGTGATTATTTCACGATTGGACAAGTAGAAGCCAATATAAAGTCACTTTGCAAACGTCAACAACAGATAGCATTCGCTTTGTTTGCTGATCCTAATGCGCTGGATTTAACAAATAATACTGAACTACACCAAATTCGTATCGATATATCTTACGATTTCTTTTTAGCCGATGAATATAACGCTCGTGATGTTCTCAACTTACTTGGTAAAGGTGGATGGAAAGGTGGTCGTATGGATGACGACATGTCGAACCGAATGGGAATGACTAGTCGTTACTAATAATGGTTCTGGTTTAAAAAGTGAGTAATAATTTGATCATAGTTGCTTATTTTACGGCGTATTTTCTTACCATAAATAAAGGGATGTTTGCGAGTTTTGTATCTAGTGGTTTTACATTCTCGCAGTCAGTTCAGAGCGGTGCTAAATTATCCCCGAGATTTAATCCTTAACCCGTTTTTAATTGCCTAGGTACCTAAAGTTATACATAGATGCGGTAATGAGTAGGGTATCTACTTATTTAAGCTCTTCAACTAGCGTGTATTTTACTTGTGCGGGACAGTGGTTTGCCAAAAGGTTATGCTCACTGGATTGGGGATTAACGTAAATCCGTAATAATAGTATGTTTTAGCTTGCTCAAAATCTCTTATCGCATTTTGGATACTTGGATCAAACGCCAACGTTGCAAGTAATGTTGCCGTGGTATCGAAATGATTTTTAATTTCAGATTTCTTGATTTCTCGGATAGAAATTAATTGCTCGATAGCGCGATCATAAATAGCATCTTCGCTGATCTCTGGACTTTTCCACGCAATATACATACCAGAGATAATGACGGAGCATGCGCATAAGAACGATAAGTATAGCGTGATCTTTTTGGCTATTTTTATATGGAAATCATTCCTTTGTAATATAAATTTGCCATTTATAAATTATTCTATATGCCGATAAGCATTTTTTATTATTATATGTAAGGCATTGCATTTGATGGAATGTTGTTGCGATAAAATTCAGATTAAATGAATGAGTATGCTTTTATTGCATCGGGATAGTGTGAATATTCACTTATATAAGAGTGTAATAAATAGTGAATATTTCTAAGATGTTAATAAAATTTAGGCGTTCTGGGTTGTAGGTAAGGCTTCAAAAAGAAATAGGTTCTTTATCTATTGAGCGTAAACGTTATATTCTCTACAATACCGACGTTTTTTATTAACGATAGAATTTTTGATCATGACAGATACTACATCACAACCAGCATTACCAGATCGTCTTTCAGGTAACCCTCGTAGCCCTCACCACGTGGCAGAGTGTTTCAACTATGACATCGGCATTCGTCTTAACGGCAAAGAGCGTTTTGATGTTGATGAGTACTGCATCAGCGAAGGTTGGGTGAAAATTCCTTCACCGAAGGCACTAGATCGCCGTGGTCAGCCAATCTTGATCACACTAAAAGGCACGGTAGAAGCATTCTACAAGTAATAAGTGTTGATTAATGAATCAATGAAAGCCTAGTTTTCGAACTAGGCTTTTTTTTGCGTATAATCTGAGAAAATAAATTCACAGTTGGAAGCCATGTTATTTCGGTCTTGCGACTGAAAAGGTCTTTTCCAATACTGCGTATTCACTGCCGCCTAAGCGTGATAACGGATTTACCTTTAATGCTTCAATTACTAAGCGCTTTTGCTCACTATCGATAACTTCGTCATCAATGTAGATCTGCTTAATTTCAGCGAAGATCAAGCTTTGTGGTGTTTCCCCAACCTCTTTCACTTCATATAGGTGACAACCAAAGGCAATAGGGCAATCTTTTAGCCTTGGTAGTTCAAAGCCATCAAAAGAGGTGAGCTCTAATTGGGTGTGTTCAACCTCAGATTCGCCATACTCTAAGGTAGCAGCGGTTTGAGTGACTTGTTCTGCTAACGCAATATTAGCGATATGTACCACCATCTTTTTATTGGCAATAACGTTACGCGTAGTGTCTTTGATTTCTCCGCTCGGTTTTTTACCCACAGAAAACATCAATAATGGTGGGTTACTAGCAACTGGGGTGAAATAAGAAAAAGGGGCAAGATTGTAGTTGTGCTCACCAGAATCTGTCAGAACCCATGCGATAGGACGAGGGATAATGGTTTGTGTCATTAAATGGTAGATATCAGTGGGAGATTGTGTGGATAGATCAAGGTACATGTGCAAATCCTTCGCGCTGAAAAGTTCTTATCTATTGTACTGCGAATGAAGGTTAACTCAATGTGATCAAGTTAGAATGAATAGACAATAAAAAGCCGACGGAGAAGTCGGCTTTTTACGAAAATTACGCTTTAATTACGTTTTTAAAATGTTTTTTCTTTGTAAATAAGAAATCAACATCAGGCGGGAAATCTTTGTTCGTTTTAGCGTGCTTCATCATATCAAATACTTTGAATTCAGCTAACACGGCAAATTGGTAAGGTTCGAAGCTTTCGCTGTTTGCCTGAAGTGTTGGATCGTAGTATTTACCATCTTTGAAAATAATCGCTTGGTCAACGATGGTGTCTTCATTACAACGATAGCCAAG
Source organism: Photobacterium sp. GB-56 (assembly GCF_003026105.1). Classification (GTDB taxonomy): domain Bacteria; phylum Pseudomonadota; class Gammaproteobacteria; order Enterobacterales; family Vibrionaceae; genus Photobacterium. The sequence goes on along the minus strand of NZ_PYNW01000005.1, from coordinate 353,834 downwards.
TACGTAACGCTCACCTTTGCAATAAATCACATTCATATAGCTGTTGTAGAAGGTTTCATTTTCAGTTGCAGTGCAGGTTGCCAGCATTTCTGGATCCATTGCTTCTACTGTCACAAGACGGACTTTTTCAGCAATAAAATTGCGTTCATTGAGTTGTTGGTGAATAGCTTCAAGACTTAGTTGAGTCACATTAAATACCGCGAAATGAATAATGAATAAAAACGGGCAGATTATACGACTGTTAATGATAAATGTCTTCGTTAAAAACAGTATTGGGTACGGATTAATAAAGACAACTGAAAAAGAGACGACGGCAAAACGAACAAAATGCGGCTTTCAGCCCGAATAAATTTTCAAGAAATCTTTACGAATGCAAAGAATGTAAATTTAATGCAAATGGTAATGGTTATCACTTATATTCCTTTTCATCGTTTGGTAGGCACTTTATTACTTACCACATAGTAGCCATGATTTGCTCTTTATATTATTACAAACAATACCTATTCAGCAGTGATAGGTGCTGAGAGTAACTCTGATGTGGCTTCACTTTCAGGTTATATCTTTATTTTGGAGTTAAAGGAATATGTTTTCTAAAAGCCAGCTGACGTTGTTAATTGGTGCGGTACTTTCTGCCCCTGTTGCTTATGCAGAATCAACAGAAGTTGATGAGCACATGGTCGTAACAGGTCGTGATTACGGTTATAAAGCCGATACCAACTCTACAGCGATGCGTATGGAGATGACTCAGCTAGAGACGCCAGGACAAGTTGCAGTAATTGATGAACAACTTATCGATGAACAGCGTGCGAGCACGCTAGGTGAGGTGTTACAGAACGATGCAAGTATTTCAGCTGGTGGAACAGGCCGTAACCGTGAACGTTTCTCTCTACGTGGTTTTGAACTTGGTAGCAGTAGCGGTTTCTTGCGTGATGGTCACCAACATTGGTCTCACTACCGTCAACCTGTTGAGCTTTTAGAGCGTGTTGAAGTAATGAAAGGCCCTGCAGGTCTTCTTTACGGTAAATCTGCACCTGGTGGTTTAGTCAACATGGTTGCTAAGAAACCAACTCACGAAACACAAGTTAACTTTAGCCAAGATGTTGGTTCAAATAATCATACACGTAGTGTGTTAGATGTGAGTGGGTCACTCAATCAAGACGAATCACTTCGTGCTCGCGCTGTTGTTGCAAAAGAAGATTATGATTCATGGCGTAAGTATGGTGATGGTTCAACACCTTCAACCGATCGCTTTGTTGGTGGTCTATTTGTTGATTACGACATAAATGAAGATGTGACATTGTCACTACACTACGATCGCACTAACGATAAAGGAAGTGTAGATTCTGGAGCTTACATTGTTGATGGTAAGCCAGTATTGGGGCGTGACCATGTGTGGGATGCACAGTGGTCAAAAATTAATAATGAAGTAGAAAACTATGGTTTTGATGTTAAAGCGCAACTAACAGATGTTTGGGCATTAAATACAGGTTTTAATTACCAAGACTTTACACGTCACGATGTGGAAAGTTACCCGAACTTTGCAAACTTTGAAGAGTCAGGTTTAGTAAAGCAAGGTGGCAATGATCGCCACGATCATTGGGTATTTAAAACCGCTTACGCTGATTTCGTCGGTGAATTTGATGCACTTGGCATGCAACACCAGTTACTCGTTGGTTCTAACTGGTTAGGCTACAGCTACGATCGTTTCCAACGTTCATTTAATTCTGTAGAAGTAGCACCAAACCAATCTACACCAGTACCTAGTTACAAATCGGGTAAGCCAAAAGAATCTCACTCTTCTTATAATGCTTGGGGTTTCTACGCACAAGATATGGTAACGATTAACGATTACTGGCAAGTACTTGCTGGTGTTCGTTTTGATCGTCAAACACAAGAAGGTAAAGCGGCGGAAGAAGCAGTATCACCTAAAGTGGCTGCGATTTTCCATCCAGCAGAAAACGGTTCAATTTACTTAGCTTACTCTGAAAGCTTTGAGCCGCAAGGTACGGTAACATCAGGCTCTACGAACTATGTGAATGATGGTGAACAACTTGATCCGCTTCGTGGTAAGCAATATGAGCTAGGTACTAAGTGGGAACTACTAGATAATCGTCTGTTTGTATCGGGTGCAGTATTTAACATTACGCAAGAGAACTCGACGATTGATGTTCAAGTAGGTAAAGATCTGTACGAGAAAACTCAAGCGGGTGAGCGTGTTCACAACGGTGCAGAACTTGCGCTGCAGGGTAACGTGACAGATAAGTTAAGCATGAGCGCGTCAGCAATGTACCTTGATGCGGAATACACCAAAGATCAGAAGTACCAAGGTAATCGTCCTGTTGACGTACCAGAATTCGCTGCAAGTGTTTGGTCTACGTACAAGGTAACACCGGCAACCGATGTTAACCTTGGTGTTATTTACGAAGGTTCACGTTTTGGTGATGCTGCGAATACCTTTAAGAAAGACGGCTATACACGTGTTGATTTAGGTATGGCTCACACGTACAAGTACGATGATAATTTAGATATCATTGGTCGTATTAATGTAGAAAACGTATTTGATACTGATTACATGGCTGGTGGCGGTTCAACAAGCAAAGATTATGTTGGCGCAACGGGTGTAACACTTGGTGAAGGTCGTAACTTTATGGCTACGCTTGAGTTTAAATACTAATTTGTAAATATTGTAACTAAGGGGGAGCCATTGCTTCCCCTTGTTGCGATTAAATGCTATTTCACTATTTTTGGTCGTTGTACGATTTAACTTTTTATTATTACTTCACTTTTTTATTTTTTGCGATTCAAGATTACTCATTATTAAGTTTGATTATGAATTTTATTAAAACCAGTTTAGCGGTTGTGATTTTAAGCATCACAACTGGGGTACAGGCATCGAGCCTTGATACAGCACGTTCTATTGAAAACAAAACCAATACGGCTTCAGCATTAAGCCAAGATAAGATTGATCGTAATGCTGATTCGGCTATCGCGATGAAAGCACAAATCGAGCAATTACAAGAAGAGCTTAAAAACCTGACGGTCTATCACGATCACCTTGCGCGTATGGTTGATAATCAAACCCAAGAAATGGCCTCTATTCATGAACAAATAGAGAACATTAAAGAGACGCGCCAAGGTGTTGTACCTTTGATGTACCAAATGATTGATGGTTTATCGACTGTTGTTGAGCAAGATAAGCCTATCAAACATGAACAGCGTTTAGCGCGTATTGAAAAGTTGAAAACGATGATGTCGCAAGCCGATATTAGCGATGCAGAAAAATTCCGTCGTATTCTAGAAGCCTATCAGATTGAAATGGATTACGGCACGAAATTGGGTACGTACCAAGATAAAATTACGTTAGAAGACGGTAAAACAATCGAGGCTGATTTACTGTATCTCGGTCGTATTGCATTTGTCGCTCGTAGCTTAAACGGTAGTCATTACTGGAGTTGGAACAGTAACAAACAGCAGTGGCAGGCACTTGATACAAGTGAAGCTGCAAATATTGATAAAGCGTTTGCAATGGCGAATAAGCAAATTGCACCAAGCCTATTACGTTTACCTATCTCAGCGCCCCTTGCTAACGTGGAGAGCAAATAATGAAATTAAAAGCGTTAGCTATTGCACTCTGTATGGCATCGGTTCCGTTCACAGTATCTGCTGAATCGGTTGTACAGCAAGCGAAACAAGAAAATGTCTCTCAACAGCAACATAATGTGCAACGTGAAGCTGAATTTAGTCAAGAAGCACAGAAAATTCGTCAACAACGTGATGCATTATTAGCGCAACGTAATGCGTTAAAAAAACAAACAGAATTACTGAGCCAAAGTTTTAGTACCAATGAAGCAGAACTTGCGAAATTAGAACAGCAACTTCAATTAGATTCTGGCAGCCTTGGTGAGTTATTTGGTGTCGTTCGCCAAACAGCAAAAGAACTAAAAGCCGAGCAAGGTTACGCTGTCACTGGTGTTGATGTGACGAAATATATCCCAGTTGTTGACCAAATCGTTGATGCGAAAGCACTGCCGTCTATGCCACAATTAAAAGGTTTGTGGCAAGCAATGGAATCACAAATCGTTGCAAGCGGTGAGTTGGCAAAGGTGAACGTACCATTTATTAATGGTGATGGTGAGCAAACCACAGAAAAAGCATTGCGTTTAGGCGCATTAGGCCTAGTAGCTGAACAGGGTTATTTAAAGTGGGATGGCCCTCGCCATCTTGCAACGGCTTATCAACAACAACCTGAAAATGGCCCACAACTTTCAGATTTAGCTGTAATAGCGGCAGCAGGTAGTGAAAGTATTGCTCTTGATCCTTCTCGTGGTGTGATATTAGAGCAATTAGCCAATGCACCTACGCTGGAAGATCGTTTAACAGCAGGTGGTGTGGTCGGTAAAATTATTCTACTTCTATTAGCTATTGGTGCGGGTATTGCCATTTTCCGTGGCGTTAAATTAGCGATTATTAATCGTCAAATTAAGCAACAATTAAAAAATCCAACTCAAGCTGGAAATAACCCACTGGGTCGTATTCTTGCTGTGTATAACAAAGAGCAAAATCGTAGCGTAGAAGCGTTAGAATTACGTTTACTTGAAGCGATTGTTGATGAGCAGCAAGGATTAGAAAAAGGCTTATCGATGCTTAAACTGTTTGCGGCTTTAGCGCCAATGTTAGGCTTACTGGGTACGGTGACGGGGATGATTGAAACCTTCCAAGTTATCACGCAGTTTGGTAATGGTGATCCTAAAGTGATGGCGGGTGGTATTTCAATGGCATTGGTAACGACCGTTCTAGGTTTGATTGCCGCGATGCCTTTATTGCTGGCTCATAATGTACTAAGTACACAAGCTGAAAATATTCGATTGATCCTTGAAAAACAAGGGATCAGCTTAGTTGCTCAGCAAGCTGAAAAAAACGAATCTTCTCAGACATCTAACCGTAACGTATTAGCAGAACAGGCAGCATAATGGACTTCAGCGTATTACATGGCTGGTGGTTTTCGCTTTCTCATTTTATGGCGCAAGGTGGCGCCATATTATGGTGGCTTGCTGCGGTTGTTGCGCTATGTTGGCTTTTGGTTATTGAACGCGTGATTTATTTATTCTTCTATTTTCCAAAGCAAAAAGAGCAGTGGTTAACTAGCTGGATGGCTCGTAAAGATCATTCCTCTTGGCATGCATGTGCAATTCGTGATGGCTGGCTTAATGAAGCAAAAATTGCCCTTAATCAGAATTTAAATTTTATCAAAGTATTAGTCGCAATCTGCCCCATGCTAGGTTTACTTGGCACAGTGACGGGGATGATTTCTGTCTTTGATGTAATGGCGACGCAAGGTAGTAGCCAACCTCGTTTAATGGCATCCGGCATTTCTTTAGCAACCTTGCCAACAATGGCTGGGATGGTTGCGGCCTTAGCGGGTATGTTTGTTCACGCACGTTTATCTAAAGCTTGTCAGATGCGTGAGTTTAAATTAGAAAAATTATTAAGGAGTCAGCAATGAGACTCAGCCGCCGTTCTTCAAATCGAGAAGATGCACAAATTGATTTAACATCAATGCTCGATATCGTATTTATTATGCTGATTTTCTTTATTGTAACGAGTTCGTTTGTACGGGAATCAGGCGTAGAAGTTAACCGCCCTCAAGCAAGCCACGTGGTAAGCCAAAAAGACGCAGGGATCTTTGTTGCAATTACTTCAGCAAATGACGTTTATATTGATAAACGTGTTGTTGATGTAGAACGTGTTCAAGCAACATTAGAACATATGCTTACCGAGCAACCTGATGCTTCTTTAGTGATCCAAGCGGATGAGCATGCCTATAACGGCACTGTGGTTAAAGTGATGGATGCAGCAAAAGGAGCTGGGATCAAAAATATCGCATTGGCGGCGGAGAAAAATTAATGATCCGTCTTTTAATGGCTTTTCCATTAGCTATTGCTGTAGCGCTAGGACTTTTTACTTTTATGGCATGGATGGTAGATAACGGTAATCATCAAAAGCCTGATAATAAAGAAGTGCTAGCGTTCAACATGGTAATGATGGAACAAGAGCAAGCACCTCAACGGCGACAGCGTGCGGTGCCACCACCACCTGAAACACCAGAGCCACCGCCAGAAGCAAAGCCGGTATCATCAAGAGCAGCAACCGCAAGTGTTCAACCTGTTGCGTCTACGACAAGCTTAGGGTTGGATACAGCGGTTACAGGCTTATCGATCAAAATGCCGAAATTTAGTGATTTTAGCAGTGCATCGAATGCGGTAGGTGCGCCGACTATCGGTCAGAGTCAGCAAGCTATGCCATTGTATCGTGTTGAGCCAAGGTATCCGCCCCGCGCGCTAAAACAAGGTAAAGAAGGTTACGTTATACTGAAATTCACGATTGATCCTCAAGGCCGACCAATCGATATTGCAGTGCTTGAAGCAAAACCTAATCGTTTATTTAATAAAGAAGCGATACGTGCATTGCGTAAATGGAAGTACCAACCACAAGTGCAAAATGGCAGTGCTGTATCACAGCCAGGTCAGACGGTACGTTTAGAATTTAAGTTGAATAAATGATGAAAAGATTAGCATTTATTATCGCTTTAACCGCCGCAGCGAGTTTGCCTTTATCATCCGCTTACGCGGGAGGTAAATTGTCGCAGTCGATTGCCGTTAAGGTTCAAAAAGCGAATAACTTACAGCTTGATGATAAGGTTAATCAGGCGATTGATTTACTTGTCTCTTTAAAGCCGATAGAGCCTTATGACAAAGCATTTGTTCAGCGTATGTTGGGCGTGTTTTATTGGCAGCAGGGCAATCCATCAAAAGCGATAAGCAATTTATCTAAAGCAGTTAAGAGTGGCTTATTACAAGATGATCAAGCATGGGTTACTCAGCGTATGCTGGCTGATATTTTACTTTCTGAGCAAAAATACAGCCAAGCACTACCACATTACTATCAGCTAACAAAGCATATTCCAAAATCACAAAAGGGCGATGAACTATGGCTGCGTATTGCCCAATCACATTATCAATTGAGCCAGTGGTCAAAAGTCCTTTCTGCAATGAAACGCTACGATGGCTATAAACGTAAAGATGAAATATCGCCGTTGTCGATTAAGTTGGGTGCTCAGTTGCAACTAAAGCATTGGAATGGTGCAACTTCGACATTAAATCGTTTGATTGCGATAGAGCCAAATAAGCTCAATTGGTGGCAGCAATTAGCTAATATACAATTGCGAGCAGGGAAACCTGCAGAAGCATTGAGCACATTAAAATTAGCAAAATATCAAGGTGTTAAGTTAACGCAGCAAGATTTACATCGCCTAGCGCAACTGTATGCTCAGCGTGGTATTCCTGAACGTGCTGCTAAACAAATAGCAGAGCTCGAAGGCGCAACAACTAATACAAGGTTGCTCGTTGAACAAGCTAACTATTGGCAGATGGCAAGAGAGTGGCAAAGTGCTATCAATATTTGGGAAAAAGCAGCCCAGCGTAATAACCGTTATCGTTGGCAACTTGCACAATTGTTGTTGCAGGAAGGGCAATATCAAAAAGCGTTAATTGAGCTTAATAAGGTTAAGCGTAAAGATAAACAGTCTGATGTTGAGTTGGCGAAAGTCCGTGCGTATTACAAGCTAAATAACTTTGATAAAGCGATTATTCATGCCAAACAGGCAAATAATATAAAGCCTTCATCGGCAGCATCGAGCTGGATAAAATATTTATCACAAATGCGTGAAATGGAACAAGCTAGCTAAATATTGTCTTAGCATTTCACCCTGAGCGAATAAAAAAATGAGTGTGTTAACTTAATAATCACTAAGTTAACCACTCATTTTTTTATTCTAGTGCACATGCTTGGTTTAACTAATCACCATATTTGTCGCCATTGCTAGTAATAATGCTGAGAAGATTTTTTTAATGATTGGCACAGGTAAATAGTTTGTTGCCTTAGCGCCTAGCGGAGCGGTAAACCAAGAAGTACAAACAATACCAAATAATGCGGGTAGATAAACAAAACCGGCAAAGCCATCAGTAAGAGAAAGATAGCTAATGCCTGAGCTGACATAACCGATAGAGCCAAAGAGTGCGATAACAATGCCACAAGCAGAAGCACAACCGATAGCTTTCTTCATATCGAGAGAGAAGAAGGTTAACAAAGGCACTAACAGTGCGCCGCCACCAATACCAATCATGGCCGACAATCCGCCGGTAATTGTTGTTAAAAAGGTAAGAACAAAATTATTGGGCATGTTACGTGTTGTTGCTGTCTCTTTTTTTGTACTGCTATAAAACATCTTCAGTGCAATGAGTGCCACACTGACAGCAAATACAATACGAACAACATTACTCGGTAATAGAGCCGCTAAAAACCCACTGATAAGTGCGCCTAAGGCAACACCTGTCATTATCCATGGTGCTAGGTTCCATGGCACATTGCCATTTTTGTGGTGAGCGATGGCAGAAGACGTTGAAGTGAATAATATGGATGCTAAGGAAGTAGCAATAGCGACGATAACCACTTGTTCAGGCGGTAAAATGGCGAAATGAAGCAAGATAATACTTAGAATGGGTACTATAACAAGTCCTCCTCCTATACCTAATAATCCTGCCAAAAATCCAACACCACTGCCAAGTAAAGCGCAGTATATTATTAACAATAATTCATTCATTTCTTTGTCTTCTTATATGTGGTTAGCGGTTAACGCATTGAATAAAAATAGATATCCTTTCTATGTGATGAGAACTATAACTTACAAATTTGTAACAACTCAAACGTAACCACTTGAGTTTTTTTCATGTTGATAGTGAAAGAAATACGCTTTTATTGATCGAATACTCTACGTATAAATAAATACAGACAACTCGACAGCTTCTACGAACGTCATCATTTATTTCAGCTAATAGGATATCGGTCGCCATGAATAACGATTTTACATTTACAATAAATAAGACTGGCCTTGATGAAAATTATCATCCCGCTAGCAATACGCGTATTACTACCAATTTCGCTAATTTAGCGAGAGGGGAAAGTCGTCAACAGAACTTACGCAATGCGTTAAAGATGATCGATAACAGCTTTAATGCTTTAGCGAATTGGGATAACCCCGAAGGTGATCGTTATTCTGTTGAGCTTGAAATTGTCTCGGTTGATATCGACATTGAAGGACAGGGGCAAACATTCCCATCGATTGAAGTATTAAAAACCCACATTATTGATAATCAAACTAACCAGCGTATTGAAGGGATTGTCGGTAACAACTTTTCTTCTTATGTGCGTGATTACGATTTCAGCGTACTACTGCAAAACCATAATAAAGGTAAGCCACAGTTTAGTATTCCAGATAACTTTGGCGAGCTGCATGGCAAAATCTTCCAGAGCTTTGTTAACTCTGATGTATATAAAGACAATTTTAAAAAGACACCGGTGATTTGTTTATCTGTATCTGATAACAAAACCTATTTCCGCACCGAAAATCAGCACCCAGTATTGGGCGTGGAATATAAATCCAATGAGTCGTCATTGACCGAGCAGTATTTCCAAAAAATGGGCTTACAGGTACGTTACTTCATGCCTGCAAACAGTGTTGCTCCTTTGGCGTTCTACTTCTTTGGTGATTTATTAAATGATTACACCAACCTTGAGCTGATCAGCACCATTAGCACCATGGAAACCTTCCAAAAGATCTATCGACCAGAAATCTATAATGCAAACGCAGTGGCTGGAAAGTCCTATAAACCCAACTTAAAGTGCCCCGATCATTCACTGACCAAAATCGTGTATGACCGAGAAGAGCGCAGCAGGTTGGCAGGTGAACAAGGCAAATTTGCCGAGCAGCACTTCATTAAACCGTACCAAACCGTGCTTGAGCAATGGTCAGCGAATTTCGTGACTAGCTAACATCAACATTGCTTTCATCATTTATTACAACATAGGACGTTAACTATCATGAAAACATTATTACCGACATCAACAGCAGGAAGCTTACCGAAACCCGATTGGTTGGCAGAGCCTGAAAAACTTTGGTCAGAGTGGAAATTGGAAGGGGATGCATTAGCGGCAGGAAAACAAGATGCGCTACGTTTATCACTGCAAAATCAACAACAAGCAGGAATTGATATTGTCAGTGACGGTGAACAAACTCGCCAACATTTTGTAACTACCTTTATTGAACACCTGAATGGCGTTGACTTTGAAACCCGCAAAACCGTTAAAATCCGTGATCGTTATGATGCCAGTGTACCTACTGTTGTTGGTCCTGTTTCTCGTCAAAAATCGGTGTTTGTTGATGATGCTAAATACCTTCGTCAGCAAACTAAACAACCGATCAAATGGGCACTGCCTGGTCCTATGACTATGGTTGATACTCTATATGATGCGCACTACAAAAGTCGTGAAAAACTGGCATGGGAATTTGCTAAAATCCTTAATCAAGAAGCCAAAGAATTAGAAGCAGCAGGGGTTGATATTATTCAATTTGATGAGCCAGCCTTTAATGTATTCTTTGATGAGGTTAATGAATGGGGTATTGCCTGTTTAGAAAGAGCCATTGAAGGGCTGAAGTGTGAAACTGCTGTTCATATTTGTTATGGCTATGGCATTAAAGCCAATACTGATTGGAAGAAAACACTCGGTTCAGAGTGGCGTCAATACGAAGAGGCGTTTCCTAAACTGCAGCAATCTAATATCGATATTATCTCGTTAGAATGCCATAACTCTCATGTACCCATGGATTTGCTAGAGCTTATTCGTGGAAAAAAAGTGATGGTAGGGGCGATTGATGTTGCCAGTGATAAAATTGAAACGGCGGAAGAAGTCGCGGATACATTGCGTAAAGCACTTAAATTTGTTGATGCTGATAAACTCTACCCATGCACCAATTGCGGCATGGCACCGCTAGCCCAGCATATCGCACAAGGCAAACTTGAAGCCTTAAATGCAGGGGCTGAAATCATTCGAAAAGCGCTTTCAGCTTAGAAGGTTTGGGTATCACCGTGTGTAAATGTACTTTATTGATAGAGTGATATAGTGCATTTACATAATCAAATTATCTCTTTTTCAGTAGCTCTAAATTCTTTAAATAAACAACACGCGTTTAGAATACTCTGACATACTTGCTTATCACTATTATCGTCTGGCACTATTCGCCAAAGAATACCGTAATCAGTCAACGGTATAGAGAATGTGAAGGTCGTCAGTGTTATTCAATAGCCAACAATTAAGTCAGCAATACGAAGAATTAGGTTACTTCGTTATTCGCAATTATTTCAGTGAAGATCAGATAACTTCACTCAGAAAAGTCGTTTTAACTTTTCATGAATTATGGAAAGCTGACAACAAAGAGTTCTATCAAGAAGAAGCATTTAACTCATCTTTGATTACTGGAAGCCAGTATTTATCTATCGCAGAGAGAACGGAACTATTTGACTTTATTAGTTCAAAAAAAATCATGGATGTGGTTGATACCGTAATACCTAAAAATCCTGCTTTCATGAATACTCAACTGTTCTTTAATCCGGTGAACCCGCAACAAAAAGACTTTTGGCACCGTGACTGTCAATATGATTATGATATTGAAGACCAAATGAGAGTCATATTAGAAACGCAAGTATTGCACCTTCGTGTCCCTTTATTTGATGAACCCGGTATGGAAATAATACCCGGCACGCACAAGCGATGGGATAATGAAGAAGAATACAATGTTCGCCAAGAAGTGAATGGCAAAGTCAGCCATGATAGCCTTTCTGGTGGGAAGAAGATTGCATTATCGGCAGGTGATTTATTGGTATTTTCAGCAGATATGATTCATCGTGGTTTATACGGATTAGATCGCTTAGCATTGGATATTTTAATTTTTGATTCGGCATCTGATTATGTTGATTACGTTGATGATGATTGTTTACCTACTCAATTAATATTGCAAAAGATTGCTGACCCAAGATTGTTTATTAATACGCTACAGCTTAAGTCAATGGCGTGTGCTTCATAACAAATATTAAAATTGATGCTTGAAAGGGAATTCAACATCAAGTTCACATCAAAGTTTATATAATAACTTCCTTTTTCTCGAATTAACAATTCTAACTGTGTAGTGAATAGTTATCATTAATAGCGATACTTAAATGTTATTAATTTCTTCATGTTTAAATTCTAATTCATATTATCTATCCCAATGCGTATTTCTTATATTTGAGAAAGTAAAAAATTAATAAAATTTATTGTGACTTTTTTAGTTGTTGCTGAGTTTGTGTAAATACAGCCGGGCATTGCCATGGACTGAATATAAATAAAAACAAAGTAACAATTAAAGGAGTAGTATCATGAAATCAACAATTACTGCGGTGTCTGCTGCGGTTGGTATGCTGTTATCTTCAGTCACCTTGGCTGAACAAATTAGCATGTTTGATTATGATGAAGCGACATCAGCGTATGAGGATGCATATTTAGATGCGCAATTTGATTTACGAGATGGCAATCAAGATCAAGCCAGTTATAACGCTGTTGTAAGTGCAAATTATGATCGTGTATTTTCCTCGGCAAATCGTAATACGCGAATTGAGTTCGTCGGTGATACAAACATCAGTCAAGGCCCGAATAGTAATGATGAACGTAAAGAAAATTACCAAGCTTTATCTGCGCTAACCAATGATATGTACTTTAGCCCTAAGAAAAGTGATTTCTTTTGGTATGGGAAAGCAGAAGTTGGTGCCCAGACTGATATGAAAGATCCCTTTACTAAGTTAACGGCAGGTTTAGGTTATGGGCGAGTGGTAAATGCAACTCCAATGGCAAAAGCGATTCGTGTCGTTCAATCTCTTCAAGAACATGGTTTATTAAGAGGAAATGTTAGCCGAGTAACCTATCAAAATGTGGCACAAGTTATAGCAAGAGAAGCAGCTTATCGCAGCCGTTATGGCTCTGCTGATTATGCCGAATATTGGGTTGAAGATATTGGTAAAGCATTAGGTGATAAACTGAGCGCACGCGGTGCAATAAACTCTTACGATGTATTGATGAATGAGCGCATTTCAACCCGTAAATATGGCTGGCTAGTCAGAGCTGGTGCTGGTGCGGTATTGACTAACTATGATGGTTCAGATAGCAAACCAGCGCTTGAAGTGGGAGCGGAATACCATTATCCAATTAATAACCAAACCCAATTTTCAAACGAAGCAATTTTAACCGCCATTTTGGATGATGGTAATAATGGCTTTAACGCAACCAATACAATGTTTTTAACGTATGAGCTGCGTGACAATATTGATTGGGAGAACGCATGGTTACTCACTTATGCTTCAAGTGATAAATCAGAAGATTTGATGACCAATAGTTTACGTTCAACATTCCGTTACTATGTTTCTAATTTTATTAGTTTATCTGTAACTGGCGGCTTGTCTAAAACTGAAGATAATATTGACTATGATGGAACAACAAACACTAATCGAAATGATGATATCGATACAACGTTCCACTTTGGCTTAACGTACCGTCTTAAGTAATAAATTAAGTTCTAAACGCTAAAACACAGACTTTCTTTTTTATAAGACAAGTCTGTGTTTTTTTTTGCATATAGTAAATATGTATTGCGATTAACATGATTTTTTTGTCATTGAAATAATATAAAATTACTATACGGATATGATAATGAATATATTAAATAATGGTTTGTTAAATGAAAGTGATTTGCTCTATGTTTTTCAAAATAATAGATTAAAAAGGAATGAAGTATTTTCATTGTTAATGAAACCTTATTGGTCCTCTTTATATTCAAGATGTATGTATCGAATAAATGATAGTTGCAGTATCGATGATGTTGTTCAGGATGTTTTATTAAGGATTTATCAAGCACTACCAAAATACTGTCATCAAGGCGTTTTTAGGACATGGATTTATAAAATTGCAGATAATGTTTGTTATTCATACTTAGCCAAAAATATGAAATATAATAAAAAAAATATTTCTATAAATAATATTGAACCTGTGAGTAATTATAATCAAGTCAATATAGATGATAAGATTGATATGGATATATTACTCGGTGAATTATCTTACAGTGAACAAGAAATTATTGATTTACGATTTTATCAAGACCTAACATTATTAGAAATTAGTGATATTTTATGCATCACAATTAGTGCGTGTAAAATGCGTCTATATCGTGCGCTAAAGTTGCTTCATGAAATTCTGTTTAGAATAAAAATGCCAGAATAAGATCTATTTAGTTTTATAAAAACGCCTGATGGATTCAGCAGCATTAAGATGTTGAGTTTGTAAACTGTAAAGACTTTGTAGTAAAAGCCAGTTGAACGTTTGTTTGATTGGCTTTTTTGTTTTTATTCAATTGGTTATGTCTTTTGTCTGGCGTTTTATTCCCCCTTTTATAATCATCTATATTCACTAACGTAAACAATGTAAATTGAATGCCAATAAGAACGATTATCAATTAAATTACTGCCATTCTAAGTAGGTAGCTAGTTTTTTTGACTATGGTGTTAAAGCAAAAAAATGTCCAATTGTGGGCACGTCGTCTTCATATTTATATTTCAATGGCGTTGTTATTGATTGTTTTATTTTTTGCCATTACTGGCATTAATTTAAACCGCCCTGAGTTGTTTGTATCTGATACACCCAGTGTGATAGAGCAAAAAATTACCATACCTACTTCATTGCTTTCGTCTGAACAAGGTCCGTTTATACCTAACAAATCGGCTTTGATCAGCTATCTCTCTAAACACACCGATGTGCGTGGTACGGCTTCTGGTATTGAGATCTTTACCGACCTAGAGGGAGACGAATTAGTCGAAGGCGAGATCTCATTAGATTACAAAGGCCCTGGTTATAACGCTGTGGTTTTTATTGATATGACAACCTCACAAGCGAATATCGAAATCACCAATTATGGTGTTATCGCGCTACTTAACGATCTTCATAAAGGTCGTAATAGTGGCGAGGTTTGGAAGTGGTTTATTGATATTACTGCGGCTTTGATGATTTGTTTTGTGTTAACGGGTGTGTGTTTGCTACTACCTAAAAAGAAAACACTTAATACATCAATGAAGTGGATGAGTTTCGGCTCAGTTGTTACGGCCATTATCTACATTGTATTTGTTCCTTAATATTTAGCAGGTTAACGATGACCATTAAAAATAAATTAAAAAAGACCGTACTGGCAACGTTACTGCTGGCACCTTTATCAACGGCATGGGCGGCACCTTTGCCAGAAACCGCTCAGTTAGATGTTGAACTAAGTTTACCTAAAATTGAAACCTCAATGTACGCCCGTCCTTATGTCGCGGTATGGATTGAAAACAGTGAACGTAAACCCGTAAGAACGATGCAGCTTTGGGTCGGTAAAGACGAATGGTTGAAAGATTTACGTAGCTGGTGGCGCAAAGTGGGTCGTTATGACCGAGAACTTGTTGATGCAGTTACATCTGCCACACGTCCGGTGGGTGAATACCGTTTTTCATGGGATGGCTTAGATGATAAAGGCAACCGTGTAGAGCAAGGGGATTATACCTTTTACGTTGAAGTGGTACGTGAACACGGCGGACGTAACTATTTACGCCAGAAATTAACGCTAGGTGAAAGTGCTGTTAGCCATGTTTTAGCACCAACACAAGAAACTGGCACTATCAAGATTAACTACAAACTCTAAGTGAATTGTCATCATGAATAATAAATTAAAAGCACTATCTTTAGCATGCCTAGTGACAGCGGGTTTAGGTGTGGCATCTGTCGCTCAAGCACACCCTCGTTGGGTATTACCTTCACATTTCACTGTTTCCAAAGAGGGTGGTGATTGGCTGTCATTTGATGTGACAGCGTCACACGGAACATTTGTTTTTGATAAGCCAGCAAGCATTGAAACGACACAAGTTGTTATGCCTGATGGTCGTATTGCTTACCCTAATTTCACCATTCGTGGTAAACGTCGTGCGATTTTTGATTTCTTCTTTGAAGAAGAAGGTACTCATAAAGTACAAATTAATCAGACACCTAGATATTACACTTTCTACAAAGCTGGACGTCGTGATACTGAAAAACGTATGGAAGCGAATAAAGCTGATCGTATGACAATACTGCCTGAAAAATCACGTGACGTTGTCACTCAGGTGAGTTATACCCGTGCAGAAAGTTATGTGACTGTTGGGAAACCATCAACAAAAGCGATGGAACTGACAGGTAAATATCTTGAAATGGTACCTGTTACACACCCTTCTGACATTGTTGAAGGCGAGCCAGTAACCTTCCAATTTTTCTTTAATGGTAAGCCGCAAGCAGGAGTAACGGCAGACATTACACGTGAAGGAACACTGTACCGTAATCACCAAGAGCAAATTGATGTGGTAAGTGATAAAGACGGCAAGATCACCTTCACACCAGAAGTGGCTGGGCGTTACCTAATGAAGTCGAATTATAAAGGTATGGTTGAAAACGATCCTATGTACGATCGTGCAAACGTCAATGTTCACTTAACTTTTGAAACCTTACTTCAGTAATACTACTTCTGGTTAAGGCGTGACTTCATCACGCCTTGATCTATGCATTCTTTAAGTCTGTGTTTGGGCTTGTTTGAGGTTTTTATGACAATGAAATCATCCATTATTGCGGCATCTTTGTTTTGTTTAGGAACATTTTCAACAGCAGCATTTGCTCATTTTCCACTCATGAGTTGTTGGTTTGAAGCCGATAAAGTGTTGTGTGAAGCTGGTTATAGTGATGGCAGTACCGCGGTGGAATACAACGTTGATATGTTTGATTACGACGATAACTTAATCGCGAAAGGCATGACAGATAAGCGCTCAATCGCTGAGTTCACCAAGCCGGATACTGACTTTTATTTGGTTTTTGATGCTGGACATGAGAATCCTGTTGAAGTCGATGTTGTTGAGATAAAAGAAAAATGATCCGTCAAACTGTTCGCTCTGATAATGGAGATCGAGAAGGTAAGTGGGTCGCATTATGTATTGGATTAATCTTGTTGGTGTCCTTTGTTTTACTTCCTTATCACCAAACTAAGCAACCAAAATCGGCACTGCTTTCGCATCAAGTTTCAATTACTGATTTAGCCGCTGAAGAGATCGCTATGATTGCGGAATTACGGCTTGCTCATGAAGAAATCCGTAACTTATATCAAGATAGCCAGTTAGGTGCTGCTGTTGGTCAATGGCCACAAATATCTGAGCTTCAAGAGTTTTGGATTGCTCCTTTTGTGACAGATAAAAGCTGGGAGCGAAAAGGTCGTCATCAGTGGGCATTGATCACTGATGCTATCTATCAAGGTGTGAGATCAGATGATAAAGGTTCGATGTCGGTAGTGCTTAATAGTCATTCAGCGTCTCCCGATATTTGGCTCGCGATGAACGATAATGTGAGCTTACTTGATGCCAATACATTACGCGATTTTGATGGAAAACATTTAATCGATAATGGTTGGACACAAATTGTGTTTAACGATTCTCCTAATAACGAATCACATAATCACTAATAACGGCGCTTTGGTTTTATTGCCGTTAATCTTTACTGTACCGAGATTTAGATAACAATGAATAAATTAATTAAATCTAGCCTTACTGCCATAGCATTGCTTGTGAGTATGAATAGCTTTGCTGCTGATAAAAAGACCATTGGTATTACTTTGCAGCCTTATTACAGTTATGTAAAAGCGGTTGTTGGTGATAAAGCAGAAATTTTGCCATTGGTTGATGCAGGTTTTAATCCCCATAACTATTTACCTCAACCTAATGATCTTAAACGTCTAAAAGAGATGGATATCATTGTGGTTAATGGTATTGGTCACGATGATTTTGCGTTGAAAGTTATTCAAGCAGCAGATCGTGATGATTTGATTGTCATTGAAGCTAATAATGATGTGCCACTATTGCCTGCGATGGGGCAGTCGGTTGGTAATGGCGCTGTGAATCCCCATACGTTTGTTGGATTATCTACCACGATTCAGAAGGTTTATACCATTGCTAATGCATTAGCGAAAATTGATCCTGACAACGCCGCTGAATATCGAAAAAATGCCCGTGATTATGCTAAACAGTTTCGTTTAATGAAGCGTGATGCAATGTTAACGCTGGGGGATTTAGATACAGCGGGAATGAAAGTTGCGACTACGCACAATGCGTATGGCTACTTATTGCAAGAGTTTGGTGTTGATGTTGCTGCGGTGATTGAACCTGCGCATGGTGTAGAACCAAGTGCAAGCCAACTACAAGAAACCATTGAGAAAATTAAACAATCAGGCATTGACGTTTTGTTTTATGAATTAAACATGCCTAATCGTTATGTCGATACCATTGAAAAGGCAACAGGTGTTCAGTTATACCGTTTTTCTCACATGACACATGGAGACTATGACGGTAAGAAAGTTGAACTTGAGATGAAAGAAAACCTTGCCACATTAGTTGAAGCAATCAAGTTTGCTGCAAATAAGGATCAAGCATGATCATCGGTCCTAGCATTCAGTTAACTAACGTTAACCTTCAATACGGTCCTAATCAGATTTTATCTGAAATCACTCATCAATTTGACGGTGGACAATGCCATGTGGTGATGGGACCTAATGGTGGCGGTAAAACATCATTGCTACGTTCTATTTTAGGCTTAACACCGTTTCGTGGCCAGATTGATATTTTATGGGATGAATCTGTTAATAACGGTAAAGCCGGTACGATTGGTTATGTGCCACAAAAAGCAATGTTTGAACAAAGTCTACCGTTAACCGTGATGGATTTTATCTTATTAAATCAAA
This sequence comes from Photobacterium sp. GB-56, assembly GCF_003026105.1. Classification (GTDB taxonomy): domain Bacteria; phylum Pseudomonadota; class Gammaproteobacteria; order Enterobacterales; family Vibrionaceae; genus Photobacterium. The sequence goes on along the minus strand of NZ_PYNW01000005.1, from coordinate 335,083 downwards.
CCCGTTCACCTTTGTTTTGGCGCCAACGTCAGAAAGATAAACAAATCGCATTAACGCAACTTGAACGTGTCGGAATGGCAAACCGTGCAGACCGTCGTATGGGGCAATTATCTGGCGGTGAACAGCAGCGTGTGTTGTTTGCTCAAGCACTATTAGATAATCCTGATTTACTGGTACTTGATGAGCCAACGACGGGTATGGATGAGCAGGGTGTGCGTTATTTAGAATCGCTTATCCATGAATTTGTTAACCAAGGTAAAACTGTATTAGCGGTTCATCATGATGTGACAGCGGTTCGACGTTTAGAAGCGCAAGTTCATGTGGTCAATCGTGTGTTAGTTGATAGCGGTGATCATAGTCAAGTATTGGTACCAGAGAAGATTGAACGTTTGTTTAATCATTATTCACAGCCAGCAGTCTCTGCGTCTAATCAATCAGAGGTGGCGTAATGGAACTATTAAGACATTGGGCACAACTCGGTGTTGATGCTGGTTGGTTAAGTGACAGTTTCTCTTATGCCTTTATGGTTAATGCAATCGTAGCGGCACTGTTGCTTGGGCCTCTTTTAGGTGGTTTAGGTACCTTAGTGATAGCTAAACGTTTAGCTTTTTTTTCTGAAGCTGTCGGTCACGCCGCTCTAACGGGTATTGCCTTAGGTGTATTGTTAGGCGAGCCGCCAGAAAATCCATTCATTGGTTTATTTAGCTTCTGCATGATTTTTGCTTTATTGCTGCATTTCGTGCGAAATCGAACCAATGTACCTTACGACACATTAGTCGGTGTTTTCCTCGCGTTAGCATTAGCGGTTGGTGCTGCATTGTTGATGTATGTAGCACGTAAGATCAATATTCACATGTTAGAAAACGTCTTGTTTGGTTCAATCCTAACGGTAACAGATCAAGATTTGATTGTTCTTGCGATCAGTTGCGCCTTAATTGTACTGCTCTTAATACCGACGTTTAATCGGATTTTATTAACCTGTATTAGTCCTGATATTGCGCGAGTTCGGGGCTACAAAACCAATTTTTACGATTACTTATTTGTGATGATGATAACGCTGGTCACGATAGCATCTGTGAAAATTGTTGGAGCAGTGTTGGTTGGGGCGTTGCTATTGATCCCGGGCGCAACGGCGCGGTTATTAACCAAGAATATGGGCAGCTTTGTTTTATTGTCGGCTCTACTAGCCACAATAAGTTGTGTTATTGGTACGGTATTGCCAATGGAATTAAAACTTCCAGTTCCATCAGGCGCTGCGATTATTATTGTTTCTGCTATCTTTTTCATGTCAGCAACGATGTACCGCATTATTCGTAAAAGTTAATCAGGAAACCACATGTTTTTGTTGAATAAATTTTCTATCTCCATGCGCAAAACGCAAACTGTGTTATTCGGTGCCTGTTTAAGTGCTGCCGTTTTACTGCCAACAAGTGTTACTTACGCCAAAGACATTTTAACAGCAACGCCTGTGACTTATATGTTAGCGACAGCGTTGACCAAAGAGACAGGGATCACGACAGAGTATTTGCCTCCTAAACGCTACGGTGTAACGCGCTTACCTAACTGGTTTTCAACCAAAGGGGCTGATGTTGCTTCAAATGCCAGTAAAACAGCAAAAACAGCGATTACGTTAGGAGCAATTTGGCCGAATGATCCGCTCTTTGTTCATGCGCGTGAGGGCAATATAAATATTGTTGAAATTGATGCATCTCAAGCAATTTCGCCACGCGCACAAGGTGTAGCGGCACTGCGTTTATCCGACGGGACTACGTCGTTATATGCATGGCTAAATCCGACCAACTTAACGCGCATGGCAGCAATTGTAAGCGATGACCTCCAGCGTTTATGGCCTGAAAAGGCCCTACAAATTGAAAAAAATCAACAAGCTTTAATGATAGATATTCGTAAGTTGATTAATCGTCAACAAGACACTCTTATGCAAGCGGATGTTAATGCTGTTGTATTACTTTCTGCAGAGCTAGAAGATTTTGCATCAGGTAATCAGCTATTTGTTGTTGAGCGTATGACGAAACCAGAATTGGAATGGACAGATGCCGATAAAGCGCAGTTAAGCCGAGTGTTAAAAGAAGATCCTTCACTAACTATTTTGACAACTAAAGCGTTAAGTCAAAATATGAAAGCATTCGTTTCTACTGGTACCAAAGTGATCGTGATTGATAGCCTTGATCGTTGGGGGCGGGGGGGTATTGATACGAATAAGCCACTAACGCGCTGGGAAGTAAAACTTTAAACTAAGCTGTTATCGCGATGTAGTCATTGATTTGTAAATAAAGTGTAGCGATTAATTGCAATACTTAAATAGTCTAAGCGTCCACTGCTTATGACGTAGTCGCTACTTATTTATTCTGTTTTCTACGAGAATTAAGTAGCACTGCTTTGCCCAGCTTAGTGCTGGGCTTTTTTATTGGTTAGAAAGTGAAAAGCAAAGATAGTACACCTAACCCAATGAGTAATGTGCCAGAAATGATGTCGTTATATTTACCAATCACTTTACCAATCACATAATTGCCTAAATTATTGCCGGCATAGGTTAATCCAATACCAGTAATAAAGGTTAATGCTACAACTAACATGATATTTAGATGAGTAATACTACCAAGAATACCCACTCCAATATTATTAATTGAAAGTAAAAAACCTAATATAACCGCACCTTTAATGCTTATATCTCGGGGTTTCTCTTGTGTTATTTGTTGTTTTTTAACTAAATTTGAACCAATAAACCAAGCCCCCATTAGAATAAAAATGATTGAACCTAATTCATTCGAAAATTGGTGAGGAACAAGGTGAGTGATCAGTTGACCAAACAGCATGGATAAATAGGTAATGAAAGTGGTAATAAATGAAATGATCATATTCGATGAAAGAGGAATATCTACACTTTTAACTCCGTATGTTAAACCTATGACAAAATTATCGAGGTTAGAGGATAGGGTAAATAATAATGCGAGAAGAAAAGACATGAACTACCGCTCCATAAAGTGTTCTTTATAGTCTTTTACTGTGAGAACGACGAACAATATGTATGGGTAGTTATTTTCCAGATATGGTTTTTACGCTGAAATCGGCTTCAGCGCAAAAAATTATAGGAGTCCAGCTAAACGTGCTTTAAGAAAAGCAGACAGGGTTTTGTTATCTTTAACTTCATTTTTTACGATTTTTTGCTCGAGTTCAGTTACCGAAAGGGTAACAACTTCGATAATCTCATCATCATCAAGCTGACCAATGGTTGGGGCGAGATCTGTTGCTACGAAAAGGTGTTGGATCTCATCGCAAAAGCTAGGTACTGGTAGTAATTCTCCTAATGACTGCCAGCTTTCTGCTTTTAAATTGGTTTCTTCAGCGAGCTCTCTTTTCGCACAAAGAAAAATATCTTCATTAGGCTCTATTGTTCCAGCTGGAAATTCCAAAATCCATTGGTTAATCGCCGGACGATATTGGTTAACTAAAACAAGATGTCCTTGGCTATTAATAGGAATAATGACCACAGCCCCAGGATGCTTAATTGATGTAAATGTTACTTGTTTATTATTCGGCAGTACGTGCGCTTGTTCTTCAACTGAAAAACATTTCCATTGGCACAGTATTTTTGAAGACATGCTTTAGCACCTTTATTCATTGGTTGCTATTTGATTATATCCCCAACGTTTCGCACGCATCAATGCACTCTCTGCTTTAATGTAGTCATACCTAAAATCTTGATGTTCAACGGTGGTAATACCAACACTGATCGTCATATTAATTTTATGACCAGATTCTAATTCTAAAGTCCATTTAGCGACCTCATTACGTAATGCAATGGCTATAAACTCTGCTTTTTGGAGATCTGCATTAGGTATAAGAATACAAAATTCTTGGCAACTTAATCGTGCAATTTGAACATCGGCATTACAAGTCTCTTTCATGCATTTTGCCAGCATCATAATGGCTTTATCACCCACATCGAGTCCGTATCGATCGTTAATGTCGCGAAGATTATCGATATCAATGAGTAGCATCGATATATCACGACGATAGCGTTTGCAACGAGATGACTCATTAAGATAAAGAGGGATGAAGCCTTCACGGCTTAGAAGCCCAGTTAAGTAGTCATGCGTTGTGGTACGTTTAACTTGCATAATGGCATCATAGCGATGGCGAGAAAGTAAAAATGCCATCACAAAAATTATTGAATAAGCACTGATGTTTTGTAATGCCGATGATATTTGTAAGTGTTTATTGGAAATTTCAGAAATACTCAGAACGATATAGATAAAACCAAATAGAGTGCTATACCATGCTGCTGTTTTTATCCTTAAAGCGAAAAAACACAACAGAGGAATGGTTAATCCAATTGTGTTACTGATGTGGCGTGCACCTTCAAAATAAAACCCACTAGCACAGACTAAGGTTGTCGCAATCAAGAATATCCAGAATAAGACTTTCGCTGAAAAAATAGAGCGGTTGAGGAGAGCAAGGCTATAACAAAGGAACATGCCAACGATACCGACAAGCGTGAAATAAAACTCAGCATCAGAAACGAAATAAGTAAATGCGATGACAGCACAAATAGCGCCAGAAAAAGGGAAAAGTAATGCGAGCTGTTTTTTAAGTGTTTTTTCGCTAAGTTCGATATAAGCAAAATTGGTGGGGTGGAGTTGATTGCTTTTGATTAATGTCGTCATAAGTTGGAAACGCCTTCGCACAGAATGAAAGAATACAGCATGTTGTGCACTGTGCGAGAATAGCAGCGTTTTACTCTATGTCTAATTTTTTTTGAAATTTAATGTAACGAGTTTTATCAAGAACAATAAAGAATAGAAACGATGATTTATTTTGTCTAACGTGTTAATAACGTTAGAAGCCAGTGATAATGAGGGAAGAATGTATCTTCCCTCTTATTTACTACTGCTCACTGATTTATTGTTGTAAAAAGTTATTAATCAGTTCAGATGTGAGGTGGGGTTGCTCATTAGTCACACCGTGTGCAGTATTTGGGATAACCACGATGGGTGCTTGAGTATATTTGCTGAGTTTGATGCCATTAGATAATGGAAATATCTTATCTTTTTCACCCCAAATGAGCATGAGTTTCGGCAAATGAGTAGGATCGAATTGCTGAATACGATCACGATCTAATGGCAGTGTTTGGATCAAACTGGCACGTTCTGGCTTCCATTGTGAAAAATAGCCTTGATAGATTTGCTCTGCAACAAAATCCGGCATTGGCTTTTTTTTCACAAAAACATTGTCGTATAAACGGCGAATACCGTCAGCACCATTCGGCACAAATAACGCTTCTGGTGTATTCACATTGGTACGTTTAACCAAATCAGCTAAGTCATTATCGCTAAAAAGCGGGCCTGGGCTAGCAATGATAATGGCTTTATTGATCCTCTCTGGTGTCGTCATCATATCGTAAGTAATAAAACCGCCGTAAGAGATACCAGCAACATTGATTTTTTGTAGTTTTAAGTGATCAACAAGTTGCCATATTGCTTGAGTTTGGGTCGCTAAACGTGCTTCTGCTTTACTTTTTGATTCACCAAACCACAATAAATCAGGCGCGATAACACGATAATGTTTGCTTAACTCAAGCATTTCAGCTTTCCATGTTGCCGCAGCTGTTCCGCCAAAACCGTGCAATAATAATAAAGGTTTACCTTGTCCACCTTCCCAGTAAGTCAGCGTTCCGCCTTCTTTTAATGCAAGGGAATGTTTAGTAAAACCATCATCATGTAGTACGGTTTGATCATGATCGGTTTTCCATTGAACCACTTCACAGCCATTGAGAAGAGGTAGCAAGCTGCATACCATCATAGTTATAGGAAATAAACGTTTCATAGTGACTCGATAGTTAAAAAAGCACCGCATAATAATACGGTGTTTTATAACAGCGGTGCAAGTCATTAAAACTGAAGATATTGTTTGTAATTGTAAACATAGATAATAAAGATTAAGTGCGTTCGATGGTAATATTAAGCATAACTGACTTGAAACTATGGTGATGAATCACGATAATTATTGTCAACTGATTGATTATCCATTTAATATGACGGCTTAATATAGCTTTGTATGAATGTGATAGCCTCTATTTTAAGGATTAGGAGACACTATGCGTGTTTTAGTTACTGGTGGCATGGGATATATCGGCAGTCATACTTGTGTACAAATGATTGAAGCAGGTATGACACCAATTATTGTCGATAATTTGTATAACAGTAAAGAAACAGTATTGGGTCGTATTGAAAACCTAACTGGCGTTAAACCTACTTTTTATCAAGGGGATATTCGCGATCGTGCTTTTTTAGATAAAGTTTTCGCTGAAAATGAAATTGATGCTGTTATCCATTTTGCGGGTTTAAAAGCAGTGGGTGAGTCAGTAGAGAAGCCTCTTGAATACTACGATAATAATGTTCATGGCACATTAGTGCTTGTTGAAGCTATGCGTGCGGCTGGTGTGAATGCATTGATCTTTAGTTCATCAGCAACGGTTTATGGCGATCCCGCTTCTGTACCAATTACAGAAGACTTTCCAACCAGTGCGACCAACCCTTATGGCCGTAGTAAGTTAATGGTTGAAGAGTGTTTGGCCGATATTCAACACGCTCATCCAGAAATGAGCATTACGTTACTGCGTTACTTTAATCCTGTTGGTTCGCACAAATCAGGCACTATGGGTGAAGATCCACAAGGTATCCCGAATAACTTGATGCCATTTATTTCTCAAGTTGCAGTTGGCCGCCGTGAATTCCTATCTGTGTTTGGCAATGACTATCCAACGATTGATGGCACTGGCGTTCGTGATTACATTCATGTCGTTGATCTTGCTGATGGTCACTTAGCAGCACTGAACCATAAAGGCTCTGAAGCAGGTTTACACATTTATAACCTAGGTACAGGTAAAGGTAACAGCGTACTGCAAATGGTTGATGCATTCTCTAATGCTTCAGGTGTGGAAGTGGCTTACCGCATTGCAGCGCGTCGTCCTGGTGATATTGCTGAATGTTGGGCCGATCCTGCAAAAGCAAAAGCAGAGTTACATTGGGAAGCGAAATTAACCTTAGATGATATGACACAAGATACTTGGCGCTGGCAGTCGACTAACCCAAATGGTTATCCAGACTCTGAATAATTAGCGTTAGCGCTGAATTACGAATAATCAAAAGGCGCCCACTTTATATTGAAGTGAGCGCCTTTTTGATATGAGCATTTAACAGCAGATGTTTTAACCTTCGGTTTGCTTATAGGTTTTAAAAATAAAGAATAAGATCAAACTAAACACGGCACCTAAGGTGTCAGCTAACATATCTTTCTGAGCATCCCAAATATCTCCTTGAGAGCCTAAGAATTCAATGCCTGCTTCACCACCAGCACTTGCAGCGTACCACCATTCAATGATCTCATAACCAGCAGCAATCGCCATGACAGCAAATAAACCAAATAAACCGGCAATAAGCGGCTTACAATGGTCTTTTCTCACTAAATATTCAGCGATAGGGAAAGCATAAAAGCCAATTGAAAAGTGGGCAAGACGATCAAAATTATTACGTCGGGAACCAATTAAATCATTAAACCAATCAAATGGGACATTCGCAAAGGTATAGTGAGCGCCGATATTGTGTAGTACTAACCATACTGCCATTAAAGCGTAAGCAAGGTTACTAAAACGATAGTAACGGAAAGTGAAAATGAGTATTCCAAAAATAATAATCAGCGGAATGGCTTCTGCTATCCATACTTCTCTAAAAGCAGGGTTTATTCCTAAAATGATGAAAAAGAGGGTATAGGAAACGGCTAACCATAATGGGAATTTATTTTCTGACATCATACATCCTTATTGAATAAATCTTCGCTAGATTAGACTAAATGCTCATTGCTTTCCAATTCGCTTTTATCTGCCGCTTTATGAGAAAATGAAAAAGGTAAATATGCTTTCTTAATCAGAACTTGTGTTATAATCAACGGCTAATGTTTTTCACGTTATTGTGATATTCATCATAGTTAACTGTAAACTCTATCCAAAGAGTTGTTTTTACCGGAGCGTCATTTTGCATTTTAAAGATCTTGGATTAGACCCACGCCTACTGAAAAAAATCAATCATTTGGCGTTTGATCGAGCAACCGAAATTCAGCAAACAGCTATTCCTGTTGCTATCGCAGGCAAAGATATCTTAGCCTCATCGAAAACGGGTTCCGGTAAAACATTGGCGTTTTTGCTTCCTGCAATGCAACGTATGTATCGTAGTAAGCCGTTTACACGCCGTGATCCTCGAGTATTGATCCTGACACCAACGCGTGAATTGGCTAAACAGGTTTTTGCGCAATTACGTACATTAAATGCAGGTACACCTTATGACGGTACCTTGATTGTTGGTGGTGAAAACTTTAATGATCAAGTTAAAGCACTTCGTAATGACCCTATGTTTGTTGTTGCAACACCGGGTCGTTTAGCTGATCACCTAGAGCACCGTAGTACGCACCTTGACGGTTTAGAAATGCTAATCCTTGATGAAGCAGACCGTATGCTTGATTTAGGTTTTGAAGCACAACTTCGTCGTATTAACGAAGCGGCTAACCACCGTCGTCGTCAAACCTTAATGTTCTCTGCAACGTTAGACCATTCAGATGTCGTAGAAATTGCATCTGAAATGCTTGATAACCCCAAGCGTATTTCGATTGGCCACTCAGCAGAAGAGCATAAAGATATTACACAACGCTTTATTCTTTGTGATCACTTAGATCATAAACAAGCGTTACTGGATAAAATCTTAGAAACCCAAGATTACAAACAAGTTATCATCTTTACTGCAACCCGTGCTGATACTGATCGTTTAACCGCTGAACTAAACGAGCGCAAGCTAAAAGCCGTTGCATTAAGTGGCAGCTTAAACCAGAACCAACGTAATAGCATCATGAGCCAATTTGAGCGCACATGTCATAAGATCCTTGTTACAACGGATATTGCTTCTCGTGGTTTAGATATTGATAACGTATCACTGGTCATTAACTTCGATATGCCTAAACACGCGGAAGAATATGTACACCGTGTAGGTCGTACAGGTCGTGCGGGTAACAAAGGTGATGCTGTATCACTGGTTGGCCCTAAAGACTGGAAGAGCTTTAAAAACGTTGAAGCATTCTTAAAGCAGAAGATTGAATTTACCACTATCGAAGGGTTAGAAGGTAAGTTTAAAGGGTTGAAACCTGCGCCTAAGAAGAAGTTTATTAAGAAGAAACCAACAGGCGATAAAGTGGTTGCTCAGAAGCAGCAAGCTCCACGTGCTAAGAAGAAAGTGGATAAACGTTTTTACGAAAACCAAGCGGTGGGTAACGACGTATTTATGCCGAAGAAAAAGCGCAATACAGACGTGAGTAAAGATGGCGAATAAGCTCTCTATTTAATCACTGCAAAAAAGCCAGAGTATGACTCTGGTTTTTTATTTCTGTTAAAAAATATAGACGATAAAAAACCAGCCTAAGTGCTGGTTTTTTATTGCGTAATCAAAGGTTGATTAACGTAGTTGGTATACCTGACCTTCTTTGTCAGCTTTCACCTTGGCAAAGCTTAATGGGAATGGTCCTTGTGCTTGAACAGATGCAGGTAGACTGTGAATAGCTTGGCGAGCTTCATCTTTTGTTGCAAAGTTACCATAAATGACAGCGTACCAGTTACGGCCGTCGACATGTTTCCAGTTAACCCAGATTGGCTCATTACCTGTAATTGGCTGTAGGTAACCACGTAAATTACGCTCTTCACTTAGTGCTAAGATTTGTACTGTGTAACGAGAAGGAGAAATATCACCAAATGCTTGGTCGTTAGTCATTGATGTCTCATCTTCAAGGTGCGCATTATTGTTGTTGATATAATCGCTATCAATCACTGGCGGTGGCGTTACTGTTGTTTCAGGAACGACTGTATGAGTTGGTTTTTCACACTGAAAATTAGCACCATCAATTTTTGATGGCATAAGGTAACCTGAATCGCATGGGCTGTCAGAAGATGCACAACCAGATAAAGCTAATAGGCCTAAAAGAGTAACTGCCTTACGAGTCAGCAACGTCATATGTGTCTCCATAATCTTTGAGAGTAGATACTATATCGACGAAAGCCTAGAAATAGGCGTCAATATTCAGTATCGGATTTTATTTGATTCATTGTATCCAATAAAGGTATATTCTCCGCATTAAAATAGTATAAAAAACGCTGTTTGATGATTTTTCATTCGATTAAAATACTGATTTACTAGTTTTTAATATGTTTCATGAATAATGGATTTTTGCAGTAAGAGAAAAAACAATAAAAAAAGTGACCTTACAGTACCAATCGTATTAAACTGTATAAATGTACAGTAGTGTTTTTGGTCTGTTTAATGACAGCATATCCGTATTTTATTGAATCAGTGATGTGTGGTTTTCCATCTCCCGCTGATGGACATCAAGAGAGTTTAGATCTTGATGAGTATTTGATCCGCCATCCTAATGCGACTTTCTTTTTGCGTGCATCCGGTGAGTCCATGATTGGCGCTGGAATTTTTGATGGTGATTTGCTGGTGGTTGATCGGGCTGAAAAGGTGATCCCTGGGCGAATAGTTATTGCACGCATATATGATGAATTTACCTGTAAACGTTTAATTCGTTTAAATGATGCTTGGTGGTTAAAAGCAGAAAATCCAGCCATGAAATCATTTCCTCTACCTCAAGATGCTGAAATTTTTGGTGTCGTGACCCGTAATATTCACAATTTACTTTAATGCTGTATTTGAAATGACAATATCTGAAATTATTACAGGTAAACACGATCAAGTGTGGGCATTGGTAGACGCCAAGAGTTTCTATTGTTCTTGTGAACAGTTGTTTGATCCAACGTTAGTGAATAAGCCCTTAGTGGTACTTTCAAATAACGATGGTTGTTGTGTCGCTCTTTCTGATCAAGCGAAAGCACTGGGCATTCAACGTGGTGCGCCATGGTTTAAAGTTGAACGAGATGTACGTATGAAAGGCGTTCAGGTACGTAGTTCAAATTACAACTTATATGCCGATATGAGTCGTCGTTTTATTGAAGAGCTCTCTAAATTTTCTCCGTGTGTTGAACAATATTCAATAGATGAAGCCTTTGTTCGTCTTGATGGTTTCAAGTTAGATCAATTACAAGATTATGGTCGCGAAATTAAAGACACTATTTATAAAAATATTGGATTACCTGTTCGTGTAGGGATTGGTGCTACAGCAACCTTGGCTAAATTGGGCAATCATGCAGCCAAAGTGTATGAGCGACAGGTGAATGGTGTCATTCAAATTGACAGTGATTATAAAAGAGAATGGTTATTAGCCCGTACAGATATTCAAAATATTTGGGGAATAGGGGCAAAAACGGCAACGAAGTTACGTACATTAGGTATTGATAATGCATTACAACTATCTCAAAAGAGCGCGCCAGAAATGCGGCGAGTATGGAATGTCGTTCTTGCACGAACAATAATGGAATTGCAAGGTGTCGCGTGCATTGCGCCTGGGGATATTGATGAAACCCGAAAACAAATTTTATCGAGTCGAAGTTTTGGGCAAGGCATTACCGAGTTTGAAGAGTTAAAATCTGCTTTGGCTTTTCATTGTCAACGAGCGGGAGAAAAACTACGAAAACAAAGAAGCCAAGCCAATATTGTTGGTGTGTTCTTACGTACTAATCGCTATAAACAACTCCCACAGCGAAACCGTAGTAGCGCAGTGGCACTTATGTGCCCAAGCCAAGATAACTATAAGTTTATTGAATCCGCAATACAGCAGCTAAAACAGCTCTATAAAGAAGGCTATGAGTATCAAAAAGTTGGTGTGATATTAGATGAACTGACGCCAGCTGAAAACAATAGTTTTCAATTAGATATGTTTGATACCAGTGCTTATGATGAATCTAAACGTCGAGAGTTAATGGCAATCACAGATATGATGAATGCGAAGTTTAAAAATGGAATTAAACCCGCCTCTGTTATTGCAACTTCCAACTGGCATATGAAGCAAGCACATCGTTCTAACCGTTGGACTACACGACTTGATGAATTACCGATTGCGAAATGTTAAACCTCTGTCGCGGCGAATAGTTTTAAGTTGACAAAAGCCTGACCTAAATGAAGATAAGTTGTCACATAACTCGCTTAATCTCGCGTTTTTACACGAATATTAAGGTTTTATATGCGTTATCTTGCTTTGTGTTGTGCTCTGGGCGTTATCGGGATCACAGCTTGTCATTCAGATGATAAACCCGATCCCGTTACTGAGTATCAATTTGGTACAAAAACAACTTATGCGCCACAGCAGAAACTCGGTAGTTACCAACAAGCACCGCAAGGTTATGAGTTAGTTTATTCTGAGTTGGTCTCTCGTCATGGTTCCCGTGCACTTTCCAGTTTTAAATATGACGATATTTCAATGCAAGTTTGGCGTGAGGCACAAAAGCAAGGTGCGCTTACTCCATTAGGTGAAAAGCTCGGTGCTGAAATCGAACGTATGACTGCAGCTAACGAAGCGTTAGGTTACGGTAATTTATCCGGTTTAGGTCATGATGAATTGTTGGCGATTGGTAAGCGTGCAGCACAGCGCAATCATTCTTTGGTTGATCAAGCAATAGAAAATCAACGTCATGTTGTGGTGGAATATTCAGGTAAAGATCGCGCACTGGCAAGTGCCAATGCTTTTACTGAAGGTTTGACAGAAAATAACCAAGATCTCGCCGATTTACTGTTAGAACCAAAAGTTAACAAAGCGCAGTTGTATTTCCATAAAGAAAACAAAGAATACAATGACTATGTTGATCACGACGCTGCATTAAGAGCGGCTATTGATCGTTTATTCGATAGCGAGAAATCTCATCAAGTAGCACAAGCAGTATTAGAAAGTCTCTATAGTCCTGAGTTTGTACAACAAATAGTAAATGGTGAACTGAAGTTTTATTCAACAGAAGAGCCTGATGAGTTATTGGCAGAAAATGAAGTCGATGCAGTAATACATTTGTTTAACCTCTACTTAATTGCGCCAGGTATGGCACAAGAAGCAGGTGAAGAGCCTTGGCACTTTGAGCAATTCTTTACTCCAGAAGAAACTCAATGGTTAAGCTATGTATTAGATGGTGAAGATTTTTATGAAAAAGGCCCAAGCTTTAACAATACTGATATTACTTACAAGATGGCATCGGTATTGGTTGATGACTTTTTCAATGAAATCGAAAAAATTAAACAAGGTAATGAGCAGGCGGCACTAAAGGTACGTTTTGCCCATGCTGAAACTATTATGCCTTTTGCTGCCAATATGCAATTGAAAGGTAGTGAAGAGGGTGTTGATCCTCAAACGACCTTTAGCTACGACAACAATGATTGGCACGGTAAATGGGTAGCACCTTATAGCAGTAATATTCAGTGGGATGTGTATCGTGGTGAAGCTGATGATTTGCTTGTGAAAATGCTTTATAACGAGAAAGAAATTGGCTTTAAATCATCATGTCACCCTATTGAGGCTGGGAGCTATTTCTATCGCTTTAGTGAATTAAAGCGTTGCTATAAGCAATAATCGCTAACCGAGTTGATGCTCTATCTGTATCGTAAGAGCCAAATAGTATGTTCGCTTTTTAATACTCACATTTAATAACGAGTATTTGATAGACTATTTTACTCTATCAAATACTCAATCGATATTTTTCAACCTTCATCACTCTATTACTATTAATCAGCAGATAGGAGTGAAGTATGAAAAAATGGTTAGATAAAAATAATGATAAAAAGCTTAGAATTACAGCGGCATTGATTGCGATTGGGCTAATAGTTGCTTCGCTAATGACATCAGGATTAATCAGTGCAATTTGCGATTTAATCGCCTTTGTTATTCTTATTACAGTGGTATGGCTTAAAGTTGATGAGAGTAAACATCACGCAATTCAAACTGTATCTAGATCTGATCGGGTTGAAATTGAACCATAATACTGTGAGTTCGTAATGTTGATTTATTGATAACTTCTATTTAGTTTTTTAATAGGGGATTTACATTTTAGAAGAGTAAATGGTCTTATTTCAATCATTACAAAACTAGAAAGTGATGATTAATTATTCGATATATTTCTATTAAACTGCTTATATACCTATTTTTCAGCAATTTACCTTCACTTTTTGCTATTTAGTCCCTCCATTTGCTATGGTTTCAGAAGTTGTACTGTTTACCTATGTAAAAGGAATACTTATGCGCTTGCTTATAGGGCTATTAGTTTCTCTACTTCTCTGTTTTTCTGTACAGGCAAGTGAAAAAAAATACTCAGAAACGGACATGTTAGAAAAGCCGTTCATGGAACGTTATATTCTTGATGAATTGAAAAATTTACGTGAATCACAGCAAGATCTTGAACGTCGAATGGTGATAGAAATTACCGATCGCGAATTATCAGTTGCCGATAAGTCATTAAATTATGCGAATGTCACCGTCACTTACTTTTTCTACATTATTGCAGGTGTCGCATCTCTTATCGCTTTTGTTGGCTGGCAGTCTCTTCGTGAGTTCAAAAGTAACACCACTGAAATGGCGGATAAACGATTAGAGAAGATTGCCCAAGAATATGAGAAGAAGTTCTTGGCGCTTGAACGAGATTTAAAACGTAAAACACGCATTATTAGTGAAAATAATAAAGAAATTGAGAAAATTAACGAAATTCATAACCTTTGGTTACGTGCGCAAAGTTCTCAAACACCAGAACAACGTATTGGCGTGTATGACGAAATTTTACTTATTCGCCCCGGTGATCTTGAAGCGTTAACCTATAAAGCAGATGCGGCAATGGAAATTAAGGAATACCATTGGGCGCTGAGCTTATGTAATCGAGTGTTGGAGGTGGATGACACCAATGGTCCTGCACTTTATCAGCGTGCTTGTGCTTATTCTCGATTAGGGATTGAAGAGCAAGCGATTGAAGATCTAGAGCGTGCGATTATTGCAAGCCCATCTATTCGTGATTTAATTGCGGATGAGCCTGATCTTGATATTCTTCATGGTAACGGCCGTTTTGACTTGTTGTTATATTCACCTGAATAAACAAAATTGTATTTATCCTTTTTAATTAAGATCTCTATCACGAAGCGGCAAAATGATAGCCGCTTTTTTATTTATCCGTGTTTCTTGTTATATAAAATAGCCGCGCCATCAGATACTTTATTTATTATATTGAAATGTCTATTGGTATTAGAGGCAAGGATGAGCAGCAAACTATCAGATTTCTCCGTACATTTACCCATCAACCCAGAACTTGTCCAATTTCAGCAAAGTGTTAAAGAAAAGCTGTATGACTTTAACCATGCTCGACCATCAGAAGACGAAAAATATCATCGCATCCTGTTTGAGTTATTGGGTTCGGTAAATGGCGTTACTATTCTTCCGCCATTTTATTGTGATATGGGAAAGAATATACATTTCAAACGTGGTGGTTTTCTTAATGCAGGCGTTAAAATTTTAGATATTGCTCCAGTGATGCTTGGAGAGTTCGTTCAAATTGGACCGAATGTGGTTATTAGTACAGCAGGTCATCCATTAGATATTGCTGAAAGAGTCTTACCTATTGCCGCTGCTAATCCTATCACTATTGGTGATAATGTATGGATAGGAGCCGGAGCCATAATATTAGACGGGGTTACTATTGGTGATAGAAGTGTCATTGGCGCAGGTAGTATTGTAACGAAAGATATTCCTGCAGACTCTGTTGCTGTAGGTAATCCCTGTCGAGTAGTAAAAAAAATCGAGCATAGTGCTATACCATCAGAAGCAGAATTAGAAGAGATGTGGCGTCCAATTATGGAAATGTAATACTCAAGGCTGCTAACCAGCGTATAAAAACAAAGAGCCAGACATATAGTCTGGCTCTTTGTTTAGACAATAGCGAAAAGTTAAGGGATAAACATTTCGATATAGATTAATGAGGATATACCAATAGCAAGCCAGAGTAGCACACCTAATAACATTGGTTTTGGACCCGCATTTCTCAGCTTATTAACAGTGATCCCAGAGCCGATTAAGAATAGACACACCACCAGCAAACGTTTAGAAGCTGTAAATATCACATCGTAAACAGATTGAAATTGCGGTAAAAAGTGCGCAATTAAAATAGCAACACAATATAAAACGATAAAGTAAGGTACCGCGATTTTCTTGCTGTTCCCTTTAAAAATTAAAGCACTGATAAAAGCGACAGGGATGATCCATAATGCACGCGCTAACTTTAACGTTGTTGCTGTTTTTAAGGCTTCATCCCCGTAAGAACCAGCTGCACCGACAACAGATGAGGTATCGTGAATGGCAATCGCTGCCCATGTTCCGAAAGCGTGCTGGCTCATGTCCAATAAATGACCAATAGCCGGGAATACAAACAGTGCGACAGCGTTTAAGACAAATACCGTTGCTAAGGCAAGTGATGTTTGCTCATCTTTTGCATTAATAGCAGGGGAAACCGCTGCAATAGCGCTACCACCACAAATTGCAGTACCAGAGGCAATTAAATGACCGGTTTTCTTATCTAGTGATAAAAAGTGAGTAGCAATCCAGCCTAGAAGTAGCGTAAAGAAAATAGAGCAAATGATTAAGCCTAATCCAGCTTTACTGGCTTCAATTGCCTCATTTAAATGGATACCAAAGCCCAAACCTATAATGGAATAAGATAAAAGTTTTTTGGTTAGGGCAGCGATATTAAATTGTGAAGGGACTAAACCAAAACTGGCAAGTAGAAAACCAAGAATTAAAGCGATTGGCGAACTGATAATAGGTAGCAAACATAATAATGCAGTACAAATAAAAATCGCGTCCATTGGTCGTAGACGTTTGAGGTTATCAATGATGGGCATAGTAATAGCGATAAAAATATAATTATAATTAAGAATATTATACGCTGAATACTGAACAGTTTAGAGTTAAATAGACTGAGTGTGGGGTTAAGAAAAACTTAACATAAGTAAGGGTTTATTTTTTAACCCAATCCCCCGTTTTAGTTTGAAAATACTGTCCCGGTAAAGTTTTCTTTACCGCTTTTTCTTGTGCCATGCTAGTCACATCATCTAATGATAGATTATTTTTTTTGCTGATATGCAAGTAGCCTTGTTGGCGTTTGTTATTCACGGAATTAATTAACGCACGTAAAGACGGTGAAGGAGTAGGTTGTACACTGGCCACATACCCATTATTTGCCTCACCAATCAGTCCGTGCTGTTTAGCTTGTTGTAACGTTAATGCATGAGCCACTGACGACAATAGTAATAGCCCACTAAGTACACTCAGAACGAATTTAAAATACATCTTTGTCATTGAATAGCTCATTAATTTCACGATCGGCTTTCACATTGATTTCATGCTTAATATTGATGTTAAGGTTAATAACGATCGGCTTTTCTGAAAGTGCAACCTCAACCTTTGGTGTACAGCCACTGATTACAATAATACTCGAAAGGCCTAATAGCAGAAAAGCGGCTTTTACTGCTGAAAAATGACCATCAGAGCGACTCTTATTGTCTTGATTTTGGCAATGTTTGTTATAGGTAATCATATCTGGTAGTTGTCTTCTTATTCTTGAATGCCAAGTTGTTGTTTGATTTGAGCGACTAAATGTGATGAATAAATCAAATCTTTTGAGCGCAATAATTTAGGGATATTGTCATTTAAATTAATGTTTAAGTGGATCGGACGTCCGTTCTGGAAGTCTGGGCTTTGACCTTTGATTTCTGTTATTAATGAAAGGTCGCCATTTTTAGCGTAATCAAAGGTAAGAGCAATACTATTATAATGGTAATTTTCTAAAACCTTTACAATATTGAGCGGACTTGACGCGCCCGCCTCTTTAATTTTTTTATCAAGGCTTGAGCCTTCAATGTAGCGTAATACGCCGCCGGGTGTACGGGTATCGAGCGAAGCGTTACGTATCACAATACTGCCATTATCAAGCGCAATAGGAATAATGCCATCCACTTTTCCTGTTAGTTCAATATTGTCTTGATCCGCAATCGCCATGACACGTTTTAAATCAATCCCCGTTACCTTTAAAGGAACTTCTTTAATATTACTCAGGCTAGTGATAGTGAGTGGTGTAATAGTGACATTTCCCCCGTAAAGCTCAGTTGAACCGTGTGCAATATGGTAATACTGTTTTGCGGTATCAAAATCAGCAACAAAACGAGGGTTTGACATCGGAATACCCAGATCAAGATAATCGGCTGAGATTTCCAGCGGTGATTGTGTTTTCACATTAGAATCAATCAGCGCTAATTCTACATTGCTATCAACGTTACCAAAGCGATAACTTTCATACGCACCTGTAATGCCGTCACTTGATAGTTCAATTGATCCTGTAATTTGTGCATCTTTATTTATATGAATATCGGCACTCGTGGTTAACTGACCATGGGTAATATTTAAATCAATCGGCAATATAGGAATGTAATAGCTTTTGAGATCTTGCTCTGGTGTAAAATCAAATGTGTGACGCTGTAACTTTATGTGAGAGTTCCCAGTGTCAAAGTTAGCGTGTAAATCAATATCTGCAAATAAAGCCTTTCTGCTGTTTTTAAATTGATTGTTGAGGGTTAACTCATTGCCTAATAACTGTACGTGGCCATCACTGTAAATTTTACCCAGTTTTAATTGATTACGTTGAACATTAAATACAATACCGTAATCAGACCTAATGATCAGTGGTTTAAGAATAACGTCACTATCTGTATTGTGGTTTATATTACCTGATGTATCGATGATAGACGCGGTTAAAAAAGCCTCTGGATTATCAATTTCGTTACGTAATGGCGCAGTGAAATGTGATGCTCCCGCACAAACATTCAATTGTGGTAGAGCCGTCGCTGAGTAGACGTTATCTTTAATTAACGCTTCAACACTGTATGCGTGACTATGCTTATACGGTGGTGTAGGAATACTTCGCATGACAGGATTGCACACTTTAGATGACGGATCTTTATTTGTACTATCCGTATTAGCCTTCACGTTTTCTAATGACGTGTCATCGTCTAATTTCAAATCTTGGCTAAGATAAAAATTATTAACTTTGATCCCTAGATCTGCGCGATAGCGACTTAATGATGGATGCCTGTTTTCATCTGAATGAGCACCTTCTTGGCGGTTTACTACAAATTCAGAATTCAGTGATGCCTTTGTTTCTGCTGGTTGGTAAATGGTAAATGTACCAATAGTACCTTGTTTATTTTGTGTATAGAGTCCGACTAATGAATCTAACTGGAAGTTAACATTCTTACTTTGGCTCTTTTGAAAGCCAGGAATACTTTGAACATCAACATTATCCATTGAAATATTATTCTTAGCCATTTTTGCGACTAAGAGGTTGTTAGCCCATGTTGCTACCATGTTGGTGCGAAAATTGAAGTTTTTAATCAAACTATTAGGCATGGGATAAATCTTATCGGCTTTAGCTTCAATCTCTGCATTAATATGACATTGCAAATTAGGGTAAAGACAGCTGAGATCTTTAAAATTTAGTTTGATAGCCGATTGCGTTTTTTTATTAACAAAACTAATTTTTTTACTGTCATCTTTCAAATTGACACGTAGTAGCTTGTCGTAGAAATTCACGTTAAATTCGATTTTGCCATCACTGATCATTTTAACATCAGCAAGTTGTTTGTTTTTACGTTGTTCTGCGTGCTCACCATTAAATTTTTTGAATAAGCCTGCTGGGAGAGCGTACTTGTTTAAGGCGATCTCAAAAGATTCAGGTAATTCAAATCCTACATCATAATAAGCGGTAGCAAGTTTGTTGTTAAGCAGCATGCTTTTATTCTTAGGCGCATCAATAGGAGCTGATGTTTGTTTAGCCCAAAAGCGCAGTGGGCCATTGATCTTTGCGTTAGGCAGTTCAGTTAGGCCTAGACGATCTGTAAATTCTTTGGTGTCTTTGAAGTTAGCATTACAATTGAAGTAAGTAGGTAATGGCTGTTTAAAGAGGATTTTAGATTCACAGTAAAGGTTGTTACCGTCACTGCGTGTTAGGTGGGTATTAACCCATGCATCAATTTTAGTTAAGTGACGAACTGTCACATCAAGATCGTAGGGATTAGGCGCAAGTGCTTTACCACGAACAATAAATTTCGCTTTTGTTCGCGCTTCTTCTGTGACGTTAAGATCTTTTGCTTGTTGTTTCGCTTGATCTATTGCCTTTTTTCTATCAATTTGTTTCTGTGTCGCCAGTTTTTTAGCTGTTTTCTTTTTATGCTTTTTTTGTTCAGTCTTACCTTCTGTATTTGCGAGTGGTGTTTCTAAAACCACCTTCGCATCTAAAATTAAATCACCGTAAGTAAAAGATTTCACTTTAAATTTGTGCATCGGCAATTGCGCAAGGTTGGCAATGGTTTGTCCTAAGTGGTAGCCCTTATTATTAATATCGGCACGCTCAACAAATTGCGGCAAATATTTAGGTTCTTCAATATGAAATTTATCAGTGGTTAACACCATAGAGTCTATTGGATCATGGAAATCAATCGCGAAAGCCATTTTCGTGATGATTTGCTTTTCTAAAATTGAATATAAGGTTTCCCACTCTGGAACCAAAGAGCCAATATTAATTTTGAGTGGAGTTGAATCCTTCTTCCAAGCAATAGAAAAATCACCATCGTTAAAAGGTAAACGATAATGAGGAGAGGGATTATAGTCAGGGAAAAACAGGGTTATCACACCGTGCTTTACTGTGCCAGATAATGCAATATCAGGATCACTATTAAAATCTACGTTAACATCTTCTAGTATCTGGATAGCGTTAGGCCACCCACTTACACTGTTAGTATGCAGCGCTGATGCTGTTACTTTTCGCGCATGGGCTGAAAAACGAAAAGGTGTCTTAAAATGCGTAAACTTAAAATCAGCATCCCAAAAGTGAATGTAGTTAAGTTGTACATTGTTCTCTTTAAGCATTGATTTTGCTGCAGGAGGAAGTACCAGTTTCGTTTTTGTTGCCACTATATGATACGACACTTCTCCACTGGTTTTATCGAGACGTCGTTGAAGAGATAAATTGTTAAACTCTAATTTTGTATCATTAATACTGACAGAGATTTTCTTGGCAGAAAGACCATGTTTGAAATGTAACCCTGAAACGCTGTTAAGGTGGATCCCTTTACTGTTCAGCCAGATAGAAAGTACGACAGGCGGAAGCGTTGTGAAAAGTAAAATCGTCCAAAATAGAAAGCGACGGAATCGCTTAGGCTGCGAAACCGCATTAGTATGATCATTCTTACTTATATCTGAGTTTGTTTCTGCTTTATTATCTTTTTGACTGCCATTCGACATAGAATACAAACTCATCCGTAAAAGTGTAACAACACAATGTAAATCGTTATCATGTTATTGATATTAAAGATTATAGCCCTATAGTAAAGTGATTGTTTTTTGCTTTGTCATATTTGGGTTATTTATAGCTTTAAATATTGATTTGCAATGAATATATCATTCATATCAGCTTGCTTATCGTTATTCGGCAAGATAATGCAACCAGCCTTGATTAATGACAGAAAAATATTCAGGACAACGCTCTTTTTGCTGTTGGCGTTCAGAGACGGGTAACTCATCGAATATACGTTGATAACGGTTAGGGTTACTACCATACACTAAACATAAAATATTATAGTAACGCTGCAAGTCTAAACTGTGCTCGCTGACAAAATCCGCGTCATCAAAACTGTCTATATCCAGATCTTCTAACGCAAATAAATCGGCGGAGTTCATCGCTATTTCATCTCCTCTTGCGATATCGTTAAGTAATAGGATAGTCGCAAAGTTATCAATGGAATCTTCCTCTTTGCCTAAAATGGGTATTGCTCTATCAAGAATATAAGCATGACCAATTTCATGTAGTAGGGTATGTAATAATGCATCTTCTGTTGCTTGATTTAACTCTCGTTGATTGTTGATCAAGCCTTTATTTTTAAAACGTTTACGGACTTCAATGACAAATTGATAGGGAATGTGGATCGAATTTTTCTCAGGATCGAACAGTGGGCCATCTTTAGAACCGAACACAACCTGTAAACTGGGTGAGAAAATAAAACGACGTTGGCTAAGTTGTTTGATGGTGTCGAGTACAGGAGATTGTTCTATAAATTGTTCAATTTGTTGCTGTCCAGCTGCTGGTGGTAAAAAGCGATAAGTGATAGTTGGAGCAGGTTCAAGTGCTAATCCGTACTGATCATCAAGAGGAATGTTGGTACCAATATTTTTGGTCGTTCCTGCGTAAGTAAAATGCGATAGAAACAAAAAGCTCATGATAGTGGTGAGTAAATATAAATAATGACGTGTTTTATATCCCTCAGTGTTTAGATAGTTATACACAGTAACACCTCACATAATTCGGATAACTGTCTTTAAACTGAAAATTATAGTGTATAAGGCATTTTTGTTAGCTAAATATGCTACGGATTTAAAGGTAATTTTATCAATACGTTTGATATTCTCAGTTTTAAAACAAATTACTGTAGTTTATAAATTTAAGTGCAATTAATTGCTTATTCTATATAAGGCTACAAGCTATGGACATTTTGGGTTAACTGAAGTGATCGCCGTCATATCTGCCGTTATTACTCAATAATAAAAGGCTAATACATTATGAATATCTCCAATATTTCAATAAGAAATAAGCTACTAATAAGTAATGGCTTCGTTATTTTTTTACTTGGCGTTTTATTTACCATTGTATGGAATGCAATTAATACAATGGAGCAAACATCCAAAAAAGTAGAACACACATATAAAGTTATCGATCATGCGAATGGGCTTGTTAGTGCGATGATTGATCAAGAAACAGGACTGCGCGGTTTTGCTATTGGTGGACAAACTGAATATTTAGAACCTTATGTGAGTGGTAAAGATAGGTTCAAAAAAGATCTTAATATTGTTAAACAATTGACCAGTGATAATCCAACACAACAACGACGGTTTGATAAAGTCGAGAGTGATGCGATGAACTGGCAAAAGTATGCAGAAAAGATCATTAAGCTTCGAAAAGATATTAAAAGTGGTGAGAATGCAGCCATTGAAATCGATGAACTATTAGCTTCTGGAATGGGGAAGAAGCTTATGGATCAGATTCGAGTTGAAGTAAAAGATAGAAAGTTTGGCTATAAAAGCACTGATGTACTCCAAGCGTTAATTAATATGGAAACAGGATTACGTGGTTATATCATTAATAAAGATGAAGCTTACCTTGAGCCGTATTACATCAGTAAGAAAGAGTTAGAAAATATATTTAAATTCAACAAGTTTGAAGATAGAAACGTCAATGCTTGGATTAATAATTATGCTGAGGTTGCAATTAAGCTGATAAAAAATGGGCTTGATTACAAAGTGATGGAAGATTTATACCAAGAGCTTTCAACGAAGCAAGGCAAGATCTACATGGACGAACTGCGTACTAAAGTGAATGATATCATCGTAGTTGAAAAAGACTTAATGCAGCAACGTAAAATATCGGCAGAAAATGCTGCGGATTTAGCAACCATAGTGATTACTTGGGGGGGAATCATTACAGCGATTCTTGCCTTGATTATTGGCATTATTATTTCGAAAACCATCACTGGACCAATAGGACGAGCGGTTGTTGCCGCAAAAGAGCTCGCTAACGGTAATTTAACGATTCAAATCAAGCCAAATGGTAATAATGAAGTAGGTGTATTACTCACTGCATTGCAAACAACAGCAGATAGCTTAAAACAAATCATTTTAAAAATGAGTAATGCGAGTGATCAACTTGGAAATGCATCAGATAATTTAACCACGATAACGACGCAATCAAGCCAAGGTGTGAAAGAACAACAACATATGACAGATGAAGTGGCAGTGGCGATGAATCAAATGTCTATGTCAGTTCAAGAAGTTGCACAGAATGCCTTTTCAGCCGCTCAATTCGCTAATGAAGCAAATAGGGAAGCGCAATCAGGGATTATCATTGTTAAAGATACAATAGAAGGTATCCATCAACTTGATGAAGAAATAAACCTCACCTCAGTACGGTTAAATCAATTGGTGCAAGAGACTGAAAATATAGGTGGAATTTTAGATGTTATTCGCGGCATCGCAGATCAAACGAATTTGCTGGCTTTAAATGCTGCAATTGAAGCGGCACGAGCTGGCGATCAAGGGCGAGGTTTTGCTGTTGTGGCTGATGAAGTCAGAGAGTTAGCAAAACGCACGCAAGATTCAACGACAGAAATTCAAGTATTAATTGAAAAAGTGCAGCTAGGCACTAACGAACTAGTTGTCAGCATGGATAAGAGCAATAACTTTGTGAAAGAAAGTGTTGTGAATGCGACGAAATCCCGAGATGCGTTTGGCGTGATCAGCGAATCTATTGCCAAGATCAACGATATGAATACACAAAGTGCTAATGCTTCAGAAGAGCAAAGTACAACGACTGAAGAAATAAATAGAAACATGGAAACGGTGAATATGATTTCTCAGCAAAGTGCTCAAAGCGTTAATGAAACCGTTAAATCCACCCAAGAATTATCTGATTTATCATCACAGCTACATTATATAATTCGTCAATTTAAAGTTTAACGTTAGATGTTGAATATAAGCAATAAAATCAAAAAAGGCAGCAATTTGATGATTTCATCGAATGGCTGCCTCGGAGCTTAGCTATCTTTTTTGTCAGTAAGTGGAAGTAGCATTTCCACAATGCCATCTTCTAGTTGTACATCAATGCTAAAACCGACTTTCTCTGCAAGATGGATCATCCCGCGATTTGACGGCATCGTCATTCCCGTTAAATATTGCAATCCACGTTGTTTACTGTATCTCACTAACTTGTCCATTAAGATACTGCCAAGTCCTAATCCTTTCATATCAGAGCGTACTAGAATCGCAAACTCGGCATCGTGGTTTTTAGGATCGGATAACGCCCGAGCAACACCTAAAACAACATCTTCTTTCTCATTTGTATCTGGGTTGATATTGGCATTTTGTGCAACGGCAACAAAAGCCATCTCACGGTCGTAGTCTATTTGCGTAAACTTAGCGAGTGCTTCATGGTTTAGCTCGCCGACATCAGAGAAAAAGCGTTTATAAAGATCTTCAACCGAAACCTTAGACATAAAGGTTTTATGTAACGGTTCATCTTCAGGCAAAATAGGGCGCAATAATAAGGTTTGACCATCTTTGAGCACACAACTTTCTTCGTACTCTTTAGGGTAAGGACGTATCGCAAGGCGTTTTTGTTTATCACCACTGAAAGATTGAATCTCCATTGAGGCATCTAACACAGTGAGATCACTACCGCTGATTAATAATGGATGAATATTAAGGGCTTTGATCTCTGGGCAATCGATGATCAAATGTGAGATCTTAACCAATAAATTACACAAAGCAGGAATGTCTATTTTCTCTAATGCACTGCGCTGTTTGATTTTTCCTGTTTTTAGAGCATCGATCACCATATAACGAGCCAGCGCCATATTTAATGGTGGTATACCTACTGCTGCGTCACGGTGGATATCCCAATGCGCATTATCTTCACCCATTAAGATCACAGGGCCAAAGATCGGATCATTATGTACATCGATCCGCAATTCCTGTGCCCCTGAACGATCTGCCATACGTTGTACTAACAATCCATCAATACGCGCAGTGGGGTAAAGCATAGTAGCCCTATCAAAGATAGCTTGCGCTGCGGTTTCAACTTCTGCTGCGGTACGTAAATGAAGAACAACGCCATGTATTTCTGATTTATGTCGTATATCAGGAGAGCGTAACTTAACCGCAACGGGATAGCCTATTTGCTCAGCAATATGAACCGCTTCAACAGCATCAAGCGCAATCCATGTTGGTAGAGTATTAAAGCCATAACATTCTAAAATCGGGCGAGCTTCATGCGTTTCTAAATGATGAATATTATTGGTCAGCATGATATTCACTAATTCATGGACTTGATGTGAATTATGATTGTCATAGCCAACAGAAGCCGGTGTTTCCATCAGTTGCTTTTGGTTACGTCGGTATTCGACTAAATGCATGAAAGCGGAGACTGCGCTTTCAGGAGTGCGATAGGCAGGAAACCCTGCTTCTGTAAAGGTTCTTCGTGCTATAGCCGCTTCGTTTTCACCCGCCCAATTAGTCAATATATTAAAACGTTTAGTCCGAGGGTGCTGGTGGAGAGTGTCAACGAGTGCTTCAGCGGTCGCTGTATCGGGCGCAATAGCAGATGGACTGTGCATGATCAATAAGGCATCAAAATCATCACTGTCTAATAAGATCTTAATTGCCTGTTGGTAACGCGTTATATCAGCATCACCAATAATATCAATGGGATTAGAGTGAGACCAAGATGAAGGTAACACAGCAGAAAGCCGATTAATGGTTTCAGGACTGAGTTGGGCAAGTTTTCCACCGCGATCTGAAAGCGCATCGACAGCCATAATTGCAGGCCCGCCGCCATTGGTTAAAATCGCTAAGCGCTCGCCTCGTAACGGCACAGAGTGGGCAAGTGTTTCAACCGCAGCAAACAGTTCATGAGTATTGTTTACGCGTAACATACCTGATCGCCTAATCGCAGCGTCATAAACCGCATCTAAGCCAATATCACCACCGGTATGGATATGTGCAGCAGAACTGCCCGCTTGGGTTCTGCCACTTTTTAACACCAGTATTCGGCGGTTACGAGCAGCGGCCCTAGCGGCAGACATAAAACGGCGTGCATCTTTTACCGAATCAATGTAAAGCAAAATCGCTTCTGTTTTAGAATCTTGGCATAAGGTATCTAATAACTCCGCAAAGTTAATATCGCAAGCATCACCGAGTGACAAAAAGGTAGAGAATCCAATACTCTTATTTTTTGCCCAATCTAAAATAGTGGTACAAACAGCCGCCGATTGAGAGATGAAGGCAATATTTCCTTTATTAGCACTTATGGGAGAAAACGATGCGTTCAAGTTTAGCCACGGTAAGATCAATCCCATACTATTAGGGCCGATTAATCGCATTCCATATTCTTTGGCTTTTGCCAACATTTGATCTTCAAGGCTTGGCTGATGGTTTGGCGTAAAAGGGGCGGGGTTTAACTGTGGATTGTTCATTCCTGCCGCAAGAATAATAGCAGCTTTAACGCCTTTCTTACCCAGTTGTTCAACGATATCAATATTTAACTCAGCCCGAGTACACACAATAGCTAAATCAGGGACACGCGGTAGGCTAGCAATATCAGGATAAGCGAGAATACCTGCTACCGCATCATATTTTGGTGTGACAGGCATAATAGGACCACGGAATTGATCGGATAAGAGATTCCGAATAACCACATTACCGGCACGCGAAGGGTTATCTGATGCGCCAATAACGGTAATTGATTTTGGTTTGAGCAAACGTCTCATCCCATCCATGATCGATATCCTTTATAGTTAATAGATAAGCTAGTTATAGGATAAACCTGAATTAGATAAGATGGAAAATCTAGCCAAAGAGCTGTGATCTGAACGTAATAAATTCATAAAGAGATAAAGCTAAGAGGATCATTAATATCGATACTTGACTAGATAATTACACAATTCATTCAATTAACATTATTTTTTATCAATAAGTTATCTAATTGTTTTTATATAGATTTTGTTACAGTTTCTTTTTGGAGTATTTTTAACTGTTGAATTATTATTCATTAATATAGAACAAGAAAGAATAATAAATATGCTATCTAAATTTACATTCCACTATCAGCCCAGATATATCAACGGCGAAATCTCATCTTATGAAGCGCTATTATGTGCTGCCGAACAATCGATTAATATTCAAAACTATGTCAATGCTGTAGAAGATACTGTGAATTTTGATCTCATGGTTATTCGTCAGGTACTTGAGCAACGTGGAGTTAATCACTGTGCGTCAAAGATAAGAATTGCGATTAATATTTCAATTAACAGTTTGATTAACTTTGAGTTTATTAAACAATGTAAAGAAATCTTCGCTGTTGAGAAAAATGTTATATTAGAATTAACGAACCATGATAAGTGTCATGATTTTCGTCAAATTCAAGCGGCAATTGCTGAATTAAAAGCCGTTGGTGTGAATTTTGCGCTGGATGATTACGGCAAAGGCTATATCAATAGTGAGATGTTGATTCATCTTGATGTCGATTACATTAAATTAGATAGAAAATTAATTGAGAATATAGATCAAAGCTATGTCGCCTATTCGTTAGTAAGAACAACTTATGAAAAAATAGCTAAAGTTCTAGGTAAAAGAATTATTGTTGAAGGAATAGAAACCTTTGAACAGTTGAATTTGCTAAAGCAGTTTGGAGAGATGGAATACCAAGGTTTCTATTTTTCCAAACCGTTACATGTAGATAAATTGCAACCTACAAAGTCCTTGTCAGTTAATGAAAAAGGGCAAAAGTCTTTATGTTTAGCACTTGATCAGGCGATTTATGAACTTAATCGTTCTAAAAGCCCACTAGAAGCCAGAGCGGCGATAGAAAAGTTAACTCAAATTGATCACTATAATATTATCGGTGTGAGTCCCAATAGTTTTGATGTTTATGCAGAGCAACAAAGGATCAACGAGAATTATAAAGAGATCTTAGAAAACTGTAATAGTGCACCTTCTTTACTGATGTCATCACTGATTAGTACCTGTGATGCATTTGTCATTATTCGTGATAATAACGGTAATGCGATTTATAACAATCAAAAGCATATTGATTATCTGAATATGGATTTAGTTGATGTACCTGTTGATGAGGTGTGCAGAATATTTCCTGATTACCGTACTTGCTTAGCGCTAGATCAAGAATTACTTAATGGTGATAGTTGTTTCATTACATCAAATGAAACCGTAGAAACAGACAATGGTAGTCAGTTTTTTCAGACTTATCGCCAAAAGTTAACCCACTTTGGCCAAGACTTTGTGATTTGTAGTGTCTATGAAGATAACGGTAATATCTCGATTGATAATTTAACGGGTTGCTTTCAAAAAGATTACTTAGAATCAAGCTATGTTAAACATAGCCAACAATTAGTGTTTATTGATCTAGATGGTTTTAAACCTATTAATGACTCGTACGGACATAGTAAAGGCGATGAGGTTCTACGTGATTTTGCTTACACTTTGAAAACTATGTTACGTGCGAATGATGTCATGATTCGTTTTGGCGGCGATGAATTTATATTACTGTTCGATAGTCTATACGTTGATGTTGTAAGTAAAAGAATGGAAAAAATACGTACTAGTATTGAAGAGTATTTTTCAGCTCAAGAACTATATCTGAGCTTTTCATATGGTATTGGCACCTTAGATGATGGTGTTAAAGCTGCACTCAACATTGCAGATCAGAATATGTATGAACAGAAACATATTCGAAAGTTGGCTAAGCAGTAATAAAAAAGAGATCGCTATGATCTCTTGTTATCATCAATAAAATGTCATTGCTTAAACTTGATAACGTGTTTTATCACCAATATCAAAATGTAAAGGCATACGCCACTTACTAAATGCAGCTACGCCTAATAAGATTGCGCCAAGCATTGCACACGCAATAACGCCGGCGGGAACATTAAAGATAAAACAGAACCAAAAGCCAGCTAATACAATAGGGGTAAGCAGCAATGCTTTAATTTGAAAACAAAAGTATTCTTTGACGGAGAGTGCGCTAAACACAAATAAAGCAGCACCTAATGCTAACGGTTGCCATAAACCAGCAATTAGCCAAATAGCAGCAAATAAACCAGCCCCTTGAATTAACCAGCGGAAGCGTTTGTCATAAATGTGGACGGTTGTTGAAGCTAATAAAGCGACAATAATTAAGAATGGCGTTGCTGGTATCGTTTCGTAGCCAATAACAGCCATGATAAGTGCAGCAATCGTTAGTGCAGAACGGTAAAGCACAACAGTGAGCTTATCTAATACATCAAGTTCACATTTAATATGGGGATCAGCCATATCTACTCCAAAATAAAACACAATACAAAATAATAACGTCAGTTTACTGAATGAAGATGCTGACTTAAATAACTATTTAGTCAATATAGCTTTTCATTGACCTGCTTTAAAAAAATACCTTTCATGAGAAAAAATATCGATGCTTAAAATGAATATATACGTTTTGACTCAGGTATATCTGACGGTATGAGTGCTACTGAAACCGATGTTGAATTACGCTTAAATCTGAAGAACTTATTTGATATTGAGTACTTTGGCGGTGGTGGAAAAACAAATACAAATGTAGCTGGTGATCGAGAGTAAAGGCTAGGCATCAATGCAACATTCTAATCAACTGAACCTTATTAATTCTTTTTATCGCTAACATTTCGCTCTGTATAATGCAGGGGGCTTTTTTCCTTTTTAGCGTGACCTTTAAAACAATTACTTAATAAAGAATCTATTAATAGAAGGTTACTGTTGATTGGTGAATAAAGGCACGGCAGAATATCATTAATGTAGTTGCTACACTTTCGTTAGGTCTGAATCCAATCATGAAAAAAATATTTACTATCAGTATGCTAGCTGCACTTACTGGCTGTATGTCTACACCGCAAACTCAAGCACCGGTTGAAACAATTAATCAATCTAATGCAGAACAAACAATAAAACCTATCGATACCGTAGCGGAAGTCGATCCAAGTGTTGTGTCTGAACCTTTATATTTATCCAGTGAATCTGTCGCCATTAGTGAAAAACAACTCCCAACAGAAACAACACCTGCTGTTGTACCAACAACAACTGAAACCCCAAATACGCAGACGACAGCAATAGAGCCTGAGCAAAATATAGCACAAGCTGATAATGCTAAGGTTCAAACACCTAATGATATGGTTGATATCGTGGGTGAAGACCATCAAGTATCAGCCCAACGTGTTGCTGAAAACACTCAGAACAAAAATGTAGTCGAGGCAACACCACAAGCAGCAGCGAATGTAGCGACAGCAGCAACAACGGCTGAACAAGCGCCAGAGATGGCGGTTGAAAGCACACCAGAACCTGAAGCTGTAAATGAACAAGCGACAGAAGCCACGCCAAATACACAGCCAATCGATGAAACACAAAACGCAGTTAGCAAAGAGGCTGTGACAGAAGAAGCGGCAGTAGGGGAGAAAACCACAGCCGTTAAAGGGTTCAGTATTCAACTGTTAGCCATGCGTGAAACAAATGAATTTAAACCTTATTTAAGTCAGTTACCCACAGATCAACCCGCATGGCTCAATGATAAGATGATCAATGGTAGTAGTGTCTATACCTTGTTATATGGTCATTACAAGGATTATGAAACTGCAAAAGCAGCACTGGCAGCTATGCCTCAAAAAGTGGTTCAATCTGGCGCATTTGTTCGTAACCTCGCAGATATTGAAGCAACACAATATCCAACATTACAACGTATTCGTTAAGCATTTCACATAACAGATTATATTGATGAAAAGTCATTTATTACGGTAAATGACTTTTTTATTGCCGTAAGTCCAGTAGATACATGTAAGCACGGTGTTAGAAGCGTTGATTTACTAAGCAAGTAACGAGTCAAATTTAAAATAAATCACGATTCGCGATAGCAGAGGGTGCACAGTATCGATTTTTTTGATTACTATGTTATTCACACAGACTTTGACGATTTTGCATTGGTTCTATTTGTATCAAAGTTATTAATTATTTTCACGTTAGCGACATCTAAAGCTAGCGGCGTTTACAAGGGATGATGATGAGCTCTATCCATGTTTTATTATTATGCGGCGGCGGTAGTGCTGAGCATGAAGTTTCTCTCGTATCAGCAAACTTTATTGAAGAGCAACTAAAAACGATCAGCGGTGTTACTTATACTCGAGTAGAGATGACTAAAAATGACGGCTGGTTAGACGCTGAAAATCGTTCTTGTGAGTTAAATTTAGACAAAACATTGATTGTTGGCGATCAAGAAGTAGTGATCGATTATGTCATTCCTTGTGTTCATGGTTTCCCAGGTGAAACGGGCGATCTGCAATCTTTACTGACAATCGCTGGTCTACCTTTCTTAGGGTGTGGAGCAGAAGCAAGCACAAATTGCTTTAATAAGATCACAACTAAACTGTGGTTTGATGCACTAAACATCCCTAACACGCCTTATATTTTCCTAAGTGAAAACAACCAAGAAGCACATCAAGAAGCGCTTGAAGCATTTAAAAAGTGGGGTAAGGTTTTTGTTAAAGCGGCTTGTCAGGGATCTTCAGTTGGTTGTTACTGCGTAACGACTGAACAAGAACTAACAGATGCTGTTAACAATGCGTTTGGTTACTCTGATCAAGTGCTTATTGAAAAAGCGATTCGTCCACGTGAACTGGAAATTGCTGCTTACCAATACGGTGACGAGCTAGTGATCACCAAGCCGGGTGAAGTATCTTGCCCAACTGATAAATTCTACAGCTACGAAGAAAAATACAGCGCTGATAGTGTATCAACCACCATGGTTGAAGCAGAGAACTTAACGCAAGAGCAGATTGAAGCGATCCGCACTTATGCTCGTAAAGCGTTTGTACAAATGAAGCTAAAAGATCTTTCTCGTATTGATTTCTTCCTAAGTGAAGACAACGAAATCCTACTGAATGAAATCAATACCTTCCCAGGAATGACGCCAATTTCTATGTTCCCGAAAATGCTAGAGCATCACGGACATAAATTTGCTGAGTTCATCGAACAAGCAATTAAGAGCGCAGCGAAGTAATCATTGCCACGTTTAGCTAAATATAAAATAAAGCCCGTATAGATGTT
Source organism: Photobacterium sp. GB-56 (assembly GCF_003026105.1). Classification (GTDB taxonomy): domain Bacteria; phylum Pseudomonadota; class Gammaproteobacteria; order Enterobacterales; family Vibrionaceae; genus Photobacterium. The sequence continues at coordinate 302,347 of NZ_PYNW01000005.1, read as the reverse complement.
TATGAACAAGTTTACGGGCTTTTTGCTGGTGGATGTGAAGTTATTTATCGCTGTTTTTCTTAGCGAATTTTTTTAATTCATTATCACGTTTCCCACGTTGGCCAATATATTGTGCGGGCATAGCAGGGCTTCGCCAACGTCCCTGATGCTGAATTTGACTAATAGATAGACCAGAATCGGCTAAATCTTGGCTTGCACCAACACGGGGTGATTGTCCTGAGAAAATGACATCAGCAGGTAAATCCAACTCTTGGCTTGCACGACGGAAAACACGGTAAATTGATGAGTGATCCAGTGGTTTATCGCCAATGTTACTGTGTCTATCAATACGTCTAAATACAAAGCTGTCCATAATCATGCCGAGTGTTAACCAGCGTTGAACCGCTTTAGAGGCTAAATCGCTAAGGGCAATAATCCTATCGTTTACAGTGATATTGATTAAGCCCGAATCTTCTATTTCAATATGATTTATTGTCAGTGCTGCGACTTCTGAACGTTTTAACATTGCCTCAAAGGTAATAGCCCAAATGGCCATATCGCGGACATCTTTGGGTTTTGTTGATAGGGCAAAGATATCAAGTAATGCCTGTAAATGATTATCTCTAAAGCCTTGTGCATGGGTGTAGTCATCATGTTTATCTAACCGCTGCTTATGCATTGCGAGCTTAATTTCTTGGCTTTGACATGGATTAGGTAGGGCATGACATTTATGAATAAGCCCTATAGTGACAATGTAACGTTTTAGGCTGGCTAATTTACGTGACTCTGCCATTTTTTCGATAAAACGATGCACTGTTTCAGCTGTTGCAGGTAATGCTGATACCTTATTGTTTTCACAGAATATTAAAAAGTGGTTCCAGTCATTTTTAAACGCCACCAAGGTATTTTTAGCGTAACTATAGTGGGTAAGTGATTGCCAAATAGCAATGTTATCTGCCACTTGTTTAAACTGAGTAATACTTTTGGCACGTTTTACATCACAATCAATAATTGGAATTTTTTTCGCCATTACTTAACACCTAGCGCACTATAACTTTATGTCTAGAGTAAATTATAACATTATATATTGAACAAAGTATGCAAACTTTAAACATAAACCGCTTTAGTAGCATTAAAATACTAGTCATCAATAAAACATCATGCTTAAATTACAGAGCATTTATTAACAAATGGTAACCTTGTTATCATGATGTTGGACTTAAAGTAAGACAAGGATCAACAGTATGAAAAAACGGATTTTTCACCGTGGATATACTATTGAAAATACAACGGGCGTTACCAATGAATGGAAATCAGCAATTAAAGGTAACCCTATCAGCGGCACACTGACTGAAATTAAAAAAAGTGTTGATTGGTGGTTGGACATGAGTACATTCATTCATCCTCAGAAGTTCTCATCTCAATCCTCAAAGCCCGTTTCCCAAGGTTCATCTGAGAACTATCGTGGTTTTATCATACGTAATGATACGGGTAAGCCTAACGAATGGTATTTGCTTTTAAGAGGGCAGTTATTAAAGGGTAATGCGACATCCATTAAGCAATACCTTGATAAAGTCATTGAGAAACAATCTAAAGCTCAATAAACGACAAAGCCTGCTAATTCAGCAGGCTTTGTTTTAATCGTTATGACTTACTCTTTGTTTTTTATTATCTAATCGTCAGCATCTTCTTTTGTAACATCAACAAGGTAATCACCTTCTAGCCAGTTACGTCCAATTAAGAGTTTGTATTCTAATTTACTACGATCACGTAAGTTAACAGGAATTGCTTTGTTCTGACCGTTCCAAATCAGATCCATGACAACGGCATAACGACGCTCGACACCTTGCGCATTACGAATTTTACTTACTTTAATAATTTTAGCGGTGTGCGTGACTTCTTGACCAAGCTCATTCTCAGTTGTGAAAGTAATCTTGCGTCCTAAATTATTATGCATACCTTGCTTACTGTCGTCGTTCTCAGTTTTTCCGTCGATTTTGATATTGTAAGCATTGATAGATGTTGTGTTAGCTCCTGTATCTATACGGGCTTTATAATTAATACCAAGATCTTTTACTTTGATCGTTTCAACGGGGCCCACAATGGATTTTCCATCACATTGTGGTGTAGCAAAAGTTGTTCCTGAGGCAAGCAAAAGCACCGCAGAGATAAAAATGTTTTTCACACATACTCCTGAAACAAATAATATATCTATTTACTGATAATAGACTGGATACACCATTATTGGTTCAAGTGATTGTTAAAATTCATTAAAAAGCTTGGATTTCAGGGCTAAACATTGCAAGTACTTCTTCTATTTCTCTTATACAGTCTTGCGTTGGTGTAAAATGCACCGTATTAAACCCGAGTGATTTAGCTGTTTCGATATTAGGATAATGATCATCAATAAAGAGACATTCATGGGGATTAAGATGATAACGTTGACACAAAAGATGAAAGATTTCAGGCTCTGGCTTCATAGTTAGCTCTTTTCCTGAAACAACACCACCGTCAAAAAATGAAATAAAATGATGCTTTTCGTACAAGGTTTCAAAAAAAGCACTACACATATTGGTTAGGTAGTAGGTAGGGTAGTTTTTATCTAGAATTCTAAAAAATAATGCCTCAGTTTCTGGTATTTTTTCCAAACTTAATTGGATATGGTTAATGAAATCCTCCATCCTTTGGCATGAAATTCCTGTCCTTGCTGAAAATTTAGGTATTTCCTCTGCTAGTAGCATAGTCCCACGATCAAGCGCTAACCAATCAGGATGGGCGAGTACTTGTTTCATTAGGATATTTTGCTCATCTATAGATTGAGTAAAAGTATCTACTATTTTCTGTGGATCCCACTCAAATAACACTGCACCAAAATCAAATATAACATTCCGAATCATAAGCTGTTCCGTTTAGTGTTCTTTTCTTGATAATATTAGCTTAAAGCGAATTAGCAAGATTCATATGTGAACTTGAAAGCTTATTCACAATAACCACGTAAACAATGAGACTAATTGCACAATGAATGATAACAGTCGTTTAGTTTTCTCAACCGAAACTGGTCGAATTAAAGAAGAAACTGTAGCACCCGTTCGCCCAAAAGGTGATGGTATTGTCCGTATTCAGCGTGAAACTAAAGGTCGTAAAGGCAAGGGAGTTTCTATTGTCACGGGCTTAGATGTTGAGGACACCCAACTAAAGTTAATTGCTGCCGAATTGAAGAAAGTATGTGGCTGTGGTGGTTCAGTAAAAGATGGAAAAATTGAAATTCAAGGCGATAAGCGTGATGTAATTAAAGCGCACCTTGAGAAAAAAGGTCACACAGTAAAATTAGCTGGCGGTTAAGTCAGCAATATAGAAAAGAGGCCATTAAGCGGCCTCTTTTGCTTTGAAATGAGTTATATTTTTAACGCTCTGAATTTTAATTGAAAAGGCTACAAAGCAGCCTGTTGTAGTGAGTACATCATGTTACTCTGGGCAGCCTGCATCAATCATTGCTTGAATATGTGTACCGTAGAACGAATCGTCTCCGACCCAACCCACAGGATCGGGAGAAATAGCTGTGCCAGGCATGGTTTGATTAGCTGCACTTCTTAGCACTGTGTTGCAATAATCAAAGGAGATACCACCTATCTCATGGCAACTCGCACATGCACCATCGCCAAGTTCAGCAAAGGCAGGGGGATTTGTCCAGCCTTGTGCAGAGATCGGCTGATAGCGAACATTCGGATCAATGTCGTAATCATCAGAAATATCAATTGGCGTGTCGGGGTGAATTAAGAAAACGTTCTTACCTCTATGGCAGTTAGTACAGTTTTCAGCGAGGTTATCACCATTTTGAATATCCGAAATTTTAAACGTTAAATCTTCACCACCTGTAATTCTTCCGCCTGTTTCTTTACTGATATTATCCCAAAAACACGCTTTACCTGTGGTTTTACTTTGGCAAATGATGCCAAGAAATTGTATATATTCACTGCCTGAAGCCCCTAAACTCCAGCGAGGTAGTGCCATACAGGTTCCTGCAACACTAGGATCTTCATAGGCATAAACTTCAGTTCTTCGGCTAGCAAGAAAATCAGTGGTTGCTGTACCTTGGTGTACCCATAAATCAGAGCCCCAATCGGGTGGAATAGGGACATTATTTTCACGGCAAGTCGCAGCATAATCGTCAGTCGTTTCTGGTGGGATCAATATAATATGCGTTAACCAAGAGCGTTGATTTAGAAACTCAAATAGCCAACTGTAATCACCTAAGCGTGAAATAGGGAACAGATGATGTGTCTGTTTACGGAACAAGCGAAAAGAAGAAAGGTATTTATCTTGTGTCTCTTTATCTGCACTGCTTAACATCGCATCAATCATGCTGTTGGAAAATAAGACCTTATCGACCTCATTTTTTTCGTCGAGGTCTTCAAATGCCTTATAGGCTTCGTTAAATGTATTTTGCTGTTCCTCTGTCAAAATAGGTAACACATCATCAACTAATGCGTCTTGCATAGATAAAACCTGATCTTTATCTAGCGTTAACTCATTACCTACCGCGTCATACAACTTATCGTAATAACCGCTTGAGATATCACTGATCAAAAATTTAGGCTCAGGATCATCAGTAGGTTCAGTTTCGTTCTCTGGTGTGCTGGGAAGTTGTTCATCAAGGGGAGGGAGCTCAGCCGTTGGTGTATCAACTTCAGTTGTATTTGTTGTGTCATCAGAGCTTCCTCCTCCACATCCTGTGTAGGCTAAAGAAGCTAATAACACAAAAAGTATCGTGTACTTCATCAATCATTCCTGTACTTATTGTGCTTAGAATCAATTACAGAAAGGATAGTGAGCAATAAATAATCACAAATCGCATAATTAAGAATTGAGGTATAGAAGCAAGAATGTTCTATAGTGAAGGTGTCATATATAAATAAAATTTAAAATAATGCCGCAACATAAAAAGCGCTTACTAAGTAAAATACTATGTTGGAACGGTTACTGAAAATGCATAAAAATAAAGAGAATAGACATGTCAGAACTTAATGTTTTTAAACAACCCAAGCCGTTTTATCTCATTTTTTCCATCGAGTTTTGGGAACGTTTTGGTTTTTATGGCATGCAAGCCATCCTTACCGTTTACTTGGTCGATGTGCTTGCCATGTCAGAAGCCGAGTCATTTACCTTATTTGGCGCATTTTCAGCATTGGTTTTTGGCTCTATTGCTATTGGTGGCTGGGTTGGTGATAAAATTATAGGTACAAAACGCACCATCGTATTGGGTGCAATTGTGCTTATGTTAGGGTATGCACTACTGGGTATTTCAGCGTCAGGCGAATTTAATAGCAAGGAACTGATTTATATTGCGATGGGGTTTATTACTATTGGTAATGGCCTATTTAAAGCGAATCCATCCAGCTTATTAGCTAAAGTTTATGAAAAAAATGATCCACGATTAGATGGTGCTTTCACCATGTATTATATGGCGATTAACCTCGGCTCATTTATCTCTACATTACTTACCCCATGGATATCTGAGCATCTAGGTTATGGAATCGCATTTGGTGTAAGCTCAATTGGTTTATTGATCACCATCGCTAATTTTCTTGTTAGCCGTCGATTAGTAAAGAACATTGGTTCTCAACCAGACAAAGAGCCAGTTAATTACGGTAAGTATTTTATCGTTGTTATAGGAACTATTCTATTAGCGTTTGTGAGTGCATTTTTGTTGCAACATATCTTTTATGCTCACCTGATCCTTGCCGTTGTGGGTGTCACCATTGTTACCTTATATTTCAAAGAAGCATTACAAACGACAGGATTAGAGCGCGCAAAGATGATGGTTGCGTTTGTACTTATGCTACAAGGAATCGTCTTCTTTGTTCTGTATTTTCAAATGCCAACGTCGTTAAATTTTTTCGCTATACACAACATTCACCATAAGATCTTTGGTATCGAAGTACAGCCAGAGCAATTTCAAGCACTCAGTCCATTTTGGATCATGATCTGTAGCCCTATACTCGCCATGGTATATAACAAAACGCGCGAAAACTTTTCCATGCCCTATAAGTTTGCTTTAGGTATGGTGTTATGTAGCTGTGCATTTCTTATATTAACCTTAGGCAGCCATTATGCAGATGCTAACGGTATAATGAGCTCAAATTGGTTAATACTTAGCTACTTATTGCAATCTCTTGGTGAGCTATTAGTTTCAGGATTAGGGCTTGCGATGATAGCCCAATTAGTGCCACAACGGATGATGGGATTTGCCATGGGGATGTGGTTTTTAACATCAGCAACTGCAGCGGTTATTGCAGGGTGGGTGGCAACATTAACAGCCGCACCTAAAGGGGTAACCGATCCACATACAACGCTAGAAATTTATGGTGTAGTGTTTAAAGAAATCGGCGTTATCACGGGTATTATTGCCATAATCACATTGATGATGGCACCTAAACTCACTCGTGTTATACAAGGTAAATAACCCGTTACGCGATTTTACAACATGTACACTGGCAATAAGACATCATCGTCTTAAGGAAATATATTCCCAAATGTTTACCATGTTCATAATCGTGATTTAATGAAGTTATATCACTACCAATAAGTTTAGATTTCAAAGACTTATGCGGGAAGATTTCATAAATATTAACATCATCAGGAGGGTTGGCAATAAAGTGTTCACTCTCGCTATAGCTTTTCTCGTGTAATAACAGCATATCAATTAATGTTGCTGCTTTAGTTTTTGATAAGCCTGCTTTTACTTTATGTAACCATTCATGATTCGCGCTAAGGCCAATAGGGTTAGTGCGAATAACAACAATGTTTTTAAAACCACGGTTATAGGCTTCTTTAGCTGGAATTGGAGCATTAAGGCCACCATCAACCCAATAATTATTATCAGAATAAATAGGTTGACGGTTTAATACAGGAATAGCACAAGAGGCTTTTAAGCGTTGATCCCATGAGTCAGAATTTAAATCAAAAAATCCCGCTTGATGGTGATCAATACCTGAAGCACTAGCAAGCACCGTTTTATTTTGCATATTACGGCGACCCGTTTCCCAGTGTAACTTTAATGTGGTTTGGGTTTGTTCTAATAACCAATCCAAATCCATACCACCTCGATTTGAAAACAGTTTGGAATAGCTAAAAAACTTCTTCTTGGTGGTGATTTCTGTGATCACACGATAAGCATGTTTTTTTTGTTCACAGATATATGAGGCAAGATTTAATGAACCAGCAGAAGTACCAATTAATAACGAAAATGGATTAAACTCATGCTCAAGAAACGCATCTAAAACACCTGCAGTAAAAATACCTCGTTGGCCTCCGCCTTCAGTAACAAGTGCGATATCTGAAATATTTTTTTTGGTAGCACAAAGAGCTTCAAAATTATGACGACAATATGAGATATGTTTTCCAGTCATGGTTAAATCCATTTTAGTTAAAAAATACCGATAATTTTAACCTAAAAATTATCGGTATTTGTTTACGCAGCACGAACATGTAATGGTAATTCACAACCATTTTTTGTTAGTGAAAATTGTAATAGGTTTAAATCACGACTTCTAAATGCACCAGCACAACTTAATAAGTAATAACGCCACATACGATAGAAACGGTCGTTATATTGATCAGATATTTTATGCCAGTTACGTTCAAAGTTTTCACACCATGCCATTAACGTCTGATCATAATCAGGACCAAAGTTATGAATATCTTCAATATTCATTTTTCCTTCAAGCGCACTGCTTAATTGTGTAATAGATGGAACAACACCATTAGGAAAAATATATTTATTAATCCACGGGTCAGTTTGATTCACTGATACTGGGCTACCAATAGTATGTAAAAGGAAAATACCATTATCTTTTAAAAAACGATTAGCGCAATTAAAAAACTCGGTATAATTTTCAGGACCTACGTGTTCAATCATGCCTATAGAAACAATGCGATCATATTGTTGAACTGGCTGATACTCACGATAATCTTCTAAAATAATTCTTACAGGTAGCCCTTTATTATCTGCAATATTTTGACCTAGTTTCATTTGCTCTTGGGATAACGTTAAGCCATCACAAATAACACCATATTTTTCAGCAGCATAGTTCATAAAACTAGACCAACCACAACCAATGTCTAACAAGCGCATACCTGATTTCAAATCCAGTTTTCGACAAATTAATTCCATTTTATTTTCTTGAGCTTCGTTTAGATTCTTTGCTCCTTTCCAATATGCGCAAGTATAAGCCATACGATCATCTAACATATTAGTATATAAATCGTTACCAATATCATAATGGAAAGGAACATCTTCTTTTACACGAGATACAGATTGATGATTGATGAGATTTTTTAGTTTAGATACGCCAATTTTAGCTGCTATTTTAAACTTATCTGTGCTTGAAAGTTTTTCTTCAATATTTGAACGTAATAATTTGCTTATTAGAATATCAATTCTTTGGCAATCCCATAGGTGATCCATATACCCTTCACCAAAGGCAATAGTTCCTTGAGATAAAATATTATCGAAAAGCTTATCGTCGTTAACGATAATATCCCACGGACGGTCACCATTAATTTTAATGTCAGCTTGATTTAAAAGATTAGAAAAAAGTTCTTTATTAGGCATAACAGACCCTGATTATTATTGATAATATACAATGATTTTTAATAATGTATGTGATTTATTTTTTAATTCTCAGGAATAGTATCAAACATATATTTTTATAAAATTCAAAATAGATGAAAGTGATATTAAGATTTACTAAAAATAATAAAGTATTAAACCGACATACATTTAAATACGAATTGTTCTTAAGTTAGAAGTATTATATCGCGGATGTTTTTTTCTGTATTTAGAGTTAAAGACACAAAAAAACTAAATACAGACATGGGGCATGAATAATTTTACTGTGATGTTGGGGAGTTAAAATTAAAAAAACAACGGGTAAGGAAATCAGAATCTATTTTTTACAAAGTAGAAATAGAAAGTGATTAAGAAGGATCAAAAAAACGGCGATCAAACATGTTGATCGCCGTGGCAGTAATTAATTCCAACATAACTTAACCATGAGCAGCTAAGTTATTTACTTACAAACTTAGGTGCGGGAAGCTTGATAAATAGGTTCGATTGTTTCTGCCAAAGCAGCATCAAACTCAGATTGAGGCTGATCTGCATATAAATCATCGGTAAGTACACGAGAGAAACTTGCAATAATACCGTTGTTTTTAGATAACTTTTCACACGCTTTCATAAGTGGAAATCCACCTGATAAAGCAACCACTCTAATTACATTAGGGTGTGAGATCGTATCAGCGTATAAATTAGGTTGCTCTGGAAGTGTGAGTTTTAGCATAACGTAATGGCTAGGGTGTAAATTATCTAATTGAGACATTAACTCACGATTTAAGATAATTTCAGCCTGCGCTTTTTCTGGGCTATCAATACTCACTTCAGGCTCAATAATAGGCACTAAACCAGCATTGATAATTTGTTGAGCAAATAGAATTTGCTGTGCAACCACATCTCTAATACCTTGTTCATTGGCTTCCCAAATCACTGAGCGCATTTTAGTGCCGAATACATCTTTAGCTTTTGCTTTAGCTAAGAGTTGATCTAGCTCTGGCATTGGTTTCATTAATTGTACGCCATTAGCTTTATCTTCTAAGCCTTTATCGACTTTTAAAAAGGGAACAACACCTTTTTCTTCCCATAAATATTGTGACGTTGGTTTGCCTTCAATTTCACGGTCTAACGTATTTTCAAATAAAATTGCACCGATAATACGATCACTAGTGAAGACTGGGCTTGTAATAATACGAGAGCGCATGGCATGAACAAGATCATACATTTGTTCGTCATTATTGTAGTCTGATTCATTAATACCATAAGCTTTTAATGCTTTAGGTGTGCTGCCGCCACTTTGGTCAAGTGCTGCAATGAAACCATCTTGAGTACGCATTTTTTCTAGTTGTTTTGAAAATGTCATCATAATTCCCCCTGGGGCTACTTGTGATTCAATGCCACATGCTTCAGCGTTTCTACAGATTTATTATCTTTCTAACTTGTTACAAACTATAACGAATAATTTTATTGCTGAATTTGTAACTTTTGACAATTAAAAGCTAAAAACAGTCACTGCGTGTTTTTAGTTCTTACATGTCGGTTAAGTATCGCATTTACCTCTGATTTAACATCATCACGGGCTAGCCATCCCCATAAACGTTCTCTCGCTTTTATGGAACTGCGAGCCAGATCAATAATGGGGGAAAGATAACGGCTGTTGTTATCTAGTTGGTACATCACAACTTCTAATTCAGTAAGCGTCCAAGGCTCAAATAACAAAGGAACAGGGATATTTGCTAATTCAGGTACCCATTTATGGATAAACTCACCATTAGGATCATGTTCTTTAGCTTGCTTAGTCGGATTATAAAGACGAATAGTGTTAATACTTGTAACTCCAGCTTGCACTTGGAATTGGCTGCAATGAATAGCGGGGTAGAAATATAAAAACAATTGGGCAAGGTGAGTGACATCGTCATGCCAGTCAATATTTAAGTGGTGGGTAAGAAAGTTAACAAGCATTGAACGCATTCTGAAATTGATATAGCCGGTGCGATACAAACATCGCCTGCAAGCACCTATAAGAGGGATCCCAGTATTACCGTGAAAGATAAAGACTTGGCTATTTACACAGCAAACTGATGGTTCATATCTTCCAATGATTGGCCGATAAATCGCAATAAGCCACACACATTTACTTTTTTCATCAATCTAGAGTACTTGTATGATTAAAACAATGTATACCCAAGCGACTTCAATATGCCTGATTCAGAGCTAAGGTCGTCTCGCTGAACACTGCATCTTGAGGTTGCTTGGGTATATAACATTGCGAAGTAAATAATCTTTTTTCTCACTTGGTACGTAACAGTCATTACGCTTAATGTTTAAAACAAAGAGAAGAGACACATGATGACGATGCCACTAAGTAAACTAGAAAAATTCTTTTACATTGATAAATTGGTTGTTCATTCGTTAGATCTATCATTGTATCAAGTATCAGTGGTTATAGATGAACAAGAGCATTACATTACTAATGAAAAAGGTGATTACATCAAAGCGATTTCTATATTAGAAATACAAAAAATATGCAGGAAATTAAAAGTAAAAACCTGGGTACTTAGGCAACAAAGTGCTTACGATGAAATGATAGGTATGCCAAATGGCAAACAAGATAATACGTTAGAAGTTCCATTAAGCAATAATAAACTGTATTAATCATGAAAAATTGTTATTACTGAGCATAATAAATAAGGTGCTTTTATTGTTATTTTTAATCATTGTCTATAAATGACAACAAAACGATAATCAATATATTTAAATATAAACAGAGCCATTCATAAGGTGAATGATTGTGTGATAAATAGCTGCATATTTCTGTAAATAAAATCGAATTATTGCTAAATAATCAATGTATACTATTCATAGTGATGACTAATAGCTTATTTTTCAAAAATAAAAAGTTAGTAATATCTAATATCTGTTTTTATAACTGTCTATTCTCTATAGAATCAAAGTCATAATACTAACTATCGAAAAAAGCAATATCTTGCTTATTAAGTTGCAATAATAAGCGATTATATTAGTAGACGATAAAAACATAGCAGCATCACTCATGTCTTCATATCGCCTTAAAAACGTATTAAAAGCTAAATTAAGAAAGACGTTATTATTGTCCTTAATAGCTTTACCGATAACAGCATTCGCACATACGCATTCTGAACATCATGTTGAACTTGATAAAAAACATCATTCAAATATTCATCATCATGTAGTTACTCACCATTACAGTCATAATATTGAACATAAACATAGCAAAACACCAAAACATAGTGAGAAGCATGAAACGCATCATGCACATTCAACACACCACAGCACAAATCATCATGTAGTGCATAAATCGCATTACTCACACCATGATAGTCACTCAAGGCATCATGTTAGTGCTAGGAGGCATAGAATTCCTGTCGATTACTACACCTTGAAAGGGCATTACGTACATCACAGATCATTTTGGTCTGATGTCAGGAATTTGAGGCTGTCTCAAAAATGGCGTTCTAAGATCTGGCATGCTTATTCACATTGGGCGCATACGCCATACCTTTATGGTGGTAACTCACATCATGGTATTGATTGCTCAGCATTTGTTCGTCGAGTGTTTAATGAGGTCTATCATGTACATTTACCAAGAACTACATTACAGCAAGTAAAATTAGGTTATAAAGTTAGAAAAGAAAACCTTCACTATGGTGATTTAGTCTTCTTTAAAACCAGTGGCTGGCATCACCATGTTGGAATCTACTTAGATCACGGACGTTTTGTGAATGCAACAAGTTCACGCGGTGTGGCTATATCCAATATTAATCATCCCTATTGGCGTAAACGTCTATGGCAAATACGTCGATTAGTTGATTAGACGATTAATGAAATAAAGTAAACTAAGTGCTGCTGATATAGTGGCACTTTTTTTATATGTATATGAATAAAAAATTGAAATAAAGATTTGAAATTATTCATTTAGAAACTATAAATATACTAATAATTTATAAAGTCTATCTCGTATTACTTTAGATGTCTGATTTTAAATCAACTCATCTATTAACTGGTACCTATTAGCTCAGTTATATGACATTAACATTAAATATTTATTAAATTTAATTAAGTTCAAGTTGTACGAGTTGTACGGTTTATACAATTTAAAAAATAAATGTAAACATTTCAATTAGTAAACACTATTTTTTCATGGATGGAATATTACACTTTATATTATTAATAGGTGAGGATAATGGAGAAAAAAACATTAATTATTACAGGGACAAGACCTGAAATAATAAAAATGGCTCCGGTGTATACTGAATTTAAGAATCAAGATAAAACTATTGAATGGTGTCACACAGGTCAACATGATTCTCTTGCAGAGCAAACATTTGAAGTCTTTGATATTAAACCTGATTATATATTTCAACGTCCTACAGGCACTACATTAGTTGATCTTTTATCTGGCTTAATGACAAATATTCAATCGTTGCTGCAAAAAAATAGCTACGATTGCGTTTTGGTTCATGGTGATACAAGCTCAACCCTTGCAGGGGCTTTAGCTGCGTATTACGCAAAAGTACCTTGTATTGGACACGTTGAAGCAGGGCTTCGATCTGGCAACTTACAACATCCATTTCCGGAAGAATCTAATAGAACATTAGTCGCTCGCATTGCGAATTTACATTTTTCCCCTACTGACATTGCACAAAAAGCATTATTAGCAGAAGGGATTAATATAGATACAACAGTTGTAACGGGCAATACCATAATTGATACACAAAAGTTATTAATAAATAAAGGGTTAGTGAACCATACGGTGAATAATACAGTTTTAGTTACGACTCATCGACGTGAAAATTGGCAATCCATTTGCACAATCAGCCAAGCAATTAAATATCTCTCCTCAATTAAGCCCGAATTAGATTTTGTCGTTGTCGTACATCCCAACCCAACAGTGAAGCAAGCCGTGTTAGATAACTTAAGTGGTATTGAAAATATTACCATTGTTGAGCCGTTAGATTACCTAGCGCTTCAACAACTATTAGCTTCTTCTGTTTTAATAATGACCGATTCTGGTGGTATTCAAGAAGAGGCACCGACTTATGGCACGCCTGTTGTGATTTTACGAGAAACGACAGAGCGACCAGAAGCAATACATTTAGGTTTATCAAAACTTGCAGGAGCAAAAGATTATAAATCTATTGTAGATGCGGCCTTAACATTATTATCTATTGGTAAATCAGACGCTTGCTTTAATCCATATGGTAAAGGAAATGCATCCAAAATCATTCTCCAACGAGTGCAAGAGTTCTAATTATGGATATGTTCGATATTTTCATTTATTACCTATATGGATTACGTCTCGTTTTATTTGTGACTATGGTGATCTTATGTATTTGCGGTATCGATGATCTATTTGTTGATATTTATTACTGGGTGCGTCACTTATGGCGTAAAGGAACCGTTTATAAAAAATTCACACGTAAAAACGTGGATGATCTTTATCAAAAACATGAACAACCACTGGCTATCATGGTACCAGCCTGGCAGGAATTTGGTGTTATTGACAAAATGGCTGAGCTTACCGCATCAAGTTTGGATTATGAAAATTATCAAATATTTGTAGGCACTTACCCGAACGATCCTGAAACCCAAGCTGATGTTGATCGTGTTTGTATGCGATTTCCTAACGTGCATAAAATTGTGTGTGCAAGGCCAGGGCCGACCAGCAAGGCCGACTGCTTAAATAATGTTATCTCATCAATTATTGAATTTGAGAAAAAGGCGAAAATTGAATTTTCAGGTTTTATTTTGCATGACGCTGAAGACATTGTATCGCCAATGGAATTACGTCTTTACAACTACTTATTGCCTGAAAAAGATCTCATTCAGTTACCTGTTTATCCCTATACTCGCAAATGGTATCAAATGACGCCTGGGCATTATGCGGATGAATTTGCAGAATTACATGGCAAAGATGTTGTGGTCCGTGAAGCCATAGCAGGGCAAGTACCTAGTGCAGGTGTTGGTACCTGTTTTAGTCGCAGAGCTATTTTAAAACTATTGGTTACCGGTGATGGTTTAGCGTTCGATGTTCAATCATTAACTGAAGATTATGAGATAGGTTTACGCTTAAAACAGTGGGGCATGAGCGAGATATTTGTACGTTTTCCTATTATCGATAAAGAACAACCAACACTAAAAGAATCGTCATTAGGCGTATCCCTGCATGATGGTAGTGTAGTTTGTGTTCGTGAACATTTTCCGACAACCTTTACCGCCGCAGTACGTCAAAAAAGCCGTTGGATAGTGGGTATCGTGTTTCAGGGCTTTAATAAACAAAAATGGACCAATGACTGGAAGTTAAATTATTTTTTGTGGCGTGATAGAAGAGGCTTTATTAATAATACGATAGGCTTTTTGTCTATGGTTATTTTCCTTCAATTAGTGGCGCTCAGTATTTATTCTTACTTTGTGAAAGATGGTTATCATTTTTTGTCAATTATTGCTGATAATAAAGTGACTCAAGTACTATTAGTGATTAACACTTTCCTACTAATCAACCGCTTATTACAACGATTTTATTTTGTTAGCCGATATTATGGTTACTTTGAAGGTTTCCTATCATTGCTACGTTTATGTTGGGGAACGGTGATTAACTTTGCAGCTAATGTACGTGCGATTCGTCAAGTAATTCAACAAGGTGATGTTCATCGTGTTGCTTGGGATAAAACGACCCATGATTTTCCAACGCTTGCTAATGATTCACGAAAGCAACCACTTGGTGAGATATTAAAACGTAACATGAAAATTTCAGAAGAGATGCTAACAAGTGTCCTTCTTGATATGCCTAAAAATCGCTTGATAGGCTCGTATTTAGTTGAGCAAGGCATAGTCAGCAATGATGATTTAAGTCAAGCGATTGCAGAACAATTTGAAGAAGAATTTGAACACTGTGATCCCTTTGAATTAGATCCTTCACTCATACATCTATTACCTAAAAAACTGGCCTTAAAATACTCGGTACTACCTTTGCGGAAAGATGGTAATACTTTGATTTTAGGAAAAGAAATGCCATTAAGCCCTGTCGCAAAAGCAACAATTTCGAGACGTTTAAAGTGCCCAGTAAAATCAGTGATTACTACTAATGGTGCAGTGACACTAGGGTTAAGATACTGGTATCTAGAACAAAAAGGGATCAACCCTTATCACATAATTAAGACCATGGTCGGTCACCATAAATACTCAAAAGCCAAATATAAGCCTTTGATTGATAAATACTATGCAACACAAAGTCAGTTGGGTCAGTGTTTGTTAATGAGTAGGGCAATTGAACCTGCTGTATTACATCAAGCAATTCTTGCTTATGAAAACGAGCATGAAAAAAGCTTCGGAAAGTTTTTGATTAATCATCGTTATGTAACCAAAGAAGTAATTGATAAAGCACTTGAATTACAAGTCGACCAACAAATGAATGTTGATAACCTTATTAATGAGTGTAAACAGTACTAATGAATTATATCGATAAAGCCTTAATCGCTACCGCTTGTACATTATTAAGTATCAGAGTAGATGCTGATGACAATATTTACACTAATTTGTCGGACCTTGAGCATTTTCGTACATACCCGTATATTGATAAAGCATATAAAAAGCAAAACAATCAACAATACAATGTAGCATTAGAAGAGCTTAATAACGCATTAGCGATTGTTCCAACCCATATTCCTTTTTTAAAATTTGGTTATCAGCTAGCAGTCAAAGCCGAGAAACCGATCAACGTTCAACTCAAGTATCTAACTAAAATTCCGAAGAGTAAAAGGGGGGATGACATTCTTAATGTTTGGCTTGAGGATGCCAAGACCGGCAAGATCTATACGGATACACAACTACAACGTATTGCTGGTACGTTAACAACTAAACAGATGAAAAACTTCTTTATTTATAATGTTTATAAACTCTTAAAAAAATATAATGCAGAAACTGCAGTTGAGTGGTCGTACAGTAAGCCTCAAAAATATAAATCATTAGCAACTTTGCATTTTGAAGCATATAACCTTTATGCAATAAAAAATTATGAAAAAGCACAGCCATTGCTAGAAAAGCTTTATGAGTCATCACACAGCAACCAAACATATTTAAAATTTTTAGCCTTGAATACACTCGCAAATGGTGATGAAACTCAAGCATTAAAATATGCGGAAAAGATAATATCAGACAGTAATCATAAAGACTTTTACAACCAGTATATAGAGCACCTATTATCAACTTATCAATACCGTAAAGCCAAAGTTGAGCTCAATAAATTATACGATAATAATGAGCTACCAGAATCTTTCACTAAACAGCGTGATTACCTTAATTCATTGGATCAACAAACGCTCAAAGAATTTTCGGTAATGTCAGATTGTTTAAAAAAGACAGTAACCAAGATCAGTACAAATAAAGCAGCACTAGCGCAATTTCAGTTTAAAAACTGTGAGCCGGAAACTGACTCAGTAATGTGGATTAAACTGGCAAGTGAATTGAATTTATATACACAAATTGAAAACACTCAATTTAATCAACCAAGCGCTAAGAAGATGAAAAAAGAGGTGTTGTTAACACATTATAAACAACAACAAAAATGGTTAAAAATCATAAACGAATTAAAAGATGATGGCTATAAATCACAATCATTATCACGCGATTTGGCTTATGCCTATTCACAGGTAAATCAATATAATAAATCTGCTCAGATCTTTTTTCTCATCTATAAAAACAACCATCAGAATAGCGATTTAAACCATGCTAT
The DNA here is from genome assembly GCF_003026105.1 of Photobacterium sp. GB-56. Taxonomy (GTDB): domain Bacteria; phylum Pseudomonadota; class Gammaproteobacteria; order Enterobacterales; family Vibrionaceae; genus Photobacterium. The sequence continues at coordinate 284,987 of NZ_PYNW01000005.1, read as the reverse complement.
TTTTAATGCATTACAGTCGCCAAATGGTGATGAAATTGCAGCATCGATGGTTAACTATGGATTTAAAATACAGAAAAGAAAATTACTCGCTGACCCAAAGTTTGTTAATAACATTCTAAATATGATGCAACGTAACGTAAGATTATTTTCACCACAGAGTATTGCAGCCGCCAACCGGAAAATAGTGACATTGTCACCTAAAGTTTGGGGGATACAGCATCAATGTCATTTGATAGAAGGCTTATCTACTAATGATGACTTTTTAAAACAAGCAATCGCATATTGTGTTGCTGATAAGGATCCGCTGAAGGCAGCTAAACATTACCAATCTTCGCTTAAGCAACAACCCACCAAAGAACAAGCATTACTATTAGCAGAATGGTTTGCAAAAGCAAACGAATATCAAGCCAGTTCGACATATTGGCTTAAAGCGGTGCGTAACAGTACTGACCTAAAAGGGCTTACGCCATATTCACGTTATCTGTTTATTCATACACTTACTAAGGTAGGTGAACCAAAACTGGCTAATCAGTCTTGGTTAGAATCAGACTTTGATAAGAAAAATGTGCAATGGTGGGAGTTAGGCATTGATATTGCTAAAAGGTTAGAAGACCAAGAAATATTGATTGCACGTATAGAGCAGGGAGTTGATCACACACAATCAGCAGTATTAACACAGTATCTAGCCGAACACATAGTGACAACTAGCGATAGTAGATTAGCTAACAAACTATTTGAAAATGATAAAACGGGCAATGCGAGTGCATTACTGGGCTATCAAACCTATAAAAAAGATCCACAGTTAGCACTACGTGCATTTGAAAGTGCATATCGTTATCCGAAGCACAAAAAAAATGTAGATATGATCTCTCAATATGCTGATCTTGAATATAAAAATGGCAATCTTAGCAATGCACAACAGCTTTATAAGTCTGCGATTGATCAAGTACTTGAACAAAAAGAAGCTAATCCGAAATTATTAGCGTACTTACAAAGCTCACATAAGAATATTGATTTAGGCTGGAAATACAATGTTTCTGGTTGGGTAGGAACAGATCAACAAAATGCGATACCTGGACTAACTAACAGCACAGGCAATTACTTTTTATACGAAGAAGCCAAATACTATTTTGAAAAACCTTGGTTACCACGTTCTGCTTTTTCGATTGCGGCGTTAAGTAATGGGGGATTTGAAAATAAGTTATCGGACAATATCACCGATATAGACTTATCATATCAAATTCAGCCCTTTGCTAAACATAACAGCTACTTAAAAGCAGGCGTACGTCAGCGAGTTATTGGAAAAGATCGTAAAACACGACCTTACCTTCGTATTAGTTCCAACGTATTATCAAATGATAAATGGTCAAAAGATTGGAAGCCAGAGTCTGACCAGTGGCTATATCAAAGTCTTTATGCTGATGGTCTAATTTACGTTGATAATTTACATGATTATATTTTGTTTGCTCGCTACGAAATAGGTAACACATTTAAAATTAAAGAGAAATACCAGCAAAGGCTTACTCCATATACATTTGTACAATGGGCCGACGACAGTGAAGACATATCGACTGTTGTTGGCTTGGGAGTAAGTTGGAACTTTAAATTGTTTAACACAAAATACAATGGCTTGAACCTAGATTCAGAAGTAGGTCTTGAATGGCAACATACAGTAGAAAGTTCACAACGCAACAAATCAGACGATGCTGCATTAGTACGGTATTCCTTTTCCTTTTAATCGGTTGCCAGAACACAGCCCAGAAAAACGATCTCAGCATCTTTTACCAACCACTCAATCAAGACTACGATATTTCAATAAAGCAATGGCAGCATTTTGGAACTGAAATAAAAAAGCTAGGCGTTCAAAATGTTGTTATCCAATGGACGCAATATGGCAATGAAACTTTTGGTGAATCACATGGTTGGCTTGCTAAGCGGATGGAAGTACTTCAAGACAACAATATAAAGCTATGGGTTGGCTTATATTCAGATCCCAATTATTTTCGACAAATACATACAGATCAAACCGCACAAAAAGTATATTTAAAGCAATATTTCGATAAGTTACATGAATCCTATTTACAATGGCGAGTATGGTTAAAGGTATATGCTAATAAAGTCCAAGGGTTATATTTACCATTGGAATTAAGCGATTATGACTTCAAAACACCAGCTCAAAGAGAACAGCTGGCAGAGATCTTAGCGCAACAAGTGAAGTTATACGATCAGCCATTAATGATAAGCCTTTATCTATCGGGTGAATTACCTCAAAAACAGATAAAGCTATGGACAGAGAAACTTACGAACTTGGGTTTAATTGTCTACGTACAAAATGGTGCGGGAACTCAAGCATTATCGGCAGATGAACGGCATGCATACTTAAATGATTTAGACTGTAATGTCGGCATTATCCGCGAAATCTTCGTGCAAGACAAAGCATCTAAAAGTTTCAAAGCTGATCGTATAAGTAAAGGAAAACTCGACGGCATTTTGAACGAAAAAAACTGCCATCCAGACGCTATGTTTTCTTTACGTTACTTACCCATCAATTCCAATCCATTGAAATTAGTTGGCGAAAAGTAATTTCATTGTGGGTATATTTTTTATATTTAAAATTGAAATATAAATTTGCAGTAAATTATATTTCAATTAAATAAGAGAGCGCTATGTCGCTCTTTTTTAGTTTTAAGTATATGTAATTCCTGATGTTGGAGAGAATATAAGTACCTTTTCCTTACAATCATTTTAAACGGTGTATTATTTTTTTCTTTTTATAATTGAATATATTGTTTTATTATCGTAAATTCAGTCCGAATTATAGGTTGATTGAAAGTTACGTAAAAGTCATTAATTTTATTTATTTTTACTACATATTCATTAATAAATATTAACAATCATTGGTTAATAGCTTTTTGGATATTATAGGGGAGTTTTATATTAATATTTAATATTAAAATTTCAGATGGGTTTTGAGTTATAAATAGTTTGAGTAAATATCTATGAAAACACTTATTATTACAGGGACTAGACCAGAAATAATAAAAATGGCACCAGTATATGCTGAATTTAAAAAACAAAAAAAGTGGGTTGAATGGTGCCATACAGGGCAACATGACACGCTAGCAGAGCAAACTTTTCGAGTTTTTGACATCAAACCAGATTATTTCTTTCAACGTCCAGAAGGAAATACATTAACGGATTTAGTCTCTGGTTTAATGGTAAATATTCAATCGGTATTACAAAAGAACGAATACGACTGTGTCCTCGTTCATGGTGATACAAGCTCTACATTAGCCGGTGCTATGGCTGCGTTTTATGCTCAAATACCCTGCATTGGCCATGTTGAAGCTGGTTTGCGTTCAGGTAACTTGCAACATCCTTTTCCAGAAGAATCGAATCGAACCTTAGTCGCTCGTATTGCAAATTTGCATTTTTCTCCAACAGAAATGGCAAAGAAAGCACTACTTGCAGAAGGTATAAAACCTGAATCTGTGATAGTGACAGGTAATACAGCAATTGATGCGCAAAAATTATTATTAGACAAAGGTATCATTAACCTTGAAGCGACTAATACAGTACTTGTTACTGCTCATCGTCGTGAAAATTGGCTGTCTATTCCTACCATTAGCGAAGCAATTAAGAAACTTATTAACTTAAAGCCTGAGTTGCGCTTTGTTTTGGCGGTGCATCCAAATCCAACAGTTAAGCAAGCTGTGATGGATAATTTAAATGGGGTGGAAAACCTATCAATTGTCGAGCCGCTTGACTATTTGGCCTTGCAGCAGACTCTCGCTTCATCTGTGCTGACTATGACAGACTCTGGCGGTATTCAAGAAGAAGCACCGACTTATGGAACACCAGTTGTAATTTTACGAGAAACGACAGAGCGCCCAGAAGCGCTAAATTTAGGATTATCTATATTAGCGGGAGCCGATGATAGTGATCGTATTGTCGATGCAGCGTTGACACTGTTGCTGCAAGGGAAATCTGAAGATTGTCTAAACCCATACGGTAAAGGCGATGCATCAGCCCTTATTTGTAAGCGAGTGCACGAGTTCTAATCATGGATATGTTCGATTATTTTCTCTACTACTTATATGGCTTACGCGTTGTACTGTTCGTGACCATGGTGATTTTATGTATTTGTGGTATCGATGACTTGTTCATCGATCTCTACTACTGGATACGCCATTTTTGGCGAAAGGGCACCGTTTATAAAAGATTTTCACGTAAAAATGTAAATGATCTTTATCAAAAAGAAGAGCAGCCATTAGCGATCATGGTACCAGCATGGCAAGAGTTTGGCGTAATCGATAAAATGGCTGAGCTGGCAGCATCTCGCTTAGATTATGAAAACTATCAAATTTTTGTTGGTACTTATCCTAACGACCCTGAAACACAAGCTGATGTTGATCGTGTTTGTGCACGTTTTCCTAACGTACATAAAGTGGTGTGTGCTCGCCCAGGGCCAACCAGTAAAGCAGATTGCTTAAACAACATTATCTCATCAATTATAGAGTTTGAGAAAAAAGCAAAAATCGAATTTTCAGGTTTTATTCTCCATGATTCAGAAGACATTGTTTCACCAATGGAACTGCGCCTTTACAACTACTTATTGCCTGAAAAAGATCTGATTCAGTTGCCTGTTTATCCTTATACCCGTAAATGGTATCAAATGACACCGGGCCACTACGCTGATGAATTTGCTGAATTACATGGTAAAGATGTTGTTGTTCGAGAAGCGATAGCAGGACAAGTACCTAGTGCTGGTGTGGGGACATGTTTTAGCCGTAAAGCGATTTTAAAACTATTAGTGGCAGGTGATGGTTTACCATTTGATGTTCAATCATTAACGGAAGACTACGATATTGGTTTACGGCTGAAGCAATGGGGAATGAACGAAATCTTTGTACGTTTCCCTATTATTGATAAAGACCAATCAACACTCAAAGAAGACTCAATTGGGGTATCCCTGCATGACGGTAACGTTGTCTGTGTGCGTGAATATTTCCCTACAACATTTAGTACAGCAGTCCGTCAAAAAAGCCGCTGGATTATTGGTATCGTTTTCCAAGGTTTTAAAAATACCAAATGGACGAGCGATTGGAAGTTAAATTACTTTTTATGGCGTGACAGAAGAGGTTTTATTAACAATACGATAGGCTTTCTATCTATGCTTATCTTTTTACAATTAGTGGGACTAACAATCTATTCCTACTTTGTGAAAGATGGCTTCCATTTCCTATCTATAATTGCTAACGATAAGACCACTCATATTCTTTTAGTGATTAATACCTTATTGTTTATTAACCGCTTATTCCAACGTTTTTTCTTTGTAAGCCAATACTATGGTTATTTAGAAGGCGTGCTATCACTACTACGTTTATGTTGGGGCACTGTTATTAACTTTGCTGCTAACGTTCGTGCTATTACACAAGTTATTCAACAAGGTGATGCAAGGCGTGTTGCTTGGGATAAAACTACCCATGATTTTCCAAGCATTCAAGATGAAATACGGAAAAAGCCAATTGGAGAGATCTTAAAAGAAAACAATAAAATAACGGAAGAAATGCTGAATAGTGTATTAATTAATATGCCGAAAGACCGTTTACTCGGCTCGTACTTAGTTGAGCAAGGTATTGTGAGCAATGACGATTTAAGTAAAGCAATTGCTGAGCAATTTGAATCTGAATTTGAACACTGTGATCCCTTTGATTTAGATCCAGCACTTATTGAATTGTTACCTAAAAAACTGGCATTGAAGTACTCGGTACTGCCACTACGAAAAGATGGTGAAATGCTCGTGCTAGGTAAAGAAATGCCATTAAGCCCTGTAGCGTTAGCAACGTTAAAAAGACGATTAAAGTGCCCTGTAAAATCAGTAATTACGACTAATGGTGCTGTGACATTAGGTTTACGCTACTGGTATTTAGAGCAAAAAGAGATTAATCCTCATAAAGTGATTGAAGAAACCGTTGGTAAGAAAAATCTTTCTCAAGAGGCTTACAACACTCTGATTGATCAGTACTTTGCAACACAGAGTCAACTAGGTCAGTGTTTATTAATGAGTAAACAAATAGAGTCAGCGGTGCTGAATCAGGCTATCCTTGCTTATGAAAAAGAATATGAGCAAAGTTTTGGTGCATTTTTAATACAGCACCATTACGTGACAAAAGAAGCCATAGACAAAGCATTGGAGCTTCAAGCTTCACAGCAAATGAATGTTAATCAACTTATTAATGAATGCAAACAGTACTTATGAATAACTTCAAAAGAACATCAATCGCTATGGCTTGTGCATTTATGAGTGTTAATGTACATGCGTCAGCTAATATTTATGCGCATCTTACAGATTCAGAGCATTTTCGCACTTATCCGTATATTGATAAGGCGTATCAGGAACAAAAAAACAAACAATACAATGCAGCATTGAAAGAAGTGGATCACGCACTCATTATTGTTCCGAACCATGTTCCTTTTTTAAAATTCGCTTATCAGTTAGCTGTAAGTGCCGGTAAGCCGATTGAAACGCAATTAAAATATTTAACCAAAATACCAAAGAATGAGAGGGGTAATGAGGTTCTCAATGTCTGGTTGAATAACGCAAAAAATGGCAAGTTTTACACGCAGGAACAGTTGAAAAAAATTGCTGACACACTAACAGCAACACAAATGCAGAGTTTCTTTGCTAATAATCTGTACAATATAGATAAACAGTATGGCTCAACCAAAGCATTACAATGGTCATATAATAAGCCAGATAAATATAAGTCGTTAATAACGCTTCGCTATGAAGCTTATCATTTATATTCAGACAAGAAGTATGCTGAAGCACAACCAATACTTGATTCAATTTATCAATCACACTCGAGTAATCAGACGGATTTAAAATATCTTGCTCTTACTACATTAATGAATGGTAATGAGATAAAGGCGCTGAGTTATGCGTCTAAACTTATTTCACTTCCTGATCAGCAAGAGTTTTACAACCAATATATTGAACATTTATTGGCGACATACCAATACAAAAAAGCACGAAAAGAACTAAATCGCTTATATGACAATAATGCGCTTTCTGATGTGTTTATTAAACAACGAGATTACTTAAATTCATTAGATGAACAAGTCATTAATGAATTTGCCGAAATGACGCCTTGTTTGAAACAAACAATGAATAGTATATCGGAAGATAATATCACACAGGCCAAAATGAAATTGAAGCAATGTGATCCGCAGAAAGACTCAACAATGTGGATCGAACTTGATGATAAATTAGGGTTGTATGGCCAACTAGAAAAAATTGACTTTAAGCAGAGTAGCGCAAAGAAATTGAAAACAAGCGTGCTATTAACGCACTACAAGAATCAACGCGCATGGTCGAAGATAATCAATTTATTAAAAGATAACGATCATCAGGAGTCATTTGGCAGAGAACTTGCGTATGCCTATTCAAAAGTAAAACAATACAGTAAAGCAGCCAGAGTATCTTTTCAGATTTACAAAAATGATCACCATAACTCCGATTTAGTTCATGCGGTGTTTAATGCGTTACAATCTTCCAATGGGGATAAACTCGCAGCATCAATGATTAAATACGGCTTACAAACACATAAACAAAAGCTATTGGCCGATCGTAAAATTGTTAATAACATCTTAGATATTGCTCAACGTAATATTACCTTGTTTACCCCGCAAATCATTGCGGACGCAAACAGAAATAAAGTGACATTGTCACCTCAGGTTTGGCAGTTACAGCAGCAATGTAAGATGGTTGATGGCTTAGTAACAAATAATGATTATTTAAACCAAGCGATCGCATATTGTGTGGTTAATCATGATCCATTGAAAGCAGCAGAGCAGTATCAGGCAACAATAAAAAACGCTCCGACAGCTCAACAATCATTAGTGTTAGCGCAATGGTTCGCTAAAGCAAAAGCGTATAAGGTCAGTGAATCATACTGGCATAAAGCTGTGCGTAATACGTCAGATTTTAAAAACCTACCACCATACTCACGTTATTTAGATATAGAAACGATGAATGAAGTAGGGCAAACAAAGCGTGCAAATCAGGACTGGTTGGAATCAAACTTTGATAAACAGAATGAACAGTGGTGGCAGCTAGGCATTGATATTGCTAAAAAAATGGATGATAAAGCCACTGTAATATCACGTATAGAGCAAGGGATTGATCACACACAGTCATCGGAATTAATCAAAGATCTTGCTACATACATAGCAGAAAATAACGATACCGAATTAGTAAAAAAATTGTTTGAAAGCGACAAAACCGGTAACGCGAGTGCGCTATTAGGTTACCAAACTTATCAAAAAGACCCTGAGTTAGCGCAGCAGGCGTTTGCTAATGCATATCAACATCTGAAGTATAAAAAAGATGTCAATATGACTGCAGAATATGCTGATATCGCAAATAAAAACGGTGATACAGCACTTTCATCACAGCTATATAAAGCCGCTATTGATCAGGAGCTAACTAGCCCAGCACCAAACAAGAAACTGATTAATTACTTACAAAGCTCACATAAAAACATCAATTTAGGCTGGAAATATAATATCGCGGGTTGGATTGGGACTGATCAACAACAAGCAATGCCAGGGGTATCTAGTCGAGCAGGAAACTACTTCTTATACAGTGATGCTAAATACTATTTTGAACATCCGTGGCTCCCACGCAGTGCATTTTCTATTGCAGCATTAAGTAATGGGGGATTTGCTAATACATCATCAGACAATACCACTGACTTGGATTTATCGTATCAAGTCCAACCCATAGCAAGCCATGATACTTATTTAAAAGCCGGTGTTCGCCAACAAGTAATAGGCGATGACCATAAATTACGACCTTATGTACGTGTTAGTTCAAACGTACTTTCAAACGATAAATGGTCAAAAGCATGGAAGCCTGATCTCAATCATTGGTTATATCAGAGCGTTTATGCTGACGGATTATTATATCTAGATAATACAAATGACTATAATTTGTTTGGTCGTTACGAAATTGGTCAAACATTCAAGATGAAAAATGATTACCAACAAAGACTTACGCCATACACATTTATACAATGGGCCGACGACAGTGACAACACATCTACTGTGGCAGGTTTAGGAGCAAGTTGGAACTGGAATTCACATTACACCAAATACAATGGCTTAGACGTAGATTCAGAAGTAGGTCTTGAATGGCAACATACACTACAAAGTTCACAGGGAAACAAATCAGACGATGCTGTCTTACTGCGTTTTTCCTTATCTTTTTAACTAGCTGTCAGCAAAAGGCAGATAGTCAAAATCTTAGTATTTTCTATCAACCGCTTAATCAAGATCGTGATATCTCACAACAGCAATGGAAAGAGTTTGGTAGAGAAATCAGGGGTATAGGTATAAAAAACATCGTCATTCAATGGACACAATACGGCAATCAAACCTTTGGAGAGTCTCACGGCTGGTTAGCGCAGCGTATGGAAGCATTGCAAGATGATAATATAAAATTATGGGTCGGATTATATTCCGATCCTAATTATTTCCGTGAGATACATACCAATGCTACTGAGCAAAAAGTGTATTTAACAGAGTACTTTAACAAACTGCATAAATCATACATGCAGTGGAAAACTTGGTTAAGAATACACTCAAACAAAGTACAAGGTTTATATTTACCGTTAGAGTTATCAGATTACGATTTCAAAACACCGGCACAAAGAGAGCAACTGGCACAAATCCTAAAGCAGCAAGTAAAACGGTATGATGAGCCATTAATGATCAGTCTTTACTTATCAGGCCAATTAACTCAAAGCCAGATAAAACAATGGACAGATCAACTTACCAACTTAGGTTTAATTGTTTATGTACAAGATGGTGCGGGAACACAAGCATTATCGACAGATGAACGCCATGCTTACTTAGATGACTTAGGCTGTAATGTCGGCATTATCCGCGAAATCTTCGTGCAAGATAAAGCGGCTAAAAGTTTCAAAGCCGATCGTGTGAGTAAAGAAAAATTCGACAGCATTTTGAACAAAAAAACATGCCATCCAGACGCTATGTTTTCGTTACGTTACTTACCGAGCAACTCCAATCCATTGAAATTGGTTGGCGAAAAGTAAGTTAAGTATTAAGTAACATTAAAGCAGCCTCAAACTCTAATAGCGTTTGAGGCTGTTCTTTTTTGGTAATTCCAAATAATCCTTGTTCAAGAATGCATAGCGTTCGCAGAACAAGAATTATTAATGGTAATTACCTATTTTATGGTAAATACGCAATACTGTTAAATGACCCTGTAACAAACCAAAACTATCAATAAATCAGCAGAGTAGAGCAATACATGTGACACTTTAGTTTGCTGTCTATGACCGATAATAAGCTAGATACCCTATTTAACATAAGTTACATAATGCGTACTGGGGCATGATTAATCCAAAGGCTAGAAATCCAGTAATACCAAGGCTTAAGCCAGCAAATCCTTGGCTACTTAACTTTGCCGTTATGTCTGCCCATAATTGTTGAGCTTTAAAATCTTTAGCGCGTTCTGCTGCTAAAAATATCAATGCTGCGTGTGGGTCAATATTTGATTGTTCAGCTAAAAAAATCACTTCACTATCAGTTAGATAGCGTTCACCTTTTCTAACTCTACATAGTTTGGCTTTGTCCATGTTCAAATCAGCGGCTATTTGTTTATCTTGGACGTAGTTTTTAGTCTTTTTGTATTCATCTAACAGCTTATTTATATACATAACAAATCTCCTTTTAACTTATTGTAACCCGATAATTGCCAAATTGGACAACTTGCGGTTGTCGGTAACAACAATTACAGTTGTTCATAATGACAACTGAGAGCTTAAGACTGAAATTATGACAAACCTTTACTATGAACTTATGGAAGATAATACGGGGTTCGCTTTTATCGCGGGTGAACCTGAGTATTTCCGTTCATTGGTTGAGTTGCATCATATCGGTTCTGAGTTCTATCCAGACGGTTATACCTTGTATCAGGTAACGGCTGACAACTGGCAACAACTTTACGACCAAGGCGTTTTTGACAATGAAGAATAATAAACCAAGCGCCATTATCGACTTTCTTTCGTTCTCTTGGTGTCCTACTGAGTTAGCGCGAATCTATGAAGTTGCCAAAACTGGCGCGTCCATTAAGGCTATGAAGTTCTTCGAGTTTAATACGGTTGGTGAAGCTATCGCCCATCTTGCCCAAGATAACGCCCGTCTGGATTACAAAAAGATCGTTGGTGACTTACTTGATAACGCGCAATTTGTTTTTGATGAAGATACGCCTAGACAACATTTTCAAGATGTTAAGAAAGACTTATTAAATCACTTTGGCTTAAACACGTTAGATTGTTTATGTCGTGGTGAAGTTGACCGCTTTATCAATCGCTTAAATCACGGTTTAGGTACGTTCGGTAATGATTGGTCGTTTGAATTAAAATCGGGTGGCTTTTCTGGCTATCCTCACTCGGCAACGATTCGCGTGAATGGTCAGCAAGCTGGCTTATGTGCTTGGGGTGCAAAAAATCACGGTTGCTATGTGTCGTTCTCTGGTGTTGGCTGTGCTGCATTAGATATGAAAGCTGTGCATGATGCCATTGCAGCAATCCCCAATTGCAAGATTACTCGTGTCGATATTGCGCATGATTCGTTTGATGGTAAATACAATGTCGATGATGCGAGAGATTTAGCCGAACAAGGCGCGTTTGTTACTAAAGGTCGCCCGTCCTCTTACTGCTATATCGAGTCGGGTCACTTAACATCTATGGTTAAGTACCAGAAAGAGGCATGGCGTGGTAACGAGCCTAAATCAGAAAGCCTAACCAAGCGATATGGTTTTACACCTGACAAGGGTCGTTCTTTTTACGTAGGAACGCGTGATGCTGGCAAGATGTTACGTGTTTACGAAAAAGGAAAGCAATTAAAATCGACTCAAAATCCTGATTGGGTTCGTTGGGAATTAGAATTAAGGGCTAAAGATAGAGTTATTCCTTTTGATGTATTACTAAGCCCTGCTAATTATTTATCAGCCTCCTACCCTGCACTGCAATTTGTTGAGGCTGAGCAACAATGTGAAATTAAAACATTAAAGCGTAAATATTTTACTTGTGTTGATAACGCAATTAAAAACGGTGCAACACAATGCGGTAAATTAATTAATTATTTAAAGCATGCAATGGAATATAGCGATGAATCCATTATTAAATTAATGACGGGTCATTTAACCGATGAAGATATTCCCGACCGATTAATATTGCCAGCTTTAAAAGAAACAAAAGAATCATCAAAGGTTAAATATAATAAGCCTTTATCCTCTTGGGAAGATATATATAAATTAGCTTAATGTAACTTTCCATTACTGTATTTAAATAAAGTCCACAATAGGGATATTAAAATTATGAGTACGTTAAAAGTTCTAGCGGTTGGTATCGTCATGGGTAACGGTACGTCAATGAAAAGCGGTTCGCCTAAGCCTTATGCGTTCGCTAACGTCCAGTACCTAGTTCCAGCAAAGGATTTCAGCAATGAGAACACCAACATTCAGCGCAAAGGTATGGATGTAAAAGAAATTAATATGATGTTTGACCAAACCTTATTTAATTCGTTTAGTGGTCTTGAGTTCCCTATCGAAATCGAATTAGTGTTAAGTGCTGACCCTGAAAATCCATCACGTAATATTGTGACTGAATTTAATGCATTTTAAATAATGGATATATTTGGTTATATCTTTATTTCTCTTATTTGTTTCTTTATTGCGTTTGAAATAATATCAAAGGTTGTTGAAGGTATTATTTTTATTTGGGAAGAAATAAAAGAACCTTTATCTGAAAAATAAATTCTTGTTGGTTAATATATGTATGTGCCTGTTTGCAGTGTTGCTATTGTAAATAATGATTGTCCAGTTGGTTGGACGGTTCATTATATTGCTCAAGCATCTTTAACAACTTCTGATGTTAGCCAATTAGTTATCTCGGGAATAATCCCAATGGTTACAGCGTATGCCTTTCGTGCAATACGTTTATCAATTCATGATTAATTAATGGAGAAAATATCATGGCTAAATTAAATAAGTTACAAGTTTTAACTGTTTTTGCTGTTTCTTTAGTTGCTGCACCTGCTTTTGCTAGTGACCCTGCCACTGTTGACGTTACTGGTGCTGTAGCGATTATCGGTGGTATTACGGTGGCAATTGCGGCTATCGGTGCGGCAAAACTTGCCCCTGCTGCAACTGCCGTTGCCTTTAAGTGGGCTAAGGGTGCGTTGTTCTCTTAATCGGAAAATGGACTCAATCAAGGGTGGCTATGCTGCCCTTTTTTTATAAGGAAATTTCCATGTTTGACCAATCCACTTTGCTTACTGCTTACATTCTTATGGTCACGATTATTTCATTTTCTATTCTACTTGGGGGCAACCGATGAAATGGATTTTATTGTTAGTGCCGTTATTGTTTAGCTCTGCAGCTTTTTCTTCTGAATGGCATTGGGTTCAAGCACATACTATTGCTGGTAATTTTAAATCGCCTCAAACATGTGAATCAAAAGTTGCTGACGGTGAATCTTTTGTTCGTAATATTTGGAAAACTTCAAAAATTTCTTCAAATATTATTCAGTGTTATTACAGCGAAAATACCCGTAAATGGTATATTGACGCTATCATTTATCGTTCATCTGATAATCAGTCTTGTCCTGCTGATCATGAAGATCCTGACTATCCATCTACTGGTGAATGTGTTGCTCCTCCACCTCCTTTTTGCGAACGCCCCGAAACACAACAATCTATTGATGACCAAATACAAGCCTGTCTTGATGGTACGCCCAAAGGCTCAACCGCAAATATTAACTTACAGTGTAACGCTGAAACCGAAACCATAGACGTTATTGAACCTTGTACCTATACGCCCATTGGTGAAGGTGGTGACGGTGGCGGCTCTGGCGGTGGTGATACTGACGGGGGTAATGATGGCGAAGGCGGTGGCGGTGAATGTTCTTCCGTTCTAGGTGGTTCTTGCTCTCCTGATAGTGGCGATGGTTCGGGCGGTGGTGACGGTTCGGGCGGTGGCACTAATCCCGATGTACCTGTAACACCTGAAAATTATTGTGAGCTTTACCCTGAACTCTGCCCTAATATTTCGCCTGAATGTATCGAAAATCCTGAGTTGTGCGAAGCTCCTGTTGAAAATCCCGATGTGATAGCCAACCTTGCTAAAATTACTCAATTGCTTCAAGTCAATAACACCATTTCAGATATTGACGCTCAAAACAGTGGTCTAGCCCTCACCAATGATGACGTCATGATTGATAATCAAATCAATGTCATTGATAAGCTAGAAACCATCAAAGACAACTCAAAGGTAACGGCTGATAATACCGACCTAGTGACCGACCATTTACAAAACATCACCGACCTAAATCAGTATCAAGCGGAATTATTAAATGAACTGATTGAAAAGCCTACGGGGGGCGGTGCTTCATCAGACATCATGAACGGTACGAATGAAAAGCTAGACGAAATCAAAGAGGCATTAACAGAAGATAGCTGTGCTGAAAATCCAGAAGATGAATCGTGCATCCCTAATCAATTAACTATTGTCGGTTGTGAGTCGTTTAGCTGTAGTGGTGACAAACTAAAGTGTGCATCGTTAGAACTGCAACATAAGTCTTGGTGTGAATCTCAAAATATAAATTGGGATAAGGCACTCAATGACCCTATGCGTGATTACGCATCTAAATTCGACCAAACACAATTAATCGGTGACGAATACGACTTTTCCACGCCTGACCAAAAATACTTTGGTGTTGGTGGTATCGACTTCGCAACGGCTGGTTGTCCATCACCTGAAGTCATTTCTATCTATGGAAAAAATATCGAAATTCCATACGATCCATTTTGTTGGCTTGCTCAATATTTAAAGCCATTTTTAGAAGCATTATCTGGAATTGTTGCAATGTTGATTGCAGCTAAAGGTATAGGGAGAGGTTTGTAATGGCAGCTATTCTTGCGGCTATCGTCGCGTTTTTTACATCGGGTACTTTTGCTTCATTTTTGGTTGCAACGGTTATTCAATTACTTGTTGCTTTGGGTGTCTCTTTAACTGTGGTTAAGGGGGTTGATGTAGGTATCGATTATTTTTTTGATATGGTCAAAGGTAGTTTTAACGGTGTTCCAGATAACATCATTACCGTTTTAGGTATGTACGGTTTTGATAACTGCTTAAACATGATCATGACTGCTCACCTTTTTGTTTTAAGTGTTAAGGGAATAACTAAGACCAAATTATTACCTTCAATAAAACAAATGCCTAACTAATCATTTAGGCGCATGGCGTAAGGGCTTGTCCCACGCCGCGCCAAACGAAACGGATTTTTAATTATGTTTTATGGAATATCAGGATTACCAGGGGCGGGAAAAACACTTAATACAATCGCGTTTGTGTTGACCGATTCAATTTTTGCTAATCGTCCAATGTACTATCATCGTATACCGTTGTTCGTGTTAGATATTGAAGTTATCACCTCTTTCTCTGGCTGGTTTTATGGTTGGTACTTACGGGAAAATAGCAATGAAGCAATAAGGCGAAAGTTAAAGAAAATTCATGACCAAGACCGATTTGCTGAGTTAGAAGATTTTCCGTTCTTAGAACTTGAATATCAAAAAGCCAATTACGCTAATATCTTCATGTTTTGGGTAAGACGTTTGTATACCAAAGAACGGTTGCAATCATTAGATGAAATGTTAGAGATTCGAGAGATTGAAGATCATGAATTAACGTTTGATGATATACGCCCTCTTAATCTTCATTTCACACATGTTGATAATCCAGCTACTTGGGTAGACTTACCAAAGCAGTCTGTTTTTTTAGCAGATGAGATACATCACTATTGGCCAGTAAGAACTAGAGACAAATTACCTGCCGAACTCGAATCAATTTCTACTCACCGTCATGATGGTAAAGACTTAGTTTTTATCACTCAAGACTTTGCTAATACAGATGTGTTTTTAAGACGCATGATGAATCACCATAGACATTTTGAGTTTGTCGGTGGTGATAGGATTGCGTGTTATGCAAGAAAGAAATACATAGATATTAGTAACCCTTTCGATAAGAAAGCGGCTGAAAAGACACTGATAAAAAGACCGTCTGACTTTTACGGTTCTTACTTCTCTACTGAGTTAGATACTAACAATAACAAATTAGCTAAGGGTGCAAAGAATGCATTGATATTGGGTGCAGTGTCTTTGGTGGTGTTCTTGGCTGCTGTTTTCGTTGGTTTTCCTTATGCCTATGCGGCAATCATGGGAGAAGAACAAACAGAAGAGAGTCAACCTGTCACCAAGGAAGTTAAAACAGATGGTTCTATACCCTCTTTTAAGCCTGTTGATTTGTCTATCTATGAATCAAAAATCAAGGGTATGCCTTGGTCTGCTCCACTCTACGATAAAAATTTAAAGGTCGCTCAATACCCTGACTTACTGTGCTTTGAGGTTGAAGATAGTTGTAAATGTCTGACACAACAAAACACTGAATATTCAATTGAAGATGTTTACTGCAAAGCTATTGCATCAGGTGGTGTCTTTAATCCCTACGCTAAAGAAATGGTCGAAAAAACAAGGATGTTATAATGCGTAACTTACTAATACTTATGTTTATCTTTTCTATGCCGGTTAACGCTAAAGTTTCCTTTAATGGTTCGGGGAAATCACTCGACCAGTTCTTTGCTTTGGCATCAGAGGTCATGAAGAAAACTATCGTTGCTGACCCGTCCATTGATGGGTCATTAAAAATCTATGGTTCTTCACATGCTTCATCATTTGATGAATTGTTCTATTCGTTATTGTCTGCGTATGAACTTTCCTACCAAGAAACACCAACACTTATCAAGATAACAAAGAGTGATACTGTCACTCTCCATGATGCGGATTCTTTGAAAAGCTATGTGGCTAACATAGTGTCCGATGTGTTTATCACGGGTTCGGTTCGCTATGGTTCTGAGGATAAGAAAAAGTATCATTATGCTTTTGTCCAGCAATCGACAGATAAGGTATTTGACCCTGACGCATTAGGAATAAAGATAACGGGGTTTAATCATTGCTTAGTGCAGTTTGAGTTTGCAGGGTTTAGGTCGTTGGTAACGTGTCGTCCTTATGGTGAGGTTGATAAGTCAGGGATTAAGGGGCGAGATTCAGAGGAGATGTTTTCAGGGAATGAATCACCAAGTGAAGTCATGAGTAGTATTTCAGGTGAGGACGTATGATCATGGATAAGATAATTAGTGTCAGTGAGGCTGAAGAATTGGCGATAGTCAGTTTTGATACTGGTCTTGTCTGTGGTTTTGTAGTCGGAAGTGTTCTCACGCTATTTCTTTTGATTCTGATTGATGCTTGTTAGTTTGTTATCAGATAACGTACTGGTACGTTAAAAAATGACGTACCAGTAATTTTTCAATTCACGTACTGTCTTAGTTCCTGAGCTTTACCAATGCCAATGGCATATAAGGCAACTAACCTACCCTTAAAATTTTCGGCTAGTCCATCCTTGCCGATACCCGCAAAGCGGAATCCCTCTTAATTAAATCTCAAAACACCTTCTTTCCTGCTAGGCCGCTTTTGCTCCTTTGGGTTGTTGCTGCTTTTCATAGTGAGAATGTATTGATAGTCGTAGACATATTTATCAAAGGTTCGTGCTTTTTTGGCTGGGTGCGATGTTGGCTTATGCATCCCCGTCTAGTAATACGGGGTGAAAGGTAAATGGTGAACCGATAGAAAATTTAGGCTGAGTTACACGCTTTATTTGTTGTAGCTCTAAAATGCTCTATCTGCGGATTTTTTCTTAGCAACCAATCAATTAAAGTTATCTTGATAATCTTCTTAAGAGTCCATGATATGAAATATTTGATGTTTTCGCTTATTTTACTCTCATCTTTTATCAGTTTCGCATCAGATGATGAAATCTTTACAGCAACAGTATTGAAGTTTGAGCATCCTAATATTTTAAAAGTTGATATTCCAAGCTTTCCTGATGTTACTGGTCGAGGGGTTTATGTAACGCTTTTAGGTTTTGATTCACCATCAATACACGGTGAATGCGATGAAGAAAAGCTTTTAGCTATGAAAGCACTTGCCTATATCAATAGTCGCTTAAAGAAAATTCCTGCACGCATAGCCCTCACAAATATGCGTAGAGGTAAATACTTTGTTTATCATGCTGATGTTCTTATCGATGGTTCTTCTTTAGGAGAAGAGTTAGTTATTTTGGGTTATTCCAAGAGAATTGCTAAACATCAACTTGGTAAAACTATTAAACGTATTGATTGGTGTGATACGTGATTGAATTTTCTTTTATGTTAATATTATTTCTGTTTGTAACTATTTGTTGCATTATATGCGCTCAGTGTTTACACGCCTAGGTATGTATGAGTTAGTCTACATAATTGTCTGTTTTTTATATAAAATGACTTATTATCTATACGCATGATTATGCATCATGTCTATTAATTGCATTAAAAGTAAGACATAATTATCCAAGTATTTCGGTGGTAATAAATGAGTATTTAGGATAGAAATGCTACATATAAAGGACAGTATCACCAAACAGGAAAATTTATGGCTGTTTTTTTTCGTTTACTTTTAACATTTAGCTCGTTACTGCTGTCTTTCTCTGTTTATTTAGTGGCGTCAGATTATAAGATTAAAATTTTTAGTTATACTTTTAATTTTTTGCAATCTATTTCGACTTATTTTTTCATCGTTATTGTTTTCAGTGTTATAACATTATTTATAGCTAGGCTTATTCATGATTTAGATTTCCCAGTAGATTCTTTTGAATCCATTGAAATAGCAAACGATTCATTTCTACCTAGTTATCTTGGTTATTTCTTTGTGGCTTTGAGTGCAGCATCTTATGATAAACCAATAAATTTACATTCTTTTTTATATGTTTTTTTTATAATGGCGATCTTTATTTATTGTTCAAGAATATCTTTTTTTAACCCTATATTTTTATTATTTGGTTATAATTTTTTCTACGTCACGACTAAAAATGGCGTAAAAATTATTCTTATAACAAAAAAGACAATAAAAGATCCTTTAAGATTTACTTCAGGAAAAGTAAAAAAAATAAATGAGTATACTTACCTCGATATGGAAAAATAACAATGAGCTTACTTTTAGTTAAACCCGGTCACAGCCGAGGTCGTTCTTTACCGCTTCATTTGGCACTTAGCCATAATGCAGAAATATATACAATTCAAGATTTAACAGATTGTATTGCTTACACCCCTACTCATAAATTAGAGGATGGTGAATGGTTTTTTATTGATAACTTCAATACAACAAATTTCAAAGATGAATTTATTGATGTTCAAAACGTTGTTCCTGCTAACTATGTCCAGCTATCTCCTAACCATTTTTCTTCTGCAAAATATTTATGTGTTAAAGAAGGTGACTTTAAATATTATCAGAAGCTTGTAACATCTAATTATGTAAGAAAAAAGTTCTTTAATGTTAATGATGCTTCATTTATTCCAAATGGTAATATTATTACTTTAAATGATGTACCAGATGCTGTTTATCAAATTAGTACTAATAAACTTTTCTTTAAGGATTTGTCACGTATTAGTGCAATTTTTACTGGTATTGATAGCTTATATCGTGAAGCAACTGATCATGAAGTTATAACTTTCTTACAAGATGATCTTATTCATGTTGATAATCCTGATAACTTTAAAGTAGGTATTCCTAATAGGAAAAAAATTGCTTTAGCTCATGAAAAGCTTGCAAATTTTGGAGTGAATGATAGAGCAGTTATTACTGATTATATACAGTCTTATTATCCTGAAATCACATATGCCAATAATAAATTTATTATTGATGATGAGATTAAGCTTAAAAACTTTATCTATGGCGTTGAACAACGATTTTATACAACTCTAGTAGGTAAAGAGCGACGTGTTGCAAGCTCAGTTCTAACTATTAATTAAGCCCCAAATGGGGCTTTTATGATATTTGTTCTTTTATTTTATTAATGTTTTTAATAATCTTGCAATTCTAATTATTTCTCTCTGAATATTTCGATCATTTTTTGAGCCTATTTCTATAAGTGCAAAACCCGTTAATATTTGTTCAGGCGTTAATACAACACCTCTTTCATTGGTTAAATAGCCTTTTTTAACTGTCCACCCGTTCCAATTTGAATCAAGTGCTGACAATTCTAGCCCTTTATTAAGTTTCATTAGCCTACGACACTCTGGCGGTATTGGTTTTCCAGAATCCCACCGTGTGACTGTTCTCACACTTTTAAAACATAGTTTAGCCGTATCTTTTTTTGATAATCCACATTGAAATTTACGGAAATAATAGTTTTTAGTCATTTCCCTAGCCATAACGCCATATATCCTTATTTTTGATTAATGATAATGTCGTTATTAATAGTATCTAATTTACGATATCCGATATAATTCAATAAGTTATATTTAACATAAAAGCAGCATAATGCGCATTAAGCATTATGCTGCTTTTATAGGCATAATTTCATGTGTTTTTATCATACAAGTTTTACATTTGATCAAAATAGTATAAAATAAATTTTCCGTTTCATATCAGTGCTTTAAGAGATGTTATGTCAATTATTTATCATTACTGTGATTTAAACGCTTTTATTTCTATTGCGAAAAATAAGAAACTTTGGCTTTCTGACGCTACAAAAATGAATGACTATCTTGAATTAAAGTTTTTTAGAAACACTTTGGAGACTGAAATAAATAAAAGATTAAATATTTCTGACGAAAAAGAATATATAAACTCTTATATTGAATTTTATAATCTACTTGGTCTTAGTACTCAAATTCCTTATATATGTTGTTTTTCTACAAATGGAGATTTATTGAGTCAATGGAGAGCATATGGTAATGACGGAAAAGGTGTATCTATTGGGTTTGATAAAAATAAGTTTCCTTTACGTTTGCCGTTAGATAAGGATAATCAAGCAAGTGATTTTATTAATTCCAATTATTCAGATGATCTAGCTTGTTCATACAATGTCAAAAGTTCTATTGGCTTTAAAAAAATTGATTACGGTATTGATAAAGCTAGATTAAAAATTAATGAAATCCTTTCTTTGATTCAATTAAGTCAAGAATCTTCCGATGATAATGTGAAAACATTTACCCGTTTAACGGCTCAATCGAATGCTCTTAACTCTACGTTTTCAATAAAAAATTCCGGTTTTTCAGAAGAGAGTGAAATCAGGTTAATATATACTCCTTTGCAAATGCATAAAGACGGTAAAATATGTAATGTACCAAATGAGATTTCCTCATTGCAATATCGGTCAATTGGCGATGATATCGTTTCATATTACGAATACAATTTTTGTTATGAAAATACAGAATCGCCAATTATAGAATTGGTTATTGGACCTAAATGTAAAATGACTATTGAAGATGTACAATATTTTTTAGGCACTTGTGGTATAACAGGTGTCAAAATAACTAAAGCTCAATCTAGTTATAGATAATTTGAAAGCTTATTAAAGTCGGTACCTATGTAACCGACTTTATTAATGTTTATCTTTTAATAAGTTTTGCAATTTTAAATATCTTTAGTTTAATTGCCCTATCGCTTTCAGCCGATATTTCTAATAATGCATAACCTGTTAGAATTTGTTCGGGGGAAAACGATAGACCTCCATCATTGCAAAGCACTCCATTTACTATCTTCCATCCGTGCCAGCGCTTATCTATCGATGATAATTCAAGTCCCTTATACATGCGCATGAGGCGGCGACATTCAGGCGGTATTGATTTTCCTTTATCCCATTTGGTGATGGTGTTCACACTTTTAAAACATAGCTCTGCGGTATCTTTTTTAGATAACCCGCACCTAAATTTACGAAAAATATAGTTTTCAGTCATTCTTCTATCGATACGCCTAAATTTCATGGTTTAGAAGTATCCGATGCCAGAGTGTTTTTTGAACTAAATGTATTTATATCGAGATAAATCAATCGGTTAGATTTAAAATAAAAGCAGCATAATGCGTACTTGGTGTATCTGAATACTGTTTTTAAAGGTAACTTCTCTCTATATTTCTAAATTGATAATTATTATTTATAACAATATGAAGTATTAGCTTTAGTTAAGAAATTATTAAAAGCATTATTCTAAAATATCAATAAGTATATAAAAATCAATAACTAACATTTGCTGTGATTTAGTGATCGACATATTGTGCTAAAAAGTGCAATTACTGGTTGTAAATACAGGTGTTTTTTTGTACAGTTTTGGTGCTTTAAGATTATATGCACTCAAGTTAAAGGAATTATAATGCAGCTAATATTTGATTTTTTTCCATTCTTAAACGGACTATTACATAATGGTGAATACTTATCTATATTGTTACTTGTTCTGTTTACTATTTTAATAAACTCTAAAAAAATTGTTAGTTTCGTCAGGGATGTTAAAAAACATCGTTTAACTAACATAAATTTAGCTTTATCTGATGAGAGATTACCTACTAATATGAAATCTCAATTAACATCAGAATTATCTATCGAATACTTTAGTCTAATTCATGGTGTTCGATTAAGTATACCAATGTTTAATGCTATTCATGTTTTGAATGACAGAGTAAAACAAAGTGTAGCATTTAGACATTTTATTATAATGTCAAAGCTACACCCTAGTTTAAAAGGTGTGGAAATTGATTCTTATAGAATTAGATTAACGATATTAGACTATTTTACCATCGGATATAACGCGTTATTGGGTATATTGATTTTATCATTTGGAGCTTCTTTATTAATTTCTCTGTTAGTAGGTATGTTTCAAAGTGACCATATCTCATTTTTATTATTAAGTATTTTCTTAATACTCTTAGGTGGCCTGCTCTTACGTGAAGCAAGACCATTTTTATCTGTTCATTTTATTAATGATGCTTTAGATGAAAATCAAAAAACAAATAAATAAGATTTTGTAGATTAGCTGTATACTTTATCTATCAAAAAAGGCCGAATTCTTTCGGCCTTAAACATCACATGTTATTAAACATTCTTGCAAATTTGATAATTTTCAATTTCATAGCTCTATCATCCTCTGCTGAGATTTCTATGAGTGCATAACCTGTTAAAATTTGTTCGGGTACAACCGATAGACCACTTTCATTACAAAGCACACCATTAGCTATCCTCCAACCTTCCCAACGTTTATCTATCGATGATAATTCAAGTCCCTTATACATGCGCATGAGGCGGCGACATTCAGGCGGTATTGATTTTCCTTTATCCCACTTAGTGATGGTGTTCACACTTTTAAAACATAGTTCTGCAGTATCTTTTTTAGATAATCCACACCGAAATTTACGAAAAATATAGTTTTCAGTCATTCTTCTATCGATACGCCTAAACTTCATAGTTTAGAAGTATCCAATGACAGAGTGTTTTTTGAACTAAATTTATTTATATTGTGATAAATCAATCGGTTAGATTTAACATAAAAGCAGCATAATGCGTATTTATTGTTGAGGTGTTGATATACAATATCAGTATGTGCATATTTGTGCTTATATTGCTATGATGAAGTATATTTATAAAAGGATAATTATATGAAAATCATATTACCTGTAATATTGTTACTTATGTCTGCTTCATCTTTCTCTTCTACAAGTACTATAAAGTGTATCTACAAAAGTTATTCAAACGCTGAAGGATCCCATAAAGTAGAAAACGATTTAGTACTTAGTTTTCTGTTAGATAGCGACAATAATAAAAGTTATGTATTAGGTAATAATGGTAGTAATGAAGTTGTTAAGATTGTTGGAACTGGTCACGTAACATTTTTAGAATCTACTTCTTCTGGTAATGTTATGTCCACCACAATTACGGACAATATGAAAACAGTACACAGCAGAAATTCGGTTTTGTTTGGTAAGTTAATTCCTTCCCAATATTATGGTGAATGTGAAGTAATGTAGTTATCTATCTAAACTTTGATAATCGCTTGTATCTTAAATTATAGAAAGAAATAAATTCGTTGAGAACAACATAAAAACAACATGTAACCACTACCCCAATCTTTCACCAAATCGTTCTAACAAGAACTCAATAAATAATCGAAGCCGTTTAGGTTGATACTGGCGGCTTTGGTAAATCACGTTTAAGTCGGCACTGGCTGAAGATGTCGATGCATTGAAGTTCTTCATGTAACCATCAAGCACTGTCACTAATCGTTGCTCTTGTATGTCGTGCTGAATATCTAATATCGACTTTAACGCAATGCCTGCTCCATCTAATGCCCATTGGCGGATCACTTCGCCATCATCTGAAAAACGTTTCGGTACTAGGGTTATTACTGTTTGCTGGTTGTCGTCTGTAAAGTGCCATGTTTTTAATTCTTCATTACTGCGGATCATGGCTAAACAATGGTGATCGGCGAGATCTTGTGGTGTAACGGGTGTGCCTTTGTTTGCCAAGTATTCAGGCGTTGCACATAACACTCGCCTGCTGGCTGCCAGTTTGCGAGAGATAAGGTTACTGTCTGCCAGTTCACCGTAACGGATCACAATATCAATCCCCGATTCTGCTAAGTTGGTGAGCTTATCGTCTAAATATAAGTACGGCACAACGTCTGGGTATAATTCGCAAAATGCCGAGATGATGGGTGAGATGTATTGTTTACCTATGTCTCGTGGCGCCGAGATCTTTAGCGTCCCACGTACTTCTTGGCTACCGGTTTGAAGTAAGTTTTCTGTCTCTTTTACGCTATCTATTATCTCTAAACAGGCTTGATGATACAGCGCACCAGATTCGGTTAAAGAAATATGCCTAGTACTGCGATTAAGCAGCTTAACACCGTAGCGATCTTCTAATGCTTGTAGCCTAGCTGTTACCGTTGCGGGAGATAAACCTAACTCTCTGCCTGCTGCGGCCATGCCTTGATTTTTAACGATACTGATAAATAACGTCATATCAGAAAACTTATCCATGCCCTTTCCTTTTGTTTATTGTTCAGCTCAGCCGAATAATCTTTTTAAATTTACCCCAATTATCAAATTCTATCCAATGAATATACTGACGCCATCAAAACAAAAATAGCTAGATAGGAAATAACGATGAAGCTTTATATTTATGAACATTGCCCTTTTAGTGCTCGCGTCCGTTATGTGGCTGGAATGTTGAATATCCCACTGACGGTAACGTGTATTGCTTATGATGATGACAAAACCACGAATGCGCTCATCGGTACTAAGCAAGTGCCTCTTTTGATTAAAGATGATGGCGAAGCTTTAGCAGAAAGCTTAGATATTATTCAGAATTTCATTGAGTTAGCGCAATCTATCGAGACAATTGAGATTTCTAAGGCTGTGTTTGATTGGCAAAAAAACGCGTTTCTTCCATTACAAAAAATCGGCTATCCACGTTGGGCAAACATGGCGTTACCTGAGTTTGAAACTGACTCTGCCCGACAAGCTTGGCGAGCCAAGAAAGAATCAGACGAGTTAAATTTTGATGCGTTATTGCAAGATACCGCGAATATCGCCAATGACGTTGAATCACTTATTAAGCAAGTAAAAACGATTTTGAAGAATGAGACTAGCCAAGCTGTTCGTTTGATTGATGGCGCGATTATGTTCTCTATTTTGCGTGGGTTCTTTAGTGCGCCTGAGATCAAGTGGGACAACACAGTAAAAGATTGGATGGAATCAGTCAGCGTTAAAACCCACGTACCACTTCTTAAATAAGGTGTCGATAATGAGCAAGCTTTTTGAATCAACACAGCTTAACGAATTGAATCTACAAAACCGTATTGTTATGGCACCGATGACACGTGCGCGTAGTAGCCAGCCGGGTAATGTTCCAAACGCGATGATGGCGAGTTATTACCAACAACGTGCCAGTGCTGGATTAATTATCTCTGAAGCGACGCAGATTTCTGATGATTCGCAAGGTTATTCGTATACGCCTGGTGTTTATACCGATGAGCAAGTATCGGGTTGGAATTCAGTAACACAAGCGGTACATAAGAACGGCGCGGCGATGTTTTGTCAGCTATGGCATGTAGGTCGTGTATCTCACCCTGTATTCCAAAACGGTGAGAAGCCGATTGCGCCATCGGCACTTAAACCTGTTGAAACCAAGGTGTGGATTGCAGATGAACAAGGCAATGGCAACATGGTCGATTGTGTTGAACCAAGAGCAATGACACAAGCAGATATTGATCGGGTTATCGCAGATTTTGCTTATGCTGCAAAACGCGCTATTGATGCGGGATTCGATGGTGTCGAAATTCACGGCGGTAATGGCTATCTTATCGATCAGTTCTTACGAACTAACTCTAATCATCGTACAGATAGTTACGGTGTCACTAGGGAAAATCGTATTCGATTTTTACTAGAAGTTGTTGATGCTGTAAGTAATATTATTGGTGCTAACAAAGTGGGTGTTCGACTTGCGCCCTTCATCACTTTTAAAGATATGAATTGCCCTGATATTGTGCCGACTATTTTAGAGGCAGCAAAACAACTTCAAGCTCGTGACATTGGTTACCTGCATTTATCAGAAGCGGATTGGGATGATGCGCCAGTGATCCCAGAGCAGTTTAGAATTGATCTGCGTGAGTATTTTACTAATACGATCATTGTTGCAGGTAGTTATACTCAAGCACGTGCGGATGAAGTGCTTAATAAAGGCTATGCAGATTTGGTGGCGTTTGGTCGTCCGTTTGTGGCTAATCCTGATTTTGTCTCACGTCTACAGCACCAACAACCTTTAGCAGAACTGGATGGTGCGACGCTATTTGGCGGTAATGATCACGGTTATACCGACTATCCTACTCTTTGCTAATTAAGCCCTAATTCTGAAGGCATAAGTATTAAGGCCCGAGTATTTAAAGCAAGCGTATTTAAGGCATGGGTTGTTTGTTCATGCCTTTTTTACACGTATAACTTGGTTTTATGCCAATCGCCCTGCTTGCTTTAATACCCCGTTAAATATCGATTCACTAATATCAGTAGGAAAATCGTTGGGTAATTGCTGTCGGACTTTTTCTATCGCACTTGGTGCTTGGTTTTTCATTTCAGTCATTAATTCCTTGGCACGCTGGGTTGAAAATCCTACCGTTTTAGCTGTACTTAAAAAATGGCGAGGCTGAATGGTTTGCCATTTGTAATATTTCTTGGTGCCCGTTAATGCCATTGCCATTTTTGCTTTCTGTTTCGGAATGCTGTTTGAATCCATTAAAGGATAAGCAGAAATAATGTCGTATAACGGTGTCATGCTATAACGGCTTTCAGGCTCTAGAAATAAACTGAAGTTTTTACCGTGTCCATCAATGGCAGCTAACAACCAAAACAAGATCTGTGCTTTGAAAAACACTTCTCGATCTTGGGTTGATGTTCGTGAACCTAATAGAAATTGCATGATACTGGCAATGTTTGGCCCACCGTCTGATTCATATTTTAATGCTGGCGCAACACCTAACGCTTGGCACATGTCTTCTTGTGGTAAACGCATAAGCCAACTGCCGTCTTGTGACCATCGACGATCAAAGCGCGTTAATGCCAATGCTTTTACATCTTCAACATTGATGATGCTGGCATCGTTCACTTTAAAGCCAAATGCTGCCGCGATTTTTAAACATAGCCATTCGTTTTCACAGCTATCGCTTAAGTCTATGTTTTTGTGCGGTAAGATCCCGATTGGCAATTTCAGAATATGGCTGGTTGGGGTGGAACCTAACGGTAAATGCCACTGATTTTGATACCATAACAAGCCTGTTTTTTCCTGTGCGCCGGCTATAGATATACGAAAGTCGTCCATATCATCTAGCATGCCGAGTGGCGCATCACTTTGGTAACCTCGTAATACCTGTGCCATTCGAGATTCGGTTAATGGCTCTGCTTGTATTTGCCTGACATCCTGTAGGCTATGTTGTGGTGAATAAAGCTGAATAGCACCAACACAATCGCCGCCTATTTTACTTAGTAGATCAAAGGGGCGTTTGGTAGCAGCTTGAAAGCGTGATTGAATACGGCTGCGAATTTCTTCGTTATCAGGCAATAAGTTATCGAAGAAATTGTAAGGAATATCACCATGATAAGCATCGTGGCGTAACGGCATAGAAAGTGAGATCGCACGGGCTCCTGCTCGTGATAACCATGTTGGATCATATTGAAACGATATCGCACCAGAGCTTGCTTTGGTTAAGCTGCCGACTAAGATCCCATTCATTGCAACCGTTAACACATCCATGTTTACCACTCCTCATTCCATTTCTGTTGTGTGGTGTGTGGTTCGTTGTTTGTGTTACGCGGTTGAACATGCAGCTCTAGATCTAATGCGGCGAGTAATTTAAAAAGTGTTTCTAGCTTGGTACTTTCTGGGTTATTTTCGAACGCAGATACGGTGGTTTGTTTAATACCGACCAGTTTAGCTGTATCACTTTGGGTTCTGCTTTGGGCTTTACGTTGATCTCGCACTGCATTGGCGAGCATTTTAGCTGATGTGATTTGCATGGTTCCCACTTTAAATTATCCGCTATAAAGGATATTTAAAGTATATCCCTTATAGCGGATATTTACAATTTATCCGCTATAGAGGATATTATTGTGTTATCCCCTGTAGCGGATAATACGTTGATACTCATTCCGTTGTGGAAGCATTTTTCCCACCCACTTGTAGATCGGCAAGTATATGAATAGATTAGGGATGGAAACTGAATACTGTATTATTTGTAGTTATATGAAGAGTATCTAGCTGACTATTGATTGACTGCATGCATATAACATTAGGTGAAATATCAACACATAAACTGCATTAATAAAAAGGGAATAAACACAAATAACTCTTTCTAGTTAAAAATGTCTATTCCTTTTGTGTTTTATCATTTGAAAGCAGATATTGTTTTATCTTACTTTTTAGCCGCTCGTTGCTGCTCTTTATGGGCAAGTTTGGCTTTTTTACGTTGCTCTATTAGTTGAGCAGCATCACCGCCGACATGGGTTTCACCACGTGCATTCGCTAATTGCACTTGTTTTTCACGTTCACGGAAACGGGCTTTTTGCTCTTCGCTGTGTTTATCAATACATTTTGGACAACTTACGCCTTTTTCAAAATGTTCTGATAATTGCTCTTCTTGTGTGATTGGCAATCGACAGGCATTACACACATCGTAATCACTTTTTTCTAGTTGGTGGTTAACAGCAACTCGCCCATCAAACACATAGCAGTCACCTTCCCACATGCTTTCTTCTTGTGGGACTTCTTCAAGGTATTTAAGAATGCCACCTTCTAGGTGATAGACTTCTTCAAACCCTTGCTCTTTCATGTATGCAGTTGATTTTTCACAACGAATGCCGCCAGTACAGAACATCGCAACCTTCTTGTGTTTGTTAGGATCGAGGTTGTCTTTTACGTATTGCGGGAATTCGCGGAAGGTTTCTGTATTTGGATTTACGGCGTTTTTGAATGTACCAATATCGACTTCGTAATCGTTACGGGTATCAACCAGAACAACATCAGGATCTGAAATTAATGCGTTCCATTCGTTAGGTTTTACGTAGGTTCCCACTACATGACGAGGATCGATACCTTCTACACCCATAGTAACGATTTCTTTCTTAAGTTTTACTTTGGTGCGGTTAAATGGCTGCTCTGCATTAAATGATTCTTTATAAACAACGTCGGCTAAGCGCGGATCTTGTTTAAACCAAGCTAGTAACGCATCAATAGATTCTCGTTTACCTGCTACGGTACCATTGATCCCTTCACTAGCAAGAAGCAGTGTGCCACGAATGTGATTAGCTTCGAGCAATTTCGTTAATGGTTGGCGAATTTCTTGGTAGTTATCTAATGCGACAAATTTATACAGCGCACATACAACGTATTGAGACATGTTTTTTCCTTCTGCGAGCTGGAGCGTAAATCCAGTGCTTTATGTATTCTATTTATAATAGTGAGTTTAAAACTTGCGCAGTATAGCTAAGTCGGTGTATGACAAAAACCAACTAAAATCAGGGATATATATCGGCAATTATTGTAGGGCTTTAAAGGAAAGCGTTGATACTAAGTGATTTACAACGCTAATTGTACTAGTGCTTAAAACATAAAAAAGGACATACACGCAGAGGTATATGCCCTATTAAATCACGTATGATGTAAAAGTTAGTTATTTACAGTTAAATTCCATCATAACTTTATGCTCTGAATTTAGTACATCACCACCTAAGAAAAACTTGCTCGCCGTGTTTGCAATTTGTTTTGCTTCTTGTGCACTGCTGCCAGTCGCTTCTACTGTATAAGAGTTCTCTTTCGGTGTAACAATACCGGTCTGTGCAGCACAACCTGTAAGAGCTAGGAATAAAGGTGTCGATTTCTACATGTACACGCTAGATTCTGCACCAGCAAGTGGCGAGCACTGGGTAACGAAGAAAGAGTCATATAAGTATAATCTGATTCAAAATATTACAGACTAATAAAAAAACCGACATGTTGTTAGCATGTCGGTTTTTCTGGTTTTATCTTATTGTTTGGTTATCGTTTTAATGAATGCTACCGATACGGTTGAAGCGAACACCATTAGGTAACCAATGTGGCCACATTGAGTCTGGGTTATGGTTGAAAGTAAAGCTAATCCAAATGAAGGTCGCTTTACCTACTAAGTTCTGCTCTGGCATAAAGCCCCAGTAACGGCTATCTAAGCTATTATCTCGGTTGTCACCCATTGCAAAGTAATGACCCTTTGGCACTACCCATACACCCATTGGTTGACCTGGCTGTTGGTAATAACGATTAATTTGCTCTGGTAAAGTTGGATCACGCAGAATGTGGTGAGTCACCTTACCCAGTTCTTCTTTATACTCGTTTAGCTGTGTACCTAATTCAGTGAAATTAGTTAAGCCAACATATTGTTTTGGTACTTCTTTTGCTACTGGACATACTTTCTGTCCGTTACAAGCTGGTTTGATATAAAGGGTTTTGTTTTGGTAAATAATAGTATCACCCGGTAAACCAACCACGCGTTTGATTAAATCAATTTTCGGATTTGATGGATCAATAAATACTGCTATGTCACCACGTTGTGGCTTACCTGTTGGTATTAATGTTTTGTGGAAAATAGGATCGCGTAGGCCGTAGGCGAACTTTTCTACCCCAATAAAATCACCAGGTACTAATGTCGGCTGCATAGAGCCACTTGGAATTTGAAAAGGTTCGATAATAAATGATCGAATAATTAAAATAGCAAATAACACCGGAAACATTGAGCGTGCTTGAGCAACCCAACCTGTGTTCTCCTGTTTAACCCCTTCTCGTTTAGGTTGCCACACGAACTTATCTAACGCGAAAATAACACCTGTTATTAAGGTCGCGAGAGTAAGAATAAGTGCGAACATTTCTGCAGCGTTGAATATTGAAAGCATGTGCTATCCCAAAAACTGTGTAAATAGAATAATCTATAAATAATATTATTGCGTATTGAACATGATTAATGTGCTAAATAAAACGGTTATATTTCGGAAACTATGATCTCAATTTATCAATCTATTTGATCTCATCGCTTTTACTAATGTTTTATGTTGCTCATTTTATTGATAATCCCCTCATTCTAATAGAATGATAGGATATAGAGTAAAGCCTACACCAAGATTGAGCTCTGTGAGTATTTTAATGATGCTAGGGCTTAATCGCTTGGTGAATGCCCCATGCTGTAAGATGTTTCATAACCATGTTAACGCATTTGTGTTCAATTTCATCCCTTTTCTGATTAGCTTCATTAGGTATATCGTTCAGCCATTGGCAATTAGGCTATTTATATAAACATAAGCTTACATTCTATATTGGTCTAGTAATTCAAAATATTACTAACGGTTGTTTAGCATTTGAATGTTGTTCGGATTAATTTTAGTTCAAAAAATGGCCTTAATGTATAAAATCATCACTTTATGTAATTAATTTATAAAATATTTTCTCAATCGCTGTTATTCTTAAGGGGTATTATGTTACGTTTTATAGATAGAAGCATATTAAACAGAGTTATTATTGTGAAGATGCCCATAGCAACAAACAAAATCTTTTTTTACGCGTCGTTAGTATCTACTATTGTTTATACTTGTGAGTTATTTTACTTAACATTACATCGGACAACCACACTGCCCCATTGCATTATTATTTCCCTTTTAAAATGTGTGGCAAGCTGCGTTATCTGTTTAATTTCATTACAATCTATCTATCATAAACGAGAAGATAAATTTAATGAGAAAATGAAAAAGTATGATGATCCTACTTTGAGCCAAGAGAGTTCGGAAAATAAACACCGTTAAAGTGAATGTCTTAAGCCTAGCTTCAGCTTCTTTGAGATATAAAGCATTTCGGTTCATAAAACCAATACGTTAAGGGTTAAAAATGCGAATAGGAATTGTTGGGCTAGGTGATATTGCACAGAAAGCGTATCTCCCAATTATGACGCAACTGAAAAATGTAGAGTTAATTTTTTGTACACGCAACCCTACCGTTTTAAATGCATTAGCTGATAAGCATAATGTCACTTGCTGTTTTGATGATTACCGTCAATTAAATAAAAAGAATATAGATGCGGTGATGATCCATGCTGCAACACGTATTCACTATGACATAGCGCATTGGTGTATAAAGCAAGGTATTCCTACGTTTGTTGATAAACCGTTAGTTGATAATGCAGAGCACGTTGAACGTCTTTACGAGCTTGCAGAACAACATAACACCCCACTTTATGTTGGTTTTAACCGTCGTCATATCCCTCTATTTAACAAGCATCTACCAGAGTTAGCTTCCGGAAATATTGGTGAATTACATTCACTGCGTTGGGAGAAAAATCGCCATAATCTGGTTGGTGATATTCACACCTTTATCTTTGATGATTTTATTCATGCACTTGATAGCGTTAACTTAAATACTAAATCGACACTCGATGATGTTTATGTTACTCATCAAATGTTTGGTGATCAGCTTTCACGTGTTGATGTGCAATGGCAAGCAGGACAATGTCTGCTACATGCTTCGATGAATCGTTTAAACGGCATTACCAATGAATGTGTTTCTGCCACTTATCATAACCAGTCTTACCAATTTACTTCTTTTATGCGTGGTCAACGCTGGCTAAATAATGAAGAAAGAATTTTAACATCAGAAGATTGGATGCCAATGTTAGCAACCAAAGGGTTTGATGCGATGATTTCTGATTGGTTAAGTGTGGTAGAGTCTGGCAATATGCCACTGCATACTATAGAACGTAACATTTCAACGCACCAATTAGCGGATGCCATTGCCCTTCAATTAGAGACATTATTTATCCGTTAATGGATTGATATTATTGAATATAAAGATAAATACCATTATCGCTAAAATAAAAGAATGGTATTTATCTTAATGGTGGTATTCAAATGTTTTTTGATATTGTTTTAGGCTCAGACCAAATTGATGTTGAAAACGTTGTGCAAATCGGGCTTCTGATTTGTAACCACATAAATGCGCAAGCTCTATTTGTGAATATGGCTTAGTTTGCAATAAGCTTAATGCATAACCCATTCTCAGTTCTGCTAATACATCCCTAAATTGGGTATTCTCGTCTTTTAAGCGCCTAATTAATGTCGATTTACTTAATCCGAAATGATCACAGACCGATTCAATTGAATGATTGGCTTTGGGATCATCATTAAAATATTGGGTTAACTTGTCTCGCCAGCTTAAATTTCGCATTGAAAATAACTGATGAAGATAACCATTGTTAGCAAGATGCTCAAATAATGCATTAACGATATGTGTTTGCACGTTGGGCTGAATATCCTTCGGCATTGTTATTATACTTTGCCATAAGTATTTCGCCGTTCCATCTAGGCTATATTCAGGTGTTAAACCGTCTTTCTGATTTTCTTGCGACCGTTGAATTTGCTCATCCGTTGGTCGGATCAAAAAACTCAGTTGGGTTGAGAAAAATTGGGTTTGGTTAGGGGTATTGATAAAGGTCAATGATGTATTGCCATGTGCCAATAACCAGTTATTGCTATTGAAGGTGATCCAGTCATTTTGCCAATGCAATTGTTTATTACCCTGTTGAATCCAGAAAATGGAAGGGTAAATAATCGGTACATTACGCAGGTGCTGCGGTCGATTACCATTATAATAATTAAGTTTGATTATGCCTGACATGTTTTTTTATATAAACCTTGTGACTGGTTATTGATGATACACAATAAATAGACACAAGGTTTATCTCAATGATTATTAATATAAGCGTTATTTATCGAACATATGTTGGGGTAATCGTTGATTTGCCCAATGCTGTTGCGTTTAGCATAAAGCTAACTAATGCACATGATGCATCATCTGGCACTTCAAGTTTTTCTACTGGCAGTGCCCATACTGTAAATTGGTAACGATGCATACCGTGACCTTCAGGAGGACAAGCGCCGCCGTAACCGTTAAACCCATAGTCATTACGCATCTCTAAACCAGCCGCAAGTTTGCCTGATGCGCCCTGCTCAAGTGATGTAGTCGATGCTGGGATATTGATCACTTGCCAGTGCCAGAATCCGCTTTCTGTTGGTGCGTCTGGATCAAAACAAGTTATTGCATAACTTTTTGTTCCTTCAGGTGCGTTTTCCCATGATAGCTGCGGAGAAACGTTATCACCGTCGTGTCCGAAGCTGTTAAATGAAAAGCGCTTGTCTTTTAATTGGCCTTCTACAATGTCTTGGCTATGTAATGTGAAAGTTGTCATTTTTTATATCCTATTATTTGCTGTTGGAATAATGATAGAACTATTTTGACAAAAAGGAATAACAATAAGTTCCAAATTTCGTTTAAAATATTTATTTTTGATACTTATTGTTTAAGCTGTAAATTATTTTTATTGAAATGCTAATCGCTTTTTCAGTGTGGGTTAATGAATGGCGTTATGACAGTATCAAATGAACGTTATTTTGATTAACTATCATTAAAGATGTGACAAAGATCTCTGTTGTTATTGGGCAACAGTATTAATGAATACAACTAATTACAACGATTTAAATCTTGAATTGATGTTAGTTACTACTGTTTATAAAATCAGTGTTGTTATATACAGTTGGATGTAATTACTATATGCGTATTGAATTAATGCTTAATAAACTCAACCTATCTGATGCTCATTTTTCAAAGATTGATGATGAATTTAACAGAAGAGTATTAATGAACTGGCCGGATGCAAATATTCGTGTTCGTCTTGGTGGTGGAAATAATCTCACAGTGCTTGGTGGTTTTGCTGATGATAAAGAACGCGTTGAAGCACTGCTACAGGACATGTTTGATGAAGCAGACGATTGGTTATACAACGATCACGATATGTATTAATTAAGATATAAGATTCTTAACCTGATTTTGTAGCACGTCAATTTGGTTTTTTATCTTTCTTTTTTGGCTATCTATAAAATAACTTTCTTCACCTATAATAACTATATCTTCAAATAGTTATATGGTTTTATTATGAGTGATTTTGTTTCTAAAAACATCTGGTCTGATTTTACAAAAGAACCTGATATGCCAGGTTTTAGTTTCCGAGATACAGATGAAAAGAATGAAAACTGTGTAACAGCTTTACTTGAACGATGGGAAGCTGGTACGTTTGAAGCACCCCATCATCATCCTAATGATGACATGTCGATCATTGTTAAAGGTGAAATTGTTATTCAATTTTACGTCAAGAAAGATGGTGAACTCGCTAAAGATGGTGATGAAATGACGCTAACTGCAGGCCAAACGGGTTATATTCAAGCGAACAGAATACATAGTGTTTTATACAAAACTGATTGCGATATGGTGTATATCCAAGATCGTGTATTTGGTTTTGAGAGTGACGAATAATTAGATGCTATCTAAAACAGCCATTCTTCTGAGTGGCTGTTTTTGTTTACAGCACAATCCATGGCTCATGTTCAACGAGTTCAATCGTTACTTTCTCCTCTCTTATTACAAAGTTTAGTGTTTCTTTATAGTGATCAATTTCATCTTGGTTATTACAGGGCCAGAAGAAATGAATACCGTAACTTACGCTGATCACACCACTATTTGAATCTTGTGCCATTTCTACCATATCAACATGTAGGCTAGCTGTTGCAAATTGATATCGAAGATCTTGTTGATCATGTTTAGTGAACAAAGCGGGTGAAAATTTATCTTCATGGCTTTGTACATATTCGATTATATTTTCCGCGATGGAAAGCTTGTTATTAATTGAAAACGTGACTGTTTGTATTGTCATGATCGACCCCTATCAAATTAAGACTATCATTACATATTTACTATAAAACGTCAGTTCTGATAACAATACGTTATTTTACTATTGTCACTAGCGACAATTGTTGAATCAGCAGCTTTATTTATTGTGATTGATGAATCATCTTCCATAGAACCATTTATTGTACTGTTCGCCGTATTGCACATAGTGGCAATTGACTCCTCTTTCATGTTTAATTCAACAAGGTTAACGCCTGATGTTAAAGAAAATAAAGAATCAGTGGCGAGTGATAATTTTAAAACTCCAATGGGTTTATTGATCTCAATAGATGATGATTGAAAGGCATTAACGATAACTTTTTCAGCAACAATACCAACCTTCACATGCGAATTGTCTGTTGCAGTTATATCGAGATTCGTTGTTGAACCGTGAAGTTCGGCATAACTTTTATTTGATACATTAGCGGTGAATGTAGTTTCATCTAGCGCACAGCCATCAATATTTACCTTTGCGTGATTAGCGATACCAATTTTATTCAAAGGTTTAGAAACAATAACACGAGCCGTAATGTTAACCTTAGGGTTATCTTTATCTGTAGAATATAATTTAAGTGTCGCATCATTTACTTGTAACATCACCATTTCGAGTTCATCACCCGTAAACGATATTGATGGTAACTTTCCGCAACTTATATCTAACACTAAATTGTTAAGGCTCATATCTATTTCATTAAATTGCTTGAGATAGATATTCGTTGCACTTACTGAAGTAGAAAAAAGGCAACAAAGCCAAATAGCTCTCTTTAACAAGTTCATACCTACATCCTTTTATCTCCATTAACTTTAATTATAAGTAATAACTTTCTAATTCAGCGTATTAAGTTTACAACCCATATGTGACAGGGTAACACTTTTATGAATCACTAATTCGTAGGTTAAT
This sequence comes from Photobacterium sp. GB-56, assembly GCF_003026105.1. Lineage (GTDB taxonomy): Bacteria > Pseudomonadota > Gammaproteobacteria > Enterobacterales > Vibrionaceae > Photobacterium. Next base: position 247,797 of record NZ_PYNW01000005.1, on the reverse strand, counting down.
CTCTTAATTTATTTAAAATACCAACAAAAAAAAGGGGTTAATAACAGTCAGTATATCTTTGTTGATGATCCAGATCTTTCGACTAACTAACAGATTTATATAGTAATTAAATATCAGTCTTATATAATATCTCTTATAGCAGATCTAAAATAACTTATGTAATGCAGAACAAATTCCCTATCGATCCAAGAGCCGCGAGTTTAAGAACCACATCGTTACGTCAGCAAACACAATTAGCAGAACGCATTAATCATATAAATTATGCTTCGACTAATCCTGCGTTATCTTATGTGTATTCATTATCAGCGACTGACACCACCGGCGGTCAAGCTAATGCGCGTTATTCACTTGAAAGGCTTGCACGCTATGTATTGGGAGATAGCTTCCAACTCATTGATTGGATTGAACTATTTAATAATCAAGAAAAGCTGATTGATGCAGTTAAGTCATTTCTGATTGCTCGCGCTAAACAAAAAGCTAAAATGAAAAATCATTACTTCAGTGCGAATGAGCCAATAAAGAACTTACAAGTAAAGCCATTACTTAACGCTTTATTGAATGTAGCTAAATTTCTTAGAGATAATCAAAACTTACCTGCCTCTCGTGTTGTTGAATTTAAAGATCGTGTCGCAGTTTTTGATCTTGGAAGTTTTAAAAACTCAACGATAGAAAGTGGTTGGCTTCAACCGATTTTACCTCAGCACTATGCGTTTGAATTATCAAAACAATCAAAAGTGATGTTAGAGGCCTTTAGTTGTTTTTGTATTCGAAGTTGTATTGAGCGTTTTGATTGGACTGGTATTTTATATGCCCCTATTCTTCAATCAACGATGCAGTCGTTTTTAAGTGATCGAATAGATAACCAAATCAGCGATCAAAAAAAAGCCTATGCGCCAGCAACTGCTGATAATTTACTTCGCATGTTACGCGGTGTAGCTCAACATGCCTGGCTCGCTGAGTTGATCTCAGTTGAAAATTTAGAACGTATAAAAGCAATTAAATTACCGAGGGGATCTCGTCAATCCAGTGGCAGATACCTTAGCTATAATGAATTAGATCATATTTCAGCTATTACGCTTAATCAAAAGAATGAAACTAAGGCATTGAGAGATAATGCTATTTTTTGGTTAATGTATGAGGCAGGTTTACGGCGAGCAGAAGTGGTCAATATAAATACCTTTGATATTGATATGGATCGGTGCCAGCTACGTGTTGTTGGTAAAGGTAATAAGGAGCGCTATGTTCCTTTCTCTCGAAATAGTGATTTATATAATGCGATGGATAAATGGCTAGCTATACGCCAGCAAAATTTTAATCCGAATTTACCTGCATTATTTTGCACTATTAATCGTTACCAAACATTGACTTATATGCGTTTAACAACACAAACACTTAATGATTTGTGTAAAAAACTCAATATGTTAGGTTTTTCTCGTATTGTTTCACCCCATGATTTTCGACATTCAGTGGCAACTAATCTTTTGCGTTCAGGTTACGACTTATTATTAGTCAGTAAATTTATGGGACATAGTAGTATTACGACAACCCAACGCTACGATAGACGTACTGATGATGATTTAAAAGGTGTAGTTCCGAGTCGGTAATGTAATTGATAACCTTATGTATTTTATAAAATAACTGCTTACCTCACATTTATTGTAAAACTTAATACTAGTAATTAACACTTATGAAATATAATACGCCATAGAAAGGAGTATTTATCATGAAAATGTGTGTCATTAGCTCATTAATTTCGATTTTTTTACTTATCTCTTTCCCTTCTGAGGCTCAAAGTGTGAAACAGTATAAGAATCAATACAGTGTTATACCTTGTGAAGGCTTAAAAACGAAACTAGAAAGCTTAGAAAAGCGTTCTAAAATGATCTTAAACGTTGCATCAGAGAAAGCTAAAAAAGAATTTAAATATAAAAATAAAGCACTACGTTTATTGATGAAACAAAAAAACTGCCAATAAATAACAAACAAGTGACGTTTGGCTTTTATTCATCTAATTGATTGGATGTATTATTTAAGAAAGTGTCACCATTAGGTATATGTTCAAGGCAACAACAAGAGCAATGATAACAATACCTGCATAACTAACGTATTTATTGTTTTTAAACTCACCCATTAGTTTTTCATTATTAGTGAAAATGAGTAACGGTATAATAGCTAATGCAATACCAAAACTAAGAACGACTTGACTCATCACTAAAATTTCAGTGGTATTAATAGCAAGCCCGATAACGATAAATGATGGGATCATTGTAACAAGACGGCGTAATAACAAAGGGATCTTAAATTTTACGAAACCTTGCATTACGACATCTCCAGCCATCGTGCCAACAACAGTCGATGATAAGCCTGATGCGATAAGAGAAATAGCAAACAATGTAGATGCCGCTTGTCCAACAAGTGGCGTTAATGTTTTGTACGCCGTTTCAATCCCAGCAATATCTTGATTACCTGAATAATGGAAAACGGCTGCTGCCATTGCCACAATTGCAATATTCACAAAACCTGCAATAACCATTGCAATGAGTACATCTAAACGTGTTGATTTTAATCTTTTTGCTTTTGTTTCACCGTAAGTATTTTTAAATAGCGCCGAGTGTAAATAAATAACATGCGGCATTACTGTTGCACCTAAAATACCTGCAGCTAAATAAATTTGATGTGAACTATTTAACGTTGGAATAGCAAGACCTTTTATCATCTCGCTTGCAGCAGGATGAGCAAAGAAAAGTTCAATAACATATACAACAGCTACGACTAATAATAATGTTGCAATGACAACTTCTAATGGTTTCTGGCTTTTATTACTTAATAATAAAATAGCCATTGTTACTATGGCTGTTATTATTGCTCCTTCCATTAAACTAATACCAAACAATAATTGGAAACCAACAGCAGCACCAATAAATTCAGCTAAATCCGTCGCCATAGCTATAATTTCGGCCTGAATCCAATATGGAGCTATCGCCCATTTGGGTAGATGTTCTCGTAAATGTTCCGCGAGATTTTTCCCCGTCACTATACCTAACTTTGCAGATAGGTATTGGATCAACATAGCCATTAGGTTTGCCCAAAGAACAACCCATAATAACTGATAGCCAAAAGAAGAGCCCGCTTCTATGTTTGTAGCAAAATTACCGGGATCAATATAACCAATAGCCGCAATGAATGCTGGACCTAGAAGTAGTAGTTTTTTCTTTAGTTTTAAACTGAAGATAGCCATTTCGGGCTTAACAGAAATTGTGGTAGAGACCATAGCTAACTCCTTAAACAATAACTTCATCATACATCGATACAAATGAGAATCAATATCATTTAGGTGCTATTAGTGGTTGGTAAGATTTCATAAAATTTATAGTTTTTATTATTAAAACGTGAGATCTTATTTCTATAGTGACTAGTAGATTCTTTGTAGGTATTTTTTATTGGATTTATAATGTGAAGTAGTATTAATTTTTTATTAACTGATTCATAAAATGGGTGAATAGAATAAATCTTTATGATAGTGTGAGCCTCGTTGCTTATTGATAGTTGGCTTATAAACTTTAAATATAAATATCATAAAGGGATCTGAAATGGATATAAACAAAGAAGAACAATTTCCACATGGCGGGGATATCGTTCATTTATACCTAAAAGAAATATCAGAAAAGCCACTTTTAACGAAAGAAGAAGAAATTTTATATAGCCGAAAAAGCTTGTGCGGTGATGCTAATAGTAAAAATGTATTGATTGAGAGTAATTTACGATTAGTCGTAAGTATCGCAAAAAAATACCGAGGCAGTAACATACATATCAGTGATTTAATTGATGAAGGTAATATCGGATTAATGACAGCTGTTGAAAAATTTGATCCAGAAAAAGGGTTTAGATTTTCAACATACGCTACATGGTGGATAAAACAAACAATAGAACGTGCAATACATAATCAAGGAAGAACGATACGTTTACCTGTTCATGTATCAAAAGAAATTAACACCATTGTTCGGACGCATAAACAATTAGTAAAGAAAAACAATCAGGAACCAAGTACAGAGTTAGTTGCTGAAGTTTTAAATAAAACCCTTGATGATGTATCGACAACCCTTTCTTATGACACTCCTATTGTATCGTACGATCAATCATTCTCAAATGAAGCAAGTAATCAGTCAATAGCGGTATTAATTGCAGATGAAAACAGTGCAAAACCTGATGAACATGTTGATGATTTAGCAATCCAAAAAATAACATCCAACGTACTCAATTGTTTAAATAACCGAGATAAAGAAATCATATGTAGAAGATTTGGTTTACAAGGTTATGAAGCACAGACTTTGCAAGAAGTTGCAGAAGAAGTGGGACTGACAAGAGAACGTATTCGCCAATTACAAGTTACCTCATTAGCAAAACTTAAAAGCTCACTTAGCCGTGATAACTATGATATCTCTGTTTTGTTTGCTAACAGTTAATATTTGTTTGAGAGTATTAAGCACGTAGGTTTACGTGCTTTTTTTTATTAATATGAGCTATAAATAAAGCATATATATTTTTCTTAAGGTTTTTTATGCGCTTAAAAGCTCTGATTATTGTGAGTTCTGCCTTCTTCTTTGCTGGCTGTAGTAGTTACGGTATCACTGAAAGTGAGATGCAAAACTACATAAACAAAGAAACGAATGTTGAACGCTCTGTTGGTATTCAAGGTATCGCCTACGCAACAGGTAAGTTTGAAAAAGTAAAAGTAGGCATTGGCCGTGTCGCGGACAATCGTGTTAGTGTTGATACTACAGCTAGCGCTCAACTAGAGCTTGCTGGCCAACCACCTCAAGATATTGTTGTTAAAGCAAATTTCAGTGCCATCCCCTATTATAATCAAAATGAAGGGGCGATATATTTACGTGGTTTAAATATTGAATCATTGGCAATAAAACCGGAGAAGTTTAATAACATACTGACTAAACCGGTTATCACTCCATTTGTTTCACTTATTGGACAGGTGCTATCAACCAAACCTGTCTATAAGCTAGATGAAAACGAAATGAAACAAGCGTTGCTTAAATCTACTAAGCCTGAATTAATTATTAAAAATCATCAATTAGTTCTCGATTGGTAAGTTGTTTTCATTATAGGTTATAAAGTTATAGTGCATTAGGAGTTAATATTTATACCACATCCAAGCCTATAAGCTGTTTCGATTATTCTATAAAAGAAGGGCTTGCATAAAGCAGCCCTTCTTTTTAACTAATTGATGTTATTAAGTTAAGATCAAATATTTGGTTGTGAAAAGCATCAAAGCTAACACCCATACCGGCCATTTGAAATATTTAAACGCAATAAATCCAACCACAACTGCTACAACATCAAATCCGGTTTTAACGCCACTGGTAATAATTGGACTAACAAAAGCACTGGCTAATAGTCCAACAACACAAGCATTGACTAAAGTGATTGATTGTTTTAATCGTTGATGCTCAAACAACGCTTTCCATGCTGGAATAAATGCAAATAGTAATAAACTGCCAGGTAAAAACACAGCAATGGTTGCTATCAAGCTACCTAACACTGGGTGTATACCGTCTATCGAAGCACCTAAATAACTAGCCATAGTGAACATTGGACCAGGTACAAGCTGTGCAGATGCGTAAGCATTAATAAAGGTAGACTCCCCTACTAACCCTTCCATCATTGGTTGTAGGAGTGGTAATACAACATGCCCACCGCCAAAAACAAAACTCCCTGCTTGGTAGAAGATATTAAATAAATTAATACCGCTATTGTAAGGTGCTAATAAGGGTAACCCCACTAACAACACGCCAAATGTAACTAAAATACCAAGGTGTGGTTTTATGCTAGTCGTTAGTTTATTTGTTGGTGTAATCTGCGTTTTAAATGACAATGCGTAGCCAACAGCTGCCGCGACACAGATAGGCAACACTTGACCAAGTAGACCGGAACTAAAATAGACCCAAATAGCTGTCACCACTGCCACGGTAATTGTTAGGGCTGTCGTTAAGTTCTTTTTAGCCATTCCCCATAGCGCATCAGCAACGACGATAACGGCAAGTAGTTTTGCCGCGATGATTAAACTATCAACAACAGAGTTAGACGTTACACTGCTACTAACAATGGCAAGTCCTGTTAATAATGCAAAAGAAGGTAAAGTAAAACCCATAAAGGCAGCAACGGCGCCTAAATATCCCGCTTTCTTATAACCAATATACATACCAAGTTGGCTACTGGCAGGGCCCGGTAAAAATTGACATAACGCTACAGCATGAGTGAAATCATCATCAGAAATCCATTTTTTTTCTTGTACAAAAGAACGTTGAAAGAAACCAATATGTGCTGCTGGGCCGCCAAAGCTATATAGACCCAATAATAAAAAGGTGGTAAAAACGGTAAACATGCATTCCTCCATTAGCAATAGCGCTATCATAACGTTTCCGTTCTAATTATTTAAATCGTTTAAAATGATGTAAGTTATTATTTATATTCATACATATAGATTGATGTTTATGAGGCAAAAAATCATAATGCATAGATAGTGTTAATCGATTATTTTGTTACGCCATATCATCGTGACAGCGTAACTTGGAATACCAAATGCTTGATAATTTGCAACAGATGGTAATACTGGCTGCTATTGGTCATGAACAAAATTTCACGAAAGCTGCTGATCGTTTGGGAATATCAAAGTCTCAGGTAAGTAAGCAAATAAAATGTTTAGAAGAAAGGTTAGGCTGTCAGCTTGTTCAACGCAGTACACGTACCGTTGTATTAACTGAAATTGGCGTGCAATACGCAGACTATGGCCAACAATTAATTGATACTGTTAATGAAGCGGAAGCCATGGTGGCGGGATATCGAAATGAAATTACAGGTCTATTACGAATTGGCATCGCTCAATCTTTCGGTAATATTCATATCACTTCCGCATTAGCTGAGTTTCAAAAGCAAAATCCTGAACTAGAGCTTGAAATTAGTTTATTTGATCACCGCCCAAACCTTTTAGAAGAAGGCTTTGATTGCTGGATTGCTATTCATGAACATCCACCTGAAGGAATGGTAGCCCGAAAGCTCGCCAAATGTGAATTCGTCGTTGTCGCTTCCCCTGATTACATAGCACAACATGGTGAGCCCATTATCCCTGGTGATTTACGTCAACACAATTGTATTACTTACCAAAGCCGCGAGCGTAAATATGTAAACTGGGAATTTGGACGAGATGGATTAAAGCAATCCATTCGAGTTAATGGTAATTATCGTATTGATAATGCACCTGCAGTGCTTGATGCTGCAGTCAGTGGTTTAGGTATTGCTTATCTCTCAACCTATCTGCTAACGGACGAGATTAAAACAAATAAGTTAATCACTTTACTTAATGATTGGAAAACCACAGTAGAATTACCTATTTATGCTGTTTACCCTAGACGTAAATATCTTGCACCCAAAGTACGTTGTTTTATTGATTATATGGCTGAGCGGATGTCTCTACCACCCTATAAAAATATCAATCCAATCATAGATAATCACAAATAAGACGAATAACCTTAATTTTAGGCTATAACAATGTTCATTGTACTAAACTGATAATCATACAAGTACAATGAGCATGTTATGCCGTCATTTTTTTCTAACTTCATCACTAATAGATTATTTAACTATTCAGTAACTATAATTACAATTTTAGTGGCTGTCGCATTCACCATATTTCCAGCTTATGCGATGCATAATTTTAGCGACGCTAGTCCTATAAATCAGAGCACAACACAAATTAAAGCTTATATACCAAAGCAAGCATTATTAGTTGAAATCCAAGATCAGTACAATGTTGTCTATTTTAGTGATAACAGCAACAAATTAACCGTTGATACTAAAAGAGTATTGAATAACTTTGGTTACGCTCTTAAAAATTATCATCAAACCTATATTGTTATTATTCAACATATAACGACGGATTTAGGTTACGAGCGGCTATTTAATATAGCGTCTTATATTGCACTTCAATTCGATATTGAAGAAGAAAGGATTCAACTGTTATTGGTATCTGAGGAAGAGTCTAATCTATATCAACATATCGATGATAATTGGAAAAATGGCGCTGAAATAATCATACCTAAAGCAATTATTGTTACTTATGATCCATACTTCGGTGTGTATTAAAAAACGATGCCGTTCCTTATTAATAGAAAAAATCGACATCGTTTTATAGCTATTACATAGAGTGTTGTTGCTGTTTTTTTAGTGCAGGCAACGCGTACATCTGCTTTAAGATATCATTAACACTGTCACTATGATTTTCAAGTTTTTGGGCAAACTTGTTTCTTTCTTCGTCTGTCACTATGTCTGAATCAATATTCGCAGCAATGAAATTGGCTGGGAATAAATGGTAATTTTCAGTAATTTGACGATCAATTTCTTCAGCTAATTCTTCAGGCGTCTCTGGTGCATTGTTGATGACGTCACCAAAGCTAATATGGATACGACGCTTTTGCCCTACAATACCTTGTACTATACTTTCGATGTCTTCAAACTCACCTTTTTCATAGCTACCGGTTGATGCTTTTTGATAAAGTTCTTCAGCTTTAGCCACATCACAAGGATCGTTTTCATAAGAAATCGCGACAGGGACAATGTTTAAGTTACTCATAAACTCGGAAAAAGGAATTTTCTGCTTACGTCCTTCCATAAAGAACATTTTTAAAATAGCAGGATCTGTCTTATCGTTACCGTCTTTGGCACGCCCTTCTTTTTGAGCAATCCAAATATTGTTTCCTGTTTCTAAAGAGTGAGAGATATAACTTGAAAGCAGTCCAAGTGATTTCATCAATTCACGTGGCCCTTTTGCGGATCGTTTTACAATAAAGCTTTTATTCAAACGCATTAATTCTGTTGCACAAGGCTTCTTCAGTAAGTTATCACCAATGGCAATACGTACTGTGTTGAAGTTCTCTTTAAATAAACACCAGTTAACCATTGCAGGATCCATCGCGATATCACGATGATTAGAAACGAATAAGTAAGCCTTATTTGGGTCTAATTTATCTAGGCCTGTGCACGTTACACCGTCACATGAATGTTCAATAGTTCCTTGCATATATTTGGCAACTTGATTTTGAATATCTTTGACCGATTTAATGCCTGACCATTTCTTCACAAGGAAACGTTTAATAAGGGGAATAAGCAACCAACCAAACATGCCCGACGCATGTGGGAAACGGTACTTTAAAATAGCGTTGATAAAATCTTTATCATCAATGAGTCGTTGAATCGCACCACTGACTTCATCGTCATTATACGGGCGAATTTCTTTATAAATATCGTTATCTATATGCACAGTAATGCTTCATGTTGAAAAAACTGAGTTATTTTACTAATAAATAATGATTAACCAAACAACCTCTGTCAATAACCGTGATGGTTGGAGGTCATACCTCATATAATTGTCTACTTTTTCATCGCAGCTGCTATTTTTTGCACCAATTTGATCATATTAAGAAATGATATCTACAGTATTTAGTTAATACATAACCCTCTTTGTTGACGCTAATAGAAAAAAACACGAAGATGTGCATGCTTATGTGTAAGAGAGTCAGTATGAAACAAGCTATTGAGTTTTCAAATAACGAACACCCTTTTCTTTTTGTTGGTTCACGCAAAAAGAGCCAATCTTCTTACTTTATTGTTGTAACGAATGGTTGTGTGTTAATCCGATTAGGTAAACAAGAGCACATGATCACTAAGGGTCATGGTTTCTGGATCCCATTTGATTGTTTACATGCCATCACAGTGCTACCTGGTGCAACATTTTACCAAGTGGCCTTTTCGGTTCGTATGACACAGCCACTATGCACTGATGCAGGCTTTTTTGTTGTGTCATCGCTCGTAAGAGCTGTGCTTGATGAATTGGCAAAATCTCCCGTTCAAGATCATAAATGGGATGGCGCAGAAGGTCGTTTATTAAAAGTCATTGCAGATAAAGTTGAAAAACTTTCTGTGTCGACTCAATCACTTTGTCCAGCGATCAATAAGCAGCATCATAATTCATTAGCATTAATGCTAAAAGGCAATAAAATAACTGAAAAAACAGCCATATCAAGCCTTGAATCTGTAATGAATATGACAGTAAAAGAGTGTGAAGCCTGCATTCTAATGCGAGAAGTACTTAAGCTAAGTCGTTCAGGACGAAAGCTCCCACAAATTGCGGCTCAATTGAATACGACAGAACAAATGGTAGACGCACTTTCTTTGCCAATTTTAGGTGAAAGCTTACGCTAAATGAAATACGCCCTTAACATGGGCGTTTTTTAATTCAGAGGGATATGAACTTGCATAGATACGCCATCTTCAACATGGCTATTATTATGCCAACGATAATCAAACCTCACGCGTGGTTTTTGACCACTAATATCACCAAAGCCTAAACTCATTTGCAGTCCATGGTTTAATATCCAATCTTCAGCCCCTGCTGCACTTGTGAATGCTTCATCATCATCGTTAGTCGGCATCCAAAAACCTAAACCATAAAACGTCGATGAATTGTGATCCATTAAAACAGGTGAGTCTGCAAATTTATCATCCCAGTGTAGCCAGAATTTATCACCATAACTATTAGAATCAATTTTCCATGGTATAGCGTTATCGTGGCGTGAAAACATTAGCGAATGGTTTATATTATTGTTGCGATCAATGCTATAAATAGGTGCTGAGCAGTCTTTGGTATTATTTAGATAATCGATACTAAAAGGCTGAGAAACAGTATCTAAAGAATAATAATTTTTGCATTTGAAAGCGTAAGTTGACGAAGAAAACATAAATAATAAGCAACAAAAAACACCAAATGAGATTTGTTTAAACACTTCGCCATATCCCCTAAAGTTAAAAATGATAACGCTCGTCTGTCATTAATAACTGGCTAACACTTGCCGTTGTTAAATCACTGATATTTTGATTTTTAGCTAATGCTTCTCGAATTAGCGTACTTCTAATCGGCACCGTTTCAGGACATGCAAGCACTTGCCATTGACTAAGTATTTCATTTGACTTGAAAAATTTTCCAAAATTCAAGAAATTATCAGGACCAATAACAAATGTAATTTGATGGTTTGGGTAACGCTTTTGTAATTCAACAAGTACCGCATAGGTTGTTATCGCCTCATCACCTACTGCGATATCTTGCTCTAACGTGGACAGCACGAGATTATCTTGGGAAATGTCATCGATAAAAGCAGAAACTAACTCACAACGTAATGAATAATCCAACATATTCTTACCCCAAGCATGATTGTAACTTGGAAGTAAAAGCACTTCGTCATAATGCGTTAATCGTTCTAAAACCGAACGATGCCCTAAACTAGGCGGATTAAAAGCGCTACCGAATATAGCAAGTGTTTGTTTCATCCATCAAACCTTTTGTTCTATCAATTTACTTATATTCACACTAGAGATTTCTAATGATGTAACTATTATTTAAGCATTTAATAGGAAAATGCCCCTTAATTTTAGTAATATCTATCTTTAGCATTGATCATAATAACGAGTTATCGCATGATTTTGCCAAAGGTGTAATGGTTTATCTCTCATTTAGCCATTATATCGCTTCAAATGATTAATATTTGGGCTAACTCTCTTAAGGATTCATATACCATGGAACAGCTTATCCGCACTGAAATGCGCGTGCTACCAGTCATTGACGTTGATTTTGAAATCCAACGCCGAGTTGAATTTATTCAAAAAAAACTTAAACAATCAGGCTGTAAATCACTTGTACTAGGCATTAGTGGTGGCGTGGATTCAACAACATGTGGTCGCCTTGCTCAACTTGCTGTTGATGGTTTAAACCAAGTGTCTAACAGCAACGAGTACCAGTTTATTGCCGTTCGTCTCCCCTATGGTGAACAACAAGATGAAGACGAAGCACAACTCGCATTAAGCTTCATCCAGCCTAGTCACTCTGTCAGCGTTAATATTAAAAATGGTGTTGATGGCACTCATGCAAGCACCCTTTTTGCATTAGAAAATACTGGGCTTATTCCTAGCGACAACGCTAAAGTTGATTTCGTGAAAGGCAATGTAAAAGCTCGCACACGTATGATTGCTCAATACGAGATTGCAGGGCTTGTCGGCGGTTTAGTTATTGGTACCGATCATTCAGCTGAAAACATTACCGGTTTTTATACAAAGTTTGGTGATGGTGCTTGTGATTTGGCACCTCTATTTGGTTTAAATAAACGTCAAGTTCGTGCTCTAGCAGCAAAACTTGGTGCGCCAGAACAATTAGTTTATAAAGTACCTACAGCTGACCTAGAAGAATTAGCGCCACAAAAAGCTGACGAGGATGCTTTACAAGTTTCTTACGATCAGATTGATGACTTCTTAGAAGGCAAACCCGTTACCGATTTTGTCCGCGATCGCTTAATCTCTATTTATAAAGCAACCCAACATAAGCGCCAACCTATTCCGACGATTTACGATGAGGAATAATGACTGACAGCTATATGTCGTCATAAACAACTTATAAAAAAGCCCGTGTATTTATCAAATACACGGGCTTTTTTTATTAACTAACCACAAAATTTCATGCATTAAGCACAGTTAACACAATCTTTTGAATGAATAAGCGCGTCTAATTGTTGCCATAAAGGATCACAGAGACCAGCACGATAAACAGCATGCTTAAAAGCGTCATGCTCAGCTTGATACATTAAAAAATGGCGGCGTGAATTATTACTGCTTGATTGAACGTTAGCTAAGCGATCGCAGGTTTTAACAATTAATGCTAGGCGTGCTGCATCTTCAGCCGGATCAAGTGATAATAACCGTTGATTTATCTCTAATTTTCGTTTCGCTCGATCTTCTAACTTCACATCAGTGACGTAATTCACTGCGTCAGCAATGGTAAAACCAAATAAGTCTGCCAACTCGTCAAAGCTGGTATCAGTATCTTCAATCACATCATGTAGTTGAGCTACAATCATTGTATCAATACCATATGGTCGTGCAAATTCAGCAACTGTATCTAAATGTACGTAGTAAGGATAATCTCCGTATTTTTGCTCGCCATGTCGACTTTTAGCAAAAGCTTGAGCCTGTAAATATCGGTCATTCATATAATTACCCTAATAAAATTATGTTTTTATTATTTGTATAATAAAAGCATACAATTGAACAAGCTTTTATTTGAAATAAAAGTATCCAATTATAAAAAAAGAGCCGTTAAGCTCTTCTTTTTATTACTCTTCTTCATCACTGAAGGTTTCACCAGCCGCTTCACGACGCTTTATATCCGCTTCTCGGATCTGGTGAGCAACAATCATTATCGCTTCACCACTACTAATACCTTGCGCCATCAGCTCATGGATACGCTCAGCAGCTTCTTGTTGTTGTTCATGATTGAGCGTTGGAGTGTGATTGTACATAACTATCTTCTTGTTGATGAACGAAGCATTATTTTAGAGTGAATAGCCGATAATGTCACTGATTATCAAGCTTATCAATACAGACTCTCACTTTAGTCACTTACCCTGGATGACCGTCAACACGGGGCTTTGTGAGTACTGGAAAATAGACGATGGTGAAAATCCCAAAAGCAACAGCCCACAAACTTGCAGAAATCACATAGCCATCAAGTAACAAAGCAGGCGCGACAGTAGTCAGTAATACTCGTGCTAGTAATGACAAAAATAACGCAATAAACGCAACCAGCATAAAACGCCCAACTTGCAATTTACGACCAGTGTGTCCTAAAGATACACGCGAGATCATTGCTAGTATCATTCCGCCTAGTCCGCCGATGGTAATAATATGAATAGCAATAGACTCACTGATCGCTGTTGTGTAAAAGCTGCAACCAAGCAAAAATAAACCAATAATTAAAGACAAGTAAGCAAGATGCAAAGACCACAACAGTGGAATACGGAGTGTTGAGATTGTGCGCCAGCGATAAAGACGAACAAAGTTAGTTGTAGCCGCAACGATCGACAACGGAGCAATAACCCCATTTATTGTTGCGTTATTTATAAAGAATGTCGCCAGCAGCAACAACCAAGCAGGTATAAGTGCAAGATATTCAATCGTTTTAATTCGTTTAATAACTTCAGTATTTGTTCCGCGTGAAGTAAAAAATGGGATAACCCGACCACCAACAACTAAGGTAATCACAGTAACGACAAGCACGACAGGTAAAGCAATATCAGCAATAGATTGATGACTCTTGCCTAATGCAATGAAATGAAATTGAATATTGGTAAAAGCAAACAGTAGTAAAACGGGTACAAAGAAAAGATTACGCCACTGTTTAACTTTTATGATTGGTATTGCAAGATAGTAGATAGCCACGACAATCCATAATGTATCAATAAACAGCCAAAGACTGCTAACTGAGCCCATCATTAAACCGATACGAGCAATCAACCAAAGGCTGAAAACCAGAAGTAGTTTAGTGCCTTTAATACTTGTTTGCCCTGTCCAGTTTTGTACAGCCGTCAATAAAAAACCAATAATGACTGCGCCTGAAAATCCAAATAGCATTTCATGGCTATGCCACCAAATAGGATTTGAATACATAAAACTAGATAATTGAAACTCACCTGACCAGAACAATGCCCACATTATCATTGCGATAACTGAAAAAGCACTTGCTCCAAGAAAAAACGGTCGAAAGCCTAATCGTAAAATTGCAGGTATTTTATCTTCTTTTGCTTTGTCGATAATTTGCATAATTTTCACCACCTTAAACATGTATTAATTATACATGTTTAAGAGTATAAAAAAACCACTCGTATAAAGTGGTTTTAAACTTAATGAGTATCATCAGAGTAATCAATGGGTCGAGTGATACTTTGAATGTCTAAAATAGATATCTCACCTTGCCATCGACTTTTAATTAAGCCAACATCAAGCCAATATCGCCCTTCAGGGATATTAAGTTTGGGTAACTTAGTCGGCAGATAAATGTCCGTTTGTTCGCTCCATAATGGTCGCCAATCTGTATCATTTAAGTCATACAGTTTTATCGACAAACTCGGCGCAGGACATGATGAATTCAATTTAGCCACATGATCAATACGCCATGAATTGCTGTCTTTCCAACCTAAGTTCTGTTTGGCTGGCGGCTCATTAAGCACAATCCATTTATTCCAAGCGGGTTCACCATCAGCGATAATCGTTAACTTATATAATCCTGCTTCTACTTTATGATCGAGCTTTTTCGCATCAACCGTAAAGTAACCACCATCATCAACCACAGGTTTGGCATCAATTAAATTATCATTAGGCCACTTAGAAAAACTGATCTTCGTAATGTTAACTCGTGTTGAACCAACAATCGATAACTTAAGTAACTGCTGATTAATGTTTTGAACCACAGAACGCTCAATCGATAACTTGGATAACCAAGAAGGTAAAACTGTATTATCAAGGCTATGGCCACAGTCCTCTGTAATCGCAAGATCAAGCAAACCATTAAGATTCGCTTTCTGATCTGTTGTCGGAGATTGCTGCCAAGCCTCTATAATCGATTCAAATGATTTATCAGTTTGACCTTCAAGTAAATGTCGATGGGCAGCCGCATAAGAGCTTTGATCTACAAACCAAGCTGCGTTGGCGTTAGGTATTAAGAATAAAGCGTTAATAATACCTAACTGACACAAGAAAAAGGTTATTCTTCTCATTTAATAACCAGTACTTATGGCTTCATACGGTAGCCGACACCACGTAATGTTTCGATATCAATACCTGGTAATTTTTGACGTAATTGCAGAATATGAGTATCAACCGTACGTGTAGTTGGGTAGTGGTTATAACCCCAAACTTGATCAAGTAATTCGTCACGTGTAAATACACGACCTGCATTTTTTGATAAGAATACAAGAAGTTCAAATTCAGTACGCGTTAACGTAATATTTTCATTATCAAAAATGACTTCACGGCTTTCTTGATTGATAATGATATCGCCGACTTTAATGATATTAGCTGCTGCAGTATCTTCATCGTCACCACGAAGATGTACGCGTACTCGTGCAAGTAATTCTTCTTCAGCAAAAGGCTTCGTTAGATAGTCTTTTGCACCAGAATCTAAACCAACAACTTTATCGTTAATCGATACCATTGCAGTTAATAAAATAACAGGAACGTGCTTCTTTTTAAGCCATGAGCCTAAATAATTTAATGAGTCACCTTCAGGCAATTGACGATCTAGAACAACAAGATCGGCCTCTTTCCATAAAGCGTCTACCTTACTAGCGCAATCTGCATATAAACAGTTATAACCAGCTTGCTTTAAGCAATCGAGTAAACCATCAGCAAGGTTGCGGTCATCTTCAACCAGTAGCAGAGTTTGATTCACACGGTATCTCCAATATAAAGGTGGTTGGTGGGCCTATTAATTTCAATTTCCCCCCCATTCTATTAATCATTGATTCTACAATCGTCAAACCTAAACCTAAACCTTGTTCACTAACAAAAGGTTTACGCAGTTTAGACCAATCTTTGGCAGTTAATGGGCCTTGGTCTTGAACCACAATTTTAAGTTTTCCATCATAGTATGAAGTTGTTAATGTAATTGGTGCTACGCCATATTTATGAGCATTAGAAAATAAGTTATCTAAACATGTACCAAGCCAATAAATATTTACGTGAACACTTCTATCTTCAGCAAGATGTAAAGTTACATCATACTCTTCAGCAAGATAGCCTAACCATTCATTGACGGATTCAACTTCTTGCGTACTTAATTGTTGTTGGTTAGCTTGTAAGTAATCTTTACTTGCTTCAGCTAACTGTCGTAATCGTCTTGAATCATCAGTCAAACGCCTAAACTCATCATACAGACCTTCTGGTAATTCATCAAAGTGGCGTCTAAATCCTTCAACAGTCATCGCTAAACTTGCTATAGGCGTTCTTAATTCATGCGTCAAAATTTGTAGAACTAACATGCGTTCTTGCATATCTCGGCGACGAATACGGAAACGATAAACTCCCCAACTTACCAGTAATAATGCATTACTTACCAACAAACATACCAGTAAGTAATACGTTAAGTGCGACTTATTCTCTTCACGCCAACATATATTTCCATTCTGAGCTAAACAAAAATCATGACGATTTAAGCGTTTTAAATGCAAACCATGACGGGCTAAGACCTTTAACCATGTTGACTGGTTATAAAGGTTATAGACATTACCATTTCGTACCCATAGTTCACCGTTCGCAATGAAGAAACGAGCACCAGAGATTAATACTTTAATTTCATCGCTATTCATTCGTTGTAAACGACCAAGTAAGGTTGTCGATGACGCTAATGGGTGTTCTTTAATATGCAAAAACTTACTGAGTTCTGACACCTTTCCTGGGTGTTCAGCTAAATAACGATATGCATAACTACCACCGCCGGGATGAATATATCCTGAACGAACAAACCACCCTTTTGGTAACGTTGTCTTATTACAAATAGCTCGAGTAAAAACTACAGGCTGTGTTACCAATGGTGAATAAGGCCACGGGCCCTTACATGTTAACGAGTTTTGATATAGCTGCCTCAGTGCTGAAAGAGGATACTTTTTAGTTTGAGGTAATAAGCTAGAAGGCAACAGTAAAGGTGCTGGATAGGTACTTTGTAGTTTACGAAAGTCGTATGTAGATACAGGTTCACTTTCCAATAAATCTGTTCGAACAGCCGCCAATCTTTCAGGTAATGAAACACCTTCAGCATGGCTAGCAGTAGTAAATAAGAGTGAGAATAAAAGAACATACGTTTTCATTCATATACTTTAACATTATTTCTCACTAAATTGTCAAAGTTATGTCATGTAAAAAAATGCAAACATTAAATATCGGTCAATTCATGCCATAAGGCAAAGGCTTTATACTTAAAAAGGATAAAAATTATCTATATTAAATACTCACCAGAGAAGTGACTTGTGAAGCCTTCGTTGCTTCGGCTTCTTTTACTCAATCAAAAGATATTAATTTTATGCATGTTGTGTTGACGGATCTCTCTACGTTATTTGCCCGATTCGAGCGAAACATTGCTTTGGAGTTATTTATTAAATAGTGATTAGAAATAAAAATGCCACTCATGTGAGTGGCATTGTTTACTTTACTATTAACGATTTACAGGTGCTCAAGTATTTTCAAACATGAGTCTTTAGCATCGCCGAACAACATATGGCTATTATCTTTAAAGAATAATGGGTTTTGAACCCCAGCATAACCAGTACTCATTGAACGCTTAAACACAACCACTTCTTTGGCATTCCAGACTTCAAGTACAGGCATACCAGCGATTGGACTGTTAGGATCCTCCATCGCGGCAGGGTTAACAGTGTCGTTTGCACCAATAACAAGTACAACATCAGTTTGTGGGAAATCATCATTGATCTCATCCATTTCTAACACGATGTCATAAGGCACTTTTGCTTCAGCTAATAGCACGTTCATGTGTCCAGGTAGACGACCAGCAACAGGGTGAATACCAAATCGAACATCAATGCCTTTTGCACGTAACTTATCTGTGATCTCGTGAACAGGATATTGCGCTTGAGCAACCGCCATGCCGTATCCTGGAGTAATGATAACTGAGCGTGCATCTTTTAGCATTTCAGCCACTTCTTCTGCTGAAGCTTCACGGTGTTCGCCGTATTCTTCATCAGAGCTTGCTGCTGTACCATCCGAACCAAAACCGCCAGCGATAACACTAATAAATGAACGGTTCATCGCCTTACACATAATGTAAGAAAGGATAGCACCAGAAGAGCCTACTAATGCACCTGTTACGATTAGAAGGTCGTTTGCTAACATGAAACCCGCCGCTGCTGCAGCCCAACCAGAATAAGAGTTAAGCATGGATACAACCACAGGCATATCAGCGCCACCAATTGAAGCAACAAGGTGGTAACCAAATACAAACGCAATAAGTGTTACTAAGATTAGCGCCGTTAATGAACCTTCTGACTGTACAAACCAAACTAGCAATAGTGCTGAAACAACAAGCGCTAACAGGTTTAATTTGTGACGGTGAGGAAGCATTAGTGCTGATGATGAAACTAATCCGCGTAACTTAGCAAATGCAACTAACGAACCGGTAAAAGTTACTGCACCGATAAATACGCCAAGGAAAATTTCAACCAAGTGAATGTTTAACATTACACCTGTAAGGTCACCGTGATCTAAGTAAGTATTAAAACCTACTAATACCGCAGCCATACCTACAAAGCTGTGTAACATAGCAACAAGCTCTGGCATCTCTGTCATTTCTACTTTTTTAGCGTAGAAAATACCAATTGCACCACCAATGATCATCGCAAGGATAATCCAAACTGTGCCTTCAGTGTGAGGACCAAAGATAGTAGCAATCAGAGCGATTGCCATACCAGCAATACCAAAGTAATTACCGTTTCGTGCTGTTTCTTGCTTAGACAGTCCCGCTAAAGACATGATAAACAGTACGGCAGCAACAAGGTAAGCTGCTTGTACGATTCCTGCAGACATGTGTTACTCCTTATTTATCTTTACGGAACATTTCTAGCATTCTCTTGGTCACCGTAAAGCCACCAAAGATATTAATACTAGCGATGAGAACAGCAATAAACGCGAGGAAGGATACCACCCCATTTCCCTGACCGACTTGGAGCAAAGCACCAACAATAATGATGCCCGAGATAGCGTTAGTTACTGACATTAAAGGAGTATGTAAAGAGTGGGATACATTCCAAACCACGTAGTATCCAACGACACATGCAAGGACGAATACAGTGAAGTGCGTTAAAAACTCTGCTGGAGCATAATTAGCAATCCAAGCAAATAGCGCAATCCCCGCGCCCATTAAGCCAAATTTCTTAACCGGTGATGTTGGCTCTTCAACTTTAGGTTCAACTTTAGCCGCCGCTTTTGGCTGTTGAGCTGCCGCAGAAACTTTAATTGGTGGCGCAGGCCACGTTAATTCACCCGCTTTAACAACCGTTAGACCGCGTAATACTTCATCATCAAAATTGATATCAATATTGCCGTCTTTCTCTTTGCAAAGCAGTTTAAGTAAGTTAACAAGGTTTGTTCCGTAGAGCTGAGAAGACTGTGTTGGTAAGCGACCAACCATATCTGTATAGCCGATAACTTTTACACCATTTGGTGTCGTAACAACTTTATCTGCTTCAGTGTATGCACAGTTACCGCCATTCGCAGCAGCAAGATCGACAATAACACTGCCTGATTTCATTGAATCTACCATTTCTTTGGTGATCAATTTTGGTGCTGGGCGCCCAGGGATAAGTGCGGTAGTAATGATGATATCGACATCTTTCGCTTGCTCTGCGTATAAACGCTCAGCCGCTTTATTGAATTCATCAGACATTTCTTTAGCGTAGCCATCTCCCGTTGAAGTATCTTCTTTATAATCAACTTCTAGGAATTCAGCGCCCATTGATTCAACTTGTTCTTTAACTTCAGGACGAACATCAAAAGAACGAACAATCGCACCAAGGCTACCAGCAGCACCAATAGCGGCAAGACCTGCAACACCAGCACCAGCAACGAGGACTTTCGCTGGAGGCACTTTACCTGCAGCGGTAATTTGACCAGTAAAGAATCGACCAAACTCATGAGCGGCTTCAACAACAGCACGGTAACCTGCGATATTTGCCATTGAGCTTAAGGCATCAAGCGCCTGTGCACGTGAAATACGCGGTACAGAATCCATCGCCATAATATTAATATTTTTAGACGATAGTTTTTCTAATAATTCAGGATTTTGAGCAGGCCAAATAAAACTAACTAAGCTTGCACCCTCTTTGATGAGCTCAAATTCATCTACACCTGTTACAGGATTAACCTGCGGTGCATTGACTTTAAAAATAAAATCCGATTGCCATACTTCATCAGTTGAGACAACCGTTGCCCCTGCCGCTTCATAAGCAGCGTCATCAAAGCTTGCTAAACGTCCAGCTCCTTGTTCAACAACAACGCTGAACCCCATTTTCAATATCTGCTCGACCGTTTTAGGTGTTGCAGCTACTCGCGTCTCATGAGCGAGTACCTCTCTCGGTACACCAATCTGCATTATTATTCCCTGTACATTGGCTAAAACATAATCATTTTGTATCCAACCCAGCAAGCAACATCAAGCTTTTTGTAGTAAAAATACAAAAATCCCCATATCTACAAGTCAAAAACCCTAGTGACTGTCATTACACTACTGAAATTAAACTACATTTATATTTCTAGCATCCATAATAGTACATTTAAAAATAATGACTGAATCACACTTTCTATCTGCTTTTGACTCTAAAACGATAATTGTCAGCTATATACTCAATAAACAATATTTAACCTAATCAACTTATTGTTTTAAAAAACAACCAACTTTAAATATGCTTAACTGATAATTTTGTCATATGAATATTCACAATAGGATAATGATATAATGTAAAATTCATTTTTAATGTTTAAAAAGATACTTTTATACCATTACAATTGCAATGAAATTTGTTGAATATTACTACAGCTTTTATTTGAACATTTTATCGCCCATTTGTTTAATAAACATTTCTGCTTTTTTAATCATAAATGTTTCCGCATCATGACGAGAGCTGAGTAAATCTGAACGAATAAAGTGGTGTGTATTTAATTCTCCGTCGATCTCTTTACAAATTCTTCCAGCGATTCTAAATTGCCCTCTTTCTTGCTTCGGCTCAGGATAAATTAAGTAACCATTATAAAGAGTTGGCTCAACTTCCTGAGTGGTAACCTCTGATTTTTTAGAACCAAATAGCTTTGAAAAAAAGCCCATTTTTATACTCCTACGACTAAATCATTTAATAATATTTTTATTTTTAGCAATGAATATTTTACTTTAACTAAAGCCAAATAGTACCCACTATTTTTAGGCGGTTATAGCGGAATTTTAAGCAAAAAAAAGCCGGCAATCATGCCGACTTTAAAAATCTCAATACAAAATGTTATCGATAGATGCCAATATCTTTCTGTAAATGAACTGGGATATCTTCAATACTGTAAGCGACTGACTTTTTTGATCGGTTAAATACAATATCAAATAGGTGTGCAATCAATCCTTTGATCGTTACTTCATAACTTTTTTTATCCTGAAGATGTAACGTTGTAGCTGCGTCCACATCAAATGTATGTGCCATGATTGCCCCTGAAAAAGGTATTAAATTCAATAAACACGAGTAGTTTATCGTCTGTTTACATAACCTATAAATGACAATATTTCTTTCATAGCATTAGTTTTTCTTATGTGTTAACACTTGATTACTAACGATTATTACCCTAAAGCACAAAAGACTATTAAGAACGATTACATTACTAAATGTTTAGTTTTTTGTTTCAAATAGAATCTTTTTTTGTATTTGAACAAAAACAATGATAACAATAAGTTAACAAAAGGATTTTTAACTTATGCTTTTTTTTCTTAATAAATATTCTGCTATTTTATTGATGTTTGCAGGTGTCGTCGGTTTTAGCTTTCCAAGTATTAGTCGTATTGTCTTCCCTGCTTTACCGTATATCTTGTTTTTCCTGATGCTTTTTACTTTATTAGGAATTAAACAAGAGTTACTTATCCGCAAGTTGTTATCTAAAAGTGTTTGGTCTTATGCGCTTTTCCATAGCCTAGGGCTCACTTTATTCGCCGCTGTATTGCTATATATCTTTAACATTTCAACCCCACTATTTATCGCTATAACGGCGGTAACGGCGACAGGTACATTATTTGCGACCCCTGCCATAGCGAAAACCTTAGGCTTTGATGTATTGCATGCGATGGCATTAACGATTGCCTCAACATTAATGATGCCGATCATATTATTTTTTAACCTTACTTTACTTCAAAGTGACACAGTAACTTTGGATTTTATCCAATATATACAACGACTAACGATATTCATTATTGGACCAATGGCTATTTCTGCGCTTTGCTACAAAATGATAAACCCAACACTATTACAGAAAATTCATCACAGAATATCTAAGTTAACCGTTCTGCTAATTTTTGCTTTTCCGCTTGGGCTTGTCGCTCCTTTGAGGGAAATGTTTGAACGTTCATTACACGAAGGGATGAGCTATTTACTGCTAGGCTGTTTACTTTGCGGATTATTTTTCGGTATCACTTACTTAACCTATTATAAGAAAAATCAACAAGCCAAAACGCTGTATGCCATTACTGCAACTAATCGTAATGTATTACTTACCTACACCATAGCAAGCAGTTATTTAGGATTTGAATATTTAGCACTGATGGCAGCGATTCAAATTCCGACTTATACATTACCTGTTCTTCTTAAACTCATCGCCAAGACTAAATTTGAAAACCAAGATTCATTTGTCGATAAAAAGAAAGCCGACTAACGGTAATTTGTTAGTCGGCTTAAGCTTTGTTTCTATCGATGAGTTTAGCTAGTATTTAGGCGACATCTTGATTACCAGTACAGGGAATATAAACCGTATTATTATCTACTGGTACATCAAAGTATTTTTTCTGTTTTGCATAAGCTTCAAAAGCATCAGCCATTGTAACGTTAAGCGGCATAGGCTCTTTAACGTAATCTAATAATGGCGCATAGCCTTCTTTACCTGTTGCGGTATAGCCCGATGAAACGGAACTATAAACTTTATCATCTTCAACAGGTATCCACTTACCGTCTTGTAAATGCTCTAATAACTCAATGCGTGTACCTTTCACAGCACAACAGCGATAGGTGTAACGAAGATCTGCTACATAGGGAAAACTTCCATCACCAGTCCCATCTACACCGTTACTAATCGCATTATCAATCGCTCCTTCAAGCGCTTGACGAATACGTTTACCTTTAACGCTATAAATCATAATACCAATAGCAAAAGGTAGTAATTTCCCTGCAATATCTGCAGGCGTAATAATACCTGGATTTAATGAGCACCTAACGCCACCAGCGTTATGAATACCAAAATCGACGTTATGACCTAGCTCACGGGCTTTCCAGACGAAACTTTCAACCACCCAAGGAGCAATTTGACTTGGACCTCGTTGATCAGGAATACGAATATGACGAAGCGGCTCATTAATAACAGCAATTTCTTCAGTTTGCAGTGCACGTACCGCAGGGCGATAGTGCTCATTGAGTATATTTTCAATGATAGGATCTTTCACTACAAAACGAATGTTATCTTGCTGGCTTAAAAAATGACGAACGATTTCATGATCATCACTTTCTAAATGCTCGGTGCGGCTTGCATCTACCGTAAATTGACGACCTAGTAATAGTTGATTAGCACCAAACGCCTGCTCAATTGTTCCGTCTTCAGCAAACTCTAATGTTATATGTCCTACCGCCAATGCATTACAACCCGCTTGTACAACACAGGTATTATTAACAGTGTGTGCGTATTGATCAGTTTTACCGTAACCAACGTTGGTGAAATCACCTTGCATGGTGTGAGTATGGCCACCAATAATGACGCCTATTCCATCAACAGCTTGAGCAAGCTCAATATCGTGGTCATAGCCTAGATGGCTTAACACAACAATCTTATTGATACCCTGCTTATGTAGATACTGAACAGTATTACGCGCAACCGTCTCGACATTCATAAAGTGAGTATCGGGATCTGGGTTCGCAATGCCGGCCATATTTTCGATCGCTACACCAAAAATCGCAACAGGCTCACCATGCACATCTTTTACAATATATTTAGCGGTTGCAGTGCTATTGTCATAACCGTAAACATTGGCTTTATCTCGCAGCGGATTAGACTTGGTTTGAACTTCTTGTGACAGATCCCAATTACCAGCCAGTAACGGGAAATGCGTATGATCAAGAAAATCAGCGACACAGTCGTTACCCATATCAAGTTCATGATTTCCCAATGCCATCGCTTCAACACCAATCGCATTTAGTAGTACAGCATTAGCCATACCTTTATATAATGAGAAATATAACGTGCCTTGGAAACAATCACCTGCGTGTAAAAACATGAATTCACGTTGATTCAAATAGGCTTCAGCTTTTAATTCACTTACTGCCGATGAAATACGAGAAAAACCACCACAACTGGCATAAACCGAGGATTCAGTATCTAAAACGTGTTCAGGTAAATTCAGTGATATAGATGATGGTTCAAAATTTGAATGCGTATCATTGATATGAGCAAATGTAATCTTTGCTTTTTTATTATTCTTTGTCATAAAAAATTACGTCTCTCCCTGAAGGACTCATATGAATGATAGATATGTTTAGTTTAAGTCACCTATTTAGCCTAAACGATTTCACTATAAGACAAAATAACTGTGATAAATATCAATATAGCATGATTCATGATGATCATTTAATGAATAGTAAGACTAAATGCTATTTATCATCTTACTACCCATTAAATCATCTTTGCTAAAATGTTACTGATAACGAGCATGGCGTTGTAAAAACTCAATTTTGTAACCATCCGGATCTTGTACAAAGAAAAACTTCGCTAATAACGTCCCCTCACGGAAAAACTCTTTAATCTCTAAAGGCGCATAACCACAATCCGTTAATTTTGCATGTTCAGCTTCTAAATCATCCACAGCGACAGCAATATGACCATAACCCGTACCATGGGTATACGGTTCTTCCGTTCCCTCATTCCAAGTCAGCTCAAGCTCCATATCATTTTCATTGTTGCGTAAGTAAACCAGACTAAACCCTTCAAAATCTAAACGCTCAGCAATCTCTAAATCTAATGCTTCTTTGTAAAACTTTAATGAAGCGTCAAGATCTAACACACGGATCATTGAGTGAATTATCTTAGCCATCTAACTCTTCCTTCTATTATTATTTGTTTGAAATCATATAACTATTTAAAGCATATCATGCTATGAATATGTGATCAGTTCTTGCGAGTCAACGATTGATTTACTATATCGTATACAGGAATAAACGAGGTTTGTAGAGTTTTATGCATTTAGAAAGAATTGAAATATCCGGTTTCCGTGGTATTAAGCGTTTATCCTTGTCTTTTAAAGAGTTAACCGTCCTAATTGGTGAAAATGCGTGGGGTAAATCCTCTTTGCTCGATGCGCTTTGTTTAGCATTGTCTCCAGATGCTGAGTTTTACGAGTTTAACTTTTCCGATTTCCATATCGATCATGCGTTAGGTAATGAGCGAGCGACAGAAATTCAGATTGTTTTACATTGGAATGAAGATTATAAAGGTGAACATAATGCCCGTCGCTACCGTGGGTTTCAGCCTTTTCTCTCAGAAAAAGACGGTATAAAGCATTTTTATTATCAAATTCACAGCCATATTGAAAACGATAAGATCATTACTAATAGACAATTTTTACATTCAACTGGTCATGGCATTTCACATCCTGATACGGATAAGTTGATTCGACAGCTAATGGTGCTTCACCCTATTGTTCGTATTCGTGATTCGAGACGTCTTCACGAAGAACGTCATGACGGTAATAATGAGCAGCCATTAACGCAAACGCCGCAAGAGCTTCGCGTACAAAAACGTTTAGATAATACCTGTCGACGGTTAATGACACAGCCCGGTCATGTCAGTACAGCAGAAATTAAAAGTAGTATTACTACGTTACGATCGTTAGTTGATCACTACTTTGCCTTTGCGCCCCACCAGCGTAGTAAAGCATTATCGCCACACTACTCTTCATTACAACAAACCAATACACATGGTTTATATGCAAATCCATTTGATCAACTCATTCAGCCCCACATGACAAAGCAAGCACGTTTATTGTTAATGGGCTTATTGAATGAATATATTCGTGCAAGAGGTCCTGTCGAGTTAAAACGCATTTCACGGCCTATCATGATCTTGGAAGATCCAGAAGGTCGTTTGCATCCGATCATGCTCCATCAAGCATGGGCGTTTATTCAAAATATGCCGATGCAAAAGATCTTAACGACCAACAGCCCTGAGCTTTTAACTTCTGCGCCGTTAACCGCGATCAAGAAGTTGATACGTCAGCCATATAAAACGGAAGTATATGGTGTAGATAATGGGGAGTTGAGTAAAGATGATACCCGTAAAGTCACTTTTCACGTACGCATGCATCGCCCGAGTGCTTTCTTTGCAAGAGTATGGCTGTTAGTTGAAGGGGAAACGGAAGTATGGTTATTTAATGAAATGGCACACCTAAATGGTTATAACCTTGCCGCAGAAGGGATTCAAATTATTGAGTTTGCGCAAAGTGGATTAAAGCCATTGATCAAGTTGGCAAAGATACTCGGTATTGAATGGCATTTAGTGGCTGATGGTGATCTAGCGGGTAAGAAATATGCAGAGAAAGTCCGTAATATGCTTGGCGATGATCCCGAGCGTGAACGCTTGACAGTATTGCCAGCAAAAGACATTGAACATTTCTTATATAAAAATGGCTATGAACCTTTGTTTCGTGACTTAGCGAATATCACTGATACTAAAATACCAATGCGTAAGATCATTCATAAGGTACTAAGAAAAACAGCGAAACCCGATATGGCATTGGCAATCGTTAAATATACTCGCGATGAGAAAGATAACCGCACACCTCTACTTATCCGTTGGGTATTAAAACGTATCGTTGCAATGTCGCGTGGTTTTGGCTGATAACCAGCATCGAGTTTAGTTAAATCAAAGCCTGTTTAGATGTAGGCTTTTAATCTTTTGATTAAAGATGTGCTAGAAGAGAACGATCTCTCGTATTTAATGGTTACCGTTTTCTTCTTTCTTTTTCTTTTTCTTTATCACATTTTGATATCGAATTTCAGCAAATATCCATCCAAAGTAATTTACTATTAAGCCCATGACAAACCAAAACAGTGCGTATTTTGCTGTATTCGGTAAAAACACATCCCATTTAGATTGATTAGAAAAAAGTAACGTATGTAAAAACAAACCAATTATTAAGAAAAAAACAGTAATTGCTGTTTGAGAAAGAACATAATGCAACTGCCCTTTTTCACGCCGTATGCTCCAACGTTTGAACCATTTTTCATTCCATTTTTTAAGCATTATTATTTTCCTAAATCCGTTATTTGATTATGTCTTTTAAATTACTATTTATAATTCATGATTTATAAACTCATTGACTAAAAATTAGAAACAAAGCGCACTATAAAAGTAACCGTATAACATAGTATCTTTATGACGTGATAATTCGATCAAAAAAGCCAGTCAATCAAACTGGCATATTATTGCGTAATAAATAGATAGAGAAAATATGGTATTACATATTTAAATTAATCATCTTTTTTGGAAAAACAACGTCACTTTACCTACTTCAAAGCCAAATTTGGTCATGGTTGCAACATTGAACATGTGCTTTTCATCTTGGCGATACATCCAGTCATTAAATGTAATATTATAAACTGTATCATCTACGGGAATCGCTAAGGTATATTGCCATTGCAATGCATTACCGACCTCAACTCCTTGTGCTTCACCAATAACATCACCCGCCGTTCCGGTATATCGTCCATCTGCTTGTTTTTTTATCGTCCAAATACGCTGTTGGGTTTCACCATCATCAAATACAAAGTCTTCGACAAGGGTTAATGTATCCTTTTTTACTGTACCTACTATATCAACCGTAAATCGGCGTGTTTGTTTACCTTTATAATCTTGCAGCATTCCCCATGCCGTTGTTTTACCAGCAAAGTAACCAAATAAATCAAACTTGGGTTGTGAAGATTTATAATCAGAAATAGACGCTGTACACCCTGTTAAAAGCAACATTAATGCTAATAATATTGAGGTTATTTTTTTCATGCCATGACCTTATTCCATAGTCTCACTTTGAATGATTAACATGCAGAGTAAGAGAATTTATGCTCGCTATTTTCCAATTAACTGCTGACGTAATTCCGGATACGATGTCTTTGGTGATAACCAAATAGCAATAAAGCTTTGTGATAGCGATGGTGATAAGACTTTCCCTAGTGGTTTACTTTGTTGATAAAACTGCCCTTCACCATTACGGAGAACGAAAGTTAATCTATCTCCCTTTTTAACGTCTGGCCATATGGTTGATAACGTTTTTAGCCACGGTGTTATCTGTTGGCTGCTATAACCTAAATGTTGCCATTGTTCTTCAGTCGCATCCAACAAGGCATCTTTATCGATATTACGTAGATAAAGAATAATTAAAGCTAAATCATCTTGCGTCCCCTTATATCGTCCTGTTGGCGTTTTTAGCTCTGAGTGATAAATATCCCATATTCCCCACTCAAGTGTTGCTTCACCCACTATTTTCCACTGATACCATGGGTATTTATCACTAAGGGTCTGTAACTGTAGAGTAGCGTTATTTTGAATCGCTTTATTGCTATAATCCGCTTCTGCTTTAGCAACATTAGAGCATATCAATAAACCCAAAAAGATAACGAGTGTTCGCATTTATTGCTCCTGTGCGGTCGGATTATTTGGATCTTTATGTAAAATACGCAGTAACCATAAAAGATACGCCGATAGAGCCAACCAGATCACTATTAGCACAAAGAATGTATCTAATGTTTCTAGCTGCCAAATTACCGCACCTAATTTCATTCCAGACCAATAACTCAATGCACCGCCAAAACTGCCAGCCACCAGCAACCAATGTGTAGCAAAGCTACTAATTGATGTGCGTAGAACCCAAACAAAAGTTGTGAAACCCAACCAAAGCAATATCAGCCAAAGTGGTATTAACCCAATACTCTCCACATTAAAGAAAAGTGGCGTTCGATTAGGTATTGGAAAATCAAACACCTGCCAATGTCTGAGCATTGAATCAATCACTATGCCGGGTATCGATGCTAATACAGAGAAACGCCACGCCTTAGATTCCATAAACCATGTAGCTATTAGTATGAAAACCAAGATATAAGTAAAACGATATTGCCCCCACACAGCGAGTAACCAATAGAAGTTAAACACCATGCCAGCCAATAACACTTTTAGTTTGTTTGCCAATGGATTTACTCTCTCCATTGCGGGCGACTTGCGACAAATTGAATAGTACTAATGGTGCGCTCTAAGAATCCCCCCTCGCAATAAGCAAAGTAAAAACGCCACATCCTCATAAATCTTTCGTCGTAGCCATATTTTTCTAATGCTACGGCATTCTCATTAAACTGCTGATGCCAATCCTCAAGCGTTTTCGCATAATCTAAGCCAATATCTTTGATATCTCGCATCACGAAATCACTGTGCTTGGTTAGATTTTCAAGTAATACGGTAATTGAAGGTAAGAAACCGCCAGGGAATATGTGTTTTTGAATAAAATCAACGCCGCGGCTGTAACTATCATAACGTTGATCGGCAATTGTGATTGCTTGAATCGCCATTAAGCCAGTTGGTTTTAATAATGACTGACACTTTTCAATATAGGTTTTAAGGTATTGCTTACCGACTGCTTCTATCATTTCAACCGATACTAACTTATCGTATTGCCCCGTTAAATCGCGGTAGTCGTCCATAAGTAAGGTGATACGATTAGATAGGCCTTCTTTTTCAACTCGCTCTTTTGCCCATAAATATTGTTGCTCAGAGATCGTAGTAGTGGTAACACGGCAGCCGTAGTATTTCGCTGCATGAATCGCCATACCGCCCCATCCAGTACCAATTTCTAGTAAATGATCGTCTTCAGTCAATTTTAATTTCTGACACAAACGATCCATCTTATTCCATTGTGCTTGATCCAACGTGTCATTTTTATTGAGGTAAATAGCCGAAGAATAAAGCATATTAGGATCAAGAAAGTGACGATAAAGATCGTTACCAAGATCGTAATGTGCTGATATGTTTTTGCGCGCATTCTTAATGGTATTTTTACGCAGCAAGTGCCCAATCTGTTCGGAGATTCGACTCATCCAACCCATTTTTGCTTCTAGCTTATCTAACGTTGTCAGGTTCTTAGCCAAAACCCGTACTACATTGGTTAAGTTTGGTGAATCCCACCAGCCTTCCATATACGCTTCACCTGCACCAATACTGCCATCCGTCAGTAAGCGTTTATAAAAAAGCGGGTTATGGACATTAATACTCGCTTGTAGCGGTGCTTGTTTGTCACCAAAGAAGACGGTGCCTTCCGTTGAATCAGATACACTTAAGCCCGCATTAGAAAGGTGTTTTAATACTTTAAATAAAATATGCCGAGATGCATGATCAGAGGCTGATACATTAACTGATGATGATTGTTGTACGTCGCTTCTAAGCATTGTCATTCCCTCGTTTAATCTTGTGTTTATTTACTTTTTCATACGGTGTGTTATTTGGGTGATCATAAATTGGTACGCCTTTAATAAATAATTTAAGCGCTTGCCAATAAATACCTATAACAACCTTTATTGTCATAATCGGTGTAAGCAGTAATTGCTTGATAAGTATTGCAGATGTGAAGTTTTGCTTACGCATCTGCATGGTGGCATCAAATACTTTTTGATGGCTATTTTTCGAATCACCCGAATACCTGCTCGGAGAGATGCAATCTTTGTATCGACTCACAGCCAAGTTAACCAGCAAATTGCTATCAGGCTCTGTTAATCGCCAATGATACTGTTGATGTATAGGGTTAAAAGGTGAAACATGAAACGCCTTATCATGACTATATTCACGCCCCTGCCAATATTGCGGGGCCGGTATCGCATAGTAATGACGTTCGTTCCAAGGTGTATTACTGACTTCAGCTAACATATATTGCCATTGACCTTCATCATCATGGAGGTAATACAAATTAAGAGGACTGAAATACAATCCGCAATAACGTAAGTGACATAGCATAGTGACATTGCCATCAATCATTTTACCTGTTAGCGCATAGACCTTATCTTTTACAGCTTGTGCTAAATCAGGATCACCTTTTACGTAATCATCACGTCGAAATCGAGCGAAATTAAACAGTGATAATCCAAAGCCTTTTACTTGTTTATCCAACTGATCTAATTCATTTAAGTGGATATGGGGCATAAACATAGAATATGTGAATCTATGATCCACTGGTGTAAAGCGTCGATGCCTAACCCATCCCTGAAAAATGCCGCTTTTAAGCTGATTATCTTTCCCCATACTAATAACTTCGTATGACACTTTTGTATGATGGTTCATGAGAAACATTCAGAGATTGCGCTGTTTGATCTACACTTTCTGATTGTGTCAGTGATTGCATTTTTATCGCTTCAACAACATCTAACGCACTACGTACCCCGTCTTCATGAAAACCGTTATACCAATACGCTCCGCAGAACCATGTTTGATTTTCTCCATTTATCAGATGACGTTTCTGCTGAGCCGCAATACTTTGAGTATTGAAAACAGGATGAGAATAAACAAATTTGCGCAGTATTTTGTCTTTATCTATCGATTCAGTTTGGTTAAGGGTTACACAAAATGTTTCAGGAGCTAGAATGCCTTGAAGTATATTCATGTTATAAGTCAGTGACGCTAAGTTACGTTCTCGAGCATCACGAGATTTAGGTAACGAATAATTCCAAGATGCCCATGCAGCCTGACGTTTTGGTAATAACGAAGTATCGGTATGAAGAACCACTTCGTTTTCTTGATAATGAATATCTGATAACACGTAGTTTTCTTCTGATGTTGCATCAGACAGCATTTTTAACGCTTGATCACTATGACAAGCGAAAATCACTTGATCAAATTCTTCTTGCTTAGTATTAACCGTAACAATTACCTTGCCTTTACTACGCTTCACCGAAGAGACAGGGCTATTTAGTTGAATACAATCTCCGATATAAGACATCATTTTTCTAACATATTCACGAGAACCACCCGGTATTACACGCCACTGTGGACGATTAGTTATGTCTAACAAACCATGGTTTAAGAAAAAACGCAGAAAGAAAGCTAAGGGAAAACGTCTCATATCAGATAACGTTGAAGACCAAATAGCAGCCCCCATCGGTAAGATATAATTTTCAGCAAAGTAATCACTAAACTGATGCTGAGTTAAAAAATCACCTAGCGTTTGATTCATTAACTCACTATCACCTACAACCTTTTTAGCAAGCTTATTAAACTGGGTGATCTCATACAAAAAGCGATAAAAAGCCGGGTTCAATAAATTACGTTTCTGGGCAAACAGTGATGAAATAGTATGCCCATTATATTCAAGCCCCGTACGCTCATTGTGAACACTAAAGCTCATTTCGCTTGGCTTACCTGTTATTTCAAGTTGTTCAAGCAAATTTTCAAAGTTTGGATAAGTACGATCATTAAAAACAATAAACCCAGTATCGATGGCATAATCACCACTATCTACAGTGACATCTACCGTTGCAGTATGCCCACCGACATAACTGTTTGCCTCGTAAACAGTAACTTCGTGTTCTTGATGTAAATACCAAGCGGACGTCAAGCCTGAAATACCGGAACCTATAATGGCTATTTTCATTATGATTTCCCCGTCATTCGTTTAATTACTGCCAATCGAAATGTAATTGGCAAAAGCGCAATAGTTTTAAGAAACAGTGTAAAGGTGGCAGGAAAACTAATTTCTTTTTTTCCTGCAGCAATACCTGATCTTATTTTTTTTGAAGCATGTTCGGGTGACACTAACATTGGCATCGTAAAATCGTTTTTATCTGTTAATGGCGTTTTTACAAAACCAGGATTCACTAACGTAATTTTCATATTCAAATAAGCGAGATCAACAGCAAGTGCTTGAGTGATATAACTCATTGCAGCCTTAGAAGCGCCATAGGCTTCTGCACGTGGTAAAGCAACGAAACTGGCAGAAGAACTGATAATGACTAAATGCGTTTTTTCATTAAATCGCGCTTGTAAGGCTTCTATGCAATGGAGAACTCCGTAAACATTGACATCAAAAACGCGTTTAACTAATGCTGTATCAATTTTTCCTTCATCAATGTATTCACACGTGCCGGCATTTAAAATAATTAACTCTGGTAGAGTCTCTAAGGATGTAAGCGCTGATAGTGTGCTTTCAAAATCTGTTACATCGAAACGTAATGTTTTTATCGCTTGATGTTCTTCTTCTAATTCATTTAAACGCTGCGCATTTTGACCGCAAGCAATAACACGCCACCCGTCATCTGCATAATCACATGCAAGCTGTTTGCCAATCCCCGAACTAGCACCTGTGATCAATACCTGATTCATTGCCCTAACCTTGATTTAATGTGTCGAATAATGCGTCCAAACATGGGTAGACCTTCATAAATCATTTCCCCCATATCGAAATAATCACGATGATAAATCACTTTATCTTGTTCAAATTTCAGCTGAGTACAGCCTTCTAAACTACGTTCTTTGCCATTTTGTAATCGAGGATGTGAAAAGTGCATTGTCCATTGAACAAACGCTTCATGATCATCTTCTACATAGCTATTAATAATAAATCGACAGCTATTTATATTTTGATAAAGGTTAAAAAAGTAAGCTTCTAAAGCACTAAAACCTTCAATTTTATGTGCAGGATCTTCAAAAATAACTAAATGATGATAAACGTCAGACAGTTGAGAGAGGTTGTCCTTTCCTAGTTGTCCATACACATTAAAAAACTTAATTAATGCAGGGTTTATCACTGCGTCCATTATTTATTCCTCCACCAGTGTTATTGATGAATATCCATATAAGCCTTTGCTTGTTTAAAAGACTCAATTGCGACTAGACGGGCTTCCTTATGATCGACAATTGGCAATGGATAATTCAGTGATTCTGCACTCGCCCATTGATGCGGCGTGTGTATGTATTTATCCGGAACATGTTCTAATTCCTTAACCCATGTACGGATGAAATCACCTTTTGGATCAAATCGTTGCCCTTGTAGTGTTGGATTAAATACTCTGAAATAAGGTTGTGCATCGGTACCTGTTGATGCGGCCCATTGCCAACCTCCGTTATTGGAAGCGAAATCACCATCAATGAGGTGCTGCATAAACCACTGCTCACCGACACGCCAATCACATAACAAGTCTTTCGTTAGAAAACTTGCAGTGATCATACGTAAACGATTATGCATCCAACCTGTTGCACGTAATTGCCTCATAGCGGCATCGACAATAGGAAACCCCGTTTTTCCTTCTTGCCATGCTTTAAGTAATGTTGCGTCATCTTTCCATTTGACAAACTGAGTAAACTTTTGAAATGGCTGATGTTGGCTTAATTCAGGGTAGCGATGAAGTAAATGACCATAAAACTCACGCCAAACAATCTCGTTCAACCATGTAAAAGCGCCATCATCCTTATTAATTTCTAATGCATTTGGAAAGTGCTGCAATAGCTGATGCAGACACTGCCTAGCTGAAAGCGCCCCAATAGCAAGATATGGGGATAAACAACTAGTGCCATCAATCGCGGGAAAATCTCTGTTTTGGTGATATGATTCGGCTTTAGTTTCACAAAACGTTTCTAATCTTTGTGCAATAGTTTCTTCATCTACTGGCCATAACACACTATCGATAATGGGATAGTTGAAAGCTTTGATTTGATGACAGGCAGACAATAACTTAATCACCACGTCACTAGTTACAGTGTCACCCTTATTTGTTACAGGGTAACTAGGTGATAATAAGAAACGCTTGATCCATGCATTTCTAAATGGGGTGAAAACTTTGAATAATTCCCCATCACGGGTCAAAACCATTTCAGGCTGCAAAATATAATTATCATCAAAAATACTGAATTTTATACTATTTTTTGCAAGCAATTCCCCTACAGCTATATCACGTTTATGCTCATTAATTGGATATTGTTTATTCGCAAAAACATGCACAGCATTATAATCAAAACAAACTTGCTCAATAACTTTAACCGATTCTGAGAAGTCATTAACTTCAATAACTTGCAAAGGAATATTTTGTTTAGCCAACTGTTGCTTTAATACTTGTAACCGACGATGAACAAAGTCTACTTGAACTGCCGCCATATTATGTTGGTGCCACTGCATAGGCGTTGCAATAAAGAGTGCGATAATAGGAAGTCCACTATCGATTGCATGATTTAATGCTGTATTATCAACAACACGTAAATCTGAACGAAACCAAATAATAACGTGCTGCTCTTTTACTGTTTTATTTGTCATCATCACTCCTATTAGCTTATTAAAATAATAATGCTGGTGGATCTTTTTACTTCTACTGCTTGTGGATCATTTTTATGCTTCCAATGAAAGAAACTTGAACATTGCTTTCTTTTTCTATTATTTCAATATCAGCTAACTGCTTATTATCAAGTTTGTTTTCTCCAACGATATAGACGTGGTTAATGTCATGCTCTGTTATAAATGCTGACAATCCTGTTACTTTTCCTAAAAAATCTGATAAAACAATCGCGTAATAACCTTCATACGCTAATTTTAAGGCCTGTTGCCACACAAAGTGATTATCTGAAGATGAAAAACTTAACACGAGACTTGGGGGATTTTTATCTGAATTAACTTTCGCTAATACAGTAATAAAACATTGAGTAAGTGCTGAGTTCCACACACTTTTTTGTAATGTTTTTAATGGGTTATCACTGCGTGTTATATGTTGCTCAATTGGCTTTAAAAATTGCTCTTCTAAAACATTAAATGGATAAAGTTTTAATGCTTCACGTACGCGTTTTTCTATTTGTTGTGCTTTACCCTGCTCAATTAAACAGATGGTTTCGTCAACCATTTCTATTTTTTCAACATTTAATTCATGATGTTCAGCAGTACCTTCTAATAAAGGTTTAACCTTACCAATTGATACTCCTTTGGCTAACCAAGTTAAAATTTCATGAATTTTAGCAATATCGCTATCGGTATAAAGACGGTGACCTTTAGGTGTTCGTTGAGGAACTAATAAACCATATCTGCGTTGCCAAGCACGTAAGGTTACAGAGTTAACACCCGTAGCTTCAGATACTTCACTAATTGAATACAACTTAATTTCAACGTTCAAATTATTACCTTCATTCGTAATTTCATAATTAGTTTAAGAACATAACAATACAAACTTGTACAACTGCTCTTTCATGTATAACTATAGTGTTAAACCTCCAACTTGTACAATGATTTAACCTTGTACAAGATTGAAGTTAGAGTTGTATCACATCAAAAAAAGAGGTGGTGAGTAGTAATTAGAAATAAGCTAAGTATTGTGGCAATCAAAATAATGATTGCCACATTGAAAAACGCTATGCGTTAAGTGCTTGTTCTAAATCAGCAATGATGTCATCAATATGTTCAATTCCGATAGAAAGTCTTATCATTTCAGGATGAACACCAGCTTGGCTCTGTTCTTCTGGTGTCATTTGTCGATGTGTGGTTGAGGCAGGATGACAAGCCAGTGATTTAGCATCACCAATATTCACTAACCGTTTAAACAAACCGAGTGCATCATAAAAACGAACACCTGCTTCATAACCATTTTTCAGTCCGAACGACAAGATAGCAGAGGGTTTACCCTTGGTATATTTTTGTGATAACTCGTAATAATCCGAATCAGGAAGACCAGCATAGTTAACCCAACTAACTTGGTCATGGTTAGCGAGATATTGTGCAACTTTAAGTGCATTTTCAGTATGTCTCTCCATGCGTAATGGTAAGGTTTCCAAACCTTGCATCAGCATAAACGCATTCATCGGAGACAGCGCAGCACCTGTATTTCTTAGTGGCACAGTTCGCGCTCTACCAATAAATGCCGCTTCACCAAACGCTTCATTATATACAACACCATGATAAGACGGTTCTGGTTGGCTAAATACAGGGAATCTATCTTTGTACTGTGTCCATGGAAATTTCCCTGAATCAACAATAACGCCACCTAATGTTGTTCCATGTCCGCCCACATATTTAGTCAATGAGTGAACAACAATATCAGCGCCAAATTCAATTGGTTTACATAGCACAGGTGTTGCAACAGTGTTGTCGACGATAACAGGTACGCCTTTATCATGTGCTAACTGAGATACTCTTTCGAGATCAATGATGTTACCACTAGGATTACCAATACTTTCACAATAGACCGCCTTGGTCTTTTCATCGATTAACGCAGCCATAGATTCTGGTTTATCATCTTTTGCAAACCGAACTTCAATCCCTTGGCTTGGTAACATATGAGCAAATAACGTATAGGTTCCGCCATAAAGTTGTGGTGTTGATACAATATTATCCCCTGCTTGAGCTAGGGTTAGAATCGCATAGTTAATCGCCGCGCTTCCAGCACTGACCACTAAACCCGCAATACCTCCTTCAAGCGCAGCCATACGTTTTTCTAATACGTCATTGGTCGGGTTCATGATACGGGTATAAATATTGCCCGGCACTTCAAGATTAAAAAGATCAGCACCGTGCTGTGCATCATCAAACTCGTAGGCTACCGTTTGATAAATTGGTGTTGCGACTGATTTAGTTGTCGGATCGGTTTCGTAACCACTGTGAATGGATAGCGTTTCGTCTTTCATTTTTCTACCTTGAATAATTGAAAAGAATAATAAGTATACAGACTACATTTAATAATCTATTGATGTAGCCTAATGGTTATTTTAGTTCAACATATGGCGTTTATATCTTAAAAACCACAATACGTATTTATAATGAATAACGTAACTTCAATGCTTCAGGATAAGGCGCTAAATAAGCTTGTTTTGATAAATACTCATTAGGGTTTAATGCTAAATGATGATTGATGAGTGTTAACGGTGCGATTAATGGCAGGTTACCTTCACGATAGCGCATAATAACATCGCGTAATTCTGCTTTTTGTTGTTTATCTAAATTACGTTTAAAGTAACCTTGAATATGTAGCAGTACATTCGTATTCGTTTTGCAATTTGAACGATGCTTTAAACCGTCCATTAATAATTGACGATACTCTACAAAGAACGCATTAATATCGTTCCATTGATGACTTTTAGCTAATAACTGACCAAGCTTACGGTACGTTGCTGGGTGGCTTGCCATCAACGCTAATTTATAACGAGCATGGAATTTCATTAATTTATTACTAGTAATTCCGTCCTCACCTTTAACACTCTCATATAAATCATTAAGTGCATAAACCCGAAAAACAAAGTTCTCCCTTAATACCGGATCACATAAGCGACCATCTTCTTCAATCGGTAACCAAGGCATTTTCTGCATAAGGCGTTTAGTATAAATACCAACAGAACCGCCAGGTACTGAGTGACCATTATCAAGATAAAGTTTAACTCGCTCCATACCGCAAGAAGGCGATTTGGCACATACAATGTAACCACACAATGTTTCTAATGAAGGTAAAACATTATCAGTAAATTCGTTCATTTTGTCAGTATAATCAAGTGTATTATCTTTACTATCAACTAAACGAACATCAATACTGTTATCTAATAAACGAATAACTGGACGTGGGATTGTCATGCCTATGCCAACCTCTGGACAAATAGGCTTGAACTCAAAATAATCACTTAACTCTTCGTCTGCGAATTTGAAACGCTTATGACCACCGTCAAAACGTACTTGTTGTCCTAAAAGGCAACCACTTATTCCTACTATAATCGCCATAAATACTCCGTTGACGCTTAACCATATAAACCATAAAATAATTAGGGATAATATTGCTATAAAATAATATTGAATGTAATAATGCTGTAATGATTAGTTACATCTTTTCTATTAATAACATTGCTCACATTATTTCCACCCTTGATGCCATAACGAAGTATTTCTTAAATCTTGCCAATTAATTATAAATTCACGTTTAGACATTACTGCTTCCATCGTGCAATGAAGTACCTTACCTTCCTCGTTAATTTCAAGTTCAGTAATAATAAAATGTTTTTCTTTATTTTTAGGGACTGCAGCAGTCCACTTACTGTTTAACAACTTTTTAGGGTTGAATTGATTCACTATATTTACCCTTAATTTCATTATTACAATGAGAAACGAAGCTTTAGTTTTTCAGGGTAAGGAGATAAATATGCTTGCGTTGCAAGATATTCATCAGGGTTTACTGTTAAGTGATGATTAATAAGTGTTAGCGGGGCAATTAAAGGAATATTTCCCTCACGATAGCGCATAATTACATCACGTAACTCTGCTTTTTGATCCTTATCTAAATCACGTTTAAAGTAACCTTGAATATGCATTAACACGTTGGTGTTATTTTTACGGCTTGCACGGTTTTTCAGAGCGTCCATAAATTGCTGACGATAAGTTAAGAAGAACTCAATTAAATCATCCCACTCATGAATTTTCGATACTAAGCGTCCAAGCGAACGATAAGACTCTTGATGATGTGCCATTAAGCAAAGTTTGTAACGAGAATGAAACTTAATGATTTTTCCTCGAGTAATACCACCGTCAACACTACGATAGAGATCATCAAGTGCATAAACACGGAAGATAAAATTCTCTCGCAGTACTGGATCACATAGTCGGCCATCTTCTTCAATAGGTAACCATGGCATTGCTTCCATTAGACGCTTGGTATAGATACCAACAGATCCGCCTGGTACTGAGTTACCATTTTCTAAATACAATTTAACTCGTTCCATACCACAAGAAGGTGATTTAGCGCACACCACATAGCCACGTAACCACTCAAAACTAGGTATAATTTCATCGGCGAACGCCTTCATTTTATCAGTGTGATCAATAGCATTATCTTTACTATCAACAAGCCGTACTTCAATGCCATTATCTTGTAAACGAATCACCGGACGCGGCGTAGACATCCCAATAGCCATTTCAGGACATACCGCTCTAAAGCTGAAGTATTCAGCTAAGTCTTCTGCTACAAAACGATTACGTTTATGCCCGCCATCAAAGCGTACTTTCTCGCCTAATACACATGAACTGATTCCTACAGGGATACCCATACCCGCCTCCAAAGTTGTACAGTTATTTCTTGTTGTACAATCAATGTAGACAAATAGATCACCTTGTACAAGTTTTTTTTATTGTATAAGTATTGTGATGGCGAATGAGAGCGCCTATAAGGCTTAAAACACACTTATCGTTAATATTTAATTAACAATACCTTAACTTGATCTAAATCATCATGATGATTTGGAAAGAAGCTTATTGTTAACAGGAGGTGGTATGAAATTAAGAAAAGATAAAAGATGCTATACCGATCTTTGTATTAACGGTAAATGGTTCCATCATGATCACTGCACAAATACGGCTTATATGCTGAAAGGAGGTGATTCTCCTCTATTAGAATTGGCAAGAATACCGCAAACAGAGAGTGAGCTTATTGGACTGCTAGAGGAAGCAACATTAAATTAACATAGTGGTATGTTCTATGATTCTAATTCTGTGTAATCTTTGGATATTAATGAGAACCAATCATAAAGCGATGTATTGATAAATACATCGCTTATTTATAGCAAAAGCTAAATTAGCTCCAGCGCTCTTGGCGCCATTCTTGTTGCTGTTCTTCGTTTAAGAACGTCCAAGCAATAAGACGTGAGATCTTTTGACCTTGTGACATTTCAATAGTTTTTACCGAAACCGCACCCACTTTCTCAAGTTGCTTGTAAAGTACGCCTAGGTTTTCTTTCTTCGAGACTAAAGTGGTAAACCAGAAGCACTGTGTAGCCTTACTTGCACTTTGGTTGATCATTTTTTTGATAAAACCGACTTCACCGCCTTTACACCACAATTCAGCTTTTTGACCACCAAAGTTTAATACAGGTGTTGTTGATGACTTCGCATTATTAAAAGCAGGCGATACTTTACCGCGAGAACGAGCTTGTTGTTTCTTATTCGCATTTGCTGCAAGGTTACGAACTTTTCGTTCAGAACCTGCCATTGCTTCTTCTTCAGAGCTATGGAATGGCGGATTACATAACGTAAAATCAAACACTTCTTCATCATTGATCGTATCTGTAAAGATATTATCAGCATTCTTTTGTAGACGAATTTGAATAGCGCCTTTTAAACGTGGATTGTTACCTGCAATGAATTTTGCTGATTTCACAGCAAGAGGATCGATCTCTGAACCAACAAATTGCCAGCCATAAACACGATGTCCAATAATTGGGTAGACGCAGTTTGCACCGATACCAATGTCTAAACCACGAATACCTTTACCTTGAGGAATCGCCCCTTCGTTAGATTGCGCTAATAAATCAGCAATGTAATGCAAATAGTCGGCACGGCCAGGAATGGGTGGACATAAAAAACCAGCAGGAATATCCCAATGATCCACTTGATAAAAATGCTTTAATAACGCTTTGTTTAATGTTTTAACTGCGAGTGGATCGGAGAAGTTTACAGAAAGATCACCATAAGCATTTTCGCTAACATGCTGATCTAACTCTGGGGTGGCTTTAATTAGTGTCGCAAAATCATAACGCGCACGATGTGGGTTACGTGGGTGTAAGCCTTGCTTAGGCTGTGCGTTTTTCTTTTGGGTCATCTTTGCTTCTCGCAGAATTGGATCTTATCAAAGCGCAGCATTGTACATGCTTATCGATGATAAACTTAGTGTTTAAGGTGTTAATGATTAAATAAATGGCTAAATCGTCCACTTATTATTGCTATATCTTAATAATTTGACGTGTTGTTTAGTTCTAAAATACAAATTATCAGCTCTTACCACTGCTTATTTGTCATTTTTAAGTCCAATATCGCATCAGTACAAAAATCAAAACAAGAGAAAGGATTTATACTTAATAATAAAAACAACAAAAGGATAGTTAATAATGTCGCAAGAAAATACTTTTGTTATTTACTGTTCTCCACGCCTCGCTAAGTACCCTCACCTGCCTTTACTCGTGCTATTAATCGTTATTTTTGCGGGAAGTTATTCACATATCGCCATCGCAAATACACCAGTGACAGCAATAACGGATACCTCAAAGTCAAACCATCAAGCTGTTGATACATCACATGAACTGACAACGGCTGCGTTAAGCAACAAGGAACTGGTCATCGGCACTTATATTTGCCCTCCTTTTGTTATGCAAGATCAATTTGGTGAATATACAGGATTAAGTATTTTACTATGGCAGCAAATAGCTGAAAAGTTGGAGATCCCTTACACCTTCAAAAATTACCCTTTAAAAGATCTATTACAAGCGGTTGCGGCAAAAGAAATCGATATTGGGTTATCGTGTTTATCGATCACACCAGAACGAGAGCAAATCATTGATTTTTCGCACTCTTTTTACGAAACGCATCTTGCAATTGTTGTTAAATCTGCCAGTCATTTCGATACGTTTAAAAGTATTATAACTAACAGACACCTCTTAACCATTATTGCTAT
The DNA here is from genome assembly GCF_003026105.1 of Photobacterium sp. GB-56. Taxonomy (GTDB): domain Bacteria; phylum Pseudomonadota; class Gammaproteobacteria; order Enterobacterales; family Vibrionaceae; genus Photobacterium. The sequence goes on along the minus strand of NZ_PYNW01000005.1, from coordinate 204,652 downwards.
TTTTGTCACGGCTGCGGCAATTATCGGTGGCCTCTATTATTTATTAGAGCACCGTGTTAATGACAAGCTTTACTCGATGCGTTCAAGACCCGCGCAATTAATTGAAGGTTTTATTCTAGGGTTGTTATTTATTACCAAAGGACCTTTTAATTATTACGAATTTAAAACGCTAACAGGACGAGTACTAACCGTTGCACTGGCGGTTTTCACAACCCTGTTTATTGCCAGTATCACCGCAGTTTTAGCCAGTACATTTACTATCGGATTAATTAATAGCGATATAAAAAGCCCCAACGATTTAGCGAATGTTAATACTGGCGCAAAGACTGCTTCAACGTCGTCGCAATTTTTAACTCGTCACAGTATTGCCCATCGTCAATACGACACAGTCGTTGAAATGTTGGATGCTTTAGAACGTGGTGAAATCGATGCTGCCGTGAATGATGATGCAATCGTAAAATACGAGCTAAAGATCGCAAAACAAAACGGTAAATATGAAAAATTAACTGTCTTACCTTATCAATTTGAAAAGCAAAATTATGGTATCGCGTTAATAGAGCAAAGCCCTTACGAAGAATCAGTAAACCGAGAATTACTACAATTTAGGCAGAGTAATGAATGGCGTAATGCATTGCTTGAATACTTTAAAATCAAATAGCGCAGAACATAAAAAGAAAAAACAGATATTTGCGCTATAGCGTTACAGGATTAAGCTATAGCGCGAATAATGTAAACATTAACGAATACGGAATAATTTACCTAGTTGACTTAATTTAGAAGGGTGATAAGACCAACAATGATCGAACATCTCTAAAAGTTCTGGATTGCCGTATTTTGACAGGTTAACGGCATGAAAACGGTTCTTCTGGGCTTTCAGTTTTTCTACTCGGCTTAACATAGCCTCAGGCTGGCTAGGCGCAATAAAGTCAGATAGCACCACGAGATCAGCGTTTTTATATTTACCGTCACTCATCAAATCAATCGATTGATCTAATACAGGACCAAGATCCGTACCGCCATGAAATGAATAAGATAAAAAGTTAACCACTTCGCTTAACCCATCTTGCTTCGTCAACTCGTACGTAATCTGTTGAGTTGAAAACATAATGACATAACAATCACGTTCATCAGCAAGTGCTATTTGCATTAAGCCATAAGCCAGTGCTTTGGCACAATTTTCAGGGAAACCCGACATAGAACCTGAAGCATCAATACAAACAATAAATGGGCCTTTATCTTGATCTACCTGTTTAGTTTGTCGCTTATACGCTTTTACCTTACGTAGTTTACGCTGCGTACCTTGCATACGGTAATTCATTAAGCGTTTATCGGCTAAGTGTTTATAGAACACCACTTCTAATTCAGGATAGGCTAAAAACATTGCTTCATTAGGTAAGAGTTTGGCGAGATCGTCACTTTCATGGATCCCGACAATATCATCAGTGACATTGTCACTTTTCTCTTCCACCAGTTTAAGTTCTTCTGCTTTTACGCGCTCTTTATTAGGATCATCGACTTCACTGGCCATACGCCCTAACTTCTCAGCAATATCTTGCAAGCCGTTATTGTTTTTTAAAAACTTAGCAATTTTCTTCATGACATCGACATCAGTCTGCGTCAATTTCGCTTTTGCCATATCCCATAAACGACCGGCCTTTTTCTCATCGCCAGCTTCAGTTACTTCTTCCACTTGCTTTAACGTTTCAATACGCTGATACAAGTCTTTCAACAAATCTTCTTTATTTTCTTCAATTTCCGATTCTTGCGCTTCTTTTAAGGCATAAGCAATATACTCATACCACTTGTCACAAAAGAATCGTTGAAACATCGGGTTATGTTTCTGGTGTTCTTTGGCTACAAGATTTTTTGCTTTGAAATAAAACGAAGACTGCCCTTCCAGCTTTTTTACGACTTCATCAGCATGCTCGATAAAATAATCTTGATCCCATTTACAGACTTGTTGATAAAGCTCTATTTCGTCATGAAACCGTTCTACCACCGTTCCCTTAGCGGTTTGACGGATCATTTGCCCTCGCCATTTCATGACTTGGTTTTTCATCGCCGTTTTAACACCAGGGCTAGATTCTGCCGCCATTAATAACTGCGGACGTACCATGACTTCATGAACAGCACTATCAATAACGCCTGATTCAGCAAGCATCAATGCGAAGTTTAATCCTTCAGAGACTGGCATACGCGATTCTCCTTTTTCGTGCCTACCGTTAGGTGTTGATTACACCTAACGATAAACTGCTTAACCACAAGCATTATTTGGCAAAATACTCAGAAAGATGGGTAATGCGAAATGCACTCTTTTCGACAAGCCCTTTAAGCTCTGCCACTTTATCTGCAGCATCACATAGACTTTGTTCAATCAGTGCAGGAAAAGCATCATTGATAAAGTTATGCGGTAATGCTCCATGGAAACTTGCACGTGACTTTTTAATGTTATGCTCTGCATCAACTATTTTTGCCATGGCACCGTCAACACCGTCTTGCCATGTTTGTTGCTGAGTTTCAGTGATACCTTTATTACCTGCAATGCCTACTAATACCGAGCGATTAGCAATATCTTTAATGGTTAGGCGGTTTTGCGCATCAATTTCAAATTGTAAGCGACACAAATGCGTGTTCTTATTTACAAAACCATAAATATCACATTTACCCGTCCTAATTTTCTTATCAAACTCATCACCATCTACGTATACCCATCGGCTATCACCCGGCTCTTGTTCCGAGACTGATGGATTTTGCTGTAGCATCACCAATTTGATCATACGAGGGTTGTTGTTAACGTTAAATCTTGCGGCTGTCGCAAAGTTATATTTAAACCACTCTTTACGCATAGTGCTTTCTTTAGTAAAAGGCACAGTCAATTTTTCAACGACATCATTGTTAATCTTATTGATGATAGTTTCTGCTTCATTAGCGTCTAAACTTGAGTGAGTCTGATTAAAGGCATGTTCTGTCGCGAATGTATTAATGATATTACAAATAACATTACGCGATTCTGGGCTATGCCATAAGCAATCTTGCAACAGTAACAAATCAAGTGGGTTGATTTCACTACGACCATTAAAAAACGCGCTGGCTTTTAATAGCCGTACCGACTTTTTCCAACGTCGATCAGAGATATACAACTCACTGTCACTATCAATCACATCGGTTTGATTAACATGCTCTTCAACCATTGATTTAAGCTTAAAGATTTGTTCAAAGGTCTCTTCACTTAATTGGATCTCATCAATATGCTGCTGCCAGTTAACATACTCTTCATCTTTAATAGTGAGACTTGGATCTATTTCTTGTAGTGTTGGCCCTTCCCCCATCAATAGGGCTTTAAAGTTCTTTTTCTCTTGAATACGATTAACAAATACACGAACGAGCATTCGATCATATAAAGCATCAAGGCCACTATCTTCATCAGGTAACTCGTTAGATGCGGTGATCAACAAGCGCATAGGTACAGGTAGTATGTCTTGACCATTTTTGAATGTACGTTCATTAACCACTGTTAATAACGTATTTAGAATAGCAGGGCCGGCTTTCCAAATTTCATCAAGAAAAACCACTTGTGCTGTCGGTAAGTAACCATCAATTAAACGGACATATTTACCATTGTCTTTTAACTCTTGAATAGATAAAGGTCCAAACACCTCTTCAGGTGTTGAAAAACGCGTCATCAAGTAATCAAAAAATTTGCTATCATCAAAAGCCTGAATTAATCGTTTTGCAATTAAACTTTTTGCGATCCCTGGTGGCCCTAAAAGAAAAACACTCTCTCCTGCTAATGCCGCAAGCAAACACAGCTTAATCACTTCCTCACGTTCATAAACGCCATTAGAAAGCCCTTTAATCAATTTTTGAATCCGTTCAGATAAAATTGCTTTATTCGGTGATGTTGCTGTTGTTGCCATTTTAAGCATATAACCAACCTTGTGTATTTCCTACTAACGCTGCACGGCGCCTACCTCAATCATTAAATGTAAATCCCTACACTTAATGTTACATCTGTTAATCGACTTTAGCATTTTACTAAGTTGATTCAAAATTTTATCTTATATTGGCAATGATATTAACTATATACTCTCATGGCATTAACCTTTTACAGTGACTATTTCTAGTTACCATTAACTCGCCAACACATGACTTTTAGTTATGAGATTCACAAACCTGTCACACTATCGTAATAACATACGCTCGAAATAATGAAGCTCATGGAGTAAAAAATGCTTAAAACCGTAATTCGCTTACTCGCATTAGGCGTATGTATATCATTCAATGTACAAGCAAAAGAAACAGTCACCGTTGTTGGATCTACATCGGTAAGTCACATTATGGATGTGCTTGCAGATACCTACTCGTCAACGCATAAAGACACCACAATTGAAGTTCAAGGTATCGGTTCAACCGCGGGTATTAATGCTGTTAAGCAAGGTGCCGCTGAAATAGGTATGAGCTCCCGTGTCATTTCTCGTGCTGAATTAGATAATAACTATAAAGCCATTACTATTGCTTATGATGGTATTGCGCTTGTAGTAAATAAAGCGAATCCGGTAACAAATCTGACGCGTGAGCAACTTATTGCTATTTACCAAGGTAAAATCACTAACTGGAAATCAATTAACGGTAAAGATTTAGATATGGCAGTCGTGAGCCGTGAAAATGCATCAGGCTCTCGTTTTTCATTTGAACACTTTTTTGGGTTAACCAAACAAGTTTCTGGCTTTACTGTTTCTAATATCAGCCCACGCGTACTGGTGGTAAGTACCAATGGCATGGTGAAAAGTTTAGTTTCACGTAATAAACATGCAATTGGCTATGTCTCTCTTGGCTCTGTTGATGATTCAGTCAAGGCTCTCTCGTACGATAATGTTTTACCGACTGCTGCCAATATTGAATCAGGCGAATATAAAATTGCTCGACCGTTTTTGTTGATGTTTAAACAAAAAGGCTTAGCCAATGATGCGCAACAATTTATTAAATTTGTCCTTTCTAACCAAGCGCAAAGTATTATCAAAGATAAGGGCTATGTTGCTATTGATGAGAAAGCCTGATCGTTACAAATTAAATACCTCACCTTAATAACCAATAGAAATAAGGCGGCAGTATTAATTATCATGCTATTACACTGCTCGCCTTTATATTTCTATTTTAACGATATTTATTTAACAACGGGGTAACACTCAGTTGCACCCCATTCTGTCCACGAACCGTCATAAACAGTGAGCGCTTTACGGCCAATCAAATTTGCAGCTAAAGCTAAAATGCATGCTGTCACACCTGAGCCACAGCTAAAAATTAAACGCTGTTCTGGTGTTGATAACACATCAAACTTGGCTTTTATCTCGGCTAGCGCAATAAAGTGGCCATTATCAAGCAATTCACCAAACGGTAGATTTTTTGCATTAGGCATATGACCACTTCGAATGCCCTCACGCGGCTCTTTCACTGAGCCCAAGAAGCGTGCACGTGGCCTTGCATCAATCACAGCAACATTTTTATCAGTGAGTAATTCATTAAGGTGTTTAGCATCTATCACCCATTCTGATTGTAACTGGGCGTTAAAATCCATTGGGATTATACTTTCTAGTTCACCTGATTCGAGTTCAAGCCCTGCTTCTATCCATGCCGGTAACCCACCATCTAAAACAGAAACATTATTGTGTCCCATCGTTTTAAACATCCACCAGCCACGTGGCGCTGAAAACATGCCTAAGCTATCGTAAATCACGACATGGGTATTATTACTAATACCTAGTTTGCTTACCTCGAGTGAGAACTGCTCAGCCGACGGTAACATATGCGGTAAATCGGTATCTGGATCGGCTAGCTTGTTATTAAAATCAAAAAAGCGTGCACGTGGAATACGTTGTTCAATCAGCTCTTGCTCTGGAGAGCGATCAACGCCGGGCATAAAAGACGTAGCATCTAATACGACAAGATTGTTCTGTGCATTATTCGCTAATGCTTGATGTAACCATTGCACTGAAACTAAGTCTTGATGTGGTACTGATGTCGACATGACGGATCCTTTGTTTATGCTATTAACCAAATTGATCTTACTACTTAATCAACAGTTTGTACCAATACAGATAGCCCATTACTTTGCCAATCATTGTTTTCAGCCATACGCAGTACATCTGCACTACTATATAAAATGCCATCATATACAACCACAATACTGGCATCGCCTGGTTGTAAGAAGTGTGTTTCTCCGTATGGTGTATAGCGAGTTGCACCAATACTAATAATGGCTTGCTTTGGGTGATCAGCTTGATTTAGTAGCGCGTTAATATTTTCAGTTGGCCCAATATCCTGCTGGTGATTCATACGTTCAATAACCCAATCAAGCAGCTTTTGGTGAAAGTAGCTATATCCAACTACTGGGCTATCTTCACCATAGCAATGAAGTTGACCATTAGAACGATGAAAACTTGCGATACGGAAACGATCTAATATCCCACCAGTTTGGAAATGGTCGATATCAATCAAGGTTTCTGAAATCCCTTTACTGTTTGCTCCCCAATTCTTTTTCTCACTAATTTTATTCGCATCAGGCTTTCTAATAGAACAATCATTATACGCTGCAAACTGACGTGGAATTAAACTAACAACATTGATTTCACCAGTACTTTTTTGTTGATATTTAATATCACAAATAAGCGCAACTTCGGGCTCAATCTGTAAATTATCAGCGTTGTTTGATGGCGTAATGCGCGTAGATGAAAGTGGGTATACCGTTAAGAATGAATTTGTATTAGAAGGCACATAAAAAGGAAAAATGCCTTTGGGTTGAACTTCTTCTTTTACTTCTATATCTAAAAAATCCCTCGCTTCACCCGCTTGTTCTAAATGCCCAGCAAAGTTACCTGCAATACCAAAACCAATACATGATTTAAACATAACTCAATCCAGATAATGAAAATATATCGTAGATTCTAAATTCATCAGCAAAATTTTTCTGGAGTTCAGTTATCACTATTATGTATCGAAAATAATACAAATTCATTTTTTTGCGATAAATGACACGCTACTAGTAATTTTTTAAACAGTTGTAGCTACGCTTTAATAAACAACAGTTCAAGATGGAGCTGCACATGACATTGCATTTATGGCTAAAAAAATTAACGTACTTAGTCGGTATTTTTGCTGCTTTTAGCTACCAATCATCTGCGTTAGCGAATACACCAGTTAATGCACAAGCAACAGCAAAGGCCATTAATGGTACCGATGCTACCCTTTATGATTCACAACTGATCCCTTGGCAAGCGGCACTCAAACAAAAAGGTTTCGACAGTGTCAGCTGTGGCGCTGTTGTGATAAGTGAGTATTGGTTACTAACAGCAGCACACTGCAACTCATCAAACATTAGTGATATTGCCATCGTTGGTACAAGCATGATTCAAGATGGTAATTTTGCAAATCTTGATAAAAAGCATTTTTTTAATATCGTAAAGAAGATCAGTCATCCTAATTATAATGAAGACAATTTTATCAATGACATAGCGCTCTTTCGCGTTAATCGTTCAATGTATGGTATTGCCCAGTCAGTTAAACTAGCTACTCCTAATGAACAAATCATAGCTGATAATATATTCAGCAACACTTGGGCGACCAATATGGATTCTCCTGTCACTGCTATTGCTTCTGGTTGGGGAGACACTCTTAGAAAAGGTTATCCAACTACATTACAAGTAATTAGTTTAGCCGGTGTTCCTGATAACCAATGCGTTGGGCTCAATATCGGTAATGAACATATTGTCTGCGCAGATTCAAACATTAATGGCTTAATTAAAGATGTATGTAGCGGTGATTCTGGCGGCCCGCTTATCTGGCAAAATCATCAAGCAGTATCTGATAGTGATAAAGGCATTCGGTTAATCGGGTTAACCAGTAATGGGGCAAAATGTTCAAATCGAAATGACAACCCAGAAAACCAATATAATCAGCTTACAGGGCAATATACCCAGGTTTCTACCCATCGAGATTGGATAGAACAACAAATACAAGATTATGATAATTCAACATTCACACTTAATGATTCCTCATTACAACCAACGCTGAATATCGATCCTTTTGCCGTAATAAAAGATCCTTCAAATAATAGAGACAATACGCAAACTGTCGTAACTGCGGCTGCAGAACAAACAGAAAGTGGCGGTACAGTAACCTTTTATAGCCTCCTGCTAACTCTTCTCATACTTTACTATCGCCGAAACCAAGGTAACTAAACACAGCTAAATGATTACAATGTTAAACTTGCTCTTAATAATCTTTTCATGGTACTAAATTAGTAACCTTTATGAACTGATTGATTTCTTAGTAAACATTAGCTTGTTGCACAACTCAAAATAAAAATGAGCGATTTGACGGATATACGAAATGGATTTTTTCCCTGTTTTTCTAAAGTTAACCCATAAAAAAGTATTAGTCGTGGGTGGTGGTGAAGTGGCCTGCCGCAAAGTAGATCTATTACTTAAAGCCCAAGCTAACATTACGCTTGTCTCGCCAGAGCTTCACCCTCATCTTGTATCACTACTCGATGAAGGTAAATTTGAATATCTAAAAGCCCGTTATAAAAAGTCACTTCTTACACAATTTGACCAAGTTTGGGCGACAACCGATTCTCGTGAACTCAACCATCAAGTTTATCATGATGCTAATGCATTAAAGATATGGACAAATGTTGTTGATGATCCTGCATATTGTGATTTTATAACGCCATCCATGATTGATCGTTCACCAATGCAAGTTGCCATTTCAAGTGGTGGCGCATCACCTGTTTTGGTTCGTTACTTACGAGAACGTTTCGAAACACAATTACCACAAAACTTAAGCTTATTAGCTCATTATTCAGGACAGCAGCGTACTCGAATAAAACAGCATTACAAAACCGTTGATGAACGTCGAAAGTTCTGGGAGACATTCTTTCGTCTACCAGCAGTTGAAACAGCAACAACAGAGCAAGAATTAGAACAGGCTTTTAGTGAATTATTAGCATCATACCAAGATACAGGCGCTAACTTGTATTTAATCGAAACAGGTAACGACCCTGAATTATTAACACTGAAAGCATTACGTTTGATGCAGCAATCAGAGTTTGTTCTCTACCCTGAAGGGAAGAATGATATTTTTGTCGACCTTTGCCGTCGAGATGCTGATCGTGAAAGTTACGAACACGAGAACGTCATCGCTCGTGCGAAACAATTACTGAATGAGGGAATGCGAGTTTGTGTATTAGCGTCTAAAGACCAACACCGACCAGCATTGAAAAAGCTGTGTATCGAGCGTAATGGTATTTTTGTGCCTAGTCATAGCTAATACATCGTAAATAGACAAATATAAATTTATCATTACATATAACAATGCCGCTGATTAATCGCTTTTTTAAGCATAAATCTAGCGGCATTTTTATAAAGCTGGTTAATGAGCAATATGTAAGATTGTTTACTTAATCCTGGGTGATGGGTAACTCTATTTCAGCGCGAGCCGTTTTTTTTTCTGCGAGTTTCGCGTGTAGCCATAAACCAGAACTTTTCATTAAATAGCCAAATACTACACCCACAACCAATGATGGTATAACCAATTGCCAATTACCATTTGCAGCAAACGTTGCGCATGAGCCTATAAAGGTACCAGGGATAAAAGATAACCACGATTTTTTTGCTTGTGCGCACATCATAAATGCAACTAGAGCAGTGACAACGTAACCAATAATCTCAAAATGAACTAAAGATGATAACTTAATGATCACCATCGCCCAAAAAACACCGCTTAAGTTTGTTGCAATGCTTAACCCAACGCCTTTTATACCATCGCGCTGAAGAGCAAAATATGTCGTGCAGCCAAGAAATCCTCCCCAGCTTAATAAGCCCAGAGATACAGCTACCCAGCCCCAAATCCCAGATAAAATTCCTGTTGTTAAAGCGATTGCTATAAGTACCGACATGACTCACTCTTTTGCGATGACAGAATTGTATTGAGTGTAACCTAAGACCTGTTCAAATTAATCAACTAAGATCACACAAAGAAAGTAATACTACATTCCATTTCATAAAATAATCAACAAAGATCACCATAATTACTTTAATTTAATACTGATATTGGAAATGATTAAACCGTGTTCATCCCCTAAAAAATTCCATTATGATGATGCCTAAATTCACATTAAAAATTGCGGATAAAACTGACTATGGTAATTTATCGCCTAATATAATGTTACTCGGAGTGCCGTCATGGGACCTTTAATGCTTGATGTATCAAGTTATGAACTTGATGCAGAAGAACGCGAAATTATTCAACATCCTACAGTAGGCGGTATCATCTTTTTCGCCCGAAATTATGACAATCGTGAGCAACTTCGAGCGTTAGTTAAAGAGATTCGAAAAACGGCTAAACGCTCTTTACTGATTGGTGTCGATCAAGAAGGCGGACGTGTTCAACGTTTCCGCGAAGAATTTACCCAACTACCACCTGCTCGCGCTTTTGCAGCGTCTAAAAATGGAGAAGTGCTTGCTAAGCAAGGTGGCTGGCTAATGGCTGCTGAACTACTCGCGATGGATATTGATATTAGTTTTGCGCCTGTACTTGATCTTGGTTACGACTGTAAAGCGATCGGTGATCGCGCTTTCTCAAATTCCCCACAAGACATTATCCGTTATGCAAGCCAATTTGTAAGTGGTATGGCGCAGGCTGGCATGGCTGCAACCGGTAAACACTTCCCTGGTCATGGTGGTGTGATAGCCGACTCTCACTTAGAAACGCCTTACGATTCACGGGATAATATTAAGAACCATGATATGACCGTATTTACACATCTCATTGAAAACAACCTGCTGCAAGGCATCATGCCAGCACACGTTGTATTTGATGCTTATGACGAAAAACCTGCAAGTGGTTCAGAATATTGGTTAAAACAGGTATTACGTAAAGAGCTAGGTTTTAAAGGCGTGATCTTCTCTGATGATCTTAATATGAAAGGAGCTGACGTATTAGGCAGCTATAGCGAACGAGCTATCGCAGCTCAAGAAGCTGGTTGTAACATGGTGATGTTATGTAATAACCGTGAAGGTGCTGTACAGGCCCTTGATGGATTACCACAGATTCCAGTCCCTATTTTAGAAACATTGTTAAAAAAACCAACCGCTGAGTATAGTGATTTGATCAATACTCGTATGTGGAAAGAAAGCCAAGATGCCGTTTCTCGTCTTGCACAAGAGTGGAAAGAGAAAAACGTTTAACACGTGGTTACTGTAATCATTACCAACAAAAAAGCCGACATTATGTCTAATGCCGTTCGGATAAGCATCATCGTTTATACCTAAACGGGTACTTGGATGGCACAAAGAGGACTGAACGTGGAAACGTTCGGTCCTTTCTTTTGTCCGGCAGAATAAAGTGACTGACGGCCTCACGCATTTGCTTTAGTTTGGCAGGGAGTGTTCCATCTGGACTTAATGCTAACCACCTAAGCTGGGTGTCAATGAGGTTAATTGCTGCCGTAAAACTCACTCGAGTCGGCTTCACATCAGCATCTGCGGCTATCTGTACCATTTCTAGTCGCACTAAGTTATATGCTAGCAATACCCCCCAGAGTTCTTGTTTTACTCCAGATGGGAATCGACTTCTCAGGGTAACTTCGCTTTGCAACTGAGTTTGTTTTATCTCACCAAAGCCTTCTTCTATCTCCCAGCGTTGCCAGTAGATACGCAGTAGCTCTTCGAGTGGGTACTGATTTGGATCAGCCAAAGAGGTAATAAAACCTTCAATTTCACCCGCAGGATCTTTGTACAGTACAAGCCTTGCCTGCCAGGTGGCAGGCAGCTCAGAGTTCTTCTTTCTCGCCTGCGGGGATATTGGCATCTCGATGAGCATGTCGTTGTCAGCGTATTCCTCAATGACTTCATAACGAAGCTTACGTTTTATTGGTGTTAGCCAGTGACTATTAACTGCCGCTTCTTGCCAGTTAATCAGTAAATCTGCAGAGAAATAGCAACGGTCAAATAAGGTTAGTGAATTAGCGGGAACATCAGTTAGCAGGCGATGCGCTAATGTCACTTCACCAACATTGCACGCATCAAATGATGCGCCCAGCATCATGCGAGTTTCAGCAGCCATCAGTCCAACTAATCGAAGCTGAGGGTAAGGTTTGTAACTCTTAGAAATGAAGCCAAATGATTCAGCATTTTCTTCTGAGTCAGGGCATCGAAAAGTCGTACCGTCGACAGCAAGAACATTGAGGTTTAGGACGATGTTTAGCTGAAGTGCATCGGCTTCCCACGCCGAAACAGCGGTCTTAAAAAGCGCAGCTAAGGGAGCTTCATCTAATCGACGTCGACTGTCTGTGAGGACACTAGGCGCAACTCTAGACCAACTATTCTCGGGTTGAGGTTGGAGTGCTAAGTCTAGAGAGCTGCATACTTCCTTGATAGACTTGTTGCGTTGTAAACCCATCCAAATGACGAGCCATACGGCTTGTTGAGCTGGTAATCGGCGACGCCGAATACTTGCTTTGTTAGTATTATGAAGAGCCTGTTCAATCCATTCCATCTCAATAGCATTAACAACAGACTCATAGTTACTACTATTTTCCATCGTTTCATGCGCTTGGTTTAACTCATCAACTAACATATAAAAATCCCTACCAACAAACGTTGGTAGGGATTATTACGCAATCTTAGGATCGTTCAAGTACCTTAAACGATCGGCATTAGACATTATGTCGGCTTTTCTTTATCCATAACTCGTTATCTTATCTAAATAGCCAAAAGCTTATTCTTATTTTTAATCTCAATATTATAAATCGAAAACTCTTCAGCATTCATTGGCATACCAAAATAATACCCCTGCTGAAGATAAACATCACGCTCAACAAGGTAATCGGATTGCTCTTTCGTCTCGACGCCTTCTGCTATCATTTCCATTCCAGCCTGTTTGCCGAAGGCTATAATAGAATCAAGCAGAGAAAGTTTTATATCCGTCGTACCAATATTTTCAACGAACATCTTATCGATTTTTAAACTCCGCAAGTTCAATTCTTGAATATAACTGAACCCACCATACCCTGTGCCTGCATCATCTAATTTAATATCAATACCCTGAGCTTTAAGATATTGGATAACCTCAGAGGCAATAGTAAGATCTTCAAATTGTTTTCGTTCTGTAATTTCAAAAGCAACCTGTTTAATAGGGATCTTTGAATTGCTGAATAATGCTAATGACTCATTCATTATCTGTATATTTTCTAATTGTTGCGGTACAAGATTAATACTGATCACTCTATCGGTTAACTGCCAGTTGATAGTACTCAAATCTTTAATCGCTTTCTCAATTAATAAATTAGTAATAGGGATAATTTGTCCACTTTTTTCAACGTAAGGAATAAATTCCATTGGTGATATTAATCCAGCCCCTTTTTTCTTCCACCTAGCAAGTACTTCACAACCATAAAGTTCTTTGGCCTTTAAATTAATAATAGGTTGGTAATAGGGTACGAACTCACGTTTAACTATCCCTCGTTGTACTAATGCATGTAACGATAAACGTCGTCTAATGAATAAACGCCGCAACAAAATTAAAAATCCAGCAATAAATGCACCAGCTAAAAAGAGAGGCATCCTTAATAATTGTGACTCTTTATCTAATAATTCCAACTTAATGTAATTAGAAAATTTCAAACCATTAGGCATTAAAACTTCATATATAGGTTCAGCCGTGTATGATTTATTATCACCTTGCCAACCTAATCGATCCAATTCATTATCTGCTGATATAGATGTTAAAACACAACCTTCACAGTATTTATTTCGTAAGATTTCTTCAACGATGGGTTCTAAGGACAGAACCAAACTCCCCTTGTTACCTTGCCACCGAACTTCAAAAATACGTTGCAGACTATTTTTTTCAGAAGATAACCATAACGACATCATATTGCCATAAGTTTTAATTTTCCGAGATTCAACATGCTGACCATGATTTTTTTCATAAAAACTCGAACAAGTACTTTTGCCTGAGGGGGTTAAAGAAATCTTACGGATAAGATAATTACTATAGGCAATACGTTTTAATTGCTCCTGCTCTTTCTCACTACACGTAAAATCAAAATTGCGGCTAAGATTCGTAATAAAGTCTTGATAATCGCCTATATTTTGAATATGAGTTTTAACCAATTCATCAGTATCTGTTTGAATTTTTGTTGATAAATGCTTAGTTGCAAAATATGGTGCGAGAGTCGTAAAACCAAAACCGACTAAAATAACAAAAAACATTAAACCAATACCAATATGGCCTGAAAATCGCATCAAAAAAATATCATCAATCGTTTTGGTTAATCTCTCTTTCTTAAACATTGAATAAACCATCATTGTTATTATTCATAATCTACCATCCATGTAGATCTCTATAAAAATCATTACTTATAATAAAGTTAAAACCTAAAGCATTATTAGACAAGCCATAGAGAAGATTAAATACCAGCAGAGATCACATGTTATAAAATATTCATTTCAACTTAAGACTTACACTCTAATTTATAAAAACAAATCAACACAGTCAAACTTTTACAAATTAAATACCAAATTAGAATAGAATATACTCAAAAAACTTATCAATGAAATAATAATGTTTGTTAAACTTAAACTTTAATTTATCTCTATTTCATTAAAATAAGATTTAAATCACAATAATAGTTTCATTTTTTGCCAATAAAAAAAGCGCTAATCATAGCGCTTTTTTTAATTTCTGTTCTTCGCAATAAGGATTATAAACTATCCTTGCTATAATCAATATTCTTAGTGCATTTTTTTTCTTTAAGAATGATATAAAATGCACCCACAATGAATGCTATAACTAAAGCAGTGTCCATGATTCACCTGTGATAAAAATAATTTTCAACATTGGCTAAAAATTAACTCTTATTTCGTGTTTAATTAAACAAAGATAATTTTTAGAGCGAAGAAATAATACAAGATTCCTATATCTATTTCACCACAGTGGTTATCATTTTGTAAAATTCAATATAAATGATTCGAAAAAGTATAATTACAAAATGTTAGTTAGGATAAGCCCTGATTCGCAGTCAATTATCCTAACATTAAACCTAAGTTCTATTTAGACTATGTTACAGCCAACGTTCTTGACCGGTAAAACTAACAGAAAGCCATGTTTCACCAAGATCGGCCTCCAACTTATCCCATATGATTTGACGAATATTATCTTGTTGTTTTGTCGTCCATCTTTTTTCATCTTTTACCAAGATGTTAATTTCTAAATCATACTGACGACCGATTTTAGCAAAATGATGAGTATAATCATCGAAGTCATACTTTTCAGAAAGCTCTGCAATAACTTGATCGACGTGCTCTTGAACACTGTCTTGTGGTGCGACAAGCAATACTTCCTTTAAATTTCGTCTTAATACCTTTATCGGTAATACTGATGCTGCGATTGATAATGTTGTAACAAGAATGGGATCGACATAGGCATTCCACTTAGAATAACCCATTGCATCAAATATAATAACTAAGATAAAACCAACCAATATTGCAGCGCTTAAGATCGCGTCAACTAACCATTCTTGCGAGTCAACTCGGACTAATTCGGAATCAACACTGCGTGCGATAGAGGTTTCAAAAAAGTAAATCGAAAAACAACTGACGGTTGAAAGAACAGCATAGACAATCGCGTCTCCCAAAATAATGTCGTGACCACCTTGCATTATTGTTTGTATGCCCGTCACAAAGGCAAATAAACATGTTACTAAAATTAATAGACCATTTACCACGTTGATAAGAGGTTCAAAATGGGCATAACCAAATTGAAACTGTTCATCATCCGGTTTTGAAACTAAGTACGCCGTATAAAGACTAAGTCCTGTCATCCCCATACTTAAAAAAGAGAACATACCGTCTAATAAAATAGCATTAGAACCAACATACAGACCGTAACCAATACCTAGCGTAGCAACAAAAATTGTTCCTACTAATGATATCTTCAGCGCCATTCTCTCTTTACTAATTTTACGGCTTGAAGCCATAATATCCCCCTAGAATTAATGATAAAATAACGTAACTACCCGCTACGACAATAAAACTTCAATTTAAAATATCTCTATATTTAACAATATAGTGTCAAATACAATATCATTAAAAGTGCTTTTAGGGGAATTTTTGATATTTTTCAGTATTAAACAGGCGTAAAACAGATAGCCTATGCCATGCAGGTTTAGAAGTATAAACACAAAAAAGTACAATAAGTTATTAACTTATAAGAATATAATTTCACTGTATATATTAGGTTAAACAGAACTTCGTGTGTGACACATATTGATTATTGCTCTTCACGAACAAGCTCTAAACGTTCAACATCACTATAAAATGACACCATTTTTACTCGGCTCAAATCAAATTCAAAGCTACTTTTATCACACATATTTTGCTTATCTGCATCAAGTTTTATTCTGTTTCTTTGTTGTCTATTAAATGATGCTATGTACTGCTCTTTTATAAATTCACAACGTGCTAGCTTTTCACATGCTTCGTAACTTTGCTGGTTGAGTATTTCCCAGTGCTCGTTAAATTGTGACAAGGCAATATGGAGTTGCTTGTAATTTTGATCACTAATAAAACCTTTAAGCTCTGTAATTTTTTGATATTGGGTATCTAGAAATGAGCTAAAGAAATGAGAACCTCGTTGGGACGGGTGGTTAGCGCAATGTTTATCAACAAACTTCATTCCTTCTTTATCTGAAGAGTTAGCCACTTCAATCGTTGAGCAAGCCGTTATTACTAGTGATGTGAATATTATTGAGGTTAGCTTCATGACATGTCCGTTTTTAAACTACATGTCTAAATTATTACTCAAAAGTTTGAATTATGTTTTCCCTGTAAGCATTATCTTAAAAATAAAACGGTAACACACCTTACTTTGATACAAAAAAAGCAGTGAGTGATTCACTGCTTACATTTTGATGAAAAACGACATTACTGCGACTTAAATATCTCGGCCGTTTCTAGCTGTGTCATACGGCGAATTTGACGCCATACAAAATAGAATATACCCATCATCATCAACATAGATGGAATTGCTATCATCGGGTAACTTAACAATGTTAAACGTCCCAACTCTTCATTAAATGCTTCAGTTCCTGATTTGCTGGTTACAATCACTGTCGCCAGAATATAGTTCATCACAGATGAAAAAAGAAACGTGCTAGCAAACATGTAATTAGACTGCGTTAGACAGCGATCAAATAAATGCTCGTTGTTCTTTTCTTTTAAACGCTCATTTATGAGCCCTAAATTAAGCACGCTGTCATTTAATACTAATTTGCGTACAACTGGAAACTTGGTAAATGTTGAGCCAAAAACAACAATTCCGATAAGTCCAGGGATCAAGGCTTCTTTAATCGCTAACCACTTAGTATCAAGTTCAAGTAAACCTATACCGCCTGTTAGAAGAACGCTGACAATACCTAGCAAAGCTATAAAGTTATATTTCTTATAACGAATAAGCTCATAACCGCCAAAAATAACAGGGAATGCCAATGCTGCTAGTAATCCGCCTACCGCACCGAGTTGATCACCACCACTAAACTTCATCAGAATCACTGACGGTATAATAACGTTAAAAACAATTTCACTTAACGGGTTTGATTTTCTCTCAGCCATAATCTGACAATACTTCCTTTGTTTACATTTATTTTACGTTAGTCACTTTGCATTGTTCCGTTTCTAAACAACACTGTAAAGAGCAATATGGTTACAAACCATTACTTTTTCAATAGACATAAGGAATCGCGCAATGCTTGATATTCACCATTCAATATTGGTTGTGGTTGACATACAAGGCAACCTCGCGCAACTAATGCACCAAAAGGACCACTTTTTTCGACAAGCTGAAATTATGGTAAAAGGCGCCGAGCTCTTTGACTTACCAACATTATGGCTTGAACAGTTACCCGATAAACTTGGCGCAACGATTCCTCAAATAGCACAACCTCTTACTCAGCAAGGATTAACGCCCATTTCTAAAGAAAGCTTTAGTGCCGTTCAAAATATTAGTTTTGTAGAGCAACTACAATTAAAACAACGTAAGTCGATCATCATTATTGGCATTGAAGCACATATTTGTGTTTATCAAACCGTTATTGATCTGATTTCTGAAGGCTACCAAGTCACTGTAGTAAGTGATGCGATAAGTTCACGGACAGAAGAAAACAAACAGATTGCAGTGAATAAAATGCAACGTGCAGGTGCACAAATCAGTACAACAGAAATGGTATTGTTCGAATTACAGCGGGTCGCCAATGGCGGTAGATTCAAAGCCTTACTCAATTTAATTAAGTGAACGTTGTCTAAGTAAGCAGCGCTTACCTTTTTAGCTGAAAGTGTAATAAAAAGGCATTGCATTATAGAATAACGCTATGCCTTTAATGCATTGATATTAGTAGAGCTGTTATTGACACTGTTACTAGATTGATAGAGCCATAAGGAAACTCGCTGCAGACATAATAACACTACTGATAACGAGCATCACCGTAACGGGTTTACTCTTTGTAATAATCGGCATTAACCATAAGCTTAATGCTAAAACCAGCAAGCCAATACTTGAAATTCGTACGACAAAGCCCGTTAAGTTGCCGAGTTCAGCCTGATGTACCAATAAGCTCATACCCTGCATATTCGATAGTATCGTCACAACACCAAGTACTAAACCACATACAGGTAAAAAGGTATTAAGTTTTGTTAACTTATGCTCAGATTTTACTAACATACAATGTGCGACTAAGCTTCCACCTATAAGAACATTGGCGATAAACTGAATGGCTAGCGAGTAACTAATACCATGATTAATCACCCCTTCAATAAAGTACAGTCCACTCCAAACCACGATCAAGAATAAAAAAGACTTACGCCATTTATCACTGCCAATTAAATGTTTTTCGCATAACCAATAAGCCATGGTAAAAATCAAAATTGTTAAGCAGAAAAAGGTATCAAGACCAAAACTTGATTGACTATGGATTTGCGATAGCATTAACATGCCTTCTCGCAATAACATTGCAGTAATTAACAACAACCAGATCAGGGGAAAGTTTTTAAGTACCCTATCAGATTGTCCAAAACATAGTTTCCCCGATAGCATAATCACGCCAATGACAATAAACGCGCCAATAGAAAATTGAGATAACACCTGAGACAATAAAAATGGCCAGTCAATCCACAGCATGACAACTCCTATACAGTATGGATAGTAACGAACGCTTAAATAAGCGCTTTAACAGTACTAATAATGAGAAGGCGCTATTTTGCCCAAATGCCCACTTGAGTGCAAAAAGAAAAAGGATAACTTCTCGCGTCATGCCTTTTTGTTTATCAGTAAAAAGCGTTGTTTATTAATCAAGCGGCCGTATTTTTAACATCAATGACGTCAACATAGTGGCAATAACCGGCATGGCTAAATAAGTTAAACTAAAACCATGTTATAAGCTCTGTGGAGCAACGACATCTGTAATATCCGAGCAGCCACTTAGTGACAAAAGACAGCAGAAAAAACAGCCCAAAAAAAAGCAGCGGCGAGTTACCGCCCAAAACTAAACATTGACACCCAATACCACAATCTTAGGTGGTAATATATGCTTTCCTCTAATGTTCCTAGTGCAATAACCAATTACTAAACTGCCTTAGGGAATGTCATATAATCATCTCCCCCTACAGATAGCGCATACTGATATACCTGGAATAAAGTGATGATATATATATCAATTACTATACAATTACGGTACAAATAAGAATAGCCCACTTATTGTCTAATTAAAAAAATCATTCCCCACCATGCTTTCAGTGAATATTTAAAGGCCAATTATGGGTACTTTTGCTGTTTATTTAATGAAAGGATTTGACGAATCATTAACTAAACAGGTATCTTAATTCACATAGAAAAATAAGATTATTTTAATGCTTTCAATCGATGTGTCGTTGCCATTTAAGTTCAATTGACGAGACATTGTATAAAAGATGATGTATTTACTGTGACACTTGTTGTTAGCAGTACCAATTTACAAGTGAGATACCCATGATCGCAATTATCAACGTTAATGTATTTGATGGACAAACGACTCTTAACAATCAAGCTATTTTTGTTAAAGATGATGTTATTCAACGTATCATTCCAATGGCTGACGTAAACCAATCAGAACTTCCTGAAACAGTGGTTGATGGTAAAGGCTTCTTAGCTTCTGCTGGCTTTATTGATCTTCAGATTAATGGCTGTGGTGGCGTACTACTTAATACTGCAATAAGTAGTAAAACACTTGAGATCATGAACGAGACCAACTTAAAAAGTGGTACAACTCAGTTCTTACCAACTTTTATTACAAGTGACGGTGCTTCATTAGTTGAAGTACTTGAAATGGTTGAAGCTACAGAGCAGCCTGAACAACAAGGTATTTTAGGTCTTCACATTGAAGGTCCTTTTATCAGCGTAGAGAAAAAAGGCGCACACCGTGAAGAATTCATTCGTGAGCTTGACGAAAAAACAGCCCACTACCTTGCTGATAACGCAGATAAAATTTGTGTTTTAACCGTTGCTCCTGAAAATACGTCACAAAAAGTAATCGATATTGTTCGTGAAGCAGGCATTACCGTTTCTCTTGGTCACACTAACGCTACTTACGATCAAGTAAATGAGAAATCAGGCCTAGAAATGGCAACTCACCTATATAACGCGATGACACCACTTGGTTCTCGTGAACCTGGCGTTGTTGGCTACATTTTCGATAAAAAGCCACATGCAGGTATTATCGTTGATGGTATTCACGCTTCATACCCTTCTGTTCGAATTGCACATGATATCATGGGTGAACAACTATTCATGGTAACTGATGCTGTTGCACCTGCTGGTACAGACATGACTGAGTTCGATATGGCAGGTCTTAAAGCTTACGTTAAAGATGGTAAGTGTTTCTACGCTGATGGTACTATTGCTGGTGCTGCAGTTACGATGATTCAAGGCTTAAACAACTTGATTAATCACGTTGGCCTATCTCGTGAAGAAGCATTACGTATGGCTACACTATACCCAGCAAAAGCGATTAAGATCGAAAACGAGTACGGTATGTTAAAAGAAGGCTACAAAGCAAACATCACGTTGCTTTCTGACGACAATCAAGTTAAGCACGTCTTCCAAATGGGTAAACACGTTTTCTAAGTTAGCCACGTAAAATAGTTAACTTGGTATCTGATTAAAATCCAACAGTGATCTTACCGTTGGATTTTTTTATTGCTTCTATCTAGCGATAGCCTGTAGCTATTGATTAAAGACTATTTATAAGCAGGTTAAAAATAAAAAGGCCAAGTCAATCTCTGACTTGGCCTTAAAATTTGATTAATTATTGCCCTATCTAAACTTTATAGTTAATTAGTAGAGAGTTGAGATAAGTGTCTTGGCGTTTTATTGTTACTTTCATCTCTTTCTTCTTGCTGTGTATTGATAACAACACGCTTACCAGCCATAGACATTTGAAACTCTCTTAATTTAAAGTAGCCATATGTAACAACAATAGAGAAGAATAAGTAAGATAACGAGAATACAAACGGTGAATTAATCACTTCAGCTTTTAATCCCCACATAACGCCTACAATCGTTACGGAAAGTTTAGCCATCATTCCCATTAACAGTAATAATAATGCTAATTGCGGGTAGCGAGTTGAACGAAATGCTAACCAATATGCTGTTCCTACAGAAATGGCTGCAATACCAAAGCCGGCAGCAAATGAATGAAAATGGTCACCAGATAAAACACCACCGATCGATGACAGTAAAAAAATCAATGCTAGTTTCATATTTGCCTCTCCAATTGTGAAGCGAAAAATCAATAATATTGCTACTAGGTATATTTTCTCATTTTGAACGCATTATGTATATATGAATTGAAAGATTTCATTTTTGAAAGAATTATGTATTAATTGTTAAATAACAAGCAATAAGCACTTAACACTTTGAAAATAAAGGCGACTATATTAATATAACTGCCAATTGTTAATCTATTGATAAATAAGTAACATTCTTGTTTTAACGCTACATTTAGAAGATTTACCAGTAAACCCGAAGAAAGGTAGATGAAAACACTATCACAATAAGACTAAAATCACAGATTATGAGTTAATTTATCCAAAGTTTTAAAATTAGAGGTTATTTTTTAGCGATATAAATAAATGGTTAATTTTAACCCTTTTTTCTACTGTTTTTGTTGTCTATTTAATCTACGTCACATTGAAGCAACGAGCTGTATGATCATCATAGCTAAAGTCATACTGCTACATCCTCAAATAACAATCATAGAATTAAGAGTTAGCTCACTGTTTAACATTAAACCTTCTTTTTTACTTTCTATTTCATTCAATAAATCTTTTTATCTGTCGATAGAGCTTAATTACTCTATAAGGCCAATCACTCTAACTAAGGACGGTTAAACATGGCAACAATTCTTGACAGTGTTAATCAACGAACCCAATTAGTAGGAGAAAACAGACTAGAGCTACTTATCTTCAGGCTTAACAGCCAGCAACTATTTGCTATCAATGTGTTCAAAGTCCGTGAAGTCGTTAAAGTACCCCACCTTAATTCTCTTCCAGGATCTCATATAAATGTTAAAGGGGTGGCATCTATTCGTGGCGTATCTATCCCTGTTATCGATCTTCGAACCTCAATAGGTATGAAAGAAACCGATATTAATGAACTGAGTAACCTAATAGTGACTGAATATAATGGTTCGGTGCAGGCATTTTTAGTCGGACAAGTAATGAATATCGTTAACATGACATGGAAAGATATTCAGCCACCACCCGATCAAGTAGGCAAGAATAATTTCCTTACAGCTATTTGTGAAATACATCGTGATAACCAAAAACATCTTGTCGGTATAATTGATGTTGAAAAGGTGCTCGCGAATATTATTAATTACAATATTAAAATTTCTGATGAATTATTGAGCAGAGATATCAGTCAGCATCTACAAGGACATAAAATTCTTATTGTTGATGACTCCCCTACTGCACGTAATCAAATTAAGTCAACACTCGCTCAAATTGGCATCGAAGTATTTGAAGCAAACAATGGCCAGCAAGCCTATAATCTATTAGATCAATGGTGTAATGAAGGTAAAACGGTAACCGATGAAATATTGATGATGTTTACTGATGCAGAAATGCCTGAAATGGATGGCTATCGACTTACTCATAAAATTCGTCATGATCCTCGCATGTCAAACTTATACATTACTCTTAATACCTCATTGAGTGGAAGTTTCAATGAAGCAATGACAGTGAAAGTAGGATGCAATAAATTTATTTCTAAGTTCCAACCAGATCTGATTGTTGAAGTTGTACATAACCGAATGATGGAAAAACTAGCAGAGCAAAACCCGTAATTATTTAGGCTCTCTATCAAACTTTTTAACACATTATCTTGTGTTATAACTCTTTGATAGAGAGCTAAGCATAATTTGTAACAGCGATTAAAAATACACTTAACGCAATAACTATTGCAGCTATAATTAATAACACTTCGAATATGTGCTCTGGCATATCATTCCTATATTACAATATAATATGAGTAAATATCTTTTATTAGATAATTTGATGTTTTCTACTCTTAATTTACACATACAGTATAGAGTTCTAAACTAAATCGAAGCTGAACATAACAGCTGTCTTTTCATTTCATCATAGACTCATGTTTTTAAAGTAATTTGTAGAAGAATGTGACCGAAAACGTGAATTTTAATACTCATTATTACAACTACCATTCTTTTATTATCTTACGATCTCATTTTCATTAAGATAAATTTGCTCTTTATATAAAATAGCGTAATGATTAAATAAAAATACAATCAATGGGAGCAAAGAACGCATCATATGAAAAAAGTATTCACTATAGCTTTATTATTTTTTTCATATTTTCCAGCCTTAACTGCAAAAGCAGACGAAGATATACCTCGCGTAATAAAATTATCTCCTGAAAAAATCACACAGCATAATGTAGATCTTCCTCTTAACCAATTTAGAGCACTTGAAATCTTGGCTGATAAGAATGTCAGCAGCCATCAAGTGCCTCGTCCTTATACAATGCCAGACACCACCGACCATACTAAATTATTTGGTTCAGATCTTAATGATAATGGTATTCGAGATGACTATGAGCGTATGCTATTAAAAAGTTACCAACGTTCAGAGTATGTCGCTATGGGAATATTAGCAGCAGAGCGCTGGGATAAACTCCTACGATTATTACACTCACAAGAGCAAATCAAAACTCGTTTTCAAGCCTTAGAGTTATTCAATGATAATATCGCAATTAACCAATGCTATTATTCTTTACAAAAAGTAGATAAAAAGCTGATTTCACCTGTACTTAGCTATTTTAATAATGACCAATTATTAGAAGCTAAATATCAAGCAGAACTATTACTGCTTGATATTATTGGCAATGATCAAGCAAATTTCACTTTTCATCAGCAACCATGTGAACGCTTTGCTGATTTCGCTAAAAGTGCAATAAAAGGCAAACTTGCCGCTTTATAACAACTAGTCAAAGAATTTATCGTCACTTCATTTATTACTATCAGTCATGCTTTTGTTACAAATAACCCAAGATATTAAAAGTAAGATTTATGGTAGTATCTTTCTCATTACTTATATAATGCACCAAATGTTTTTGGCTATCATAGAGATACATAATCTAATGACTAAACTTTTCACCTTTCTAAAAGGCATGGCTATGGGGGCTGCAGATGTTGTCCCTGGGGTTTCTGGTGGTACTATCGCCTTTATCACTGGTATTTACGACACCTTACTTGAGAGCATCCGTCGTATTAACCCATCGCTTATTGGCATCATTCGAAAAGAAGGGCTTAAAGGCGCATTTGAACATATCAACGGTACATTTTTGATCTGTTTATTCGCCGGTATTCTAACCAGTATTTTTACCTTCGCTAAACTCATTACTTGGATGCTAGAAACACATCCAATTCCATTATGGTCATTTTTCTTTGGTTTGATCATTATCTCTGTTATTCATATGTTCAAACAAGTGGAAAAATGGTCGATTAATCGATTCATTGCCATTGTTATCGGTGCAGTATTTGCTTATGGAATTACCGTCCTTCACCCTGTCGCAATGGAGCCAACACCTATCAATGTACTTATTGCAGGTGCTATTGCAATTTGTGCCATGATTTTACCTGGAATATCTGGAAGCTTTATATTACTCCTGCTAGGTATGTATGCACCGATCCTTGCGGCAGCTAAATCTATTGATGTTGTTACGCTTGGTCTTTTCGCAATAGGTTGTGCTGCAGGGCTATTAACGTTTTCTCACTTCTTATCATGGATTCTTCGTAGCTACCGTGATATTGCACTAACGTTCTTAACTGGTTTAATGATCGGTACATTAAGTAAGATCTGGCCTTGGAAAGAAGTGGTGAGTTGGCGTGTAAATTCACATGGTGAACAAGTACCATTACTTGAACATAACTTATCACCGTTTAACTTCGAGCAAGTCACTGGACAACCCGCACTGATCGGATACGCTATTTGTGCAATGGTTTTAGGTATTCTGGTTGTTTGGGGATTAGAAAAATTTGCAGCAACTGAGCAAAAATAATTTACCTATAACGCTCATTGAAGAAGGCAGCCATCTGGCTGCTTTTTTTATCCTTTCTATATTTTAGAGCAAGGATAAATATACCTCACAAAAGTATTAAACATACCTACACTTATAAGATAGCTAAAAGCATAATCACAGTTGTACGATTAAACTTGTTTAAGGATAAACAAATGAAATACCAATGGGTTATTCTAGCCATCGCATTAATCGCAGGACTAACAACAAGCTATATACTTGATAGCCGCGACCCATCACTCGCTATAGAGCCTCATTACCCTCTAAATTTTCTAGAATCAGGCAACGAGGCCGTTGACCTCTATAATCCCGAAGATCAAAGAATACGTTTAGTTTATTTTGGCTACACACAATGTCCAGATGTATGTCCAACATCATTAGCAGTTATGTCTGCAGCCTTAAAACAAATTCCTGAAGAGCAACGCCAAAACATCTGGCCAATATTTATAACATTAGATCCAGAGCGAGATACTGCAGTAAAAACGGCTAACTATGCAAAACATTTCCATTCATCTATTTCAGGTATGGCAGGAACGCAAGAACAAACGAAGGAACTCGCTGAGAAATACGGTGTACTTTACATACGGACAGATTTAAAAGATTCAGCGCTTGAATATACGATTGATCACAATTCCTATTTTTACTTCTTATTACCTAACGGTGAACTTATTGATAAAGTGCCACACCTTCTTAGCCCTGCACCACTTATTTCCGTAATTCCTAACATCATTAAAAGTGTACCCAATGCATCATAATCATGAACGACACAACAATATATACAACTAAGTTAACATTGAGCGATATTTAGATACGAAATTGATAGTCAAAATCATGTGAACTTACTCTCATTTTCTATTTGCATTTTCGTTCATTAATTCGCCTGTTATATTTCTTTTTTTGTTAATATATTTTTTTTACATAAACCTGACGTTTTAATTTATTTGAAGTCATAAATATAGCGCCAGCCCTTATTACAAGCGGCATTACGCATAGTTAGTCACTAAAACGGTATGAAAATTTAATGTCATAATTGTTTATTTTTTAACCAAAAATTCAGTGTTTACGTGAATTTTTTGATCTAACCGAAAAAAATTAATGAGCAATTTTAAGAAGTTATGCCATAATGAATTTGCCAACTCAATCTTTCACACTCAGTTGTAGTGGCACAATCAATATGGAGATTTATAAAAAATGAAACGTACTGTAACTATCTTAGCTGGTCTTCTACTATCTGCATCTTTAGTAGGTTGTTCAAGCACTGAAGCAGACAAAATGCAAACTCTTACTAACAAAGTAGACACTTTAGCTGAGCAAGTAAGTGCACTACAAGGTCAACAAGACCAAATCGTTAGCGCTGTAAACGACTCTCGTGCAGCATCAGACGCGGCTTACCAAGAAGCAATGCGTGCTAACAAGCGTATCGACAACATTGCTGGTTCTTACACTAAGTAATTTGTCTTAGCTTAAGTACTTTAAGGAGATGGCTTTTTATAAGCCATCTCTTTTTTTGTCATAAGAAAGACCAATAAATACATTCATGGTATCAATCATTCCTCTGTTTAATACTTACCGTTAATTGCCTCTATCAAGTATTCAGCTCCCTATTCTAAGCAGCAAAACTTCCCTTTAACCCGTTTTAATTTGTAACTTAACCTAAGTAGAAGAAACGATCTTACGGTTGATAAGTTAAATTTAAACTCTCTTAATTCGTATACTTATATGCTCTCACCTAATAACAATGAGGGTTCAAAGCTTCTGTCACATATTACATCATCTATTAATACAATTATTCATATGCTTCACCAAATCCACCACCATCGTTATTACACACAATATTTAGATAAAAAAAACGAGAGCATAGGCTCTCGTTTGATATCATTTCAAATATAATTAATTTAAAACAACAGGAATACCACTTTGGTTATCTAATGCCTTGGTGAGTACCTGATAAGCATCATTATCGTAATTCAAGTCATCAATCAATTTCGCAGGTGCCGTTACAACTTTCTTTTCACCCATTTGTGATTCATCTTTCGATAATGGCGCATGTACTTCAACAACGATCTGTCCGTTAGGTTCAACTGAATACTTTACAGGTTGATTAATAATGCGCACTTGTGTGCCTAACGCAACGTGTGGAAATAACCACTCAACATCCCATGGGTTCATACGAATACAGCCACCACTAACACGCATACCAATACCAAAATCTTTATTAGTGCCGTGAATTAGATATTCTCCATGACCATAAGCTAAACGCATTTTATAGTCGCCTAACGGATTATCAGGCCCTGCTGGTACAACTGCGGGAAGAATATCACCTCTTGCGGCATGTTCTTTACGAATAGAAGCAGGCGGTGTCCATGTTGGATTCTTCACTTTTTCATTGATACTTGTTGTCATACTTGGGGTTTCACGTCCAACTCGACCGATACCAATAGGGAAGATATAAACTTTTGATGCATCGTCTTTTGGAAAGTAATACAAACGAAGTTCCGCAAGATTGACTACAATCCCCTTGTGAGCAACATCTGGTAATACAACCTTGGTTGGTACCTCAAGTAAACGTCCAGGAGCAGGAAGAAAAGGATCAATACCTTTATTCGCAGCCATCATACCTAAAAAACCAACATTATACTTATTGGCGATATCAGCAAGACTATCCCCTTTTTGTACTTCGTAATAGTTAGGTGTACCAACGATATTACTACCATCGGTTGGTAATTGATATTCAATTGCATTTACAGCAGAAGATACCAAACAAGTAAGTGAAAGAAGCAATGCGCGGTACAAAACGATGTCTCCGTTAAAAAATTCCTGAGTCTATTTGCAACAAACCCAAACATTTTGTTGCATAGTCAGTATTACTCTCTAATACAAACTATAAACAAATCTCTACAATCCATAGTACTTTATATAAGCAATTTCTACTAGCGAGGGTTATGTTTTAGATTAAGCAGATCATTTTAATCAATCAGTTACATAACTTAACTATGCGAATAATAGTAAAATTAATTATATCTATACTACTATACCGTTTATACAAAAAAAGAGCTGTTAAGTTACGGTAAACTTAACAACTCTTTAATTACTGTTTCAATACTATGGGGTTTAGCAAGCTACGTCGTATATTGTTGCATCAAACCTTTCCATGCACGCCGTTGTTGTTCTAGTCGGGCTTGCATAGATTTATACTGCTGCATAAACTCAAAATCATCATAGCTATTGGCAATTTTTTGCTTCTCAAGATCCAGTAAACGCTTTTTTGCTTGATAATAATCTGAAATTTTAGCAATCAAAGCTTCATACTCTTGCTGAAGCTGCGTTAGCCTTGCGACATTGTTCGGCATCTTACTCAATTGTTGTTGGATTCGTTTAAATTGCATTTTTGCTTTGGTTTTTTCAATTCGGTCAGCAGGCGTAACTTTTAAATTTCTTGTCCAACCTATCCATGAACAGGCCTTAATCAACCATTTAGTTGGGTCAAACTGCCACCAGCAAATACCATTTCGATAGTCATTTTCAAAAATATGGTGATAGTTATGATAACCTTCACCAAAAGTTAAAAAAGCCAATAATCCGTTATCACGTGCGGTATTTCTATCAGTATAAGGCTGAGCCCCCCAAATATGCGCCAATGAATTGATGAAAAAAGTCGTATGATGGCTGAGTACTAATCGGAGAAAGCCAACAAGCAATAGTGCCCCCCAAATATCACCATGAATAAACCCGAAAGCTAATGGAATACCAAAATTGGTACCCATCGCCAGCCATAAATAATATTTATGCTGCCACATTACTATTTTATCTTTTTGTAAATCACGGCAATTGTCGTAGTCATGGTATCGACTCCCTTGGTAATCACGTAACATCCAGCCAATATGGCTATAAAAGAAACCTTTTTTCGCTGAATAAGGATCTTTATCATTGTTATCAACATGGCGGTGATGAATACGATGATCTGAAGACCAATGCAAGATACTATTTTGCAAAGCAAATGCACCGCCAATTGCAAAAATGAAACGGAGCATTGCATTAGCTTGATAAGTTTTATGTGACCATAAACGGTGATATCCCGCCGTAATAGACATACCACAAAAGCTAAATGCTACAACTAACATTAATATTTGTGTCCAATCGAAACCATATTGGTACGCATAAAGCGGAACACCAATTATCGCAACAAGTAACGTCACACTAAACACGGCGACATTTAACCAAAGTACAGGGGGTTTTTGCTGTTGAGTTGTCATCCTATAATCACTCTACATTCAGCGTACACATGTAAGCCAAGAATATATGCGCTATTTACGACTATCAATAGATACGCAGTATTTTCATACGACCTACTTGACTAATGTGATACCTGCCACATCATAACGCGCTGAAATCTGCTTATAGTGTTTATGCTCACGTAGGTAAAAGCTTATTGGCATTGCATCGCGTAGCCCTTGCTTGGATAAATAAGCATATTCTTCACGAGTCATTACCACATACTTCAATTGCTCATTTAATAAATTACGCAAACCTTCAATCGTCAAAATATCATCTCTTACCATGGCTTTCATATAACCAATTAATACAGATAACGGCACTAACATATCTCTAATAAGCAATTTACGATCCATGATCTTCGCAGCATTTGTTGTTCGAATACCTACATCAAAAATTGCTTGCCAATCAGGCTTATCTTGTTTGGTGACGGCACCATGGGTAAAACAGTAATACGCTTCTATAAATGCTTTAAGGTGATGATACCGCTCCGCATGCACTTCAATATAGATATGCTGTAGTTCAAGATCAGCGTCATATGAATGTCTTGCCACCTTCATTCCTCCAAAATAAAAATTCATTATATAGCATCTACTACTCAGACTTCTTACGTACTGTTTATTGAAATTTCAAATAATTTGTATCGTATGAAATTTTTACAGCTTTTATCAGGTCTACTAATTTAAGCCATTTTTGTAGGGAACGTTATGCTAATTAAGAGAACAAACAAATGGGATTTAAGTGAAAATGATGTCACGCCAGAGTCCATTTATCATCAACGCCGCGATATTTTAAAAAAGTTAGGTATTGCAGCAGCAAGTCTTCCGTTAGCTTCTAATGCAACGGCGGGTATTTTTGATGTGTTTTCAAATGACGATCAGAAAACGATCGATAACCGACGTCCACTTTCTACAATAAAATCACCGTTATCTGATCCAAAGCTTTCACTCACACCGGAAAATAAGATCACTCAATATAATAACTTTTATGAGTTTGGTACGGATAAATCATCACCTGCTATTCGGGCTGAAAATTTTGTTACTGATCCATGGCAAGTAAAGATTGACGGCCTTGTTAATAAACCCTTAACGCTTAACTATGATGACTTATTTTCTTTGTTTCCATTAGAAGAGCGCATTTACAGGCTACGTTGTGTTGAAGCATGGTCTATGAATGTTCCGTGGATTGGTTTTAGCTTAAGCGATATTATTAAACGTGCCGATCCGACTAGTCGCGCGAAATATGTCGCGTTTCAGACCCTCTATGATCCAAAGCAAATGCCAGGACAAGCATCTCGCTCATTAGGTGGCGGCATTGATTATCCGTATGTGGAAGGATTACGCCTTGATGAAGCGCTACACCCTCTTACACTCTTGTCTGTTGGGTTATATGGTAAAACTCTCCCGCCACAGAATGGCGCTCCACTTCGTTTAGTCGTACCTTGGAAATATGGCTTCAAAAGCATTAAATCGATTGTACGTATTACGTTAACGGACAAACAGCCACCAACAACATGGAACATCTTAGCATCTGATGAATATGGCTTTTATGCCAATGTAAACCCAACAGTCGATCATCCTCGTTGGAGTCAAGCAAGTGAACGTTTTATAGGAGAAGGGAATATATTCAGTAGTCGACGTCAGCCTACCACCATGTTTAACGGTTATGCGGATGCTGTTGCGAGCTTGTATAAAGGCATGGATCTAAAAAGGAACTACTAATAATGAAATCTCAAAGAAAGAAGCGTTTTTTAAAGCTAACCCCTCAACATATTACTTGGCTGAAAGTAATAATTCATGCCGTTAGCTTATTCTTTCTTACTGTATTAGTTCTCCAAACATTCAATGGTGGTTTTGGTGCTGATCCAGTTAAGGACATTGAACACTTCACAGGAAAAGCGGCATTGAATACATTATTTATTACAATGCTTATTAGTCCAATTGCCATGTATTTAAAACAAGGGGCTTTGGTAAAAACACGGAGAGTATTGGGCTTATATAGCTTTTTTTGGGCATTGCTACACTTGAGTGTTTATGTCTCGCTTGACTTAGGATTTGACTGGTCTTTAGTCGGTGAGGAAATCACTCAACGTCCGTATTTAGCTATTGGTGCAATTAGCTGGCTAATTTTATTATTATTGACTTTGACTTCTACTCAGAAGTTACAACGTATATTAGGAACAAGCTGGCAAAAACTTCATAACTGGGTATACCTTGCTTTATTATTGAGCCCAATTCATTATTTATGGTCTGTCAAATCTGGTATTACTGAACCAGTCATCTATATCGTTATTGCAAGCTTGCTTTTATTAAGTCGCAGAGACAAATTTAAACGTGGATTAACTAACCTTGGTATCAACAGAGATCAGAAAACGACGACATCAAATTAATCCACACAACACCTATTAATTTTAGTGAATGCTTTTCACTGTCTAGTAACCTGTACCTAAATCCCAATTGGTACAGGTCTTTTTTTATCTACTTGTCATTTATTATTAAAACCTCATGAATTACATGACATTGCAAAATTTTATGCTACGATAAACTCCTTGCATCTTTAGTTGTTGTGTCTGTTATTTCATGAAGGTCATTCATTTTGTTCAGTGATATTTTAGCAACGAGCCTTGAGGAATTTGCTCACGATTGCATGTTGCTATGTGAGCAACACTACCCAACGATTCATAGCCGAGGCATGCAAGAAGATCATTTAGCGAAAACACTTTGCCGCCGTATTGCAGCTAATTGTGCCCAACAAAACACACCTGTCAAAATTACCCACACAGATCAAAGCCAACATGCATCGCAAGCTATCTATTGCTTACAGCACGAACATTCATATATCTGGGTGATTGCCCATCACTTCATTAGTGCCAATAAAGCCCGTAGAGATGCATTACTTAATACTATTGAGCAAGTGAAAAACAAGTTTTCTACTCATGGTGAACATTACCTTATGGTGATTGCTGATCATTGGTTCGATCGCAGTAAAGCGAGTAAGGAAATTCCCGCTTGGTGGCTTGGTGAATTACCTGATAATCATCTTGAATATGCTGCAACAGGAATCAAGCTTCAACCCAGTGAGAGCAGTTTTGCTGAGTCGGTAAAACAACGCTTTCATTTAACAAATGGCAGTGTGTCTCTAAAACATCCTTTTGTACGACATGATAATCAATCCCCTGTTTTACGTTATCTATTCTTAACTGCAATTTATAAGATTGACTAACGCCCCATTCCGATTAAAATGCGCCAAATTTTTAATCTAACCGAATAAGTGTAATGCAACTTAAACGGTTTTAGTGTGATATCTCCTATCACCATACACGGAATGTTCTTATGTCTGTCTCATCGTCTCAACCGTTATCATTACGTGACGATTCTATTTTTCGTTTATTTTGGCGTTATACACTTCCAACTATCGCTGCCATGTTGGTCACCGGCATTTATGTGGCTGTCGATGGCATGTTTGTGGGCCACTTTATTGGTGAAGACGGACTTGCAGCGATCATACTTGGCTATCCGATTGGCTCCATTCTTTACGCCATAGGTGCTCTTATTGGTATGGGTGCATCAGCATTAGTTTCGATAAAGCTGGGTGAAGATAAAACAGAGGAAGCGAGAAATATTGTTGGTAACGCATTCAGCTTATGCCTAATTGCTGCACTGATTATTTGTGGATTAGGGGTCACATTTGGCACAGATATACTGCAATGGGTTGGCGCAAAGGGAGAGATCCTATCAATGGCAGAAGATTACCTCTTCTGGTACTTCAGTATGGGTTTCTTTGCCATTATCTCAATGGCCTTTTCGTCACTATTACGTAATGATGGACAACCCAAACGCGTGACTTACATCATGATTTTCGGTGGTCTACTGAATATTTTCTTAGACTGGCTATTTATTGTGGTGATCCCTTGGGGATTAACAGGTGCAGCTATTGCCACAATGCTATCGCAAGCTGCTACTAGTATATTGTGTTTACAGCATTTCTTTAGCAATAAGTCAGTACTACGCATTCATTGGGAAAGCCTCAAACTTAAACTTGATACCTGCTTACAAATATTACAACTCGGTACTTCAAGTTTACTCATGTACATGTACCTATCTGTCGTACTAATTTTGCATAACAAAGCTTTCTTGATGGTCGGTAAACCGATTCATGTTGCTGCCTACAGCATCGTGAGTTATACGGAGGCTTTCTTCTATTTAATTTTCGAAGGCATTGCATTAGGCACACAACCGATCACCAGTTTTAATACAGGTGCAGGTTTAAAAGATCGTGTGATCAAAGCACGAAACCTTGCTTTTGCTGTTACTCTTGTTGTCGCGTTCATTGGCGTCACAATACTTTATAGTTTACCCGATTATGTCGTGTATTTATTCGCGGGTGATAATCAACTGCTTCAACCTGTTGCGATAAACGGTATGCACCTTTATTTTTGGGGATTACCTTTTGAAGGGTTATTACTCATTGGTGCAACCTATTTCCAGTCAATTAACATGGCAAAAGAAGCGTCGATACTAACTGGTGGCAAGTTAATCCTGATCTCTATCTTTATCTTTACGTTCGCGCATATTTTTGGCGTTGACGGTGTATGGGTCGCATTACCTTTTTGTAGCTTACTTCTGACATCATGGATGATATATAAACTCAAAAGCCTTTAATGTCGACAAAGATCGGTAGTGATTGTTAAACATTGCTACCGGTCTATTTAAAACACCACTCAATTAATATAAAGCAATGTATTATTACTTCATTCCTTGAGGAATAATTATAAATACTTCTAAAACAAAAAAGTTAACTTACTGTTTTAATTTGATTTATATTTTATCCGCGTTTCTCCTTGCTATTCCCTTAGCATTTAGGTCATTCCAACTTATTGTAATTAGCAACTTAGGGTGACAAACACTTAGTTTTAAAATTCATACAATAAATAGGATAAAACATGAAAAAGATTATTACTCCATTAGCACTTGTTATTTCAGCATTCGCAGTTACTTCAGCACATGCAGAAATTAAACAAGATTACTTTGTCGGAGCTGATCTTGGTTTACGACTTTCTGGCGCAATGGAAGCAAAGTCAGCTCTTGGAAATAATGATTCGGATTTGGACAATAGCGCGATTTACGGTATTCATGGGGGCGTAACGCTTAATGATCATCATCGCTTAACCTTAGGTTACACTCATGAAGAACTGGCTTTTAAAGACGAAAGTGATTCAACAGGCTTAGATACAGTAAAAGCTAAGTATGATTACGTCTTCAACTTAACTAATAATTTTAATCTTACCGCTGGTGCTAACCTAGGCTACGAAATGGCTGAAGACAACAGCAATCTTGATGGAATGGTATATGGTTTTCAAGCAGGCGCTGAGTATAACTTAAACCATTGGGCATTTGGTGGCGAGCTAGGCTATACACTTCATACTGCTGAGGATGATTCCACTTTTGCTCTATTAAAAACTAGCCTCCAAAACGAAGCAACGCTAATGACAAATGTGACATACCACTTCTAATTCGATCTGATGCTGAACGGCGATATTGCATTTCATATCGCCGTTATTTTTATTGACTAGGGTTACTCTTAACATATAACTGTACATAGTCGTTATCATTAACATGAATAATCACTACATGCTGGTCGTTATATATCATCTTAAAATTTCTATACTTTCCTTGTTGAGAAGTAAATAAAAAATGTGTGTAAGGGGATGCTTTTGTTGCGTTATCCACTTTTGCTTGTTGAAGTAAAGTAAGATCTGATTTCACACGGTAACTACCATTGTAGAAACTATACAAACGCCCTTTCTCTCTAAAAATGGCAGTTTCATCAATACCACTTCCATCAACAAAAACTTCTGCTGTATATTTATTGTTCGTAAAATTAACCTTGGTAAGAATATGCCAATCACCATGTAGTTCAGTGGACTCACGTAGTTCGGAAGAAAAATTATCGTGATTAACAAACTGATTATGGCTAAACCAGAGTGAAGAGCCGAATATACATGCTGAAATAGCAAACAGTAACCACATTTTCATTACTGCTCTCCTTGAGATAAGTTTACTCTTAACCTTTCAACAAGGTTTTTCTCATCAAAAATAAAGCTTTTCCCTTTTGCATTCTTGGGATCAAAGTAAGAAATATTAAAATGGCCTGAAATTTTATCGACGAAAAATAGGCAGTTACACTTCTGCTGCGATAATAAAAAGCTAAGCTTTGGGTTTAACTCCATTCCTTTACGAGTGATAACTGTATGAGAAAATCCGCCACTAGTCAGCTCTGTTACATGATAACCTTCTGCAATAAATTGTTCATTTTTAGAAGGGAGTAAACGTAAAAAATTAAATAACGATCCACCAATTAATAATATCGATAATGTAAGTAATATTTTATTACGCACACTTATTTTCGATTTTATTTTATATTCAGTAGGTTGAAGATTTTCACTTTCATCACTTTTAATTGTAATAGGTTCTTCAATACTCGTTTCGACATTAGCTATAGTTATCACATCGTTAGAAACAAATTTATAGCCTACTCTTGGAATAGTTATTATTAATTCTTCATCCTCGAAAAAAAAGACCAGCGCTTTCCTGAGCTTAGCGATAGATTTCGTTAAAGAAGAATCAGTTACTACAGTATGTTGCCAAGCAAACTCTTTTAAGGTTTCCTTGAACACTGTTTCATTAACCTTGCTTAACAAAATTTCGAGTAACTTAGCTTCTGTGAAGTTCAGTACTTGTTGTTTTTCACCATTACTTAAAACGGCACGGTTAGAGCAAAAAGTTACATTTTTAATTCTATAGTTATTTAGCATCTATAAGCTTACAGCCTTTTTCGATATCATTTATCTAATACCTGCCATATTAATTTTCGAATATCTAACAGTTACTTTTCAAATTATAACAAAAAAGCCCATAGCTATTCCTAACTATGGGCTAAACGAAGAGATGAATCGTTTAAATTTTAATTTGCTTCTGCAAGTGTAGCTTCCGCTTCTTTCATTGCAGTCGTTGGTTGGCCTTCTGCACCGTGCATCCAGTCAACTAACTTTCCTGAGAACACGATAAGAATAAGACCTGATAGCGTTGCAGCAATTGCGATACCACCAAAGATAGATAGCGCACCAGCATCGCCAATATGTGAACCAATAATACCCGCCGCATAGTTCGCTAATGCGTTAAACGAGAACCACACACCCATTAGTAGTGAACATAAGCGTAATGGTGCAAGTTTCGTTACCATCGATAAACCGATTGGTGATAGACATAGTTCACCCAATGTATGGAAGAAATACGCACCTACAAGCCATAGCATTGATGTTTTAACCGTTAAATCACCACCTTGTTCTAACGCTGCTCCCACCATGAATAAAAAGCCA
Organism: Photobacterium sp. GB-56; assembly: GCF_003026105.1. Taxonomy (GTDB): domain Bacteria; phylum Pseudomonadota; class Gammaproteobacteria; order Enterobacterales; family Vibrionaceae; genus Photobacterium. The sequence continues at coordinate 167,319 of NZ_PYNW01000005.1, read as the reverse complement.
ATTGCTAGGAAGAACAATGCTGCTGCAAATTTAATTGGTGAGCTTGGCTCCTTCGAGCCCATTTTTACCCATAATGAAGCAATAACAGGCGCTAACGTAATAATGAAGAACGGGTTAAGTGATTGGAACCACTCTGTTGGTACAGTAAAGCTGCCAATAATACGATCTGTATACTGTTGGGTGTAAATGTTCATCAATCCACCGGCTTGTTCAAAGCCAGCCCAAAAGACAATAACGAACAGACCCATGACCATAATAACTTTTAAGCGATCACGTTCAACTTTTGTTAATGGCTCTTTTTTACCTGACTTGTTTTTAGCTGCATCACGTTTAGCCGCAGCCTCAATACCAATATCGCCCAAATAACGACGTGCAAATAACATTTGAAGCGTTAAACCAATACAGATACCGATACCAGCAGTTGCAAAGCCTGCTTTATAACCCCAGATTGTTACAGCTGTACCTGCAATAATACCAGCAAGTAGCGAACCTAAATTGATACCCATATAGAAAATGGTAAATGCACCATCACGACGGTTATCACCTTCATCATAAAGATCACCAACCATAGTTGAGATATTGGCTTTAAATAAACCATTACCGATGATCATCAACGTTAGGCCAGCATAAAAAACATGCAATGCAGAATCCCCAACAACCGAGTTAGGTAATGCAAGAACAAATTGTGCAGCAGCCATTGCCACACCACCTATCATGACGCAACGGCGTTGTCCTAAAAAGTTATCGGCAATCCAACCACCGATGAGAGGAGTAAGATAGACAAGTCCGGTATAAGTCGCGTAAAGACTTAGCGCATCTTTTGCTGTCCAGCCAAAACCACCGTCCATTGTTTTTGAAGTTAAATAAAGGACAAGAATGGCGCGCATGCCATAAAAGCAAAATCGCTCCCATAGTTCAGTACCAAACAATAAGAACAGCCCCTTAGGGTGTCCTAGTAATGTGCTAGAGTCTCTTCTCATAATTATTCCTTTTAATTCGTTTTTCATTCAGTAAATGAATACTGGCATTACTTATAAGGAATAACTATTCACATATCAAATTAGCACTAAATTGCTATAAGATTTGTTTTTTAATAAGCCTATGATTTTAAAATAGAATAAAAATACAACAACGATAATGAAAAATAATATTTAACTTTAACAGTAGATTAATGAACCACTCAACCATAAATTACTAGTCTTTTAAACCAAAAAGGAAGTGATAATTAGTGAATACCTATAAATATTTCATTTAACTTACAAATATAACAAAAATGCCATCATTTAGAGTGCTTTTTAAACAAGGATCAGTTTCTATAACTTGTATTGCTTAAGAAACATACTCATCCCTTTTAAGATAAAATGTGAAAAATTATTCTCAACGCACCCTATTTACATTTAGATGAAAGCTCAGGGACTAAATCGAATAAATCTCCCACTAAACCGTAATCGGCATAAGAAAATATACTTGCATCAGGATCATTATTAATAGCCACAATCACTTTTGCATCTTTTATCCCAGCAATATGTTGAACTGCACCCGAGATCCCAACAGCAATATAAAGTTCTGGAGCAATAATTTTCCCGGTTTGCCCTACTTGGTAATCGTTAGGTACGAATCCAGCATCCACGGCTGCGCGAGAAGCACCAACCGCACCGTCTAAGGTACCTGCTAATTGCTCAATCAATAAAAATCCATCTTTACTTGCAACACCTCGCCCACCTGCGACCACAACACGTGCTGTAGTAAGATCTGGTCGCTCATGGTTACTCGTTTGCATACTGACAAATCGGGTACGGGTTAATGAATGACTTATCTTTAGCAATTCTTGCTCGGCGGGTTGCTCCGATAACCCACAAGGCTCGAAACTAGCACTGCGAATTGTTGCCACCATAACAGCCTCACAAGACTTAACCTCAACCGTTACGTTACCGGCATAAATAGGACGAACGACTGCATCTAAACCAGTAAATGCCATCACATCGGATAATTGCTCTATACACAACATCGCAGATACTCGCGGCAATAGATCTTTACCTGATGTGCTACTGCTCATAAAAATATGACTATAGTTTGATGCAATATCCTTAATGACCTTAGAGACGTTTTCTGCCAAACCATGCTGATAACAAGCATCATCCACCAATAACACTTTATCAATATCGGCTAACTCTGCTGCCTGCTGTGCAACACATTCACATTGAAAACCAACCACGACAATATGGATACTTAACCCCTTGCTAAAACACTGTAATGAAGCTGCCGCAGTAACAACTTTACGTGTAGCTAACGAAATATTCTGATGATCATGCTCTGCGATAATCAAAATGTTTTCTGTCTTCATTAGATCACCTTTACTTCATGACTTAACTTATCAATAAGTGCATCAACATTGTCGACCATAACCCCAGCTGTCCGTGGTTTTGGCGCGTTATAGTGAAGTATTGTTTGAGACGTTGTCTTTATCAGATTTTCCAGCGATGGGTACTGCACGCTATTTTTTTCAATAAAGTCTTGCAACGAAATAGTCGTTAATGGTTTAGCTTTCGCTTTCATAATATTTGGAAGTGATGCAAATCTGGGTGTATTAAGTCGTAAATCGCAGCTAATCACACAAGGAACTTTAACCGCCAAAGTTTCAAGACCACCATCGACTTCACGAGTCACAATAAGCTCATCTAATATCGAAGGGTTGTCATAGTTAATCTCTGAAGCATAAGTCGCTTGTGGGCAGTCTAATATTCCCGCCAGCATTTGAGGTGTTTGATTGTTATCGCCATCAATAGACTGTTTCCCCATTAACACCACATCACTCTTGTTCTGTATAGTTAATACAGATAACAGCATTGCTATTTTTAGCGGGGTGATATTTGTTACATCGTCACTTTCAGTTTGATTAGTATTGATATGAATAGCGCTATCGGCCCCTAGCGCGAGTGCCGTCCTTAATGATTCATTGCAACTATCATCCCCAATACAAACAACAACGACCTCTGACGCTATCCCTTGTTCTTTAAACTGTACGGCTTGTTCAAGTGCGATTGCACAAAAAGGATTAATGGTTTTCTTCACATTATGATCGTCAATACCACTATTATCATCCTTAACACGGATCGCTACATAAGGATCAATCACGCGCTTAATCGCCACTAATATACGGATTGTAGATTCTGCCATATCACATACCTCTAATAAGAAGTCGTTGATTTAACGGCTAATACAGGAACGCCTTTGTTTCTTTGAGCCTAGTTGAATTTACGTTTACGTCAACTGGACTATAGTTAAATAAAGCAATAAAGGAGTCATCTATGGCAGAGGAAGAAAGTGCTCAAGACAGTATCTCTTTTGATGTTTTAATCGTCGGCGCAGGACCTGCCGGGCTTGCTAGTGCTATCCAACTTGCGCAATTAGCCAAAGAGCATCAGCGACCATTCTCTATTGCTGTAATAGAAAAAAGTGCCGAAATCGGCGGACATATTTTATCTGGCGCCTTATTTGATCCCCACGCACTCAACGAATTATTACCAAACTGGCAAGATACTGATTGCCCAGTCCGTACCAAAGTAAAACATGATGAGTTTTATTGGTTAACCAACTCACAATCAGTATTTTCAATCCCACCTTTATTACGTCCAAAAGTGTTTGAAAATCACGACCATTATATTGTTAGCTTAAGTGAGTTATGCCGTTGGCTAGCAAAACAAGCCGAGCTATTGGGTGTCGAAATCTACCCTGGCTTTTGCGCTGACAAAATACAGTTTGAACACCAAAGGAGTGACAGCGTAACAAGTGATAATGCCGATTTACCCATTTACATGAGCACCGTAAAGGGGATTACAACCAAAGCAATGGGATTAGACAAACAAGGTCACAAAAAAGAAAACTATCAACCCAGTATGCTGATTAATGCGCGTTACACTATTTTTGCCGAAGGTAGTCGAGGACATTTAGGAAAAGCGCTAATAAAACAACTTAAGCTCGATAAGCACAAACAACCGCAACATTACGCATTAGGGATAAAAGAAATTTGGCAGGTTCCCAAGCAACAGCATCAACAAGGCAGAGTGATCCATAGTTTGGGCTGGCCACTAAGCGAATCAAGTTCAACGGGTGGCGCTTTTATGTACCACCTTGGTGATAACCATATCGCAGTAGGGCTTATTACCGACTTAAACTACCGTAACCCTTACCTTAGCCCGTTTGATGAATTTCAACGGCTAAAGCATCACCCTCTATTTGCGCAAGTTCTTCAAAACGGAAAACGAATTGAATACGGTGCAAGAGCGATTACCAAAGGGGGGTTAGCCTCCCTACCCAAACAGTCATTCCAAGGCGGTGTATTAATAGGCTGTGATGCTGGTACCCTGAATATGAACAAATTAAAAGGCTGCCACACCGCGATGAAATCCGGGATGTTAGCGGCAAGCGCGGTATACAGTGAGTTAATTCGTGATCATTCCCATACCGAGCCTTGCTATAACGCTCTTTTTGAAAGTAGCTGGCTGTATGATGAACTTCATCAAGCGAGAAATACCACTGCAAATATCCATAAATTCGGTCAACTGAGTGGCGCTATTGCAACCTATTTAGAGCAAAGTCTATTTAGTGGTCGTGCAAAATGGCAGCTTAATAACAATGTGCCAGATCATACTTGCCTACTGCCTATATCAAAAGCAAACAAGATAAATTACCCGAAACCTGATAACCAATTAAGCTTTGATAAAACCTCTTCACTCTATCTTGCTTCTATTAGCCATCCTGACGATCAACCTTGTCACCTTCAATTACAAGATCCTCAAATACCAATAAGCCAACATCTAAAAGCGTTTGATGAACCTAGCCAACGTTACTGCCCTGCAGGTGTTTATGAAGTTATTGAAGAAAATAACCAAGTGAAATTTCAAATCAATGCAAGTAACTGTTTGCAATGCAAAGCCTGCGATATAAAAGATCCTTCTCAGAACATTTCTTGGACGCCACCAGAAAGCGGATCAGGGCCTAATTATAGAAAAATGTAATAAGTCTAAACTTTTTTTGAATTAAAGTTCTTAAACACAACAAAATGCTTCTAACATCATATTGATACAAATAAACGTATAACACATTGTTTATTAATACATATATCTATCTATACATCATGTATTATTCACATGTATGCATTCAATGCATTTAAAAAATGAAAACCATTCATTTTACTCATAGCCTTATAAATCATAGTATTTATCTCAAGCCAAGAAGCAGTTAAGACAGCGAAATGACGACTGTTGAATAATAAAAAATAGGCTTCCAAAGCAGTGAATTAAATCAGCCGATCGTGCTCAACACACATCAGATTTTAAGTTTATGGTGAGTCAGTTTCATCATAACGCATTCGCATATATCACCTATTGAGGTAAACATTATGACAATCCCTACTACAGAAATGTTAGAAGCGTGGAAAGGTTTTAGCGCAGGTAACTGGCAGCAAGAAGTTAACACTCGTGACTTCATCCAGACTAACTACACGCCTTATGAAGGGGATGAGTCTTTCCTAGCCGATGTTACAGAAACAACAACATCACTATGGAATACCGTTCTAGAAGGTATTAAAGAAGAAAGCCGCACTCACGCGCCGGTTGATTTCGATACTGATTTACCATCAACAATTACTTCTCACGATGCAGGCTACATCAATAAAGATCTCGAAAAAATCGTAGGTCTACAAACTGATAAACCACTTAAGCGTTCAATCATCGCTAACGGTGGTATTCGCATGGTGAAAAACTCGTGTGAAGTATACGGTCGCAAACTGGATGAAAGTGTAGAGAAGATCTTCACTGACTACCGTAAAACACACAACAAAGCATGTTTCGACCTATACACTAAAGAAATCCTAGCATGTCGTAAATCTGGTATTATCACAGGTCTTCCAGATGCTTACGGTCGTGGTCGTATCATTGGTGACTACCGTCGTCTAGCGCTATACGGTATTGATTTTCTAAAAGCTGACAAGCAAGAACAATACAAGTCAACTCAAGCATTCCTAGAGCAAGGCCATGATCTAGAAAAAACACTTCGCCTACGTGAGGAGTTAGCAGATCAAGTTCAAGCACTAGAAGACATCCGTCAAATGGGCTTGAAATACGGCATCGATATGTCTGCACCTGCTCGCACAGCACAAGAAGCGATTCAGTTCACTTACTTTGGCTACCTAGCAGCGGTTAAATCTCAAAACGGCGCAGCAATGTCACTAGGTCGTACATCAACATTCCTTGATGTATTTATCGAGCGTGATATTCAAAACGGCTTGATCAACGAGCAAGAAGCGCAAGAGATGATCGACCACTTCATCATGAAGCTACGTATGGTTCGTTTCTTACGTACACCTGAGTACGATTCACTGTTCTCTGGCGACCCAATCTGGGCAACAGAAGCAATGGCTGGTATGGGTGTTGACGGTCGTACTTTAGTAACGAAGAGCACATTCCGTTACCTACACACACTACACACAATGGGTCCTGCACCAGAGCCAAACATGACTATTCTTTGGTCTGAGCAACTCCCTATTGCCTTTAAAAAGTACGCAGCGAAAGTATCGATTGAAACATCATCTGTTCAATACGAAAACGATGATCTAATGCGTCCTGATTTCAACAACGATGACTACGCAATCGCATGTTGTGTAAGCCCACAAGTTGTTGGTAAACACATGCAGTTCTTTGGTGCACGCGCTAACCTTGCAAAAGGTCTGCTATACACTATTAACGGCGGTATTGATGAAAAATCTAAAGCCCAAGTTGGCCCACAAGTAGCAAAAATTGAAGATGAAGTATTAGACTTTGATTCACTAATGCCACGCTTTGATTCAATGTTAGATTGGTTAGCAACACAATACGTGACAGCACTGAACATCATCCACTACTCTCACGACCGTTACAGCTACGAAGCATCACTAATGGCATTAATGGATCGCGATGTACGCCGTACTATGGCATGTGGTATTGCAGGTCTTTCTGTTGTTGCTGATTCATTATCAGCAATTAAATTTGCGAAAGTAACACCAGTACGTGACGAAGATGGCGTAGCAATCGATTTTAACATCGAAGGTGACTACCCTAAATTCGGTAACAACGATCCACGTGTTGATGATATCGCTTGCGACCTTGTTGAGCGCTTCATGAAGAAAATTCAGAAAATGCACATGTACCGTGAAGCAATTCCAACACAGTCAATCTTAACCATCACATCAAACGTTGTGTACGGTAAGAAAACAGGTAATACCCCTTGTGGTCGTCGTGCTGGTATGCCATTTGGCCCAGGTGCAAACCCAATGCACGGTCGTGATGAAAACGGTGCGGTTGCATCACTAACATCTGTATCTAAACTCCCATTTGCTTACGCGAAAGACGGTATCTCATACACCTTCTCTATCGTGCCAAATGCATTAGGTAAAGATGAAGAAACACAGAAACAAAACCTTGCAGCACTAATGGATGGTTACTTCCACCACGAAGCAGCAGGCACAACAGATGGCATTGAAGGTGGTCAACACCTAAACGTGAACGTATTAAACCGTGACATGTTACTTGATGCTGTTGAGCACCCAGAGAAATACCCACAGCTAACAATTCGTGTTTCTGGTTACGCAGTGCGTTTCAACTCACTGACTCGTGAACAACAACAAGATGTAATTAGCCGTACCTTTACTAATAAGATTTAATAAATAGCTACTACATTGGTAATATCCGACTAACTACCTAGGTATTACCATTTTGTCGCCATAGTTCCCTACCTAACTATGGCGGCTTTTTTATTCATTATTTACAGAAAATATAATCGTGAAACCTACTCTTTCAGCTTCTTAATTAACAAAGTTTTTATACTTACAATGTAAATAAATTACAAATGAGGTTGTGAAGCCACTCGATAAACTGTATTTATTGCTCTAATTTAAGTCTTCAGTTTTGTATAAAGAATTATCAATGACTAAAAAGATCAATAAAGAACATGTTAAATGCAACCATTCAGCCCATTACTTCTGTTCCTAAATTAATACTTATCGCACTTTCTTTCGCAATTCTTTCAGGCTGTGCGTCGAAGGAACTTCTGCTAGCTCAACCATCTTTAGTTGAACAGCAAACTTCAAAATTGTTACCACAACGCCCAAATAAAACAGACTTATATTTTGTAGGTTTTGCTGCAGACTCTAGTCAGAACGTATTTAGTAAAGAAGTTAAATATGCACAACAGTTATTTGATAACAAATTTGATACCAAAGGACGCTCTGTCACATTGATTAATCACTCATCAACTATCAATGAAGCTCCGATGGCTACACTATCGAATCTTGATAATGTATTAAAAGATATTGGTAATACTATCGACAAAAATGAAGATATTGTTTTTCTTTTTCTTACTGGACATGGTTCTTTTGAAAAAGGCTTACACTCTAAATTTTGGCCGCACCATAAAGAGTTAATAACACCTAAAGATCTTAAAAAATCCCTCGTTGAGTCAAAAATAAAGTGGAAAGTTGTCGTGGTTTCATCGTGTTTCTCAGGACAATTCGCTAATGAAATTGCAGGTTTACATACTTTAGTTATTACCGCGAGCAATCCAAGCCAACCATCATTTGGTTGTACCAACACCTCTGAATTTACCTATTTTGGTGAAGCTTTCTTTAAAGAACAGCTTGCACAAAATGCTTCATTTATAATGGCCTTCATCGCGGCAAAAGCCAGAATCACAGTTAAAGAAAATAAAATGGGATTCGAGAATTCACAGCCAATGATGATTACGTCAAAACCCATTATCGATAAGTTAAAAGAAATATCTCAATAATATTATTATTTCAAACTATATCGTTCTCTGGAGTAACAAACGACAAAGCGGAGCCTTTTGCTCCGCTTTATTGCACAAGTGTTGGTAAACTTTTTTATAATTAACTTTTCAGATCGTAATAATAAGTCTTAAAGCTCCAAAAATTTTATATCGTTAATTTAACAAATTATTACACTTATCACATTCAGAATATTTCCCATACATAAAAGTAAATTTTTACTTGATAATGCTTAATGTTAAATACTACTATTTTATTCTTAATTAGTAAGTCAAACAGGAAGTATCATGTCTAAAATAATTCTTAGCTCTATTTTTTTGATGATTACATTGACAGGATGTCAAACATTAAGTATATCTCTTCCAGAATCTGAATATCAAGGAAATCTACCTCCGCAAATTAAGAATGAAATAGCAAAAAGTGTTAATGATACTGAAATTGAGGGTATGAGAGGCGCTACAGCTAAAGTATATTTTGATAGTGAAAAATCACTAATGACTATTGCATACATGTTACGAAACCCACACTGGCAATGGACAATATATAAATCAGATGTAGAAAAAGACTCCTTTCCTTACTTATGTGAAAAATACGGCTATGAGATACACAATGGACTTGGTATACGTTATTGGTTTTCAGGATCTGGTGGCTTTACAACTGACACTGTAACAAAAGAAGTTTGTAATTCATTATCTAGCTAATGATTCTTTATTATATAAAAAATTTAATTTTTATGAGCGGTAAGTTAAACCATAAATATATCACTTTTAAAAACTCAACTTACCCTGAAAACGGTGCACTTTGCACCGTTTTTTATTTACTTCATCTTTTATACTAAGAAGCCTTCCTTATCATTTTAACTTAAATCGACATTTTTCGTACCAAAGAACCATGTTGCGACAAAACCTACGATATAAGCAATCAGCAAACCAATGGTAAAAATGGCCATACCTGCAAAGATACCAGAACTTGAGGTCATTAACGGTAAAGCAACAATACCAGATGGACCAAATACTGTATTTAAACCAATCGGTAATCCCAGATACGATACTAACCCAATAAAGAAACCACCCGCAGAGCCCCCCACACATGCAGTAACAAAAGGTTTAACCCGCGGTAATGTCACACCATAGATAAGCGGCTCGCCGATACCTAATAATCCCGGAATGATCGCCCCTTTTACCTGCAGACGTAACAAAGATTCTTTTTTCGCTTTAGCATATAAAGCCAGTGCTGCACCTACTTGCCCTGCTCCTGCCATGGCTAAAATCGGGAAAAGTGAGTTAAATCCTTGTGCGTCCATAAGAGCAAAGTAAACCGGAACAAAACCTTGGTGAATACCAAACATCACTGAGATTAAGAATAAACCGGCTAAGATCGCACTACCGAATGGATTACCATTTAAGTTGATAAATAACCATGACATCCCCTTAAATAGCTCACCACCAATTGGCATGATAATCACAAAGGTAACAGCGCCCATAATCAACAAGGTGATCATAGAAGTTAAGATCATATCTAAATTATCTGGAATATATTGGCGGACTTTTTTCTCAACGCCTGCACCAATAATGGCAGCAATCAGAACCCCAATAATATTGCCTCGTGGATCGATACCATTGCCGAAAAAGTCGTTCATTCCAGAGAAAATGCCAGACGTTGCATCTGGGTTATAACCAAGTACAAACAGTGACGCTAAAATCGCACCGTTTACCCCTGAACCACCAAACGCTTGCTGCGCATTGTAGCCAATAAGGATACTTAAGAAGCTAAATAAACCTTTACTGAAAACTTTCATATACGCAATTAAATCAAGTAAATGCGCATTAGGCGAGGCCTGCCCTATAACAAAAAGTTGTTCCAGCAAGGTCGCGATACCGAGTAATAAACCTGCAGCAATGAAACCGGGGATTAAAGGCGTAAATATAGTTGCAAACTTGCTTAGAAAGCGTTGTGCTGCACTGGTTTGTTTTTTCTTTAATTGCTGTTTATGTGCAGAAGCCACATCTTTTAGGTCGGAATGTGTTTTTGGAGAAGTTTTCTCCTCACCTTGCTCGTTCTCAAGCATACTATTCATCATTTCAGCTGCAGTTTGTGCTTTGCCCGGTCCTAACACAATCTGAAATTGATCGTCACTTTCAACTAACCCCATCACGCCTGCAATACGTTTGATTGAGTCACGATCAGCTAAGCTGTCATCTCGTAGTGTAAGACGTAATCGCGTCATGCAATTACCGCATTTAATAACGTTTTCGTTACCGCCGATTGCAGTGAGTATCTCTTGCATCATTGAAGCAGTTACTTTGGCCATCTTATGATCCTCGATATAACCGATTGTTTTATTATTTTTGGTCTAAAAGTGCATGACGAATAAAGCCATGATGCTTACCGAGTTTTGCAGTCGCCAACTCAGCATCAATATCAAGTAAAATCATAAGGATTGCGGTTTTACAATGGTTATTACACTGCGCAAGTGCCTCCGCTGCTTGTAATTCACTGCACCCTGTCGCTTCAACTACAATATTTTTTTGACGTTGGATAAGTTTGGCGTTGGTTGCTTCAACATCAACCATTAAGTTTCCAAAGACTTTCCCAGTACGGATCATTGCCCCTGTGGTTAACATATTTAGTACTAATTTCTGTGCAGTACCGGCCTTCATTCTTGAAGAGCCCGTTACCACTTCAGGCCCAACAATGGGGGTTAATGAAATATCTGCTATCTGCGTCATTGGACTATTCGCATTGCAACTTAAGGTAGCAACGGTTGCACCGATACTTTTTGCGTAATTCATTGCACCTAAGACATACGGCGTACGTCCGCTTGCAGCAATGCCAACAAGCACATCTTTTTCATTAAAACCAATCTGTTGTAAGTCACTTGCACCTAATTCAACATTATCTTCTGCATTTTCAACCGCCTTTAAAATCGCTGTATGACCACCAGCAATTAAGCCAACCACCAAATCGGGATTAGAACCGTATGTAGGAGGACATTCACTGGCATCCAAAATACCTAATCGACCTGATGTACCCGCACCGGTATAAATCAAACGTCCACCAGATTGGAAAGCATTAGCGATAAGATCAACAACCTTGGCAATTTCAGGAATAATGGCTTCTACTGCAAGTGCCACTTTCTTGTCTTCTTGATTGATAACTTTCAACATCTCAACCGTTGATAGCATATCGATGTTTTCACTATCTTTATTTCGGCTTTCTGTCACTAAGGTTGTTAGATCAATTTTCATTATCTGCTCTCTTCACTTGGAGGTTTTGTTGAGAGGCATCATATAGAATAAAAAATTCATTTAAGTGATAGTTATCACAACTAAAATTATTCATTTTGTGCCAAAATTAGAGAATAAATACGAGTCACAACTCTTTTAAACATTCTAAAGAATATAAAAATAACTTATTTATTCAGATAGTTAATTCCATTCAGGTTAAATGAATAATGTTTAGGTCTCGTTGAATAATTAATTCAATAAAATTAGGGAAATATGAGTATTTTAGAGCGAATGCAAAACCAAAGAAGTAGCTTATCGAGTAATGGAGTAAAGATATTAGACTTTATTCTTGAAGACCCAGCTTCGTTAAGTGCCTATGTCAGCCAAGATATAGCGAAAAAGGTAGGTGTTTCACAATCTGGTGTGATCAAATTTGCTCAACGGCTTGGTTTTAAGGGGTTTACAGCACTAAAACTTGCCATAATTGAAGATCTTGCTCAACAAAATGCCATTCTAGAACCCAAAAGACCTATTCATAACAAGATCCATAGCGATGATTCTTCAATAACGATTGCACAAAAGTTAATACAAGAGAAAACACACGCTATGATTGCGACAACCAACGCTATCAACTTTTCAGAATTTGAAGCTATCGTAAAACGGCTAAATCAAGCGCATCGCATACAAATTGTAGGCATTGGGGGTTCAGCATTAACCGCCAAAGATCTCACTTTTAAGCTGTTAAAATTAGGTATTACTGCACTCACTGAACAAGATACACATGTGCAAATCGCAACAGCGAATACATTAACGAAAAACGACATACTCATCGCTATTTCATTTTCAGGAAAACGGCGTGAGATAATAATGGCAGCACAATCAGCTTACGACAAAGGCGCGACAGTCATTGCGTTAACAAATATAAAAAAGAGCCCCTTACGGCAATTAGCCCACTATACGATTGACACTATTGCCGATGAAAAACAATTTCGAAGCTCTTCAATTTCTTCGCGAACCTCACAGAATGTTATCACTGATCTCCTTTTTATGGCCTTATTACAGCTGAAAAGCGATGATGCAAAACTACTTTTAAGTGATATATCATCAGTCATTGATAGAATTTAGCTTAATAATTACCAATACAACATTTGCAAATGTATTTTAATGTCAGACCGTGTCATTAAAGTGAGCTTATAATGTAGAAAGGTAAACACAAACCTCACGCTCTTTTCCTTGCATGTGGTTTATCTGATTACCTTTATAGGTTACGCCAAGCTTGTTGATAACCGATCTTGAACGTGCGTTATCAGCTAAATGGGTTACTTGTAACTGCGTTAAGCCACAGTGCTCTTTCATGTACGAAATTAATAAGCTTGACGCTTCAGTCGCATAACCATTTCCCCAAAAAGGAACACCCAGCCAGTACCCAAGCACACCTACGCCATTTTCTATTTTCGGGAAACTAACCGTACCAATGACTTCCATTGTTTGTTTTAAAACGATGGCGTAAACAATACCTGTACCGCTTAAGAACATGTTGCTATGTCCCTGAATCCAAGTGTGTGCATCCGATACAGAGTATGGATAAGGTATATTTGCTGTCATGTCAGAAATTCTTTGATCACTTAGCAAGTTAGCTACTCGTTCAGCATCTGTTAGCGTAAATGGTCTCAAAATTAAGCGTTGGCTTTCTATTGTTTGCTGCATCACATTTGGCTCCGTTTCCTTAATGATGAAATATATGGCTTAAGTGTAAATAATATTCAGCTCCCCCTTGACCTCAACTTAACTTGAGGGTGCAAAGTCGCTTTAACAAATGAATGTATTGAAGCATTCCCTCAGCAAGAACAAGTTTAGAGATCCAATATGAATAAAGAAATGCTATCAGCTTATTTAGAAAAAATCGGTTTTCAAGGAAACACATCCCCTGATTTAACGACTCTATTCGCTCTGCATCAAAGCCAACATAGCAGTATCCCTTTTGAAAATCTTGATATCGTCAATGGTTATACGATCGAACTTGAAGAAGATAAAATCTTTAATAAGCTCGTTTATTCTAATCGAGGCGGATATTGCTTTGAATTAAATAGCTTAATGAATCGCGTACTTAAAACGCTTCAATTTAATGTGGAGAAAAAGTTAGCTCGAGTCCACTTATCTGAAAATCCATCCGGTCGCGGGCATTTAGTCAATATTGTGACTTTCAATGAACAACAATGGCTTGTTGATACTGGTTTTGGCTCAAATACCCCCAGAGCACCACTACCAATTACGTTTAATCAAGAGCTTAAAGAAGAGAAACAAACCTTTCGATTTATCGAAGATGCGTTCTTTGGAATGATGTTGCAATGTAAAGTTCAAGAGCAATGGATAAACCAATATAGCTTAGATATGAGTTATGTCTGTGATGGCGACATTGAATATGCAAATCATTATGCATCCACCCATAGCAACTCACGATTTACAACTCAGGTAGTTGTCGTGGCAAGAACAGAGTATGGTAATAATATTCTTTTAAATAACCGTTTGAAGTTAGCTCACGCCGATGCCGTTACAGAAACTTTTATCAATGATGTCTCGTCTTTTCATCAAATATTAAAACAGCACTTTGGTATTGATAATCCAGTGCAGTTAGAAACATTCGAACAATACTTAGTCAATGAGAAATAACAGATTAATAGCCTAACAAGCAATGGATTAACTCTACAATTAAATAGATTTATTGCTATAAATGTTAGACACAAAAAAGCCCAGCAAAACTCGCTGGGCTTAAAGTGTAATTATTTTAAAACATGCGCTTATGCACAATAATGGTTAAGCCTGTTTTGTTATAAACTAATAGCTGTACATCGCTTTTCTAAGACGAATAGCTTTTGGCGTTACCTCAATCAGTTCATCACTATTAATCCACGTTAGTGCTTGCTCTACACTGAAATTCATAATGGCTTTCATGGCATAATTTTTATCTGCCACTGTTCTCCACATCCGAACGAGGTTCTTACCTTGGCGGCAGTTCACCCATAAATCGGTGTCATTAGATGCTGCTCCAATAATTTGCCCCTGATAAACCTGTTCACCATGGTTAATCATCAACCTTCCTCGCTCTTGTAACGAAGATAAAGAGTAAATTAAAGCTTTGCCAATACCATTTGAAACCAGTACGCCTTCACGCCTACAACCAATATCACCAACGATTTTTTTACCGTAGCCAACATCTTCCTTATGAATACTTGCAGAACCTTCGGTCAAACTTAGTAAAGTATGTCTAATACCTAACAATCCACGTTTTGGCCCTAAGAATAATAATCGTTGATGACTATTATCCAATGGCTGACTATGCTCGAATTGTGCTTTACGGTAAGCCATCTCTTCAATAACCTTGCCCATAAATTCATTGGCGCAATCAACGTAACATTTCTCGTAAGGCTCTTGCGTCTTACCTGCATCGGATTTCAACAAGATCGTCGGGCGAGATACAGAGAACTCGTACCCTTCTCGACGCATACTCTCAATTAAGACCCCAAGGTGTAATTCACCACGACCTGAAACTTCATAGACGCCTGCCTCTTCTGCCTCAGTAACATGCAGAGATACATTGTGTGAAGCTTCGAGATACAAGCGTTCTGCTAATTCTCGAGATTGTAATACCTTACCTTCTTGACCTGAAAAAGGAGAATCATTCACGCTAAATTTCACAGAAACAGTTGGCGTATCAATTTCTAGTGCTTCAAGCTCAACATCATTGCCACGTGAAGTAACAATATCTGAAATCGCAATATCAGATATCCCTGTTAAGGCTATAATATCGCCAGCCACACCGTAATCAACGGCAACACGACTTAATCCTTGTTGATGATAGACTTCTTTGATCTGACAGAAACGTGCATCTTCACCAGGCGCATTAACTGCTACTTTTTGGCCTCGATGAAAGGATCCTGAAATAACACGCCCTATCCCAATCAAACCAAGATATTCTGAGTAATCAAGTTGATGAATTTGAATAACAGGTTCTTGTTCAACGGTTACCGTTGGTGAAGCGACGTTTTCAACTAACATATCTAACAATGGCGCCATGCCATTTTCAGTATCAGCCTCACCAAAGGTGTCATAGGCAAATGCTTCTTTCGCAGAACATGATACTGCAGGAAAATCGAGCTGCTCGCAATCAGCACCTAGCGTTACAAATAAATCATAAAGTTGATCAATTGCCTTTTCTGGCTGTGCCTCTGGACGATCGACTTTATTCACTGCAACCAATAGTTTCAAACCTTTATTTATCGCTTTTTGAGCAACAAATCGTGTTTGTGGCATCGGTCCTTCAACTGCGTCAACAATAACAAGTACCGCATTTGCCATATCTATAACACGTTCAACTTCGCCACCGAAATCAGCATGTCCCGGCGTATCGATAATATTTATTCTTACCCCTTTCCAGTCGATTGCCGTGACTTTAGATAAAATAGTGATGCCTCTTTCTTGTTCTTGAGCATTACAGTCCATCACCAATCGTTGTGTGCTTTCTCTACGTGTTAATGCATCAGCTTGTCTTAATAGTTGATCGACAAGTGACGTTTTGCCGTGATCAACATGAGCAACAATCGCAATATTACGAATGTCTTTAGTATTTAACATTTTGTTATCCCCATATCGATGTGATAGCAACATCTTACATGGGTTTAATGAGCACCCAATAACGACATTTAGACTATAAGTATCAATTTAAGGACATTTATTAAATTAACTATTGGGAGTTATGGGTTATATATTTTATTTGTAATCCACAGAGACTTTGCAACGACAGTAAAATTTATTCCCCCGTATACATTCAACAAAGCTTCACTCGACTTTGGCTAAACCATGATTTTCAACGCTATTCAGCATTCCATATCACTGCAAACCTCAAAACTGTTGACACCTGTAAATTTAAAGGTGTATTTTAAATGCAACTTTATTGACCTAGATTAAGGAAATATTAAAATGAATAAGAAAACGGTATTTATTACAGGTTCAAATTCAGGTATGGGCTTATCTACAGCAAAACTTTTTGCGGCAAAAGGATATAAAGTTTACGGAGGAGTTCGTAATGCTGAAACTGGAGAGACATTAAAAAATGATTTTACTGTTAATGACCTAACTATTACGCCGGTTATCTGTGATGTAACAAATACTGATAGCGTCAATTCGGCTATTGAATCTATTGTCAAAGATTGCGGTAAAATTGATATTCTCGTTAATAATGCGGGTTATGGCCTCGTTTCTAGTGTTGAAGAAGGGACTGATGAAGAACTCATACTCCAATACAATGTAAACGTATTTGGTGTGTTCAGAACTTGTCGTGCAGTAATTCCATTCATGCGTGAAGCCGAAAGCGGTATGATCATTAACGTTGGCTCGTTCTTAGGTAAGATGGGTCTTCCACTGTTAACTCATTACAACTCAAGCAAGTATGCGGTTGAGGGTATTACTGATTCGTTACGCTATGAACTAAATCCATTTGGTATTAAGGTTCATACGGTCGCGCCAGGTCTATTCAAAACTGGATTTGTAAAAAATGGGCTTAAAGCGAACACTAAAACAACAAGTGAAGATACGCCTTATGCCACTCAAGCGAGCGCCCTTCTCCCTCAACTTGTAGATATGATCAACAATGGACCTTCACCAGATTTAGTCGCTGATGCCATACTGTCAGTCGCCGAAGGTAAAATTACAGATGCACGAGTTCCTGTTGGTGAAGACTCGGTTTACTTCAGTGATACATTGAATAAGCAAACCCAAGAAGAATTTGAAACCACAGTTAAAAACGCACTTTCACTATAACGAATTCAACACAGTAGCCTATTTTATTACCAAGTTGTTTTACAGCTTTATTCAGAGTCGCTTGGATTGATTTTAGTTGAATAATCGATGTAATAAGTTGAAAAAATTGATTTACGGGAACGGAAAGATAAACAGTAAGTAGTTATAAAATCCGAATTATCAATCATCAACTATAAAAAAGCGGAGCCTAAGCTCCGCTTTATCATTGTGTTAATTTCGTTTAAGCAGGATTTACTTCTGCATTTACTGGCTCTTCAATAGCACCTTCGGTTTTAGCAACAATGGTATTTACTGCCGTATCCCCAACTACATTAGATGACGTACAGAACATATCGTTAATACGGTCAACAGCTGCAACAATAGCTAAACCTTCTGCAGGTAGTCCTAATTGGTTAAGCAATACACCTACCATCACGATACCGCCACCCGGTACACCACCCGCGCCCACAGACAGTAGCAAGATAGTTAAACCTAATGTCACAATATCTGAAGAGTTAATAGGTTGACCAAATGCGTTAGCCACAAAGATGGTTGCTAGTGCAATATAAATAGATACGCCTGACATGTTCATTGTGGCGCCTAGTGGTACACCAAAACCTGCAACAGATTTCGAAACGTTTAACTTTTCCGTTAGGGTTCGCATGGTAACTGGGATGGTTGCATTTGAACTTGCTGTTGATAGCGAGAATAAAACCTGCTCACGTGTTGCACGCAAAAATGTCTTAGGTGATGTACCCGTTGCAATGCTTACAGCCATTGGATAGAAAATGAAGATCCAGAACACCAACATGCTAACAACTAACGCTACGTAACCTGCAACAGATAACAGCGTATGTGAATCCAGTGTTGCCCCTAATTGGATCATTAGCGCGAATACACCGTATGGCGCAAGACTCATCACTAAGCCAACCAGCTTCATCATAATTTCGTTAGCTACTTTAAAGGTACGAATAGCTGGACCACCACGTGAATCTAATGCTTGAATCGCAAGCCCCGTTAAAATTGCCATAAAGATGATTTGTAACATGTCACCATTAGCAAAAGCTTGAACTGGGTTACTTGGTACGATATTCACCACTAAATCAAAGATATTAGGCGTTTCTGTTGTTGTAAGTTTAACGGATTCAGACACGCTTCCTGCTAAATTCGCGCCTTTACCCGGTTGGAAAATCATACCTACAGCTAACGCAGCACTGATCGCAATAATGGTATTAATAATGTAAAGCGCAAAAGTTTTACCACCAAGACGACCAAAAGCTTTAACATCTTTTAGCTCCACGATACCGCAGACAATAGACACAAAAACTAAAGGTACAACAAGCAATTTGATTAGGGATACAAACATCCCCCCAGCCCCTTCTGCTGCCCCTAATAAGTAAGTATCAAAGAGTGCGATATCATTAAAAATATATTGGATTGCTGTGCCGATTATTAGACCTGCAAAAAGACCGACAAAGATCTTTTTTGAGAGCGATTTATCCATTGCTCATCTCCGATTGTTATGTTGTATTTTTATAATTTGATAGTGGCTAATAACACTATTTTGCTGTCGAGCCAGTGCATAATACACAACAACATAACAATTCAAAGTATTTATTTACAAAAGTGCAACATCGATCATTTAGAGTAAACAACTAAATTTACATCCATTTATCGCATAACACATTGAGAGATAATGTGTAAATCACCTGTTTCACCTCCAAAAAAGGATATTATCTTGCGAGCAACAAAAAACACCACTGGCTATTTTTCATACAAGGTTTTACTGAGTGTGTTACATGCAATATCTTGGTGAGAATTAATTTTGTATTATGTAGCCATTAAAAAAGGCCACCTAAGTGACCTTTAAATTATTTTTAGTTGCCTACTAACTCTACGTTTACGCACTAAAAACTGTACCAAATAGCAGAAAAAGAACTATAAAATTAAGACTGCCGCCACCGCCACCATTATTATTATCGTTATTGTCATGATCATATGGAATTAAGTCATCAGATTTGGCCTTATTAACAACATTCACTTTTAGTGAATTACCTAAAGAGCCTAACTCAATAAAAGCATCTTTTTCATTATTAACGCTAAAGCTTAATTGACAAACATTAAATGGTTTTATTAATCGATTACAGTCCGAATCAGAGTTTAAGGTAATATTATTTACCGTTAAATTCTGAACCGTAATATTATAATCTTTTCCAATATCATTTACTTCAACAACAGTTGGCGCGTTCCAACCATTAATTTATTGGGTTATTACATCAATCGCATTTTTACTGAATGTTTGATAAATGACTGTTTTATTTGTCATGTGAGAATTTGGTACTAGTGTACCAACAAGTGTTACACCATAAGTAAAATCATTACCATGTTCTGTATAATTATAGGCATATTAGGGAGTAGTGAAAATATCGCTGACACTTTATCTTTTTATAAAGTAAAAGGCACGTTTATGGATTGATCATTTAAGCCAAATTACCAGCCCTACGATAAGCAATAACGAAATGATTGGAGTAATAAAGTAAAACGCACCGATAAAAAAGACTGTCTCTTTGCGGTCTGCTTTATCTATTTCGATGTAGTTCCATGCTTTTTTTACATTATCGATTTTACTGACAATATGATTAATCATCAATGCAGGTCCAATAGTAGCAGCCCCTATCAAAACAAACATCAATTCAATAGGAATATGAACGCTAAAAAAACTCTCTAGGATGATGTTAATGGTTAAAAGTACCATCTGAAAGGGTATAGTGAGAGCGAGAACCGTCTCCCAAGATTTCATTCTCCTATTAGAATGAGTTAAATTCTTAGGCGCTATACTGATATAGACAACAGATAGTAATAGCTTTAACTGATCAATTTTTTTCAATGGCGTAACCTAATAGTTAAAATCTCGCTTTTATCCAAGTATTTTCACATCTGGTTTCTTTCTGGTTCAGCATACCTCTTTATAATTACTTTTTGATATGTATACAGAACGTTTAGCAAAATGGCTAGAACATCATGAAACCTCAATACAATAATATGCTTGGCGCACTCTTAATCATTATTGCGACACTATCACTTACTATTAAAGACAGCGCTGATAAGTATTTGATACAGCATGGTTACCATCCCGTTCAAATGGTATTTTTCCGCTTTGCGATCCCGTTTGTATTTATGCTGCTTTTTATGCCAAAACAGACGAAAACCGCAATACTGGCCACCAACGGTAAATTATTGATCCGTGCTGCGATGTTCCTAACCTGTGCTGTAGTTTCGGTGATCTCTTTAAAATATATCCCTTTAGAAATCTATATCGTTATTGTACAAATGAGCAGTGTAGCGTATATGCTCGGTGGTGCCATTTTTTTTAAAGAAACCCTAACCTTACCAAAAATTATCGCAACAATCTTAGGCTTTATTGGCGTAGTTGTTGTTATCAATCCCACTAATGTCGATGGCTTGCATTGGGTCTATTTATTGCCGTTACTTATTGCAGCAACGACCTCTGGCTATAACCTGATAACCAAGACTATCGACTCAAAAATATCTCTTATTTCTGTTTTAATTAACTCGTTTTTTGTTTTAGGTTCAGTTGCAACAATACTACTCATTGCTCAGCCTGATATTTGGAAAACACCGACATTAACAGCATTACCCTATTTTCTCACAATTCCAATTGTGACTATCGTGTCACAATTGTGTTTAATCAAAGCCATGAACGTGGCTGAAGCCTCTCACGTAGCGCCATTTTTCTATTTTCAGATATTGTTTTCATGTATTTTTGGCTACTGGCTTTTCAATGAAATTCCAACAACATATACCATCATTGGTGCAATTTTCATTGTAATATCAGGCTTAATTATAACTTACGCTAACTATAAACCTGGTTGTGGAAAAGCCCTAAAGCAGTCCAATAAAAAGTTAAATTCTGCACCAGAATAGTTCAAAAGCTCACCCTTTAAGTGCAAGATCATAGGATCCATACATATGTGACAAATAACTTATTGTTATAAAAGGATTAAATATTGGTATAGATTTTGGATTTAATTTTGTGGCAGATATATAAGGAGTGAATATGTATATTGAACATAAGCATTTTAAACTACCTAATAATACCTCAGAGGTTGACGTTTTCATTAGTCCAACAGGCGATATTGAAGTAATGATAGAAGGTAATCAACAAGTTCTAAAAGGCGATTTTCATCATCTTTCATTCAAGATAATAAATACAGGAGTTGATTTGATATATAAAACACGTTCAAAAAAAAGTTCTTGGGATATTATCCTTACTCAACAGGATGCAGAAACCGTAAGTAAAATGATGAATGAAGCCGATGAATATTATGAAATTATTATGCGCGATTTATAATAACATTGGGGTTAGATACATAACCCCTTTGATAATAAAATTTATAACGCTCATATAATTACTCTCATAGTCAATATACAGTTAACAATATAATTAAGAATATTAAAAAAAATATCACCACTTCAACCACCCATTAGAAAATTATTATTAATTTTTATTTGGCCTGACAAACTCATATAAAGATAAAGTTTATGATGTTGACATGTATTTTATTGGAATCAATTGTAATCATATATAAATGATATGTTATGTATAACATCACGCCATGTTATGTGTAGAAGTTGAATACTCGATAAATACTATAATACCAATAAGATAAATAGATGTATTTCCTACCCAATTTACTCACTGTTATCAATCCATTTTTCTAGCCTCATCTTTTAAATAGCGGCTTCTTTTGCTCGCGGTAATGTTTACCAACAAAAAAACACCAGCTAGCATATTGCAATAATGAGTAAAATTATCTGCATTCCTTTTGTGGCTTTATCCATTGTTCTTCTTATATCACTGCAAATAATCACTTTAAAATATCTCTTTAAGCTTCGGTGTTTTACAAATCACACCAGCTAAAGCGAACGCAATGATCACGCTTGGTATACCTACGACAACAAAGTTAATCAGTGGGGTTTGTGTCATCAAGGGCTGATAAATCTTAGCGACAGAATATAAAGCGATATCTTGAAAAACATAGGCTGCAAAAGCAGTTCTAGATAACCATTTAGTCCAGTCATTATTTTTATTGAAAAAAGTTTTAAATACATAAAGTACACACATTGACATACCGATAGCGGTAAAGCCTCTAATCAACACATATGAAGATGAAGCGTATTCGCTATTAATTGCGTGTAAGTAAAACATAGTAATAAATGCGAACAGCCACATACAAATACCGACACTTGCATGTTTAACGGTTAGCTTATCTAACCATTGATATCTATAGGCTTGAATACCTAAACAAAACATGGCCATATAAGCAGGGAAATTACCCAAGCTACGAAAGCCCATTAAATTATATCCACCCACGTTTTGTAAGTATAAGAATATGTTATTTAAAGGTATCAAAATAAATGCAAAGACAATAATTATCCAAACAGTAGGGAATGGTGAATCTATACCCTCTTCTACCATAGCTTTATTATTTACAACAATTGAGTAAACAATAGAAAAAACAATTAGTGTCCAACAAAACCATGTTACATCAAGTTCTATATTTCCAGTTTTAATAAAAATGGTGAAATTATTGATAAAACCATTATCAATAAATGGATTAATAACGACTAATGAGATTAAAACCGGGATACCTAATCGAATACATTTATCTTTTATAAATAATCGTTGGCCTTTACGTTCTTGAGAAGATGTTACAAAGTAAGCTGATATGAAGAAAAAACAAACTTGTGTTATATGGTTCAATTATCATTGTCAATCCATCGTTCAAGTCTCGCTTTTATTATAGCGGCTTCTTCTGATTTTTCTTTCGCAAGATCGGCGTGTTCACGATAGGCTTGACCTGCAAAAAAACCGGCTACTAAGAAACATAAAACCAACAAGATGAATAAGCTAATTTTCGCTTTCTTTATATTTAACATCGCTATATGTCTTCTTTTTCTCTCTAAATTGTACCTTAAAAGTATAAATTCTAACTTTATAATAATAGTTATAAATATCCAATATGACCGCTCTAACTACTCACCTTCCTATTGCTGTAATAGCTACTTTCTTTGCAT
This sequence comes from Photobacterium sp. GB-56, assembly GCF_003026105.1. Lineage (GTDB taxonomy): Bacteria > Pseudomonadota > Gammaproteobacteria > Enterobacterales > Vibrionaceae > Photobacterium. The sequence continues at coordinate 143,379 of NZ_PYNW01000005.1, read as the reverse complement.
AAAAATTTGATCTGCGTTGTAATATTTGTATGATATATGTCTAATTATTATTAAAAGACATAATCCAATGACTACTACACTAACTTCCCCATTAAAACGTATCCGTCGTATGCGTCGCAGTGCAAATATGCGTGATCTTGTTCGTGAACACGAATTCAAATTAGCCGATCTGATCCACCCTATCTTTATTGAAGAAACGTTAACTGAAGAAGTGCCTATCAGCACGATGCCAGGGATCTCACGTATTCCTGAAACTCTGTTGGCAGATGAAGTGAAAACGCTTTATAAACTGGGCGTGCGTTATGTTATGCCTTTTGGTATTTCGCACACCAAAGATGAGATTGGTAGCGATACATGGAATGATGATGGCTTACTGGCACGTATGGTGAAAACGATTAAAGCAGCATGCCCAGATATGATGGTGATCCCTGATATTTGTTTCTGTGAATACACTACGCATGGTCACTGTGGTGTTTACCATGACGAACATGTTTTAAACGATGAAACATTAGAACTATTAGTTAAACAAAGTGTTACGGCAGCCCGTGCTGGTGCAGATATGCTTGCGCCATCAGCCATGATGGATGGTCAAGTTAAAGCTATTCGCGAAGGGTTAGATGCCGCAGGTTTTGAGCATGTGGCTATTCTTGCTCATGCGGTTAAGTTCGCCTCATCATTTTATGGCCCATTCCGTACTGCGGTTGATTGTGAATTAACAGGTGATCGCAAAGAATACCAAATGGATTGTGCTAATGGTCGTCAAGCATTACAAGAAGCATTACTTGACGAAGAAGAAGGCGCAGATATTTTAATGGTGAAACCGGGAACACCTTACCTTGATGTTGTTGCGAATCTTCGTCGCGAAACTCACCTTCCTCTTGCTGTTTACCAAGTCGGTGGCGAGTACGCTGGGATCAAATTTGCAGCGTTAGCAGGTGCGCTTGATGAAAAACGTGTGGTATACGAAACATTAACAGGCTTCAAACGTGCAGGTGCTGATTTAATTGTCAGTTACTATACCAAGCAAGTGGCTGAGTGGATGGCGCAAGACAACGCGTAAGAAACTTATTTCTACTTCCATCTTAAACCTTGTGCAATCTACAAATGGTTAAGACGACATTTAAATGAATATTTAATCGAAAAAAGTAAACAAAAAAGGAGTAACTGGTTGGACAGTTACTCCTTTTAGCTTAAAAATTAACTCAAAATTTTAACTCATCGTCGCCTTAATACTATTGGCTATAGATTCCGCTTTAGGACCTAAAATTACCTGTGCACTTTTCTTACCAATCCGCACTACACCTTTTGAACCAAGGGCTTTAAGTGCTTCTTCATCAAATAAACTACAGTCATTCACACCTAAACGAAGTCGTGTAATACACGCATCAACAGAGATAATATTACTTTCGCCACCCAACGCTTCAATATAAGCCACAGGATTAAGCCCGACTTCTTGTGATACTTTACTTTCGTCATCATCAACTGAAGGTGTAGGTAATTTAAATACCTTGATAACAAAGTAGAAAATCACAAAATAAATCATAAAATAAGCACCAATTAATGGCACCAGTAACCATGGCTTCGTTGCTAGTCCCCAGTTGAGAACAAAATCAATCAATCCAGCTGAGAATCCAAAACCATGTAAGATACCCAGTGAGTTACAAATCACCATCGATACACCAGATAACAGTGCATGAATACCGTATAAAACTGGCGCGATAAATAGGAAGCTAAATTCAATCGGCTCTGTAATACCGGTTAAAAATGCTGTAAAAGCAAGTGATAACAACATTCCACCGACTAACTTACGTTTGTTTTTCGGAGATGCTAGCGTTAAGGCTAGAGCCGCTCCAGGTAAACCGCCCATCATTACTGGATATGCCCACGCCATATAAACACCAGCAGTTGGGTCGCCAGCAAAGAAACGATTTAAATCACCACGGGTTGTAATATCAGCAATCTTAGTAATAACTGAACCATCAATATTCGGCACCATTTGCCCTATTGATAAATGTGAAACAATACTTGGGTTTAAACAAATCTGATGCAGTGATGAACCGAGTTCATACGACACTTTGGTACATTCGCCAAGACTGAACCAGAACACAGAATGTAGGAAGTAATGTAGACCTAAAGGTATTAACGCACGATTTAATACGCCATAAATAAATTCACCGATATAGCCACTATGAGCTATCCACCCACTGAAATTATCAATACCTTGCTGCACATATACCCATACTTCACCGCATACGACAGCCATAATTAAACAGCACAATCCAGCAACAATCGGGGTTAATCGCTTCCCTGAGAAAAACGCTAAGAAATCAGGCATTTTTGCTTGATAGGAATAATTATAAGCATGCCCTGAAATAATACCGGCAATAATGCCAGCAAAGAATCCTAGTTTTACGTCAGGATTAATAGCCGTTGTCGCTTGTGTCAAAATAAAATAACCCACAACCCCAGCTAATGCTGCAGCACCTGAGCCGTCTTTTGATAAACCTACCGAAATACCTAAAGCAAAGATTAAGGGAAGATTATCAAAAATACTGCTACCCGCTTTGGCAATAAAAGAGATGTCTAACAAATCGGGTTGTCCAAAGCGCAGCAATAACGCCGCTATCGGTAATGTCGCGATAGGCAGCATCAATGCTTTACCTAATCGCTGAAAATAAGCGAAATTAACCATATATGTATGCCTTTTATAGAGGATAGATAAGGCAGGTGAAATATAAGGGGGAATTTATATTTCACCTTAAGTATACGGACAACATTCATTGTTTATCCCTACGCTTGCCTTTAGCCATACAATAATCTTTTCACCAATCAAGCTTTGATACTTTTTTACCAGATAGTAATACTTTTTTATCACAACCGTATTTTTAGCGGTAATTTCGATACTATGTTGCTAGAAAATAATACTTTTCTATCAGTTCTTATTTTTTAGTTAAAATCATCTTAGGGGTTCAGAATTTGAAAGCGACATTAGAAAAGGTACCACAGCGTATAGGTTGCTCATGGCGATTTAAAAAGATCCTAGAGCCGGCAAAAGAGTTTAGTTGGCATTATCACCAAAAAGAATTTGAGTTACTGATCCACCGTAACTTCCGCTCACGCTGTCATATTGGTCACTACCAAGATGACTTCGATCAAGCCACGATGATCTTAATTGCACCTAATGTGCCGCATGGCATCGAGTCAATTAACCCTCCTGATAGCAAAGACTATGAAACTTTGGTGGTGTGGTTTAAGCAAGACTGGATCGCGAATATGATGTTCAGTTGTCAGGAGTTAAGGAAAGTTGACTCGCTACTAAAGCGCGCAGAGAAAGGCTTACTTTTTAGCCCAGAGACGACACAAAAGGTGATCACTATCGTCGAGGCTATCGATGAAAAACATTTTGATCCGATTAACTTATTGGCTGCCTTGATTCATATATTTGAAGCGCTTTGCCAAGATAAAGCCAGTCAAACCTTGCTCTCCCATAATGTTGAAAGCAAAAACCACGACCAATGTAATAAAGAGAAAATTGAGCGTCTGTGTGCATTTATCGATCAACATTACGCTGAACCTATAACGTTAGAAGATGTGGCTAACTTTATCTGTACCAGTGAAAGCACTACAATTCATCGCTTATTTGAACAGCATTTTAATGAAACCTTTATCCAATATCTGAAGAAACTTCGCTTAAACCATGCATCTGAATTATTGGTATCAAGCCGTGACCCTATTTCTCATGTTGCAGAGCAAGTCGGTTATCGAAATCAAGCCAATTTTAACCGCCAGTTTAAACAATATAAGAGTATGACTCCGCGTGAATATCGGCGTACTTATAAACTTGATGCTAAGGTCTAAAAGGTGTGTTTTAACTTTCTGGTTAGAAATGATTAGGCCGATTAAGCGTTGATAAATAAACAAACCTTTTATTGTTAAAATGACAATGATTCAATCGCATCATCTATTGCTCTAAACTGAATTTTGGTTAAACATATTTCTGCTTTTGAAAATTCATGGGCTTGAATCAAAGCTGTCACGGCCCCTAATGATAGAGGATCACCTTGCATTTGAAAGCAAAACGTATTGTTTTTGGAAAGAGTAAACGTAAACTGTTGACCATCACTATCGACGATAACATCTGCATCACTCCAAATAAGTGACTGGCATTCATCCATTAAGTCACTTTCTGAGCCTAGGTAAATGAGTTCATCATCACCTTCTAACTTAAAGAAACACGGCCAATTAATCATCACTCTTACCTCTTAAGTAAGTCGATATTTATCAAAAAAGAACCACAATACAAACACGGTTTACTGTCCGATAAGTGGCTAAAATAAGCGCTATACCATGTCACCAAAGATGAGTCGTGCTGCTTTTAAGTCTGTTTCCCTATCAGAACTAAAAATACTTTCATGATATTGCTCACGATTTAGCATATATAAGGTATAATATTCAGAACTCAATACCCTACTCGCTGAAAACACTGCGATTTGGTGTATTGCGAGCGTAAATACGAAGGTAATGAAAACACATGAATTTAAACCAAGAGCTTCAAAATCTTAATAACCGTATGGACAAGTGCCAGCGTAAACTTGCTGCTGCTATTCAACGAGATGACAAAGTTATCATCAAACAGTTTAAAGATGAGCTTACCAAGCTAAATAAAAAAGCTCAAAACGTTAAACACCGTAAATCATCTGAAGTGAGTAGCAAAGGTAAAGATGTTAAGTCTCTTGCTTTTAACCGTGTACTAACTAAAGCTGAACAAGCAGATATGGGCAAACTGAAGAAAACAGTTAAAGGCCTAGTTGTTGTTCACCCTATGACGGCTTTAGGCCGCAGCATGGGTTTAAAAGAAGTTACAGGTTACGCACCTAAAGCATTTTAATAGACTTTAAGTGTCAAAGAAAAAGGCGAACATTCATTGTTCGCCTTTTTGCTTTCTAAACGACTTTCTAAACTATAAGTTATTAAATAAAAATCAACTCAGCTCATCTTCTTTAACCAATACTATACGATAAAAGCATTAAGACGCTTTTGCTGTTAATTCTGCTGATAAATGCTGATCAAAACCGTAACTGACTAAACGCTCAAACGCATCCCATACTTCATTAGGTATTGGTTGTGGTGTTGAGAATCCTAACTCTGGGTAAAAACGGATACGCTGTAAATCACCAACCATCACGTTAATCAAATCACCAAAACTGATTGTATCATTTGCATAATCATCAAAACGAATTACCGGAGATGTCACGATAGCTTTCATGTTAGGCCATTGTTGTTCAAACGTCGCCAGTGTACGTCGCTCCATAAAAGGCTTTTGAACGAGAATAAAGCTGCTCGGTGTCAGCCCTTTTTGCTGTAATAAACGACGGGTAAAAAGGACATTCTCACCTGTATTGGTTGACTCAGGCTCAATCAAAATCGCCTCTTTTGGCACCCCCATATCTAGCGCTATTTTTGCAAAATGTTCGGCTTCTGAAGTGTTAAATAAGCCTTCGGTTAGCTCACCGACGCCACCAGAGAAAATGATACAAGGTGCAAGTCCTTGCTTATAAAGTTCTACCGCTCGCTCAGCGACACGTTCATCGTTACTTCCTAGCACAAAGATACAATCACTCTTTACTATCTCATGATTCAACTGGTGATAATCCCAAATTATGGTTGCTAGTTCATAAATTCGTTTAGGCATAAATCGTCCTTATTCGCAGCAAGATGAATGAATACTCTCTGATATTTCACGCTGTTGATACAGCCCTACATTGTTTTGTAATAAGGGATAAGTAGCATAATGCGTCTTAGTTATGATTGCATAATGACAAAGATAAGAAACTCACTTAATACTGATAAAACTGTTTCAATATTGATAATCATAATTAATCACAACTTACAAAAACGTAAAGCTGACACTGCTTTATTATATAAGGCACCGACTAATAAAAACTGAATCAAATCATAAAACAAGCAAAAAAAAGGTGACATAGACTCGTCTACGTCACCTAGTATGTTTGGTCTTAACATTATAACTTACGGTATGACACGTTTAACTCGCTACTAATCCACTTCGGGGTTATGTCGTAAATTATTCGTATACAACCAATGTTAAGCGAAACATTTAATAATTAAAATTAGCGCTTCCACCATTCAGGGATGATTGTTACGTTCGCATTCGCCGCACTCAACCAAGCCTGTTCACCTTCGATTGTTAGCTGTAATTGCATGGTACGTTCCACCACACTTTCTAGCTGTTTCAACACTTCATCGCGAATATAGACCACAGAAACATTATCTAATGCATTGATTTTACTTTCATTTGCTTGCCACCAAATAGAAGCGGCATTATCACCATAAGCAAAAATAATCACCTTCTCTGATTTATGTGACGCTTTACGGATACGTTTCTCATCAGGCAAGCCAAGCTCAACCCATAATTCAATATCGTCAATTAAACTTTTCGTCCATAAATCAGGCTCTTCCGTACTACTTACACCTTTTGTAAACTGCAAGTTGTGATCCGCATTTAAGCCCCAAGCAATGACGCGTAACATGAAACGTTGTAAAGTTTCTGATGGATGACAAGCAATAGTATGTTGCTGATCTAAATAGACATGTCGATCCATGTCTGCCACGTTCATTTGTACTTTGTAAATAGTGGCATTGGTAGCCATATAGTAAACCTTATTATTCTGTTGCATGTTATACGCCCTCCGTTGAGGTTATGTCTTACATAATTAGTGCCATTTCTGGCGCGAATAACAGTAAAATTTTTGTCCTTTCGGCTAACTGTTTAAAAACAATTAGTTATCAATATGCTTTACAGCGGATGAGGATTGTATGTTACTGCGGCTTAATTTTGCGGAAATAACAGATAAAGATCAGTGTTTATTTTTATTAACTGTTCTTTGCGTGCTCTAGTCAGTGTTTTTTTTATTTTATATTCAAACACCATCGCATCACGCTTATTGAGTACTTTTTGCGACCAAGCCAATGTGAGTGGTCCTTTTCCTTTAAGGTACTTTGCACCTTTTTTACCGTGTTGATGCTCTGCAAACCGACGCTCTATATCGGTCGTTACACCGCAATATAACGTATTAGAGGAAGTTCTGATTAAATAGACATACCAAGATGTTACGTCTTTTGTCGTTTCTTTACTCATCCAATACTCGTCTCATGAAAACAAAAACAGGTTCAGCAATGCTGAACCTGTTCGTGTGGGTATTCAATCATGGATGGTTTAATAGCGCAATAAAACAATGCTAAACGTATCCATTTAATCAGATCTATTCAGTTAATGAAGTAATGATTGCCTGTAACTCTGCCACTTTTTGTTTTAATTCTTCTACATCGTTTTCAAGTTGGCTAATACGTTCATTATTGCCTGAACCACTTGTTACAGCTTGTACTGCACTTTCATATGCTGAAATATCAATCTGACCACTTAGCAAATGCATGTAACGACAATCACGTTTACCTGGCTCTCGAGGTAGTTTTACAACATATGGGCCTTTCTCATCACTTGATAGCTTAGTTAACACAGCTTCAGCTTCACGTACGTCAGTAAATTCACACAACCGATTAGTACGAGTACGAATTTCACCGGCAGTTTGCGGCCCTCGAAGTAATAACACTATCATTGCTCCGAGCTCTTGTTTTGTAAATTGTAAACTACCAAACTCGGTATTACAGAAGCGATGTTGAAATTTTGATACTCGACTACCAAAACTGCTGACATCGGCAACCATACGTTTTGCTTTTAATTCCTCAACAGTGTCGAGTACTGTTGCTTCATCAAGTGACATAACAGGTTCACGGCTACTTTTTTGATTACATGCCGTGGTTAACGCATTAAGTGTCAATGGGTATTGATCTGGAGTTGTGATTTCTTTTTCAAGCATACAACCAATTACGCGAGCTTGATTTTGCGTTAAATTAATTTCCATGCCCATCTTTCACCCTTTATAAAACTAACTCATTAAAATTAGATAATATCGATATATTAACGACTACATTGAAGCTTTATTTTTGTTCTTAACAAGAGATTATCACGTTATATGCCAACAGCAAGCTGTAAAATTACAGTTTGTCTGCTTTTCAGACAACAATAACTTACTCTATTAACTCACAATATTAGTTTTCACTTTGATCAACAGGTAGATTAAGGTAATCCGCAGCAACATAATGATTACGCCCTTTTGCTTTCGCTTGATAAAGCAACTTATCTACTTCCTGATATAAATTCTCAATACTTTCTAAACCTGTAGGTATCCAAGAAATAGCACCTTGGCTCACGGTTAAAATTTTCGCTGTATCAGAATATTCATGTTTAATTGCTAAAGAGATAATCCCTTCTTTCAAGCGTTCACACTCTTTGATAGCTTGTTGACTATTACAATTACTTAGAAGGATAACGAACTCTTCACCACCATATCGTGCACAAATTTCTCCCGCACGGCTGAATTTAGTTTTCAACTGATATGCCAACAGCTTTAAGATAGTATCTCCTTCAATATGACCATAATGATCATTGAATGATTTGAAGTGATCGACATCAAGCATAATAATCGTTAGCGGCAAACCATTTCGGCCATGTAGCGACACTAGCTCACTCAATTTTTGATCGAGATAACGACGATTGGCTAAAGTAGTAAGGCCATCTTCATTGACTTGCTGTGACAATAGATCATTTGCTTGCTGTAGCTGAATTGAGGTTTGTTTTAATTGGCGTCTCATGACCGATATACGTTGCATAGCTTTAATTTTAGCCGATAGCACCATGCTATTAACAGGCTTGATCAGATAATCATCGCCACCTTTATCAATCGCCTCTGCGATGAGTTCAGGCTCTGAATGCGCACTCAGAAATATAATTGGTACCCATTCAGGAAAACACGCACGTATTTTCTGTGCAAGTTCAGTACCTTGCATATCTGGCATACAGATATCTAAAAGCACTAAATCGGGATCAAAGCTAGCATAACTGTTAAGTGCATCCTGTCCTGAAGAAAAAGCTTTAACCATATGACCCAGATTTTTCAACCTTAGTTCAAGATACAGTCGTTCAGATAAGACATCATCAACTAATAAAATGTTCATCGGCTTCATCAAGATACCTTAAGAGTATTTTTAGTCTAAGTTATTAAGCATTTTACATGCCTAATTTAATTTAGGCTTACAATGGATCAATAGTTGAGATAAAAACAAGCTTTTTAAGCATGATGGGACAATAATCACATCAAGGTAAAACATCGATTTATTACTGTTCTCTACATGATATATTGACATTTGACGTTAGAAATATAGGATTCTCCTCCTTAAACTTATGCTGTAGGAAAAAGCCATGTCTGAGATGAACAAAAACGATGATCAAATCGTTGAAGAAGAAACGTTAACGCTAGAAGACTGTTCACCAGAACTTCGTCAAGTTGTAAAGTTTGAGAAAGTACCAGCAGAACTTATTGATATGCTAGTTAATGTCTACAAAGTTTCTGAGCCAAGTACACGCGAAGCATGGAATTCACTGCCTGCAAGTGCGCAAAATGTATTAGATAACTTCGAGCAATTTCATGCTCTAGTTGCACTAAGCCAAAGCTACTCAGGTGTTGATTTCCTAAGTGAAATGCAAGGTACAACGTTCCCTGAAGACATGAGTGCTGAAGAGCAAGCAGAATACAAAGCATCTGCACTTGATAAAGTTCTTCATAGCTGTGTGAAAGATATGTGTAAGCAACTTAAGAAAGCACGTCAAAATCCACCAATGAAACGTGAATTCAATATGATCTTTCAAAAGTAGTTATATTTTTATAACTATAGAACATAAGGAGTAGCATTTGCTGCTCCTTTTTTTGTTGGAAAAATGAAGTGCGAATGTAATCAAGATAACAAAGGAATAAGCATAACATCAATTTATAAAATGATATTCAACGCCTCAATTTGTCTTTTTGACTGCTGATATTATTTTCATTTTACTAATCATACTCTACGGTTAAATCCCCTCTTAATTAAAAAGTTGCAACAATTTAAAATGCTCAATGCAAACTTAATGCAGCAGTTTTACATAACTTCGTGATATTATACAAAATTGAATGATTTCAATAGTTAGAGGTTCATGGATGCCAAATACTGAGCAGATAAGATTCCAGACAAATGTGTGTTATGTAGAGAGCCAAGGCGTTCTTAAAACACCAGAATCTACGCTCAAGTTAAACTTATCTGAGCAATACATTTTATCGTATCTCATAGATAATTATGGTAAACCCGTAACAAAAAATGAACTCTTAAATGTAGGTTGGCCCGATCGCATTGTAACTGAAGCTTCTTTATTTCAAGTCATTCGCGCTCTACGTGTGAAGCTGAATGAAGAAAAAAAAGGTGATGTAATAGAAACATTGCCACGTGTCGGTTATCAAATTCGAGAATTCACTCGAGAGACGGTTGATTTATCAGACTCTCAACGTTTATCTCCATTAAAGAAAATCGGAAAAAAAACAATCGCTCTTTCCGCCATTAGTTTAGTGGTGATCATAAGTGGAATCGCTTGGATGAAATATCCTTATTCTGGATCGCCAAAATACTATTTAATTGATAAAGATCGAGTTGGTAGCAATGATTTTACTTATATAGCGTCAAATGCTGAAGATCTCGCAGATCTACGGGGTAAAGTAAAAGAGATTATTAATCAACAAGTTAATAAGTTCGGTTCAATTACGACTAAAAATCAACGAGTCTATCTTTATAAGACAGATAGTTTTTATTCTGCGGCATGGTGCACTGTAGACAGCAATAAAGTTTGTAAAAAGAATAGTGATTTTAGCTATAAAATAGTACCAAATGAGTGGTCGACATTTGCTGATATTGTCGTTAACAATAAAAAGAACTATCACGGTACACCGATTATTCATACTGAGAATACGCAAGAACCAACGTCAATTGCCTACACGTCATATATTGATAAATCAGGTATTCAATCAAAGGTTACGCATCTCTTTCTTACTCCAACAAATAAAAACGGCATCTTTAATTATTCAATGATGTCTTTTATTCAAGAGAAAGAGAGTGGCATGTTTCACCCTCTCTCTATCAGCGCAGCCAAAGCAATATTGTATGATAAAGGTTCTCAATTTTTGAAAACGGTAAAAATTGAACCTGAAATGTTTCACTGGTCTTATCAACCAAGTGTAAATTTTGATGAAAAGAAATCACTCGCTTTAAAGCATAGTAGTTTAGTTGAACAAGGTTTTCAAAATAATAAACCTTTTTTTAGTTACTTAGTGTACGAGCAACCTCATCTAGTATTAATGCTTGATAATACAACAGGATTTGTCTGGAATAACACCAGTGAAGCAAATCCTTATGCGATTTTTTCATACTCTTCATCAAGCTCAACAAATAAATAACTAAATGCGCAGTACTCTGTACTGCGCATTTTTTATTATGAAGGTTTTACAATTAAGGTTATTCCTTCTACATCAACGACCACAACCTTCTGCCCTTCAACTAAATCAACGTCTGTTTTAACACTCCATGTGGTATCACCAAGTTGCAATCGGCCATTTCCAGCATTCATTGCTTTTTCTACTGTAATAATTTGACCAATCAATTGAGCGCCACGTTGATTTAATTTTGAAACAGAGGCATCCGTTTTGTCTTTTTTATGCTGGTATCTCCACCATAACCAAGTGGTAAATAGCGCAAATACTGCAAAACAAACCCACTGTAAGGGCCATGAAACAGGTAACATTATTAATAAGACGCCGACTAGAACAGCTGAAATACCAAGCCATAATAAATACCCAGCAGTGCCAAGTAGTTCAAGTAGCAATAACACTAAGCCTAATGCTATCCAATGCCAGAAATTCATTTGTTCTAGTAAGTCGATCATGCATTCCCACCTTTATCTGTTTTATTACCCCATAACTCGGCAATACCGGCAACAGAACCCATCAAGCCCGTGGTTTCTAATGGCATCATGATGACTTTACCATTCTCAGACTGCCCTATCGCTTTTAGTGCTTCCGTATAGCCTTGCGCGACAAAGTAATTAATTGCTTTAACATCACCATTCGCTATTGCATCTGATACCATTTTCGTTGCTTTGGCTTCAGCTTCAGCTTCACGTTCTCTCGCTTCTGCTTGCAGAATCACTGACTGTTTTTCACCTTCAGCTTTTAAAATTTCTGATTGCTTTTGTCCTTCAGCACGGAGAATTTGAGCTTGGCGCACACCTTCAGCTTCCAAAATTTCAGCACGTTTGTTTCGTTCAGCTTTCATCTGCGCGTTCATTGCTGCGGTTAAATCTGTAGGCGGTTGTACGTCTTTTATTTCAATACGAGTGATCTTAATACCCCACGGATTGGTTGCTTGATCGACAATTGTGAGTAGGCGGCTATTAATGGTATCTCGTTGCGATAACATTTCATCAAGCTCCATAGAGCCCAACACCGTACGCATATTCGTTAACGTTAGATTACGAATAGCGAGTTCAAGATCTGATACTTCATATGCTGCTTTTGCCGCATCGAACACTTGAATAAAACAAACTGCATCAATTGTTACTGAAGCATTATCACGAGAAATAACTTCTTGCGCAGGAATATCTAACACTCGCTCCATCATATTCACTTTATTACCGACTTTATCAATAAAAGGAATAATCAAATTTAGACCTGGACGAAGTGTTTTGGTATAGCGTCCAAAACGTTCTACTGTCCATTCAGATCCCTGAGTAACAGTTTTAACACAGGATGCAATAATGACTATCGCAACAAAAATAAATATAGCAATGGTGATTAACGAATCGTATGGCATAGCGTCTCTCCCTAATAAGCGTTAAAGCATTGTACCATCGGGGTAAGTAAATATGCATCAACACACAAGAAATGAGACATAGTTAAAACAGAACAGTAAATCGTAGTTGACCAGAAAAAGAAAACGCCAAATGAATAAACATTTGGCGTTTAATTAAGTACTTATTGTGTATTGGTGATTGCTACATAATTAGCATTTACGCATAGTTACATCTTCAAACTCACCATCAATCACTGTATGTGCTGATTGTTGACGGTAATCCGTGTCAACTTTGCGATCTCGTCCAGCAAAACCTTCACTAAAAGTACGCTCTTCAAATTGAACACCTTCTGATGCTAATTTGCGTTTAATAAATGGTTTTGCAATTAATGCCACGACGCCCATTAAAAGAGCCATTATCGCAGCAAAAGAAACAGTAAATAATCCAATAACTACAGCAACAAAACCAGTAAGTAAATTTTTCATGGCTAAGCCTCTCTCTATAAAATTTAGATAGAACAATAGTTAACTCACTTGTTACTATTTTCTTTCTAAACTGATCTGCACTCTCTCGTAGCAGTTATTTTTAGCTTACAACTAAATTAACTGACTGAAGATGAACCGAAGATGAACATATAACCTATTGTTCACAATCTACGTATTCTCTAACGAAAACTGAAACTTACAAAAGACCGTTAGTGATAATACAAACTATAAAGAGCCTGTTTCTATATAAGGTGGGAGGTAGGACTATGGAATACCTACAACAATGAGTCAGCTCCGATCTCATCGAACCTTAATCCCGCCATGTCGGCGATGTCCTAACTTAACGTCACCGCAAGTTAGGTCGGCACAACCCGTGATAAGCCAGATTATAGTCGCTGATTACTATTATTCTCTGCACTCCCTGCTTCAAGCCGTCGCCTAAAGCTTTAAAACTATAACACTTTAAAATTTATAAAAGCAATAATAAACAGCGAGTACGTGTTGTTTTACACAGCTTCCACTGATACTTCACACTGTATGCGGCTAATCTTATGATCTGCTAATAAAAAAAATGCATTTTGTGGTAAATCTTGCTCAAAGGTTTCACTGTAGCTCATGGCAGCATATACCCCTCTGAACACTGCACCTGTTAGACCATGTGAAACAACGATAAGATGATCAGGAATTAAGTCATCATGTAAAAAATCTTTAATTCGATGAACAACTGATTCATATGATTCACAATTTGGTGCTGAGAGATACCAATCACGATGATTCAATAGCTTCGGATTATTCTGAACTAAATCAGGAATAAAACATTTTTCCCAGTCACCTAAACTAAACTCTTTTAAGCGCTCATCAGTCGTTATTAAATTGCTATCTATTCCTAACTCTTCACAGACTATTTTGGCTGTTTCTATCGCTCTGCCAAGTGGACTGCAATAAACAGCCCAATGCTTTTTATTACCAATTTTTAGATTGATAGATGAGCCAATCATAGATGCTTGTTCTTTTCCTAATTCCGTCAAGCCTGAGTTACAATGTCCTTGTAAGCGTTGTTGAGCGTTAAACGTTGTTTGACCATGGCGTAATAGATAAATGCTTTTTGACATTGTATTCCCCTTGCGATAAGAAGAAATTACACCACTTACTACCTTACGACAAGTTGAATAGCCTTTTAATAGCAAAAAGGCATACATCAAGCCTTAACATAATGAACACAATGGGAATGGCTTGGTTTACAGGAACAAGAACGAATCAATAGTCTAACTGTTCTAAATTAAAAGTATCGTCTATATAGATCAAGACAACTCCTCCTTGAGGATAGTCACAACTCAGATTGCTAAATCGACTACGTGCATGTGTGCAGAAGGAGAAAGGAAAGAGAGGGAGAATAGTGAGTAAACCTTCTCCCATACATATGGTATAGCTATATATTTAGCGGCTCATCCAAATATCACTGAAGCGCTGTGTTGATATATGAAAAAACAAATCATCTTTTTGCTTATAAACATTAACAAATGTTTTTTCTATATCTACAAATTCTGTATTTCTAAATTGAGATACAACAAAGGTTAAATCATTATTAGTTTTAGGTGTATAAGCCCAGTAATTCAAATTGTCTTCATTTCTCTTACAATGCTTTTCCATCTCAATTTTCTTGCCATTAATGAGCATGGATACGGTACCATTAAGACCTTGAATATTGCATTGACTTAAAAAACGCTCAAAGCCATTATTGTTATACTTCGCTTTGTAGAGTTTAAAGAATAACTTTTTTCCACCGAGTTCTGGTGGCGTGATCAATGCAGATAAAACGTAATGTCCGTCAATACTTGATGAGTTCCAATCCTCTGCTTTCACATTTAATGAACACATCATCATTAATAAAGATGCGATACATAACAGCTTACTCATATTATTCCTTTAACATCAATAACAGCCACAATAAAAGAAGAACGTTCTTTTTAATCAGTTTAACAGCAATGTTATGCGTCATCAAAAGAATCATTGGCCCCATTAAAGCTAAACATGAAATTTTTATACATACTTTCTGTATTTTATTACCAACCTGTAAGGTAATTAATATTATGAATAGACATTGAACTGTATGAATCTGGGATTTATATCACTTTAATCTTCAGTCAATATTACTATTACATACTTAAATTTGCCCCTTATCGCAAAATGGCCAATTAAAATTTCATTTAATTTATGAGAGATTAACCGCACAAAATAACAACTAAGTAATCAAATTACTTGCTTAATTGTGAATCCTTTTCAGATTTCTCAATAGTATAACCCCATGTTAAGACTAGTAATATATTGACAACGATAATACTAAATTCTCTATAAAAATAATTATTGTCAACTCCACTGCCTTTAAATGAAGGGATTTAATACCGCAGTTAAACCACTACTTGATGTTATATTTTTACATATATCCAATAAGTACCACGCCTGTCAATAAACTACATACTTAGCTTTTCCATTTTTTATGTCAATAGAATAAAAAAAGTACGTATTAAATATTATAAATACTTAGATTACTTGATATAACTTAATGATAGCGTTTGTATATACCGCGTATTCCAGTCATAGAAAACCAATATAATATATTAATAACTATCTTTTTGATTCGACTAACTAAAACCCTAAGTTATTTAAGTCTAAATACTGCTCTACTGCATCTGCAATTATGTTAATCCCATCTTCTTTCGTTTGTTGAAAATCAGAAGTTCGGATATCTGTTAAACCAGCCCAAGCTAAGATTTCATTACAAGCCGATTGCAGCTCAAAGATCCCATGTAAATACGTACCAAAAACTTGATTATCTACACCTAACATACCATCCACTCCATCGGTGAGTTTAATAGGCGCATCTTGCTCTGTTTCAACAGACGTAACCCCCGCATGGATCTCGTAGCCTGTGACAGCAACGGTATTATTCGCGGTTAATGTTAAAGAGCCAGAAACTTGCTTAAGTTGCTTATGCTGCTTAATTTCAGTCGTTATAGGTAAATACCCAAGCCCTTGTGTATTTCCACTTTTCCCTTCAATACCATAAGGATCTGAAATTGACTCTCCAAGCATTTGATAACCGCCACATATTCCCATCACTTTGCCACCGAAACGCAAATGACGTTGTATCTGTTTATCCCAATGTTGAGATCGTAGATAATCTAGATCGCTGCGCACACTTTTAGAACCCGGTAAAATAATTAAATCAGCAGGGGGGATCGCTTGTCCTTTACCAATAAATTGTAAGTTAACCTGTGGGTGCATCCGCAACGGATCAAAATCGGTATGATTACTTATACGTGGAAACACGGGCACTATAACCGTAATAGCATTATCTTCTGCATCGATTTGTTGAACGTTAATGGCATCTTCAGCCTCTAGCATTAGACCATGCAGATAAGGCAACACACCAATAACCGGTTTACCTGTTTTTTTCTCAAGCCAATCAAGCCCTGATTCTAATAATTTAATATCTCCTCTAAATCTATTTATAACAAAGCCTTTCACTCGCGCTTGTTCAGATTTAGATAACAGAGCTAATGTGCCATAGAGATGCGCAAATACTCCTCCTCTGTCTATATCAGCAACAATAATCACAGGGACATCCGCTTCTTCAGCAAAGCCCATGTTGGCAACATCATTTTCACGAAGATTTATTTCAGCAGGACTACCAGCGCCTTCTATGATTACCGCATCATATTCTTCCGTCAGCCGCTGGAAAGATTCTAATATAGGCTTCATAACAACTTTCTTATAGCTGTTATAGCCAATCGCATTCATATCTTCCAACACCTTACCCTGAACAATTACTTGGGCTCCAATATCCGTATTGGGTTTTAATAACACTGGATTCATATGAACGGTGGGCTCAATACCACAAGCGAAAGCTTGTACGGCTTGTGCTCGACCAATTTCGCCGCCATCTTTCGTTACAGCACTATTAAGCGCCATATTTTGTGATTTAAATGGCGCAACACGAATGCCTTTACGCGCAAGTACACGACATATTCCAGCGACAAGCACACTTTTCCCTGCATCTGATGTTGTGCCTTGAACCATTAATGTCCGTGTTGTATTCGCTATTTTATCCATGTTTTGTTTTATTAAATCCTGTAAAGATATTGCAATTAATCACAAAATGGCGGCCATTGTAGCTGAGGCCAATCTTGTTGATTATCATGATAGACAGTAATGCGCATTCTGGCGGCATAAGGTAAATGAATGCGATGAAGGTAGGTGTTATTACGTGGCATTTCTAGTAACAGACGTAACAGCTGACGCATAACGCCAGAATGCGTAACCAATAAGATTTTTTTTCCTTTATGCTGTGTTAATAAATCTTGCCAAGCTCGCTTTATCCGAATATCAAACTGCTCTAGCGTTTCGCCATTATGTGGCGCTGTTCCGTCTTCACAAACGTGCCAGGGATCGTGCCAATAATGGTCAATATTATCCCCAAGTTGTTCAACTAACTGCTGACGCGTTAACCCATCCCAATCTCCAAAATCCATTTCTCGCCAACTATCACTATGCAAAACATTAATCATGAATTTATGTGCCATAAAATCAGCAAATGAAGAGCAACGTTGTAATGAGGAGCTTACAATACAATCAAGGTCTTTGAGATTTTCGATGGCCACCTTCATTTGCTCAAAACCTTGTTCAGTTAGTACAAAATCAGTGTGGCCTCGTAAACAATTATCACCTTCAGGTAAACCATGCCGTAGAATATCTATTTGGGTTATCTTTGCCATTAGATCCTCATCCTTTTATACAACGCTTAACGTCGGGCCTTTTAATACTTGTGGTATACCAGCAGTTACAAATATTACCCGTGCAGATTGTTTCGCAATCGCTTGATGCAGCCAACCACTCTCATCGACAAATCGACGAGAAACTTCACCTAGCGGCACTATTCCTTGCCCTACTTCATTACTCACTAAAATGATATGCCCTTTTGCTTCACTAATAGCGTGTAGAAAGTCTGTTTTTGCCTGTTGCCATGAATGGTTACCAATAGGTTGAAATAAGCAGTTATTTAACCATAACGTTAAACAATCGATCAGTAAGCATGTCTGATTGTTACTATGTTCACGAATAATATTTGCCAAATCATAAGGCTCTTCAATCAGTATCCACTTAGAAGGACGTTGCTGTTTATGAATTAGAATGCGTTCAGCCATTTCATTATCACAAGCGGTTGCTGTTGCTACATATTTAACAACCAAGCCAGATTGTTCTGCGAGCTGTTCCGCTAAACGACTCTTACCAGAACGTGCACCACCCAAGATCAATTCTGTACCCAGCAACGGCTTTACATGCATAATAAACCTATTAATTATATAAAATACAGAATGTTAACTTATTAATACCATGCTGTATTGTGGCATTTCACAGTTATGAACATGGATAGAAAATATTTACAGTCACCAAATTTCAAACGGCAGCAATAGAAGCCAAAAGTGTCTTAATTTCAAGATTGCCTAGCAATAAAAATTCTCTTTCATTATGAGTAAATTTGATTTTTATTATTAAAGACTAATACTTAGACTATGAATTAAACAATCTATTAGGAAGAAATTATGGCTTCTCAACAAGTACGACTGGTTGATGTGTTGAGACTTCCAACGGTTTTGCTTTCCTTAGATTCAAGATCTCTCTACCAAATTATTACGGAAGCTCGATATTTATCATTACTAGGACAATTAAAAAAAACCTGTGAACGTAATGAAATTTGGCAAGATCTTCCTCTTTTCTTCCAGCAACAGCTAATTTCAGGCTTTCATAGTTATGAAAAACAAAAGCAATCATTAGAATTTGAACATCAGGAGTTAACCAAACAGTTTCAAGGTATATTACCGTCATGGCGCTATATTCGCGGTAGCGCATTACAACTTTCTGAAGTTGAGGCATTTTCAGGTAGGATTAAAAACAATATTGAGATATTAATTTCTAAGTCATTTGTAGAAGCTGTTTTACAACGGTTGTTAAATAATGGATGGCGTTATAAATATATAACCGACTACGAGGAAACTTTCTATTGTCGTTGGTCTCAGCAAACGACGCCGTTAGTTCATAAAGAAAGACGAACTGAGTTAGCTATTCATTATCATTTATTACCTAAAACACTAACCCATAAATTAAAAGAAGCACCTTTACTTCACCATCATATATCTCCCAGTATTGCCCTACCAGCAACGCTTTTATCTCCTGAGGCTATGGTACTTCATCAGGCTATTATGCTCTTTAATCAAGTTGATTTTCATCATGGCTTACGTGATATATACGACTTAAATTTACAATTTCAGCATTATGGACAACAGCGATTATTCTGGCATAACTTAATTCAACTTCACCAGCAAATTGGAAAAGATAACAGCCTGTATCTTGCACTTTCGTTATGTCAAAAATTATTCGATTTACCGATTCCTAGCAACATGCAAGAATATTTAAATCAATCACAATTCCAGCGTACAATTTTCTGGCTTTATAAAGATAGATTTACTGAAGTTATCAATCATGCTTTTCCAAAACACCAAAACTCTAATTACCATTTTGCAGTTAAATCATTACGCTTTCGTGGCCGTTTAAAACGTATGCCTATTTATGCAATTGTGCCGCACATTATTAAACGGAGTGTGCTTAATTTGATGCCACATGAGGAAGATGAAGAAATCATTTACTAATGCATTTCTCTTTAATCAAAAAACCTCTTAAGCACTTTCAACCAATAAGTAGCCTAGTGTGTTTAAGAGGCTTTATAGCGAAGATCTACTTTAGAACTTTAAGTATTTCTTCATTTTACCGACGCTTTTTTCGCCAAGCCCTGTGACCTTTTCTAAATCTTTACTACTTTTGAATTTTCCATTCTTTTTGCGGTAGTCAACAATCGCTTTTGCTTTTGCTTCACCAATACCAGGAAGTGATGCTGCAAGCTCTGAGGCTGAAGCAGTGTTCACATTAACGGCTTTAAGTTGCTTTTTAACTTCTGTTTTTGACTTTGTCGTGGACGCTTTTTTACTATCAGTTACTTTAGATGAAGATATCTTTTTTGCTTTATCTGCTTCTTTTTTCGCAGACTTCTTCACCTTGGTAATACAATCCATTTTTTTCTGCTTATCTGCCTTATATTTGGTTTCACATTTCTTGATAAGCTTAGTGGTATCGGTTGTAGCAGCCTGAGATGCAAATGGCACAATGAACGCAAGTGTTAATAATAATTTTTTAAACATTAGAAAACTCCTTTATAGATAATCCAGTGTAGATTAAAGACGATTGATACAAAAAAATAAAATAAAACATCATAAAGCGTTTAAACCATCGTTTTTATTCACCTTTACGGCTTAAACCATCAGTAAAGACTCTCACTTTCTTTTATTTATAGATTTATCCATATGTTTTTAAAGTGATTTTTATATCTAGTAAAGAAAACATAGCATGTAGTTTAATTTGTGTTCAATGTAGTGTTGGGTTATGCGATCTTGTTAGAATTATTACAATTATTCATTACTAAGTGGCTACCTTTGGCTATAAGATAGCTATCTTGTGGTCAGGTGAGCTAATAAATAACACCATGCTATGATTCACGCTTCTTGCGTATAAAGGACTTTTGATGACAGACAACATGCTTTTTTATAAAACCTACCCGCACCCAAGCAGTAATGAATGGGTAGTGTTTGTGCATGGTGCCGGTGGCAGTTCAGCAATTTGGTACAAACAGATTAAAGCGTATAAACAACACTTTAATTTGTTACTTCTCGATCTACGTGGTCATGGTAAATCCAATAACATGTTCAAAGACATGATCGCTAATCCCTATACCTTTAAAAGTGTGACGAAAGATATCGTTCATGTACTTAATCACTTGAAGATTCAATCAGCACACTTTGTCGGAATATCTCTGGGCACAATCATTATTCGTAACTTAGCAGAGATAGCACCAGACAGAGTTAAAACGATGATTTTAGGTGGCGCAGTAACACGTTTAAACACTCGTTCTCAAATTTTAGTGAAACTAGGTAATATGTGTAAGCACATTATTCCTTATATGTGGTTATATCGTTTATTTGCCTATGTTGTTATGCCGCAAAAAAATCAACGCGAGTCTCGACATTTATTCGTCAGAGAAGCGAAAAAGTTGTGTCAAAATGAATTTAAGCGATGGTTTAAACTGGCAACAGAAGTAAACCCCATCATGAAGTATTTTAAAGAAAAAGAACTGTCGATACCGACATTGTATTTGATGGGGGCAAATGACTATATGTTTATCAAGCCAGTAAAAGAGATGGTTCAACGACATAAATTTAGTTTTTTGACTGAATTAAAAGATTGCGGGCACGTTTGCAACGTAGAAAGACCGGATGATTTTAATCAACACTCGATCGAATTTATTAAACAACATAAAGCCAGTTATACGGCTTAACATTCTATTGTAAAAAAGGCATAACGCTGCTTAATGATCTTTTTCTAGATCTTTAAGTGCACGTTATGCCATTTTTTTCTGTTTATTTATTAATTAGCGTTCAATGTGCTTAGCTAAGAAAGCTTCAAGTTGCTTGGTTACAAATTCAGGTTGTTCCAAGTTACTAATATGCCCAGCCTCTGGGATCAATACATATTCGCTATCTTTGATCTCATCATGCATCAACTGCGCTTCTAGTGGCGGACGTGGATTATCTTCCATACCTGATAAAATCAAAGTAGGTGCTTTAAGTTGCGCTATATCGTCAAACGTATCTCGACGACCAAACACCATTTTACCCACTTGTGCAATGGCTACTGCTTTATCACCTTTCAGAGATACTAAATGTTGTCTAAAACTATCAACAAGCTCTGGCGTATATTGCTCGGCTTGACGACGGAAAAATAAAGGAACAACACTATCAATAATTGCCTCAGGAATAGCCTGCTGCTCAATAATTGTATTTAACATTGCAAAGTATTTAGCATGTAATACTTCAGGCTCGTAACCTAAAAAAGTATCCATCAATACTAATGCTGTAACACGTTGAGGTACTTTTATGGCAAGCTCTGCTCCCCACATGCCTCCCACTGATAAACCAATAAGCGAAAAGTTATCTATCTTAAGGTGATCAAGTAGTGCAATAACATCATCAGCGTAATCACGCAGCGTACGTGTTTTTTCAGGTGCAGCATCAGCCTGACCATGTGCCCATAACTCAGGCACGATACAACGATAATGCTGACTCAATGCCTCTATTTGTGGTTGCCACATTTTGCTGTCCCACAAATAGCTATGGCCCAAAACGAGTACAGGGCCTCTACCTTGATCTAAATACGTTAATTTACGATCTTCAATTACATAACTTTGCATGCATATCCTTGTCATCATTTATACGTGTTTCACACGCTATCTTACTGCATCTACTTCAAATTGATATTTTTTATCGATCAAGGCAAGTCCCTTTCGATAAAAAATCCATGCGCTGATCCCTGCCGCAAAATTACCAAGCATTGCTCCAGTAAATAGACCTGGAAGACCTGCAAGTTGCGATCCTATCCATAAAATCGGTAGGAAACAGATAAACAAACGCCACGCTGAAATAAATAATGCGCGCATCGGCATTGCTAGCGCATTACAAATCGATACCATAATCATACAAACACCCAATGCGCCTAGACTAATAGGAACGCGTGTTAGATGCATTAAAAGCACTTGCTGTACTTTGACATCAGATGACAATAATGAACTTAATGGTGACGACAGTAAGAAAATGATGATTGCTATAATAAATTGCCATGCAAGGACAAAAGAGACGGCAATGTTGATCAAGGTTTTGATCCCTTGAATATCTCGTTTACCTAACCGCTTTCCTACCATCTGAGGCATAGACATAGTCAAAGCCAATACAACGACGATAGAGAAAAATTCAATTCGCGACCCCAAAGCCCAAGCGCCGACTGTAGCGGCACCAAAACCTGCGACTAATTTCGTCGCTAACATAGAAGATACAGGAGGCAATAATTGACTCATCATGGCCGGTGCCATGATATGTCCAAGCTCTTTAATCGACTGAATGATATTCAAGCCAGCCCAATGAAAGCTTAACCATTTTTTTTTCATCACTAATGGGAAAACCACCAGCATACCAATAATAAATGCAGTAATCGTTGCCCAAGCTGCACCATTAATACCCAGTCCAAATTTAAAGATGAACAACGGATCTAAAACAATATTCAATAAGCTTGTTACCATCATCATGGTACCCGGTAACAAAGTATTACCATTTGATCGACATAAGCTATAAGCAAAATACAACATCGAACCACACCATGCACTCATTAGCCAAATAGGCCAATAAGTATCAATGATAGGAAGTACATTTGCTGGCGCATCAAGTAAATGCATGATCACATCACGAAGTGACCAAATGACACCACAGAGTAAAGCGATACCAATACCGCCAACAAGCACAACTAAACCGCCGAGTTGTTGCGCTCTTACTTCTTCATTGGCACCTAACACTCGTGAAATCAATGCAGTAGTCGCGATACCTAAACCAACTTGAAGACCAATAACCACCATTTGCATTGGTAGTGTAAAGCCTTGAGCAGCGAGTGGAAGTACACCAAGCTGAGAGATAAAGGCACTATCTACAAGTTGAAAACTCATCAGCGATAACACACCGAATAACATCGGCCATGTCATTTTAAAGAGGTCTTGAGTTAAAGTTCGAGTATTAGAAGGTAGTTTCATAGATCACTTCTCTTACTGATATAAATAGTTATTACATAAAAACAAAAAATCCCCGCATGAGCGAGGACAGTTGTTCTAATTAAACAATTAGCGGATAACAAGTTTGACCAAATCGGCAGGTCGATAATAAACCGATTTTAGTACCTTACCTTGACGAATAATTTTCCCATCAAGATCTACATCTTGAGCACACTTAGCAATAATATAATCACCTTTGGTGCTAGCCGTTAGTGCAACGCCCTGCTTTGCATAAAACGCTTCAGTGTCTGCGTATTCCTCAGCATTACGGCACACTTTACTCATATTGCTAGAATGGACTTCATTCCAGCAAGCCATAAAATCAATACCTAGGCGAGCTGACATTTGCAACAGAATATCAATCAAATAACTAATACCGATATTATCTTCTACTTGTTTATCACCTAGATGAACTAAGCGCCCCATTAACACATAAACAGAGTCAACGATCGCATCCGCTTGCTCAACTAAAGAATCCGCTTCTGCTAGTTCTGTCATTTCTTCAACAGCAAGTGATGTATGTAAGGCGTCTGCTTGAATATCTAGTGTTTGAGGTGATTCGATATCAAGATCGAATGTAGAACGAAACTCTCTAATATCGCGGTAAAGATGATCAAAAAGAGGTTGGTCTAGCACTGACAGTCTCATTCGTTTTCCTTGTCTCAAATTATAATGGTCTAGTCATTAAAAATACGACGTAAATAGTAACGATAAATATTTTTAATCAGACAACCACAGAATACTAATCTAATCAGAGACTAGATACAAAACCAATTATGAAATCAGTTTTCGTTTGTTGCTAAAACCATCACTTCAAAGATATGCAACGTAACCCTTATGTCTTGTTAGTAGAGAAAAAATCATTGAATGTATGTGTACAAATGTAACAAAATGACATCATGATATTGCGATATTAACACTTGATTGTTCATTAAAATAGATGAAAATCAGTTTGTTAATTTACAACCCATGGTTATTTATTTTGGACTCTCATATGATTGCAGGACACCGTGGTGCACGCGCTGTTGCACCAGAAAATACATTGATTTCCATGAAAGCTGCCGCTGATGCAGGTGCAAAGTGGATTGAGACTGATACTCAACTTTGTGAAGATTTAGTGCCTGTTATTATCCATGATAAAAGCGTACGTCGATGTACGAATGGTTCAGGGAGTGTTCGTCATAAAACGCTACAGGAATTGAAACAACTTGATGCTGGCAGTTGGTTTTCACCAGAGTTTGCAGGAGAAACCATCCCTACGTTACATGAGCTACTTGCCGCTTGTGATGAATATGGCCTTAATCTTAACCTTGAAATAAAGGTACATTACGAAGAAGAAGTGGCCTTACAAGTAACAAAAACAATTGAAGCGATAAAAAATTATGGCTTTGATCCAGAACGTCTTATTTTATCTAGTTTTTCTTATAACGCAGTTCATCAATGCTTAGAGCAATGGCCTGAAGTACGCCGAGGGTTAATTATTGAAGATTGGGTACCTGATATTGAACGATTAGATGAAAAATTGAAGTTGTACAGTATCCATCTCGATCATCATCTTCTCAATGAAAAACTTGCAAAAGAAATTATCCAAGCCGGTAAAGTACTGCAAATTTGGACAATGAATGACCCTAAAAAAGTAGCTAAATTTACTCGATGGGGCGTATCAACAATCATCACAGATGATCCTGCATTACTCATTTCAGTGCTTAACGACTAACATCTTTTCTGTAATAAGCGCTTATTGGCAAGCGCTTATCTCCCCCTTACAAGCTAAGGGATAAATTATAATTCAAGCTATATTTTTGATTATTTATATTCCGAAATAATACAAATAATTCTAATAGCAATCTGTATAAAATGTTTCAATATGTGTGGGTAATATTAATACTATATGAATGATATATTGATAGTGATTCTCTCTGTTTGAAAAATCGCTCTATATTATAAATAACCGTAACTGAATAATATTGTCAGAAAATAATCAGAATTGGGAGAAAAATCTTCATGTCAGTATATGACACTATATGTATTATGGCGGCAATTGCAGTCTTTATTTCAATAATTAACCATAAGATTGGACGTTTTCAAACAACCATTGCGATTACAGGTTGGTCTATCGCTATATCGCTTATTCTTTTAGCATTAACTAGCTTTGGTTATATTTCAATAGATAAAGAAAATGCGTTAATAGAGCTTATTCAACATATAAAATTTGAAGACTTCTTACTAAAAGGTGTGCTTGGTTTCTTATTATTTGCAGGTGCACTAAATATAGATTTAAACCATTTAAAAGACCAAAAATTTGAAATTACCTTTCTTGCTCTTGTCGGCACGCTATTTTCTACTTTTTTTATCGGCATTGTCATATGGTTAATATTCAATCTTATCGGTATTGACCTCAATTTTATTTATTGCTGTTTATTCGGCGCACTTATTTCTCCTACCGATCCAATTGCTGTATTAGCAATTGTGAAAAAATTAAAGGCGCCACAACGTATTTCAACTCAAATTGAAGGTGAATCATTATTTAATGATGGCGTAGGTTTAGTTATTTTCGTTACTATTTTTGAAGTCGCTTTTGGAAAAACAACGCCAACGGTATCTGGTACTGCACTACTTTTCATTCGTGAAGCCCTTGGCGGTATTGCTTTTGGTGCAGTGTTAGGCGGTATATTCCACTACCTAATTAAAGGTTCAAGCGATAATATGATGCGCTTAATATTAACCATGCTTATTCCTACATTTGGTTATGTATTAGGTGAACATTTAGAAGTTTCAGCCCCTCTTGCAATGGTTGTTTCAGGGATCCTAATTGGCAATATCACGCGTAAATACATTTCAGAACAATCGGCAGACCAAATGGCACATTTATGGGAATTGGTCGATGAAATTTTAAATGCCGTATTATTCCTTCTTATCGGTTTTGTGATGATCACCTTTAGCTTCCACCGCATTGATATCATCGCGGTAATTATTGCAATCCCACTAGTATTATTAAGTCGTTATCTAAGTATTCGTCTCTCTTATATCGGTTTTACACGTTACCGCCAATACAACCCAGAGTCTGTTAAAATTCTTACATGGGGCGGCTTACGTGGTGGCTTAGCACTTGCTATGGCGATGGCTATCCCAGCCCATATTTACTTACCATCACATCCGGATGTCAGTGTTAAAGAAATCATTGTCTTAATGACTTACGCTATTGTGATCTTTTCAATATTGATCCAAGGCTCAACCATTACCCCAATGATCATGAAAGCAAAAGCGGTTGACAATAAACCATTCTAAGGAGAGAACATGTATTGGATCCATCACCATCACATTATTATTGCATTTGTTGGTCTAATTGCTGCCTTTGGTGCCGGCCTTATTGGGCTTTATAAGCAGAAATAAGAACAGCCAAACCAGAGACAAATCCATACAAAAGAGATAAAGAACCGTTATGTTTTTATCTCTTTTTTTATGATCAACGTCTAATTCGAGCAAGTATTGCATTGATCGTTACTTTTGAATAATTAACTACATTTTTACAATCAGCCATTGTTAATAAAATCGCTTCCTTTATGATATTTTTAATCACTTTAAATAAGACATATATTAATGACCACCAGCAATGAGAGTTTAATTCCATTAGGCGCACGTTTTATGCTCCTTTCTGCCCTCGGTTTTGCCTTAATGTCTTCTACCGTTAAATACGTTAACCAAATAGGCATTCCAGTCTTTGAAATTGTTGCGGCGCGTGCTGTTGTTTCTCTTATCATTAGTTATTTAGATATTAAGCGTAAAGGCATTTCGGTCTGGGGGAATAATAAGCCATTATTAGTTGTTCGAGGTATTGTAGGTACTATTGGACTCTCATGTGTTTATTATGCTGTTACTACACTTCCCCTTGCCGAAGCTACCATTTTGCAATACACCAATCCCGTATTTACTGCTTTACTTGCCGTCATCTTCTTAAAAGAGCGCGTTCAATTTTCAACGCTAGTGTGCATTTTTTTGAGTATCTTAGGCTTATTTTTTATCGTTAATCCAACAACATTAACATCTGGAAGTTCTCACCTGCCCTTATTTAGCGTCATGATTGCATTAATCGGTGCTTTCGTTAGTGCTATTTCATATATTATTGTGAAAAAACTCAGTAGCACGGAAGATAGCTCCGTCATTATCTTTTACTTCCCGCTGATCACCTTACCATTAGCCCTACTTTTGATCGCTGATAACTTCGTTGTCCCTGATTTACCTACCACTATCTGCCTAATATTAGTCGGCATTTTTACACAAGTAGGACAAGTCGGCTTAACAAAAGCGATGCAAACTCAAACAGCAGGAAAAGCAACAGCTTACTCTTATGTTCAAATTGTCTTATCAATCATCCTTGGATTTATAATCTTCAAAGAAGTCCCATCTATTTGGACCTACCTCGGTGGTGTACTGATTATTTCGGGAGCTGTAGTGAATCTGTTTGGCCACAACATGATGAAAAAGATTAAACGCACCACGGTATAAGTATTGAAGAAACATAAAGAGTGATGGATTTTAACAATATCTTAATGATAATCTAATGAAAGAATTTTCATGATGATTTACGGTCAAGGAATGACCGTTTACAACATAATCTATCAATGTAGTACGCAGGAAGCGGTATGATCGAATGTTATAAAAATAGACTTTGGTATCAAGATTTTGCCATGAAAACCAACGGTATTGCGGTTGGTTGTAAAATGACAGTGATAAAATTAGACGATGATCGTTTGTTTATTCACTCCCCTGTTGAACTCGACAATGCATTGAAATCAACCATAGAGCAACTGGGTGAAATTGTCGCCGTTGTCACTCCCAATCAAAGCTATCATCACTATTTATCAGAGTGGTGGCTCGCTTATCCAGATGCCTATTTCTTTGCCGCTCCTGGTTTACAACAAAAACGTGGAGATCTAACGTTTGACGACGTATTACGCCAGTACACTCCCGCTTTATGGCAAGGACAACTATTACAAACCTTAATTAAGGGTAGTGACAACTTTGAAGAAATCGCCTTTTGTGATCCTTTATCAAAAACATTAATTTTGGGTGATTTACTTGCATGGATGGTTGATAAGAAGCACCCACTGAGTATAGGTTATGGGCTTCTAAACGGTTGCTATATTCACCCAGCCATGCCTTTCTATTTACGACTCAGTTTTACCGACCGCGTAAGATTACGCCAATCAATTCAAGAGATCTTAACATGGCCTTTTGACCGTATCATTTTTGCAAAAGGTAAAGTTATTGAGACAAACGGCAAACAGTTATTCTCAACCGCTTTTCACTGGTTATTCCACGCTTAGCAAAATAATGCTTATTTATTCATCTGTCTCACAGTGATTGTGAGACAGATCAATAAATACATTCAACCTAAAGCGCATAGTATTCTGATTATTATCGCCATGCTTATCACTTTTTCAGATAAGTTTGATTCGGAACCATACTATGAATCTAATAAGAATTTATATTCGCGACATTTTAGGCCTTGGTGTTGTCGGTATGTTTATCTTAGCAATGCTTGGGATTATTTTTGCGGCTGTTGGAGCCATTCACTATATGACAGGGGCAACAGATTTAGTTGCTAAAGATCTTCATCTTGCGATGACCCACATTGTTTTTTTAGTCCCAGCATTGTTACTCGGCTATGCTATCAACCGACCAAAATGGATAGCGGAAACAACACAGTTTCGCTTAGTAAAAGCCAAGAAAGAGTCTGCATAAGCTTTAATAGAAAAAGAGCCTGACATCTAATTGTCAACATACACTGATATTGTTTCTTTTTTATCTTTGTGTGTGAGGCTCTTTTGCTAAACGCTAAAACTTCCCCTATTTCAACGTTATTACCAGAACTCTTACAACTTGAAACGTTAATTGAAAGGTTAAGCCAGTACAAATCCCCTGTTCCATTTCACTGTAATGTATTTGCCCACATCCCTTGCAATGATCATTTTCCTCAGCACAATAAAAATAGCTTACCACTCTATGCGATTCATCTTGGTACGCCTGATCCAAATGCACCATTAATGCTATTTGTAGGCGGTGTTCATGGTTTGGAACGGATTGGCACTCAAGTACTGCTGTCATATCTGCATACAATCATCGAACGCATAACATGGGATACCACGCTACATCATCTTTTACAGCAGATTCAAATCGTTTTTATTCCTTTAGTAAACCCTGTAGGGATGGCGAAAAATTACCGTTCAAATGGTAATCATGTTGATTTAATGCGAAATGCACCTTTAAACAGTCAAGAAAATACAGCTTTTTTAATTGGTGGACATCGCTTATCTCCTCGCATCCCTTGTTTTAGAGGAAACAACAGTCAACAAATGGAATTAGAAGCAGAAGCATTAACCCGTTACGTTACCGACTTAACAACATCTCGACCTGTAACACTGTCGTTAGATTGTCACTCCGGCTTTGGTTTAAAAGATAGAATTTGGTTTCCTTATGCCCATAGTGCAAAACGAGCCTTCCCTTATATTGGTGATGTTTACCATCTCCGACATAGATTTATGACGACTTACCCTAATCAAAATTATATTTTTGAGCCTCAGGCTTTGCACTATCTCTGTCATGGGGATTTATGGGATCACATCACCCTACAATGTTTAAGGCAACAACAGGCTATACTACCACTAACATTAGAAATGGGATCTTGGCGTTGGATAAAGAAAAATCCACTTCAAATTCGGCAAGCATTGGGTATTTTTAACCCCATGAAACCTCAACGCATACAACGCGTATTACAAAAACACATTGTGCTGATGGATTTCATGATCAATGCGACTGCAAACTACCCATCATGGTTCAATCACGCAGATAACCCTTACTACAAACAACAAGCATTATCTCGCTGGTATAAAAAACAACAATAAACTACTGTGGCTTTTAAATATGACCAAACAACACACTATTATATTATTGCGAGGATTATTCCGAGACCAATTTCATTGGGGGGACTTTCGGCAAACGCTGAAATCAAACTTTCCCCGCTCAAATATTGTTTGTCTTGATATTGCAGGCAATGGCACTCGTAATAACGAAAAAACACCATCGAGCCTTGAAGGCATTGCTCGAGATCTGCACCAACATTTCCATGCTTTACAGCCAGATCATCAAGCCGATATTATTGCAATTTCTATGGGAGGAATGATTGCTTTAAAGTGGATGACATTATTTCCAAATGATATTCGTAAAGCGATATTGATTAATACCAGTACCCAAAGCCTTTCTCCCTTTCATCAACGTTTACGTTGGCAGCGCTATATCGATATTTTCCAAATTTTATGGTTACCAAACTTAAAACAAGAAGAAAAAATCATTCATTTAACATCAAATAAACAATGGGATAGCGTTGAACTTATTGCTTTATCTCATCGCTGGGCTAACTGGAAAGAACAACATCCCATTTCATGCTCCAACATGTTTAATCAACTCAATGCTAGTCGTGAGTTTATATTACCGAATAAGCTATCTCAGCCAATTAGTTTACTTACAAGCGAGCAAGACAAGCTCGTAAATTACCAGTGCAGTATTGATTTAGCTAACTATTGGAATTTGCCTGTTCATATTCACCCCACAGCAGGTCACGATATACCGCTTGATGACCCACTGTGGGTTTGTGAGCACGCTAAACGTTTCTTATAATCTCACGTATTCTTTCATTATCAGTTTAATTACTTTGAAAATTGCTCACGTAGTAATTCAATCATTGCTCGTGTTTTTTTCGGAATAAAACGACGGGATGGATACACTAACGTCATAACAATATCTATTTCAAAGGTATCTGGAAGTACTGGAATTAAATCGCCGCTGGCAACTTTATCTTCAAATAAGACAACTGGCAGTATAGCGATTCCTCTACCTGATTCAGTTAAGTGATTAATTAAACCAAAATCTTCTGAAACCAAACGAACATTCATTCTTTCTGGCAATAACGTTGAGTTATATCGGCTCGTTAAAATCGGGTGTTGATAAAGCGCTTCCATCGTTGTTGGTAAACGGTATGATTCAAGATATTTAGGAGAACAATACAAACGGTTCGCTGAACTCAGAAACGTTTGTTGAACATAGTTTTCGTTAATCACATCAACAATGTTTGGCAATAGCTGTAAATCGATATTCTCTCTTTTTAAATCGATGCTTTCATACCGATGAATAATATCTAATGTTACATCTGGAAATTGTTCTGTGTATCGATCCAATATTTCAAGAAAAACAGAGGATGAAATAAAGGCTGCAGGAATCGCCATTTTAAGCACACCACTGAATGCTTGTTGCTGGCTTTTCACTAAATTCACCGCTTGGTCAACTTCACTTAATGGCTGGTTGATATATTGATAAAACAACCGTCCATTTTCAGTTAATTCAATTTGTCGTGTTGTTCTTATCAATAACTGACAACCAAGATCTTTTTCAAGTTGTTGTATTCTTCTGCTAATTTTAGAACGTTGTAATGAATGTGCTTTTGCCGCAACACTGATCCCACCATGTCTGACCGTTAACATAAATAAATAAATATCATCTAACGATGCTTTCATAACACATACAACCATTGTCCTAAAAATAGAACGCAAGTGTAATACTTATTAGTCTATTTAATCAAATACACACTCTTTATAATAATGTGATAAAGATCACTATAAAAAGAGACGCTCATGGCAAATGCTGACACAACATTCCGTCACTGGATGAAAGGATTAATCATCCTGTTTTTACTCTTCATGGGGTATATCATTGTTGCAGATAGGCATATTCCACTTACAACAGAAAGCCGTGTTCGTGGCTATGTCGTTCAAATTGCTCCAGAAGTCTCTGGCAATATCACCTCAGTTTCGATCACTAACAATCAGAAAGTAAAAAAAGGTGAGGTGTTATTAACTATAGATCCATCTAAGTATGAGCTTGCCGTTGACCGCGCAAAATTGGCATTACAACAATCTTTGGAACAAGAAAAATCTTTGTTAGCACAAGTTGAGGCAGCAAAAGCGAATGTTGCCACCAGCCAAGCCAATTATGACAACGCAAGAAATGAATATGGTCGTATAAATAAACTGGCGCAGAAGAAATTAGTCTCTGCGTCTATGCGTGATTCAGCATTCGCGAAAGATCGTAGTGCATTATCGACATTACATGCAGCACAACAGCAACTGTTAGCCGTTAAAGCTAAATTAGGAAATACAGTCGGTGAAACAACACCAGTCATGTCCGCGAAAAATGCTCTACAACAGGCAGAACTTGATTTAAAACATACTAAAATTATTGCACCAAGTAACGGCGTCATTACTAATCTACAAGTTGATGTAGGTACAATGGCTACAGCAAACAAACCTATGCTTACATTTATTCCAACAAGTTCTATGTGGGTTTCAGCTGATTATCGTGAAAAGTCTACAGCATTAATTAATAAAGACTCTGTTGCCTATGTCACCTACGATGCATTACCCGGTCAAGTTTTCAATTTCCATATCGCTAATCGAGACTTTGGTGTCGCCGCAGCACAAGAAACACCAAACGGTCAATTAAGTGCTGTTGAGGTTAATAACCGCTGGGTACGTGACGCACAGCGTGTGCGCGTTAATTTAACCAGTGATACGCCGTTACCACATCAATTGTTTATTGGCTCACGTGCTACTGTTGTTATTTATTCAGATAACAGCTTGTTATGGCAAGCCTTAGCGAGTATTCAAATTCACCTAGCGAGTTGGTTGCACTACATCTACTAACCGCAGTGCGATCAATCTTATGGTTGATCGCCCTTTCTTATCGCTTAAAAAAGGAGCTAATAATGAAAACAATGCGGATCTGGTTTGGATGTGTTTTAGGGCTCGCTATTAGTATGATTTTTGGTTGGTCTTATGGTTTTTTCGCTGCTTTACTGCCAATAATGGTATTAATGAAGGCAGAACGCTGGAATTTATCATTGCTTGTGCAACTGATTTTAGGAATTATCTGGGTTACAGTACAAGTGACTTTTATTTCAGGTTTCTTGCAACCCTACCCTGTTTTAATGACTATCGCTGTTGGTATTATGCTAATGGCAAAATGCAAAGCGATGATAAACCCTAAAACCTATTTATTTGGGTTCACTGGTTTGTTAGTTGGTTCAATCGCGCTTAACTTTGCGAGTTATACCGGATTTGATCTTGAAGAATTCAATATCACCTTGTGGATGAGTGGATTAATAACTGCACCTATTTGCGCCCTTGCGTATTTTCTTTTCCCTGAATCTGATAAAGAACAAACAGCACCTAGTATAAATAATGACACGCAGCGCGTTGATCGTATCGGGATGATCCGCCAAGCCGCACTGGGTTGGATAGTTGCAATGGTTGCTTTTCTTTTGTTTCAATTTGGGGATTTACGCGATTCATTATCCGCGCAAGCTTCTATTTTCATTGTGCTCGCGCCAATGACACTAATAGGCTCCATCGCTGTCGCTAAAATACGTATTACAGGGACATTTTTGGGGTGTTTAGCGGGTATGATTATCCAGTTAGGGCTTTATTCATGGGTTAATAACGGCATATTATTTCTGATGGCTTATGCGATAGCTGCAGGCTTTTTCTGTCACTGGATTGCACAAGGTACCATAAAATCAAGTATTGCTTTTTCTGCGATGTCGGCCTTAACCGTACCGCTTACAACATCATTAATACCCGAGCAAAAAGATGCCTTTTTCTCTATTTTATATCGCTTCAGCTCTATTTTCGTTGCAGTGATAGCAACTTCAATCGTAATTTGGATCACCCACCACTTTTTAATTCGGGTAATCAAAGCCCCTAATGAGCAATTTTAAAAACGATAAATAAACCAGCTAGTATCAATACTACGTTGGTTTTTCTCTATCATCTTGCGATTATCACTATGCTAAATCATCTTTAGTCACACTTACGCCTTTAATTTGCGCATAGACTTTATCGCCAATCTTTAACGCTAATTCATCAGCAGCCCATGTAGTAATATTTGCCCATAAATGCGTTTCACCAACACGCAATTTTACTTCGACACGTTCACCTTCAGCATAATGAATTTTGTCAATGCTTGCGGCTAAGATATTACGAATACTGGTTTGAGTGGGTTGTTCACGAGCAATAGATACATCATTTGAAAAAATACGTACCCTCACCCATTCACCTCGCTGCTGCTCTAATCGGCTGACCCATAAGAATGAATCATGACTTAACATTACCTGCGTTAATGCATATTTAGGATGATTATAATTAATCCGTGCACTGAGTAATGAACTTTGCTCTTTAACAGGTAACCAAGGGCGCATTTCAGGTGAACTCCACACTGAATTCACATGACCCGAAATTAATACCTTACCTTGGTTAAGCATCACCATAGAATCGGCAAGGCGTAAGATTTCATCAAGGCTATGGGTTACATAAATAATCGGTGTGTTCACACTCTTAGCTAAACGCTCAAGGTAAGGCATTAGCTCTTGTTTCCGCGGCATATCTAATGATGCTAATGGCTCATCCATCAGCAACATATCAGGTCTAGTTAATAACGCACGTCCAATCGCGACCCGCTGCTTTTCGCCACCGGAGAGTGACGAGGGATAACGGTGTAATAACGCTTCGATACCAAGCAGTTTTACGACATCATTAAAATGCGTTTCATCAGGCACTTTCACACCGTAGTTTAAGTTACCTTTGACGCTGTAATGAGGGAATAAACGCGCATCTTGAAATACATAACCAATTTTGCGTTTATCTGGCGAAAGAAATATCCGCTCTTCACTACTATAAAGGGTTCTATCACCAAGCTTAATAACCCCGTTATCTGGCTTTGTTAAGCCCGAAAGAACATTCACTAACGACGTTTTACCTGCTCCTGAACGACCAAAGATCGCAGTGATCCCTTTCATGGGCACATCGAGATCAACATCTAGCGACAAATCACCCAACTGTTGTTTAAATTTAATTTTTAATCGTTTATTAGTTGTCATTACATCACTTCCAACCGTTTTCTAGCAAGCCGTGTTAGCCACTCAGAAGCAAATAATGAAGACAAGGCAATCACGATCGCGACCACGCATAAACGGGCCGCTTCACTTTCAGCCCCTGGAGTTTCAATAAAGGAATACATTGCCAATGGAATCGTTTGAGTTTGACCAGGAATATTAGAAACAAAGGTAATCGTTGCACCAAATTCACCTAGAGCACGAGCAAAGGCTAAAATTGTGCCTGTTAAAATACCAGGGATCGTTAATGGTAACGTAATGGTTACAAATACACGTAGGGGGGATGCGCCTAGTGTACGAGCAGCTTGTTCGAGCTTTTTATCGACCCCTTCTAAGGCAAGGCGAATAGAACGCACCATTAATGGAAAAGAGACCACGGCAACCGCTAAAGCTGCCCCTCGCCAACTAAAGCTAAAACTAAAGCCAAACCACTCATAAAGCCATTTGCCTATAGCGCCTTGTCTTCCCATTGAAATTAACAATAAATAACCAATCACAACAGGAGGTAAAACAAGGGGTAAATGAATGAAACCATCTAATAATGATTTACCCCAAAAATCTCGACGAGCCAATAACCAAGCACAAGCAATACCCAAAGGAAGGCTAAATAGCACAGCAACACTTGAAATTTTAAGGCTTAATAATAACGCTTGTAATTCATAATCAGTGAGCAAAGCGAACAATCCTGTGTTTCAATCTAAACCCATGCTCTTTTCTGCATGAGATTCGTAATAATAGCGATAGCATAAGTAATCATTGCATCATAGTCAGTAACGATGTGTATAAAACTTCGTAGTTGCTCTATAAATAAACAAAAAAGCACGGAGCGAAGTGCTCAGTGCCTCGTTTTATCTATAACGTCGTTTAACCATAATATGATTGATTTATTATCTAACTTTTTGTCTTAATTAACAAAACCAAAACCATATTGTTTAAAAATAGCTTTGGCTTCGTCATGCTGTAAGTATTCATAAAACGCTTTTGCCGCAGGCGTCGCATTACCTTTGACTAATGCCATTGGATACGTAATTGGCTTATGTGAATCAGCAGGGAAAGTCGCAACGATTTTTACTTTTTTAGAAATCTCTGCATCGGTTTTATATACAATTCCAAGTTTCGCTTCGCCGCGTTCAACTAACACTAATGCCGAGCGTACGTTATTCGCCATTGCCAATAAGGGCTCTGCTTGCTGCCATAATTTTAGATACTCTAACGATTGCTTAGCGTAACGTCCTGCTGGAACATTTGCCGGATTACCCACCGCTAAACGTGTACCGTCTAAGGCTTTAGATAAATCCCAGCTTGCTGTCAGCTTGATATTATTTTGTGGATAATCAGTAGGCGAAACCATCACTAAACTGTTTTTTAGAACATCGACACGGCTATTATCAATGACCGCGCCCTGCTGCTCTACATAATCCATCCACTTTTCGTTAGCTGATAAATAAATATTTGCAGGTGCACCAAGTGCAACTTGCCGCGCTAGCGCTGAAGATGAAGCGAATGAAAGCGTGGTTTTAACCCCAGTCTCCTTTTGATATTTAGCTGCAATGTCATTTAACGCATTGGTTAATGACGAAGCCGCAAATACCGTAATGTTGCTATCAGCAGCAAAAGATGAAAAAGAGAGTGTTGAGAGTAACGCTGCTGTTGCGAAAGCTAATTTACGTGTCATGACGATGCTCCTAATATTTCGATGTATAGTAAACTACATATCGGTTATTTCAAGTATTATCTGTGTCATAGAAATTTAGTGTTTAAACTACAATATATCTGTCTTCAACATCACTTTTTATTGTCATCTGAAAAGTAATTAATTCTCTCACCTTCCAATAGCAAACGATTACATGCCTTTTATTATCGCTGACAAGCATAAAATACCCCGGACATAGCGATTTTGATCACAATTAAAAGTAATAACTGAAATTATTATTTTCAATAAAAAATTACTCAGTATTATCTGCGAAAAATACCTTCCTTCGGTGATACTCGATGTTAAAGAAAACATTACTTGCTGCATCATTAGCAACTTTATCTCTTCCAAGCGCTTCTGCTTTTGCGATCGAAAATGTTGATCTATTAATCAAGAATGGTCAAATACTGACCATGGATCGTGAAAAAACGATTTTTGATAACGGTTTAATTGCAATTAAAGATAATAAAATTGTCGCTGTTACTGATGGCTCAGACATTAATGAGTATAAATCAGTAAAAACAATCGATGCTGATGGCGATATTGTGATGCCAGGTCTTATTAATACCCACACTCATGCATCTATGACTGTTTTCCGTTCATTAGCAGATGATGTACCAGATCGTCTTCACCGTTACATTTTCCCATTAGAAAAAAAGCTGGTATCACGTGAAATGGTACGTATCGGTGCTCAATTAGGTAACGTTGAAATGGTGAAAGGTGGCGTAACAACTTACGCTGACATGTATTACTTTGAAGACGAAGTAGCTAAAACCGTAGATCAAATTGGTATGCGTGCGATTTTAGGTGAAACCATTATTCAATTCCCTGTAGCAAGTGCTAAAACACCGGAAGATGGCATTAAATACGCAGAAAAACTGATTAATGAATATAAAGATCACCCACGTATCACAATGGCATTTGCGCCACATGGCCCATACACCAACTCAACAGAAACTCTGCAAACTATTGCCAAACTTTCGATGAAATACGATGTTCCAGTGATGATGCACTTAGCTGAATCAGATCGTGAGCGCGAGGTTATTGCAAAACGTTCTGGTGGCCTATCTCCTGTAAAATACATGGAGTCTATTGGCGCACTAAACGAGAACTTAGTCGCAGCACACGTTATTGATGCAAACGCAGAAGATATCGCTATCTTGAAAAAGTACGATGTGGGTATTGCACATAATATGAGTGCAAACATTAAATCAGCAAAAGGTGTATCACCAGCATTACAAATGTTTAATGACGGCTTACGTATCGGCTTAGGCACTGATGGTCCAATGTCAGGCAATACGCTAAGTACTATCGATGAGTTTAACCAAGTTGCAAAAGTACATAAGTTAGTTAATAAAGATCGTGCAGCCATGCCACCTAAAAATGTAATTGAAATGGCAACGATCGGTGCTGCTCGTGCACTCCATATGGAAGATAAAGTTGGCTCTTTAGAAGTCGGTAAGTTGGCAGATGTGATCGTTATTGATACCAAAGCGCCAAATATGGTACCTGTCTATAATCCATATTCAGCACTGGTTTACTCTGCTTACGCAACGAACGTAAAGCATACGATTGTTGACGGTAAAGTGATTATGGAAAACAGAAACGTACTGACTGTTAATGAAGATAACATTCGTAAAGAGGCGCTGCAGTTTGCAGATAAAGTACGTCAAACCGTTATTGAAAGCGGTGAAATCGTACAGTAATTAACATCTTTTATCTCATCTTATAGGGCAGTATCAGCTGCCCTATTGCAATTCTTAGTATAAAAGTGGCTAACGCTTAATGTTTTCAAGATAGTATCCATAAAGCTGCTCGACATCACCGCTACACATAACTTGCATCGCTTGTTTCAGTTGCTGCT
This sequence comes from Photobacterium sp. GB-56, assembly GCF_003026105.1. GTDB lineage: Bacteria > Pseudomonadota > Gammaproteobacteria > Enterobacterales > Vibrionaceae > Photobacterium. The sequence goes on along the minus strand of NZ_PYNW01000005.1, from coordinate 103,796 downwards.
CTGACCAATTCCACCACTGCATTTCAGTCAACATCTCAATTTGCTTTGCCGTGAATCGCTGTTTCACCACATGATTATTCGCTACAACCACGCTATAAGGCTCAACATCTTTGGTGATCACCGCCCTTGATCCAATTACAGCACCATTACCAATTTTTACTCCAGGCATGATCATCGCTTCAGAGCCAATCCATACATCATTGCCAATCACGGTATCGCCTGCTCGCTTAAAACCACTGGGCACATCTTCACCAAAATCATTACCAAAGGGAAAGGTTGAAATCCAATCGATACGATGTCCTTGATTACCCGCCATCATAAAAGTCGCGCCAGAAGCAATAGAGCAAAATTTACCAATGATCAGCTTATCCACTTCGCCAAACATACCGCTTTGCCAAACCTCTTTGGTTGGCTTATCGCCAAGCAAATAGCGTACTGCTTGATCTTCAAAAGATTTATCGTGGTAATAACCAGAATAATAACTGTAATCACCAACTTCTATGTTGGGGTTAGTAATCGTGTCTTTTAATTTTTGGCTTTCAAGCCATGTTTCAAACTGCATATTAAACGTCCTGTTGATTGATTGCAGTTAGTCTAATTGTTCTTTATTCTTACCAGAAGTGACCATTAAGAGATTAATAATTACCATATGGAAATAAAGTGGCTAAGTTACGTACCCATCTATTTGGCGTTATGTGAAGAAAAAAGCATTGCAAAAGCAGCGCTAAGATTGAATTGCTCAAGCGCGCATATCAGTCGACAGTTGCGCCAACTCGAAGCACTACTCGATACTCAGCTTATACAGCGAACAACTCGCCAATTTAACCTCACCTATGATGGGCTTGAATTTTATAAGCAAGTAAAAGCACTGTTTGCTCATGCAGAAGCCATAAACGAAGGATTAGATGTCACTAATTCGGTTTATGGCAAACTTCGTATCGCAGCGTCTGCTTCTTTTGGCTCGATGCTATTAAGTGAACATCTTGCCGATTTCAATTTAAGTCATCCAAACATTGAATTAGAAGTCGCTTTTACTGAAACCCCATTAGATCTAATAGAGCAAGGTTTTGATGTCGCCATTTATTTCACCGAGACGCCACCAGAAGGCTATGTCGGTCATTATATCCGCCACCTTCAGTGCCAACCCTTCGCTCATGAAAGCTACTTAGCAGATCATCCAGCGATTACTCATCCATTGGATTTGCGCGATCATCACCACATTATTTATAGAAATAGCGAATTCACGCTCGATAAATGGTGCTTTATTAATCAAACAACACAAGAAAAGACAAATATTATCCTTAAACCTGCCATGAGTTTTAGCCTAGTCACCGTAATGACCGAGGCTATGATCAAAGGCTGTGGTATTGCTATGCTTGATGAAATGGCGCTCAGTCACTTAGATAGTGATAAACGAACACATATTATTAATATCTTACCTGATTGGTTTACACCTAATCGTTTGCCTTTATATATCCTTTATCCTAAACGTAAACATCTTGCCCAACGTACAAGTCTATTTGTTAATTTTATTCGTCAAAAATTTGATAAAACAAATGAGAATTAAAAATAGATTGAAAGAAATAAAAAGAAGAATACGGCCTTTAAAATACTAATATTGGCCTGACAACGCTTAATCACTCATATTCTATTCGTAAAAAGCATAGGATATAATTAAGAAGATTTGTATAGTGATTATAAAAAGTGAATACAATAGCTGCTCAATGCTGTTGCTTCGCAATACACCTGAGTGATAAATAACTTTTACCCTACTTATTTATCTTTTCAAAAATATATTCAATTTTCTCACATAATCATTAACTGCAAATAACCAAGCAATCTTGCTGCCCAGTAAATAAATAACAATAGAGGCAATTAATGGTTACTATTAATATTGATGGCAATAGCTATCAAGTCGACAAAGATCAAAACTTATTAGAAGCAGCAAAACAATGCGGTATTGAGATCCCATCACTCTGCGACATAGACTCATTCACAGATGAATGCGCACTTTGTGATGTTGAAATCGCAGGTAAAGGGATTGTGAAAGCATGCAAAGTTAAACCTACTGATGGAATGGTCGTCACTACCTCATCGCAATTACTGTCAAATATTCGAAAGTGCAACTTAGAGCGAATTTTACAACGCGCAAATACCAACTGCAGCGTACCGCCTTGTCAGATTGCCTGTCCTGCAAGCGTTGATATCCAATCCTATTTATACTTTATCGCTCACAATGAACACTTAAAAGCCATTGAAGTGATAAAGAAAACATTGCCTATGCCGCTTTCTATTGGTCGGGTTTGCCCTGCTTTCTGTGAAGCAAAATGCCAGCGTAACTTAGTCGATGAACCACTCGCGATCCGTCAATTGAAACGTTACGCCGCTGACATTGACCTTGAAAAACTAAATAGCTACACCCCAATCAAAAAAGACGATAAAGGTAAACGTATTGCCATTGTGGGTGCAGGACCTGGCGGTTTAAGTTGTGGTTATTTCCTTAGCAATGAAGGTTACAACGTCACTGTGTATGAGGCGATGCCACAAGCCGGTGGATGGCTACGTTACGGTATTCCTGAGTATCGTTTACCTAAAGATATTCTAGATAAAGAAATCGATATTATGTGTCGTAACGGCATGAGTATCGAAACCAATAAAAAGTTAGGTGAAGACTTTACCCTCTCTTCGCTCAGTGAAGAATTTGATGCTGTTTGTTTAGCGATTGGTGCATCACAAGCCAGTGAGATGAAGTATACCGGTAGTGATTTAGCAGGCTGTTATCTTGGTGTTGATTTCTTAAAAGATCAGACACTCGATAAACAATATACTATTGGTAAAAAAGTCGCGGTCATTGGCGGTGGTAACACTGCAATTGACTGCGCCCGCTCTGCATTACGTTTAGGCGCAGATACCACACTTATTTATCGCCGTACGCGTGATGAAATGCCAGCTGAAACCTATGAAATTGAAGAAGCAGAGCACGAAGGTGTTAAATTTCACTTTCTAACCAATCCTGCTGAAAATATTGCAGATGACAATGGTCATGTTTGTCAGATAAAACTTGAAAAAATGGCATTGGGCGAACCTGATGCCTCTGGTCGTTGCTCACCAAAAGCAACCGGCGAATATTTTGTTGAAGACTTTGATACCGTTATCGCTGCTGTCTCGCAAAAAACCGATACCAGCTTTATTGCTAACGAAGATATCGAACTTTCATTTAGTCGCTGGAACACCATCAATGTTGATGAAACAACGATGCACTCTGGGGTTAAAAATATCTTCGGTATTGGTGATTTTCGTCGAGGGCCAGCAACAGCGATTGAAGCGATTGCTGATGGGCGAAAAGCGGCAAAAGGGATTGATGAGTTCTTTGGTGGCACCATGGAAAAACTCTATACCGAGTCATTCCGATCTCGCAATGTTGAAAGAAGTCATCTTATTCAGCCTGAACATATTGAAAAGTTAAAACGTGTTATGGCAAGTATTGCCACTGGAGATAACGCTAAGCAAACCGAACAGATGTTAAATCACGCCCTAGCTAAAGTGTTACGCGCTAAAATGCCAGAGCTAACACTGGCACAGCGTCATTTGAGCTTCAATGAAGTTGAAACGGGGCTATCACAGCAAGCCGCTATTGATGAAGCTAACCGTTGTTTAAGTTGTGGTTGTGATGAAGGCAACGACTGTAAACTTCGTCACTATGCAACAGATTATAAAGTTGATCGTAAATTGTTTATCAACCGTGCCGTACCTTTAGCGAACTAAAAAATCACGGTCAACAATGACGTTTTATATCGTCTTTGTTGACCGATTTTCATTAAGACGCTAGCTGAAAATCACCTAGCAGCGCGTTATAAACATCTTTGTTATGTAACACCCCAACCAATTGATTATTTTCAACCATAAGTAATGGTTTATTATTCAGTCGCTTCAGCTCAATGGCATCTCGCATACTAATATCAGGGCTGACCATCACTATAGTGGTGTCAGTTATATGGCTTGGAATAGCATCTGTAATTTGCCATGAAAGGCAATCAAGATTACCTTCATTCACGATAGACAACGTATCCTCATTTTGGGCGATCCAAAGCTCATCAGTATCACACACTTTATAAGTATTTCCCCGTTGCTCTAACGCGGTTAATGGCGTCATTAATGAGCGTCCTTTCAAGACATTTAACGGATTAGTATGTGCGACAAAATCACGCACATACTCTGTTTTCGGATTGAGCACGATTTCTTCCGGTTTTCCGTGTTGAATCAGCTCTCCTGATTCCATAATCGCGATATTATTACCGATTTTAAGTGCTTCATCTAAATCATGACTGACAAACAAAATCGTTTTATTTAGTTTGCTTTGTAGTGCTAATAATTCATCTTGTAACTGCGCACGGATTAACGGATCAAGTGCTGAAAAAGGCTCATCCATCAGTAAAATATCGGTATCCATAACAAATGCACGTGCAAGACCCACCCGTTGCTGCATCCCGCCCGATAACTCTGATGGGTATTTATCTTCCCATTCAGCCAGCCCCACCATTTCTAACTGCTCTCTAGCGCGCTGATGGCGTTCTTTCTTTGGGACATTTTGCATTTCAAGTCCAAAAGCAACGTTATCTAACACGGTTAGCCATGGCATTAAGGCAAATTTTTGAAATACCATCGAGACGCGATGAGTACGAAGATGCTGTAACTGGGCTTTTGAGCAGTTCGCTAAATCTACGGTTTGTTCACCATCTTTAATCAATAGTTCGCCACGACTTATATCATTCAATCCATTAACTGCGCGTAATAGACTTGATTTCCCCGAACCAGACAACCCCATTAGTACACAAATCTCGCCTTCTTTGATTTGCAGGCTAACGTTATTTACTCCAACCACTTGGTTTGTTTCATCAATAATTTGTTGACGGCTTTTTCCTTGATCTAATAACGCTAAGGCTTGTTGCTGTTTATCGCCAAACACCACATCCAGATTGTTAATCGTTATTGCATTCATGATCACAGCTCCTTCTGTGCTGGGGTTTTACATAATCGGTCTAAAATGATCGCGACCAATACAATCGCAAGTCCCGCTTCGAATCCTTGTGAAATATTCACGGTATTTAGCGCACGTACAACAGGCTTTCCTAATCCATCCGCGCCGACTAACGCGGCGATAACCACCATGGATAAAGACAACATAATACATTGGGTGATACCCGCCATAATACTTGGCATCGCCGCCGGTAACTCGACTTTTAACAGTAACTTCATCCGACTTGCACCAAACGCTTTACCTGCTTCAATTAAATCTTCAGGCACTTTCGTGATACCTAAATACGTGAGTCGTATTGGCGCTGCAATAGCAAAAATAATGGTAGAGATAAGCCCGGGCACAATACCTAGTCCAAACAAAACCAGCGTTGGAATTAAATAGACAAACGTCGGCACCGTTTGCATTAAATCTAAAATAGGACGCATCAAGGTATACAACCACGGACGATGCGCAGACATGATCCCGATTGGGACACCAATAAGCACTGAAATACTTGTGGCAGCAAAGACCAACACAAAGGTTTCTAGCATTTCCTGCCAGTAGCCTAAATTTAAAATAACTAATAATGCTGCAACAACGAAAACCACTAATGAAATTTTACGGTGTAAATACCATGCTAACGCCGCGGTGATTAAAATAGGCAGTGCTGGCGGCATCCACTTAAATACATCAACTAAAAATAGAATTACGGTTTCTAAGAAAAATGAAATGGCGTCAAATAACCCTGCTGCATTGATAGTTAACCAATCAACACCTGCTTCCATCCATTGACCCAAAGGGATTTTATTATCCGTAATGAAATTCACACTTTTGCCTTTTATTTGATAAGACGATGCTTACCACCTTATTTTTATGAAGTTTTACAATAACTAATAGCAAAGAAGTATCTGCGCTAATAAATAAGAAGCGATTATTAACGCAGTATTTTAAGAAAGGATTAAGATTGCTTTAAGTAATCCAACACCGCAGTGGTGGCCACTTTACCTTCGCGAGTTTTGACGTCTTTTAGCCATGCTTCCACTTGCTGTGGATTTTCACTCAGCCATTGACGTGCTGCTTTTTCAGGTTGAACCTTTTGATTAAGGATCGCTTCCATTAAGCTATTTTCCATTTCTAAGCTAAATGATAGATTTTTCAGAAGTTGTCCAACGTTTGGACACTCGGTTAAATAGTTACTGCGAACATTGGTGTAGACATTGGCACCACCATAGTTAGGTCCAAAAAAGTCATCACCACCAGCAAGGTATTCCATTTCAACGTTGCTATTCATTGGGTGTGGTGCCCAACCTAAATAAACAATCCACTGATCACGGCGTACAGAGCGAGAAACTTGCGAAACCATCCCAGCTTCACTTGATTCCACTAAACTAAAGTCTTTTAAACCAAACGCATTCGTATCAATCATTGATTGAATCAAACGGTTACCATCATTACCAGGTTCAATACCGTAAATACGGCCTTTAAATTTATCCGCATGTTTTGCCAAATCTGCAAAGCTCTTAACACCTGCGTCATAAACATATTTAGGTACAGCTAACGTATATTTTGCACCTTCTAAATTCGCTTTTACTGTTTCAACCGTTTTGGCTTCACGATATTTCGCAATATCGCCTTCCATGGTCGGCATCCAATTACCTAAAAAGACATCAATATCACCATTCGCCATTGATGAGTACGTCACGGGCACTGACAATAAATCAGTTTTAGTGTTGTAACCCATTCCTTTTAAAAGCTCAGAAGTTACCGCTGTGGTTGCCGTAATATCCGTCCAGCCTACATCAGCAAAACGTACCGTATCACATTGGTTAGCATAGCTATTAAAAGCGACTGAGCTTAACGCTAAGGCAAGAAGTGTTTTTTTAGTAACAGACATAATTATTCCTTTGTCTTTTTATTTATCATTATTAAGTACGTATCTCCCACGTACTTATTGTGAATTGTTTCGTTGGGTCGTTTCCCAATTAGGGGCAATCCATACAGGTACATTGCCTGCAGGAAGCGGGGTTCTCTGTAAAATAAAATCAGCGGCTCGCTCAGCAACCATGATTGTTGGCGCATTAAGGTTACCGTTCGGAATCGTCGGGAATATGGAAGAATCAACAACACGTAAGTTTTCAATACCGCGAACACGACACTGTGAATCTAAAACCGCCATCACATCGTTATCATCGCCCATTTTACAGGTACAAGATGGATGATAAGCGCTCTCTACATTTTCTTTTACCCACTGATCAATAGCCTGATCAGATGTGACATCTGCTCCCGGTTGAATTTCATCACCACGGTATTGATCCAATGCTGATTGCGCCATAATTTCACGGGTTAAACGAATACAATCGCGCCAATCCTGCTTATCTTGCTCGGTAGAGATGTAATTAAATTCAATTTTAGGTTTCGCGTGTGGATCATTAGAAATAACTTCTACCGACCCTCTGCTTTGTGGCTTATTAGGCCCCACATGCACTTGGAAGCCATGACCATCAAATGCAGCACGGCCATCGTAACGCATCGCTGCAGGTAGGAAGTGATATTGAATATTTGGCCACTTTAACCCTTTACGTGAGCGAATAAAGGCACAAGATTCAAAGTGGTTAGTCGCACCTAAACCTGTACGAGTTAGTAGCCATTGCGCGCCAATTTTACCTTTGCTGACTAAATCTAATTTACTGTTTAAGGTAATGGCTTCATTACAGTGGTATTGGAAGTAAACTTCTAAGTGATCTTGTAAATTAGCCCCCACCCCTGGAAGATCGTGCACAAGGTTAATCTTCGCGTTCTCTAATACTGCAGCAGGTCCAATGCCAGACAATTGTAATAACTGGACTGAACCAATGGATCCAGCACTAGATATCACTTCTTTTGTTGCAAATACTTGAGATAGCTTACCTGACTGTTCAAATTCAACGCCTACCGCTTTTTTGCCATCGAGTAAAACTTTGCGTGCCACAATGCCTTTTTTCAACGTCAGGTTTGAGCGTTTTAATGCTCGACGTAAATAAGCGTTAGATGTCGATGCACGCACACCTTTATCAACTGTCATATGCATGGCACCAAACCCTTCTTGTTGGTAACCATTGTAATCATCCGTTTCGGGATAACCGGCTTCTTTACCTGCATCAATAAAGGCTTGGTAAAGTGGATTGAGTGCCATGTCATTACCATTACAAGTCCCAACTGGACCTTTGCTACCGCGGTAAGCGTTACCACCTTTTATCCATGTTTCAGCACGACGAAAATACGGTAAACAAGCTTGGTAATTCCAGCCTGTTGCGCCTTCTTGTTCCCATTCGTCATAATCACATGCGTGCCCACGTACATACACCATGCCGTTGATAGATGAACTACCGCCTAATACTTTGCCTCGTGGACAATGTAATTTACGCCCGTCTAAGCCTTGTTCTGCTTGAGTTTCAAACTGCCATGCATATTTGTCACTGTTCATTGGGTAAGACAATGCCGTTGGCATTTGAATAAAAATACTGCGATCACTACCGCCAGCTTCTAGCAATAACACATCATATTCACCGCTTTCACTTAAACGGTCAGCTAATACACACCCTGCCGAACCCGCGCCAACAATAATGTAGTCATAGTGTTGGGGGTTATTTTGCTGCTTATTTTGATCCATCAAAATCGACTCCATCCGTTAAGCATAAGGACTTTGGTAATCGCCCAATTCAATAAGTACACTTTTGGTTTGGGTATAATGTTGTAAAGTTTCTATTCCGTTTTCGCGTCCAATCCCTGATTGCTTATAACCACCCACAGGCATTTGCGCAGGAGAATCCCCCCATGTATTAACCCAACAGATCCCTGCTTGTAATTGATGGATAACACGGTGGGCTTTCGCTAAGTTTTGGGTAAACACACCCGCAGCTAAACCATAGTGAGTATTATTGGCGCGAGCGATAACATCGGTTTCATCGCTAAACTTAATTACCGACATCACAGGCCCAAAAATTTCATTTTGAACATGAGACATCGATTCATCACAATCAATAAAAACGGTAGGTTGAACGAAATTACCTTGTGCTAACCCATTATCAGTACATTGGTATCCGCCAGTCAGCAAGGTGGCACCACTTTGTTTAGCGGCATCAATGGCTGATAACACTTTTGATAAATGTGATGTTGAAATCAATGCGCCAATTTGAGTCTCCATATTCATAGGATCACCAACGATTAATAACTCAGTTCGACGCTTAAGTTGCTCTATAAAGGTGTCATAAATAGCCTCATGAACATAAACACGTGTGCCATGTGTACATACTTCACCTTGGGTATAGAAGTTAGCCACCATTGCCGCAGAAACAGCATGATCGACATTAGTGTCATCAAAAATGATCATTGGCGATTTGCCACCTAATTCCATCGTGACCGACTTTAAGGTTTGAGCACTATCAGCCATTACCGCTTTACCTGTGCCGGTTTCACCTGTAAATGACACTTTAGCGATCTCAGGGTGTGCCGTTAGCATCTGCCCTACTCGGTAATCACCTTGTACAACGTTAAATACGCCATCAGGTAGACCTGCTTCAGTAAAAATCTCAGCAAGTTTTAGAACCGAAAGCGGTGTTTCTTCTGATGGCTTGAAAATCATGGCATTACCGGCTGCAAGCGCTGGCGCTGATTTCCACATCGCAATTTGGATCGGATAATTCCACGCACCAATACCTGCACAAATGCCCAATGGTTCTCGACGCGTATAAAAGAACTGATTTTCACTTAAAGGTTGCTGCTCACCTTGAAGCCCAGGTGCTAACCCGGCAAAGTACTCAATAACATCCGCACCCGTTTCTATATCAACCGCTATCGCTTCTTGTAACGGTTTACCAGTATCTGTGACTTCCAATACCGCTAATTCATCATTGCGTTCTCGCAGTAACGCAACAGCACGTAATAAAATACGGCTACGTTCAGTTGGCGTCATAGCCGACCATGTAGCAAAGCCTTTTTTAGCAGCACTAATGGCTAACTCAAGATCCGCTTGAGAAGCTTGTCCAATGGTTGCTATCGGTTGACCATTAGCTGGATTAAACGTTGTAAATTGAATATCAGAAGATGCAGCAACATAGTTACCATCGATATATAGTGATTTCATATCCATTTGAAACTCTTAGAATTTATAATTTTGAATAAAAAGACAATTGCTTTTCTAAATAATCATTAATGATCATGCGTGCATTACTCGCATCAATACCTCTAGGGTTTAATGTCCCGCGCAACCAAATACCATCAATTAATGAAGCGATACCATGGGCAACTAATTCAGCTTGAGAAGATGGTAATAACCCTTTAAGTTCAATCTTTAAATGCGATAGCAAACGTTTTTCATTAACTTGCTGTAGGCGACCCAACTGTGCGTCATGCATAGCGTAAGACCAAAATGCTAACCATGTTTTCGCTACTTTATTTTCAGCTTGATAACCATCAAAATTGCTCATGATAATGGCATTAATTCGAGCTTGATGATCATTGCGGGGGATTTGGCTTAATGATGTTGTAACACTCATTGACAAACGACGTAAAATTTCACGCATGGTCTCTTCTAATAAACCATGCTTACCACCAAAATAGTGATTGATAATACCCGTTGACACCCCAGCCTCTTTACTGATCAAAGAGATACTTGCTGCATGTAAGCCAACTCGTTCAATCACTGCCATCGTGGCATTTACAAGCTGTGGTTTACGAATATCAGGCATTCCAACCTTTGGCATAATGCTCCCATTTATTTTTATTGAACGATCAATTAAGTATAAATGTGACATATTTTTTACATTAAATCAAAATAAAACCAAAATCACAGTTTAAAAAACCATCAAAACAAAGAAAATCGCTAGATTATCAACACAATATCGAATGTAACAAAATATTAACAGTGAGTGTATAAATTAAAAAGTGATACATACTAGTCGAATAACCGAGACATATTACGAGCAATTATTAAACGTTAAGAAATGATATGTAACGAGAGAAATGAAATATTAGTAAGGTGAGCTCTATAGCATAAACTCAATTTGTTTTTTTTATTTAGTTATTTTGGTTTATAGTATTCAAGCTAATAACTAGAAGTTCATAGACAATGAGTATAAAAAATAGAATTAATAATGTTTACCGTTACTTTGAGCCTAATTTAATCATTATAGGCTATCTTGGTAGCATTGGTTTTCCACTATACTTCTTTGTTTGGCATTATCTTTTTCCTCAACCTTATGAGAACTTTTTACTCAGGTTATTTTGTGGCAGTTTGTTTATCCCATTCATTTTAAAAGATCATCTTCCTTATTGGTTTTTACGTTATAAGGCGATTCATTTCATTGCTACAATCACCATAGGACTGCCTTTCTTTTTCAGCTTTATGCTGATTATGAATGATTGGTCTATCCCTTGGGTCATGTCTTTCATGGCTGCACTATTTTTATCAATATTATTGATTTACGATGCTTATATTATCAGCGTAATCTCCATTATTGGTATATCATTAGGCGCATTATTTTCTTATGGCTTCCATCCGATAAACAGTGATAATTTTCATTGGGGCTATATTGCAGTTATTAGTTTTTCATATGTGACAGGTATTGCTTCACATTATAGAAATCACATTCATTACGAAGATCAATTACTTTTTGCTCGTAGCTTTAGTGCCGGTATTGCCCATGAGATGAGAAACCCTTTTAGTTCTCTTTACTCTTCCATGGAACTCATGCTTGATATTCTTCGCCAAAAAAATGATAACCAAAAAGATAATGCTAATGAGCTAAAATCTATCATTAGAAGTAATATGACTGTTATTAATAATAGTAATGAAACAATTAACTTACTATTAAGCTCTATTAATGAACACGCTATTTCAAAAAATACATTTCAAGAATATTCTATTGTTAATATTATTAAAAGCTCTGTAGAAAGCTATGGCTATCAATCTTCACAAGATAGAAGTTTAGTTTCAGTTAATTTCAATAAAGACACAAATTATTTTGGTAGTGATATTTTATTTCGTTATGTCATTTTCAATCTTATGAAAAATGCATTTTATTACAAAGAAAAGAATAATTTCAGTATTGATATTAATATCGATATTAATAAAAACAATAATATTATAAAAATAAGAGACACAGGTATTGGTATTCCAAAGAATAATCTTGATGCTATTTTTGATGATTTCTTTACACATGGTAAAAAAAATAGCTCAGGTTTAGGTTTGCCTTTTTGTAAAAAAGTGATCACAGCATTTGGTGGGGTAATCAGCTGTCAATCCAAGTTAGGTGAATGGACTGAGTTCACTATACTTTTACCTAAAATCGATTCAAAATCAGTCAATAAGCTAAAGTATGAGTTAATGTCTAAAAAACGCCTATTATACATAGGTGATAACAACAGTGATGTTTTTGAACTTCAGAAAAACTCCTTTTCTCATGGCTACAATTTTAACACGACTAGCCCATTTAAATTAATTGACATGTCTCTTGATCAAGTAGATATGATTATTGTTAATCTGGATAGTTACACTGAACATGATTATTACTTCTCTAAGTTACAAGATAAACTCGCATTATTAACAACGAAAGTCTTGTATTTATACCGTGAACCTAAAGCAATAAATTTAATATTAAATGAAAAAATTAACTACAAACTAATCAATGCTAGTAAAATTGAGAATGATTTCACTGATCATATCTGTCGATTCTTTTTTATTCACTTTAATAATCCAAAAAGTACACCACGATCTACAACAGAGACAAAAAGTATTCTACTTGTAGACGATAATATGTCATTACGCATGTATACAGGAATACTCCTGCAACGCAGTGGCTTTCATGTTATTCATGCCGAGAATGGTATTAATGCACTAAAAAGTCTTGAGCTAAGTCAAGTAGATCTTATTATGATAGATTTAGAAATGCCTTTAATGGGAGGCTTAGAAGCAACAAAACAAATTCGTTCAAATAAAAGATATGAATCACATAAAAATACCCCCATTATTTGTTTCTCAGCCTCACTTGATGAAAAACAACAGCAAGAGCTTAGCAAAGTCGGTATGAATGGATTTATTTTCAAACCTGCAACTAAAGAGCAAATATTTTCCAGTATTGAGCGCTTTATTAACTAGAATACACTTACCCACTATCGTTTACGTAAACGTAAAGCAATAATGGGTAAGAATTTATTCTATTACTTTAACGATAGCTCCTCTCGCATCTCTCGACACACAGTAAGTAACGTCGATATTTGTTCGTCACTCACATCACTATTTAAAGAAAAGCGGATCACATTTTTATTTTTAGGGGTCGCTGGTGAGCAGAACACAGAACCAAATACATCTCGAGATTCTAAATAATCACGGATCACTTCTGTATCTTCATCATTACCACTTTCAAGTGCAATAATTTGTGACTGGCTCTTAATCTTATAACCAAGATTAACTAAACCACTACGTAATTTCTCAGACTGAATAAACAGCTGGTTACGCTTATCGTCTGCATCTTTAATGACATCCAATGTCGCTTTTAAGATTTCTAGCTCATGATTTAACAGTGCTGAACTGAAAATGGCAGGATATGCCGTAAATGGGAACGATTTCGCTACATCTTTACTGCATAAAATCGCTCCTGCTCGGTAAGCGAAGGCTTTTGCTAAACTCGCCGTTAAGAAATCAACTTGATCGGTTAAGCCTAATTCAGCGACTAATCCTGAACCATTTTTACCGTGTGTGCCCAGCGAGTGAGATTCATCTACCAATAAGGCGCAACCATAACGATTAGCTATTTCAACTAAATCATGCAATGGTGCAACTGTACCGATTGTACTGTACACCGAATCAACCATGATTAACCCAGGACCTTCACGTTTAATTTGCTTTTCAAGATGACGCATATTGTTATGCAGAAATGTTTGAATATTTCCCTCTGCACGTTTTGCTCCATCCCATAACGACATATGAGCAAAGAAATCGATATAGATCGGTGTACCTTTAGGGATCAGAGTTTGAATTAATCCGACATTTGCCGCCCAGCCCGACTGGGACAGCACACATTTTTCAAAACCTGTTAACGCAGCTAATTGTTCTTCAAATGTATCGCCACTTTCAGCTTGATGCTGGAAGACCGCAGACATCACTACTTCATGTTTATGATCTGTGATGGCTTTTAAGTGCTTCTGACGAATATATTCATGCCCTGTGATGGCGAGATAATCATTACTTTGTAATGTAATTGAAGTATCGGAGGGAATTTTACCTAATACTAAGTGCTTTTTATTTTTTCGGGAGTAAATATCTGCCTCTAGATGAGCATCAATTTTTTTTTATAAAGTTTGGAAGTGATTTTACGTTAATATTTTTCATTTTTATTACTCTTACTTTTGTTAATAGGAGTAACAATATTAACAATAATACTTTCCTCATTCTAAATATTAATATTATTAATCATTTTTTTCATAAAAAATTAACATTAATCTCACTAACTAATTTGTTTAAATTTACAAATAGTCATATTTAAATAACTGCATTTTATCTGTAAAATATCACTTCTTTATTTATAAATTAGTTAATAATATGATATACAACGCTGCTATTTTCGACATGGATGGTTTATTACTCGATACAGAGCGTGTCTGTATGGATATATTTAAACAAACCTGTCAGGACTTTAACCTTCCCTACCTTGAACAGACCTACTTAAATATCATTGGACGCAATGAGGCTGGCGTTGAAGATCTATTACGAGTCAGTTATGGCGAAACCATGGACTACCCTGTATTTCGCAAGCAATGGAAACAGGCTTACTTAAACATTGTTGAAAATGAAGCTATTCCTGTAAAAGATGGTGTTATTGATCTACTTAATTGGTTACAAACACAGAATATACCTATGGTTGTAGCAACCTCCACCAATCGGCAATTAGCATTAAAAAAATTAGCCATGGCTGGTTTAAGTGGCTATTTTTCAGCGGTGACAGCTGGTGATGAAGTGACAAATGGCAAACCTGATCCTGAGATTTACTTACTCGCAGCAAAGCGTTTAAACGTTAACCCTAGTATGTGTATTGCTTTTGAAGATTCAAATAATGGTGTTAAAGCTGCAGTTTCAGCTGGTATTCAAACTTTTCAGATAATTGATTTAGTGCAGCCCAGTGAAGAGGTAAAAGCATTAGGTCATGGAATATATACATCAATGAATGAAGTACTTACAAAGCTTAAACAGTAACTCATCACAGATAAAGATAAGGGCTATCACCATCCAACTGCGATGCCCTTTTCTTATATTGACTATACCTATAATTCAGCACCCAATTTTTCGCGACAATGTGGCTCAGAAAAGTCTAATACAGGCCCTTTAGGAATGATACGCGTAGGGTTAATGGTTTCATGGCTGCCATAGTAATGGGCTTTGATATAATCAATATTCACCGTGTCCGCAATACCGGGAACTTGGTATAAATCGCGTAAATATCCCCAAATGTTTGGGTAGTCGACCAAGCGTTTAAGATTACATTTAAAGTGTCCTACGTATACTGCATCAAATCGTACTAACGTGGTAAATAAACGCCAGTCAGCTTCTGTTATTTTATCGCCAAGTAAGTATCGATTTTCCGTTAAACGCGCTTCAATCGTATCTAACGCATTAAACAGTGTTACAACGGCTTCGTCATAGGCTTCTTGAGTTGTAGCAAAGCCAGCACGGTATACACCATTATTTATATTTACATAGACAAAATCATTTAAGGCATCAATTTCTGTTTGTAGTGCTTCTGGGTAAAAATCATTGCTATTTGCGCCAACATCATCAAAAGCACTATTGAACATACGAATAATTTCGGCTGATTCATTTGTTACTATGGTTTGATTTTGTTTATCCCACAGCACAGGTACCGTAACTCGCCCTGTATAATGAGGATCTGCATGGGTATAAATTTGATGCATAAACTCAGCATTAATGATGGGATCGACAACTACATCATCACCTAATGCAAAATTCCACCCGTCCTCGCCCATGAAAGCATTAACTACAGACATTGAAATCAAGGGCTCTAACCCTTTTAATTTACGATAAATAATCGCTCGATGCGCCCAAGGGCAAGCAAGGGAAACGTATAAGTGATAACGATGAGGTTCAGCTTTAAAGCCCGCTTCTCCAGAAGGCCCCGCTTGGCCATCTTTCGTTACCCAATGACGAAAGCTTGAAGCTTTTCGTTCAAACTTGCCTCCCGTCGATTTAGTGTCGTACCAATCAGTGTGCCATTTCCCATCCACTAATAATCCCATACTTCCCTCTCATCAATGTTCTTTCTTATTAATCAACCTAATACATAGACGCCTATTTTCAAACTTTAACGATTCACTTAGCGTGATTGATCAACCTGATTGGCGTGCTGCTCTATTTGTTTACAAAACATTGAGCTATATAACAATAATAAATAGTTAAAATAATTACTTACGTCTTTATCGCACCTTGAAGTTACATCGCAGGGTATTGTTGTAATAATTTGCTCACATCGCGCATTTAAAAATACATACAAAGGCAGATTATGTTTAAAAAATTAAAAGCCTCATTAGGTATTGGCTCTGCAAAAGTAGACACTATTTTGCATAATCCTTCACTTTATCAGGGAGATATATTACAAGGAAATGTGCATATTAAAGGTGGAGGTATAGAACAAGTCATTGATGCTATTTCATTAAAGCTTTGTACTGAAATGAAAGTAGAACTAGAAAATGGCCACAGCTATCAAACCTTTGTGTTAGGAACGATAAAAGTTAATCAACCTTTTACGATTCATGCCAGTGAGGAGAAGTCGCTGCCTTTTGAATTTAAACTGCATGATGAAACACCTATCACCCAACTTAACACTCAAAATAACCAATCGAAAGTATGGTTAGAAACAACGTTAGATATTGATTTCGCTATCGATCCTTCTGATCGTGATTTTATCGAGGTAAAACCTCTCCCAGCTATCGCTAGTGTCATTGCGAGCATTGAGAATGCAGGCTTTAATTTAATCAAAGCTGATGTGGAAAAAGGTTTTCTACAAGGCGGACACTTTGCTTCACAATCGGGCTGTTATCAAGAAATCGAATTTCGAAATAGCGGATTTTTTAACAGCAAAGAAATTGAATTATCTTTTATTTTAGATGGCGCTGTCATTCACTGTCTTGCTGAAATTGATCGTTCTATGTCTACCCGAGGCGATCAATACACCTCATTCAGTATAAGTAGAAATGCATCCCCCTCCGATATTAGTTATCAATTAGATACGCTGTTAAGAATGTAGTTTAAGTATGATGTAGGAAAGTACAAGCTGCCTTGTTATCAAAGGGGATGTTTAAGAAGTTGAGGTTATCTTTAACGTCAGCGACTCATTAAAATATTTAATTTATCGTTATCCCCTTTAATTCCTAAGCGAGTTTATAACCTGCTGCTTGATATATTACGTGGTTAACATGAAAGTGATGTATCTAGTTGGCAAGTAATGCGACGAAGTACACGACTATAACTATCAATTATCGCAGGAGGTTTAGCTTATGAATTGATATAGATAATATAGTGTTAAAATTGATATTCTTAACGGCATGATAGCGCTGTATTCATGATAAATACTTCAATGTGAAAGGTATATTTGCAGTCATTGAAATTGTACGATTTCATTCGGCCCTGTATAACGGTTATTTCAGATAACGTCAAAACCGTACCTAAACCAAACGTTAAGAATATAAGTTAACAACATCATTATTTATATAAATCATTAGAGGTGTTACATGGGTATAAGTACTATTTTGATCATAGCTTTGGCTGTCATTATTATTTGGTCAATTAAAACATACAATAAATTACAGTCTGGTAAACAATCAATAATTGAACAAGCGTCAAATATGCAAGTATCCTTACAAAAACGCAGAGATCTTGCGTCCAGAGTTTTAGATATCGCTCAAGGTTTTGGTGATCACGAAAAATTAACTCATTTAAAAATATCATCGAACCAAGATGCTAGCACAGAGAGCTTAGCCGCTCTCTCTCAAAGTTTTCCTGAATTAAAAGCAAATGAAACCTATATACAGTTAATGAAACAACTCGAAGAGTTAGAAAATAATATTTCAGATAAACGAGAATCTTATAATGGAATAGTTAAAGTATATAACAGCTATCGTTCTAGCTTTCCTACAATGCTTGTTGCAAATAAACTAAGTTTTGAACCAGCACCATATTATGATGCTGCAAATGAAGATTCATTAAGTCAACTGGCAACATTTACTCGTGATGATGCAGCAGCTGTTAAAAACCTCATTAATGCATCGTCAAAATCTATTAAGAAATCAGCAAATAGTTTAAAAGATACTGCATCAAATAAAATTGAAGGCGCAATAAACTCTGAAATAGTAAAATCAGCGGTTGCCCAAGGCGATATTGCTATGGGAAAAGCCGTTGAAGTCGTCAAATCAAAAGCTGGAGAGATTAACTCTCCAACTGAAAACCGTAATGAGAAAACAAAAGTTTCAGAAGATAAATAATCAAATCCATTTCTTCTATATTGTAGAGTTGGTCGCATGACTAACTCTACAATCTTCGTTGACGACGCCAATAACAGCATTGTCTATTTAGCATTAGCTCTTATTATAATTAGTGCATTACGCTACTTTTTAGAAAGCTGAGCTACCCGCTGATTCCATTTTGATTTTTTATCTTCCGTCGCATTAATTATTGGGCCAATATAGGTCTTAGATACTTTTTCAAAGCCACTAAAACCTAAAATAGTGCGCTTCATTTGCTTGTAAATAGGATCGCCATAAATCCAACGATAATAAAATGGTGGCGAGTCCATTGTAACTATCAGCTCGGCCGTTCTCCCTTTTAATAATCGCTGTGGTGTTAAGTTTTTAGCTTCAAATTTAAACGCAAAATTGGGAAGAAATGTTCGATCAATTAACCCTTTTAATTTTGCAGGCATTCCTCCCCACCACAGAGGAAAAATAAATACCACGTGATCTGCCCATAGAAGTGATGATTGGAAATGCTGTAGATCTGGCTCTAGCGGTTGTACTGCTTCATAACCACTCACTAAATTGATATCAAAATCCATCATACTTAAATTTAACAGCCTGACATCATTCTTCTCGCTAGCTATGATATAGCTCTGCGCTAGTTCATGACAATAACTCTTAGCCTTTGGGTTTCCATTAATAACTAATACTTTCTTGCACATAGATGCCTCTCCCTTTTTGAGCTCAGCTTACACCTTGCCCTATAGGGAAGAGTCAATTAGTTTCTAAACACTTTTTAATATTGTCTTGATACGTATGGATCATCGATTGCTGCTGGTGCAATAGGTTAATTTGTTCTTCAATTGCTTTACTTTTCTGATCAAGAAATGTGCTTACAACATCCCAACTTAGTACTGTTTTATCTCCTAGCAGCCGCTTAAATTCAGCAAGACTAACCCCGATAGATTGTGCATCTTTAATCAAAATAACGGTTCTAACATGGTTATCATCATAAATACGATAGCTCCCTTTTCTTACTACTGTTCCCAACAAGCCTAACAATTCATATAAGCGTATAGCTTTGGCAGATGCTCCTGTTAATTTAGACACTTCACCGATATACATCACTGATCTCCTTATTAATTGTCTTCCTTGTCTATCTATATATACCCTATTTAACAGGGCCTTTCTCAAACAGCATTAAGTTATCGGTTATGTTATTCCATGGTGCTTTAGATGGCATAAAAATGAAAAAATGAATAGCTAGGCTCTCGGCTAAAGAGCCTAAACAAAGTTGATAGCTAAATTAATGAAATTTGTATAGTTATTTTTCCACCTAAACAAACAACTTAGTATTGAAAGTTATAGATGAAGTATCACATTAGTCTGCTAAATATAAATTTCAATAAAATATCATCTTGATACGTTATTATTTTGGATCAAGACCAAGTGCTTTGAGTACTTTAATAAAGTTATCACGACGACCTTGTATTTCATGCACTTCACCCGTTTCACAATGATCGGCGGGACATCCCCTATTTACAATGCCAGATACAGCATCAATGAAGTTATTTCCAACAAGGCCATCATCGACATATTTTTTCAACTCATCGTAATAATTCCAACTTTCATATGGACCGCCTGGATTGCTATAGGCTTGAACGGATGTCATCCAGAAAAATAAACCCGCTATCCATTTCAATTCAGGATATTCTTCAGTTGTACATATTAATTGAGGGTTAGAGCAAAGGTCTAATTTTGCATATATTGGATCACCTGGAGGCGCCATAACGACAGTATCGCCTTCGATAGTAGTGCCAAATGTACTTGGGTCAACATGGCTTCTACCTAAAAAGTGATTCAAGGTACCAAAATTTCTGCGACCTGTTGTTTGGATGACGCCTCTTCCCCACCAAGCGCACCCCTCAACAGATGTATCAGAACTGCCATCCCATACGAATTTACCATCTTTCTGGCCTACATATACATTGCATGAATCACGCTCCCATGCTTGTTTGGTATGATCGATTTCAACTGGTGGTGAGTCACACCAAGAATTTGACAAATCCCATCGACCAACAGAGCCATTTACTAATAAGCCTGCAGCCTCGAGAACAGAATCAGGTGCGGCAAATATAGGACTAGGTGCGCCATACCACTTAGCGTGAGTCGTTGCTGTAACTTCTATTTTAGGTGTTCGTGGACAAGAATAAGGATGATCAAGATTCGTATTTTTATCAACACCGTAGTCAGCATATTTTTGTCCTAACTGACCACATGATGCACTCATGGGATAATCAACAGGAGCACCGTATTTTATTTGAGCCCAATTATTTTCATCACAAGCATCATATTGTATGGTTTCTTGCATAGATTGTGCTAAAAATGCAGCAATTGCGACTTTGGCATATTGAATATTTTTCTCATCTATTGCATCAATATCAGTCAGCCAAAATTTAGTACCAGAGACACCAATGTTATGCATTGTATGAAGAGCAGTTAAAAAGTCATCCCATTTGTATACATTTGAAGGCTCCCAACCGTTATTCGGCGTCTCGTAAAGAAGAACTTGATTGTTCATTTTCGTTGTAACGCTTATTAATTCGTCATTTAACGAAGTAATATTTGTTAATGTGCTATCCGAAATTGACATACCACCTCCCGAATTGTAGAGAGGCAATTTATTTTGTAAGTAAGATTCTATTTTATTCTGCAAAGCCATATCTACAGTATCAAACTGAATCGAAAATATATTATGGTATGCTGCGTGTCGAAGCTTTCTATCTGCTGAAGTCAAACCTAAAAAGTAATTACCAGCTTGGTTACTTGGTATCGAAGCTAGCATAGCAGGGACATTCAGAGTATCTGTGACTTGTTTAATAAATCGAAGAGCATTATCCCACTGGTCGTTATCTAATGCTGGAGTCATTGATGATTTACTAAATACAACAAAATGAGCAGAGTACTCACCACTATAAAGTTCGTAATCTGTAAGCAAATTAACTACCGGTAATGAAGCCATGTTCCAAACTGAACGATAACCACCAGAGTGTTGATCATAGGCAAAATCACCAATTATCACCTGCCACCCAATATTTGCATCAGGAAGTAATTGACTAATTAGTAAATTATGTGCTTTAAGTAAACCTTTGACATCATCTGATAATGAATTTAGTAATGAGCTATCTAAAGGAATATTATTTACTGCAATAGCGTTAGTCAGAGCTAAATTTACAGGAATATTATCTAATGTTGAAAGTTCGTCCTGATAATTCATATCAAACATATCACTGGAAAGCAAAATAGTAATATTGCTTTCTTCATTAAGTAATAATTGTTCAGCCAAAGATTTAAAATGATCGGTTAAGTGATTACTATCTGTAAGTTGGTTTAAAACTGGTAATTCGAATCTAACAGTACTTGGTATATTTTCTGAAAGATTTAAATTTGGTGCCGATATAGAAAGATAATTTGGCCAATGTCGCATGTTAAGATCAATAGGATCTTTGGGGTTTGGCATTTTTAGAGAAGTTTGTGACGAGGGCTCTACGCCGTCACATCGTAAATGTAATGTCCATGATTCATCACTACCTGGTATTGTGTTTGTCCACCATGATGCTTTGTAAGCAATATCATCATAAACTACGATATCTCCACCATCAGCATGATCATTTGCAGGCCAGTTCGGGTAAATATTGAAAGATTGACACAGTGCATTTGTAGGAGTGTTCAAATCATTATCATCACTTACGTCTCCATTGTCTATACTATCTGAATCATCAACGCCATCACCTACACCTGCAGTGTCTGTACCATCTGAATCATCAACGCCATCACCTACACCTGCAGTGTCTGTACCATCTGAATCATCAACGCCATCACCTACATCTGCAGTGTCTGTACCATCTGAATCACCAACGGCATCACCATCACCTACAGTCTCTGTATCTTTTGAGTCATCATTAACAATAGGGCTATCGCCATCCTCCAAAATAACTACATCAGGATATTTGTCCTTAACACACTTTTCGTACCCACCTATATCAAACGTTGTGTAAGCTGTTTGATAGTTAACTAATTTACATTTATATGGGCTTGACCAATCTTGCTCCCAATAAATAGGAACAGAGCCGGAACCACCGGTAACATCAGAGAATTGAGCCATATTTTTACAACCAAGCACCTCATCGGCTGGAGTTGTCACTGATAAGTAATTAGCAAATTCGTTATAATAATTTATACGATTTTGAGCTCTCGCATCTTCGTTACCAGAGCCGCATTCAAGCCCACCATTTATTATGTGAATGGTCATACCGAAACCGTTATTTAAACCTGCATCGATATCAGCTTGATTAGGTGTCCAAGAGCCATCAATGACACTCAACATTGATGGTTTAGGTGGCTGTGGATACACATAAAAAAAGATAGCGGAAGCGATATTAAGCCATGTATCAGCAACCATCTCTGGATTATTAAGCAATATAGACACATCACCGTACATCGCGTTAGAGAAAGGTCCGTAGTTATAGTTGTAACTTAATTGTTTAGCCCCACGACCAAAATAGGACTTGTAGTCACCGTTTTCAAACTTACCACACGGCCACACTCGACTGGCAAAATCGCTAGAAACATCACAATTGCCGTTGTATCCATCTCGTGAGGTTTCAGTCCATCCCATCTCTCGAACGTAGTGCAAGCCTTGTTTCCATGTATCACCATCATATTCAGAGTTTTTACCGGTTTCCTGCACAAAATGAGCAAACATAGTTGCGAGTGACTTACGACAAATAGCGTCGCTATCACGTCCATCGGTGTAGGTATCACACAATGCAGGGAACTTAGCGACAGCCTTTAAGAAGTTAGTATAAGAGTATTCAGGCGCAGCGTGAGAAAACAATTCATCCCAATTACTTTGATTAAACATGCTTTCAACACGCTTGACGTTATCAGGGTTAGTTGTATTTAGTGGGGAGACTGCCTCAACAATAGTATTATCCCGTGTTCTGAGTAGGCTTTTAGCAGCATTAATACTTTCTTTGTATGCACTTTCTGCATTCGTTTGATGTTGATTGAGCTCTGAACGATAAATAATGTGAGAATCAGGAACCACATTTTGATCTAGATCTGGTGCTGGAGTTGTATCTGTTCCAGTTCCAATGTCTACGATTATACCATCCACTACACGAACAGTTTGCCCTGGCGAAGGAAGGCTAACGGCTGCATTGAGGATAGTAGCAATGCTACTACCTGAACCACTACCAGATGAGAAATTATTGAGTCCACTATAAAGCTCTGCACACAAATTCTCTTCGTCATCTTTAAATGGAATACCGCAGGCGGAGTAGGTTATCGCACGCTCAGATGGCACATCACCATTAAGGCCAAATCCATCTTGCATTGCGGTAACAATGCGACCATCATCTTGCTCAATAGTCCAAACGAAAGCGCCCGCTAACCCCAAAACATCAGCCAACTTCGCTTTCATATAGGCGGTTCGTGGCGTGTCTATCGAAATGTAATCGCCAGTGACTTTATTGAAATATACATCAGCGTGAGCTTCAAAATCGCTATAAAGTGCAAAATCGCCACGCCCCTGTAGATCTTCACCAACTACATTGCGCCAAAGATCGTAGCCTTCCACTACTCCACTTTCAAACGTACCTGACGATGGTGATGTAGAGGTTTTCGTCCCGCCAAGCGCACCTTGCTGATTGATGGTTAAATCAAGAGATTTAAAACCTCGACCGTAATTGGCAATCCCCATCAATAAACGATCACGCTTAAAACCGGCTTGCTCAAATAACTTGATAGCGGCATTGACACTCCACCGTGTATCATCGTCATTAGGTATTCCCCCTGTTAGTGAAGAGGACGGCATCACACTCGTTTGATGACCAATTTTATCATCCCATGCGCCGAAGTAGTCGTAATTCATCATATAAATGTAATCAAGACAGCCTTGGTCATAAATGGTTTTATAATATGCGCCGATATGATCAATATATGTTTTCGTTGCCCCTACCGCACTAGATACTTCAATGTCATCACCAAGGCCTGCCTTCACAGCACAGACCAAGTCCTTAAAATATTGACCATCATTTGATGTGAATTTACCCGAAGCACCACCATGACCAGGAAATTCCCAGTCGATATCAAAACCAGTAAAGCCATATTTATCTTGTAATTCTTTTAATGAATTAACGAAGGTTGCAATATGTACCGGATTGGCTGCCATGCGATGGAATGGCTCTGACATAGTCCAGCCACCAATACTGGCTGAGATGCTAATGTTAGGGACTCGTTTTTTAATGTAATCGAGCTGTTCAATAATCCCCTTACTAAAACCATCAACATAAGGGTTACCCTTTTGGCGAGAACTGACGCTTAAACCAAAGTCTGCCCATGGATCTAAAAAGACCACCTCAAAATCTTTTTTACCTTCCGCGGCACACTGCGCTCGAATTTTTCCAGAAAGCGAACCTTGATCACCACAAATAGCTAAAAATGCAAAAACCAGTTTGTTATAGGGAAAGGTATCATCTTTTAGTAAGCGTTCAACGTCAAAACCACGACCATATACACTCCAATCAGATAGATAACCTGCAACGACTTTACCTTTAAAATCACTCGGTGAAGTAAACGTCATATTCTTTGGAGTTTTACTTTGAGTCACACCACTGCCTTTCACCAACGCAGCAGGAATATCTGTGGGTGTATTGTCGACCACAATAGACTCGTTACCTGAATCGACAGTCTCATTATCATCAATGATAACTGCAGGGGTTATACCAACACTATTAATATTAGAAAGATCTTCTACACTGGTTGCATTTTCGTTAGCTATCAACTGACAAGGGTAATTAGTGCTATCAAGCGTTAAAGTACAGCTATCACTCGATATTGCGCCATAAGTGCCCTTACCTTGAACACTGGCACCAATTGAATTTTCAATATTAGGAGTCAAAACGCCATTCCAGCTTTTGTTGTTAACATTGATAAACGATTGTCCACCCACCGTTTGTAATCCCCCTCCGTGTGACCACATGCTAATATCATTCACATCAGCTGGCTTTAAAAACGTCAAAGTCCAAGAAGAGGTCGCCACTGGCGATATGAATTTGATCACACCATTAAACCCCGTTGACCAAGGTGAGCCAGATTTTTCTAAGGTAATGTCGATAACTGTATTTTGGTCATCGACAATTGGTTCTCGGCCAAGATTTGCCCCACTCTCGTTAACGTCATCGGTGATATCACCATCTTCAACAACTTCTTCACTATCGACACTAATCACAAAAGAACTGCCACCAACGTAAGTTGATAATGTGTCATCGTATTTGATGATGCAGCTATCATTTTCATAGCGGCAGCGGGTTAAGTCATTTACCTCCGATGCAATGCCTTTACCATTAAAACCAATGACTCGGTGTTCATCTTTTTGCAAAGGCTGGGCGTAATGAGGGATCGTAAACGTGTATTTGGTTTTATTATTATCTATTTTTTTCTCTTGAAGCTCAGCGCCCCAAGCACCGCTCATGCTCAGCTTTTCTGAAATCATCGTTATGGATTTATTTGCCACATCTAAAGGGGTGTCGGTAAGGTTTATCAATTTGATCTTACCGCTGTATCCAGCCCATGAATCACCTGGCTGGCCCCAAGAAGCATCATATGAAAAGAGTACCACCACAGGGCCGGCTTCTTTAATACTTGCTGTAAAGTCAAAATCGGCGGTTGGGCTAGTTTTCAATTCATCAAGAGCAAAGCCCGCCTGTGTTAGTTTATCTATTAATGTCTCATTAATAGTAAATTCAGTTTCAACCCCTAGCTCGATCACTTTCTCTTTGACTTTATCACTTGCAAAATCAACAGCACAATTTGAATCATTACAATCAAACGTGACTGCTTCAATTAGTTCATCATGACCACTTGATTCTACAAAGAAATCACCAAACAACAGAGAGTCAATATCAAGCGAAGAGCCTAACGCCTCTGCAACAGGATTGAGTATGGCTACAACACTACTGGCAACTTGATCGTACTCTCGCCTCATAGAAGCTAAATCTAATGCTGTTTCACTTTTAAGCAGGCTTTTTGCGATGAGATTGGTGAAAGGCGTTATCTTTACTGATTTATCAAAGTCTTGCCCAAAAATAATTGACTCGATAACAACAGTATCAGGTGATTCTAAATCTTTAACTTGTGCAAGGAACACTCTTGAACTCGTATCCGTCGACATTGGGATTGAAACTTCAAACTTACTCGACTCATCTAGCGTTATTGTTTCTAATAATTTCGGTTGAGAGCTATTAGTTGGATCGAGTTCAAACAAATCCAAAGAATGTCCTTTTAAACCAGCACCAACTGCCGCAGTACCAGAGACGGTTGCTTTACCTGATTGAGTTGCATCTGTTCCTGTATCAATAACTGAGGCGCTATTGTCATCAATTCCTGTGTCTATAACTGACACGCTATTGTTATCAGTTACTGTATCTGTAACGCTATTGTCATTATTACAAGCAGTTATAAAAAATACCAATATGAATATATTAAGAGAAATATACTGTTTCATGAGCCACTCACGTCATATTTCAGAATAAAGAAATAATATTCTTATTGATAGTATACTCACACTATTAGATGAAATGTGAAAATCTCGGAAATATAAACACATATTCGCAACATTTTTACTAAGATCTTTTGTTTTTAACAGCTCTATGAAAGTAGTGATATCACTATTTTAGCCAATTACAACTACATCAATATAATGGCGGATTAATATCTAATAAGTCTGACAACCATATTGGTAAACCTCTAAAATAAGACCAGTATTTATTGACTACTACACTTATTTTTGGCTGAATTTTTGATTATATTTCTTGGTATAAAAAATAAAATATAGAAAATAATTACATCGTCTAAAATAATAAGTTCATGGTGTTAGAATGCTAATACACTACTTCATTGCTTCGATCACGTATAACTATGTATTTATGTTCATTTAGAATTAGTTACATGTCTAACACTACAATCTTCGTTTACTCCCCCTAGAATATAATTTTCTATTTACTATTGAAGCTTAATACACATAAATATCTCTCCCTTTTTAAGCTCAGTTTACACCTTGCCCTGTAGGGAAGAGTCAATTAGTTTCTAAACACTTATTAATATTGTCTTGGTATGTTTTGATCATCGATTGCTGCTGGTGCAATAGGTTAATTTGTTCTTCAATTGCTCTACTTTTCTGATCAAGAAATGTGCTTACAACATCCCAACTTAGCACTGTTTTATCTCCTAGCAGCCTCTTAAATTCAGCAAGACTAACCCCGATAGATTGTGCATCTTTAATCAAAATAACGGTTCTAACATGGTTATCATCATAAATCCGATAACTCCCCTTTCTTACTACTGTTCCCAACAAACCTAACGATTCATATAAGCGTATGGCTTTGGCTGATGCCCCTGTTAATTTAGACACTTCACCGATATACATCAGTTACCTCCTTGTTAATTGTCTTCCTTGTCTATCTATACGCTATTTAACAGGGCCTTTCTCAAACTGTATTAAGTTATCGGTTATGTCATTCCATGGTGCTTTAGATGCCGTGAAAACATGAAAACTCGGCTTATGCGTTGGAATATCATCTAAAATCCCTAAACGAATATTATGCTTGCCTGTTTTTAGTTTCTTTGAAAACAAACTTGAACCACAGATTCGACAAAAAGCGAGTTCCGTTTCTTCACTTTTTTGAAATATCGACACCGCATCTTCACCTGTTTTAAAGCGAAATTTCTCTGAGCTTAATCCTCCCACCGATGAGTAATCTGACCCCGTAAATTTACGACATTCAGAACAATGACAATTCCCCATATACTCAAAATCATCAGGCACTTCTATCTGCACCTTGCCACATAAACAGGAACCATTTAGTTTTTTCATTTCATCTTTCTCTCTAAAATCAAAGACAAAACCCTAGTATTTAAATAAGCCAATTACAATAATGAATCTCATATTCTTAAAAATAAAAAAGCCGACGTATTTAACGTCGGCTTAATATTTACTCTACTGTTCAAAAACTACTTGATAGAGCGTGCTAACTGAGTCGTTAACTCATCCACACCTTTAGACAGTGCTTCCACTTGCGCTGAATAACCATCTTTTGCTAAAGGTACACGGAATGAAAATGGATGTACGGTTTGTAAATCGCCATTACCATTAATCAATAACCATTCACCTGCCACTTCAGCAACACCGCTATAAACACCATTAAACTGGTTAATACGCACTTGTAAGCGTGGTATACCTGCAGTAGACAATGTTGGTGTTAGCTGTGTTGCCCAAAACTTAGTTTGTTTTTGGCGTAAATCAAATGTGATTCGACGCGTTAACTGCGTACTCAGTGATTCACCCCAAAGGTTTTGCTGCGCTTCAACAATTTCAGTGGGGCTGGTTTGATACACTAAACCAGTACCAGCAAGATGTGCCGCAACTTCAACAGGGCGCACAATTAACAATGATTTATTACTAATGTTATGTGCCGTATTCGCACTGGTTGGCATCGGTAACATATATGTTTTTAATGCCGGTTCTGTTGAGCTACATCCTGTTCCAGCAAGCGCTACCGCTGCAATTAATAACCACTTTTTCATTATTTACGGCCTCCAACTGGAATAGGATCTTTCGCTTTCTCATCACCAAACACTAATGAATTTGGCTTCTCATTTAATTGACGAAGTACGGGTTGTAGTTCCGTCATCACTTGCTCAAATTGTACAAGTGCACCTTGTAAATTTTGGTACGCTGCTGCATTTGGGCTAAAGCCATTTAAGGTGTTTTGGATCTCTTTCAAACTCGCTTTAATATCAGACGGTAATGTCTGAGTATCTTTTTGCTTAAGAATACGATCAAGATCTTGTGTAACACGCGCTGCTGAATTCATTGTTTTCTCAGATGCCTTTAAAGTCGCAGTCATTGAATTCAATGTATCTTCTACAGGAAGTTTATTAAATTTATTGAGTAAATTAGTTAACTGCTTCTGCACTTCAGCAAGATCGCCCGCTTTAGTTGGAAAGACTTCGTAACCATCATATTTAGCCAGTTTTTCAGGTTTCTCGCCTTTGTACACATCAGTGCCAATATATAGCGCACCTGTTAATAAATTACCGGTTTTCAATGTTGCACGAAGTCCGTTCTTAAACTCTTTTTCAAGATTTACACGCAGATTATCCAATGTACCTTCATCTGAATGGTTATATACTCGACCTAAATCGATACGTACCAGTACAGGGATTTGTTCGCTTGTAAAACCTTCTTCACTGTTTGGTAAACGCAATGGCACTTTCTGTACCGTACCAATTTGAATACCACGGTATTCAATCGGTGCTCCCGCTTTCAAACCACGAATGGATTCTTTAAATAACATGACAAAGTTTAAGTACTTATCGTACATTTTCTCGTGATAATCTTGCTCACTATCGAATAAACGGTAATGTTTTAATTGTTTATTCTGAGCCATACCTTGATCATCAGATGGTGTTTGGAATGTGACACCACCAGTAATTAACGATTCCAATGATCCAATCTTGACGTTAAAACCTTCAGCACTCATTTGTACATTCATACCAGATTGCATAATGAACTTACTGGTTGTGCGTACTAGTCGATTATAAGGTTCAAAGATAAACAATTGGTAATTAGCTAGTTTACTATTGATATCAAAGCTCGTTTTCTCAACGCGACCAACAGTAAAGCCATCATATAATACTGGGTCACCAACACTCAATTTACCGGCTTCATGACTTGTCAGTACAACACGTAATCCTTTCGCATCCGCAGGTGCAACAGGGGGGACTTCTAGCGCTTTAAAATGATATTTATCATCTTTACCTTGGCCTGGTTGCATTTCAATATACGCACCAGAAAGAAGCGTATCTAAACCAGACACTCCTTCTTTGCCAATTCGTGGCTTAACAACCCAGAACTTAGTATCGTTTTTCAACATACGCTCTGTATCATTATCCATCTGTGCGGTCACTGTTATATAGCTATAGTCTTTACTTAGCTGAACTTTGGTGACAACACCGACTTTCACATTTAGAGATTTAATCGCGGTTTTACCCACTTCAATACCAGAGGCATTAGGAAGGCGAATCGTTATTTCAGGCCCTTTACTATTAAGATATTGAACAAACATCCAAATACCAATAGCCAAAGCCACAACAGGAATGATCCAAATTGCAGATACTTGCTTCAGGTTTTGTACTTTAGCCTCATTTGGCTGGTTATCACTCATTTTCTGTTTCTCGTTAATACTGGCTAGTGACTACTGATTAGATTCAGTAGTGTTTAACTCTGAACCATAATTAATTTTATTTTTTTCACCCCAAAACACCCGAGGATCGAAACTCATTGCCGATAACATGGTAAATACCACTACTGTTGCAAAGCAGATTGCAGCAGGTCCTGGTGAAATAGCCATCAAGTTTTTCAACTGCACAAGTGCAACTAATATCGCGACAACAAAAATATCAACCATAGACCATCGACCGATAAATTCTGTCATACGATAGATTTTCAAACGTTTTACAGACTCTCGTGTTGAGTCATTCGGCTTTTTACCTGCACAGTAATAAAGCCACGCTAAGGCAAACATTTTTGCCATAGGAATGAAGATACTGGCAATAAAAATCACCACCGCGATTGGCCAAGACCCCATTTTCCATAACATCACCACACCACCCATGATAGTGGAACCTTCGGTTTGTCCTAGGCTTACGGTATACATCATAGGATACAAATTTGCTGGAATATAAAAAATAATCGAAGCGATTAAATAAGCCCATGAATACTGTAATGAATGTGATGGATTAAAACCATGAAGCTTGCTTTCACAACGAATACATTTGGCATGATGGCTATTAGGCAGAGGATTTATTTGGTTACAAACATGGCATCCCACATGATTATTTGATAAATGTGTGTCGCCATCATGTACCCCCTCTATGTGTTTCATGACAAAAAACTGATCCCACAACCATGTTCGATCAACTAATGAAACACATTTTACAACCAAAACGCTGTAAATACAGAATGCCCAGAATGAGTATCCCATTCCAATATGCGCTAACGCTGAAATTTTGACCAAACTGACTAATACGCCAATGAGAAATACATCTACCATTAGCCAAGGCTGAATTTTAAATAATATTCGGCACAACAGCTTTATAGTTTCAGGGTTACCGCGTACATACCCAATTCGTTTAACATGCGCTGCACGGTAATAGAGATACATGACTAATATGATGTAGACCGCAGGAAAAACCAATACGGTTAACATCAACAGTAATGCAAGGAAGCTATTCTCAAAATGCTGTAATGTTTCTGCGGCATTCAGCAGCATGATTTGTTGCCCCATTCCATTCACGCTAAATGAAAGAAAAGGGAAAGAAAGGCTGAGTACCAACATAATCAAACATGCAAGACCGTACGCTAAAGGGCGATGAAATGGCATGATGATTCTTTTCGCTAAGGTATGTCCACAGCGAGGACAGTCCGCCTTTTGTCCATCTTTGATATCTGGGATATCGACTACCAATCCGCATTCTTCGCAAGCGATCATCAATTCTGATGGAGTTTGTTGCTGTGGCGTTTGTGTTGTCATTGTTAATTTCTTTCTATCGCTATTCTTACTGCAATCGTACCAGACTGTTGAATACATTTAATAAATGTTAAAACAGCGAGACACAGTAAAAGTAGTGTTGCTTAGACAAAACCTAAACATACTAAATATAAACAGGCGCGTATTGTCTTCCTTCATTGCATTTAGAGCAAGAAACTTTAAGTTAGAAAAACAAATAAAGCCTTATTTTTAATGCAAATTCCGATTTAAAACATCGTATTATAACAAGAAAACAAATGATATACGCACGATTTATGCGGATTTAACTCAAATACAATTTTTCAGTGTTCTTTGCACAGATAACATCATTTAAATGAATCCCCTTAATGTCGTGAGTCCACCATGTTACTGTTACTTTTCCCCACTCTAAAACAAGCGTCGGATGATGAAATTCTTCTTCTGCTAATTGCGACACTTTATTGCTAAATTCCCACGCTTGTTTGTAATTACTGAATTTAAATGTACGAGTTATACGATTTACACCGTTAGGATTAATAATTTGCCATTCTGGTAATGTCGCCATGTATTCAGCTAAAATATCATCACTTAATTTTGGTGAGCCTGAATGGCATGCTTCACATTTCAATTTATCTAAACTCGTCATTAATCGTTTCCTTTTAGCTAAAGGTGGCAGCGCGTAATCCTTTTCGCTGTGCTTCTGCTACCAACCCGAAAATATCTTGGTTAGTCACTTGGTAAAGTTGCTCCATACTTTGCAATACAAAATATTTAGGCTGTAGTATGTCAATTCTATATGGCGTTCTCATTACCTCTATAGGATCAAAAGCAACACGTTGCGGTATGGTACTGACCGTCGCGTAATGTGTTTCTTGTGGCGATGATAAAATACCACCACCATAAACTTGGTATTTACCATTTTGATTTAGTAAACCAAATTCAACCGTAAACCAGTATAGTCTAGCTAAATAAACTCTTTCCTCATGCGTCGCTTTTACACCGAGTTTTCCATAAAAATGCGTAAATTGTGCAAAATATGGGTTGGTTAGCATTGCGCAATGTCCAAATACTTCATGAAAAAAATCAGGCTCTTGCAAATAATCTATATCAGCCTTAGTACGAATAAAGGTGGCAACAGGAAATTGCTTGCGTGCGAGTAAAGAAAAGAAATGATCAAAACTAATTAAGGCAGGTACAGCAACGCATTGCCAACCTGTGGTATCGAGTAATACTCGATTTATTTCTTTTAGTTGAGGGATATGATCGTGAGGTAAATCTAATTCAGCTAAACCCGCTATATACTCATCGCATGCCTTGCCTTGCACACAATGAAGTTGGCGAGTTATAAGATGATGCCAAATAGCATTTTCTTCTTCATTCCAAGTAATAACCCCATTACGATCTACAGGCTTTGAGACATAACAATGCTTTGTCGGATTACTACTCTGTTTCTTTTGCATAATAGCCTCCGTTTATAGACTAACCACCAACCGACACTATTATTTTTATTATTAACTCTATAAATATTAGAAGTGATCCTTATTATCAGCCATTTTTATCACTAAAAAACAGGCTTTAATGCCTAATTTGACTAACACTTAATCTGATTAATGATGCAAAAAATGTAAACAAGAATGAACATCTTTCATTCTGCATCTAATCAATAATATTGCGATTTCTGCACTTTCAACCACAGTTAAGTGATAGCAAGAGTAAATAATGAGGCAAGGAATGCATAAATGGTTTCAGTTTCCAATTATTGAAGGGCTATCAAGCAAACAAGCACATTGTGACTTACCCAATGACAGTTTCGAACGCGAATGCGGTCGAGAAGGTTTTTTTGGCCCAGCAACGCACATGTACCATAAACATCCGCCAACAAGTTGGGTCTCATGGTGTGGTGAACATAAACCAAGAGCATTTGATGCCTTAGCTTTGCCCCAAATCGGGGATACACCTTGGGATGCACCACTACTGCTATCCAATAGCGATATTAAACTGCGTGTTTGGCAAACCAATAAAAGTATGGATCATCTGGTGCGAAATGGTGATGGTGACGAATTATTGTTTGTTCATCAAGGTAGTGGAGATTTGTATTGCGATTATGGTCATCTGCCTTTTAATGAAGGGGATTACCTTGTGCTTCCTCGCTCTACAACATGGCGAATTGAAACGCCCAACACGGTTACTTTGTTGATGATTGAAGCAACCAATAACAGTTTTAAAAGTGTTGATCATGGGATTGTCGGTGAACATGCCCTCTTTGATCCCGCAATACTTGAATACCCTAAAATCAATGCTGCATTTAAAGCACAACAAACAGAAGATAATTGGCAGGTATTGTTAAAAGCGCGTAACCAAATTAATACAATTTGCTACCCGTTTAATCCCTTAGATAGCATCGGCTGGAAAGGAAATCTAACGGTACTAAAACTTAATTGGCGTGACATTCGCCCACTCATGAGCCATCGGTATCACCTTCCACCATCAGCACACTCTACCTTTGTAAGTGATAATTTTATTGTGTGTACCTTTGTACCTCGTCCTGTTGAAAGCGATCCTAACGCTTTAAAAGTGCCCTTTTTTCACAGTAATAATGATTATGATGAAGTGATTTTTTATCACCATGGCGATTTTTTCAGTCGAGACAATATTAAACCCGGCATGATCACGTTTCATCCTTGCGGATTTCCACATGGTCCACACCCTAACGCTTTAATAAAAAGCCAACAAGCACCTAAAACATTTATCGATGAAGTAGCAGTAATGATAGATACTCGAAACCCTCTCGATATTGCACCCAATGTTAGTGAGGTTGAATTACATAATTATGTGGCGTCATGGCAACGTCATCAACATCCTGAATAACAATAAAAGTAAGGATAACAACAATGAAACTTGCTTCATTACAACAAAGTAGAGATGGAAAGCTCATTGTCGTTTCTCGCGATCTTAAATGGGCGGTATCAGCTCAACATATTGCCCCTACCATGCAATATGCACTGGACCATTGGGCTGATGTTGAACCCATTCTTAATGATCTTTATCA
Source organism: Photobacterium sp. GB-56 (assembly GCF_003026105.1). Taxonomy (GTDB): domain Bacteria; phylum Pseudomonadota; class Gammaproteobacteria; order Enterobacterales; family Vibrionaceae; genus Photobacterium. The sequence continues at coordinate 68,599 of NZ_PYNW01000005.1, read as the reverse complement.
CGCACTAAATAGAAAAATGCTTGAGCATCGTTTTGTTTTTCAGCCAATGCATTGTGCATCTCCCCTTCCTCGCGCTTTTCAATGGGCAGATGGTAGTGCCTACGTTAATCATGTTGAGTTGGTGCGCAAAGCAAGAGGTGCAGAGATGCCAAAAAGCTTTTGGCAAGACCCTTTAATATATCAAGGTATGTCAGATCAGTTTTTAAACCCTACACAGCCCATCGAAGTTGAAGATCTTAATTGGGGCGTTGATTTTGAAGCTGAAATAGCCGTTATTACAGATGATGTCCCTATGGCGACAAGCGTAAAAAATGCTGAGAAACACATTAAACTGTTAATGCTTGTTAACGATGTGTCGCTAAGAAATTTAATCCCAACAGAACTGGCTAAAGGCTTTGGTTTTTTTCAATCTAAACCTTCATCGGCTTTTTCTCCTGTCGCGGTGACACCTGATGAGTTAGGCGAGTCATGGAAAGAGAACAAGGTCAATAATCGACTTTATGTTCACTTAAATCAGCAGCTCTTTGGTAACCCCAACGCAGGTGTTGATATGACATTTAACTTTGCCCAATTAATTCATCATGCAGCCAAAAGTCGTCCATTAACCGCTGGCACTATCATAGGTTCAGGAACAGTTTCTAACGTAGATAGGTTATCTGGCTCTTGTTGTATTGCTGAAAAACGAATGCTGGAAATGATAGAACAAGGCGAGCCTCAAACTCCCTTCATGCAATACGGTGATAGCGTAAAAATAGAAATGTTTGATGCTGATAAACATTCTATTTTTGGGGCTATTGAACAAGCCGTTATTCCCTTTATTAAGCATTAACTTCAAGTACCTTAATTACTCAAAGAGAGCTGAATATGGCATTTACCCTATATGATTACTTTCGCTCATCAGCCTCATATCGAGTAAGAATTGCCTTAAACATTAAGCAGCTAGATTATACCTGTGTGCCGATCTCGCTGCTTGATAATCAGCAAAACAGTCGCCACTACAAAAACATGAATGCGACGGGTTTATTACCTACACTTGAGCATAACCAATGTTACATATATCAATCTCTCGCTATTATCGAATATCTTGAGCAATGTTATCCAACACCAAGTTTACTGCCTTGTAACACCATAGAAAGTGCGCAATGCCGAGCCTTTGCGTTATCCATCGCTTGTGATATCCATCCGTTAAATAACTTACGTGTACTCAACTATTTAGAACGCAAATTAACCGTTACAGTAGAACAAAAACAACAATGGTATCACCACTGGATAGATCAAGGTTTTACAGCATTAGAACAGCAGCTTGCCAGTAACAATAACCCTGAAAAGTTCTGTTTTGGACTTGCCCCAACCTTAGCCGATATATTTTTGATCCCTCAAGTGTATAACGCCCGACGTTTTAATATTGATTTATCAAATTTTCCAACCATTAACGCTATAGAAAAACACTGTAACCAGCTTGAGCCTTTCATCAAAGCAGCACCTCATCTTTAATTCTTCAACAAAAATAGCGCATTTTAAGAAGGACGGAGAACATACTAATGACTGATGATTATAAGCAATGTCTCTGGAAGCCAAGTCGAAAACGCATTCAAAATAGTTTGCTGTATCAATTTATGGTGCAGATCAGCGAACAACACAAACGTCTATTTCATGATTATACCCAATTGCATCGCTGGTCTATAAAACATAGTGACCAATTCTGGCAACAGCTATGGCAATTTTGCAATGTAATTGGCAACCAAGGTGAAAACATTGTCTATTGTCCAACACACAGCCCTATTCCCAATAAAGATCAACGCTGGTTTCCTGATGCCACGCTCAATTTCGCCGAAAATTTACTTGCTTACAGCACGAAGCTAAGCCAACAAGATGCAATTGTTTTTTATAACGAACACAGTTTTAAAGATACAGATAAGCAACATGCCCAGCAGCGACTATCTTGGCAACAACTCCACCAGCAAGTAGCAATAGTCGCACAGTATTTACAACAACAAGGGGTACAAAAAGGCGATGTGGTTGCCGCTTACATGCCTAATATTCCGCAAACAGTTATTGCTATGCTAGCGACCACCTCTTTAGGTGCTGTATGGACATCCACGTCTCCTGATTTCGGGACTGAAAGTGTTGTTGAACGCTTTAGTCAGACCCGACCTAAAGTTATTTTTACTACCGATGGCTATATTTATAACAACAAAACAATAACCAGTTTAACCACATTGGCAGAGGCTTTATCTTCCCTTCCTAGTGTCAAAAAATTAATTGTTTATCCTTATATAAACCAAAATCCCATCGATAAACTACTGTTACAAAGTCCTTCCTTACCTTCTCATATCACCGTGAGTACATGGCAAGAAATGGAAGATGTTATTCATTACCCTGATTTAGCGTATACTCCTACGCCCTTTGATCATCCGCTGTATATATTGTATTCATCAGGTACCACGGGGAAACCCAAGTGTATTATTCACTCTGTCGGTGGAACCCTATTAAATCACCTGAAAGAGCACCAATTACACTGCAATATTAAACCTTCCGATCCCATTTTTTATTTTACGACTTGCGGTTGGATGATGTGGAACTGGTTAGTCAGTGGCTTGGCATCAGGCGCAACACTCGTATTATATGATGGATCGCCTTTATCCCCAGATCCTTATCAATTGTGGAAAATGGCAGACAAAGAAAACCTTCGCTTATTTGGCACTTCCGCCAAATACTTAGAGACCATAGAAAAAATGCAGATCATACCGAACAAGTACGTGACATTGTCACAACTTGCTATCATTTGCTCTACAGGTTCAGTACTCGCACCTGAGCAGTTTGATTATGTCTATAAGCACATCAAACAAGATATTCAGCTTTCATCAATTGCAGGCGGAACCGATATTTGTGGTTGCTTTGCCATTGGCAATCCAATCGGTACTGTGTGGCGTGGGGAGTGCCAAGTCAAAGCCTTAGCAATGGACGTTAATGTATTTAATCAAGCAGGAGAAGCTATCTTTGATACATGCGGTGAACTTGTCTGTTGCAACAGTTTTCCCAATCAACCCATTGCATTTAGTCAAGATCCAAAAGGGGAAAAATATTTCCATGCTTATTGGAATACCTACCCCAACACTTGGCATCATGGCGATTATGTCAGTGTGTCTCATCACGGTGGGCTCACCTTTTATGGGCGCTCTGATTCAATCTTAAATCCCGGTGGTATTCGCATTGGCACTGCTGAAATTTATCGTCAAGTCAATCCGTTTCATGAAGTCGTCGATTCTGTTGTTGTTGGACAGCAGTACCAAAACGATGTTCGAATTGTTCTCTTTGTTCAGCTACAACCAGATGTAACGCTCGATAATATCTTAATCAATCGTATCAACACGCAACTTCGCAATCAGTGCTCTCCCCATCATGTTCCCGCAAAAATATTACAAGTTTCTGCAATACCCAGAACTAAATCAGGGAAAATAGCAGAAAAAGCGGTGAGAGATGCCATCCACCAACGAAATGTTGTAAACACAAGTGCTATCGCCAACCCAGAAAGTTTAGAGCAGTATAAAAATAGATCAGACTTAGCGTGATAATACGTACAAGGGAATAGGTAAGTTTATCTTCTATTCTTCTAACACAGCATTGATTGCTTCTTTAATTTCATCACTAGAAAAGCCTTTGCTTGATAGATAACCATAAGCTTTGCTCTTTTCTTTAAAGTCGGTGAGATCGTAACGTTTCTTGGCTAGAGCTAATTGGCAGTTGTAGTAGAAATCTATTTCGCCTGATTCAGTTAGTTCATCTAGTACATTATCGAGCTCTGAGATATCAACATGCTTCATTTTTAGCTCTTGCGCGATTAATGAGCGCCCTTTTAACTTCTTGGCAAGTTTGATCACTTCAGCTTCAAGATTGGCGTTCTTGCCTTTGATTTGTGCTTTGGTCAATAAGGTATCTGATGCGCTATGCTCTGAAATACCACGAGAAATGTCCTCCATACTAAAACCACGTTTTAATAAGTCATTGACGACTTTCTCTGCCGATGTGGTTGAGAAGTCTTTAAAACGTGCCAATCGAGTATTGATCATCGATTGCTCACAAATCGCCATTCGCTGCATTGTTTCCGTGATGACTTGCTCTATGGTGAGTTCATCGATGCCTTTGGTTTTAAGCTTTTGCTGGATGTATTTGCGCCCATATTGGCTATTAAAGGCTAATTCGCAGAAATGTAATGAAAATGCATGGTCGCTTTTTAGGTAACCATAGCTTTTCATTTGTTCAAGTACAGTTTCAACCCACGCTTTATTCTCTGTTTTTGCTTCAAGTTTTTTGCGCAGTTCATATTCGGAATGATCACGTAGGTTTAAATGATAAATCGCGCTATTAATGACGTTTTGGATAGTAGAAGCAGGATAAGGTTTTTTCATACGGTATCGGGAGTGGCTAGAAGTTATCGTAATAATAACAGTTTATAATGCTTAAACGAAAAAGAGGCACTCATTGAGCACCTCTTTGTTTTTTTATTGCTAAGTTTCTATTTCATACTATTGGCTAGTATTGAAACTTTGCGTTTTGATTAACAGTGTAGATCAAAACGGTCAGCGTTCATTACTTTAACCCAAGCATTGACGAAGTCGTTGACGAACTTCTCTTCAGAGTCAGCACATGCGTAAACTTCTGCAAGTGCACGTAGTTGTGAGTTAGAACCAAATACTAGGTCGACACGTGATGCCATCCACTTTTGCTCGCCAGTCTTACGATCTGTACCTACAAACACATCTTGGTCTACAGAGGTTGGTTTCCATTGTGTAGACATATCTAGTAGGTTAACGAAGAAGTCGTTAGTTAATGCTTCTTTACGCTCAGTGAACACACCGTATTCGCTGTTGTCGTAGTTCGCACCTAGTACACGCATACCAGCTACAAGCACTGACATTTCAGGTGCTGTTAGCGTTAGTAGTTGTGCGCGGTCTAGTAATAGCTCTTCTGCTGCGACTGTGAACTTCGCTTTTTCGAAGTTACGGAAACCATCAGCAATTGGCTCAAGAACAGCAAATGATTCTACATCGGTCTCTTCTTGTGATGCATCCATACGACCAGCAGTAAATGGTACTGTGATGTCACGGCCTGCATTCTTCGCAGCCATTTCCACACCTACACCACCAGCAAGTACGATTAAGTCAGCAAGAGATACTGTTTTCTCGAAGTTTGCTTGAATGCCTTCAAGTACGTTTAGCACTTTCGCTAGTTGCTCAGGTTGGTTAACTTCCCAATCTTTCTGAGGTGCTAGACGAATACGTGCACCGTTTGCACCACCACGCTTGTCTGAACCACGGAATGTAGAAGCAGATGCCCAAGCTGTTGATACTAGCTCGCTGATTGATAGACCAGATGCAGCGATTTCTTGTTTAAGTTTTGCAATGTCAGCATCGTTTACTAGCTCGTGATCAACCGCTGGGATTGGATCTTGCCATGTGAACACTTGTGCTGGTACTTCAGGGCCAAGGTAACGAGATACTGGACCTAAATCACGGTGAGTTAGCTTAAACCATGCGCGAGCAAATGCGTCTGCGAACTCTTGTGGTTTTTCAAAGAAGCGACGCGAGATTTTCTCGTATGCTGGGTCGAAACGTAATGCTAAGTCAGTAGTTAGCATAGTTGCTTTGTGCTTCTTCTCTGGGTCAAATGCGTCTGGGTGTACTTCGCCACCTTTTGATACCCATTGGTAAGCGCCTGCTGGGCTCTTCTCAAGCTCCCACTCGTTGTAGAATAGGCTGCTGAAGAAACCGTTGCTCCACTCTGTTGGTGTTGTAGTCCAAATAACTTCTAGACCACTAGAGATAGTGTCTGCACCTTTACCGCTACCGTAGTTTGATGTCCAACCGAAACCTTGCTCTTCAATTGATGCACCTTCTGGTTCAACACCTACGTGTGCTGCATCTGCTGCACCGTGTGTTTTACCGAATGTGTGACCACCAGCGATAAGCGCTACTGTTTCTTCGTCGTTCATTGCCATACGCGCAAATGTTTCACGAATGTCGTGTGCTGCTAGTAGTGGATCTGGGTTACCGTCTGGACCTTCTGGGTTAACATAGATAAGACCCATTTGTACTGCTGCTAGTGGGTTTTCAAGATCACGTTGCTCGCTGTCTTTTTCGTAACGTGTGTCATCAGCAAGCCATGTTTTTTCTTTACCCCAGTAAACGTCTAGCTCTGGTGCCCAAATGTCTTCACGACCACCAGCAAAACCAAATGTTTTAAAGCCCATTGATTCTAGTGCAACGTTACCTGTTAGAATAATAAGGTCAGCCCAAGAGATCTTGTTGCCATATTTTTGCTTGATAGGCCAAATTAGGCGACGTGCTTTCTCAAGGTTTACGTTATCAGGCCAGCTGTTTAGTGGTGCAAAACGTTGGTTACCTGTGCTCGCGCCGCCACGACCATCAGCAGTACGGTATGTACCTGCACTGTGCCATGCCATACGAATGAAGAAAGGGCCGTAGTGACCGAAGTCTGCTGGCCACCAGTCTTGAGAATCTGTCATTAGTTCACGTAGATCTTGCTTCACAGCTTCAAGATCTAGCTTTTTGAATTCAGCGGCATAATCGAAATCTTCGCCCATTGGGTTTGATTTACGATCGTGCTGGTGAAGAATGTCTAGTTTAAGTTGGTTAGGCCACCAATCACTTGGAGACGTACCATTACCAGGGTTAATTGACGGATTAACCGCGTGCGTGTTGTGGAATGGACATTTAGACATTGAGTGTTCACCTTTTTATTTTAATTAGTATTATTGCCATTAATTCTTAGCTCCATTCAATATAGCTCTTAGGTATTGAGAAGCAATTAAAAAGATTCGTTAAATTTGAAATTTTAAAATTTGATATAATTCTTTTTAGCGATTTAAAATAAAAAATCAACAGGAATTCTTCATCTTTAACTAAAACATTAAACTGCACCAAAACAAAACTTTCGATTTGATATAAATCAAAAAAAATTTATTTACAAAATACAATCTCGTTTAATGGCGTAAATTTAAATCAATTGAATGCGTACAGCTAATACTATAAATCTATTGATTCAATAGATGGTGGTTATCAAAAGATAATGAACACAACAGAACTATTCTCCTAAGGAATCTTGGTGCGGTATTGAACATCTAGTCCTGGAAGTTATAATAAAAAAAAGTGATAGCCAGAAAGGATATCACTCTTATGTTTTTATCTTGAGGCTACTTTTTTATTGTTTCTATAATCGGTAACAATAACGATATTTTTAAACCTCCCTCAACTGAACGACCCGCTTCTACTTGTCCTCCAGTGACTAGCATCGCTTCCTTTACAATGGCGAGCCCCAAACCATAACCCCCAGATTGTTTATCTCGTGCACCCTCTATGCGCGTGAACGGATCAAAGATATGTTTTAAATGTTGCTCAGGGATCCCATCACCATCATCTGAAACCGATACAACAACATAAGACTGATCCGCGTTATTTCTTATACTGGTATGAATGATAATATTGGCTTCACTTCCAGCATATTTAATCGCATTACCTATTAAATTTTTAATTGCTCGTACTAATAATCGCGTATCGGTCTGAACCATTGGCAGTGCTCTATCAATATCTTTAATGATCGATTGGCCATGCGCTTTTAGCTGTAAACATTGTTCAACCGTTGAATCACAAAAAGTTTGGACGTCGACAGGAATAAGCTTGATATTCGCTTTTGCATTTTCAAATTGACTAAATTCAAGGATTTCTGTGACGAGTTCATTCATCTCTTCTGATTCTTGCTCTAACCGATCCACTAAATGCAAATGTTCAGATGAGGTACGCTTTCGGATTAAATGCAATGATAAATTATGTCTAGCCAAAGGCGTTCGAAGTTCATGAGAAACATCACGAATTAAACGCCGTTGTTTCTCTGTTAGCAATTGTATTTGATTTGCCATGTTATCGAAATCTGTCGCTAATTCATTAAACTCTTTTACTTTCTCTCCCATAACATGAGCGACACGCACTGAAAAGTCACCATTAGCTAAAGAACGACTCGCGTGTCTTAAAGTATCTAATGGTCGCTGCAAATAGCGTGCGATAATTAATGAAAACATTAAGGTGATCAGAATCGCAATCACTACCTGTATTAAACCAAAATACAAAGAAAAATTTTTGGCCGGGTGTAATTCATGAGGTAACTGAACCACCAATTTATTACCATTTTTTAGAGGTATCGTAAAAATGGGTTGATTAACACGAGAATCTAAAATTGAATTCAATGGTCGAGCATATTTAAGTTTAAACTTAAAATGAGGATGCATTATTCGGGTACTTATCTCTTTGTTATCACTGTAAAGTACAAAAGCATAATATTTTTGTTTACTCTCCCACTCAGCAAGTCGCTGCGGATCACCGTTTTCAGCTAAAGGTTCAACTTCTGCTGCCATCTTCAAAATGTCTTGCTGAACCTGTTGCGGGACATGTAACAATGTTTTGACTAAAGCGACCTCTGCTAAATTCTGAAGCCCTAATATGACCAGTAAGCCTACGGTAAAATAAGAAAAAAGTCGGAAAACTAAGCTTTGCTTATGCAAAGGAAGTCGATGCTTTCCTTGTATCACTTTAGAAACATTCACTTGTTTATACTCCTAAACACTTGCTTCTCTTTTTATCTATAGTAACTAGCAATTCAGCCTATCCTAGTCACAAAAAACACGTCACAGATAGACGATACTGTATTTTTACATGACAATAGTTATGGCGTTTATTTCTTAGCATTTTACTCATTTAACATTATGCTTCTTAACTCTATTCATCACAGCAAAAGGAAGTTCTATGATGAAGACCATTATTTGTTTACTGACATTATTATTAGTCGGCTGTTCATCAGGTTTACAAGTCTCTGTTCCTGATTCTGTTTATGAGAATAATCAAGCCACAGGTTATCTTGTTGGTACTCTGGGTGCTAATACCGAATGGCCGAAAACAGGTAAAAACCTGCTCACAACGATTAACATTCGCCCTCTAAATAGCAATAAATTGAGTATTGGAGAGGGTAATATTATTACGATCACCAATAACAATGAAGATGGACATTTTGAGGATTCAACAATTAGCGGTCATTTGTTTAATATTGAGTTACCTGTAGGACAATACGAAATTTTCAGTATTCAACTTGAAGGGTCAGATGGTAATAAAACGCTGATATCCAAAAACATAGGTAAAATGGATGTTACATTTTCAATTACTGCCAACCAAGCCAGCTATATTGGACAGTTTCTTGCCGTTAGCCGTATAGCGAAAAGTGAACTTTGGAATCTTGAGTATCCAAGTGGCTATGGCTATTTACAGCATAGTTATGATCAACAACGTGATGAAACATTATTTTCTCAGCAGTACCCTAAGCTGCAAGCGACCCCTTTTAATCTTGAATTACTCACTTTTAGCGATAATCGTGTATTAAAGAATTAATGATGGCTCTATTATCTAAGCCGAAAAATAAGACGATCGAGTATCGTCTTATTTTTTATATTTGAAGAAAACGAATTACTCCGAAACACATGAAGAGTAACTATACCCTCTCCCACGCACTGTTTTAATGTGCTGTTTAGACATTCCTGCTAACACCATTTTACGACGTATATTACTGATATGCATATCAAGGTTACGATCAAACGGGCTAAGCTCTTTCTTCAAAACATCTTTTTGTAATGTGGCTTTTGAGACGACAATATCGTTATTCTTAATTAAGTATTTAAGTAAATCGAGCTCTGTACCAGTTAACGGTAAGCGAGAAAGCTGACTTTCTAATTCCACCGATGTTGAGGGCAAACAATGGCGCTGGCGCTCTAGTCCCACTCTTCGTAAGATTGCCGATATACGTACTAGCAATTCATCAACTTTAAATGGTTTAACCAAGAACTGATCAGCGCCAGCTTGCAAACCATCAAGCATCGTTGCTTCATCTCCTAGTGCTGTAAGCATAAGGATTGGCGTTGCAAAACGCTGACAAATACGGCGAGCAACCTGCATACCGTCAAGAGTAGGTAACATTACATCCAGCAATATCAGATCTACACCTGTTGATTGAAGGTATGTTAACGCAGATTCACCACAATGAACGCAACTAACTTCATGACCTTCATCTTCGAGAACTTCAGTTAATAACACACATAATTGTACGTCATCATCAACCACTAATATCTTAGACACAATACAACACCTAAACACAATGAATGTGCATATTAATCACCTGCTAAACAGATAACAATAGCTATAACATCTATCCTATTAAGAAAAATTAAGAACTTACCGCTACAAACAAAAAAACGATGCTCTATCTCTAGAGCATCGCTTTTAATACGCTTATCTGATTATTCTTGGCAAATTAAGCTTGCAACTTTTGCTTCTCTTTGTGGCACATACCATGAATCTAACCCCGCCTGAACTAACTGTGTAGCTTGTTCTGGTGTCATTGTACCATTTAACACAGCAACACTGGTTTGGTCGATTTGAGCCTCAAAACTCTGTTTACCTCGAGATAAAATCTGCGCTGCACTTCGAATAGTAGAATCACACTCATTACGCCATCCCATCATTTCTTTCGCTATCGGGTTTTCAACTTCAAAGAAATGGTTAGATAATGAGAAGAAACCAGGAATAGAGTTAGTCAATAACTCAGCATACTCCGCCGTTGTCATCCATTCTAGTAACGCTTTTGCCGCTGGATTATTCTGTGCTTTAGTATTTAACCCTATACCAATATCAGTATGATCGCTGAAATAACATTCATCACCGCGATTTTCTACTGGAGGTGGAAATACGCCAAAATCTAGCTGGCCTGTAAAGGTGCTGATATCCCAAGAGCCAGCAGGATAAATAGCCGCCTTCCCTGTTTTGAACAATTCAATGGAATCGGCATATTTACGTGTCTGATAACCATTGCCTAAAAACTTATTCCAATTCGCTAATTCCTGAAATACTTGTCGGTATTTTGGTGAATCAAAACGCTCAGTGCCATTAATCAACCCTAATCGTCCATCTTCGCCCTTCCAGTAATTAGGGCCTATATTTTGAAAGCCCATCGTACTGGCTTCCCATTTATCATTCGTGCCTATTGCTAAAGGCACATACTGACCACTGTTTTTAATCATATTCAACACATGATTAAACTCAGCCGTTGTTTTAGGTACACTTAAATCGAGTTTTTTAAATGCATCTTTATTGTAGAAAAAACCATGGATTACAGAGGCCATAGGCAAACAGAAGGTCTGTGCACCTGAATCAGTTTGCCAAGGGCTTAATGCAAAGCTCGGGAAGTTCTCCATCCCAGCCATTTCTGTAATATCGCTAAGGTGCCCCTGCGTAAACAGCTTTAACGAACCATCAAATGGACGACAGGCAATCAAGTCGCCAGCATTACCATTGGCAAGATTGGTATTCAAATCATCAAGAAATGAGGTCAACCCTTCTGGTGAGCGATAGGTGATTTTAATATTCGGGTAATGCTTATTAAATGCTGGAATTATTTTATCTTTCCAAATCGCATCATCTTGTCGCCAAGAATCAACCAATACAGTACCTTTTAATGAGGAATCATACTGTTGTGCAGTTACCGATAGTGGTGAAAGACCAGCTAACGCGATACCACTAATAACAAAACTGCGACATAAGGTTGATTGAACCTTTGTATAAAAAGGGGAAGCCATTCTCTGTTTCATATTTATACCTTAAATCGTTCAATCAATTGACGTTGTTCTGCAGCTAGTTTAGATAGCGACTCACTACTGTTTGCAGACTCACGCGCTTCTGACTCTGCGTTGTAAGCAACACTCGCAATCCCATTAATATGCTCAGCAACATCTTGACTCACTGAAATTTGCTCTTCGGTTGCATGAGCAACTTGCTCTGCCATTTCAAGAATAACGCGCATACGATCAGCTATCGTTTGTAGTGTTTCATCTGTCAAACGTGTTTGTTCAACACATTGCTCCGTTTGTTTATGACTTCTCGCCATGACCTTAGTTACCATTTCAGCGCTGTGCTGAAGGTTATCGATCATCTCATTTATTTCTTCTGTTGATTGTTGAGTTCGATTTGCTAAAGCACGGACTTCATCAGCAACGACAGCAAAACCACGCCCTTGCTCACCCGCACGTGCTGCCTCAATCGCCGCGTTAAGTGCCAATAAATTCGTTTGCTCAGCAATGCCGCGGATAACATCTAAGATACTACCTATATTCACCGTAAAGCTTTCTAATTTGCGTGTGATATCAACCGCTTCAGTAATATCAATCGATAGTTGCTCTGTGATGTTTCGACTATTAAATACTAAGTCTCGCCCTTGTTGCGCAGCCTGATTTACTTCATTGACTTCATTCACAGTCAGATCTGATGAACGTGAAATTTCTTTCGCACTGACTTCTAATTCAGAAATAGCAGCGGCTACTTGATCTGTACGTTGTTTTTGATCTTCAACACGGCTCATCGCCTGTTCACTTGTAGCAGCGGTTTTATTTGCCTCTGTTACTAGTTGTAAAGAGCCATCGTTAATTTTGGTGAGAATATCAGCCATACTTTCAGACAGTTGGTCGATTGAGCGAGACAGCGCACCAAATTCACACTGAGATTGGTAATTAGTACGTTGAGTCATATCACCCGCTGTCATCTTACGTAATACCGCATTAATACGTGCTAATGGCGTGTGGATACTTTTTGCCGTAGTAAAGGCAATAATTAAAGCAATAACACCTGAAACCAAACAGGCAATAATAATACTGTACGTCGCTTGGTTGGCTGCAGCATCAGCAGCATTTCGACTATTATATGCATTGCTACTCGCATACTGCATATAATCATTAAGTGCTGTTTGAGTAATAACAACTTGCTGATTAGACTGTTGATTCAAAGCTGACAGTTGACTTTCTAGCTGGTTATTTTCAGCCATAACCGCCAGTAATCCTGTTTTACCCAATGCTAAATCATGGACGCGTTGTAAATTACGCGCATAACGCGCTTTCACATCTTCAGGTACATTAATGCGCTCTAAACCTTGTTTTGCTAATTCAATATCTTTAGCAAGCACTTGGCTTAGTTTTTCAAAGTTAGTATTTTTATTAGCACGACGGACATTTTTTAAGTCACGACTAATACCACTGGTAATAAGTTCAGCTCGATTGCTTAAAGAGCGTTTTACACTCGCACGTTGAAGTAATAAATTCGCAGACCATTGATAAGTATCTTCTAATCGAAGAAACGACAAATTAAGCTCTGTCAATCGGTCATTAACAGCAATCCATTGATTATGCGCATTAATTGTTTTTTGTGATAATTCAAAAAATTTATCAGCTGCAGCAAGTGCCGTTGATAGCTTTAGTCTCGCTTCCTCATCAACAGCATATTGCAATGCTTGTTGTTTTGCAGTGTTAAATTCACGTTGAGCCTGTAATACCGCCTCTTTTCGCTCATTTAATAAGTTCGATGATTGAGTCGTACGGTAATCAACAACTGATAGCTGATTTTCACGTAAGCTCGCGAGTAATTGACTTGCCGATGTAACCATAGGTGTCGACACCTCAGTGACATCAGTAAGGCGATCATGGATTCGACTGGTATTGATATAACTAATACTTCCAACTACGGCAATAAGAATAAACATTATTATAAAGCCGACAATGGTGCGCTGTACTATTGATAATGACATAACATGCTTCTATTTATGATTAAATCACGCCGCAGCTGATTAAATAAGATAAGTATGAATATACTTATTTCGCGGTTCTAAATAAAAAGTTAACAACAGAATCAATATCAAGATCACACTTTATTATTTAAATAGTGATAAAGGTATTTATTATTTTTAATAAAATCCCGTTTAAATTCCAATTTGGTATTAAATGACAGTATTTTTAAATTTAAAAATAACTAATGCGATGTACCTCATATAAATACTTTTAATTTTTAGTTATCTCACTTAATTAAACTTGGCGTATATGCAACAATGTATTTTTATAATTCAAAGATTGATGATAAGAGATAATTTCATGAAACTGTCTATCTATTATTCAGAATCAACCGATCCAAGCTTCAATCAAGCGATTGAAGAAACATTACTGAAACAAGCGAATGGCAACAATATTATTGCTTTTTTATGGCAAAATCAGCGCTCTGTTAATATAGGAAAAGACCAAAATCCTTGGCGTGTATGTAAGCCGAAGCTACTTCGTCGTGAAAATATTAACATTGTCAGGCGTCATACAATTGGCGGTGCTATCTATCAAGATTTAACACACACAAATATTGCGTTAATCGGCCCTACTCATTATTTAACACAATGCTTAATTGAAAAAATATTAATAGGTACATTTGAGCCATTGAAAATAGATATCGCAGTCTCTGACAATCTTGAATGCTTAGTTGAAAATAGAAAAATTTCTAATACTGCGCTATCAGTCTCTGAAGAATATTTATTTTTTCATACTACTTTAAGAGTAAATACCTCTCTTGCTGATATATCAAAGTACATGAACAGTCGTTATTCTATTCTCAATCATCAAAACCTTGAACGATCTTATACCTCTATTAACCAACATATTCGTCCATTAGAACATAATGAATTATGTCATTACATTAGTGACAGTATTCAAAAAACACTAAAGCTTGATGTCGAAAATACGGTTATTGTAAATAACCAGCATCCCGATTGGTTCGAATTTAGTACAAATTTTTATCGTCTGAAAAGTTGGGATTGGAATTACGGTCAATCACCTAGTTTTATTGAATCATTAGAAACTGAATTTTCATGGGGACACGTAGAACTGAAATTGAATGTTGATGCTGGAGTGATCACCAAAGTCTACTATGATGCGCCTACCCAATACCACAATATGATGAATGACCTAAGTCAAGCGGCAATTGGTTATCCATTTAATGCCAAATCTGTTATATCCATTGTCTGTGGCTTATTGCTCACGCATTCAGAAGATTATGATGAGTTGATGGCACTTTCTGAATGGCTACAACAAGAAATTGCATAAGAGTAAAGATGCTAACTTTTAAGGAAAAATTTAGTTTTATGTCTATATATTGAACTAAATCAATTGGACATCAATTACACTATTTTTATCATTAACAACTTCTTGACTTTAGCAGAGGCGGCACCAAATCTAGCCTATCTGCTTTTCCCACAGACTTATACACAGCTTCTGTGGATAATAGGGACTATTTGTTTCTCCTTACGATACGTATTCCATGGGTATTTTTATAACAAGAGTGACTTATACAAATAAAAATTAAACAATAAGAATCATAAGGTTAAATAAAAAAAATGAAATTATTAACTCTAAATAGTTATTAATTTCACTTTATTTATGACATAAAAATACTGTGAATAAATCGTTTTAATTACTCATAATTCAACACAACTTTTGATAAATTTATGCTAAGTAATTTCATCAATATCATTCATAAAAAACCACCAGCTTGTACTGATGGTTTGTGTAAATTAATAGTGAGTCATTTAGCTCTTTTTACGCCTTAAGTAAGTCATCATTCCAAGTAACGTAAGCGATAAAGCACCGATATGGCCGCCACTTCCACCATCATCTTCAGTGATATTACAGTTATTAGCAGAGATACTGTCATTACAGTTCATTTCTGCGTCTGCCTTTTCTTTGGCTAAAAATTCAGGCAATGTGATTACTTGTTCTGGTACAACAGCAACAGACTCATTGATCCAGTCATAATAAGTTCCCACACGGGTATAAAACGTTGGTCGTGTAAGTGATCCACATTGAGGCTCACCTGCTGAACCGCCGCTCACAATACCAATTTGTACCCAGTTGCTATTATTATCTTGGGTTAATAGTGGTCCGCCACTATCGCCAAAACAAGCATCAGGACCGAGCAAATCAGGGCCTTCAAGTTTACGCGCTGGCAATGTACAAAGTTTAGTTGTATTTGATGGGCTATCAATAAAAATACCGGCAGGATCTTGAGACTCAAAACGTTCATAACATTTATCAATTGGGAAACTTGCTAACATTGTTTCTAGCAAGGTATCTGAAGTATCACCTTCATAAGCTAAGCTATTTTCTTCCGCCGTCTCTTCATCTTCTGACGTTGATATTGCTTCTGTTACCCCCCAGCCTTGGACTTTGACATTTTCAGGAAGATTTTTCTCGTTCCACTCTGCCTTTAATTTATCATCAAGCTCCACGGCTAAGCTGGTTGACGCTAGCGTAACTTTACCAACACCATCAAAATCACGGTTTACACGTATAAGCGCGACATCATTATCTAATGCAGTATTAATAATCTCGGTTTCAAGATCAACGCCGTTATCTGTTGAAACTTGAAGTAAAATAAGAGGGTTATAATCAGGATGAACAACAACATGAGTCGCTGAATAAATATCTTTAATATTTGCTGATGCATTATCAACAAGGCCTGTGGTAACGGTTATATCGGATGGTGCTACCACTGCCAAGCCTGATGCTCCAGCTCCTCCGCCACCAACAACGCAGTGAGCTGCAGTGACTAACCAGCGATCATTTAAAACGGTGGCACCACAAAAATGTGATTCATTTGCTTTATTCATACGCAGCGACGCCATGAAATTATCTTCAGTTGCAACCGCGACTTCATCACCACCAATAATATAAGGAACGAGTTTTTGCTGTTCTGTTTGAGCGTAGACAGAACTACTTACCCCTAAAGCAATGCAGACACTCAAAGAATGAGCTAATTTGTTCACCATCATTAAATCCTTTTAAAATACAGCTAATTTAATGATACCGAATACTCTTCATTGCTTGCTTAGAAAGATAAACGAGTTGCGACAGGCTTCTTTTTTCTATGTAACTTGTTCTAACAAACATAGAAAATATTAAATCAAGTCCACAGCAACTCGTTTCAATAGTTATTAGCTACGCTTTCTTCGTAACCAGCCCATTGCCAGTAATGACATCATTAAACCTGCACCAACAGAACCGCCACCACCACCGTTATCGCTATTATCTTTAAGTATTGGTGTTTTCTCTGCAATTACGTTATTAATCCAGTCATCGTAAGCACCTACACGGGTATAGACATCAGGTGAATCAGTTCCACATGGCGGTAGACCAAAACTGGTAATTCCTAATTGAACAGTTTCTCCTGCAGTACTTTGATAATAAAGAGGCCCCCCACTATCTCCAAAACATACCCCCATAAGATCATCCTTCTCAAATGTGCACATCTTTAATGTATCTGCAGGGCTAGAGAACCAATTTTCTCCCGGTGATTGCAAATAACATTGGCTCATTGGTAAATAACTGAGATTTACTTCCATCAAAACATCAGATCCACCTTCATTATTCGTTGCTGTACGCCCCCACCCTTGAGCCAGTAACTTACCATCTTCTTCACTTAACGCAGTTTCAATTTCAAAGGCTTCTTGCTCTGTAGGTAAAGAAACAATCTTCGCCGTGTCTATGTTTCTAGATACAGCTATTAAAGCAATATCGTAAGCAAATTTAGTGTTATTTTTACTATCAAGGCTACCATCCTCATTTTTTAAAGGTTCAGGTAAATAATCTGGATGCACAATAACTTCAACAGCCTGATAAGTATTGTCCGGCTCAAAATCAGAACGCCCTGTTACACCTGCATAAATTTTAATATTTTCTGTAGGTATCGTTTGCAATGAGGCATTTTGCGGGCCCGTTCTTATACAGTGTGCAGCAGTTAATACCCACCGTTCTGCAATTAAAGATCCAGTACAGCCTACTTGTCCAGATTCAATATACACAGTTGATAATTCTTCAGGGTTTGTTTGAACCTCATTACCACCAATAATATACGCACTAATATCACTTTCTGACGCCGTTGCAGAAAGAGGAAAAGACAGTATTCCCGCAATAGCTAGCCCAAACGTTGTCATTTTATTCATACAAGCCTTCTTAATTATTTTCCTTTTAATTAGGCTTATAAAGTAACAAATTATGACCAAACGAGCAGAAGTAAGAAGTAAAAAAGTGACACCATTCATAACCTGAAATAATAATATCTATTACTTAAAGCAGCAATTTTAGCAATCATGCCCATTAAATAAATACGACATCGTAAACATAACTTTGGCTTTGGTTAAAAAGGTTAAAATCTGATTACTTTTTAGTTGTCTCTTGGATAATTTCCTATGATATTTTTCTTCCTTTGGACACTAAACAGTCTGATGTACTATATATTTCGTGATCTCACGCTTGTTTTCTTCCCTTATGATTATTTGATGTGCATAATGTGCCCACAATCACTCTATGGACAATTCCCATGACTATCGAACAAGCTTTAAAAGATCGTAGCGAATCAAAATGTGAACTATGTTCTTCTGAAAATAACCTAGCTGTATACGCAGTTCCAGCGTCTGAAGATAAGAGCGCAGGCTGTAGTGTATACCTTTGTGATACTTGCCGTGGTCAGCTTGAAGCTCCAGAGACAACAGATGAAAACCACTGGCGTTGCCTAAACGACTCTATGTGGAGTCAGGTTCCAGCTGTACAAGTAATGGCTTACCGTCAACTTAAGCGTCTATCTTCAAAAACTGACTGGGCAATGGACCTAGTTGACATGATGTACCTAGAAGATGATGTTAAAGAATGGGCAGATAAAGGCCTTGTTGAAGAAGAACAAGCTTCTGTTCCAACACTTGATGCAAACGGCGCCAAGCTACAAGCTGGTGACAACGTAACAATCATCAAAGACCTTCCAGTTAAAGGTTCTAGCATGGTAATTAAGCGTGGTACTCCGGTACGTAACATCAGCCTAACTGATAACCCTCTTCATATCCAAGGTCGTGCAGACGGCGTTCAAATGGTTATCATTGCGGCATACACTAAGAAATAATTTTTAGTTTCGCTGAACATAGATAAAAGAAAGCCCTTAGCATTCTCATCGTTAAGGGCTTTTTATTATCTCGTTATTTATATCCAACAAAGATCTTTTATTTAGATTTCTTGATAACAACCGTATTGGCTAATTTATCATGCCACCCTTGTTTTCGTTTATCCCAGCCAACGGCAAGTAAGCCTATTCCTAAAGGGATTGCTGATAAATAACGAATAATAAATTGCTTAACCGTCGGTTTATCCCCTGTTGTCGCATCAACAATGATCGATTTTATTGCCATTTTCCCTGGTGTCGCTGATTTGTATAACCAAAAAAGCATCACGCCAATAAATGGCAGACCATAATTAACGAGTAAGCTCGCAGGATCAAAAGTAGCGCTCGACCCAGTCGAGAAGAAATCACCGTATAAACTGTACAATAATGGTGCCGTGACTAATGAAACAACCAATGTATCAACAATCGTCGCGACTACACGTTGCCAAAAGCCCACATAAATTACGTTATTAGTAATGCAATCAGTCATACTTTCCAAACTTTCGATTAACAATAAAGTTAATCATGCGTTTACCTAATGATGAATACGGTGAATATAATAGCTTCAATGCTGAAAAAGACGCTTGATACATTACAGGGCGCATCTTCGATAAACGTTCAAAGCCTTCTTTTCCATGATAATGACCTATCCCACTATGGCCGGAACCACCAAAGGGTAAATCATCTTGCGCCACATGTAACATTACATCATTAATTGTGACGCCACCTGAACGCGTCTGCTGAATAACCTTTTGTTGTATATCTTTATTGTTAGAAAAGAGATATAGAGCCAGTGGCCTATCACCTTTATTTATTGATGATATAACCTGCTCTATCGACTGATAGCCAAGGATGGGTAAAATAGGACCAAAAATCTCACGCTGCATGACTTGCATACTCTCATCCACTCCAATAACAAGGTGGAGTGGGAATTTACGCGAGTTCATATCAGGAGATGAATTGGGGATCAAGTTATAAATATCAGCCCCTTTCGCTTTTGCATCTTCTAAAGTCGTTACTAATCGTTCAAAGGACTGACTATCAATAATTGATGTGTAATCTTGGTGGTTAATATCGACAAAGCGCTTAGCTATAATCTTTTTTGCTTTTGTTACAACTTCTGGTAACAAAGCCTCAGGAACATACAGGTAATCTGGCGCTACACATGTTTGACCACTATTATACGTTTTTCCGCCTAAAATTCGCTCTAATGCCTTATTGAGATCATAATCATCAGCAATAATGGCTGGCGATTTCCCTCCAAGCTCCAAGGTCACTGGTACAAGGTTTTTCGCCGCATTTGCCATTACAGCTTTGCCCGTTGCACTTGAGCCCGTAAAGACTAAATGATCAAACGGTAATGCTGAAAATGCTTTACCTGTGTTGCCTTCTTCTGCAATAAAGCGAACCTTTTCTAACGAAAATGTATCTGTAAATAACTGTTGTAGCAATCGACAGAGCTCTGGGGAGTTTTCAGACATCTTCACCATCACTGAATTACCCGCAGCAATCGCGGCAACCAAAGGCGCAATAGCTAAAAATAAGGGATAGTTCCATGGCACTATAATACCAACAACGCCAACAGGTTGAGGTATCACTCTATTTTTAGCAGGTTGAAACCATATCGAGGTATGACGTTTTTGTACTCTCATCCAACGAGACAGATTTTTTTGTGTATATTTAATACATTCAATGCTGGTAAATATTTCAAGCAATGCTGTTTCTGAAGCCGAACGCTGACCAAAGTCCTGTGCAATCGCATGACAAATAGCATGTTGATTCTGCGTAATTAATAATGAGATCTTATCTAAATCGGTTAATCTTTCTTGTAAATCAGGCATTGGACATTGTAAAAATGCCTGTTTTTGTTGTGTTATATATTGATCTAACTGCTCATTCATCCGTATTACTCTCATCACAGAATCAAATTAAAACAAGGCTAAAATGTTATATGTATTGTAAGCATATCGTAAACACAGATCTTTATACTCTAATTCGTTAGCTTATGGTAATGAATCAATACAATACGTTACATAGATATACGCACCATGCTCTATTTTAGGCTACCCTCAATAACAGAAGGGACGAGTAGAAGGTTTTAGATATGTCACTACCTATTTTATATACACTAAGACAATGCCCTTACGCCATTAGAGCAAGATTGAGCCTGACACTTGCTGAACTTGATTTCGAACAACGTGATATTGATTTAAGGCGAAAGCCTGCCGAAATGTTAGACATAACACAGAAAGGAACGGTACCTTTACTAGTATTAGAAAATGGTGACTATATTGATGAAAGTTTAGAAATCATGATCTGGTCTTTGAACAAAAATGATCCTCATAATTTACTGTTAACTCATGCCCCCCACTTCTTTGCTGAGATGCTTAGCCTTATAGCAAGAAATGATCATAAGTACATATTAGCTTTAGATCACTATAAATCCGATGCTCGCCATTATAATCCAGAAGTAACAATCTATCGTAAACTTTGTGAATCATTTCTATCTGATCTCGAAAGCCGTCTGTCTAATCACAAGTATTTAATGACAGATACATTGAGCTTAGCTGATTACGCCATATTGCCTTTTATACGACAATTTTCGCATGTTGAACGTCAATGGTTTAGACAAGCCGATTATCCAAATATAAAGCAATGGTTAAGCAGTCTTTATCAAGAGCCTATCTTTTCACAAGCAATGAAAAAGTATCCATTATGGGATAATAGTAGAAGCACAGTTACCAATTAATACAATGACTTCACCATGACAAATTAGTGAATTAGTGGTGAATTTTACGAAGCGAATGTCAGCGCTGTGTTAATAACCATACTAACAATAATAGCTTAATAGTTATGAAATATTCCTTATTCAAATTAGCTTAAGGTTAATCAATAACCTGAGTTTTAATAAGGAATTATTATGGTAAACGATAGTCGTCGCTCATTTATAAAAAAGTCTGCCGTTGTTGGCGCAGGGGCTGCAGCAATAAGTACAACCCCAAATGTGTTTGCAAGTATTGAAAAGGCACTTTCAATCCCTGCGAACCGCAAGCACGGTAGTATCAAAGATGTTGAGCATGTCGTTATTTTAATGCAAGAAAACCGCTCCTTTGATCATTACTTTGGCACAATGACAGGTGTTCGAGGCTTTGCAGACCGCTTCCCGTTAAGGCAACCTAATGGGGATTTTGTTTGGAATCAGCATAACTCTAATCCAGACGAAGAAAGTACATTTAAAAAGACATTATTACCTTGGTATTTTAATACCAGCAAAAATATTGGCTACGAATTTTTTGCAGGTACTCCCCATCTTTTTAATAATGCACAATATGCAAATGCACACGGTAAAATGGACCAATGGCTACCGAATAAAACCGATAGAACAATGGGTTATTTTACAGAAAAAGAAGTCCCTTTTCAGTTTGCTCTCGCGAATGCGTTTACCTTATGTGAAGCTTATTATTGCTCAACACAAACAGGTACTAATCCTAACCGTGTCGTCCACTGGTCTGGTACAAATGATCCTCACGCAAAGAAAAATGGGCCTGTTATTAATAATAATCATGAAAACTTTGATAGCCCAGATGAAATCGAAAACGGTTATAAATGGACAACCTATCCTGAGAGGCTTCAACAAGCGGGTATATCGTGGCGTTTAGTGCAGAATATTAACAATAACTACACAGACAACCCCCTTGCTGGTTTTAAAACCTTTAGAGATGCGCATTATAATAATCCATCAGCGCCTTTCTACTTAAATGGTATAGGAACAGAAACTCAAGCTTCTATCGAAACATTCAAAGCACTTTATAACAGTGATGAAGGCTTACCTAAAGTTACTTGGATTGTAACTGAGGATGAATTCTCCGAGCATCCGGGTTGCTCGACGCCAACATTAGGCGCAGCCTATACATCTGAAGTCTTGGATATACTCACTTCAGATCCTAGCGTTTGGGCTAAAACCGTATTCATTGTTAATTTCGATGAGAATGATGGCTTATTTGACCATATGCCACCACCGTCGGTTCCTCACAAAACACCTGATAACAAGGTGTACGGTAAGTCAAATATCAATACCCATAATGAATATTATTATGATACCGATTATTCAAAAACGGAGGAAAATGTCGATAATTTTGTAAATAACGCTTCACATGGATTAGGACCACGAGTGCCTTGTTACGTAATATCGCCATGGAGTATTGGCGGGAATATTAACTCACAGGTGTTTGATCATACTTCTGTGTTGCGCTTCTTAGAAAAAGTAACAGGCGTTGAAGAGCCAAATATCTCGACCTGGCGTCGTGAAATTTGTGGCGACCTCACCTCTTGTTTTGATTTTGAAAAGCGGAGTCACACAATTGATTTTCCACAGGGTAAATCAGAATTTGAAGCCCTTCAGTTAAAAGCGGCAGCAGAAAAAGAGCATCAGAAACATCTGCCTAAACCTGGTCATGAACATGAATATGGATACGATGAGTCAGGAAAAAGAACCAAACCACAAATGAGTTTAATTGGTTTACCCGTGGTTACACAAAATGGTTCTCGCCCATCTTGCCAGCTTCCATATGCGCCTAAAGTAGATATTAAATTTAAATCTGATGCCGTAATGTTTGAGTTCGCTAACCAAGGCAAACAAGGCATCGTATATCAAACCTATAACTACCTTGCCCATAATGAGCCCCAGCAAGACAAATTTCTCGCTCCAGAAAATAGCCCATATGATATGACCATGCCACGTCAATACAGTGTAGCGTCAAAAGGAGCCAATAAGCTTGAACCTGCAGTTTCAGATAAATGGACAATTGGTGATCATAGAGACTTTGATTTAATGACCTTTGGTCCCAATGGCTTCATTCGTCGAGTAAAAGGTTTTACATCTGAGCATAGAGAGATGCCAATTGTTTCAATCGTTCACAGAGAGTCAAGAGCAGGTCATGCTACCCCTCACCTATCGTTTAAAATTGAAAATCGCTCTAAACAAACTCAAATCATTACAATAACAGATAATATTTACGGCAAAGATCCTGTGGAAGTTAAGATAAAGGCGGGGAAAGTAGAACATATCGCTTATAAAACCTGTAAACACTGTTGGTATGATTTATCAATAACAGCAGATAATTGTAAATATTTCTCATTACAAGCAGCAGGACGTATTGAGATGAATCACAAACACAACTTTCAAGCTGTTACAGATCCTGAGATGGGTAACTTTTCTTGCGATAGTGAGCTAAATAGCTTACGGAGTTAATATTTGAAATAGAAACCAGACAAGTTATTGTCTTCATTACCTTGTCTGGTTTTTCTAATTACTGATTACGGCTTAAGAAATATTCATCCTGTAAGATATACATTCGCTTAATATCACAGTACTTACCATTAATGAAAATTTCTTTCACTAGATGGCCTTCCTCTACAAAACCACATTCTTCATACAAGTGGATCGCTTTTTCATTCGCAACCGATACATGCAAATATACTTTATGTAGATTAAGAATCGTAAACGCATAGTTTAGCGCACGATTAATTAAAGTACGCGCATAACCATTACCCTGAAATTCAGGCGCAATAATAATCTGAAATTCCGCTGTACGGTGGATATTGTTAATTTCAACCAGTTCAACAAGACCAATTGACTCTTCATCTTCATTTTCAACAATAAAGCGACGCTCAGTACTATCATGAATGTGTTTACGATATAGCTCTTCAAGCTCTGCAAACGATTCATAAGGCTCTTCAAACCAGTACGCCATAATCGTGCGGTTGTTATTTAATTGATGAATAAAGCGAAGATCAGTTTTCTCTAGTGCACGCAGACGAATAGCATTGCTCATTTATCTATACCCTTGATAGTAATGAAGCAGTAAATACAGAAGACTTACTACTAATACAGAAAAAATACCACTTTACATCACAAAAAAAAAAGAAAACTTGTAACAAGATATTCGACGAAGCATGCCAATGCTTAGTAAGCTAAAACGGTGTCACTATTTCTGTTATTAAATCTAGGAAGCAGCTTACTTTCGATGCGACATGTTTACGTGTTGGATAGAGCGCATAAACATCAATTTCAGGGAAAATGTAATCATCAAATAATAGCGTTAATTCACCTGATTGTAGTTGTGCCTCTATATAAAATTCAGGTACACGGATAATACCCAATCCATTATCAACCAGTGCTAGTGACATTTCCGTACTATTACTCAATACGCGTTGTTGTACTTCGACTAGTGTTTTGTTTCCTGCTTTATCTCGGTATTCCCAGACATTGAATTTTTTCAAATTAGTATAACAAAAGCAGCTATGAGCGGATAATTCCGAAGGATGTTGTGGGTAACCATAGACTTTTAAGTATTGTTTTGATGCCACTGTGCAAATTCTGCTGCTATAAATACGCTTACAAATCAAACTCGAGTCATCTAATTTAGCAGTAGCGCGGATAACTAAATCATAACCGTCGGCAATCACATCAATAGGCTTATCACTCATATCTAGATCGAGCGTAACTTCAGGGTATCGAGATAAATATGTTGTGAAAACATCGGCTAAATACTGTTTACCAAACCAGACAGGGCAACTAACTTTTAACGTTCCTTTTGGCTCAACGGTACTTTGTGTTATTTCCGCAACGGCTTGCTCTGCATCACTAATCAGTTGTACACACTCTTGATAATAAGTCTTCCCTTCAGGAGTTAAAGCAATGCTCCTTGTGGTGCGATTAAGGAGTCGAACCCCTAAGCGACTTTCAAGTTTGGCGATTTCTTTACTTACATAAGAATTAGAGTGTCCAGTAGCTTCGGCAGCGGCACCAAAACCGCCGCACTTCACTACTTGAACAAACACAGTGATACCATCAAATAATCGATTATTAGCCATATGGAATCTATCTAATCACTTTTAGCCTATTAATTACACCTGAACTCTAATATACACTCTGTACAAAGGTTAACAACGGCATGTTGTTAAAAGACTTGTGGATATGGGGATTTAAAAATGAAACTACTTGCTTTTGCGGCATCGAACAGCCAACACTCTATCAACCGTGCATTAGTGACATATGCGGCATCACAAGCTAATACCGATGACGTTGAAATTTTAGATCTTAATGATTTTGAGATGGCGATTTACAGTATCGATCGTGAAAATAACTCAGGCATTCCAGAACAAGCACAAATCTTTTTCGATAAGATTGGCCAAGCGGATGCTATTTTAATTTCATTTGCAGAATATAATGGTTCATATACATCGGCTTATAAGAATGTTTTCGATTGGACCTCACGTATAGATCAAAAGGTATTCCAAAATAAACCAGTGATCATGCTAGCTACTTCTCCGGGTCCTGGTGGCGCTGCGAGTGTATTAAATAGTGCTGTTACGTCTGCACCATATTTTGCCGCCAAGGTGGTAGGATCATTATCTATACCTAGTTTCTATGAAAACTTTGATTTAGAAAAAAACACATTAATTAACGATGATTTAAACCAGCAATTAACAGAACTAATTAATAAATTAGAACGTTAACAGCCTACAAAAATAAAATTAAGTTGATGGTTTTTCATAATCAAATCACTTTACATACGAGAATGGCAACAGTCGCACAACTCACGAATACTCACTCTAATTAGCTTCATGATAAATTATAAGGTTGCTGTATCTAAATATTAAATATAGCAATCTTCTTTTCACTGCCATTATTCAGTTTTCACCATCACACTTGACGCTTTACTCACAAAACTGAACAGCCCTCCTCCTAAATCCTGTTATAGTTTAGATAAACGATTAAAAAGTAGGCAGATTACACGTAAAATATATCTACCGAACAATACATCATAAAAAATAGATCCTTATTAGTATGTCGTAACTTGCTATTTTCTTTATAAAAACATGCTTTTTCGATAATATTGTTCACATTTAAACGTTTAAAACGTGAAATTCGTATAATCTTGTATCATGCTTAAAGAGCAGTAGCGTTAAAGGAGTACGCTTATGAGCACAAGGTTATGCGAAACTGCCAGCCTAGAACTCGAAGTTCAAAGTGCTGTGCAGCAAATCCTAACCACTATGGCATTAAATCCGTCATCTAATAGCCATAGTGCAAAAAAAAATGCGTGTATCTTTCAAAATAAGATCACTTACACGCTCTATCTACTTCTGCAATCATTTCAAGGAGCGTCTCTTAATACCATCAGCAAACAATGCCATTATGGATTTAGTGCCAACTTTCAGAATTTTGATCAAATAAGTCAGGAATTGACTGAGGTTATTCGTCAATCACAACAAGACTTTGCTATTAAAGCGGCGAACAGGCGTGGAACACTGACCCACATCACTCAGAAAGAAACAACTGATTTGGTTAAAAATACATTTAATACTGAATGTGAAATGGTCATGTCTGCTTTATCTATTCAACAAATCACATCACTCATTAACGCATTTACAACACAAGAGGATATAACAAAAAGTCTCGACCTTGTATTTAGTCGAGTTATTGTGAATCAAGATATTGATAAAGGCTTTCAACTATCAAAGCAAGCGACATATAAACTTGTCGAACAAATTTCACACTCGATTACTGGAGAACTATGTCGACTTATTTTAACGCAACATATAAGTCAACTACACCAAGAGGATTTTGAGTTATACTTACAGACGGTCAGAACGCTTGCTGAGCATTTTATCAGCCAATCTTATTTACTCAATGCCCCTTTTCTAATAGATAAGACCGATTTCGATAATTTAGAATAGCTTCAAGTAGCAGGATTATTCCTGCTACTTATCAATGATAAGTATCTTGAACATTACTTAATCACACGTATGATCGAAAAATCCTATTACTCTTATATAAAAGCAATCCTTTCTTATGCCTACATTGTTACGTTTTATAGAAATACACTGGAAAGTTATTACTTTACTAACGCTAATGTTAATTACAGTTTTATCACTATTACCTCAACCCAGCTTACCCCAAGTACCAGGAACAGATAAAACACATCACTTTATCGCTTATAGCGCATTAATTTTTGCTATTGGCCTAAAAATGCCTAAATATTGGTTTTGGTTATTTGTCGGGTGTATTACATGGAGCGGAGTAATTGAATTAATCCAGCCTTATGTTAATCGCTATGGCGAATGGCTAGATTTAGCTGCAAATACCGGAGGATTAATCACAGGCTTTATTCTTTCTCGTATTTGTTACAAGCTATTTTTATCAAAGTAACCATAAGTTTTCACATTAATGATGGCAGTTAATTATCATATATATCTTCCACATAGAACAGAATGAGGTCTGTAAAGTTAACGTCAAACATGCTGGCAATATTTTATTTATTCACATGTTTTTAAACTACTTCTTTCCGATAACGAACAGAGGTAATAAAAATAATGGCATACAATATTGGCAGAGCGGTTTATTACCCTGCCCTAAATCTTTTCAAGATAATCAGAAAATCATGAGTTTCATGATGTGAAAGTTCTAAATTTCCTTATCAAAGACACCTAAGATTAAAGGTGCGATTACCGAACGAAATATAAAAATAGAACACAATGCATATAACGCAATAACCACAAAAAAGGTGGCAGATATAACCACTTACTCGTCTTCGAGTATAATGGAATCGTTCAGCGCACTGCCGATAACAACGTCAACTTTAGTGTTAATAGTTCTGTATTAAACGACATATCAAAAACAACGCATAAAAATGCCCTGTCTGATACTTATCAAGTAATATTAATCAAGGAAAAGGGAAACAGCTTTATTACAATGCAAATATTGGCGTTTTGAGGTAAAAAAGCAGAACAAATTAGTTATTTACACTCATCTAACTTATATACGTGACACCGCACACATAAATGGGCAAAAAAACAACAGTTAGATGTGCAAAATTTATAAGTTTATATGATTTGTACTAAATATAAGATTGCTATTTTTAAAATAAACGCACTAGTAATAAAATAAATTGAATTTAAATCAATAGATTAAGTTAATATTACAGAATACTCTGTAGCAGGTGCAATCTATACCAACACTCAATTATCTTGTATTACAAATAAAATCCTAGCACTATTCACGATCTATTTTGATAATTGGAAATGTGTAACGACTACGTACCTTAAATTGAATAAGACAAATTTTACACGTCCATAGTCTTTACAACATTTTAAAAAATGTATTTTGAATCAACAACAAAACAATTAAAACGCTATACTAAAACAGTTTGGGGAAAAACAATGAATCCTGAAGATAAACAATTTGCCGTTATTGGTCTTGGCAGATTTGGTATGTCACTTTGTCAAGAACTTAGCGAGCGTGGCGCTCAAGTACTTGCTATCGATCTTGATGAAACCTGTGTGCGTAAAGCGGCAGATGTCGCAACTCAAGCTGTTGTTGCTGATTGTTCAAATGAAGCCACCATTTCTGAGCTAAAATTGGACGATTATGATCTTGTTATGGTATCAATTGGTGAAGATGTTAATGCCAGTATTCTTACTACTCTTCTTTTAAAAGAGGCGGGAGTGAAAACAGTTTGGGTTAAAGCAAAGGATACACCTCATAGCAAAATCTTATCTAAAATTGGCGCAGATAAGATCATCCGTCCAGAACGTGATATGGGGATTCGTATAGCTCGCAATATGTTAGATAAACGTATTTTTGAGTTCTCTGAACTAGGAAGTGGTATTTCACTCGCAGAAGTGGTCGTTACAGCAAAAAATATGGGACGTAAAATATATGAACACCCATGTGGTGCTCATAAAGAAACCCAAGTATTAGCACTTAAACGTGGCCCTGAAGTACGTAAAGCTCCTGATCCAAGCACTGAATTACAAGTAGGCGATATTTTAATTATCACAGGACCTGAAAAAATATTAACTGAGACTTTAAGAAAGCTATGAGTTTCATTCCAAACAGGGGCATGTATGTCCCTATCAAAACTGACAACCATAAAAAAAGATGGTCTGAACCTAAGATCATCATTTTTAGTTTTTTAGCCATTTTAATGCCAGCAGCAATCCTGCTCACGTTACCTGCATTTTCAGTTTCAGGGCTTAGTTTTGTCGATGCTCTATTTACTGCAACTTCTGCGATCAGTGTAACGGGCTTAGGTGTAGTAGATACAGGCTCGCATTTTTCCATTAGTGGTAAAGTGTTATTAATGCTACTCATGCAAATTGGCGGTTTAGGACAAATGACATTGTCTGCCGTTTTACTTTACATGTTTGGTTTGCGGTTAAGCTTACGTCAACAAGCATTAACGAAAGAACAATTAGGACAAGATAAATTCACAAATATTCGCCGCCTTGTAAAACACATCATTATCTTTGTGCTTATTTGTGAATTGATCGGTATATTTTTTCTGTCGCTACGCTGGGTACCTGAGATGGGTTGGGAGCAAGGTCTATTCTTTGCAGTATTTCATTCGATTTCAGCCTTTAACAATGCGGGTTTTTCTTTATTTTCAGATGGCTTAACACGCTATGTTGATGATCCTCTTGTTATTATTACGATTTCATCATTATTCATATTAGGCGGTTTAGGTTTTACTGTTATTTCTGATATCAAAAGAAATGCACACCGTGGGTTCCATTTTTTATCTTTGCATTCAAAAATAATGATAATAGCAACACCCATACTATTATTTGTTGGTACCGTAATGATTTGGCTTTTAGAACACCATAATAGCCACACTCTTGGGTCACTTAATGAATCAGGGCAATGGTTAGCAGCCTTTTTCCAATCAGCTACAGCACGTACAGCCGGTTTCAACAGTGTTGATATTGGTAAGTTTACTGAACCAACTATGTTGGTCATGATGCTATTAATGCTTATTGGTGCTGGTTCAACATCTACAGGTGGCGGTATTAAGGTATCAACCTTTGTCGTAGCTATTTTGGCAACATGGTCGTTCTTAAAGCAACGTGATCGTGTAGTGCTATTTAAGCGCACAATTTCAAACCAAACGGTGACAAAATCATTAGCCATCATTGTGGTTAGTGGCATTGTACTTACCATTGCAATGTTTGCCTTAATGATCACGGAAAAAGCCCCATTCTATGAGGTAATGTTTGAAACCATTTCAGCATTTGCGACCGTAGGCGTTACTGCTGGTTTAACAGCAACCTTATCTGAACCCGGTAAATACATCATGATAGTCGTCATGATCATCGGTCGTTTAGGCCCACTAACCTTGGCATACATGTTAGCTCGTCCTAAACCAACCTTGCTGAAATATCCTGAAGATAACGTCGCAGCAGGTTAAAATAAGAAAAACATAAAAAGGCTTGTCACTATGTATCGTGACAAGCCTTTTTTATTGCTTAATCGATTCATTCACTACAATAAATCAATGTTGAATCGTAACACTATCCAATTGTTCTTTAAGATCTTGATCGTATTCATCTAACCAGGCGTAACGTTCACGATACATTTTACGCTTTGGTCGTTTGATATCTTCCATTGCGCGACGCTCTGTATGTAATGGTAATGAATAAAAAGCATCATTGTATTCTTCACCATTATGTTCTTGCCATAATTGATCATAGTTAAGGTTGATCGTTGATGCTTTTTTACCATAGCGCTTAGCAGTGTATACATGTGCACTATTTTTAACCGCATATATATGCTCAATATTCATATCATTAGCAAATAAACGTAAGGTTTCAACCATAAAAGACTTTGGTCGTAAGCCATAAAAAGCTTTCGTAAATAAACGACTAAATCCATTATCGTTAGAACCACCTTGCATACAACCAACATAAATATCATTATCAATAACGGTAAATGCAATAGCGTAATAACGGTGATCATTGCTATCTGTCAGTATTAACGCTAATTCCCCTTCGCGGCGATAAGTGTGGTCAAAACTTAGTTTAACTTGATAGGACTTTTCTTCAATATCAAAGCTATAAAGCTCTAATTCATCAGTATAAATAGTATGTCGAGCTGAATCTGAAAAATGGCTTTCCATCCAGTTATAATGTTTTTTTAAAACCTCAACAATTTGATTTTTAGAAAAACACGTAGCCAAATAGGGTTTTGTAAAGCGCATTAAAAATTCAGGTTGCTGATCAATGACTTCTTTTCGTTGATCATTTAAAAAGAAATGAGCGAGTTCATTATATTGGCGTGAATATACCATCGCTCTAATCGCGTATTTAGCGATAGATAATGTTTTACCGTGATTTTTATGACTGTAAGCGAGCTTTGCAGACTTTAATATACTCATAAGATATCTCTAATCTTGTTTTTCGCAATTGTATACGAAATAAGTATAAAGAATAAGTAATAGAATTATATTTAATAAATTTAATTATCTTCACTAAACAGAAGATGAAAGGTAATATTCATTCATTGAAATAATGAACAGAGAAATCTCATGGAAAAATTAATGCCATACCTTGCTAAATTCGCCTTTACTGTCTCTATGATTATGTTTGTAGTCGGCGGAGGCATGGCACTATATGCGATGTTTTATGGTTAATTAACGTTATAAACGCATACCACCATCAATTTCAAGAATACGCCCAGTGAAGTAGTCATTCTCAATAATATACTTCACTGTATGGGCAATCTCTTCAGGGTTACCAACACGCTCAAAAGGTGCTGATGCCTTCATTTTTTCAAGCACTTCGGGCTTCAATTGGTCAGTTAAAGGAGTATCAATCAAACCGGGAGCAATTGCAGCAACACGAATACCGTATTTTGCTAACTCTTTCGACCAGCCCACAGCCATCGTTGCAACTGCCGCTTTTGACGCCGCGTAGTTAGTTTGGCCTAATGTTCCTGCTCTAGCGACACTTGAAATGTTAATAATAACGCCTTGAGATTCTGTCTTGATCATCTTTTCAGCGGCTTCTCGTCCACACAAAAATGAACCAGTAACATTAACATCCATCACCGTTTGAAATTGGTCTAGCGGCATTTTCGTTAATACGTCATTACTTTCACTAACCAGGAAGCCATCATCAAGAATACCAGCATTGTTAATTAAGACATTAATATGACCGAAATCTTCAATAATATGTGCAAATGCTTGAACAACTTCCTCTTCGCTTGTTACGTCAGCCTCATAGATCATTGCTTTACTGTTTAACATATGACACTGATCTTGCGTTTGACGTAACCCAGCTGAGTTGATATCAATTAAAGCCAATTCAGCGCCCATTTGAGCTAGAGTTACAGCCATCATTTGGCCTAGACCTTGACTAGCACCGGTAATGACAACAACGCTATTCTCAATATTCATTAATTGCTCCTGAATTAAAACAAAAGTTTAACTCTGTTACTTTAACGTATATTTATCCATCACAATATTTCTATTCATAAAATCTAAGTTATTATAAATAATTAGCTAATATTGACCTGATTAATTGGATTCTCATGCTCAGACCAGATAGGTGTAAATATTTGCTCAATTACCTTGTTATCAACATCATTTACAGATGAATAAATCCAGTTAGGCATATAATCTTTATCAATTAAATGCGCTCGGACACCTTCTTTGAACTCACCTAACAAACCACAATTTACTGAAAGACCCAGTTCCATTTTTATACAGTCAAGTAAAGATACATCTTTGTAGCTTTGTATTTGTTTAAAACAAATGTGTGCGGTAATAGGGCTACCTGCATTCATGGCCTTTTTTGCTGTCTCTATCCAGCGGCCCAAACCATCAATGGCATTAATTTGGTCGTAAATAGTGGGTAATGATTGAGCAAAACAAGCCGCCTGAATTTGTGCAAAGTATGGCATCAATTGATTTGCAGGTAACACAGAGTGCGCTTTTTCAGCACCGTTATTTAATATGACCGAGATTGCTTCTGATACCAATGACTGACTTTGCGTATCAGCCAATATTGTTGACCATGGGTAATGCTTTAATTGTTTAACAACATTATCATAAGCACTATTTGCAACAATATGATCAACCATTGCTAAATCACGAGCATCACAAACGTTGACATGTGCACCAGTTAAGCCCAAAAACATACCGATCCCATCAGGAAGCTGGTTTAAAAACCATGTCGCACCAACATCAGGATATAAGCCAATAGTTATTTCCGGCATCGCTAATACTGTATTCGGTAAAGCAACGCGATGGCTTGCGCCAATATATAATCCTAATCCTCCCCCCATAATATACCCATGTCCCCACGCAATAACGGGCTTGTTATAGTGATGGATGAGTAAATTACAACTATATTCAACGGAGAAATATTCCGTTAAAAATGGCTTAGCTACGTGACTTTCAATTTGATCTAACGCTATCTTTGGTGGCTTTTGTTGATGCTTTAAAGCAGGATCATTTTCCATTGCATAATACATACTGCGCACATCCCCACCTGCACAAAAAGCGCGATCACCCACCGATTTAATCATTACAGCAACAATGCTTTCATCTTCACGCCAAAGCTGTAAATACTGGTAAATCGTTTTATGCATATTTAACGTAAGTGCATTAAGCGATGATGGATTATCCAGCTCTAGTACACCAATACTATGTCCATCGGTACAATGGATATAGGAAACATTCACCATTCCTGTCATCACTTACTCCTTTAACTTATTTCCAATCTTCAATGTCATACTATTTAACATCAACTTCAATCGCAATTGCCAATGCTTCTCCTCCACCAACACATACAGCAGCAACACCTTTTAGCGTTTTCGTGCCACTCAACATTTGCGCTTGTTGTCGTAATGCATGGGTTAATGTCACCACGACTCTTGTTCCTGTCGCGCCTATTGGGTGACCTAATGCACAAGCTCCACCGTTAACATTCACTTTTTCAGCATCAATACCTAGCTGCTCTATCGCGGCAATTGTCACCACAGCAAAAGCTTCGTTAATTTCCCACAAGTCCACATCATCAGTAGACCAATTAAGATCATCTAATAATTGGTTAATGGCATGAATAGGTGCAATGGTAAATTCATCGGGGGATCGACTATGACTGGCATAACCTTTAATTGATGCCAGTGGATATAAGCCTTGTCGTCGAACTTGTTCAGCTTCCATTAACACTAAAGCTGCGGCACCGTCACCAATAGCACTTGATGAAGCGGCAGTGATCGTACCTTGTTCACCATGTTGCGAAAATAGAGGAGGAAGGTTTGGTATTTTCTTAATATTCACTTCATTCGGGTGCTGATCTTTTTCAACCGTCACTAATGCTTTTTGACTCTGAGCGGTAATAGGGACGATTTCAGCGTGAAATGCCTGACGACTATCCGCTTTGCGGGCTTTATTAATTGACCTTACAGCCCATTCATCCATGATTTCTCGTGAAATATTATATTTTGTTGCCGTTTGTTGACCATAAACGCCCATTAAGTGCCCATCAAATGCATCTTGCAATCCATCTAGATATAAATGATCAAGTACCGCTTTATGGCCTATTCGCATACCGTTTCGACTGTCTGTGAGTAAATAAGGTGCATTGGTCATACTTTCCATGCCTCCAGCGACAGCCGTTCGAATCGCTCCAGCTTTAATCATATCGCAAGCCAATAAGATTGATTTTAACCCTGAGCCACAAACTTTGTTTATCGTAGTACAGGAAACCGATACAGGAATTTTTGCCATCAAAGCTGCTTGTCTTGCAGGGGCTTGCCCAACACCTGCCGTTAATACACAGCCCATAAAGACTTCATCAATCAATTGTGCAATGTGCTCATACTCTATCTCATTATTATGTTCTAAAGTCGTATCTGTTGGCTGAACACGTTTAACATCTCGTAATGCTGCTTCAATAACAATACTACCAAGCTGAGTGGCGGAAAAATGCCGTAAATCGCCTTGAAAACTCCCAATTGGCGTTCTTTTAGCAGCAACGATCAGAATATCCTTACTCATACCAATCACCTCTTTACGTCAATTTAGAAAACATTGCCTGCAGGAATATTAGGGGATTTCTTGACGCTTTTGTAAGCATAGCACTAACATTTACGTAAACGTTAAGAAACATTTGCTGGGATTTTAATACTCAAAATCACTGCTCTGCTTAACCGATAGGTGAAAAGTTTTTACCTATCTAACGTTGCAGGAGACTCAATGTGATGACTTTCAAAATCAGCGAGCTTGCAAACGAATTTAAAATAACACCACGCAGTATTCGCTTTTATGAAGATATAGGTTTGCTTTCACCTAAACGAGATGGCGTTAATCGTGTCTATGGACGACGAGATAAAATTCGACTCGGTTTAATACTTCGCGGTAAGCGTTTAGGCTTTTCTTTACAAGAAATCGGGGAACTCTTCAGTTTATACGATGACAACAAAAGCCATGCTCAGCTTCTTTCCATGATCAACATCATCGACCAAAAACAACGACAACTGACCCATCAACGCGCCGATATTGATATCACTCTTATTGAACTTGAACGCGCAAAAAAACGCTGTATGCACACCCTAATAAAAACAGAATCATACAAAGACAAGTAATCTGAACAGGTTCCGCAAAGGAGGCTTTACTATGCATAGCCAATACTCACCACTCAACTTTGATTTAGGTGATACTGCCAATATGCTGCGCGAACAGGTTAACTTATATGCTGCTGAACATATTGCTCCTATCGCTAACGAAATAGATCAAGACAATCAATTTCCCCATTACCTCTGGCAATCATTAGGCGAAATGGGCTTACTTGGCGTCACCATTGCTGAACAATACGGTGGGGCTGCTATGGGCTATTTAGAACATGTTATCGTGATGGAAGAGATCAGTCGTGCTTCTGCTTCAATCGGATTGAGCTACGGTGCTCATTCTAACTTGTGTGCAAACCAAATATTCAGAAATGGTAATAATGCTCAGAAGCAACAATACCTACCAGCATTAATCACAGGAGAACACATTGGTGCACTGGCAATGAGCGAAGTGAATGCTGGGTCTGATGTTATGAGCATGCAGTTAAAAGCAGAAGATCACGGTGATCATTTTTTACTCAACGGTAATAAAATGTGGATCACTAATGGACCAGAAGCCAATACGCTTGTGGTCTATGCCCGCACCTCAGCCAACGCAATCACTGCTTTTATTATTGAATCACAATTTGATGGTTTCTCTACTGCGCAAAAGCTCAACAAATTAGGTATGCGTGGTTCAAATACGTGCGAGTTAGTTTTTATTAACTGCAAAGTACCGAAACAAAACGTACTGGGTGACGTCGACCACGGCGCAAAAGTCTTAATGAGTGGATTAGACTTCGAGCGCGTAGTACTTGCTGCCGGCCCACTCGGTATCGCGCAATCATGTTTGGATGTCGTGATCCCTTACATCCATGAACGAAAACAATTTGGCAAAGCGATTGGTGAATTTGA
The DNA here is from genome assembly GCF_003026105.1 of Photobacterium sp. GB-56. GTDB lineage: Bacteria > Pseudomonadota > Gammaproteobacteria > Enterobacterales > Vibrionaceae > Photobacterium. The sequence goes on along the minus strand of NZ_PYNW01000005.1, from coordinate 31,390 downwards.
GCTGATCCAAGCCAAAATTGCAGACATGTATACCCAACTCAATGCTGCTCGCAGCTATGTTTACACCGTTGCAAAAGCCTGTGACCGCGGTGAAGTCACCCGTAAAGATGCAGCTGGCGTAATTTTGCTTAGTGCTGAACTAGCCACAAAAATGGCGTTAGAAACCATTCAAATACTCGGTGGTAATGGCTACATCAATGATTACCCTGCCGGACGTTTATTACGAGATGCCAAACTTTATGAAATTGGTGCAGGAACTTCAGAGATAAGACGCATGCTAATTGGACGTGAATTATTCTCAGAATCAGCTCGCTAAGGAGTAAGCCATGGCTCAACTTACCTCAAAAGTAGATACAACCAGCCAATGGTTCAAAAACAATAATGATGAGATGCAATTGTTGGTTGACAACTTAAACACCCAGCTAGAGATAATCCATCAAGGTGGTGGAGAATCGGCATTAGCACATCAAAAAAAACAAGGTAAACAACCAGTAAGACAAAGAATTCATCAGTTACTTGATAAACACAGTCCATGGTTAGAAATAGCCCCTTTTGCCGCACTAAATGTCTATAGCGAAGCCGTGCCTTGTGCGGGCATTATTGCTGGCATCGGCTACATCCACCAGCATGCGTGTATGATCATTGCCAACGATCCTTCAGTTAAGGGTGGAACATATTTCCCACTAACGGTAAAGAAACACCTGAGAGCCCAAGAAATCGCTGAAAAGTGTCATCTTCCCTGTATTTATATTGTTGATTCTGGCGGCGCTAACCTACCCCACCAAGCCGAAGTCTTTGCCGATAAAGATCATTTTGGTCGCATCTTTTTCAATCAAGCTCAAATGTCAGCGAAAGGGATCCCTCAAATTGCCGTAGTTATGGGGTTGTGCACTGCAGGTGGCGCATACATTCCAGCCATGTCTGACGTGTCTATCATGGTAAAAGATCAAGCAACAATCTATTTAGCTGGTCCCCCTTTAGTAAAAGCAGCAACAGGTGAAGAAGTAACAGCACAAGAATTAGGTGGAGCCGATGTTCATTGTAAAAAATCAGGTCTTGCTGATTATTATGCTAATGATGAAGCACATGCATTGAGTCTTGCACGTGATGCTATTGCTAGCTGCAATATACCAAGTGCTAGTATTCATCATGATTCGACTGCTTCTCCACCTAAATACAGCATGGATGACATCTACGGCATTGTGGGTACCAATATCCGTATTCCATTTGATATTAAAGAGCTCATAGCCCGTTTAGTCGACAACTCTGAATTTGACGAATTTAAAGCTATGTATGGCAATACCCTCGTGTGTGGCTTTGGATCCATTGAAGGTCACACTGTTGGTATTGTTGCTAATAATGGCATTCTATTTTCAGAATCGGCACAAAAAGGCGCTCACTTTATTGAGCTATGTTGTAAGCGGAAAATCCCTCTGTTGTTTTTACAAAACATCACCGGATTTATGGTTGGTAAACGGGTTGAAGCAGAAGGTATTGCAAAACACGGCGCAAAAATGGTGATGGCTGTTGCCTGTGCCAATGTGCCCAAATTTACCGTTATCATCGGAGGCTCTTACGGCGCAGGGAATTATGGTATGTGTGGGAGAGCTTATGATCCAACTCTGTTATGGATGTGGCCTAATGCGCGCATATCCGTCATGGGAGGTGAGCAAGCCGCTGAAGTCTTATCACAAATCACTCAGGCTATCCGCCAACGAGGAAATAAACCTTGGACAGAGCAAGACGAACAACAAATCAAACAGCCGATTTTAGCGCTCTATGACAAACAAGGTCATCCCTACTACGCCAGTGCAAGGCTGTGGGATGACGGCATTATTGATCCTAAATCTACACGTGATGTATTAGCTCAGGCGCTTTCAATTACTCAGCATGTCCCTATAAAAGAAACCCGATTTGGTATTTTCCGCATGTAACTTTTTAGGTCATATTATGAAAACACAACCAAATATCTTAGTGTCGGTTTCACCTAATAATATCGCGACCATTACTTTAAACCGTGTCGATAAATCGAATGCTTTTAATGCTGAAATCATCGGTGATCTGCTCACCGCCCTTAATCAACTTAAAATAAACAAAGAGATACGCGGCCTACTACTTGAAGCCAATGGTAAACATTTTTCATCGGGTGCTGATCTGCATTGGATGAAAAACATGGCTTTAGAAACAGAGCAAAATAATCAACAAGATGCAGCTCAACTTGCTGAACTTCTCAATCAACTCAACCACTTTCCAGCTCCCACCATTGCCATCGTTCAAGGTGCTGCTTTTGGGGGGGCATTAGGGTTAATTTGCTGCTGTGATATTGCTATTGCAAGTATCAACGCTAAATTCTGTTTAAGTGAAGTAAGGTTAGGGTTAGTGCCAGCGACAATTGCCCCGTATGTTTGTCGTGCAATTGGGATCCGCCAAGCAAAACGTTTTATGTTAACCGCAGAGTTAATCACGGTAGAACAAGCACTCGAACTTGGTTTAATTCATCTTATTTGTGATGATATACAACAAGAAAAACAGGTAATAATTCAGCAAATCTTAACCAATAGCCCAGCAGCGCTTGCAACAGTCAAAACCTTATGTCGTCAATGTGAAGTCGAAATCATTGATCAACGTTTAATTCGTTATACCAGTGAATTAATCGCCCGAGTTCGATGTTCACCACAAGCACAAGAAGGCATACAAGCTTTTTTCGATAAAGTCCCACCAAGTTGGAGTAAAGCCAATGACATTAACGAATAAGCTTCAATTATCGCTACCCGATGCTATTACCGTTTTTGAGGTTGGGCCCCGTGATGGATTACAAAACGAACCTCATCTTTCAACATTAGGTGATAAAGCAACAGCGCTTAAAATAGCGCTGATTAATGAATTGAGTCAGACAGGCTTAACGCATATCGAATCAGGTGCGTTTGTTTCGCCAAAAATGATCCCAGCGATGGCTGATTCGGATAGTGTATTTTCGCACATTCAACGCCATCCCAATATTTTCTACTCAGCTCTGACTCCTAATTTACAAGGCCTAGAAGCGGCCATTAACGTTAATGCCAATGAAGTCGCTATCTTTACTTCTTGCTCTGAAACCTTCACGCAAAACAATATACACGCCAGTATTGATGAAAGCCTTCGACGATTTGAATCTGTTATTGCGATAGCCCATCAACACTTAATACCTGTACGTGCGTATTTATCCTGTGTGATAGATTGTCCGTACGAAGGAAAAACACCACCACAACAAGTCGCAGAAATTGCAAAAGCTCTCATCGACATGGGCTGCTATCAAGTGTCACTGGGAGACACAATAGGAACAGGAACGCCATTACGCGTTGCTACCCTGTTGGAATGTGTAAATCAGCAACTTCAATCAAAAGCCATCGCCGTCCATTTCCATGATAGTTATGGGCAAGCAATCGCGAATATTTATCAAGCAATGCAAATGGGTATTACGACAATAGACAGTAGTATTGCGGGATTAGGTGGTTGCCCATATGCACCAGGAGCAAGTGGTAATGTAGCAACAGAAGATGTTCTTTATTTATGCCAAGGACTTAACATCAAAACCGGCATAGATTTAGAAAAATTCACACTGGTTAGTCAAACATTTTGCCAACAATTGGGGATACGACCACAGTCAAAAGTTGCTTTAGCTATGGCGCATCGCCCATAAACTTTATTCAGCGTCTCTACGAACTCGTTCTTCAGATTCAAGCTCGTTCACAGCGTCCCACAACTGTTGTTCACGGATACGTTGACGCTCTAAATTAGCATTAATACCATCGACAATCTGTTTATCTAATGGGCCTAAATAGTGATCAGCACAATCATGAAAGATACTCCGAAATTCTTCCATCGTTGGTAGTCGGTTATTATGCTCTTCAAAGTTATCAAAAATATCATGAACTTTTACTGACATATCCCGTTTAATGCTTTCTATCTCTGAACTATCCATACATCCCTCGAGCGCACTTAGTTTCATATAATTCAATAACAGAAATATCTAAAACTGTCATTAAGTTCTAGAACATACCATTAATATTTACACTACATGTCACAAAAGCTTTGTGATAATAAGCCACAATATTCAAAAGCGATTGATAAATACTGTGTATCAATAATATCCTAGCTATGAGGACGTAAGCATAAAAATCATTTTCAGTATAGTGTGATTACACATCATTCAGATGATGATTTAGTGATGAAAATATAACAACTGAGATAATTAGCTTTGTTAGCATAAAATCATAACAATTTAAGTGTCTCTATTCTCAGTAAAAATAACATCTGTATTTTGATGTTTATTTAGAACTATAGTGACGAATTCGAAAAGGAAGTTTGAACAAATTGAAACCATTAGTCTCATTTAAAACTCGCTATAAACAGCTTTGTTTACCGTTTTTTTTATTCTCAATAATACCCAGTATTAGCCAAGCTGAACCCGTTAGCGACACGAGTACTGATCCCAACAATCAATCAAGCATGGCAGATTGGGTTGATGACTCACACCAATCACTTACCAACACCGTCCATGATATTGGCGAGTACCTTGACGAAAGTTTAGCGAAAGACGATGACGAAAGTGCACTTACCAACCGAAGCTATTTACGTATTCGTAATCGTTTAGCCTACTCTTACCGTGGCAAACTTGATAATGACTTCAAAGTTTATTTCAAACTTGACCTGCCCCATGTAAAAAGAGACTGGAAACTAATCATTGATTCCGAGCCCGGCGACTTCGATAGTCTTGAAAACAAGCAACGTGGTATTGCCACAGGCAACAAAACCACATCAGGCGATACTGTGGGTGCATTTCGTCTTCAAGATGCCCACTTTGGCAACTGGAATTCAGATTTTGATATTGGTATTAAATTAAAGCTTCCACTTGATCCTTTCACAAAAATGCGACTTACACGCGTTGATCCTATTAGTGAAAACTGGACAACCCGACTTGAACAACAAGTCTTTTATTATCACTCAAAAGGGTTAGGTTATCTGAGTGAGCTCAGTGGCTATTACGCGATAAACCCTGAGCATTCGAAAATATTCAAAACCACAACCAGCGCGCAGTACTTGAAAGAAGACGATAAATGGGAACTTCTCCAGCAATTTGAATTATTCCATCGTTATGATGATAAGAATTTATTCGAATATTCAACAGGGATCAGTGCTGATACTGGAGAAAATAAAGAAATCACAAACTATTGGATATCTGCAACATGGAATAAACGTATTTACAAACACTGGCTATATCTAGGTGTTCGTCCGCAGCTAGAATTCCCTCGTGAATACAACTATCACGCTAACCCTGGGGTCATGATTGAGCTTGAAATGTTCTTCTCTAAAAACAGAAAAATTGATCGTTTAGGCCGTTATATTCCTAAACCAACTCACCCATAGGCACAAAAGTAATTATGGTATGGCTATAACGATGATGCGAAATACCGCCTCATCGTTACCATCAAACCATGAACAACGACACAAAATCTGATCACTGCACTTCACTCTCATCAATAACTGGAATAATTTAACAACTAGGCAACAATTTCGCTTAGGAGTACATTATGTTTCATTTAAAGAAAGTGATCTTCTCTGTATTGTTCCATTTCTATCAGTTTTTCAGACTTAGTTTTCCGCTATGGCTAATGATTTCATCACTTGGTGTCAGTCTTGGCTTAATATTACTTCTTTCTGGTGATAATCATTTTCAACAAGGGATTAGTACCATAACCAGTTTCAGTCTCATCACTATCTATCTGATAATACTAAAATACTTCTATTCAAAATTATTAAATTGGAGTGATACTCGCTCTTCTAAAGAGATAGTTGTATCGCTTAAGCAATAATGCATTTAGTTCATCGCTTAAAATACTCACAATTTCAACCACTATGGCATTGGTTACGGTTTGATTAAGGGTATTGCTATAATATACTCATAACGAATTATAATGGTTTTGCTTGTCGCTTTTGTAATCACAGCAAGATTGAATATATAACTGAGTATATTATGAATAAATATTTACCCTTTATTGGCTTAACTTTATTGATTTCAGGTTGTGCGACACAGACTGTACCGCAATCAGAACCACAAGTGATCACAAAAATCGTAAAACAAAATACGGCGCCAGTAGAAAAAAAAGGATATGACGATGGTTGTAAAAATGCGATGGAAGCGCAGTTTTTACCATCCAAAGAAATAGTAAATAGCTACGATACCGTAAATAGAGCAGCTTACCTAAAAGGCTGGGAAAAAGGTTATAAACAGTGTGTTATTGGTTTAGGTCCAGTCAGAATCAATAGTTCTATGCCAGCGGGTCAAACAAAATAATATTGACAATCAGGGGCTATATTTAATTAGCCCCTATCTTAGCTGTGTTAAATCAATCACGACATAACATTTGCTTGTTCTTCTATTCGCTGAACTAAGCCTACTGGCAGTTTTAATGCTTGGGCTAATGCGTCAAGATAAGCACGCTCTAAGAAATGATCGACATCAATAGCCAATAATGTAACTAAATAAACTTCAGAAGCTTGCTCTAAGCCACTAACTTGCGCCGCAATGACTTGGGGATCTAACGGTGCATTTAGCCAACGAACAATCACAGTTTCAACATCATGGCTGATCCCATTTTCAATCATCCATTGTGCTATCGCTGTTTTTTCTTGCTCGTCAATATGACCATCAGCTTTTGCTGCAAAAATCATAGCTTGAACTAACAAGTCTTGGTTTGTTCTTAATTGGGTATTTGGGGAAATCGCTTGCTGTGAGTCCATTGCCGTATTAGAAGCATGTGATGACTCTTGCGACCATTTCTTATAAGCCTGATAAGCGACCGTGCCAATCACAGCAGTACCACCAACTAAGGCAGCTTTACCACCATATTTTTTGGCTAATTTACGACTTTTCTTATTGCCTAATAATGCACCAACAACCCCACCGGCTGTCGCTCCTTTTAATAAATCAGAGGTACTTGAACTAGATGTGGTTTTTCCCTTATCCATATAATTACTAGCTTGATTTATTAGCTGATCGAATAAACCTTTCATCGTCATTCTCCATAAAAAGGGCATATATTAATACTATGGAAAAACAGATTAATTAAATAGCTTTAAAGCGTAAATCAATGTAAATTAGCCACTTTATTCACATAGACAATTGAATAATAACAACCAATAGATACCATTAATAATATTATTATGTATCTATTAAGCATAAAAAAACGCTCTAAAATAAGAGCGTTAATATAAATTCAATCTGGTTCAATAAATAGATTAAACGGTATAAAGAACTTTAATCACATGCCAACCAAACTTAGTCTTTACAGGTTCTGGAATTAATCCGCGTAAGTTATTATTTTTCTTTTTTAACGCTTCACTGGTACTGATTGCTTTACCAGAAAAGACCGCTTTATCAAACTGCGGCACCATTGCACCTTTACGGAACTCACCAAGATCTCCCCCTTTTTTACCCGACGGGCACGTTGAGTGTTTCTTAGCAAGATCTTGAAACTTTGCACCCTTTTTAAGCTGTTCTAGAATATCATCAGCCAATTCTTTGTGTTTCACTAAAATATGAAGTGCGTGTGCGCTAGAAGCCATCGTGGGTTACCTATTTCATTACTTTTTATTGCGCAATTTTGCGATAAATGCCGTAAACTAGCAAGCTATTCACTAAATTTGAATAAAATTTAAAAACACCATTCATGCAATACTTATTCTACTATAACGGGATCATAATTTTCGAATAAAAGCTTAAAAATTTAACGACTTATGAGCATTACACACGTTATCATAGTCGTCTCATTCACTTTCCATTCATGGTTGTTACGTTACAATTATAAATATGAAAATACGTCATAGATATTTATATATAGTCGGGCTTCTCGGATCGTTGACTTTCTGTGCATTAGCAACGCCGATAACCCACGATGAAGAGCATCACGATGATGTAATGACAGCTGTCGAGAAAGGATTAATCAAGCCTTATTCAGCCCTTCAACATAAAGTCTCTCAACAGTTATCAGCACGTATAATTAAAGTAGAGCTCAACGAAGACAATGGTGAGTGGATCTATGAACTAAAGCTTATTGATAATCAAAACAATATAATAAAAGTTGAATATCAAGCTCAATCTTTACAAATGTTAAATATCAAAGGACGACATTTAGAAAATGTCATCAGGGCTCCAAAATGAAAATTCTTGTCGTAGAAGACGAAGTAACTTTAGGCGAACAAATTATCGCTGGTTTAGAACAAAGCGGTTGGGTGGCAGAGCTTTCTTGTGATGGTATTGATGCCCTCTATCGTGCAACATCAGAACCTTGGGATGCTATTGTTTTAGATTTGGGTCTTCCTAAACTTGATGGTATTACCGTATTAAAAGGTATTCGTGAAGAAAATGTAAACTGCCCTGTCGTTATTTTAAGTGCACGTAATGAACTCACACAACGTGTCGATGGCTTAAATGCAGGCGCTGATGATTATCTAACCAAACCCTTTCAGATGGTGGAATTAGTCGCTCGTGTTAGAGCGCAACTTCGCCGTTCTACAGGTAATGCCTCTCCTGTTATTCAAGCTGGTAATTTAAGCCTTGATACACGTACTTCCAAGGTGACTTGGGAAGGCCAACTCATTGATCTTACAGCACTTGAATTCAAAGTGTTATCTTATCTTATGCATAACACTGATAAGGTTATTTCACGTACAGAATTAGTGGAACATATCTATAAGCAAGATTTTGATCGTGATTCCAACACAATTGAAGTCTTCATTGGTCGTATACGTCGAAAGATTGGCAATGATGTAATAAAAACAGTTCGCGGTCTTGGATATCGGATTAATGCGAATTAATATGCGGAAAAAAGGCCAGCCAAGTATTCGTAATCGCCTATTAAGCGCTTCTGCAATATGGCTATTAGCGATCACACTCACGGCTGGTTATCTTGTGCCAAGCTTTATTAAAAGCTACCTTATTGACCAAGAAAAAACCCAGCTTTATTTATACCTTGATCAAATTACAGCGCTTGTCGATATTGATGCGCATGGTCGTGTATTTCTTGATGGTCGATTATCAAACCCGCGATTTAACTCCCCTTATAGCGGTTTGTATTGGTCACTCAAACTCAACAAACAACATCTACGTTCACGCTCGTTATGGGACACCACCATTTCAGGGAATAGTGAAGAGGGTTTTGAAGGTCCTAATAAACAATCCTTAATCGTGGTTAAACGTAAATTCCTACTGCCTGATAGTGATTATCCAGTAGAACTATCCGTTGCCGTCAATCAGGATCGATTACTCAAGACCTTGCAACAACTAACGCGAGGTTTATGGTTAATTTTAACCATTATGGCAATTGGTATTCTCACACTTACCACGCTACAAGTCAGCTGGTCACTGTGGCCTCTACGTAAATTGCGTCGAAATTTAAAGCTAGTGCGAGAAGGACATTCTACAGAACTAACTGGATTATATCCTGTTGAAATACAACCGGTTATTGATGATTTAAATGCCTTACTCTTCCACTATCAAGAGCTACTATTACGTGCACGTAATCATTCAGGGAATTTATCTCACGCACTTAAAACACCCATCGCTATTTTGAATAATGAAGTCGCGTTACTCGATGAACCAACAAAAGCCAAGCTAGTACCCGCTCTCCAGCAGTTACAACAGCACATCGATTATCATTTAGGTCGTGCTCGTATGGCTGGCGCTGTGAATATCCTAGCGGCAAAAACCGCCGTTTCTAGTCGAGTGGATGCGATCTCCTTAGCCATGGATAAAGTCTACGCAAATCGAGAGCTGATCTTAGTTAACGAGCTTGATAGCAGTGTGATGGTTGCAGTAGAAAGCCGTGATCTTGATGAAATGATCGGTAACTTAATCGAAAACAGCTATAAATGGGCTAACTCTTTGATTCGCGTCTACCAAGAGTCGAACCAATCAGGTCAAATTACCCTTGTCATTGAAGATGACGGCATTGGTATTGCAGAAGAAAAATGCAAGCAAGTACTTCACCGTGGAGTGCGGTTAGATGAAAATACCCCTGGAACAGGGCTTGGATTAAACATCGTGAATGAACTAGCGCATAGCTATCGTGGTGATTTAATTTTAAGCAAAAGCCAGCGCGGCGGTTTGAAAGCAAGCCTCATTTTACCTAAACCTAGAAACTGAAAAAACCCTGCTAGTTACTAGCAGGGTTAAACACACTCATATCGCAAAATCACAAATTGCCCCACCAAACCATTCAACAAGATTGATGATAGTTATAAATCACGCATTAAGATTTCATAATCTTCTTGCGCCGATTCAATAAGGTGTTCGAGCTCTTTCGCGTCTTGGTTTCTAAGATCTAGTTGCCAATTGACTTTTGATTCAACTCGGCAGACTAATAATGTTTTTGTTCCGGTCCTGCTAAACCATAATTGCGAGAATTCAGCCTCTTGCTCTGCATTATCCTCAAGAATATTAACGCGTAACTTACCCGTTGGGATTACGCTAATATGAGCATGCCGCTGAACTTTACCAAGTAAGGTAAAATCACGTTGTTCCACTAACATCACATCATCCTCCTAGTGTGGCCGTACTCAGAGTCTCTTCAATAATTGCATAATAAACAACCAACTATTAAAGTGTAGATGCTTTACAAAATATGTTTTATGGGAATGCCATATTAATATAACTATCAAATATTCTGTTTTAAACATAGTGTCATCATATGCTTAATAACAAGGATCTACGACTATAGAAACCAAATAGTACACAGTGATATAGTGAATAAAACAGAATAGGAAGTTGATAATAAATGATAGATTTTCGTTCAGATACGGTAACTCGCCCTTCTCCCGCAATGCGTCAAGCGATGTCCCAAGCACTTGTGGGTGACGATGTTTATAGCGACGATCCAACCGTTAATGATTTAGAGCTTTTTGCAGCGAAACGCCATGGATTTGAAGCCGCGCTTTTTTGTAGTTCTGGCACTCAAGCTAATTTACTGGCATTAATGGCACACTGTGAACGTGGAGATGAATATTTATGTGGTCAACAGGCACATAATTATAAATTCGAAGGTGGCGGTGCAGCCGTTTTAGGTTCGATCCAACCTCAACCAATAGAAAATGCCGATGATGGCACACTTCCTTTCGAAAAATTGATAGCAGCAATTAAACCAGACGATCCTCATTTTGCCCGCACAACACTTTTAAGCCTCGAGAACACCATCAATGGTAAAGTGTTACCGCTCTCCTACCTTCAACAAGCGCGTGAATTTGTTGAACAACATAACCTAAAACTTCACCTTGATGGCGCGCGTGTTTATAACGCAGCCACCGCACTCAATGTCGATATTACAGAAATTGTTCAATATTTTGATTCTTTCACCATTTGTTTATCAAAAGGTTTAGGTGCGCCAATTGGGTCACTATTACTGGGTGATAAAGCACTAATAGCCAGAGCCCGTCGCTGGCGTAAGGTTCTTGGTGGCGGCATGCGCCAAGCAGGAATCATTGCCGCTGCGGGTAAAATTGCACTGACTGAAAACACAGGTCGTTTAGTCGATGACCATTCCAATGCTAAATACTTAGCGGAACAATTAAATACAGTGAATGGTTTTGAAGTAAACACGAGTCACGTACAAACAAATATCTTATTTGCAAAAGTCGATAGTAAGATAGATCAAACCCAATTGGCGACCACATTAAAAGCACAAAACATTTTGATCTCAACTGGAAACCCATTGCGATTTGTCACTCATTTAGACATTACAAAAGACGATATTGATATTTTTATCTCTGCATTAAAAGCCGCTGTTTGATCTTTCACCTCCCCCCCACACAACATTACAATGTGATCTTGTGTGGGCTTTTCTTTTTTATCTCTGTTATTGCTGCCATATGGAATCTTTTCACAAATAATAATTACCCTTGTGGTATATATTTTTGCGACACTCAACTTTTACATGATTTTTTGATACCTGCCTCACTTTCTTTAACTTGAACCTTTGCAACCCTCTTCTTGCTCCTTTAATTTGTTTAAATATTAATGATAATCACTTTCATTATCATGTAGTTTTATTTTTGCAGGGAGAGCATCATGGAACAAGCGTTTCATTCAGACCCAATACTGAAAGTACGTGATCTCGAAGTCACCTACATTACAGACAATGGCGACTTTAAAGCCGTAAAATCAGTAAATTTTGATATAGGTAAAAGTGAAATATTCGGCTTAGCGGGTGAGTCGGGATGTGGTAAAAGTACTATCGCTTTTGCTATTAATCGCTTACACAAGCCGCCAGCACTTATCACAAAAGGCAGTATTGAATACAACGGTACAAACCTTATCACATTAACTGAACAACAAATGGGCGTTGTTCGCTGGAAAGACATTGCAATGGTATTCCAAAGTGCAATGAACTCATTAAATCCCGTACTCCCTATTCAAGAGCAATTTGCTGATGTAATGCGCCACCACCTTGGCTACAACAATGAACAAGCAAAAGAACGTGCCGAAAAGCTGTTAGATCTGGTTAATATCCCTCGCGAGCGTTTATCTGAATATCCGCACCAATTTAGTGGTGGTATGCGTCAAAGGCTCGTTATTGCGATAGCGCTATGCCTCAACCCAAAACTCATTGTTATGGACGAACCAACCACGGCGCTTGATGTTGTTGTTCAACGTGAGATTTTGCAGCAAATATATCAACTACGTAAAGAATTCGATTTCTCTGTGTTATTTATTACTCACGATCTTGCGCTTATGAGTCAACTTTGTGATCGCATTGCCGTGATGCGATACGGTGAAATTGTTGAAGTCAATCAAGCACGTGAAATACGTAACAATCCTCAACACCCATACACCCAAAAGTTATGGGCATCATTCCCTAACATTCATGAAGACGCCCCACACGTTTCTATCTCAGCAGAGGAAATATCGTAATGGAACAACCAATTATTGAATTAAATAATGTGGTGAAAGAGTTCACTGCTGGCGGTGGTTTTGGTTCGACTGAAATCTTTCGTGCTCTCGATAATATCAGCTTTAAGCTCTATAAGGGGCGCACTTTAGCGCTCGTTGGCGAATCCGGCTGTGGTAAAAGTACCTGTGCAAAGCTCATTACTAAAGTTCACGGCGTAACGGAAGGTGAAATTTTATTTAAAGGCGATAATGTCGATACTATTCGTAAACGTAAAGATGTATTGAATTATCGCGGTAAAGTCCAAATGGTATTCCAAGACCCTTTTGGATCGTTAAATCCCACTCATACTATTCGCCATCACCTTACTCGCCCACTGTTAATTCATAAACAAGTGAAGGGTAAAGACGCAATAGAGCAGCGTTTAAATGAACTAATGGAATTGGTTGAGTTACCGATTGAAGATCTTGATAAATACCCCCATCAGCTCAGTGGTGGTCAACGTCAACGTGTGAACCTAGCGCGCGCAATTGGTGTGGGTGCTGAAATCATCCTCGCCGATGAACCCACCTCAATGCTTGATGTTTCTATTCGATTAGGTGTGTTGAACCTAATGAAAGAGATGAAAGATAAAATTGGTATTGGCTTTTTATACATTACGCATGACTTAGCTACTGCACATTATATCGCAGAAGAAACCGCTGTAATGTACCGTGGCCGTATTGTTGAATGGGGAGACACTCGCTCTATTTTACGTAGCCCACAGCATCCTTATACTAAATTATTAATCTCTGCAGTGCCCGATCCTGATCTACCCTTTAATAAACTCGTGGATTCAGAACCTGATTATTCACAGAGCGCCGATAAGATCCGTGCAATAAGTTTGAAGTCTGTTTCAGGACATCGCCAAGTTGCTGACAATCACTTTGTAGCAAACTGGGATGAATCAGAAGTCAACGCACTTAAAGAGGAAAAAATCGCATGATGACACTTCACTGCTGGTTAGAATCAGTTAAAGGGTGGTACCAACCCAACCATAACCATGATTTTTCAGAGTTGGTTACTCTCATTCAGCAAACGCCTAGCAGCATGATGGATGAATTAGACAATGAGACTGGCAGTGAAGCTCTAGCCTACTGGCTAGATGCGTGTTTTCGCTTAACTAAATATTATCAACATCAAGGCTATAACGAGCAGGCATTTGGTTACATTCAACTTTCTTATGCCAAACTTCAAGCCGTGGTATGTGATGCCAGTTATAGCGCAGAACTAAAGCGTTGGAGCTTAAAAAAGCTAGATCGAATCATTGTTGCTATGGTGGAGTTTTGCCAACATCAAACCGATCCTCAATGGCAGCAAGAAAGTGTCCAACTCATTAACCTACATGTCGCTTTTATGGAATCACAGCAGCATTTGAATTTAAAATATTCGGCAAAAAATTAAATCCCATCCGGAACCTAAAAACGAGTATATATTCACTTTCCACCTAGAAAAGTGAATATTGCTCTTTTTTTCTTTATCTATCAAAACATTACAGTCAACAATACTTTTTAACCACAAATATTTAAACAAAAAATTATCGTAAAACGATAATTTTTTATTGCTTATCTCTAGTTTAGTCTCTATCCTTGCCTCATCAACTTAAGAGGTAATACATGTCTAATATCCAAAAGCAAAGTAAAAGAGCTCGTTTACTGTTTCAACTATTTTTCGTTTTAACACCTATATTAGTTTGCTATTTTTGGCTAACCATTGATACGCCATATGCCTATTTAACGAACACTGGAATAGTACAAACATCGTATGATGATTTACACAACATTACTCAAGTGCCATTAACACTCACAACAAGACTCATCGCAACGTTAGCTAGCCTCATTTATTGCTCAATTATCATGTATGCTTTAACAAAGTTAATTAAACTCTTCCGTAATTATGAAAATAACAATATCTTTACCTTAGAAAATGCAACTATTTATCAAAAACTTGGCTATAGCATATTTTATTGGGTCGGTGGCTCAATATTCTATCAACCAATTATGACACTCATACTTAGCTTCAATAATCCACCAGGACAGAGAATGATCGCTATTAGTTTTTTGGGTATAGATTTTATCACCATTATTATGGGACTAATCGTATTGATAATTTCATGGGTAATGAAAGAAGCTTATATTCTTGCGGATGAACAAAACTTAACCATTTAAGAGCCGACGATGACAATACGTATTAACTTAGATGTCATGATGGCTAAACGCAAAATGCGATTAAAAGCATTGGCTCAAGCTATGGAGATGACAGAGGCAAACTTATCTATTCTTAAAAACGGTAAAGCGAAGGCAGTACGCTTTTCAACCTTAGATAAGTTATGTGAATTACTTGAATGCCAACCTGGTGATATTCTCGAATTTGAAGAAAATCACAACGATAATTAATCTAAATACAGTAGGCGTTATTTAACGCCTACTTCTGATTTTCACTTCAAAACTTAATGACATGACTTAGTGTCTTGGTTTTACCCACACCGATTTAAAATCAAACCAACCTAATTGATTAGACGACATCCCTTCTAATTCACCGTTACCATCAACACCTAACCACGTATGGAATAAGGGTAATACTTGACCACAATTGACCAATAAATTCTGGATCTCTTCTAATGGAAATTCAGGGGTAATATTCATCCGCCAATTATCAATAAGAGTATCAAGCTGCGTGAATGCTTGAGGTGGCATAGCGCGTTCAATTTGCTCAAAGTTATATAACCATGGCAATATCGCATCGGCTCGATCACTCCCAAGACTCATGCCATTTAACCAGAGATCTATTTTGTCGGCTTGTTTGCCTTGCATTATCTCTTCAAAAGCAATTTCAATCACTTTAAGCGTAATACCGTCTTTCGCTAATATTTCAGCTATCAATTCAGCAATATAAGGATAAATAGGATGCTCTTGTTGATAGGCCAGTGTCACAGAGCGTTTCGTCGTTGGCACAATAATATCGTGTGAGTAATCTGTTGTACAAACCCATCCTGGTAATAAGCCATAAGCATTAATCACCTTAAAGTTAGAGACTTTGTTAAGATCTAAATGACGCATAATACTCAAGCTGTTTAGACGAGATTGAAAATAATCTAACCAAACCTTTTGTTGTGCTAAGCCTTTATTTTTATTTAATAATAAATAATTACAGCCTTGATCTAAGCTTAACTTATTAGATACGGTTGCACTTTGTGTCTGCGCTAACTCTAGTGATGGCTTTAAATAACAAGCAGAAAAACCCGTTAAAATCCAAATTTCCACTACGTCTGTTAAGGCACGAAAACCAAAATACATATCAAATGCTTCAAGTTTTAAACGCTGCTTATCATTAATCGTGACTTTATAAGGCCCCGTACCAACCGGAAATGTGGTTGCATCAGAGCGACGATGATAACTTGCAGGCTGAATAACAGCACTGATATTCGCGAGCAAAGCAGGAAGGTGAAGATCATCCCGTTTTAAATACACATCTATCGTATTAGCAAAGGGAGAAATAACATCATCAATATGCTTAAACAACGCTTGCTGTTTCACTTCCTTAAACGTTTGAATAATATCATCACTTTCAAGTAACCGCCCATCATGAAAACGGATTGCAGGACGAATATGAAAACGCCAATGCCTTACCGAAATCATTTCCCACGCATGAGCAATGTCAGGTTCAACTTCCCCTTTTTCCTCATTAAATTGGGTTAAGCCACTGAAAATTTGTCTAACAAGGTGTTGTTCAGAGCGGCGAAGTGGCTTGAAAGGATTAAGATTACCAAAGCTTCGGTAATAAGGTAGTCGCACAATTTGCCTGCCATGAACATGCGAAATACCCAGTTGTTCATGGATCAATTGCACCAGTTTTTCAGCATTATTATCTAGCACAGACAAGGCTGTTTCTAGTTTGCCATCCGTCACTAACTTACGCGCTTGCATAAATTGTAACTCACTGTCAGTGCTATTAAATATTAAGCGTGATTGCTTTCCGCGCCCAACGGCAGGTTGCCAATCGATCCAGCCTTTATCGACCATCTTATTGATGACCATGCGAACATTACGACGCGTACAAAATAAAACTTCTGAAATATCATGAAGATTAGTCTCAGTATTCCTACCTGAGAAATGGTTGTACAGACGCTGGAATTGCAATTTTAATCGTTGACCGCTCATAAAGAGGAAACCTTTTTTCCTATATTGTTCTCTTTTAACTTCCTCATTTTAGCGTAAAAATACAACAGTCGATATGAAAACAGGTTTTGCTCTGCTTACAGTGTGATACCTATTGAAATATTGATGAGTCTACAAAGCCATTTGTAGCTTAATGAACATTAACTTAGGCTCTTTCCCCCAAAAGAGTTTATTTACCCTGAGTGCTCATTAATTTAAGTCCGACCTAATACAGAACGTGTTAGGTTGGACTTTCTCTGTATTCTTTTATTGTCATTAGATTGATAAATACCGTGTTTATGCTGGTGATAAGTTAACTAAAAAAAGAATACGATGAATAAACTAAAACGCTATCAATATGAACAATATGCGATTTTATGTCAGCTGGCTTACCCTGATGATTTTGATCATACCCAATATGGTTTTTTACCTGAAGGCAGAGAAGAAATTGTCGATCGCTGGGGACGCACTATTATTCGTATTTTATGGGGCGAGAGTAAAGAAGTCGTCTTAGTCTTTAAAGGGTCGCAAAACATATGGGATTGGCTACTCAACCTTGCATGTTTCCCGAAAAAAATCGAATCACAACCTAAGCCATATTACGTTCATTGGGGTTATCATTATCTAATACATCAAAAAAGCA
Organism: Photobacterium sp. GB-56; assembly: GCF_003026105.1. Classification (GTDB taxonomy): domain Bacteria; phylum Pseudomonadota; class Gammaproteobacteria; order Enterobacterales; family Vibrionaceae; genus Photobacterium. The sequence continues at coordinate 13,631 of NZ_PYNW01000005.1, read as the reverse complement.
TAAAACGTAACTATGCTTTTCATCAATGCCATCCAGATTTAAGCGATAGCCAAAAGCTCGATATCTTTCAAGCATCATATTTAACCTCACACCGCAATCAATCGAACTACAACGAAATCATTAAACAGATCCAAGCCGTAATAAAACCCTTAATTGAATCCGGTAAGCACATTAGCTTAACTGGTCACTCGTCTGGTGGTGCAATGGCGGTACTCAGTGCTGACTACTTACACCAATATTATCCAAATGCAATAAAGCGTGTAGTCACTTTTGGGCAGCCAGCAACAGGATTTTGGAGTTTTAAAAAACACTACCCATTGCATCAACAAACCTACCGTATCTGTTGTGATCTAGATATTGTCACCTTTCTGCCCGCGATTCCTTTTATGCATTGGCACGTTGGGCAAATGCTCTGGTTGCACAACGGTAAAATATATCAAAACATTCCCACCATCATACGATTATCACGATCAATAATAAGTTGGATCATGCGCCCTTTTAGTTATCACTTCATGCAAAAGTATATTCGTAATAAAGACTTTTTTGATAAGCGCTGATCCAACGTCAAGTTACTGAATAAAATTATAGATACGACGTGCTAAGTATTTTGCCGTATTTATATCTTTAGCATCAGGTTTACCGTCCTCAGAGGTAGCAACAACACCAGCCTGACATCCTAAGCGGTTTACTCCCAATGCGTTGAAATTTGAAGGGCTATCTATTCCCATCCAAATCATGCCATGTTGCGATGCTAATATTTGGAAATACCGTAGCGTTTCAGTTTGATCGCCATTCGGTGAGCCACCAGAAGTTATTCCTGCTGCTATTTTTCCTGATAATCTCTGATCGCACCATTGATCACTTGTCGCATCAGCAAAAGCTTTAAATTGTGCCGCGACAGATCCCATATAAGTTGGAGAGGCAAAAATAATCGCTTGGCAGTGCTGAAGTTTTTCCATTATTTCATGATTAACAAATCGCCCTTCTATAATTTCTGTTCCCGTTATCTTATGCATAATAATCTCTACAGGATCTGATACTAACTCGTCACAACAAGCCTCGACTAAAGCTTCTGTGATGCCTGTATTCGAGAAATAAACAATACCTATCGCTTTCATTAAAACGTCCTTATTCAGTTCATAAATCTCAACATAGGATAAAACCTCAAGTAAACCTGAGGTCAAACATTAATGAGATTTTTTAAATCAATACATATGAATTATCATATGTGTCATAATTACCGTGTATAACTATTTAGAAATGGAAAAGACGATAAGGATATACCGCATGACACATCCAACATGGGAATTACCAATAAGCAATAAATCAGCAGGATTGGTACTAACCCCTTGTCCAGGAACAAAAGGCACGCCATTAGTTGACAGCATTGATCAACTGAAAGCACAAGGTGTCACAATTGTTGTCACAGCATTAAGCATCAAAGAAATGGAAGCAAAGAAAGTGGGTCTGTTACCACTGGTTGTTCAGCAAGTCGGGCTTCAATGGTTCAATACCCCAATAAAAGATGATTGTGCCCCAGATGAAAGCTTTCAACCGCATTGGGATGCAATCTCCCCTGCATTACACCAAGCATTAGATAACGGGGAAAAAGTCGCGCTACATTGTATGGGTGGCTCAGGCCGGACTGGTTTACTTGCAGCCCACTTATTATTAGAAAAAAACTGGCAATTAGAAGACATCATTAGCCAAGTTCAAGCATTAAGACCCAATGCTTTCACTAAAGAAGTGCAAGCTGAATATATTCGTGATATTGCTCTTATTAATAAGTAAAGACACCTTTTAATGGCACAGTAACGGAAGCAGAGATCATCTCTGTTTTCGTTTACTCGTTGTTTAACGTATCAGTTTCTCTTTTTACCGTTGTGTCGCATTAATCAAAGACGCAAGATCAGAATTATTCCTGATTTTTATCTGTCTCAGCTTCTCTCACACAATCACACTATAATTACATCACTATTAGCAAATATAAGCCTAGCCACTATTAATACTTCATATAGCTTAATAACGTTACCGCTTTCAAACTAGCGAAAAGGAATACATGGTGAGATCGATATTATTAGCAACATTACTCTTGTTTTCTCTCCCGTCATGGAGTGCTAGTTACTGTCTAAAAACAACCTTAGGTGACTATGTATGCCCGCCGCCTTTTGGTCATATCTACGCAGATAAACTCGGCAACCCACTATGTGGTAAAGGGCAATGCATCAAAGACCGACAAGATAACTACCAGTGTTCCAAACAAGATGGTGGCTTTGCGATAAAAAACGACCTTGGTGATATTTTATGTACCGGAGGCTGCGAACCCGCCTCAGAAAAAAATTGCCAAATACCTAAACCTTAACGCTACTCTCTCCAAAGAGAATTGAAAAAGAAACAGATACAAAAATGGCTACCGCTCTTTCAAGTCGGTAGCCATTTTTATTAGCAATCTTTGTTACTAGAACACGTTAAGCAGATGCGAGTTTATTCGCGCGAGCTTTACGCTTTAACAAACGGAATTCATGCTTTGCTAAGTGGCTATCCATTGAAGAACGTAGCAACTTGTAAAGTAAGATAGAACCGTCAATTTCTTCTTTACGGTTAGTTAAGCTTTCAATGTTTAAGCCCAGTGGTAAGTCATACTCCACTACCGCATCCAAGATCTGATTTAAGCTGTTACAGCACATCTTAATCGACTCATGCAGTGGGTTTTCCGCATTCAAAATACGCAAACTTGTTGCTTCAGGAACGCTTACACCTAGCCACTCAATAAACTCTAACGTTTTTGCACTACCACAAGGTGAGAAGGTTAAGATAATACGCTGCGGTTTTAAGCCTTGCTCTTTACACTCAATCGCGTAACGAGTCAGAATATCAATCGTCGCCTGAGTATCGTAAATCGCTTGAGAAATAAAGAAGTTACAACCTTGCTTATACTTTTCAATTAAACGTTCATGCTCATTACCTTTCTTAGCATGACGCTCAGCAATCATAATGCCGCCGGTAAAAAAGTCATTACGGTTTTCAGCCAGCGTTTGATATGCCGTAGATAATGGCAGTGAAACATCATTTTTCGCCGATGGGCTACCCACTAATACCATGTCACGTACACGGTATTCATCCCACGCTTCATTTAGCCACTCATCAAACGCTTCCGTTTCTGACTGCACCACACTCTTGTAAGTGATCACAGGACGGTCGGTTTTCTTATTCAAAAGTGATGAGTAATGACGAGGATCATGGGTCGATTTAAAAGGGAACGGACGCGGCTTATTGGTACGTGATGCTTCATCTTGAATATCGTAAACAATCAAACCATCAATCGCGAGATCACGAATACGATCAACTAAACGATCAGCAATGCCTTCAACATCTTCAATCGGTGTACTGGTTTTTGGTGGGGTTGTACCAATAAAATAAACACCGCGTGTGATGTCGTTATAACGGACACGCAGTTCAGATTCAGGGGTGGGTTGATATTGATCCGACATAAATGCTCACTTCCATGTTGTCACAGTGTATTACCCAATAGATAACACCTGCTTAATTTTTATAAAGCCGTAGCAATGTCTTTTGCCACGGTTTATCTCATCCTTGTGTGTTGCCTTACCTTACCGTTCTCTTTTAAGGTGAAAATTTATGTTATTTATCAAATTAGCAACACAATATATGCTTTAGTTTTACCTAAACCCAATAGATAAATCAAAGAAAAGTCACTGTTTTTAACTTACTGGGTTAAATTAGCGACATTCTTTGTCTATCCATGAAAGATAATCACCAAAACCATTTGTTATCGGTAGTTGAATGATTTCAGGGGTTTCATAATCATGAAGCGCAACAATCGTGGCTTTAACCTCTTCAAACAATGATGTTTTGGTTTTAATGAACACCTGCTGCTCTTGATCGCAATTCACTTCACCTTGCCAATGATAATAAGACTGAATAGGCATCACCTGTACACACGCAGCTAAACGTTGGCTAATCAGCTCATTGATAATAGTTTTCCCTACCTTGGGATCTGAAAACGTTGTTAAAACAACACAATATTGACCAGTCATGCTTATTTCACCCTTATTAATATTTTCATCTTAAAAGCTCAAATTATTCAGAATAAGAATTTACAGGCAAAGTCCCATTCTTTGTATCAATGACAGAAGCATCATATAACGCTGACACAACGCTTACATTCGCTCCCTATTATCGCGCCGTTTCTCCCCTACCAAGAAACTATCTTTTATTCGTTAAGGAACTCGAATAGTGCGCAAATTTAAAATTCTATCATTAAGCCTAGCTGTCTCTATTGCCCTTGTTGGCTGTAATGATGACCACCACCATGATGACAACAATAAAGTGATTGATGGACAAACACTGACCCACACTCCAGAAGTCGTGAGTAAAGGTGATCAGCAAGTAAACAAACAAACCATCACATTGGCTGCAACGTCTGACTTACACGGTCGCCTTCGCGGCTATGACTATGCCATTGATACTGAAGACAAACACGCAGGTTTAACCCGTATTGCTACTATCTTAGAGCAACAACGCCTTTTAGATCCTAACCTTATTCTGTTAGATATCGGTGATACGGTACAAGGCAATTCAGCACAGCTATTTAATGATATGGAAACGCATCCAATGATCGAAGCGTTACAATATCTTAATTACGACTTATGGGTGCCCGGTAACCACGAATTTAACTTTGATCGCTCATTCCTTGACCGTAACTTAGAAAACTTTGATGGCGCGGTAATTTCTAGCAACATCAAATGGGAATCAAATAACGCAAACTATCTGCGTGGCTTCCAGATTTATAACGTTAACGGCTGTAAAGTAGCGGTTATTGGTTTAACCCCTTCTTATGTCCCTAACTGGGAAGCATCAGCACCCGAGCATTTCAAAGGCTTAAAGTTTGAAGACGAGCTAAATGCAACACGTGCTGTCGTTGATGATGTTATTGCTCGCCACCAGCCAGATATTATTGTTGGTGCGCTGCACTTAGGTCGAACCGATCAAGGTGTGGGCGTATACAACATTGCCGCAGAGCTGGCTGACAAGTTTGATGTGATCATGGCAGGACACGAACACGCAACTTACATTGAAACCGTGAAAAAAGGCGATCCTACCGGTAACGACATCAGTGTGAAAAGTGGCCTAGTTGAAGACAAAGCAAAATCAGGTAAATACGACGACAGTAATCGCCAAGGTTCAGTAAAAATCATTGAACCGGGTAAATGGGGTTCAGATTTAGCCATGGCGAAAATTGACGTTGAAAAAGATGCGTCAGGTAAATGGAAAATCGTTGATACCACCCTTTCTAACCTTGATACCAAAGAGATCGCAGAAAATCAGAACATGGTTGATGAATACCAAGATATTCATGATCGTTCTGTAGAAGATGCTCGTGAAACTTTGGGTAAAGTAGACGGTGACTTTGTTAACGGTGGCGGTGCTGATGAAGCAACAAACGATGACTACTTTGTTGATGACTTAGGTACGCGACTATACAGCACCATTCACAAAGCAAAAGTACAAGACAGCGCACTGATTGACTTAATTCAGTTCATTGAGCGTGAAAAATCAGGGGCGACAATTTCTGCTGCTGCGTTATTTAGCGACACTTCTAACCTACGTGATGGTCAAGACTACCAACGTAAAGACTCCGCAAACCTGTACAAATACGATAACGCACTCATTGGCGTAAACATCACAGGTGCACACCTTAAAGAGTACATGGAGTGGTCATACAACTACTTCAATACTTACAAAGAAGGTGATTTAACCGTTTCATTTAATCCAGAAGTTCAAGCGTATAACTACGACTTATTCGATGGTGCCATTGAATACACCGTTGATCTTACAAAGCCTGCAGGTGAACGTGTTGACATCACCCTAGTTGACGGCAAAGCGTTTGATCCAAATGCAACATACAAACTAGCATTAAACTCATACCGCTTTGGTACCCAAGGGGTCACTAATGGTTGGTTCACGAAAGATGATGTGTTCTACGATTCAAGTGATGCAACGGTTCCAGCAATCCGAGATATGATCACCGCTTACGTAACAGAGCATAACGGTATTAGCATCAACGATGAGCACCTAAACACCACGAATAACTGGCAAATTAAGCAGTTAGCACCGAACGGTGAAATCACAAAGAACCGTGCTAATAGCGATATCTGGGAACAGTTTACTCATCAACAACTGTGTATTCATATCAACCCAGATAACGTGAAATACCCAAGTATTAGTCATGCGCTAAACATGAACGATCCAACCAGTTATTTCGAAAACAAAGCCTATAAAGCAGACGGCAGTGCAACGAAAGAAGCACTCAACCTTGGCTGTAGCTGGACGGTTGATCCAAATAACAAAATTTAATCGTTTATAGCTTTCAACACCCTAAGCGGTAGAGACCCTCTACCGCTTTTTATCTATGACTATCTCTGTAGGCCACATGTTTCAAAAATACGTTTTCCCGATCATGATTTTTGCGCTCTCAACAGCTATTTTTCTTTACTCCCCTTTGTTGAGCCAATCTTTCCATCCAAATAAAACACAATCTCAGCATTTCGTCTCCGCAAAAGTGGAAAACATCATCGATGAAAATGTCTTTGAAGATGATTTAGCGCCTGGGATATATCGCGGTACACAACACCTAAAAATCAAAGTACTTGAAGGTGAGCATGCCAATGAAACCGTTGAAATCAATAACCCATTAAGTCGTCAACATAACGTGTTATTGGATAAAGGATCAGAATTCATATTGATGATCCGCGAAACCATTCACGGCAGCCATTTTTGGGCGTTTAACCACCAGCGTACTACTCCCATCTACACCATGGCACTGGTCTTTATTGGGCTTATTTTATTGTTTGGTGGACGCGCAGGCTTAAACGCTGTGATTTCACTGTATTTCACTGCCGCACTGATCATTGGCGTATTAATTCCAGCCATATTTGACGGAATAAACCCAGCCTTGGTCACTATCGAATTAATGGCAATAAAAATTGTCGTTAATTTCATCCTAGTTTCTGGTTATAACAAGAAAAGTCTGTGTGCGATATTAGGCACCTTAGTTGGCGTTATCATGGCGGGTATTTTTGCTCAAACCTTTGGCGAATGGGCACACCTATCAGGTATTTACTTAGATAAAGGTGAGGATGTCATTTACCTTGCCACAGAAAATCCTATTCAAGTGCGTTGGCTGATGTTTGTTACCATTATGATTGCCGCGCTAGGCGCCGTGATGGACGTTGCCATTTCAATTGCTTCATCGTATCAAGAGCTACAACAAGCCAATCCTAAACTCACTCCCAAGCAATTGATGCTTGCCAGCATGAACATAGGCAAAGACATCATGGGAACCATGACAAACACGTTAATTTTAGCGTTTGCAGGTAGCTCGCTCACCACCATCATGATGGTCTGGGGTCTTTCAATGCCTGTTGAACAGTTTATGAATACCCCAGTGATCGCGTTAAGCATTATTCACGGTTTAGCAGGCAGTATCGGTATTGTGCTTACCATTCCATTTACAGCCTTTATTGCTAGTAAAATCTTTAACCATCAAACTAATGAAAAACCAGAAATCAACGCTAACGTTAACAATGCTTTAGATAAGTAAAAAACTCAGTGTCTTTTTCGTAGTGATTTTTTTCATATAAGTTCTGCGCTTTTAAATTATCGATAGCAGTACTTAACATAATGAAAGAGGCCTGAGTTTCTTTCGCTAACTGATCAGCGCGATCAAGCAGCAACTGCGCAACACCATGTTGGCGAGCAGGTTCGGTTACAAACAGATCATAAAGTAACCAAGTGCGATTCATTTCAAGCGAGCAAAACAGCGGATATAATTGAGTAAAACCAACATATTGCCCTTGTTCATCAACCACAAAGTAGATAACCGACTCTTTATTTCCTAAGCGTTGTTGCAGGTATTGAAGTGGGTTTTTCTCGCTATAATCTACTTCATAAAACGTCAGATATGCCTCATACAAAGGCGTAACGTGAGTTAAATCATCAAGGGTGGCTTCTTTAACAGTAAACATGACATACACCTTTTTTGGCTTAGATTGTTCTACCATTAATACCAATCATAGCCGCCAACTAACAAACAAACTGAGATTGAATTTTTAATACCCGCCACTCATCGATTACTTATAATCAGCTCATCCAGCAACAATAAGTCATCTGGCGTAAAACGGGATTTAAATGAAAAGGCATAAGGCGTTTCGCCATGTTCACGCAAATGCTCAAGTCGCGACACAGCGTGTTGTGGCGTGGGGATCTCATCATCTTCAACCCACCATAAAACATAATTAGCTTCCGTTAAGCCATGGAACCATTCACTTTTACGGCGCATAAAATCTTTATGATGCGTGCGGAACATAAAGTTTTTAAGATCATCCACCGAGTGCCAAATCGACATATTGACGATGATAGAAGGATCATCAAATAGCTGAATATTCGTCGCATCACCAGATTCATCTTTTAAGCGCCATACAAAGCCATCACAGCTTTCAGCTATCGCATTCACCTTATCTAAGTTATCAACAAAGTCTTTAATCTCAGGTGCATCTAATGGGTATTTTGCCTTTGCGATATTGAATTGTGCCAGCTTCATGATTCGTCATTCTCCTTTTTCAAAAAAGTCGGATAATAAACTACGCTCATATTTGATAATGCGATCTATTGCTTTGCAAATTTATTCCTTCCATACGGTTCATAAGCAGCGAGGCTCTTAGAACTACAAAAGCTAAGGCAGTGTTATTCGACCCTCAGATGGAAGAAAATAGCCGTGATGTTTTCCGCTGATCTTTTCCAATAAAGGCAACCACTTGCGTCGATGAAATTCAAATACACCTCTTTATCCGGTCAATAACGTATCTGACATAACAAGTGACATACCTTTATCCCTCTAATTACACATTACACCGCTTCTTTCAGATCGACACTGGCATGTAACTGCCCGACCGCTTTTAACCAACGCTTAATGTGTGGGTAGTCGCGTAAATCATAACCACCGTCATCAGCTACATGGGTGTAAGCATATAATGCAAAATCCGCTATCGTGACATTGTCACCTACCAAGAAGTTTGATTTCGACAATTGCTGCTCCATCACATCGAGGGCTTTATAGCCTTTTGCATGTAACGCTTCATACTGTTCAACTCTGTCTGCTGGCATACCCAAATAAACTTGAATGTAACGTGCTACCGCAATATAAGGTTCATGCGAATACTGCTCGAAGAACAACCATTGATAGACTTTAGCTTTGAGAAAACTGTCTTGGGGTAAATATTCAGAGCCTTCTGCGAAATAACTCAAAATCGCATTCGACTCATACAGCACTCGGCCATCATCCAACACCACAACAGGGATTTTTCCATTAGGATTCAACGCTAAAAATTCAGGCGTATGGGTTTCGTTCTCCAAAATATTAATATGCTGCCACTGATGCTCAATCCCTAGCAGTGACAAAATCAACTTCACTTTCAAACAATTTCCCGACTGTAAATCGCCATAAACAACCATAACCACTCCTTGTATTGTCTGGGTTTGAACTGAAAGCACTTTTCCGCCCTCATTGATAAAGTTAACTGTAATCAGCAAAGCACGATTCGACTATCGTAAAATACGAATACCAACTATCAATAATATTGAAGTATTTACCGCTTGTTATGGAAGTGATTTAACGCTATGTTTTTATTGCTAAATAGAGGGATATCATATGGATATTGATGCATTAAGAAGCTTTTTAGCTTTCGTAGAAACTGGCAGTTTCACCCGCGTAGCCAAGCAAAGCTTTCGATCTCAATCTGCCATAAGCATGCAGATGAAAAAGCTTGAAGATGAACTCAATACTCAGCTATTTACTAAAGATGGTCGAATGCTGGTATTAACAGAAGATGGGCAACGCTTAGCAACGCATGCCACCCAAATTATCGCAACCCACGATGAAGCCTTGCTAGAACTTAAAAACAAGTTACCGCAACAAACCATCCACCTTGGTTGTCCTGATGATTATGCGGAGTCTATCTTGCCCTACATTGTGGCTTTACTCCGTGAAGAACACCCACACATTAGCCTGCAAATCACCTGTGCGCCAAGCGTATATTTAAAAGGTTTACTTGACAGTAATCGACTTGATCTTGCTATTGTTACCCGTTCACCTACCTCACAAGAAGGCTATTTTCTCCAAACCGACAAAGGTATATGGGTTGGCTCGCCACATCACGACATTGTTAACCTGCAACCCTTACCAATTGTATTATTCCAACGCGACTGTAAATTCCACGATGCCGCCATTGAAGGCTTCATAAAACGTAACCGCCATTATCAGCTCGTCAGTTGTTGCAGCAGTGCAACAGCAAACAAAGGCTTAGTAAGACAAGGCTTGGCAATTTCTGCGATGGCGAAATGCAGCATGCCGAATGATCTGATCGAGCTAACCGCCCCGCACCTGCCTAGCTTACCTGTGGTTGATATAGTGTTATCACTGCCGAGTAAGCCACACCTTTTACTTTCACCTGAAAGTATCAACCGCATGATTGATCGCTACCAGTGTGAACAATTTGCGACAGAAAAGTGCTAAATACCGAGTGCCTATTACATAAGAAACGATGATCTTTAATTGAATAACAGTATTACTTTCAAGACAATCAAATCAAAAAGCTTTAGCTAATCTCAAAAGTACGATTACTTAGATACTGACTTTTTTGTTGGGATCTTTCATACATAAACAATAGGAATATGCTATGAAAAAATGGAGTCTTTTAGCTTTGGCATCGGCTTTATTGCTGGGGTGTGGTTCTAATGATGCTGAAGATGCGATTGTAGAAACCGTTGGGCTAAATATCGATAGCTTATCGAGCCAACAAAAACAAAATTATGCCCAGATCTCAACTGACATTAATACATTGATTATTTATATTGGTGGCCAATGTTTGACGGCTGAATCAAACAAAAATCCTAGCCTGACGCTGACAGGCTTTACCTGTAACATCGCCGATCATAAAGACGCAGTAAGCCAAACTCAGTTTTCTAGCATTTCGTTGATCAGTGGCGTGCTTGATATTACCCGTTCTAGCGAAACCGACTTCAAAATTCAAACCAAAGATAACGTCAAGTTTCATGCTGCTAGCATTAGCGATGGCACATTAAATTATCGCCTTGTTGATGATAACGCGATTCACTTTATTGTAAATGAAACAGGATCAGATAGCGCATCGTTCAGAGGCTTCTTCCGTGACGATAAAACCGTAGATGTCACCTATTGGACGGCAGAATCTTTAGGTACCACCCCATTTGATTATGATGAAGATACCAATAGCCAACATAGCTGGCTGGCAAACGGCACAGCGAAAATTACAGGGAAAGACGATAAAACCTTTAACTGGGGAACCAGTGCCACTGGTGAGGTAGAGCTACCGCTAACAGAATAATATTGAGCGGCTAAGCCGAAAACTCAAACGCCCTGTTTGACAACAAAGAGAGTTAAACAAGCGCACTAAGCGACTTCTTGAAACAAAAGCCAGTATATAAATCAAAGTGTTGTCATCACTAAGATGGCAACGTTTTTTCATTTACGCAATTCTCTAAGTCGACTAATAACAAACAGATAATCAACCAAACTAATGACTCCACCATTAGAATAATGCAAACTATTATCATTACTGTTATTTGAGATGGATTTTTACGTAATGAATATTGCAATTTGGGGTGCTTCAACTGGATTAGGCGCAGCAATGGTAGATTACTTTTATGCTCAAGGTATGAACGTTATCGCCATTGCACGTAACCCGAATAACAATACCAAGCTTGCCGAGCACAACATACCGTCCCTTTGTTGTGATGCAACAGATAAACAACAAGTTGAAGCGGCGGTAGCAGCACTGCCCGACAACACCTTTAATATCTCGACAATGGGCAGTTTTCGCTCTGATACGCCTGTCGATTACATTGGCCACCGCTATTTAACAAATGCATTAGAACAAAGCACTTCACAACACTTATTGTTAATTACTTCACTGGGTTGTGGTGATAGTTGGCAATACCTTTCAGACCGTGCAAAAGCAGGGTTTGGCAGCGCAGTGCGTGAAAAAACACTCGCTGAAGCTTGGCTACAAAGCAGCAGTTTGAATTACACGATTCTACGACCTGGCGGACTGAAAGATGGTGAGCCAACCCAGCTAGGTGAGTTATCACAACATAAAGAAGTGCATGGCGCGATCACTCGGGGAGAAGTCGCCCGATTAAGCCATGAATTGCTGTTAAGAAATGATGCTAATGGTCAGATTTTCCAGTGTGTTGATCCAAGCATCGCCCCTTATTAACCACCACGTTATTAGCAAATAAGAACTAGAAAGAATAGATAAAAAAAGCCCGATTTAAAAAATCGGGCTTTTTTATAACATTATAGAAAGACGTTGCAGCCCCTTTCATGCTTACACTACCAACCCTCATTTAGCTCTTTCGTGCGCTGGATAGTTTCTGTAATTAGGCAGTCGTGTAAATCCTCTAACCCACCAGAGCCACTTTCACTATGATAAAACATGCCACACTTAGCATCTCTGTATTGAATCCATAATCGTTGGGTTTTTCTTAGATCTTCTTTACGAAAATCTTGGATTCTCGCCATGTATTGCTTATAAGCCGTATTGAGCAATTTATCCCTTTTCGATAATTCCTCGTTCATACATTTAACAACGGCTGGGCTATAGGCTCCTAACGTATCAATGCACTGATCAAACTCTTTACTGTAATCGGCAAACGCAGATTTAAAGAAGGTTGGCAAAATGAAAGCCGCAACCATTGGGTAATAAAACCGTTTTTTCATCATACATCCTTGTTCATCCCCATCACTAACCACAATCTTAACTAACTGAATATTAGTTAGTAAATGGATTTATCCAAAACAATACAAGCTACATATCTGGTATCACAATCACGACAATCGTGACAAAACAGCCAGTGACTAGTGAATGACTCGGCATTTGTCGTGATGTAGTGCTTACTTGTAGTATGGAAAATTATCGTTATTACCCGTTCGAGTCACGATAAGGTTTAAAACCTACTTCATTTGAATAGAAAAGATAATAAAAAGCGATGCCGTATAAATTACAGCGTCGCTTTTATTTGAGCCTTATACCTTACCTCGTTTTCTATGTTTTACGGCGGTATAAATTAAGCTCACCAATGCCAATAATTGAAACAGCCAAAACAGAGGAATAAAACCAAACGATTCGATTAACACGCCATTGTCATCGACATAAGAGCCTTTATAGGTGTAAACAGCCAGACATCCCCACCCGATAACGCTCAAAAGGATAGTGACTCTGTATCTATTTATTAATTTCATCTGAGGCTACCTTTAATATTCACTCAAGCGAAACCCACTTTGGATTGTGCATACCTTATTTAATCCACTTTAAAAAGTGTGCTAACTCAGTACCGAAATAATCATGTGTGAACACACTGTTCATGGAGATTGTCTAACTCATTTTTGTCGAGTAGACGACACTTGTTACCAAGTGCCGTCCCTCTAAGAACCGTACGTGCAACTTTCACTGCATACGGCTCAAGCCTCCACTAAGGCACCGATTGGCACCCAGCAACTTACAAAGCAGCGA